>NZ_JBIWOU010000007.1:225422-486061 GCF_044767915.1 Streptomyces sp. NPDC101191
GGGGGCTCCCGGGGGGTGGGCGGGGTCCGGCCCCCCCCCCGCCGGCCCCCCCCCACCCCCGCTCCGGCCCCGCACCCCTCCCCACCGTTGTCGGCTGTCCCGCCCCGAGCCCCTTCCCCGCCGTCGTGGGCTGTCCCGCCCCGGGCCCCTTCCCCGCCGTCGTCGGCTGTCCCGCCCCGGGCCCTTCCCCGCCGTCGTCCGCCGTCGTCGGCCGTCCGGGCCCGGCAGCCCTTCGGCCGTCCGGACCCGCATCTCCCCGCCGTCGTCGGTCGTCCCGGGGGCGGGGCCTGCCGTCAGCCCGTTTCCGTACCGCGGAACGTCACCCGGCCGTCGACCGTCGTCAGGACCACCGGCAGGTACGGGAGGTCCGTCGCGGAGGTCGTCAGCGGGTCGTCCGCCAGGACCGTGAGGTCCGCGCGGTGCCCGAGCGCGAGGCGGCCCGCCTCGTGTTCCTCGGCCGCCGCGTAGGCCGCGTTGACCGTCATGCCGCGCAGCGCCTCCAGCGGCGTCAGGGCCTGCTCGGGGCCGTGCGGCGGCTGGGTCAGGTCGCGGGTGGGGCGGCGGTGGCGGGCGCCCGCCATGACGCCGAGGGGCGGGAACGGGGCGATCGGCCAGTCGGAGCCCAGGACGACGGTGGCGCCGGAGTCCCAGAGGTCGCGGCAGCGCCAGGCCCGCGAGGCGCGCTCCTCGCCGAGGCGGCGGGACCAGTTGTCGGTGTGGTCGGCGCGGGTGAAGTCGCAGCAGTGCGTGGGCTGCATGGAGGCGATGACGCCGAGCTCCGCGAAGCGGTGCAGGGTGTCGTCCGGGACCGTCTCGATGTGCTCGATCCGGTGGCGGACCCCGCGGCCCGCCTTCTCGATCGCGTCCAGGGCGTGCCGTACGGCCGCGTCGCCGATCGCGTGCGTGGCGGTGGGCACCCCGGCCCGGTGCAGCTCGCCGACGACGTGGGTGTAGGCGGCCGGGTCGGGCCAGAAGGCGTGGGTGGACTCGCCGTGGCAGTCGGGCCGTTCCAGCCAGGCCGTGCCGTTGTCGATGGTCCCGTCCATGAAGAGTTTCACGCCGTCGACGCGCCACAGGGCGCCGCCCCGGCCCTGCTGGGCGATCAGCTCGTGCACGACGTCGGCGTCCGCGCCCGGCTGGCACCAGGGCGCGACCCGCAGCCGGAGGGGGAGTTCGCCGGCGGCGTCGAGTTCGGCGAGCAGGCCCAGGCTCTCGCCGTTGGCGTCCATGACGTGGCCGCCGGTGAGGCCGGCCGCGGCCATGGAGCGCAGCGCGGAGGCGAGGCGGTCACGGCTCTCGGCGCGGGTGGGCCGGGGGGCGACGCGCTCGACGAGTTCGCAGGCGGCGTCCTCCTGGAGCAGGCCGGTGGGACGCCCGTGCGCGTCGCAGACGACCTCCGCCGAGGCCTGGGCAAAGGTACGCGGGCCGTCCACGCCGGCGAGTTCGAGGGCCCGGCGGCTGGCCAGTGCCGAGTGGGCGTCGAAGAGCAGCAGGAAGGCCGGGACGCCGGTGAGGACCGCGTCGAAGGGGGCGATGTCCACCGGCTCGTCGCCGAACACGTTGGGGTCGAGGCCCCAGCCGAACAGCCAGTCGCCGCGCCCGAGTTCGCGGACGGCACCGGCGAGCGCCGCGCGGACGTCCGCGAGGTCGGCGCAGCGGGAGAGGTCGAGGCCGTGGGTCAGTTCGGCGCCGGTGACGGGGTGGAGGTGCCCGTCGACGAGTCCCGGGGTCACCACGGCGCCCTCGAGGTCGATCACCTCGGTCCCGGCGCCCGCGAGCGCGCGGATCTCCCGGTCGTCGCCGAGCGCGGCGATCCGCCCGCTCTCGGACACGGCGAGCGCGGTCTCCCGCAGGAAGGAGCCGGTGCCGGGGTCGAGCAGCCGGGCGGAGGAGAGGACGAGACGGGTACGCACACGAGCTCCAGGAAGGATTACGGGGAGGGAGGAAGAGGCTCAGGGCCCGGTGGGCTCCGACGGGGAGTCCGCGGAGCGGGCGGGGGAGTCGGCCGCCCGGGGCGCCGGGCTCCCGGACGGTGCGGCGGGGAGTACCTCGGGCAGCGCCTTCGCCTCGCGTTCGAGCGTGCCCGGCGGCAGACCGAGTTCGCGTTCCGCGAGGGTCACGGCCATCCGCAGCACCGGCTCGGGGCGGTTGCTGCGGTCGGCGTTGGCGTGGGCACCGAGGCCGTCGAGGACGACGAGGATCTGGATCGCCGTGACGTGAGGGTCCGCGGTCCGGAACTCCCCGCGGGCGATGCCGTCGCGGATGACGCCTTCGAGCCGAGCGTCGTTGGCGAGCTCCTGCTCCTCGACCCGGTCGCGCAGGACGGGGCGGTAGCGGCTGAGGTGGCGGGCGTTGATCCAGAGGCGGCTGATGTCGTCGTACGCGTCGCCGGAGGAGAGCGCGAAATAGCGCGCGAGGTACTGGGTGGGGGTTGTCCCGTCGGGGCGGTCGGCGGGGAGCAGGGCGTCGAGCTCACCGGTGGCGGCCGTGCCGAAGGCCTCGGCGACCAGGGTCTCCGCGGAGGGGAAGTAGTGGCTGATCAGCCCCGGGCGTACGTCGAGCTCCTCGGCGATCCGCCGGAGGGTCACGCACTCGAGGCCCTCGGTCAGGGCGACCGCCGCGGCCGCGTCGACGATCTCCGCGCGCCGGGCCTCGGGGGACTTGCGAACACGTTTGCGCTGGACGCTTGACGACATACGGGTGATGCTATTGAGTGTGCGACCAATAAGCAACCAGTGAGGCACGTCACGCTCTTCCGGAGGGTCGCCGTATGGCTTCCAGCACCCCTGCCCCGAGCACGTCCGGGCACCCCGCCACCGATCGGCCCACACGGATCGAGTCGCACGGCATCGACCACATCCCCGACGAGGAGCGCCACGGCCACCCGCGCGAGCTCTTCTCGATCTGGGCCGCCGCCAACGTCAACTACCTCAGCCTCGTCGTCGGCGGCGCGCTGGTGCTGATGGGCCTCGGGCTCGCCCAGGCGATCGCGGTGATCGTCGTCGGGAACCTGTTCTGGCTGCTCACGGGCGTGCTCGCGGTCTCCGGGCCCGCGGCGGGGGCGCCGAGCGAGGTGATCACGCGGGCGATGTACGGCGTGCGCGGGAACCGGGTGAACAACGCGGTGACCGGGTGGGCGATCTCGGTCTGCTACTTCGCGCTCAATCTGGCGGCGGCGGCCGGCGCCGCCTTCGCCCTGGTGGAGAAGGCCGGGCCGACCGCCTCCACCGGAGTGAAGATCGTCGTCGTCCTCCTCATCGCCGGGGTCACGCTCACCATCGGCGTGTACGGACACGCCCTGATCGTCCGGCTCTACCTGCCGATCACCATCGCGCTCACCGCGGTCTTCGGGGTGGTCGGGTACGCGGTCCTGCTGCACGCGGACTTCGGTTACGCCCCGGACGGACCGCTCACCGGCACCGAGCTGTGGGCGACCCTGATCGGGGGTGTCACTCTCATCGCGGCCGGCCCCCTCTCGTACACGACCAGCGCCGACTTCTCGCGCTACCTTCCCGCGACGGCCTCACCGAAGGCGGTCGCCGGGTGGACCGCCCTGGGCGGCTTCCTGCCGAGCGTCGTGGTGTGCTCGCTCGGCGCGCTCGCGGCCACGGTCGTCGACATGACCGATCCGCAGGCCGCCCTGGAGTCGCTGCTGCCGGGCTGGTTCACGCCCGTCTTCCTGCTCGCCCTCGTCCTCGGGACGATCGCGATCAACGCGATGACCGCGTACAGCGCGGGCCTCGCCCTCCAGGCCGTGGGCGTCCGGATCCGCCGCTCGCGCAGCGTCCTCGTCGACGGCACGGTCGCGGTCGCGCTGACCCTGTACGCGCTTCTGGTCTCCAACTTCCTGGACACCGTGAGCAACGTCCTCCAGCTCACCGTCGTCCTGCTCGGCCCGGCCATGACCGTGTACGCCGTCGACATCCTGCTGCGCCGCAACGCCTACGACGGCCGCGCCCTCATGGACGAGACCCGGACCGGTCCCTTCTGGTACACCGCGGGCGTCAACCCGGCCGGTGCCGCCGCCGTCCTCGGCGGCGCCGGCCTGGCCGCCCTGTGCGTCGACACCGCCTACACCGGCCCCGTCGCCCACGCCCTGGGCGGGCTGGACCTCGCCCTCCCCCTCGGCATGGGCGTCTCGGGCCTCGCGTACGCCCTCCTGACGCGCGGCCGGATCCCCCGCTAGCGCGCTCCCGACGCCTCGACCAGTCCCCGCATCACCCTCAGGTCCTCGCCCATCTCCGGGTGCCACTGGACGCCGAGGGCCCAGGTGGGGGAGGGGAGTTCGATCGCCTCGACGGTGCCGTCGTCCGCGTGGGCCGAGGCGATGAGGTTCTTGCCGAGGACCTCGACGCACTGGTGGTGGTAGGTGGGGACCTCGGTGCGTTCCGGGGCGAGGGCGGCGTAGCGGGTGCCGGGGATCGGGGTGACCGGGTGGCGGCCCATGACGCCGACCGCTTCCGTATGGCCGTCGAGGTGCTGGACGAGGGTGCCGCCGAGGGCCACGTTCAGCAGTTGCATGCCGCGGCAGATGCCGAGGAGCGGGGTACCGGTGTCGAGGGCGGCCTCGACCAGGGCCAGTTCCCAGCTGTCCCGGGCCCGGGCCGGCGGGCCGGTACGGGGGTCGGGCTCGGCCCCGTACCGTACCGGCTCGACGTCCGCGCCCCCCGCGACCACCAGGCCGTCCAGCCGGGCGACGGTCTCCGCCGCCGCGGACGGGTCGTCCGGCGGCAGCATGACCGCCAGCCCGCCGCTCTCCCGGACCAGGCGCGGGTACGCGGCCGGGAGCAGCGCCGCGGGCAGGTCCCACACCCCCCAGCGGGCCTGGTCCAGATAGGTCGTCACGCCGATGAGCGGCTTGGGCACGGGGTCCTCCGGGGTCGGGATCGGGGGGTCGGTCAGCGTTCGAGTTCCGCCTCGGCCGCGGCCAGCGCCGCGAACTCCTCCTCGGGCGCCTTCGCCACCAGGTGGTGGCGACTGTAGAACGCGAAGTAGGCCAGGGCGATCACGTACACCCCGAGTGCGATCAACGCCGCGTCCTTGTCCACCAGGAAGGTCGCCACGAGGGCCGAGAGGGCGAGGACGAAGGCGATCGAGGAGGTCACCACACCGCCGGGGGTGCGGTACGGCCGGGCGAGGCCCGGCTCGCGGCGGCGCAGGACGATGTGGGAGAGCGCCATCAGCGCGTACGAGATCGTGGCGCCGAACACCGCGATGTTCAGCATCCGGGCGCCGTTGCCGGTCCCGGCGGCGAGCGCGAAGCCGAGCGCGCCGGGGATCAGCAGGCCCAGGTACGGCGACTTGCGGCGGCTGGTGAGGGAGAGGAAGCGCGGCAGGTAGCCGGCCCGGGACAGCGCGAAGAGCTGCCGCGAGCCCGCGTAGATCAGCGAGAAGAAGGAGGCCACCAGACCCGCGAGGCCCGCGTAGTTCACGAAGCGGCTGAGCGCGGTCGGCTCCCCGTCGCCCTGCAGCGCGACCACCAGGGGGTTGCCGGCCTCCTGGATGGCCGCCGAGCCGCGCGCGCCGGTCGCCGCGAAGAAGGTCACCACCGCGAGCAGCACCAGGATGCCCATGGACAGCGCGAGCGCCCGCGGCATCGAGCGCACCGGGTCCTTCGCCTCCTCGGCCGCGAGCGGCACGCCCTCGACGCCCAGGAAGAACCACATGCCGAAGGGGAACGCCGCCCAGATGCCGAGCAGGCCGAACGGCAGCCACGAGTTGGAGCCGAGCGCGTTCGTGTCGACCGGGATGTCGTCCAGGCCGTTCACGTGGAAGTCGCTGACGGCGCCGAGCGCGAAGACCAGCAGGGCCGCCACCGCGACCGCGGTGACGATCAGGCTGAAGCGCAGCGCCTCGCCCACGCCCCACAGGTGGATGCCGATGAAGAGCGCGAAGCAGACCAGGTAGACCGGCCAGCCCGACTCCAGGCCGAAGAGCCCGAGCGACTCGACGTAGTCGCCGATGAAGATGGAGATGGCGGCGGGCGCCAGGACGTACTCGATCAGGATCGCGGTGCCGGTCAGGAAGCCGCCCCAGGTGCCGAGCGCGCGCCGGGCGAAGCCGTAGCCGCCGCCCGCCGTGGGCAGGATCGCGGACAGCTCGGCCAGCGAGAAGACCAGGCACGCGTACATCGCGCCCATGAGGACCGTCGCGATGGCCAGGCCGCCGAAGCCGCCCTTGGACAGGCCGATGTTCCAGCCGGAGAAGTCGCCGGAGACGACGTACGCGACGCCGAGCCCGGTCAGCAGCAGCCAGCCGGCGCTGCCCCGGCGCAGGGTGCGCCGTTCCAGATAGTCGTCGGCGGCGACCGTGTTTCCTGTGGTGCCTGAGGTGTCTTCCAGCGTCATGACTGCGCTCAGCTCCCCGCAACGGGCCCAATGGATTGGTGCCATACCTTTGCGTCGGGCAAGCGGGGAGCGCAAGTCCCCTGCGTTACTTTCGGGTTACGCCCGGGGCCCGCCGGCGGGTGGCGTCAGGTCAGGAAGCCGCGCAGCAGCGCCGCCGTCCCCGCGCAGTGCTCCCGCATCACCTCGCGCGCCGCGTCCGCGTCCCCGTCCAGCACCGCCTCCACCAGGGCGGTGTGCTGGTGCTGCGAGTGCTCCAGGTTGCGCACCAGCAGCGGGATGCAGTCCAGCAGGTCGTTGACGGTGGCCCGGACCGCCGCGTACTGCGCGGTCAGCGTCGGCGAACCGGACAGCTCGGCCAGCGTGAGGTGCAGCAGCGTGTCCTGACGCCGGTAGTCGCCCAGCGGCGCGTCGTGCGTCGCCGCGAGTGCCGCCCGCAGCCGCTCCGCGCCGTCCTCGTCCAGGCCGTGCGCCGCGCACAGCCCGGCCGCGCCGACCTCCAGGACCTCGCGGAACCGCAGAGTGTCCTCCACGTCGACGGCGGCGATCCGGCGCCGCAGCTCCGCCTCGTCGGCGGTCTGCGGGCGCTGCAGGACGAACGTTCCGCCGTACCGCCCGCGCCGGCTCTCCACCAGGCCCTGCTCCTGCAGCACCTTCAGGACCTCGCGCAGCGTGACCCGGCTGATCCCCATCCGGTCGGCCAGCTCCCGCTCGGCCGGCAGGCGCTCCCCGCCGGGCACGAGCCCCAGCCGTACGACCTGCAGGATCTGCTCCAGGGCCTCCTCGAAACCGTTGCCCGCGCGCACCGGCCGCAGCACGGGCGTCAGCCGGTCCGGCGATTCACTCGTACTGGACACCTCGACGTTTCCCCTTCCCAAGCAATGGTCCTGAGCAATACCTTATGGCTCCCGGCAGGCCGAAGGAGGAGTAATCCCGTGGCAGACCGCAAACCCCCGCTCACCGTCGACGAGCTCCGTGCGCTCGTCGCGAGCGGCGAGATCGACACCGTCGTCCTGGCCTTCCCCGACATGCAGGGCCGGCTCCAGGGCAAGCGGTTCGCCGCCCCGTTCTTCCTGGACGACGTGCTCGACCACGGCACCGAGGGCTGCAACTATCTTCTGGCCGTCGACACCGAGATGAACACCGTCGACGGCTACGAGATGTCGTCCTGGGACCGTGGCTACGGCGACTTCGCCATGCATCCCGACCTCTCCACCCTGCGCCGCCTCCCCTGGAACGAGGCCACGGCCATGGTGATGGCCGACCTCGCCTGGAGCGACCGCACCCCCGTCGTGGCCGCCCCCCGCCAGATCCTGCGCCGCCAGCTCGACCGGCTCGCCGCCCACGGCTTCACCGCCCACGTCGGCACGGAGCTGGAGTTCATCGTCTTCAAGGACACCTACGAGCAGGCATGGGACGCCAACTACCGGGGGCTGACCCCGGCCAACCAGTACAACATCGACTACTCGGTGCTCGGCACCGGCCGGATCGAGCCGCTGCTCCGCCGCATCCGCAACGAGATGGCCGGCGCCGGCCTCACCGTCGAGTCCGCCAAGGGCGAGTGCAACCCCGGCCAGCACGAGATCGCCTTCAAGTACGACGAGGCCCTCGTCACCTGCGACCAGCACGCCGTCTACAAGACGGGCGCCAAGGAGATCGCCTCCCAGGAGGGCTGCTCCCTCACCTTCATGGCGAAGTACAACGAGCGCGAGGGGAACTCCTGTCACATCCACCTCTCGCTCCAGGACGCCGACGGCCGCAACGTGATGGCCGGTGACGGGGCCGACGGCATGTCGGACGTCATGCGGCACTTCCTCGCCGGACAGCTCGCCGCGATGAGGGACTTCTCCCTTCTCTACGCCCCCAACATCAACTCCTACAAGCGTTTCCAGCCCGGTTCCTTCGCCCCCACGGCCGTCGCCTGGGGCCACGACAACCGGACCTGCGCGCTGCGGGTCGTCGGCCACGGGCGCTCCACCCGCTTCGAGAACCGGCTGCCCGGCGGCGACGTGAACCCGTACCTCGCCGTCGCCGGACTCGTCGCCGCCGGCCTCCACGGCATCGAGCAGGGCCTCGAGCTCCCGCCCGCCTGCACCGGGAACGCCTACACCGCCGAGTACGAGCACGTCCCCACCACCCTGCGCGAGGCCGCCGAGCTCTGGGAGAACAGCGAGATCGCCAAGGCCGCCTTCGGCCCCGAGGTCGTCGCCCACTACCGCAACATGGCCCGCGTCGAGCTCGACGCCTACGACGCCGCCGTCACCGACTGGGAACTGCGCCGCTCCTTCGAACGCATGTGAGGAACGACTTGCCGCACGAACTGCACGTCCTGAACCCGGCGACCGAGGAGGTCGTCGCCACCGTCCCCGCCGCCACCGCGGCCGACGTCGACGCCGCGGTCGTCCGGGCCGGCGCCGCCCAGCGCGCCTGGGCCGCGGCCGCGCCCGCCGACCGGGCCCGGGTCCTGCGCCGCTTCGCCGCCGTCGTCGACGCCCACGTCGAGGAACTGGCCCTCCTGGAGGTCCGCGAGGCCGGCCACACCATCGGCAACGCCCGCTGGGAGGCCGGGAACGTCCGCGACCTGCTCGACTACGCGGCCGGCGGTGCCGAGCGCCTCAACGGGCGCCAGATCCCCGTCGCCGGCGGCCTCGACATCACCATCCTGGAACCCCTCGGCGTGGTCGGCGTCATCGCGCCCTGGAACTTCCCCATGCCGATCGCCGCATGGGCCACCGCCCCGGCGCTCGCCGCCGGCAACGCCGTCGTCCTCAAGCCCGCCGAGACCACCCCGCTCACCGCCCTGCGGCTCGCCGAGCTCGCCCTGGAGGCAGGTCTCCCCGAGGGCCTGTTCCAGGTCCTCCCCGGCGAGGGGCCGGTCGCCGGCAACGCGCTCGTCGAACACCCCGGCGTCGCCAAGGTCGTCTTCACCGGCTCCACCCGCGTCGGCAAGCAGATCATGGCCAAGGCAGCCGACCAGGTGAAGCGGGTGACCCTCGAACTCGGCGGCAAGAGCCCCAACATCGTCTTCGCCGACGCGGACCTCGAGGCCGCGGCCGCCGCGGCGCCGATGTCCTTCCTCGACAACAGCGGCCAGGACTGCTGCGCCCGCACCCGCATCCTGGTGCAGCGCGACGTGTACGACCGCTTCCTGGAGCTCCTCACCCCGGCGATCGAGGAGATCGTCGTCGGCGACCCCCTCGACGAGCGCACCCAGATGGGTCCCCTCATCTCCCGCGCCCAGCTCGACCGCGTCCGCTCCTACGTCACCGAGGACCTCACCGCCGTCCGCGGCAAGGCCCCCGAGGGCCCCGGCTTCTGGTACCCCCCGACCCTCCTCACCGGTGTCCCCGAGGACGCTCCCTGCGCCGTCGAGGAGATCTTCGGCCCCGTCGCCGTCGTCCTGCCCTTCGACGACGAGGCCGACGCGATCCGACTCGCCAACGCCACCCCGTACGGCCTGTCCGGCTCCCTGTGGACCCGTGACGTCGGCCGCGCGCTGCGCGCCTCCCGTGCCGTCCGGGCCGGCAACCTCTCCGTCAACTCCCACTCCAGCGTCCGCTACTGGACCCCGTTCGGCGGCTACGGCCAGTCCGGCCTCGGCCGGGAGCTGGGCCCCGACGCCCTGACCGCCTTCACCGAAACCAAGAACGTCTTCATCAGCACGGAGGCCTGACCGCATGAGCACCCAAGAGACCATCTGCCGCCGGCTCGTCGGCCGTACCGCCGTCATCACCGGCGCCGGCAGCGGCATCGGCCTCGCCACCGCCCGCCGCCTCGCCTCCGAGGGCGCCCACGTGGTGTGCGGCGACATCGACGAGCGGGCCGGCAAGGCGGCCGCCGAGGAGGTCGGCGGCACCTTCGTGAAGGTCGACGTCACGGACCCGGAGGAGGTCGAGAACCTCTTCAAGGTCGCCTTCGACACCTACGGCTCCGTCGACATCGCCTTCAACAACGCCGGCATCTCGCCCCCGGACGACGACTCCATCCTGGAGACCGGCCTGGAGGCCTGGAAGCGCGTCCAGGACGTCAACCTGACCTCCGTCTACCTGTGCTGCAAGGCCGCCCTGCCGTACATGCGGCGCCAGGGCCGGGGCTCGATCATCAACACGGCCTCCTTCGTCGCCATCATGGGCGCGGCCACCAGCCAGATCTCGTACACCGCGTCCAAGGGCGGCGTCCTCGCCATGTCCCGCGAGCTCGGCGTGCAGTTCGCCCGCGAGGGCATCCGCGTCAACGCGATCTGCCCCGGTCCGGTCAACACCCCGCTCCTCCAGGAGCTGTTCGCCAAGGACCCCGAGCGCGCCGCGCGCCGTCTGGTGCACATCCCCGTCGGCCGGTTCGCCGAGGCCGAGGAGATCGCCGCCGCGGTGGCCTTCCTCGCCAGCGACGACTCCTCGTTCGTCAACGCCACCGACTTCCTCGTCGACGGCGGCATCTCCGGCGCGTACGTGACCCCCCTCTAGACCTCGCCACCGCCGCCACACCTCCCCACCCCCACACCCCCACCCGCGCAGCCGGGCGTCGCAAGGCGCCCGGCTGTCGCGCGTACGGACAGGAGAGCGCTCATGAACAGCCCGCTCCGCACCGCCGCCGTCGCGGCCTCGCTGGCCCTCGCCGCGACCGGCCTGCTCCCCACCGCGAGCGCCGCCGCGCGGCCCGCGGGACCCCCGGACTGCCCGACCCTCACCGTCTCGGAGGGCTGGTACGGCGACAACAAGGCGCGCCTCGACGCGCTGATCGCCGGCCAGTGCGCGACGCGGGCCCACGACGCCCGCCACGGCCACAAGGGCGTGAAGCCACTGGCCGTCTTCGACTGGGACAACACCGTCATCAAGAACGACGTCGGCGACGCCACCTTCTTCTGGCTGCTCCGCCACGACCGCATCCGGCCCCCGCACCACGGCGAGTGGCGCACCACCAGCCGCTACCTCACGCCCGAGGCCGCGGACGCGCTCGGCGCCGCCTGCCCCACCGGCGCCCGCACCCTGCCCACCGCGGCCCCCACCGCCACCGCCACCCGCTGCGCCGACGAGCTGCTCGCCGTGTACGGCACGGGCGCCACGACCGGCGGCAGGACCGCGTTCGCCGGCTACGACCACCGCCGCATGGAACCCCAGTACGCCTGGCTCGCCCAGCTCCTGCGCGGCTGGACCGCGAGCGAGGTCCGCTCCTTCGCCGCCGCGGCCCGCGCCGAGAACCTGGCCGCGCCCCAGGGAGCCACCCAGCAGGTCGGCAGCCGGCAGGTCACCGGCTGGGTCCGCCACTACGACCAGCAGCGCGACCTGATCCGCACCCTCCAGCGCGCCGGCTTCGACGTCTGGGTCGTCTCCGCGTCCCCGGAGCCCGTCGTGGACGTCTGGGCGCGGGGCGTCGGCATCGACCCCTCCCACACCATCGGCATCCGCAACACCACCGAGCACGGGCGCCTCACCGGGCACCTCAAGGGCTGCGGCGGCGTCCGCGACGGCGAGGACCGGATGATCACCTACATCGACGGCAAGCGCTGCTGGATCAACCAGGAGATCCTCGGCGTCCACGGCCCGGCCGCCGAACGCGTCCAGCCCGCCGCCCGCCGCCAGCTCCTCGCCGCCGGCGACTCCGACACGGACGTCACCTTCCTCCGCGACGCCACCGGCCTGCGCCTCGTCCTCAACCGCAACAAGAACGAACTCATGTGCCGCGCCTACGACAACGCCGACGGCCGCTGGATCGTCAACCCCATGTTCCTCGACCCGAAGAAGCCCCGCACCGTCCCGTACCCCTGCGCCACCACGGGCTACACCGCCGCCGACGGCACGGCGCAACCGGTCCGCCGCGCCGACGGCAGCGTGGTGCCGGACCAGCAGGACACCGTCTTCTGACCCGTCCGTCCCCGGTGACGGCGACCCGTCCGTCCCCGGGTGACGGACGGCCGGTCCGTCCCCGCCTGACGGGCGCCGCCCTCGTCGTCGACGTCACGGCCGCGGCCGTCCTGCTCGGCGTCGTCGTGCACGGCGCGAGCGAGACCTTCGCGCGCTGAGTACGCCTTCGCCCCGGGCCCGGGAAGCGGCCGGGCCACCCGCCTCCGGGCCACCCGCCTCCGGGACGGCCGGCCCCGGGGGCGCGCAGGGGCGTTCAGGCGTCTAGAGGAAGGTCCGTCCCTCGCCCCGGTACGTCGGGACCGCGGCCGTCACGCGGTCGCCCTCCACCAGGTGCAGCGTGTCGAAGCGCTCGCACAGCTCGCCCGCCTTCGCGTGGCGGAACCAGACCTTGTCACCGATGCGCAGGTCGTCGGCGGGGGAGCCGAGCAGCGGGGTCTGCACCTCGCCCGGCCCCTCCTGCGGGTCGTACCGCAGCCCCTCCGGCAGGTAGGGGACGGGCAGCCGGTCCGGCCCCGCGGCGCCCGAGGCCGGGTAGCCGCCGCCGAGCACCGTCACCACGCCCACACCCGGGCGGCGCACCACCGGCTGGGCGAACAGTGCCGCCGGACGCCCGGAGAAGGACGTGTAGTTGTCGAAGAGCCGCGGTACGAAGAGCCCCGAGCCCGCCGCGATCTCCGTCACCGCGTCCTCGGCCGCCGTGTGCTGCACGCTGCCCGTGCCGCCGCCGTTCACGAACTCCAGGTCCGGCGCCACCGCACGCACCGCCCGGACGACCGCCGCCCGGCGCGCCGCCAGCTCCTTGCGGGCCGCGGACTGCATCAGCCGGATCGCCCGCGAACGCAGCGGCCGCCCCGCGACCGCGTCGCCGACACCGGCCACGTGCCCCTCGTACGCCATGATCCCCACCAGCCGGAAGCCGGGGCGGCGCGCCACCGAGCGGGCCAGCTCGGCCAGCTCGGCGGGCTCGCGCAGCGGCGAGCGCAGGGCCCCGATCCTTACCCTGCCGCCGAGCAGGTGCAGCGAGGTGTCCAGCTCCAGGCAGACCCGCACCTCCTCCGTGCCGCCCGCCCGCGAGGCCTCGATCAGATCGAGCTGCGCCACGTCGTCGACCATCACCGTCACGGCGCCGGCCAGCTTCGCGTCGCCCGCGAGCTTGCCGTACCCGGCCCGGTCGGCGGACGGGTAGGCGAGCAGGACGTCCTCGAACCCGGCGCGGGCCAGCCACAGCGACTCCGCGAGCGTGAAGGACATCACTCCCGCGAATCCGTCCCGCGCGAGCACCCGCTCCAGCAGCGCCCGGCAGCGCACCGACTTGCTCGCGACCCGGACCGGCTTGCCGCCGGCCCTCCGGACCAGGTCGTCGGCGTTCGCGTCGAAGGCCTCCAGGTCGACGACGGCGACCGGGGCGTCGAGATGGGCGGTGGCCCGGTCGTACCGGGCACGGTCGGCGGCACGGGGAGTCATGCGCCCGAGCTTGCCAGACGGGTTTACGCGTGGGTAGCCCCTGGGTTCCCGCACCAGGGGGAACAGCCCGTAGAGTGGCGGCCATTGCTTTCGCGGATCGACCAGGGGGACGGGGATGACCACCGAGCCGCAGCGCCCCACGTCCCGCATCACGGAGGCCCTCCTCCCGAAGGAGCGCCCCGCACCCCCCGCGACACCGGTGGCCGCGGCCCCGCCCACGGCGCCGGCGCCCCGGGCCCCCGAACGGCCCGCCTCCCGCATCACCGAGGCCCTGCTGCCCCCGGAGCGTCCCGCCACGACCGCGCCCGTGCGCTCCGGCGCGCAGCCGCTGCCGCCCGAGCAGCCCCCGCCCCGCACAGAAGCGCCCGTCGAGACCACCACCCGGCTCCGCCCCGTACGCGACGACCGCCCGGCCCCCGCAGCCGGGCCGGTACGGGCCGGCCGTCCCGCCCCGGCCGCCGGGCCCGCACCCGCCCACCGGCCCGCTCCGGGCCCCCGCACCGCCGCGCACGCCATGCCCCACGGCGCGCATGCCGGGGCCCACGCCGGTGCGCACGCCGCCCCCGGTCACGCCTACGACGCCTGGGCCCTCGCCGCCGAGACGCCCTTCGAGACCACCACCCGGCTGCGGCCCGTCCGGGAGCGCAGCACCGCGCGCCTCGCGGGCGCCGTGGCCTGCGCCGTGCTCGCGCTCGGGCTGGTCGGCGGGGCGCTCACCGGGGCGGTGCTCGCCGGCAGCGGTGCCGGGGAGCCCGCCGAGCCGGCCGGCTACACCCCGGCCCGCGCGCTCTGGCACAACGCGCCCGTCGACACCCTCTTCCCGCGCACCCTCACCGGCGCGTCCGCCGGCCCCGGCGGCTCCGCCCGCA
Source organism: Streptomyces sp. NPDC101191 (assembly GCF_044767915.1). Classification (NCBI taxonomy): domain Bacteria; kingdom Bacillati; phylum Actinomycetota; class Actinomycetes; order Kitasatosporales; family Streptomycetaceae; genus Streptomyces; species Streptomyces sp. NPDC101191. Next base: position 239,961 of record NZ_JBIWOU010000007.1, read on the forward strand.
CCTGGACGCGGATCGTCGTCGCGCCCGACGCGCCCTGCACCGTCACCACTCTCCCCAAGGCACTGAACACGACACTCGGCACCATCGGCTGCGACCGCGTGCTGCGCGCCACCTACACCGACGCGACGTCCTCGCACGTCGTCACCGTCGCCCTCGTCTTCACCCAGGCCGACCCGGCCACCATGCGCACCCTCGGCTCCCGCGCCGCCGACGAGGCGCCTCCCGCCCTGGCGGCACCGGGCACGGTCGCGGCCGGCTTCGGCGCCCCGCAGCGGGCCAGCTGGTGGCGGCACGTCCTGACCGACCTGCCCGTCGTCGTGACCGCCGTGTCCGGCTTCGCCGACGGCCGCGCCGTCGCCGAGCCCGAGCCGGCGGAGCGCGCCATGACGCCCAAGCGGACCACCGCCGTCGCCCAGGCCGGTCTCGGCCACGAGGCGAAGGGCGTGGCGGACGCCGTCGAGCGCACCCTGCGCCGTACCGCCGCCGTGACCGCCGAGGAGGACCAGCGGTGACCCCGCGCCGTACCGCCGCCGCCCTGCTCGCCGCCGCCTTCGCCGTCCTGCCCGCGACCACCTCGCCCGCGTACGCCGACACCATCCGCGCCCGCCAGTGGGGCCTCGACGCCCTGCACACCGGCAAGGCGTGGCAGACCACCCGCGGCGAGGGCGTCACCGTCGCCGTCCTCGACACCGGCGTCGACGCCACCCACCCCGACCTCGCCGGATCCGTCCTGCCGGGTACCGACCTGGTCGGTTTCGGCGCTTCCCGCGGCGACCGCGCCTGGGCCCGCCACGGCACCGCGATGGCCGGGATCATCGCCGGTCACGGCCACGGGCCCGACGCCCAGGACGGCGTCCTCGGCGTCGCCCCCGAGGTCCGCATCCTCCCGGTGCGCGTCATCCTCGAAGGCACCGACAAGCAGCGCGACAAGGCCCGCAAGACCCGCGGCACCGCCCTCGCCGAGGGCATCCGCTGGGCCACCGACCACGGCGCCGACGTCATCAACCTCTCCCTCGGCGACGACTCCGAGTCGGCCCACCCCGACGCCGGTGAGGACGCCGCCGTCCAGTACGCCCTCTCCAAGGGCGTCGCCGTCGTCGCCTCCGCCGGCAACGGCGGCGAGAAGGGCGACCACATCTCCTTCCCCGCCGCCTACCCCGGCGTCATAGCCGTCGCCGCCGTCGACCGCTGGGGCACCCACGCCTCCTTCTCCACCAGCCGCTGGTACGCCACGGTCAGCGCGCCCGGCGTCGACATCGTCATCGCCGACCCGGACCGGCGCTACTACGAGGGCTGGGGCACCAGCGCCGCCGCCGCGTTCGTCTCCGGCGCCGTCGCCCTGGTCCGCTCCGCCCACCCCGACCTGACCCCCGGCCAGATCAAGCGCCTCCTCGTCGAGACCGCGCGCAGCCGCCCCAAGGGCGGGCGCAGCGACGAGAAGGGCTACGGCACGGTCGACCCGGCCGCCGCGATCGAGGCCGGCCGCGCGCGGAAGGCCGCCGACCCGAAGGCCGCCGTGGCCGGCTACCGGGGGCGCTACTTCGGCCCGGGCCCGCAGGCCGCGCCCGAGGAGAGCCACCCCATCGGGCTGCTCGCCCCCCTCGCCGGCGGGGTCGGCGTCCTCTTCCTGGCCGCCGCGGTCGCCCTCTGGCGGGGCAGCCGAAGCCGCTGAACCCCCGGCGGTTAGGCTCGGGGCGTGGCGCTCAAGAACATCCCCGACCCCGGTTTCTCCGACGACGACGGCACCGCCGACCCGCGGCTCGCCGCGGCCCTGGCGGCCTGGGCGGAGGACAGGACCGCCCACGGTCCCGTCCTCGCGGCCCTGCGCGACGCCCGGCTGCTGGTGCCGGTCGTCGCCGTCCTCGGCGAGGTCGAGGTGGACCCCGTGACCGGGCTCAAGCAGGAGAAGACGAGCGACATGGCGGTGCCCACGCTGACCGCCGGGGACCGGCGGGCGCTGCCCGCGTTCACCTCGATCGCCTCGCTCGCCCTGTGGGACCCGGCCGCCCGGCCCGTCGCCGTACCGCTGCACCAGGCGCTCGCGGCCCTCGCCCACGAGAAGGCCGACACCCTGGTGCTCGACCTGGCGGGCCCGGTGCCGTACCAGGTGACCGGCTCCGCGCTGCTCGCCCTCGCCGAGGGCCGCACGAGCCTGGACCCGCTGGACGACCCGGCGGTACGGGACGCGGTCCGCGCCGCCGTGGCCGCCGAGCCGGCCGTCCTGCGCGCCCACCTGGGCCCGGGCACCGCCGACGGCACCCTGGCCCTGGTCCTCGCCGACGACGCCGCTCCGGCGGAGGCCGCCCAGCGTGTGGCCCGCGCCCTGGCCGCCGACGAAACACTGAGGGCCCGCCTGGTGCGCGGCCTCGACCTGGCACTCCTGCCGGCCTCGGCCACGCCTCCCGGCGAGCCCTTCTACGTAAAGAACTGACGGGCTCCGGTCCCGTCGGAAGCTCTGACGGGGTCGCGCCCCGCCGACCGCAGGCCCGGGCAGGCCGGAGGCGCTGTCGGGCCGGTGCGGGCGTCGCCCCTAGCCGTAGACCGGCCCCGTGTACTTCTCGCCCGGGCCCTGGCCCGGCTCGTCCGGGACGAACGAGGCCTCGCGGAAGGCGAGCTGGAGGGACTTCAGGCCGTCGCGCAGCGGGGCCGCGTGGAAGGAGGAGATCTCCGTCGCGCCGGCGTCGAGCAGGCCCGCGAGGGCGTGGATCAGCTTGCGCGCCTCGTCGAGGTCCTTGTGCTCGTCGCCCTCCTCGGTGAGCCCGAGCTTCACCGCCGCGGCGCTCATCAGGTTGACGGCGACCGTCACGATCACCTCGACCGCGGGGACCTCGGCGATGTCGCGGGTCATGGCCTCGAAGTCGGGGTTGTCGGGGGTGTCGGTGGACTCGTGCTGGGGCGTCTCGCTCATGCCTCACACGATAAGCGGACCGACGGTTCGCGCTCACCGGCGGGTCCTGCTAACCTTGTGTAACGACCGGCCGGACACCTGCGTGCCCGGCCCACAAGTGGAGGCTCCGACTTCCCACCTGGCTGCCCTCACGGGCGGCGGGTCACCGGTCAGGTGGCGCCCATCGTTCCGTACGGACGATGGAGCCGCCCGATGCGCGCCCCGCGGTTGACCGCGGCGGTGTTCCGGTTTTCCATGGAGCCCCGCCTGTGTCCCGTCGGGGCATTTTTCTTGTTCCCGCTCGGTTGGTCTCAAGTCTTACCGTGACGTGTCCGTCCGCCAGGCGGTCGCGTGGTGCAACCGAGGAGGATCCATCAGCGCCGAGCCCCGCATCAACGAGCGGATTCGCGTTCCCGAGGTGCGTCTTGTCGGCCCCAGCGGCGAGCAGGTGGGCATCGTCCCCCTTGCCAAGGCCCTGGAGCTCGCGCAGGAGTACGACCTCGATCTGGTTGAGGTCGCGGCGAACGCCCGTCCGCCCGTGTGCAAGCTCATGGACTACGGGAAGTTCAAGTACGAGTCGGCCATGAAGGCCCGTGAGGCGCGCAAGAACCAGGCGCACACGGTCATCAAGGAGATGAAGCTCCGGCCGAAGATCGACCCGCACGACTATGACACCAAGAAGGGTCACGTCGTCCGGTTCCTCAAGCAGGGTGACAAGGTCAAGATCACGATCATGTTCCGTGGTCGTGAGCAGTCCCGGCCGGAGCTCGGTTACCGACTGCTGCAGCGCCTCGCCGAGGACGTGCAGGAGCTTGGCTTCATCGAGTCGAACCCGAAGCAGGACGGCCGGAACATGATCATGGTTCTCGGTCCTCACAAGAAGAAGACCGAGGCCATGGCCGAGGCTCGCGAGGCCCAGGCCGCGCGCAAGGCCGAGCGCCAGGGCGGTTCGTCCGAGGTGGCCCAGGCCGACGAGCCTGCCGCCGAGGAGGCCCCGGCCGAGCAGGCTTCGGCCGACACGTCGGCCGAGAACGCCGAGGCGTGATCCCGCGGGGCTGTCTCCGGACAGCCCCAGGGTTCCGCCCGGAACCACCAAACGAAGAACTGACGCTCCCGGTTGTCCGGTGCCCGCACCGGGGGAGCGCCACTGACGAGGAGATAACGGCGCTATGCCGAAGAACAAGACGCACTCCGGTGCCAAGAAGCGCTTCAAGGTCACCGGCTCCGGCAAGATCCTGCGCGAGCGCGCCGGCAAGCGCCACCTGCTCGAGCACAAGTCGTCCAAGCTGACGCGTCGCCTCACCGGCAACGCCGAGATGGCCCCGGGTGACTCCGCCAAGATCAAGAAGATGCTGGGCATCTGATCTGATCTCCCGCCCTCGGCGACGAGGGCATCCGGCACCGTCCGGGACCCATCCGTTTTCCGGGTCGTGTGAGGACCACCACGACCCCGCTACAAGGAGTTAAGAAGTGGCACGCGTCAAGCGGGCAGTCAACGCCCACAAGAAGCGCCGGGCGATCCTCGAGCAGGCTTCCGGCTACCGCGGTCAGCGTTCGCGCCTCTACCGCAAGGCCAAGGAGCAGGTCACCCACTCGCTGGTCTACAACTACAACGACCGCAAGAAGCGCAAGGGCGACTTCCGTCAGCTGTGGATCCAGCGCATCAACGCTGCCGCCCGTCTGAACGGCATGACGTACAACCGCCTCATCCAGGGTCTGAAGGCCGCCAACATCGAGGTGGACCGCAAGATCCTCGCCGAGCTGGCCGTCAACGACTCCAACGCGTTCGCCGCGCTGGTCGAGGTCGCGCAGAAGGCCCTCCCGGCCGACGTCAACGCCCCGAAGGCCGCCGCCTGATCTTCCAGGCCGCAGTACTTCTGCCCGGACCCGCAGGCCTCGCGCCTGCGGGTCCGGCGCGTTGAGCGCCCGATCGCCCCACCGCTGCCGTCCACGAGTCAGAGAGCCGCAGGCACATGTCCACCCCCGAGCTGATCTCCCCGCGTTCGCCGCGCGTCGTCGCCGCCCGGCGGCTGGCCAAGCGCAATTTCCGGGGCAAGGACCGCCTCTTCATCGCCGAGGGCCCGCAGGCCGTCCGTGAGGCCGTGCACCACCGCGGCAGCACCGGCGAGCCCACCCTCGTCGAGCTCTTCACGACCGTCGAGGCCGCCGAGCGCTACGACACGATCGTCGACGCCGCCCGCGCGGCCGGCGCCCGCGTCCACCACGCCTCCGACGCCGTCCTCGCCGAGGTCTCCCAGACCGTCACCCCGCAGGGCCTCGTGGGCGTCTGCCGCTTCCTCGACTCGCCGTTCGAGGAGATCATCGCCGCCCGGCCCAAGCTGGTCGCCGTCCTGGCCCACGTCCGCGACCCCGGGAACGCGGGCACCGTGCTGCGCTGTGCCGACGCGGCCGGAGCCGACGCCGTCATCCTCACCGACGCGTCCGTCGACCTGTACAACCCCAAGTCCGTCCGCGCGTCCGTCGGCTCTCTCTTCCACCTCCCGGTCGCCGTCGGCGTCCCGGTCGAGCAGGCCGTCGCGGGCCTCAAGGACGCCGGCGTGCGCATCCTCGCCGCCGACGGCGCCGGTGACGACGACCTCGACGCGGAGCTGGACGCCGGCACCATGGGCGGCCCCACCGCCTGGGTCTTCGGCAACGAGGCCTGGGGGCTGCCCGAGGAGACCCGGGCGCTCGCCGACGCCGTCGTCCGCGTCCCGATCCACGGCAAGGCCGAGAGCCTCAACCTCGCGACGGCCGCCGCCGTGTGCCTGTACGCCTCCGCGCGCGCCCAACGCCCCCGAACCACCGCCTGAGGACTCCACCGGGACCCCCGCGCCTAGTAGGGTGACGCACTCGGGGCCCACTGCGGTACACGGAGGGGTGGGATTACGGGGATGACGGTCGGCACGGGCAGTCCCGCACAGTCACGGAGCACCGGGACCCATGCGCCGGAACCGCCGCCCGCGGCGGGGCACGGTGCCACGCCCGAACCGTCCCGCGTACCGGAGCAGGCGCCCACGCCGCCCGGGACCGAGGCCTCCGGAGCGCACGTGCCCGCCACGCCCGGGACCGAGGCCTCCCGAGCCCACGCGCTCGCCGCCGCGACCGGCCCCGCCGTCGATCCCGCTCCGGGCGGCGGTCCCGGCATCGACCCCGACGAGCTGCCCGACGGCCTCGTCGTCGCCGACGAGGCCGGCCGGATCATCTGCTTCAACGCCGCCGCCGCGCGGATCACCGCCGTCCCGCCCGCCGCCGCGCTCGGCCGGCTCCTCGACGAGGCGCTGCCCCTGGAGGACCTCAAGGGCAGCCGCTGGTGGCCGCTCACCGACCCGTACGGCGGGCTCGCCACCCGCCGGGGCCAGCCCGAGCGGAATCTGCTGCTGCCCGGCGGACGCGAGGTGCTCGTCTCCGCCCGTTACGTGCGCGCCCACCCCACCGGACCGGTGCGGCGCGTCGTCGTCTCGCTGCGCGGCACCGAGGCCCGGCGCCGTACCGAACGCAGCCACGCCGAGCTCATCGCGACCGTCGCGCACGAGCTGCGCTCGCCGCTCACCTCCGTGAAGGGCTTCACCGCCACCCTCCTCGACAAGTGGGAGCGGTTCACGGACGACCAGAAGCGTCTGATGCTGGAGACCGTCGACGCCGACGCCGGCCGCATCAAGCGCCTCATCGCCGAGCTCCTCGACATCTCACGGATCGATTCCGGCCGTCTGGAGGTGCGCCGCCAGCCCGTCGACATCGCCGCCGCCGTCGGCCGGCACGTCCACGCGCACACCACGGGCGGCCAGTCCCCGGACCGCTTCTTCGTCCGGGTGAGGCCCGACCTGCCCGAGCTGTGGGCCGACCCCGACAAGATCGACCAGATCCTCGGCAACCTCCTCGAAAATGCGGTGCGCCACGGCGAGGGAACCGTCACCATCGAGGTGGCACCCACCACGGCCACCACCGACGGAGAGAAGGGGACGGAGGTCACCGTGAGCGACGAAGGCCCCGGTATCCCCGAGGAGTCGATGGGCCGTGTCTTCACCCGCTTCTGGCGGGGCAGCAAGCGCGGCGGCACCGGTCTCGGCCTGTACATCGTCAAGGGCGTCGTCGAGGCCCACGGCGGCACGATCACCGTCGGACGCGGTCCCCGCGGCGGGGCCGAGTTCCGATTTATCCTGCCCGTCGGCACCCCGGCACACCTCCTCTGACGTCACCCGCGACGTCGCCTCCCCGTCTCAACTGACGAGACCGCACGAGGTCAGGAGCCGCTCGGGCCGCCCACGGGCTCAAACGCGTCCCACCACCCCGTTAGACTCGTCCTTTGGCACGTTTGCGCCCTTGACGTCGAGCGGGGCCGCCCAGCCAGCCAACGGAAGCACGGGAAGAGATGTCGGCACCCAATAAGTCGTACGACCCGGTCGAGGTCGAGGCCTTGAAACCGGAAGAGATCGAGCGCATGCGGGACGAGGCGCTCGCCGCCTTCGCCGCCGCAGGCGACCTCGACGCGCTCGCCCACGCGAAGACCGCGCACACCGGCGGCACCTCGCCGCTGGCGCTCGCCAACCGCGAGATCGGCGCCCTGCCCCCGCAGGCCAAGGCCGCCGCCGGCAAGCTCGTGGGCCAGGCCCGCGGCGCCGTCTCCAAGGCACTGGCCGCCCGCCAGGTCGAGCTGGAGGCCGAGCGCGACGCGCGCGTCCTCGTCGAGGAGGCCGTCGACGTCACCCTGCCGTACGACCGGATCCCGGCCGGTGCCCGCCACCCGCTGACCACCCTCATGGAGCGCGTCGCCGACGTCTTCGTGTCGATGGGCTACGAGGTCGCCGAGGGCCCCGAGGTCGAGGCCGAGTGGTTCAACTTCGACGCCCTGAACTTCGTGCCGGACCACCCGGCGCGCCAGATGCAGGACACCTTCTTCGTCCAGGGCCCCGAGGGCACCACGGGCGACGAGTCCGGTGTCGTGCTGCGGACGCACACCTCGCCGGTGCAGGCCCGCACGCTCATCGACCGGGAGCCCCCGGTCTACGTGGTGTGCCCCGGCCGCGTCTACCGCACCGACGAGCTCGACGCGACCCACACCCCGGTCTTCCACCAGATCGAGCTGCTGGCCGTCGACGAGGGCCTGACGATGGCCGACCTCAAGGGCACCCTGGACCACATGGTCCAGGCGCTCTTCGGACCCGACATGAAGACCCGGCTCCGCCCGAACTTCTTCCCCTTCACCGAGCCGTCCGCCGAGATGGACATGCTCTGCTACGTCTGCCGCGGCGAGTCCGTCGGCAACCCCGACCGCCCGTGCCGCACCTGCGGCAGCGAGGGCTGGATCGAGCTCGGCGGCTGCGGCATGGTCAACCCGAAGGTGCTCGTCGCCTGCGGTGTGGACCCCGAGAAGTACAGCGGATTCGCCTTCGGGTTCGGCATCGAGCGGATGCTGATGTTCCGCCACAACGTCGAAGACATGCGAGACATGGTCGAGGGTGACGTCCGGTTCACCCGGCCGTTCGGGATGGAGATCTGATGCGGGTCCCGCTTTCCTGGCTGCGGGAGTACGTCGACCTGCCGGCGACGGAGACCGGTCGTGACGTGCAGGCCAAGCTCATTGCGGCAGGACTCGAGGTCGAGACCGTCGAGCAGCTCGGCGCGGGCCTCACCGGCCCGCTGGTGGTCGGCAAGGTCCTCACGATCGAGGAGCTGACGGAGTTCAAGAAGCCGATCCGCTTCTGCACCGTCGACGTCGGCCAGGCCAACGGCACCGGCGAGCCCCAGGAGATCATCTGTGGCGCCCGGAACTTCGCCGAGGGCGACAAGGTCGTCGTGGCCCTGCCCGGCGCCGTGCTGCCCGGTGACTTCCGTATCGCCGAGCGCAAGACCTACGGCCGTGTCTCCCGGGGCATGATCTGCTCGGGCGACGAGCTCGGCATGGGCGACGACGGCACGCACGGCATCATCGTGCTGCCGCCGGAGCACGAGGTCGGCATCGACGCCACCGTCCTCCTGGAGCTGTACGACGAGGTCCTCGACATCGCCGTCACCCCGGACCGCGGCTACTGCCTCTCGATGCGCGGTGTCGCCCGCGAGACCGCCATCGCGTACGGCCTGCCGCTGCGCGACCCGGCGCTGCTCGACGTGCCCGCCCCGAACGCGTACGGCTACCCGGTCCAGATCACCGACCCGATGGGCTGTGACCGCTTCACGGCCCGCACGGTCGTCGGTCTCGACCCCGAGGCCCACAGCCCGATCTGGCTCAAGCGCCGCCTCCAGAAGGCCGGCATGCGCCCGATCTCGCTCGCCGTCGACATCACCAACTACGTGATGCTCGAGCTCGGCCAGCCGCTGCACGCCTACGACCGCAGCCGCATCGACGGCCCCATCGGCGTCCGCCGCGCCGAGCCCGGTGAGAAGATCACCACGCTCGACGGCACGGTGCGCGTCCTGGACGCGGCCGACCTGCTCATCACGGACAACAGCGGTCCGATCGGCCTCGCCGGCGTCATGGGCGGTGCCAACACGGAGATCGCCGACCCGGTCGCCGACCCGGAGACCGGCGTCGTCGCCGGCACCACCGAGGTCGTCATCGAGGCGGCGCACTTCGACGCGATCGCGATCGCGCGCACGGCGCGTCGTCACAAGCTGTCCTCCGAGGCGTCCAAGCGTTTCGAGCGCGGCGTCGACCCGCAGGCCGCGGCCGCGGCCGCGCAGCGCACGGTCGACCTGCTCGTGCTCCTCGCGGGCGGCACCGCCGAGGCCGGCGTCACCGAGATCGTCGCGCCGTCCGCGCCGCGCACGATCACCCTGCCGGCGAACCACCCGGACCAGGTCGCGGGCGTCGCCTACGGCCGCGAGACCGTCGTCCGCCGTCTCCAGGAGATCGGCTGCGACGTCTACGGCCAGGACGAGCTCGTGGTCACCGTGCCCTCGTGGCGCCCCGACCTCAACGAGCCGAACGACCTGGCCGAGGAGGTCATCCGGCTGGAGGGCTACGAGAACCTGCCCTCCACGCTGCCCAAGCCCCCGGCCGGCCGCGGTCTCACCGAGCGCCAGCGTGTCCACCGCCGGGTGGGTCGCGCGCTCGCCGGCGCCGGCTACGTCGAGGCGCTGAACTACCCCTTCATCGGCGAGCAGGTCTTCGACCAGCTCGGCCTGGACGCGGACGACGCCCGCCGCCGGGTCGTGAAGCTGGTCAACCCGCTCTCCGACGAGGAGCCCGCGCTCCGTACGACGCTGCTGCCGGGCCTGCTCGGCGCGCTGCGCCGCAACGACGGCCGGGGCAGCCACGACCTGGCGCTCTTCGAGACGGGCCTGGTCTTCCGGCCCACCGAGGGCCAGCCGGGCGTGGCCGTCCGCCTGGGCGTCGACGGCCGTCCGTCCGACGAGGAGATCGCCCGCGTCAACGCCGCGCTGCCCGCGCAGCCGCGCCGCGCGGCCGTCGTCCTCTCCGGCGCGCGCGAGCAGGCCGGCTGGTGGGGCAAGGGCCGTCCGGCCGACTGGGCCGACGCCGTCCAGGCCGCCCGCCTGGTCGCCGCCGAGTCCGGCGTGGAGCTGCTGATCGAGGCCGACCAGCACGCCCCGTGGCACCCGGGCCGCTGCGCCTCGCTCCACGTGGTGATCGACGGCGTGAAGACCCTCGCGGGTCACGCCGGCGAACTCCACCCCCGCGTGGTCAAGGCCCTGGGCCTGCCGGCCCGCACCTGCGCGATGGAGCTGGACCTGGACATCCTGGAGCGCGCGAGCACGGGCCCCCTCAAGGCCCCGCGCATCTCCGCGTTCCCGGTGGCCACCCAGGACGTCGCCCTGGTCGTCGACAAGGACGTCCCGTCCGCCACGGTCGAGTCCTACCTTGCCGACGGGGCGGGTGAACTCCTGGAGTCCATCCGCCTGTTCGACGTCTACACCGGAGACCAGATCGGGGAGGGCAAGAAGTCCCTGGCCTACGCCCTCCGCTTCCGCGCCCCCGACCGCACCCTGACGGTCGAGGAAGCCACGGCCGCCCGCGACGCCGCGGTCGCCGCGGCGGCGGAGCACACGGGCGCGGTACTCCGCGGCGCCTGACGGCAGCAGGGAAAGGGGCTGTGCCCGGTCATCCCGACCGGGCACAGCCCCTTTCCGCGTTCCGGATCATGACGCATCGTCAGCTCGCTAGAATCGCACCCTGCCGCCGAGTGCCGCCAGCCCTCAACTGCGCTTTTCGCAGCCGGTTGTTCGTCATCGATGCAGCGGAGCGAAGGTGTCCGGAGTCCAGCGGGGAGCGTGCACGGTGACGGCGATCGAACATGTGGGGGACGCGCAGTGGTCGGCACCCTCCGCTGCGGGTGAGGCATCGGCCCGGTTCATCCGGCACTGTCTGAACCGCGGCACCGGCATCGGCCGGGAGACGCTGCGCGCCGCGGCGCCCTTCATCGTCCTCCTCCATCGCCGCTCCGCGATCCTCGCCTCCACCGTCGTGCCGCTCGAACGGCGTACGGCCGAGAGCCCCCTGGCGGGGGAGCTCATGGCGGAGCTCACCGCGGCGGCCGTCGAGGCCGAGGACATCGCGCTCGCCCAACTGGTGAACTGGGCGCGGCAGGCCTGGTCGGCCCGCCGGTACGACGTCTTCGACGCGGAACGCGCCCTGCCCGCACACCTGACGCACCAGCTGTCGGAGCTGTTACGTGCGGCGCCGTCCCCGGTGATGCTCCAGGCCGCGGGTACGCGGCTGCTCCACGACCTGGCCGAAGAGCTGCGGGCCTGTGCGGACGAGCACGCCAAGATGGATCGCCAGCTCGGTCCCGAGCTCTTCACCCGGCCCGTCGGCGCCCTCCTCGACGGACTCCCCGCCGGTGCCCCCATCGCCCCGGAATTCCTGGACGACGGCCCCGACGCACTGGTGCACCAGGCGCTGGCCGCTATCGGCGGGGCGGCCGCGCACTACGACGGCCCGGCGGGCGCCGCGAAGCTGCGGCGGCTGACAGCGGCTGTCGACGAGGTCACGGGGCAGGTCCGGCGCGTCCTCGAGTTGGCCGCGGAGTTCCGGTGGCGGCCGGTCGATGTGCCGGACCCGCACCAGCCCGAGTACGCGGATCTCGATCCCGACCTCGTCCCGGTTCTCCTTGCCGCGCTGGAGAGCGACCCGGCCCCGGAGTCGCCCCGCACTCCCGACGGCCGGACGCAGCTGGCCTGGTTCGCCGCCGAGGCCCTCGCCTCGGCGGACCCCCACCACCGTCACCAGGTCGCCGTCGTGGCCCGGCTCACCGACATCGACCCGAAGCTCCTGGAACCCGCCCTCGCGCCGCTGGAGCGCCTGCGCGAACGTGGCGAGGAGTTGCTCCGCGACGTGGGCGACAAGGGCGCCCAGATCCTCGGCCCGCTGGGGGAGATGGTCACCGACGCGCTTGCTCGGGGCGACCTGGACGAGGCCGGGCAGGGGGTCGAACTGCTCGCCGAGGCGCGCGCCGAGTTCGACGTCCGCCACGGACTGGAGCGGATGCGTGAAGGACTCGCAGCCCTCGCCGTCCCCGACGCCGCCGTGGCCCTCGACGTGCGCACCGCGGAAACCTACGTCGTGAACGGCGACGTGGACGCCGCAGCCGAATACCTTCGGCGCGCGGAGGAGCGGTTCGGCGTCATGCGGGCCGAGGCCGACCAGGGCGTCGAAGCCGACCAGGGCATCGACGCCGACCGGGTCGGCGTCGCCGACCGGGTGGCTGACCCGACCGGGCACCCGCACGCCGCCGACCCGGAGCCGCCCGGGATCGGCGCCGCGCCCCCGGCCTCACCGGAGGCGGACCGCGTCCCGATGACCCTGTCTCCGCTGGCCGACGGCCTGAGCTTTCCGGCACAGCGGGGCAGCGCCGTCGCCACCATCCAGGAGGGCTGGAGTCCCGACGCCTCCCCGGGCACCCGGGCGGCGGCGCGGACGCTGTTGCACCAGCTGGGCACGGAAGGCTCGTTCCACGAGGTGAGCCAGGTCGCGCGTCAGCTGACGTTCGGCGCCCCGGAAGCCGCCGCGGACCTCTTGGAGGCCGCCGTCCCCCGCTTCCCACGGCAGACCCACCCCCTCATGTGGCAGTTGCAGGAGCAGGCCCTGCGCGCCGCCGGGCGACACACGTCGGCGGACGAGGTGTTCCACAAGGGGCACCCGCCGCTGCCGCCGGCCGAGCTGCTCTCCGCCGGTCCCGTCGCCCCGCTGCCGCCGCTCGCTCCCTGGTTGACCTCGCCCGTCGGCGCAGCACTCGGCGACCCGGCCGTCGCCGAGGCGGTGCGTCTGGCCGCCCTGAACGAGTCGGCCGCGGCCGCCGAGGCCTTCACCGCCGCCGCACGCGGCGGAGCCAAGATCGCGTTGGGGCCGGCAGTGGGCTGGCTCGTCGCGGCCGGCAACCCGGCTGCGGCGCTCGCCCTCTACCGCGATCTCGCCGCGCGGCAGTACCTCACCGCGGCCGTCGACTGGAACGTCGCCTGCGCCTACGCCGCTGTGGGGGCCGACCGGCTCGCCGTGGACTCCCTTCGCGTGATGGCCAGTGTGCTCCCCGGACGCCCGAACCGGGAGCAGAAGGACGCGGCCGACGCCTACTGCGGGCGCCTGGGCTTCCCCTCCCCGTTCGCGGAGACCGAGACCCGGCCCGAGCCGCCGGTCCAGGTCGTCGAGGAACAGACCCGCGAATCCCTGGCGAAGCAGATGTACGAGAGCGGGGACGTCGAGAGAGCCGCCCGCGAGCTCGAGGACCTGCTCCGCGCCAACCCCTCGTCACCGGGGGCGTTCCTCATGCTGCGTATCTGCAGGGAGACGGGCGACCTCCCGCGCGCCCAAGCCGTCGTCGAGCGCATTTCCGAGGCGCGCGGTGCACTGAGCTGGCGCCACCACATCGAACTGGCCCGCACCGCCCTCGACAGCCGCATCGCGGACTACGAGGTGGCCCGCCACGAGCTCGAGCGGGCGCGGGAACTCAAGGCCAGCGAGACGTGGATCGCGCCGCTCGAACAGCGCCTGAGGGAGGTGACCACAGCCGCGCACGTGCCCGGTGCCGTCCAGCGCGACAGCCTCCCGGGGGCGGGGCAGACCGGCCCGATGCCGTGGACGGCGGACCGGTCGGCGGTGCCGGCCCCCCGCGGGGGCGCGTACAGCGGCATGGGAACGGCCGCCGTCGTGGCCGGCCTGCGCTCGGGAACCTTGCCGGCCCCCTCCGAGGAAACGCTGAGCGACCTGCACGACGCCGTCGCCGTCTGCCACGACGACTACCTCGTCCGCGATTTCGCCTTCTGGCTGATGGACACGGGACGCCCCCAGGAAGCCGTCCGGCTCCTGGAACGCAGCCTGGTCTGGACGGCGCCCCAGCGGATTCCGCGCGCCCTGCTCGTCCGGGACCGAGCGGCCGCCGCGGCCGGTCTCCCGGCATCCGCGCTGCGTCCACCGAGCGCCCCGCGCCTGGCCGAGGCGGGACCGGCGGCACCTGAGCGGGCACACCACATCGGTGTCCACCGCACGCCGATCGTCGGACCGCCGGCCACCCAGCCCGTCATCCGCGCGGCCCAGCAGCCGCTTCCCGGCGCATCGCGCGACGAGGTGGCCGACGCGTGGGCACGGGCCGCTCGAGCGCATCCTGTGGCGACCGGCAATGCGCTGGCCGCACTCGTCGAGGCGGGGCGGGCCGAGGAAGCCCTGCGGCTGCACAACGAGCTGGCCGACACCCGCTGGCTCGGTTCCGGGACCGCGTGGAACCTCGGCTGCGCGTACGCCGCCACCGGCCGGCTGGAGGCCTCGGCGGCCACCTTCGAGTACCACGCGAGGGTGTCGACACGCCGATACGACGTGCAACAGCTCGACTGGCTCGGCAGGCTCTTCGCCGTCGTCGGCAGACCTGTGCCCGCACCGGCCAGGAGCGGCCCGGAACCGACCTTCACGCCCACCGCCTCTGCTGTCGTGGTGGAAGGACGCGGTCCCGCGCAGTCCTCGGCCTCCTGGCAGACCTCCCGGACCGCGTACCCGCGGACGCCGGCGTCGGCCGCCGCGCCCGCTCGGTCCTCGTACGCCTTGGAAGAGGCGGAGTCGAACGCCGCGGAGCTGATCGCCAAGTGCCGTAGCGAGCCCACCTCCCACCACTTCCGTCTGGCGGCCGACGCCGCCCGCCGGGCCATGCGCGCCGGTGGCACGGCCACGGCCGGTCGCTATGTCGCGACAATGCGGGAGCTCTTCACCTACCAGCCGGACCCGCAGCCGGACACGGTCGCCGCCATGGCCATGGTGCTGGAGACGGCGGAGCGGTACGAGAACGCCTGGGACCTGCTGACCGAATGGATCGAACGGACCAGGGGCAAGGTGGCCGAGCTGCTCGCCTCCGCCGTCCGCGTCGCACCGATACTCGGTCGGGTGGAGCAGCTCTACGAGTTCCTGCAGCCTCACGTCACCCCCGACAGCGGCTTCGAGCTGCACCTCAGCCTGGCCAAACTGGCTCAGACCCTGCACCGCAAGGACGACGTCGTCCACCACGCCGAGCAGGCGCTGCGGCTCAACCCGAACTGCGCGGAGGCGGCCAATCTTCTGCAGCGGTACGGAGGCGGCAGGCTGCCGCGCCACGACCACCAGCAGGCGGTCGGACTGCGCCAGCGGCTCGCCGAGGCACCGCGCCGGCAAGCCGTGGAGATGCTGGAAGGCGAGTACGGTGACGCACTCGCCGCGCTCCGCGTGCAGGCACTGTCGTACTTCCGCCCGGAGATCAGCCGGAACACCCTGAAGAAGCTGCTCACCGGGCCGCTGCGGGAACCGGCCGCGGACCTTCTCGCCGCCGCGGAGGACGACTGGGAACTTGCCTCGAACCGCGCGCGAAGGCTGCTCGACGAGGCCCCCCGGGCGATCGGTCTGATCAAGGCCACCGCCTACTGTCTGATCGAGGCGGCGCGTCACGACGAGGTCCGTACGGTGGCGGGGCTGCCGGCCTCGGAGGCCGACAGCCGGGACATCCTCGTCCGGCTCGCCTGCGCGCAGGGGGATCACGCCGAGGCCGGGAGGCTGATGTCCGGCGTCGAGGTATGGCACAACGACCGGATGCAACTTCTCGCGCACGTGGGCGTACTCGCCCAGCCCGATATGGGCGACAGCCCGGCCGAGGCGGCGCGTCTCCTCCTGGTGCACGCCCGGCTGAAGCCCCGCAGCGAGAACCTGGCAGGGCTCGCGGCGCTCCTGGCGCACCGAGCCGGCCGCAACGAGCTCGTCGACGAGGCGATCGAACTCCTCCGACGCGACGAGCTGCCTACCACGCAGGCTCTGGTGGACAGCGCGCTCGCCGCGCATGTGCCCGAGGCGCTGCACGGGATCGGCCGCCCCCTCGGTGGCGACCAGCTGCGCGCGATCGTCGCCTACCTGGGGCCGGACCGGGAACGCGCCGTGCGCTTCCTGTCCCCCACGAACCGCCGGACCAGCCGCGTCTACGGTGAGGAACAGCAGGTCAGCAACCGCATCCTCGGGGGGATCTACGCCGAGGACGGCATGGTCGAACGGGCGCTTGAGGCGTACCGGAAGGCGCTGGAGCTGGGCGATGACAGGGAAGCGATCCGGCGTGAGCTGACGGAGCGGTGTGCGGAGTGGGGCGCGGCGGATCCGTCCGAGGCGGCGCTCGCGCTGCTCGCGGGCGGCGCGGTGACCGACATCTGGGCCGATACGGAGGTCCCGCCGGGAGCCGCCGCCCTGGTGGCCCGGCTGGCGGAGCGGCCCGGGCGCCCCGGACCGGAGCTGGTCGCACAGGTGGAACAGGTCGCTCGCGCCTTCGCCGAAGGCGCGGTCGGCCCGGACGCCGTGCTGTGCCGGCGCCTGGGGGAGCGGTGGCGGCGTCTGGTCGAGATGATCGCGGACGTCAACGCGCGCGGCGAGACACCGCTGCCGCCGATCAACGCCGAGCGCCCCGACGTGGACGTGACGTTCAGGGAGGCCACGGCACGGGCGCACGCCCTCTCTTCCGCCTCCCTGCGGGACGCCGCCCTCCAGGTCCATGGCGTGCTCAAGCAGGTCTGGGAGACCTCCGGCCACGAGAGGCTGCGAGCCGAAGCGGGCACCCAGGCCCCCCTCAGCTGGCGGGAGAACAAGGCCACACGGCTCGAAGGCGGACCGGTGGAACTCCGGCTCAAGCTCAGGGCCGGTTCCGAACCGCTCGGCCAGGTGACCGTCCGGGTGCGGGGGACGGACATCGTCCACGAGCTCGGCCGGATGGAGCCGGAAGCCGTGTCCTCCGTCTTCCTCGTCATCCCCTGGACCGGCAGCCAACTGGTCATCGACGCCGACGGCATCCTGCCGGACGACAGTGTGGGCCAGGCCAAGAAGTTCGGGGCGACGATCGAACCGCTCATCCGCCGCGACGGACTCTCCGCCCGCTTCCGCCCCGGTGATCCCGTGAACACCACGATGTTCGCGGGCCGGGCAGCGGAAATGGAGCGGCTGCGGGCCGCCTTCGTCGACGCCCCGAGCGAATCCGTTCCGCCGGTGTGCATGACCGGATCGCGCAGGGCCGGCAAGACGTCCCTGGTGCGTCAGCTGACCCGGCTCTGGGGCGGTACACCGGAATCCCTCCTTCCGCCCGAGCGCTGGCGCATCCCCCACGTGTTCCCCGTCCTGCTCGACGGCCAGGCGGTGGATCCGCGCTCGGCCCCGCTCCTCACCTGGATCGCCAAGGAAGTGCGCGACCAGCTCGAGGAGCACTACGACCCCGACCCCGCCGTCCTCACCCTCCCCGAAGCACCGCACGCGGTCGACTTCCGGCGCTGGTGGCGGGGCGTGCGGCGGGCGGTCTGGCCGGACCGGAAGGTGGGACTGCTCCTCGCGGTCGACGAGTCGCAGGATCTTCTGCGCCGATACGAGGACGCGGAGGACCTGTCCCGTGCACTCGGTGACCTCCGGCGGCTGCGCCAGGACGGCACCCTCGCGCTGCTGGTCACCAGCTCCGGCACGGCCGCCCAACTCGGCGGGCGGCTGGCAGGCACCCTCTCCCGCCAGGACTTCCTGCGGCCACTCTCGCTCGGCCCGCTCGACCGGCAGGCCACCCTCCAAGTGCTCCACCAGGGCTTCTCCGGCACCGGCGTGGACGTGCGGCCCACCGCTGCCGAGCTGGTCTTCCGGTACACCTCGGGGCACCCCCAGCACGTCCACATGATGGGGAGAGCCCTGTGTGAGCTCCTTGAGGCCAAGAGGCGCACCGTCGTCGACGACGACCTGGTGGACGCGGCCTTCGCCGAGGTGGCGGGGCAGGACGAGGCCGTACTCGGGCTCCTTGACGCGTACGATCCCGCGGAGGACACGCTGGACGTGCTCCTCCGGGTCGCCCAAGAGCTCCTCACGGACCCCGACGAGGAGGCGGTGCGCGCCGCTCTGGCCGAGGAGACCCATCGCAGCAAGCTGGACGACTACCTCGAATACGGTCTGCTCCTCCGCAACGGCAACGAGCTGACCTGGATCAACAGCGTCGTCGAGACGTGGCTGCGCGGCCAGACACCTTCCTGGGACGACGGCACGACCGCCTCCTTCGAGCACGAGAAGGACCTGCGTCCGCACTACGTGGTCACGTATCGCTACGAGGACTCGCGGACGAACACCTGCGAGGTGCAGCCTCTCCCGGGGCGAGACGTCACGTACATCGCCAAGCGGTATCCGGAGGCTCCGCAGACGACGCTGCAGCGGATCGAGGAGCTCTTCGACGGCCCGTCGGGGATGACGGTGGAGGGCTTGCCCGACGGCTGGAAGCGCAACGGCAGTTGGCTTCTTTACCGGAAGGTGCCGGGGCGGTCCCTGGCCGCATCCCTTCGCCACGGCCGAGCCATGAAGCCCTTCGAGGCGGCTCGCATGGTCATGTACGCGTGCTACGCGGTGGGCCAGGTCTGGGAGGAGCGGAAGACGACACACGGCGACATCCGCCCGGGCAACCTCATCGTCCCCGAGCACACGGACGGGCCGCCGTTGTACGTGGTCGGATGGGGGCACGGCGGCGGGCCCGGGGGAGGCAAGGCGTTGGAGCAGCTGCTGCCGAGCGCCTCTTCCGGCTACTACCCCTGGGCTGCCCGGGAGGGACGTGTTCCCACACCGGAGGACGACACCTACGCGCTGGCCGGCGTTCTGTACAGCATGCTCAGCGGCAAGGAGGAACTGCCGTGGGAGGGGCCCGCGTCCGACGACGGGCAGAGACACGACCACCTGCGATTCGACCATATGCCCGAGGCGTTGAGGCTGATCCTCATCGTTGCCTTCGGGGATCCGGCGCGGCGCTTCCGTTCGCCCGCCCAGCTTGCCGCCGCGATCAACGCCGTCCTGCCGCACGAGCCCTCGGACAGGCGGGAACCGCAAGGTATCGTCCTCAATCTTTCCGCCAACAGCGCTTCATCCACACAGACGACCAGCAACTCGGAGGCGAAGGTAGACATGGGCGACAAGTTCGAAGTCAGCGGCACGTTCACCAACTCGGCGGTCGGCAACAACATCACGAACACCGGCAACACCAACGCTCAGGGAGCCCCGGCCGGTCCCGAGGCGAGCCTCGCCGACCTCGTGACCCGACTCCAGGCGGAACTGGACGGCCTTCGCTCGCAGTTGGGTGCGGGTGACGCCCAGGATCTGGACGTGCACGTCTCCTCCCTTGCGACCGAGGCCGAGAGCGAGCAGCCGGACCCCCGGCGCGTCGGCCGGCTCGCCGGATGGGTCGGGGGCATCCTCCGGGGCATCGGCGGGGCGGCGTCGGCCATCGCCGTCACCGAAGCCATCAGCGGGCAGTTCGGGTCCTGACGGCCTACCCGACACCCGGGCCCGGGTCTCACTCCTTCGGGTGAGACTTCGGGCGGCGGGTCCTCCCGGGCCGGGCTGCGCGCGAGACTGCGGGACCCCGGCCCGTACCGGATCGGTGGGCGGCGGGTCGAGCCCGTGCCGGCCGGCGAGCCGCTGCCTCCGAGCGCCCTGCTCCGTCGCACCGGCGGGCGGCTGACCGACGACGTGGCCCTGCTCGTCGTCCGCAACGACCGGCTACGGGTACCGGCGCAGCCCGCCGAACCCGGGCTGCGCCGTACCCGGCCCGCGCCCTCCCCTCACTAGTGGACAGGGACTGGCCGGCGCCGCCCGCGCTGCCACGGAGTGTCGGGCAGATCAACAGCGCGGGCGGCGCGCCGACCGGGCGACCGCACTGTACGAGGGGGAGCCGGCGGCCCGGTCCTCGCCCTTCGGCGAGGGAGCCAAGTCAACCCGTACCGGGGCGACTTCGACACCGTGCGCGGAAGGGAACAACAAGTACTTCGTTCACACCCCGTGCGAAACCCTCCCATCAGTAGTCTGAGTCCCCCCTCAGTACCGGAGCGGTCCCATGCAGCCCAACACCCTGCTCGACGCCCTGCTCGACGAAGCGGGCATCTCGCACGCCGGTCTCGCCTCACGGGTGAACCAGGCGGGCCGGGCCCGGGGCCTCGCCCTGCGCTACGAACACACCGCCGTCGCCCGCTGGCTGAAGGGGCAGCGACCCCGCGGCCAGGTCCCCGACCTGATCTGCGAGGTGCTCACCGGGCGCCTGCGCCGCGCCGTCACGCTGGACGACATCGGCCTCGGCGTGCCCGGCGCCGGCCTGCCCGCCCCCGGCACCCCGCTCTCCGGCTTCGTCGAGCGGGCCACCGCCCTCTGGCGCTCCGACGAGCAGCAGCGCCCCCACATCCGCGGCGCCCAGGCGGTGACGGGGACCCCCGCGGTGATGCCGGTATGGGAGTGGGAGAACCCGCCGGAGGACGTCGACGTCTCCCGCGAAGGCCGCACCCGTGTCTCGGCCGCCGACGTCGTGATGCTGAGCGCGGCCCGCGCGCACTACGAGCAGATGTACCGCAGGGCCGGCGGTCTGGCCACGCGGGCCCGGATCGTCGGCTTCCTCAACGCCGAGTCCGCGCCGTTGCTGCGCGGCGCCTACGGGGACGCGCTCGGCCGGCGACTGCACCGGGCGGTCGGCGGCCTGGTGGCGGTGGCCGGCATCTGCGCGTACGACTCCGACGCCCAGGGGCTCGCCCAGCGCTACTTCCACCAGGCGCTCCGGCTCGCCAAGGCCAGCGGCGACCGCGGACTGGGCGCCTATGTGGTCGCCCTGCTGGTCAACCAGTCGCTCTTCATGGGGGAGTACCGGCAGGCGGTGGCCTTCGCCGAGGCGGCGCTGCGCTCGGCGGGGCGCGAGATCACCCCTGCGCTCGCCGCCGACCTGACGGCCATGCAGGCGAAGGCGTACGCCCATCTGGGCGATGGCGCCTCGGCGTTGGCGTGCATCCGCCGGGCCGAGACGGAGGCGGAGCGGATCAGTCCCGGCAGCGAGCCGGCCGAGACCGGCTACGTCCAGCCGGGTCTCGTCAACGTGCAGGTCGCCGAGGCCCTGCTCAGTCTGGGTGAACTCGCGGCCGCCCACGAGCACGCGGCGGCGGCGGTCGGGACGCCGGCCCACGACCGGGGACGGGTGCACCGGCTCGCGATGCTGTGCCAGATCGAGCTGCGCCAGGGCGAGCCGGACCGGGCCGCCCTGACGGCCGTGGAGATGACGGAGCGGGCGCGCGGGATGGAGTCTCGCCGGCTGCGGGACCGACTGCGGCTGGTCCGGGAGCAGTTGCTGGCGAGCGGGGGAGGGGAGGCCCGGGCGGCCGCGGAGCTCATCGGCGGCGCGCTGCGCGTGCCGTTGTGAGGTCTCCCCCGACAGTGCGCTGTGCGTGCCCCCGTGAGCTTTTCCTTGCGACCGTGGGGCAGCTGCGATATTGCCACCAAGTAATCACCGACCAGTCGGAAGGTGGCAAAAACGTGCAGTGGACGAAATTAAGTGAACACCCCGTCTATGAGAACCGCTGGTTCCGGGTCAACCTGGCGGACGTCGAGCTCCCCGACGGCCGTCATCTCGACCACTACCTGATCCGCCTCCGCCCCGTCGCCGCCGCGACCGCCGTCAACGACGCCGACGAGGTCCTGCTGCTCTGGCGCCATCGCTTCATCACCGACAGCTGGGGCTGGGAGCTGGCCGCCGGCGTCGTGGAGGACGGCGAGGACATCGAGGCCGCGGCCGCGCGCGAGATGGAGGAGGAGACCGGCTGGCGCCCGGGCCCGCTGCGCCCGCTCCTCACCGTCGAGCCGTCCAACGGCCTGACCGACGCCCGTCACCACCTCTACTGGAGCGAACAGGCCACGTGGACCGGACCGCCCCAGGACGCCTTCGAGTCCTCACGTGTGGAATGGGTGCCGCTCAAGCTCGTCCCCGACATGATCGCCCGGGGCGAGGTCCCCGCCGCCAACATGGCCGCGGGGCTGTTGATGCTGCGCCACCTGCGGCTCGGGTGACGGAAAAGGCCGGACGGCCCGTACCTGTGCGGTGTAAGGGCCGTCCGGCGGCAGGGGAGAAAGGGCTTCAGGAGTACGGGTAGAAGCCCGAGCCCGTCTTGCGGCCCAGCCGGCCCGCGTCCACCATCCGCTGCAGCAGCGGGGGAGCGGCGTACAGCGGCTCCTTGTACTCGGCGTACATCGAGTCGGCGATCGAGGCGATCGTGTCCAGGCCGATCAGGTCCGACAGCTTCAGCGGCCCCATCGGGTGGGCGCAGCCGAACTCCATGCCGTTGTCGATGTCCTCGCGGCTGGCGATGCCCGACTCGAACATCCGGATCGCGGAGAGCAGGTACGGCACCAGCAGCGCGTTCACCACGAAGCCCGAACGGTCCTGCGCACGGATCGCGTGCTTGCCGAGGGTCTTCTCCGCGAAGAGCTGCGCCCGGCTGATCGTGCCCTCGGAGGTGGTGAGGGCGGGGATCAGCTCGACGAGCTTCTGCACCGGCGCCGGGTTGAAGAAGTGGATGCCGATGACGTTGTCGGGGCGGGAGGTCGCCACGGCCAGCTTCACCAGCGGGATGGAGGAGGTGTTGGAGGCCAGGATGGCGTCCGGGCGCGTCATCACCTGGTCGAGTACCTGGAAGATCTCGGTCTTGACCTGCTCGTTCTCCACGACCGCCTCGATCACGAGGTCGCGGTCGGCGAACTCGCCCAGGTCGGTGGTGAAGCTGAGCCGCGCCAGCGTCGAGTCCCGCTCCTCCTCGCTGATCTTGCCGCGTTCGGCGGCCTTGGAGAGCGAGTTGAAGAGCCGCGTGCGGCCGATCTCCAGCGCCTCGCCGGTGGTCTCGGCGACCTTCACCTCGAGACCGCTGCGGGCACACACCTCCGCGATGCCCGCGCCCATCTGGCCGCAGCCCACCACTCCGATGCGCTCAATGTCGGCCATGGAGTCCGTCACCTCGTGCCTTTCGCTGTTTCCTGGCGGCGGGCCCGTGTGATTCCGGTGCGTCCGCCTCGACCCCACGACGTTACTCCCGACGGGGCGGATGATCGATCGTTCTGAGCGGGGCATGCTCTGCCAGGAGCTGTGACGTATCCGATAGCGAGGGGTGACAAATGCCGCCGATCGGTAGAAGAGGGTTCGTGGCGGGGGTGACTCTTGCGACGCTCGGCGTCGGAGGACGAGCCGAGGCGGAGGCGCGCGGGACGGAGCCGGGAGGGGCGGGGACGAGGAGGACGGGACCGAGGAGCGGGGCGACGGGAACGGCACGGCCGGCACCCGGAGCGCCCGCGCACCCGCCGGGCGGGCGGGACGCCCCCGCCTTCCGCGGCATGTGGATCGCCACCGTGAGCAACCGCGACTTCCCGTCCCGGTCCGGCCTCGCAGCCGCCGAGCAGCGCGCCGAGCTCGTGGCGCTGCTCGATCTCGCGGTCCGGCGCCGGATGACCGCCGTCGTCCTGCAGATCCGGCCCTCCGCCGACGCCCTGTGGCCCTCGCCGTACGAGCCCTGGGCCGCGTGCCTCACCGGCGTCCAGGGCCGGGATCCCGGCTGGGACCCGCTCGGCACCGCCGTGAGCGAGGCGCACGCCCGCGGCCTGGAACTGCACGCCTGGTGCAACCCGTACCGCGTCGCCTCCCACGCCGACCCCGGCCGCCTCGCGCCCGGCCATCCCGTGCGGCGGCACCCCGAGTGGGCCCTCACCTACGGAGGCACGCTGCTCTACAACCCCGGCCTGCCCGAGGTCCGGCGCCACGTCCAGGACGCGATGCTCGACGCCGTACGCCGCTACGACATCGACGCCCTGCACTGGGACGACTACTTCTACCCCTACCCGGTCGCCGGGCAGGTGCTCGACGACGACGCGGCGTTCCGGACGTACGGCGGCGGGTTCGCGGACCGGGCCGCCTGGCGCCGCCACAACACCGACCTGCTCGTGTCCGAGACGGCGGCGCGGATCAGGGAGGTCAAGCCGGGGGTCGCCTTCGGGATCAGTCCCTTCGGCGTCTGGCGGGACGCCGCCGCCGACCCCGCCGGCTCGGACACGCACGGGGGCCTGGGCACGTACGACCACCTGTACGCCGACACCCGCCGCTGGGTCCGGGAGCGGTGGATCGACTACGTGGTCCCGCAGCTCTACTGGAACATCGGCTTCCGCGCCGCCGACTACGCCAGGCTCGTGCCCTGGTGGGCGGAGACCGTCCGCGACACCGGCGTAGGGCTGTACCTCGGTGAGGCGCTCTACAAGGTCGGCGACCCCGCCCAGCCCGGGGCGTGGCAGGACCCGCGGGAGCTGGCCCGCCACGTCGCGCTGGCCCGGACGTATCCCGCCGTGGGCGGGCACTGCTACTTCGCGGCCAGAGAGGTCGCGAAGGATCCGCTCGGCGCCCTCACGGCGGCCCTCGCGGAGGGATAGGGCCTGTTCCGCCGGGCAGGCCCGCGGATCGTCGCCGGGGCAGGAGGAGCCGCCGGGGGCGGACCCCCGGCGTCCGGGGGCTCACGCGCCCCCGGTCTCCATGTGATGGCGGACGACGGTGTCGGGGCCCGGCGACACGACGGCCTCATGACCGTCGTCGTCGAACTTCACGCGGAACGGGGGGTTGCCGTCGTCCCCCAGCACCTTCAGGACCTTGGCCGTACGGTCGTGGTGGCCGACCGTCCGACCGTGCACGACCAGCTGGTCGCCCTCGGACGCACGCATCGGTGACCTCCTCGCGGCTGGGCTTGCCCTACTCGGGGTCTACGTCTGCCATTGTGACGTGGGTCGTCCCGGGCGTCGCGCCGAAGGCCCGCGTCAGCTCTTCGCGCGCTGCGTCACCGCGATGCAGACGAGCACCGCCCCGGCCGCCAGCGGCGCGGCCGGCGCGAGTTCCTCGCCGAGCACCGTCACCGACCAGAGGAGCGTCAGCAGCGGCTGGGCGAGCTGCAGCTGGCTCGCGCGCGGGATGCCGATGGCCGCCATGCCCCGGTACCAGACGTAGAGGCCGAAGAACGTGGACCCGGCGGCCACCCAGACCAGGCCGACGATCCCGTGGGCGGTGACGTGCACCGGCTCGTACGCGAGGGCCACGGCCGCGCCCACGCCCATCAGCGGCAGGCACAGCACCAGCGCCCAGCCGATCACCTGCCAGCCCGGCATCAGCCGCGCGAGCCGGCCGCCCTCGGTGTAGCCCGCGGCGCAGACCAACAGGGCGCCGAAGAGGTAGAGGTCGCCGGTCGACAGGGCCCCGCCGCTCTGCTGGAGCGTGAAGGCGAGCACGACGACGGCTCCGGCGACGGCCGCGGCCCAGAAGGCACGGGACGGGCGCCGGCCGGTGCGGATCGCGGCGAACGTCGCCGTGGTCAGCGGCAGCAGGCCCACCACCACGGCGGCGTGCGAGGTCGTGGAGGTCTGCAGGGCCAGGGTGGTCAGGAGCGGGAAGCCGACCACCACGCCACCCGCGACGACCGCGAGCCCCGCCCAGTGGCGCCGGCCCGGCAGCGCCACCCGGCCCGCCAGCAGGAAGGCGCCCGCGACGAGCGCGGCGAGGACCGAGCGGACGGCGACCAGGGACCAGGGGCCGAAGCTCTCCAGGCCCCACACGGTGGAGGGGAACGTGAGCGAGAAGGAGACCACTCCGAGCGCGGCGAGCAGGGTGCCGCTGCTCGGCGTGCGCCGGGAGGCGGTGACCGTGGCGCCGCCGGCGGCACCCGCTCCGGCGGTCTCCACCCGGTCCGCTCCCGCGGTTCCGGCGGCCGGGGTGGTGCTGACCGCTATCGTGCTCGGAGTAGTAGCGCTATTCTGTGCTCTCATGCACGAGCGTAGCAGTGTGGCCGAATTGGTGAAATCCCTGAAGGCGGAGCTCAACCGCTACTCACCCGGTGAGAAGCTGCCGTCGAGTCGGGCCCTCGTCGACCGCCACCGGGTCTCCCCGGTCACCGTCAGCCGCGCCCTCGCCCAGCTCGCCGCCGAGGGCCTCGTCGTCACCCGCCCCGGCGCCGGTGCCTACCGGGCCGAACCCCGGCCCGCCGCTCCCGCCGCCGGCGACACCTCCTGGCAGGAACTCACGCTCAGCGCCGACGCCGCCGGCGAGCTCGTGCCCCGGGCGGTCGACGCCTCCGGCGTCCTCGTCACCCTCTCCGCGCCCCCGCCCGGCGTCGTCGAGTTCAACGGCGGCTACCTCCACCCGGCACTCCAGCCCGAACGCGCCCTCGCCGCCGCCCTCGCCCGGGCCGGCCGCCGCCCCGGCGCCTGGGGGCGGCCGCCCGCCGACGGACTCCCCGAACTGCGCGAGTGGTTCGCCCGCGAGATCGGCGGCACCGTGACCGCCGCCGAGGTCCTCATCACCGCCGGTGGCCAGTCCGCCATCACCACCGCGCTGCGCGCGCTCGCCGCCCCCGGCACCCCCGTCCTCGTCGAGTCGCCCACCTATCCCGGCATGCTCGCCGTGGCGCGCGCGGCCGGACTGCGTCCCGTGCCCGTCCCCACCGACGCCGACGGCATCCGCCCGGACCTCCTCGAAGCCGCCTTCCGTGCCACCGGGGCACGGGTCGTGGTCTGCCAGCCGCTCTTCCAGAACCCCTCCGGCGCCGTCCTCTCCGTCGAGCGGCGCGCGGCCGTCGTGCGGATCGCCCGCGTCGCGGGCGCCTTCGTCGTCGAGGACGACTTCGCCCGCCGGCTCGTCCACGAGGACGCCGGCCCGCTGCCCCCCACCCTCGCGGCCGACGACCCCGACGGCGTCGTCGTCCATGTCTGCTCGCTCACCAAGGTCACCTCGGCGAGCCTCCGGGTCGGCGCCCTCGCCGCGCGCGGACCCGTCCTCGAACGGCTCCGCGCCATCCAGGTCGTCGACAGCTTCTTCGTCCCCCGGCCGCTGCAGGAGACCGCGCTCGAACTCGTCGGCGCGCCGGCCTGGAAGCGTCATCTGCGCGCTGTCTCCCAGGAGTTGAAGAACCGGCGGGACGCCATGGCCGGCGCCGTCGCGCTGCGGCTGCCCGAGTTCGCCGTCCCGCACGTCCCGTCGGGCGGCTACCACCTCTGGCTCCGGCTCCCCGACACCCTCTCCGAGGCCGATCTGCTCCCCGCCGCCCTGCGGGCCGGCGTCGCCGCCGCCCCCGGCCGGCCCTACTTCTGCGCCGAGCCGCCCGCCGGGCACATCCGGCTGAGTTTCGCGGGTGTCGCGGGAGCGGCGGAGATCGCCGAAGGGGTGCGGAGGCTGCGTTCCGCCGTCGACGAGATCACCCGCTGAGCCCGCGGGGCGCCGGGGACCGGGTGACCGGCAGGACCCGCCCGGCGCTCCGCCCGGTCCGCGCCCCGGGCACATTCGCCTGACATGGGACGGCGGCCCTGGCACCCTGCGGACATGACCGACACCAGCACCACGGACGGCACCGTCATGCACGGGGCGTACGAGATCTCAGCCGATCCCGCGCGGATCGACGCCGCCCGCGTCCACCACTGGCTCTCCACGGACGCGTACTGGGCCATGGGCCGACCTCGGGCGAAGCAGGACCGGGCCATCGCCGGCTCGCTCAACTTCGGCGCCTTCGAGGCCGAGAGCGGCGAGATGGCCGCCTACGCGCGGATCGTCACCGACTACGCCACCTTCGCCTGGCTGTGCGACGTCTACGTCG
Source organism: Streptomyces sp. NPDC101191 (assembly GCF_044767915.1). Lineage (NCBI taxonomy): Bacteria > Bacillati > Actinomycetota > Actinomycetes > Kitasatosporales > Streptomycetaceae > Streptomyces > Streptomyces sp. NPDC101191. The sequence continues at coordinate 267,706 of NZ_JBIWOU010000007.1, forward strand.
ACCGCCCGGCCCGTGGCACCGGCCTCGGCACCGCACTCGTCGCCGCCGTCCGCGATCATCTGGAGCCGTACGGGCTGCGTCGCGTCATGCTCGCCACCGCCGACGCGCACGGCGTGTACGAAAAGGTCGGATTCACGCCACTGCAGAATCCGGACAAGTGGATGGCTCTCGGACAGCAGTGACGAAGTCCGCCCCCTGACCTGGGCAATGACCTCTTGACCAGCGGGGCTGTCGGCCTCACGATCGCGGCCATGGGTCTTCGGGTCACGCTGGTCGCGGCGGCACGCAGCTCCTCCCTGCTCGCCGAACGCTTCGACGACGACCGGCCGCTCGACGAGGCCGGCTGGTACGAGGTGCAGCTCGCCGCGCCCCGGCTGATCGCCCTCGGCGCGGCGGAGCTCCGCTACTGCTCCCCGACGCCCCGCAGCCGGGCCACGGGCACCGCGCTCGGCTACGCCCCGCTCGCCCAGCCGGCCCTGCGCGACTGCGACATGGGGCGCTGGCGCGGGCTCACGCTCGCCGAGGTCGCCGCGCTCGAGCCGGCCGCCGTCGACGCGTGGCTCTCCGACCCGTGGAGCGCTCCGCACGGTGGAGAAACGCTTCTTTCGTTCATCACCCGGGTCGGGGGCTGGCTGGACACGCGGCCGGCCGAGGACGGCGAGATCGTGGCCGTCGCCGAACCCGCGGTCGTACGCGCCGCGCTCGTGTACGCCCTGAAGGTGCCGCCCGCCACGTACTGGAACGTCGACGTCCGGCCTCTGTCGACGGTCACCCTCGCGGGACGGCCCGGGCTGTGGCACCTCCAGCTGGCAGCAGCGGTGAGCTGACGCGGCGGCCGCGCCCGCCGGCCGGCTGCCTCTGCGGATCCGCCTTGCCGCCGGCGTCTGCCGGATCCGCCTGCCGGCTGCCGCCGGCCTCTGTCGGAGCCGCAGGCCGCCGGCGTCTGCCGGATCCGTCTGCCGTCTGCCGTCTGCCGCCTCCGCCCGCTGCCTGCCGCCCGCCGGCCGCCGCGTCCGGCCCCGGACCGGCGGCCGTATGCCGCCCGCCCGCGTCCGGCCCGGCGGCCGTACACCGCCCGCCCGCTTCCGTCCCCGCCGAGTCCCCGCCGTCGTGGCCGCCCGCCCGCGTCCGGCCCGGCGGCCGTACACCGCCCGCCCGCTTCCATCCCCGCCGACTCCCGGCCGACTCCCCGCCGTCGTGGCCGGGCGGCGGAGGCCGGGCCCCGCGACCGGCTAGCCTGGGGGCACGATGAACCGTTTGACCACGTCATGGGGCACCTTTCCGCTCACCCGCTTCCCCGAGGACCCGCGCGACCAGCTGCGCGCCTGGGACGCGGCCGACGAGTACCTGCTGAACCACCTGGCCGAGACCGGCACCGACCTGTCCGGCACCGTCGCCGTCGTCGGCGACCGCTGGGGCGCCCTCGTCACCGCACTCGCGGCCGCGGGGCCCGGCGAGCTCGTCCAGATCTCCGACTCGTATCTCGGCAGGTCCGCCACCGCCGAGAACCTGGCGCGCTCGGGGGCCGACACCGCCGAGGTGCGGCTGCTGACCACGCAGGACCCGCCGCCCGAGCGCGTCGACGTGCTGCTCGTCCGGGTGCCCAAGAGCCTGGCGCTGCTGGAGGACCAGCTCCACCGCCTCGCGCCCGCGGTCCACGAGAACACCGTGGTCGTCGGCGCCGGCATGGTGAAGGAGATCCACACCTCGACGCTCGCGCTGTTCGAGCGGATCCTCGGCACCACGCGGACCTCGCTGGCGGTGAAGAAGGCCCGGCTCGTCCACACCACCCCCGAGGTGCGCGAAGCGGGTCCCAACCCCTGGCCGTACCGCTACGACCTGCCCGCCGACGCCCCCGCCGGGCTCGCCGGGCGGACGGTCGTCAACCAGGCCGGGGTGTTCTGCGCCGACCGGCTGGACATCGGCACGCGCTTCTTCCTGCGGAACCTGCCGCGCGGGCTCGGCCGGTCCCGCGTGGTGGACCTGGGCTGTGGGAACGGCGTCGTGGGACTGGCCGTCGCGCTCGCCGAGCCGGAGGCGGAGCTGCTGTTCACCGACGAGTCCTACCAGGCCGTCGCCTCCGCCGAGGAGAACTTCGCCGCGCACGCCGGGAACGGCGGGCGCAAGGCCGACTTCCTCGTCGGTGACGGGCTCGCGGACCTCGCGCCCGGCTCGGTGGATCTCGTGCTCAGCAACCCGCCGTTCCACAGTCACCAGGCCACGACCGACCGCACCGCCCGCCGGATGTTCGCCGACGCCCGCCGGGCCCTGCGGCCCGGCGGGGAACTTCGGGTCGTCGGCAACCGGCACCTCGGCTACCACGCCACCCTGCGCCGGATCTTCGGCGGCTGCGAACTCGTCGCGAGCGACCCGAAGTTCGTGGTCCTGAGGGCCGTCAAGCGAGGGTGACCAGCTCCCGGTAGCCCTCGTTCCACAGGTCCTCCTCGGCCTCCGGCAGGATCAGCACCCGCTCCGGGCGCAGCGCGTCGATCGCGCCCACGTCGTGCGTGACCATGACGATCGCGCCCGGGTACGTGCCCACGGCGGCGAGCACCTCGTCGCGCGAGGCCGGGTCCAGGTTGTTCGTGGGCTCGTCGAGCAGCAGCACGTTCGCGCCCGAGTGGACCAGGCCCGCCAGCGCGAGCCGGGTCTTCTCGCCGCCGGAGAGGACCCCGGCCGGCTTGTCGGCGTCGTCGCCCCGGAACAGGAACGCGCCCAGGACCCGCCGCACCTCGCCGTCCGTCAGGTGGGGGGCGGCGGCGGCCAGGTTCTCCCGGACCGTGCGGGCGGGATCGAGCGTCTCGTGCTCCTGGGCGAAGTAGCCCAGGCGCAGCCCGTGCCCGTGCACGACCCGGCCGGAGTCCGGGGTCTCCTGGCCGGCGAGGAGGCGCAGCAGGGTCGTCTTGCCCGTGCCGTTCAGCCCGAGCACGACCAGCCGGCTGCCCCGGTCCACCGCGAGGTCGACCCCGTCCAGGACCCTCCGGCGGACTTCGCCCGAGGTGGCCGCCCGCCCGCTGCCGTACGACTTGGTCAGGGAGATCGCGCCCAGCGGCGTACGGCCGCACGGGGCGGGCTCCGGGAGCCGGATCCGGGCCACCTGCTCCGTGGTGCGGACGGCCTCCAGGCCCTCCAGGAGGCGGTCGGCGCGGCGCGCCATGCTGCGGGCCGTGACCGAGGTGGCCGAGCGGGCCTTCATCCTGTCCGCCTGGGCGTGCAGCGCCGCCGCCTTGCGCTCGGCGACGGCGCGCTCGCGGGTGCGGCGGCGCTCGTCGGCCTCCCGCCGGGTGAGGTACGTGGCCCAGCCGGTGTTGTGGACGTCGATCGTCGCGCGCTGCGGATCGAGGTGGAAGACCCGGTTGACGATCGCGGCGACCAGGTCGAGGTCGTGGCTGACGAGGACCAGGCCGCCCTGGTGCCCGGCGAGGTGACCGCGCAGCCAGCCGACCGAGTCCGCGTCGAGGTGGTTGGTCGGCTCGTCGAGCAGCAGGGTGCCCTCGCGGCCGTGGCCGGCGAAGAGGATGCGGGCCAGCTCGACGCGCCGCTTCTGCCCGCCGGACAGGGTGCCGACGGGCCGTCGCGTCACCTCGGCGGGCAGCCCGAGACCGGCCGCGACCCGGGCCGCCTCGGCCTCGGCCGCGTACCCGCCGCACGCCTCGAAGGCGGCCTCGGCGCGCGCGTACGCGTCCAGGGCCCTGGTGTCGGCCCGCTCGGCGAGACGGTCGGCGGCCTCGCGCAGCCGGCGCACGGCCACGTCCATGCCGCGCGCGGACAGGATCCGGTCGGTGACGGACACCGACGGGTCGGCGGCGCGCGAGTCCTGCGCCAGGTGCGCGACCGGACCGGTGCGCCGGACGCTGCCGGCGGCCGGGGCGCGCAGTCCGGCCAGGGTGTGGAGAAGGGTGGTCTTCCCGGCGCCGTTGCGGCCGACCAGGCCGACGCGGTCGCCGGGCGCGATGTGGAAGGAGACCTCGGACAACAGGAGACGGGCGCCGACGCGCACGTCGACACCACGGGTGGTGATCATGGGATGACGCTCCGAACAGGCTGAAGGACACACGGGTGGCGTGGAAGCGGGTCCTCAGCTAGGAAATTCGGGGCGTGGACATGCCCCCGAGGGTACGGAGGCCGCGGGGGTGGCGCATCCGGATTTCCGCCGCCTCGCCGGCGTCCCCCGTCGCCGCGTGGACGCCCGGCCGGGGCGGATGTGACAAGGGGCCGCCACGGGCTCGTCGCGACAAGGGCTTTGCATAAACCTGCGGACGCACGTATAGTCATGCCATCCATGAGGAGGGTTTCCATGACGGTACGAGCAGCAGTCGCGGGCGCGAGCGGATACGCGGGCGGAGAGCTCCTGCGCCTCCTCCTGACCCATCCCGACGTCGAGATCGGCGCCCTGACCGGCCACTCCAACGCCGGGCAGCGACTCGGTGGCCTCCAGCCGCACCTGCTGCCGCTGGCCGACCGCGTCCTGGTGGAGACCACCGCCGAGGCCCTCGCGGGCCACGACGTCGTCTTCCTCGCCCTTCCGCACGGGCAGTCCGCCGCCGTCGCCGAGCAGCTCGGCCCGGACATCCTCGTCGTCGACATGGGCGCCGACTTCCGGCTCCAGGACGCGGCCGACTGGGAGGCCTTCTACGGCTCCCCGCACGCCGGCACCTGGCCGTACGGACTCCCCGAACTGCCGGGTGCCCGCGCCGCGCTGGAGGGGTCCAAGCGCATCGCGGTGCCCGGTTGCTACCCCACCGCCGTCTCGCTCGCGCTGTTCCCCGCGTACGCGAACGGGCTCGCCGAGGCCGAGGCCGTCATCGTCGCCGCCTCCGGCACCTCCGGCGCCGGCAAGGCCGCCAAGCCGCATCTGCTCGGCAGCGAGGTCATGGGCAACATGTCCCCGTACGGCGTCGGCGGCGGGCACCGGCACACCCCCGAGATGATCCAGAACCTCAGCGCGGCGGCGGGCGAGCGGGTCACCGTCTCCTTCACGCCCACCCTCGCGCCGATGCCCCGCGGCATCCTCGCCACCTGCTCGGCCACCGCCCGGCCGGGCGTGACCGGCGAGACCCTGCGCGCCGCGTACGAGAAGGCCTTCGCGGACGAACCCTTCGTCCATCTGCTCCCCGAGAGCCAGTGGCCGGCCACTGCCGCCGTCCACGGTTCCAACGCCGTCGCGATCCAGGTCGCCCACGACCCCGTCGCGAACCGGATCATCGCGATCAGCGCCATCGACAACCTCACCAAGGGCACCGCCGGCGCAGCGGTGCAGAGCATGAACATCGCCCTCGGGCTCCCCGAGGAGACCGGACTTTCCACGATTGGAGTCGCTCCATGAGCGTCACCGCAGCGAAGGGATTCACGGCCGCGGGCATCGCGGCCGGGATCAAGGAGAACGGCAACCCGGACCTGGCCCTCGTGGTCAACACCGGGCCGCGCCGCGCCGCCGCGGGAGTCTTCACCTCCAACCGCGTCAAGGCCGCCCCCGTCCTGTGGTCCCAGCAGGTCCTCGCGGACGGCGAACTGACCGCCGTCGTCCTCAACTCGGGCGGCGCCAACGCCTGCACCGGCCCCCAGGGCTTCCAGGACACCCACGCCACCGCCGAGAAGGTCGCCGAGGTCCTGGGCATCGGCGCCGGCGAGGTCGCCGTCGCCTCCACCGGCCTCATCGGCGTCCTGCTGCCCATGGACAAACTGCTGCCCGGCGTCGACAAGGCCGCGGGCGAGCTCTCCGAGCACGGCGGCGAGAAGGCCGCCATCGCCATCAAGACCACCGACACCGTGCACAAGACCGCCGTCGCCGGCGGAGAGGGCTGGACGGTCGGCGGCATGGCCAAGGGCGCGGGCATGCTCGCCCCCGGCCTCGCCACCATGCTCGTCGTCCTCACCACCGACGCCGACGTCGACGCCAAGGGCCTCGACGCCGCCCTCCGGCAGAGCACCCGGGTCACCTTCGACCGGGTCGACTCCGACGGCTGCATGTCCACCAACGACACCGTGCTGCTGCTCGCCTCCGGCGCCTCCGGCGTCACCCCGGCCCAGGACGAGTTCACCCAGGCCGTCCAGAACGTGTGCGCCGACCTCGCCCGCCAGCTCATCGGCGACGCCGAGGGCGCCAGCAAGGACATCCGGATCGAGGTGATCAACGCGGCGACCGAGGACGACGCCGTCGAGGTCGGCCGGTCCATCGCCCGCAACAACCTCCTCAAGTGCGCCATCCACGGCGAGGACCCCAACTGGGGCAGGGTGCTCTCCGCCATCGGCACCACGCAGGCCGCCTTCGAGCCCGACCGGCTCAACGTCGCCATCAACGGCGTATGGGTCTGCAAGAACGGCTCCGTCGGCGAGGACCGCGAACTCGTCGACATGCGCTACCGGGAGGTCGTCGTCACCGCCGACCTCGCCGCCGGCTCCGAGTCCGCCGTCATCTGGGCCAACGACCTCACCGCCGACTACGTCCACGAGAACAGCGCGTACTCCTCATGAGCGACTCGACGAGCCCCACCCGGAAGCACACCGCGCTGCCCAAGGCGCAGACCCTCATCGAGGCGCTGCCCTGGCTCACCCGCCACCACGGCAAGACCGTCGTCATCAAGTTCGGCGGCAACGCCATGATCGACGACGACCTCAAGGCCGCCTTCGCCCAGGACGTCGTCTTCCTGCGCCACGCCGGCCTCAAGCCGGTCGTCGTGCACGGCGGCGGCCCGCAGATCAGTGCCGCCCTGGACCAGGCCGGCCTGGTCAGCGAGTTCAAGGCGGGCCTGCGGGTCACCACCCCCGAGGCCATGGACGTCGTACGGATGGTCCTCGCCGGACAGGTCCAGCGCGAGCTCGTCGGGCTGCTCAACCAGCACGGCCCGCTCGCCGTCGGCCTCACCGGCGAGGACGCCCACACCATCACCGCGACCAAGCACCAGCCGGTCATCGCCGGCGAGCAGATCGACATCGGCCGCGTCGGCGAGATCACCGCCATCGAGACCGGCGCCATCCAGGCACTCCTCGACGACGGTCGGATCCCCGTCGTCTCCTCCATCGCCCGCTCCCAGGACGACGCGCATGTCTACAACGTCAATGCTGATACGGCGGCTGCGGCACTCGCTGCTGCGCTGGGCGCCGAGACCCTGATGGTCCTGACCGACGTCGAGGGGCTCTACGAGGACTGGCCGCACAGCGACGAGGTCATCAGCCGGCTCACCGCGAGCCAGCTGGAGAAGCTGCTGCCCGAGCTCTCCAGCGGCATGGTCCCCAAGATGGAGGGCTGCCTGCACGCCGTCCGCAACGGGGTCACCACGGCCCGTGTGATCGACGGCCGGGTCCAGCACTCGATCCTGCTGGAGATCTTCACCGACGAGGGCATCGGCACCATGGTCGTGCCCGACGACAGCAACGCGCAGGGGGAGAAGTGACCGCCAACCAGGACCTGACCCAGCGGTGGCAGGGCTCGCTCATGGACAACTACGGCACCCCCCGGCTGCCGCTCGTCCGCGGCGAGGGCGCCAGGGTCTGGGACGCCGACGGCACGGAGTACCTGGACTTCGTCGGCGGCATCGCGGTCAACGCCCTCGGCCACGCCCACCCGGCGATCGTCGAGGCCGTGGCGACGCAGATCGCGTCCCTCGGCCACGTCTCCAACCTCTTCGTCGCCGAACCGCCCGTCGCCCTCGCCGAGCGGCTGCTGCAGCTCTTCGGCCGGCCCGGCAAGGTCTTCTTCTGCAACTCCGGCGCCGAGGCCAACGAGGGCGCCTTCAAACTCGGCCGGCTCACCGGCCGCCGCCACATGGTCGCCACCGAGGGCGGCTTCCACGGGCGGACGATGGGCTCCCTCGCGCTGACCGGCCAGCCGGGCAAGCAGACGCCGTTCCTGCCGCTGCCCGGCGATGTCACCCACGTGCCGTACGGCGACGTCGAGGCCCTGCGCGCCGCCGTCACCGAGGAGACGGCCTTCGTCATCATCGAGCCCCTGCAGGGTGAGAACGGCGTCGTCGTCCCGCCCGCCGGCTACCTCCAGGCCGCCCGGGAGATCACCCGTGCCACCGGCACCCTCCTGGTCCTCGACGAGGTGCAGACCGGCATCGGCCGGTGCGGCACCTGGTTCGAGCACCAGGCCCACGACGGCGTCGACCCCGACATCGTGACGCTCGCCAAGGGCCTCGGCGGCGGCCTCCCGCTCGGCGCGACCGTCGCCTTCGGCCCGGCCGCGGAGCTCTTCACGCCGGGCCACCACGGCACCACCTTCGGCGGGAACCCGGTCGCCTGCGCCGCCGGACTCGCCGTCCTCGACACCCTCGGCGCCGACGCCGTCCTCGACGAGGTCAAGCGGCTCGGCGAGAAGCTGCGCGACGGAATCGAGGGTCTGGGCCACCCGTTGGTCTCCCATGTCCGTGGCTCGGGCCTCCTGCTGGGTATCGTGCTCACCGAGTCCCTCGCGCCGCAGGTGCAGCAGGCGGCTCAGGACGCCGGACTCCTGGTGAACGCGCCCGCCCCCGATGTCGTACGGCTCATGCCGCCGCTGATCATCGGAGACGCGGAGGTGGACGCCTTCCTCCGGGCCCTGCCCGGCGTCCTCGAGGTGGCGAACGGGGAAGGACGAAGCGGAGAATGAAGCGACGATGACCGACGCGCAGGGAACCGAGAGCTGGGGAGCCGCCCAGCCGGAGTCCGGGGGACCGTCCGTTCCGCAGACCCGCACCGCACGCCACCGCAGGATCGTCGACATCCTCAACCGGCAGCCGGTCCGCTCGCAGAGCCAGCTGGCCAAGCTGCTCGCCGACGACGGGCTGAGCGTCACCCAGGCGACGCTCTCCCGGGACCTCGACGAGCTCGGCGCGGTGAAGATCCGCAACACCGGCGGCGAGCTGATCTACGCCGTGCCCAGCGAGGGCGGCTTCCGCACCCCGCAGGCCCCGCTCGGCGAGTCCGCCAAGGAGGAGCGCATGCGGCGCCTCTCCGGCGAACTGCTGATCTCCGCCGAGGCCTCGGCCAACCTGGTGGTGCTCCGCACCCCGCCGGGTGCCGCCCAGTTCCTCGCGTCGGCCATCGACCAGGCCGAACTCCACGCGATCCTCGGCACGATCGCGGGCGACGACACCCTGCTGCTCATCTCCCGCGACCCGGCCGGGGGCCAGGCCCTCGCCGACCACCTGCTGCGGCTCGCGCAGAAGGAACGCTGAGGCGTCAGTAGCGCGTGATCGCCGTCGGCCCGCCCCGCGTGCCGACGGCGAGGCGCGGCCGGCGGGCCGGATCCGCCCAGGCCGGCAGCCGGCGCACGCCTCCGGCACGGACACACAGCCGGCCGTCGTCCCGCGCCCATTCACCCGGCCTGGGCGCCGCACGCGGGGCGCGCCGGGCTAACGGCCCGTCCGGGGGAGCGGCGGCAGCGGGAGCGGCAGCGCGGGCAGACCGTCGAGGCTGGTGGCGATGTGCTCCTTGCGCGCGCAGTACGCGTCGAACTCCTCCTCCGACTTGCGGTTGAAGTAGTCCGCGTGCAGCTGCCGTTCCTCCTGGTAGCCCATCAGGGGCACGGCGTAGCCGCAGGCGTCGCTGACCCGCCGGGCGTGCACGAGGACGATCGCCCGCACTCCGCCCTGGCCGTCGACCGCCTCCGCCGGGAAGCGGGCGAAGAGGTCGGGGAACCGGGGATCGTCGCGCAGCACCACCTCGCCGCGGCCGTGCACCCGCACCACGGTCGGCGGCCCGGAGAACGCCGTCCACATCAGCGTGATCCGCCCGTTGCCGGGCTCGCGCAGATGCGCCAGGGTCTCGGCGCCGCTGCCGCCGAAGTCCACGTACGCGAGGGTGAGTTCGTCGAGGACGAGCAGCGTGCCGCGGCGTCCTTTGGGGGAGAGGTTCACATGCCCGTCGCCGTCGAGCGGGGCGGTGGCGGTGAAGAAGAGCGGCTGGGCCTCGATGAAGGCGCGGAGTCGTCCGTCGATGCGTTCATACGTTTTTCCCATGCCGCCCATTCTGTGTGCGGGCCACGGCGGCTGACGGGGCGTTCCGGATTCCGGACCGGGGTCCGGCTCCCGGGACGCCCCGGTCACCGGATCAGGAAGCGTGCCGGTGCGCCCGGCGGGCGGGGCCGGGGATCCCCCGTGCCCAGGGCCCGGCGGACCTGGGCACGCAGTACCGGATCGGGGTCCTCCAGGAGCCGCCGGGCGCTCTCGGTGTACGGTTCTCCGCCGCGCTCGCGCAGCAGCCGCAGGGCCCGGATCCGTACGTGCGCCGGACGATCGGCGGACGTGCGGCGCACCAGCTCCCGGTCTGGCAGGCGCTCGGCCCACGGCAGCAGGGCGCGGGCCGCCTCCCGTACGACGCCGGGGGCCGGGTCGTCGAGCAGTGCGAGCAGCCGGCCGAGGTCCACGGCGCCGAGGACGCGCAGACCCGCGACGGCCGACGAGCGCACCAGCGGGCGATCGTGCCCGGCCAGCTCCCACAGGACCGGCAGGTCCGCCGTCGGCTCGCCGCACTCCGCCAGCCCGAGCGGAGCGCGGTCCGGCACGCTCGCCGGATCGGCGCAGGCCGCCCGGTAGACGGCCACCGGATCCCGGCCGTCCTGCCGCAGCGCCCAGCGGGCGCAGGCCCGGACGAGGCCCGAGCGGTCGTGGAGGAACGGCTCGGCCTGGGCGGCCCGGCCGGCCTTGCGCAGGGCGGTGACCCCGGCAGAACGCACGCTGCCGCAGCGGGCGGCGAGCAGCAGGGGCAGCGTCTCGTCGGGGACGCCCGCGGCGAGGGCCGCGGTGGCTGCCTTGTCCCGTACGCCGACGTCGCCGTCGTACGCGGCGAGGTGGGCCAGCTCCGCCGGCCTCAGCAGCCCCCGCTCGATCGCGAGGTCGAGGGCGAGGCGCCGGGTGGGCCGGTCCCGGTTGAGGAGCAGGGTGGTGAGGGTGGCCGGCGGTGCGGCGCGCAGCGCGTCCCGCAGGAGTGCGGCGGCCGTGCCACCGCGCAGCCGGGCCTCCAGCCGGAGGGCGACCGGAGCGGTGACGGCGAGGGTGACGGTGTCGGCGCGGGGCAGGGCGCCGGCGAGGACGGCGTGGGCCGCCTCGCGGACCGGGGCCGCCCAGTCGGCGGTGCGGATCGCGACCAGGGGGAGGACGGCGGCACGTCCGGCGGCGTGGGGGAGGGCGGCCGCGCGGATCCGGCCGTCGGCGTCGCACAGGGCGAGGGCGAGCTCGGCCTCGCCCGGCCTCGGGGTGCCCCCAAGGATCCGCGGGGCGGCCGGGCGCACGTCCCTCGTGAGCCACTGGTGCGCCCGGTGCGCCGTGCCCCGCGGGACAGGGCCGGAGCGGATGCGGGCGTCCAGCTCCAGCCACGCCTCCGGCCGCCAGACGTCCAGCACCCGCGCGAGCGCGCGCCCGCGCGCGAGTCCCCGTATCGCCGCGTCCAGCGGCGTCTCCACGCTCGTCATGCACGGAGCCTAGGGCCCGTGCACCGGCTCCCGCCTGCGGTTTTCCCTCTGCGGAGGAGCCCGTCCGGAGCCGCGTTGACAAAACATACGGAGTACTGCATAGTTATACCCATCAGTGGTTGCAAGGTAAGGAGAACCCCGTGACCGAGCGCGTCGTACTCGCCTACTCGGGCGGCCTGGACACCTCCGTCGCCATCGGCTGGATCGCCGAGGAGACGGGTGCCGAGGTCATCGCCGTCGCCGTGGATGTCGGCCAGGGCGGCGAGGACCTGGACGTCATCCGCAAGCGCGCGCTCGCCTGCGGTGCGGTCGAGGCCGAGGTCGCGGACGCCAGGGACGAGTTCGCCGACGAGTACTGCCTCCCGGCGATCAAGGCGAACGCCCTCTACATGGACCGCTACCCGCTGGTCTCGGCCCTCTCCCGGCCGGCCATCGTGAAGCACCTCGTGGCCGCCGCGAAGAAGCACGGCGCCTCGATCGTGGCCCACGGCTGCACCGGCAAGGGCAACGACCAGGTGCGTTTCGAGGCCGGTATCCAGGCCCTCGGCCCGGACCTGAAGTGCATCGCCCCGGTCCGTGACTACGCGATGACCCGCGACAAGGCCATCGCCTTCGCCGAGAAGGCGAACCTGCCGATCGCGACCACCAAGAAGTCCCCGTACTCCATCGACCAGAACGTCTTCGGCCGGGCCATCGAGACCGGCTTCCTCGAGGACATCTGGAACGCCCCGATCGAGGACATCTACGAGTACACCGAGAACCCGGCGGTCGCCCGCGAGGCCGACGAGGTCGTCATCTCCTTCAAGGAGGGCGTCCCGGTCGCCATCGACGGCAAGCCCGTCACCGTCCTCCAGGCGATCCAGCAGCTCAACGAGCGGGCCGGCGCCCAGGGCATCGGCCGGATCGACATGGTCGAGGACCGTCTGGTCGGCATCAAGTCCCGCGAGGTGTACGAGGCTCCCGGCGCGATCGCCCTGATCACCGCCCACCAGGAGCTGGAGAACGTCACCGTCGAGCGCGAGCTGGCCCGCTACAAGCGCCAGGTCGAGCAGCGCTGGGGCGAGCTCGTCTACGACGGCATGTGGTTCTCCCCGCTCAAGCGCGCCCTGGACGGCTTCATCGACGAGGCCAACCAGCACGTCACCGGCGACATCCGGATGACCCTGCACGGCGGCCGCGCCGTCGTCACCGGCCGGAAGTCCGCCGAGGCGCTGTACGACTTCAACCTCGCCACCTACGACACCGGCGACACGTTCGACCAGTCGAAGGCGCAGGGCTTCATCGACATCTTCGCCCTTTCGGCGAAGATCGCCGCGAAGCGCGACCTGGGCTGACCCCCGCACGTTGAACAAGCCGCCTCCCTGTTCCGCGCACCGTCGAGGTACGCAGGGAGGCGGCCGCACATCCAGACACTGTCCTGAGGAGCACAGCAGTGAGCAGCAACAACGGTGACGTCCGGCTCTGGGGCGGCCGGTTCGCCGACGGCCCCGCCGAGGCCCTGGCGAAGCTGTCCGCGTCGGTCCACTTCGACTGGCGCCTGGCGCCGTACGACATCGCCGGCTCCCGTGCCCACGCGCGCGTGCTGCACAAGGCCGGGCTCCTCACCGAGGACGAGCTGACCCGCATGCTGGCCGGCCTCGACCAGCTGGAGTCGGACGTCGCCGACGGCTCCTTCGTCGGCACCATCGCCGACGAGGACGTCCACACCGCCCTGGAGCGGGGTCTCCTGGAGCGGCTCGGCGCCGAGCTCGGCGGCAAGCTGCGGGCCGGCCGGTCCCGTAACGACCAGGTCGCCACGCTCTTCCGGATGTACCTGCGGGACCACGCCCGGATCATCGGCGGGCTGATCGCCGACCTCCAGGACGCCCTGGTCGGTCTGGCCGAGGCGCACCCGGACGTCGCCATGCCCGGCCGCACGCACCTCCAGCACGCCCAGCCGGTGCTCTTCGCCCACCATGTGCTCGCCCACGCGCAGGCCCTCTCCCGGGACGCCGAGCGGCTGCGGCAGTGGGACACCCGGACCGCCGTCTCCCCGTACGGTTCCGGCGCCCTCGCGGGCTCCTCGCTCGGGCTCGACCCGGAGGCGGTGGCCAAGGACCTGGGCTTCGAGCGGGGTTCGGCCGGCAACTCGATCGACGGCACGGCCTCGCGCGACTTCGTCGCCGAGTTCGCGTTCATCACGGCGATGATCGGGGTGAACCTGTCCCGGATCGCGGAGGAGATCATCATCTGGAACACGAAGGAGTTCTCCTTCGTGACCCTGCACGACGCCTTCTCCACCGGCTCGTCGATCATGCCGCAGAAGAAGAACCCGGACATCGCCGAGCTGGCCCGGGGCAAGTCCGGCCGCCTCATCGGCAACCTGTCCGGTCTCATGGCGACGCTGAAGGCACTGCCGCTCGCCTACAACCGGGACCTCCAGGAGGACAAGGAGCCGGTCTTCGACTCCTGCGACCAGCTGGAGGTCCTGCTCCCCGCCTTCACCGGCATGATGGCGACCCTCACGGTCAACCGGGAGCGGATGGAGGAGCTCGCTCCGGCCGGCTTCTCCCTCGCGACCGACATCGCCGAGTGGCTGGTCAAGCAGGGCGTGCCGTTCCGGGTGGCGCACGAGGTCGCCGGCGAGTGCGTCAAGGTCGCCGAGGCGGAGGGCAAGGAGCTCGACGACCTGACGGACGAGCAGTTCGCGAAGATCTCCGAGCACCTCACCCCCGAGGTCCGCACGGTCCTCAACGTGCCCGGGGCCCTCGCCTCCCGCGACGGCCGCGGCGGCACCGCCCCCTCGGCGGTCGCCGTCCAGCTGGTCGAGGTCAAGGCGGACCTGGTGATCCAGCACGCCTGGGCCACCGCCAAGAACTGAATCCCGCTCCTACCGCGCCGCCGCCCAGTCCGCGAGCGCGTCGAAGTCCGGCCGGGTCAGCCCGATCCGTTCGTCGACGCGCAGCAGCAGGGCGGCGGCGCGGTGGTTCTGCTCCACGTACTCGTGGTCGTACGACGTGATGTCGTCGTCGACCCAGGCGAACGGCCGCCCCTGCGCGTACTCCAGGATGTACTGCGTCTTCCAGAAGGTCCCGCGAGGGGCCTTTCCGTGCATCTGGGGCCAGTCGATGAACGGCAGCTCGGGCAGCCCGAGGTGCGGTCCGATCCAGTCGTTGGCCTCGTCCTTCCACGTCGTCGCCCAGACCAGCTCGTACGCGCCGGCCAGCGCGCGCAGCTCGTCCCCGTGTCCGGGGTTCAGCCACACCCGCAGTGGCTTCGTGTCCGTCCAGCCGCTCGGGCGCATGCGGTGGGTCGTGTAGCCCTCGGGGCGGCGCTCAGCTTGCGCCGCATAGGGGTTCAGCGGTCCGTCCACGTCGATCAGCAGCAGCGGCTTGGTCATGTCCACAGCATTCCTCCACGCCCCCGGTGAGGCACTGAAATTTCGAATGAGACATTGTTGTCTCATTCGATGTATGGTTGTCTCATGTCAGTCGACCGCACCGAGGTGCTCCACGCCGCCGCAGCCCTGCTCTCCCGCAAGGCGACCGCCACGATGGACGAGGTCGCCCGGGCCGCCGGGATCGGACGTGCCACGCTGCACCGGCACTTCGCCGGGCGGGACGCGCTGGTGCGGGCGCTGGAGCAGATGTGCATCGAGGAGACGGAGGCCGCGCTCGACGCGGCCCGCCTCGACGAGGGGCCCGCCGACGAGGCCGTGCGCCGGCTGATCGGCGCATCCGAGCCCGTCGCGCCCCTGCTCGCCTTCCTCTACACCGAGAACCAGCTCTTCGAGGGCGAGCAGCAGAACGCCGGCTGGACCCGCCTCGACGACCGGCTCGCCGCGCTCTTCCGGCGCGGACAGGAGGAGGGCGACTTCCGGATCGACCTGACCCCCGCCTGGCTCTGCGAGGCCTTCTACGGCCTGCTCGGCTCGGGCGCCTGGGCGGTCGCCGACGGGCGGGTCGCCGCCAACGACATTCAGTACATGATCGCCGAGCTGCTGCTCGGCGGAGCGCGCAGGAGCGTGGAGAAGTGATCACCGACACCGTCAAGCACGAGAGCCATATCGGGGGCGTGCGCCGTTCCGGCCGGTGGCTCGCCCTCGCCGTGCTCGTCCTGGCCGTGCTGCTCGTGGCGGTCGACGCCACGGTCCTCGGTCTGGCGACGCCCTTCCTCTCCGAGGACCTCAAGCCGTCCGGCACCCAGCTGCTGTGGATCGGCGACGTCTACTCCTTCGTCATCGCCGGTCTGCTGGTCTCCATGGGCAGCCTCGGTGACCGCATCGGCCGCAAGAAGCTGCTGCTCACCGGAGCCGTCGCGTTCGGCGCCGTCTCGGTGCTCAACGCCTACGCCACCAGCCCCGAGATGATGATCGTGGCCCGCGCCCTGCTGGGCGTCGCCGGTGCCACCCTCATGCCCTCCACGCTCGCCCTGATCCGCAACCTGTTCCACGACCCGCGCGAGCGCAGCCTCGCCATCGGCATCTGGGGCGCCATGGCCTCGGCCGGTGCCGCCGTGGGCCCGGTCGTCGGCGGATTCCTGCTGGAGCACTTCTGGTGGGGCTCGGTCTTCCTCATCAACCTGCCGGTCATGGCTGTCCTGGTCGTCGTCGGCGTCAAGCTGATCCCCGAGTCGAAGAACCCCGACCCGGGGCCGTGGGACGTGGCCAGCGTCGGCCTCTCGCTCGTCGGCGTGATCGGCGTCGTCTACGCCGTCAAGGAACTCGCGGCCGAGGGGCTCACGTCCGGTGCGGCCCTGGCCGCCGCCGTCGGCATCGGCGGACTCGCCGGGTTCGTGCGCCGGCAGCTGACCCTGCCGACCCCGCTCCTGGACATGCGCCTGTTCCGCAACCGTGGCTTCTCCGCCGCCGTCACGGCCGACCTGCTGACCATCCTCGGCCTGTCCGGGCTGGTGTTCTTCCTGTCCCAGTTCTTCCAGCTGGTCCAGGGCCGCCAGCCGCTGGAGGCCGGACTCGCCGAACTGCCCGCCGCCGTCGGCGCGGTGACGGCCGGTCTGGTCGCGGGCAGCGTCGCCCGCCGCTACAGCGTCCGCTCCGTCGTCGCGGGCGGTCTCGGTGCCATCGGTCTGGCCCTCGCGGCCCTGACCGCCATCGGGCAGTCGACCGGCTACCCGCTGCTCGGCGTGAGCCTCCTGGTCGTCGGCGTCGGTGCGGGCTTCGCCTTCACCGTCACCGCCGACGTGATCCTCTCGACCGTCCCCAAGGAGCAGGCCGGTGCCGCCTCCGCGGTCTCGGAGACGGCGTACGAGCTGGGCGCCGCCCTCGGCATCGCGCTCCTCGGCTCCATCGTCACCGGCGTCTACCGGGGCTTCGCCGCCCCGGCCGGCATCCCGGCCGACACCGCCGCCGCGGCCCACGACTCGCTGGGCGGCGCGGTCGAGGCCTCCGCGGGCCTCGCCCCGGCCCAGGCCGACGCCCTGGTCACCGCCGCCCAGGACGCCTTCGTCGACGGCCTGCGCATCGCGTCGGGCGCCGGCGCGGCGGTCCTGCTCGTGACCGCCGTCGCGGCCTGGTTCCTCCTGAAGGGTCAGAAGCTGGCCGACGGCGTCGAGCACTGACCCGTCCGGACATGACGGAGGGCGCCCCCGTTCCCGGGGGCGCCCTCCTGCGCGTGCGGGTTGCGGGTGCTACGCCGCTTCCTTCGCCTTGGTCGCGTACATGTCCACGTACTCCTGGCCCGAGAGGCGCATGACCTCCGCCATCACCGAGTCCGTCACCGCGCGCAGCACGTAGCGGTCGCGGTCCATGCCGTCGTAGCGGGAGAACTCCATCGGCTCGCCGAAGCGGACGGTGACCCGGCCCGGGCGCGGGAAGCCCGCGCCGCCGGGCTGCAGCTTGTCGGTGCCGATCATCGCGAACGGCACCACCGGCGCGCCCGTCATCAGGGTCAGCCGCGCGATGCCGGTGCGGCCGCGGTAGAGGCGCCCGTCGGGGGAGCGGGTGCCCTCGGGGTAGATCGAGAAGATCCGCCCCTCCTCCAGGACCCGGCGGCCCGTCATCAGCGCGGCCACGCCGCCCCGGCCGCCGTCGCGGTCCACCGGGATCATGCCGACGCTGGTGAAGAACCAGGCCATCAGGCGGCCCTTGAAGCCGGTGCCCTTCACGTACTCGTCCTTGCCGATGAAGAAGACCTGACGGTCCAGACAGATCGGCATGATCATCGAGTCGATGAAGGTCAGGTGGTTGCCCGCGAGGATCACCGGCCCGGTGCCGGGGACGTTCTCCGCGCCCTCGACGCGGGGACGGAACATGAGGCGCAGGACCGGGCCCAGGGTGGCCTTCATGATCGCGAGACGGGACAACGGTTCCTCCGGTGTCGGGTGAGCGGCTCGTGCGGAGCCGACAAGTGCAGATCGCGACGATACTCGCGGGTCACAGCCTGTCGCACATCGGGTTCACGGAGTGGATACGCGGTGTTGACGCGTGTTTCCGCCATGTTCCGCCCAGGTCTGCCGCCTGTAGGGGCTCTTTGCCTAGCGTCGGTACCTCAGTTGGCAGGTGCGGGACATCACACCGAAGGAGTGTTCATGACACAGCCTGAGCGCCGGACCCCGGCCCGACGCGCCGTTCTCGGAGCCGCCGGAGCGGCCGTCCTGGGCGGCTCCACCGTCCTCGCCGGCGGCACCGCGCAGGCCGTGCAGTCGGCCGTCGCCGCCGATACCGGCCACGACGCCCGGCGCAAGGGCCACGGCTACCGCTCGCTGCCCGTCCCCACCGTCATCGCCCACCGCGGCGCCAGCGGCTACCGCCCCGAGCACACCCTCGGCTCGTACCGGCTCGCCCTCGACATGGGCGCTCACGTCATCGAGCAGGACCTCGTCCCCACCAAGGACGGGCACCTCGTCTGCCGCCACGAGAACGAGATCGGCGGCACCACCGACGTCGCCGACCACCCCGAGTTCGCCTCCCGCAGGACGACCAAGACCGTCGACGGGGTCGCTCTGACCGGCTGGTTCACCGAGGACTTCACGCTCGCCGAGCTGAAGACCCTCCGCGCCAAGGAACGCATCCCGGCCACCCGCCAGGAGAACACCCTCTACGACGGCCGCTGGGACGTCCCCACCTTCGAGGAGGTGCTGCGCTGGGCCGAACAGGAGGGCCGCCGCCGCGGCCGCGAGGTGTGGCTGCACGTCGAGACCAAGCACCCCACCTACTTCCGCTCCCTCGGCCTCGCCCTGGAGGAGCGCCTCGCCCGGCTGCTCCGCCGCTACGGCCGGCACCGCGCCGACTCCCCGGTCTTCCTCCAGTCCTTCGAGCCCGGCAGCATCCAGCGCCTGGCCCGCCTCGTGGACTCCCCGCGGGTCGTGCTGCTGTCCGCCGCGAACACCCGCCCCTGGGACTTCGTGCAGTCCGGCGATCCGCGCACGGTCGCCGACCTGGTCACGCCGGAGGGCCTGCGCTGGATCGCCTCGTACGCGCAGGGCATCGGCCCCACCATCGACCTGATCCTGCCCCGGGACGCGAGCGGCCGGCTCGGCACCGAGACCACCCTGGTGCGCGACGCGCACGCCGAGGACCTGATCCTCCACCCGTACACCCAGCGCAACGAGAACAGCTTCCTGCCCGCCGAGTACCGCCGGGGCACCGACCCCGTCGCGTACGGGGACGCCTTCGGCGCGCTGCAGCGGTTCTTCGCGACGGGAATCGACGGCATCTTCTCCGACAACGCCGACACGGCCCTGCTCGCGGCCGCGGACTTCTCCGCCCGCTGACCGCACGCGCGGCCCGGCCCTACCCCCGACCGGGTGGTTTGCGGCCGGGCCCGCAACCGCGGGCGCTCCGCCCCGCATCGTCGCGGGCATGACCCCCCGCGAAACGCTGCTCGCCACCCTCACGCCGCTGCTCGCCGCCGAGTCCCGGGCGGAGGCACCGGCCGCCGGCGTCGAGGCCGGCGACCTCGAACAGGCCGTCTGGCTGCGCCTCCTGGAGCGGCTCCAGGAGGACGGTGCCCCCGAGCACCCCGCCGACTGGCTGCGCCGCGCCGTCCGGGCGGAGGCCCGCCGGGCCCGCCGTGCCTCGGCCCGCGAACGCCCGTACCACGGCGAACCGCCCCAGGAGGCGCACCGTTCGCCCGAGAGCTCCGCGCTCGTCTCCGAACGCCGCCGCACGCTGCGCGCCGCCGTCCGCCGCACCCCCGGCCACTGCCCCCGGCTGCTGACCGCGATGCTCCACCCCGCCGACCCCACCTACCGTGAGATCGCGGGAGCGTTGGGTATCTCACAGGGCAGTCTGGGGCCGATGCGTTCCCGTTGCCTCGGCTGCCTGCGCAGAATGCTGGCTGCGGAGGTTCCCGCCCCCGACGGCGGGGGAAGGGTGCCGTAGACCGACGGCGGATCAGGTGAGCGGGAGGCATGCACACATGGGCATGAGCGTGACCATCTCAGCGGCGGACACGACGCAGGACGCGGAGCACATCCTCAAGCTGCAGTTCCTCTGCTACCAGCGTGAGGCGGAGATCTACCAGGACTGGTCGATCGAGCCGCTCACCCAGACGCTCGACGCCCTGCGTGCCGAACTCGCCGAGGGCCAGGGCTTCGTCGCCCGTCTCGGCGACGAGATCGTCGCCTCCGTGCGCGGCCGGCTGGACGAGGACGGCACCGTGAAGATCGCCAAGCTCATCGTGCACCCGCGCATGCAGCGCCACGGCCTCGGTGGCCGGCTCCTCGACGCCATCGAGGCCCACTTCGCGGGCGAACCGGCCCCCGCCGCCAAGCGCTTCCAGCTCTTCACCGGACACCGGAGCGAGGGCAATCTGCGGCTTTACCGCAGCAAGGGTTACGAGCAGGTCTCCACCCGCGAGATCGGCCCCGCCCTCACGCTGGTCACCCTGGAGAAGGCGGCCTGAGCGGCCGGAGCCCGCGCCGGCGGACCGTCAGGACGCCAGGGTCCGGGACTTCCGCAGCCACCAGATGCCGGTCAGCGGCAGCAGCACCGGGATGAAGACGTAGCCGTAGCCGTAGTCCGACCAGACCGTCGCGTCCGGGAAGGCCGAGGGCTCGACCAGCGTCCACGTCCCGACGATCAGCACGCCCGCGAGCTCGGCGGCGCAGCACACCAGCGCCGCCCTGCGGGCCGTCTCGCCGCCCCGGACCAGCGTGTACGTGATGAAGGCGTAGACGACGGCCGCCACCGCCGACAGGCCGTACGCGAGCGGGGCACGGTCGAACTCGGTCGCGATCTGGTAGATGGAGCGGGACACCGCGCCCACCGACATCACGCCGTACAGCCAGACGAGCAGCAGGCCCGGGCCCTTCACCAGGCGGCCGGTCCCCGGGGCTCCCTCGGTCTCGGTCGTCGTCATGGTCAGCCCACCGTCCAGATGTCGTAGAGACGCACTTCGAGCACCGCGAGCACCACCGCGCCGGCCGCCACCGTCGCCGAACCCCACCTGCTGCGCTCGGTCAGCGACATGAGGCCCGCCGCGGGCACCGCGCACAGCGCGCCCAGCAGATAGGCGACGAAGATCGTCGTGCCCTCCTCGGCGCTCTCGCCGCGCGCGAGCTGCACGATGCCGACCACCAGCTGCACCAGCACGAGGACGGTCACCACGGCCATGCCGATGAAGTGCCAGTCCTTGGTGGACTGATTCCGGGTGAAGGCGAAGCCGCACCAGGCGGCGAGGGCGAGCGCGGCCACCGATACCGCGACCGTCAGGGCGTCAAGCATGCGCCCGAGGGTATTACGGGCCGAATGGCCCGATGCGCGCGGCCCCTGTCCGGAGCCCCGGTCCGGCGGCGGGCGGCGGGGCGGGCGGACGGCGGCGGGGCGGGCAGGCGATGCGGCGGGCGGAGGGGCGGGCAGGCGATGCGGCGGGCGGCGGCCGAAGGGGCGAGGCGGGGACGCCGGGCCGGGCGTGGCCCCGGGGCTTTCCCTGCTCGCGGCCGCGAAGCCGGGCACCGGCCCCGCCCCGCGTGGCGTCCGCGTGGCAGACCGCCCGACCGCCCTTCGCCCGCGCGACGCGCGGAGGGCGGGCCCGCCGGCCGTGGCCTTGACCACAACCCACCCCCGGGCCCGGCCCGCCACCCTGCGGGTCGTGCGCGATCTCCCGCGGGTGTCGGCCCAGGCCGCACCCCGGGAGCGGTGCCGTCGGCGGCCCCCCGGGCCGTACCGCGCACCACCCGCACTGTCCGCATGGCGTCTCATCTACGTCCGCTATTCGGACAGCCACCTTTCGTTCGCACGTTTGCATGCTTTACTTGCAGCCATGACCACGACGAGCAGCCGCACCCTTGCGACCGAGGCGAACCCGACGCCCGGTGCTCGTTGTATGTGTCGAATGTGCGCCAACTGAGGGCCCCCGCCGTGGGGGTACCCCCGGCCGAAGGCTGGGGGATCGCGCCCCGAAGCGAGCCCCGACGGCCGAGCCGATCCGCACGCCGCTCCGGCGCCCGGACCGAGCCCTGCCCCGCGCACGCGCTGCCTCCCGGCCCACCGCCGCGACCGGCCGCCACGCGCCTGACTTCCGAATGACGAATGCCGTGCACGGCGGAACCACGCGCCGCGCACTCGACAGTGACGGAAACCCTGTGATCACCACTACGGGCCTGACCAAGGTCTACGAGTCGCGAGGCCGCCAGGTCACCGCTCTGGACGGCGTCGATCTCCACGTCCGCGAAGGCGAGGTCTTCGGCGTGATCGGCCAGAGCGGCGCCGGCAAGTCCTCGCTCATCCGCTGCGTCAACCTCCTGGAGCGCCCCACCTCCGGCACCGTGACCGTCGACGGCGTGGACCTCACCGCCCTCGCCGGGAAGAGCCGCCGGGCCGGCAAGGACCTGCGCCGCGCGCGCAGCAGCATCGGCATGGTCTTCCAGCACTTCAACCTGCTGTCCTCGCGCACCGTCCAGGACAACATCGAACTGCCCCTGGAGATCCTCGGCGTCTCCGGCGCCGAGCGCTCGCGCCGCGCCCTGGAACTCCTCGACCTGGTCGGCCTCGCCGAGAAGGCCAAGTCCTACCCCGGCCAGCTCTCCGGCGGCCAGAAGCAGCGCGTCGGCATCGCCCGCGCCCTCGCCGGCGAGCCCAAGGTCCTGCTCTCCGACGAGGCCACTAGCGCCCTCGACCCCGAGACCACCCGCTCCATCCTCCAGCTGCTGCGCGACCTCAACCAGCAGCTCGGACTGACCATCCTGCTCATCACCCACGAGATGGACGTCGTCAAGACCATCTGCGACTCGGCCGCCCTCATGGAGAAGGGCCGCGTCGTCGAGTCCGGCACCGTCGGCGAACTGCTCGCCACCCCCGGCTCCCAGCTGGCCGCCGAGCTCTTCCCGGTCAGCGGCGCCGCCACCGCCCCCGACCGCACGGTCGTGGACGTCACGTTCCACGGCGAGACCGCCACCCAGCCGGTGATCTCGCAGCTCTCCCGTACGTACAACATCGACATCTCGATCCTCGGTGCCGCCATGGACACCGTCGGCGGGCGCCAGATCGGCCGCATGCGGATCGAACTCCCCGGCCGCTACGAGGAGAACGTCGTCCCCGTCGGCTTCCTGCGCGAGCAGGGCCTCCAGGTCGAGATCGTCGAACCGCAGGACCCGCACGTGCCCGCCCAGGCGTCGGTGCTGGTGAAGGAAGGTGCCCAGTGACCTGGTCCGAGATGCAGCCGCTGCTTGAGCAGGGCACCGTCGACACCCTCTACATGGTCCTGTGGGCCACCGTCGTCACCATCGTCGGCGGCCTCCCGCTCGGCATCCTCCTCGTCCTCACCGACAAGGGCGGACTGCTGCAGAACCGGCCGGTGAACAAGGTCGTCGGCGCGGTCGTGAACGTGGGCCGCTCGCTGCCCTTCATCATCCTGCTGATCGCCCTGATCCCCTTCACCACCTTCGTCGTCGGCACCTTCATCGGGCCGACCGCGATGATCGTGCCGCTCGCCATCGGCGCCATCCCCTTCTTCGCCCGGCTCGTCGAGACCGCCGTGCGCGAGGTCGACCACGGGCTCGTCGAGGCCGTCCAGGCCATGGGTGGCGGCATCCCGACCATCGTCCGCAAGGTCCTGCTCCCGCAGGCCCTGCCGTCCCTCGTCTCCGCCGTCACCACCACCGTGATCGTGCTCATCGGCTACTCCGCGATGGCCGGCGCGGTCGGCGGCGAAGGCCTCGGATCCAAGGCCGTCACCTACGGATACCAGCGCTTCGACACCACCTTCATGCTGGTCACCGTCGTCGTCCTGGTCGCGATCGTGACCGTCGTCCAGCTCCTCGGCGACGGGATCGTCCGCCTCCTCGCCCGCCGCGGCCGCACCGCGTAACGGCTCCCCAGACTTCGCAACCCGAAGAAGAGCCCGGACTTGTCGTCCAGGGCGAAATCACCGCTCCACCGGAAAGAGGCACTCTTCGTGCGCAAGAACACCAAGCTCACCGCGGGCATCGTCGCCACCTCCGCCCTCGCCCTCGGTCTCACGGCCTGCGGCACCTCCTCCGACCCGTCCTCCGCCAAGGACGCGGCCGGCTCCGCCGACAAGCCCCTCGTCGTCGCCGCGTCCCCGACGCCGCACGCCGACATCCTCAACTTCGTCAAGGACAAGCTCGCCGCGAAGGAGGGCCTGAAGCTGGAGGTGAAGGAGTTCACGGACTACGTCCTGCCGAACACCGCCACCGAGACCGGCCAGGTCGACGCCAACTTCTTCCAGCACAAGCCGTACCTCGACGACTTCAACAAGAAGAACAACACCCACATCGTCCCGGTGGTCGACGTCCACCTGGAGCCGCTCGGCCTCTACTCCAAGAAGGTCAAGTCGCTCAAGGACGTCAAGGCCGGCCAGACCATCGCCGTGCCCAACGACACCACCAACGAGGGCCGCGCCCTCCACCTGCTCGCCGACAACGGGCTCATCACCCTCAAGGCGGGCGTCGGCACCGACGCCAAGCTCTCCGACATCACCGACAAGAAGGGCCTGGAGTTCAAGGAGCTGGAGGCCGCCACCGTGCCCCGCGCCCTGAACGACGTCGACGCCGCCGTGATCAACGGCAACTACGCCATCGAGGCCAAGCTGCAGCCCGCCAAGGACTCCCTCGCGCTGGAGAAGGCGGAGGGCAACCCCTACGCCAACTTCCTCGCCGTCAAGGAGGGCAACGAGAAGGACGCCCGCGTGCAGAAGCTCGCGAAGCTCCTCAACTCGCCCGAGGTGAAGCAGTACATCGAGGACACCTACAAGGGCTCGGTCGTCCCGGCCTTCGGCGCCCCCGCCAAGTAGCCCTCGCGGTAACGTCCGCACCCAGAAGGCCCCGAGCGCCCCGTCCGGCGCACGGGGCCTTCGGCTCACCCGCGTATGCGCGGCGGCATCTGCATGCTGCATGCTGTGCGTTCACGGTCATTCACGTATGGAGTTGCAGATGACTACGACCTTCCCGTCCATCTCCATCAGCACGGACCGGTTGGTGCTGCGCTCGTACGAAGAGGCCGACATCCCCGCGTTCGTGGAGATGATGAACGACGAACTCGTCGTCGCCTGGACCTCCGTGCCGCACCCGTACACCCAGGCCGACGCCGAGGCCTGGGTGCGCAGGATCGCTCCTGCGGAACGGACCGAAGGACGCGGCATCGTCTTCGCCGTCACCGAGTTCCTCACCCAGCGACTCGTCGGCACCCTCCACCTCCACAGCACCGACTGGCGCACCCGCGCCACCCAGGTCGCCTACGTCACCGCCCCCTGGGCACGCGGGGAGGGCTACGCCACCGAGTCCGTCCTCGCCGCCGCCCAGTGGCTCTTCGGAGACCGCGGCTTCGAGCGCATCGAACTGCGCACCGCCGCCGACAACACCGCCTCCCAGCAGGTCGCGCAGAAGATCGGCTGCATCAGCGAGGGCGTCCTCCGCAACGCCTGGATAGCCCGCAGCCAGACCGAGTCCGGCGCCTGGACCGAGGTCCGCACCGACCTCATCGTCTGGAGCCTCCTCCCCGAGGACCTGGACGACGTCGCCGACCAGATGGCCGACGCGGGCTTCTCCACCTACGCCGACTGGAGCTGACCGCCCAGGTAGGCTCGAACCGCCCCCGACCTGCACACTCGCCCAGGGAGACAGACACAGATGGCCGACCGGGTCACGGTGATCGGATGGGACGGCTCGCCCCTCACCGCAGCGGCCCGGTCCGCGCTCGCCGCCGCCACCCTCGTGGCCGGTGCCGCCCACCACCTGGCGCTCCCCGAAGTGCCGGCCGGAGCCGAACGCATCCGCCTGGGCAGCGTCGACCTCGCCGCCCGCCGGATCGCCGGCCACCGCGGCACCGCCGTCGTCCTCGCCGACGGCGACCCCGGCTTCTTCGGCGTCGTGCGCACCCTGCGCGCCCCCGAACACGGCCTCGAGGTCGAGGTCGTCCCGGCCGTCTCCTCCGTCGCCGCCGCCTTCGCCCGGGCCGGCATGCCCTGGGACGACGCCAAGATCGTCGTCGCCCACCAGCGCACCCTGCGGCGCGCCGTCAACGTCTGCCGCGCCCACCCCAAGGTCGCCGTCCTCACCTCCCCGGGCGCCGGACCCGCCGAACTCGCCCTCCTCCTCGACGGCGTCCACCGCACCTTCGTCATCTGCGAGGAACTCGGCACCGAGCGCGAACAGGTCACCGTGCTCACCTCGGACAAGGCCGCCGACCACGTCTGGCGCGACCCCAACGTCGTCCTCGCCATCGGCGGGGGGTCCGCCGCCGGCTGGCTCATGGGCCACGACACCCCCTCGGTACGCGGCTGGGCCCTGCCCACCGAGGACACCGAGGGCCGTACCGGTCAGGACGCCACCCTGCGCGCCGCCCAACTCGCCCGCCTCGGCCCCCGGGTCGGCGACCTCGTCTGGGACATCGGCTGCGCCGGCGGAGCCTTCGCCGTGGAGGCCGCCCGCTTCGGCGCCGCCGTCATCGGCGTCGACACCGACCCCGAGGCCTGTGCCCGCACCGAGGCCGCCGCCCGTCGCTCCGGCGTCCAGCTGCAGACCGTGACCGGGCGCGCCCCGCACGTCCTGGAACGCCTGCCCGAGCCCGACGTCGTCCGTATCGGGGGCGGGGGAGTGCCCGTGGTCACCGCCTGCACCGACCGCAGGCCCGAACGGATCGTCGCCCACGCCGGCACCCGCGACGAGGCCGAGGCCGTCGGCGCCGCGCTCGCCGACGGCGGCTACCAGGTCGAATGCGCCCTGCTCCAGACCGTCGGACTCGACCCGGACGACTTCGCCGAACGGTCTCGCTCCGTGGTCTTCCTGCTGTCCGGCCACCGGACCTGAGTGATCGCGCCGCCTGCCCGGCGGGGTAGGCTGGCCGATTGTTGTACCGCACCCGGACGTTCGGCATTTTGTTCCCCAATGTCCGGAAGTAGTGGCTCCATTGGGTCGCTGATGTGGTACGGAGCAACGGGGGACGGCGCGACGTGGCGCAGTCCACAGCGCACCGTGGCGGATCCGCCTGCCACGATGGCCGAAGGCCGCGACAATGCATGGGTGTCCGCGCGCCTCGTGCCGCGCGGCGCGCACGCTCGTTCTTGTCGACGGGCAAGGTCTGAAGGAGCACAACCGATGGGCGAGGGGTACGCAGCATGACGGACACCGGCCAGGTCCCGGGCGAGGGGCTGCCGGGGAACGCAGGCATGGTCGAGCAGCCGGGCATCCCCGCTCCGGACGCGTACACCTTCCTGGACCCCTCCACGACGGCAGCCGAGGAAGACGAACTGCTCCTGATGCCGGGCGCCCAGGGCGCCTGGGTCGAGCAGCAGCCGGGTGTCGCGCCCGCGCCGCCGGTCACCGTGCCCGCCCCCGCCTTCGTGGACCCGCTGACCGCCCCCCTGGAGCAGGTCACCGCCACGCCGCCGCAGGGCGTTCCGCTCCCGCCGCAGGGCACCCCCGCGCACGGCGTGCCCCTGGCCGCCCCGCAGGAGCCCGCGCTCGCCGACCACGGCTACGAGCCCGGCATCCTCGACACCGGCGCCCACGAGGCCGCCGGCCGGGACTCCGGCTCCGTCGACCTCGGCGGCGTCCGTCTGCCCGCGGCCCCGGCGCCGTCCCGCCGCCCCCTGCACATGGGCCCGGCCGTCCCCGACGCCACCGGCGTGGTCCGCTCCCTCGCCGACCGCGGTCCGGCCGCCCCGGCCGCGCAGCCCGCCCCCGTCCCGGCCGCCGCCACGGCGCCCACCCCGATGCCGGTCCGCACCCCGGGTCCGCCGTCGACCGGTCCCGAGTACCTCGACGTCCCGCAGGACCAGCAGACCGCGCCGCAGGGCGCGGTGCCGTGGCCCGCGCAGCCGCAGGACACCGCAGAAACGGTCGTCCCGCAGGCCGCCCAGTTCGTCCCGGTCGAGGGCTCCGTCCCGACCGCCCCGCACCTGGCCCCGACGCCCCTGCCGGAGCCCCAGGCGCCGCAGGCCGAGGAGCCGGTGGCGGCGGAGGAGCCCGTCCGGACCCCGGCCGAGCCCGCCGTGGCCGAGCAGCCGGCCGTCGAGCAGCCCGTGGCCGCCGAGCCGGTCGCCACGGACTCGGACGTCACGGAGCCGGACGTCACGGAGCCGGTCGTCGCCGAGCCCGTGGCCGCCGAGCCGGTCGTCGTCGAGGCGCCCGTCGCCGAGGCTCCGGTCGTGGAGGCCCCGGCCGCGGAAGCACCCGCCGCCGAGGCCCTCGTCGGGGCGCCGGTGGCCGCCGAGGCCCTCGTCGGGGAGCCGGTGGCCGCCGAGCAGCCCGTTGCCGAGCAGCCCGTCGTGGAGCCGGCCGCGCCCGAGGCCGAGGTCGCGGAGCCGGTCGTTGCCGAGCCGGCCGTCGCCGGACAGCTGGTGGCCGAGCCCGCCGCGGAGCCTGTCGCCCCGGAGGCCGCGACCGCGGTCCCCGCCCCGCGCGAGGCCGAGCACGACGCCCCGGCCGAGCAGGTCACGGGCGAGGCCGTCGCCACCGCGCCGGTCGTCGCCGAGCCGGTCGTCGCCGAGCACGTGGCCGCCGAGCCGGCCACCGTCGAAGCGCCCGTCGAAGCTCCGGTCGCGGAGCCCGTCGTCCAGGAGATCCCGGCCGCCGGGCCCGCGCCCGAGGAGCCGGTGGGGACCCCCGCCCCGGTCGTGGCCGAGGAGATCCCCGTCGTGGCGGAGGACGTCCCCGGGCAGCAGCAGCCGGAGGCGCAGATCCCGCAGCCCGCCGAGGAGCCGGCCGCCGAGGCCGCCCCTCAGCCCGAGCAGCCCGAGCAGCCGGTCGCGGTCGCGGTCGCGGAGCAGGCCGCCGAGGAGCAGGCCGCCGAGCAGCGCACCGGCGAGGAGGCCGTCGAGGCCGTCGAGGCCGCGGACGCTCCGACCGAGACCCCGGAGGCCCCGGACGCCGACGAGGCGGCGGGCGAGCGGGCCCCCGGCTACGCCGAGGCCGAGCGCGAGGCAGTGCTCCGCGTGATGCGCGAGCGCCGCGACATCCGCAACGGCTTCCGCTCCGACCCGATCCCGCACGAGGTGCTCCTGCGCGTCCTCGAAGCGGCGCACACCGCGCCCAGCGTCGGGCACTCGCAGCCGTGGGACTTCGTCGTCATCCGTAGCGCCGAGACCCGCCGCACCATGCACGAACTGGCCACGCGCCAGCGTGACGCGTACGCGAAGTCGCTGCCCAAGGGCCGGGCCAAGCAGTTCAAGGAACTGAAGATCGAGGCCATCCTCGACACCCCGGTCAACATCGTGGTGACCGCCGACCCGACCCGGGGCGGCCGCCACACCCTCGGCCGCTACACGCAGCCGCAGATGGCCCCGTACTCCTCGGCCCTCGCCGTCGAGAACCTCTGGCTCGCCGCCCGCGCCGAGGGCCTCGGCGTCGGCTGGGTCAGCTTCTTCGACGAGCGCGAGATGGTCCGCGCCCTCGGCCTGCCCGAGCACCTCGAAGTGGTCGCGTACCTCTGCGTCGGCTACGTCGACGAGTTCCCGGACGAGCCCGAGCTGATGCAGGCGGGCTGGTCCAAGCGCCGCCCGCTCTCCTGGGTCGTCCACGAGGAGACCTACGGCCGCCGCGCCCTGCCCGGCGAGGAGCCGCACGACCTGCTCCAGGAGACCGTCGCCAACATCCGCCCGCTCGACGCCAAGGCGCTCGGCGAGGCGTGGGAGCGCCAGAAGCGCATGACCAAGCCCGCCGGGGCCCTGGGCATGCTGGAGATCATCGCCGCGCAGCTCGCCGGCCTCTCCCGGGTGTGCCCGCCGCCGATCCCGGAGCCCGCAGCCGTGGCGATCTTCGCCGGCGACCACGGGGTGCACGCCCAGGGCGTCACCGCCTGGCCGCAGGAGGTGACCGGCCAGATGGTCGCCAACTTCCTCGGTGGCGGCGCGGTCTGCAACGCCTTCGCGAACCAGGTGGGCGCCGAGGTCTGCGTCATCGACGTGGGCGTCGCCGCCGAACTGCCCTCCACCCCCGGCCTGCTGCCCCGCAAGGTCCGCCCCGGCACCGGTGACTTCACCATCGGCCAGGCGATGACCCGCGACGAGGCGGTCGCCGCGATCGAGGTCGGCATCGAGACCGCCCGCGACCTCGTGGCCGCCGGCAACAAGGCGCTGCTCACCGGTGAGATGGGCATCGCGAACACCACCGCCTCCGCCGCCCTGATCTCGGTCTACACGGGGGTGGACCCGACCGAGGTCACCGGCCGCGGCACGGGCATCAACGACGAGATGCACGCCCGCAAGGTGGACGTGGTCCGCCGCGCCCTCGACCTCCACAAGCCGGACCCGGCGGACCCGATCGGCGTCCTCGCGGCCATCGGCGGTCTGGAGCACGCGGCGCTCGTCGGCCTGATCCTGGGCGCGGCCTCGCTCCGTACCCCGGTCATCCTGGACGGCGTCTCCACAGGTGCGGCTGCCCTCGTCGCCCGCGCCATCGCCCCGGAGTCCCTGGCGGCCTGCATCGCCGGCCATCGCAGCGCCGAGCCGGGCCACGTCGCGGCCCTCAACAAGCTCGGCCTGCGCCCGCTGGTCGACCTGGACCTCCGCCTCGGCGAGGGCACCGGCGCGCTGCTGGCCCTCCCGGTGGTCCAGAGCGCCGCGCGCGCCATGCACGAGGTGGCGACCTTCGACTCCGCGGGCGTCACGGAGAAGTAGGCGCAGAGAAGCAGAAAGCGCGAGGCGGCCTGTGTCCGGACCCCGGACACAGGCCCCCGCACGTCCCCCACGCACCGACCGACGGCGCTCGGCCCGAGGGACATCCGTCACAGCGTGACAACCCCAGGTCACCGATATCGTGAGGTGGGCCAGCGCCCATCCACGCCCCTCCGAGGAGCCGCCCGCACATGGCCGAGCACGCCGACCACCCCGCCTACCCCGTCGGACTGCGCCTCTCGGGCCGCCGCGTCGTCGTCCTCGGCGGTGGGCAGGTAGCCCAGCGCCGCCTCCCCGCGCTGATCGCCGCGGGCGCCGACGTCACCCTGATCTCCCCCTCCGCCACGCCCTCCGTCGAGGCGATGGCCGAGGCCGGCGAGATCACCTGGACCAGGCGCCGCTACGAGGAGGGCGACCTGGCCGACGCCTGGTACGCGCTCGTCGCCACCACCGACCCGGCAGCCAACGCCGCCGTCTCCGCCGAGGCCGAGCGGACCAGGACCTGGTGCGTGCGCTCCGACGACGCCGAGGCGGCCACCGCATGGACCCCCGCCACCGGGGCCAGCGAGGGTGTCACCGTCGCCGTGCTCACCGGCCACGACCCGCGCCGCTCGGCGGCCGTCCGGGACGCGATCGTCGAGGGCCTGCGCGACGGCTCCCTCGCCGCGCCCGCCCACCGCTCGCGCACCCCCTTCGTCGCCCTGGTCGGCGGCGGCCCCGGCGACCCGGACCTCATCACCGTCCGCGGCCGCCGGCTCCTCGCGGAGGCGGACGTGGTCATCGCCGACCGCCTCGGCCCGCGCGACCTGCTCAGCGAACTGCCCCCGCACGTCGAGGTGATCGACGCGGCGAAGATCCCGTACGGCCGGTTCATGGCCCAGGAGGCCATCAACAACGCGCTCATCGAGCACGCCAAGCAAGGCAGGTCGGTCGTCCGCCTCAAGGGCGGCGACCCCTTCGTCTTCGGCCGCGGCATGGAGGAGGCCCAGGCGCTGGCCGCCGAGGGCATCGCCTGTACCGTGGTCCCCGGCATCTCCAGCTCGATCTCCGTGCCGGGCGCGGCCGGCATCCCGGTCACGCACCGGGGCGTCGCGCACGAGTTCACCGTCGTCAGCGGCCACGTGGCCCCGGACGACCCGCGCTCCCTCGTCGACTGGGCGTCCCTCGCCAAGCTCACGGGGACGCTTGTGATCCTCATGGGCGTCGACAAGATCGGAAAGATCGCCGAGGCGCTGATCGCCCACGGCAAGTCCCCGGACACCCCCCTGGCACTGGTCCAGGAGGGCACCACGGCCACCCAGCGCCGCGTGGACGCGACCCTGGCGACCGTGGCCGCGACCGTCGCCGCCGAGGACGTCCGGCCCCCGGCCGTCATCGTCATCGGCGAGGTCGTGAACGAGGGCCCGGACAAGCCGCTCTCCTGAGCGCGACCCGCACACATTGGCACCACCCACCGGACAAGGCAGTATCACCCCGTGGCCGAACTCATCACGATCGACGACCCCGACGACCCGCGTCTGCGCGACTACACCGGACTGACCGATGTCGAGCTGCGCCGCAGGCGCGAGCCCGCCGAGGGCCTGTTCATCGCCGAGGGCGAGAAGGTGATCCGCCGCGCCAAGCAGGCGGGTTACGAGATGCGCTCGATGCTGCTCTCCGCCAAGTGGGTCGACGTCATGCGCGACGTCATCGACGAGGTCCCGGCCCCCGTGTACGCGGTGCAGCCGGACCTCGCCGAGCGCGTCACCGGCTATCACGTGCACCGCGGCGCCCTCGCCTCGATGCAGCGCAAGCCGCTCCCGACCGCGCCCGACCTGCTGGCCACGGCCCGCCGGGTCGCCGTCATGGAGTCGGTCAACGACCACACCAACATCGGCGCGATCTTCCGCAGCGCCGCCGCGCTCGGCATGGACGCGGTGCTGCTCTCCCCGGACTGCGCGGACCCGCTGTACCGCCGTTCCGTGAAGGTCTCCATGGGCGCCGTCTTCTCGGTCCCGTACGCCCGCCTGGAGACCTGGCCCCGGGGCCTGGAGGCGGTACGGGAGGCGGGCTTCAAGCTGCTCGCCCTGACCCCCGCCGACCGGGCCGCCTCGATCGACGACGCGGCCCCGCACAAGCTGGACCGGGTGGCCCTGATGCTCGGCGCCGAGGGCGAGGGCCTGTCGACGCAGGCGCTGCGCGCGGCGGACGAGTGGGTCCGGATCCCGATGGCGCACGGCGTGGACTCGCTCAACGTGGGCGCCGCGGCGGCGGTGGCCTTCTACGCGGTGACGAGCGGCCGCCCGCAGGCCTGAGCCGTCCGCACCCGGGGACGGGCTGCGGACGCCTGCCGCGAAGGACAGGCCGACGCCCGGACCCGGCATGATCCGCAGGACCCGGCCCCGTGGGAGTCTCGCCGATCACGCCGGGCTCGCCCTGATCCGGCCTGATCGACAGGACACGCCCGGGCCGTGTCCGTGAAGTCCCGCCCGGCTCGCGACGCCTGGCACGCACGCTCACCGCGTGGTCGGTCACCCGAGTACGGCCCGGTACGAGGGCGGACCCTGCGCCTTGCGATCGCACGCACCAGGCGCCGCGAGCCCCGCCCTCCCTCCGGGCGGACGGCGCTATTTTCCGGACACGACCTAGCCCTGCAGGGCCTGCGCGGCCGCGATCCCCAGGGCGACGACCAGCGTCACGACCACGAACACGAACAGCCGCTGGCGCAGCAGCCGAGGGTTGGCGACGCCGCGCCCGGTCGACGTCGAGCGCGCCCCGGGCCGGGTGCCGGGCCGGGACTGCGATGCCCGCGAGCCCCCGCCCGTACGCGGCGCGGAGGGCCGGGACGCCGACGGCCGGGAGGCCCCGGAGCGCCCCGTCCCGCCGGTGGGGCGGTCGCCGGCCGGCCGGTCGTGGGCCGGTCGCTCCGCCCCCCGCTCGCCGGACCGTTCGGTCGTGCGTTCGGTGTACCGCTCCGTGGGCCGGACGGTGTGCCGCTCCTCGGCCCGCTCTCGCTGTCCGGGCGGACGGGTGGCGGCGGGCAGCCCCTGGGCCTCCCGCGCGGCGATCTCCTTGAGCCGCATGGACAGCTGGAGGGTGCTCGGTCGCTCCTCCGGGTCCTTCGCGAGACAGGCCCGGACGAGCGGCGCCAGCGCGTCCGGCACGCCGTGCAGCTGGGGCTCCTCGTGGACGACCCGGTAGAGCATGACCTCGGAGCTGCCGTGCCCGAAGGGGGAGTCGCCCATCGCCGCGTACGCCAGCGTCGCGCCCAGCGAGAAGACGTCCGTGGCCGGGGTGACGGCCGCGCCCCGCACCTGCTCGGGCGCGAGGAAGCCGGGCGAGCCGACGGCCGTTCCGACGTGGGTGAGCGTGCTGGCACCGGTCGCCCAGGCGATGCCGAAGTCGATGATGCGCGGGCCCTTGGGAGAGAGCAGGATGTTCGACGGCTTCAGGTCGCGGTGGACGACCCCGGCCTCGTGGACGGCGACCAGCCCCTCCGAGAGCGCGGCGCCGATCGAGGCCACGTCGGCCGCCCGCAGCGGGCCCTCCTCGGCGACCCGGTCGTGCAGCGACGGCCCGGGCACGTACTGGGTGGCGAACCAGGGGCGCTCGGCCTCCAGGTCGGCGGCGACGAGCCGGGCGGTACAGCCACCGCGGATACGGCGGGCGGCGGACACCTCGCGGGCGAACCGGGAGCGGAACTCCTGGTCCTCGGCCAGGTCGGGCCGGATGACCTTGAGCGCCACGCGCTGCCCGCGCCGGTCGGAGCCGAGGTACACGACTCCCATGCCGCCGGCCCCCAGCCTGCGGTGGAGCCGGAACGACCCGACGATCCGCGGGTCCTCGCGCCGGAGCCGCATCATCGCCATGTCCGTCCCCTCGTCCGTTCGACGTGGCACAGCTTACGTACCGCCGCCCCGGCGTGCTCACAGGCCGCGCCCTCGTGGCCGCGTCGATTGTCAGTGCTGAGGGGGACACTTGAGGCCCGGTCAGCCGTGGCGTTCGCCAACACCTCCTCATATCAGGGGCGTTGGGATTTTCCCTGCAGGACACGGCGGCTCGCGCCGGCAAACGTGAGCGACGTCACGCACCCCTCAGGGAAGTCCCCCAGAGCGGGGGCGGTGTCTCCACCCAGGGGAGTACGCCGAGCGGAGGTCCGTCATCCTCCGGGAGGCCCGCAAGTCGGTACGCGGGCATGACGCCCCGGCGGGCCCCGCTCCCTAATGTTGAGGTCAAGCGGCGGGTGCAGCACTCGTCCCCCGAGGTCACCGCACCCGCCGCGTCAGACACGACAGGAGAGGAACCATGGCGTATTCGGCACCGCGGATGACCACCCGCCCTTCGAGCCGCCGTCACCCGCTGGTGGCGACCGCCATGGTCCTCCCTCTCGCGGCCCTGCTCGTGGTCGCCTTCGGCGGCTGGGACGCAGTGGTCACACAGGCGTCGTCCGTGGGCGTGATGCTGGGGCGCTGATCGGCGCCTCGGACCCGGGAGAGCGGCCCGGGTCGGGGACATCCGGCCAACAGCCCCGTGGGGACGGGGGTGCGGCGGACGGCAGCGTGGGGCCGGTCGGCTGGGGAGCTGACCGGCCCTCGCGCTTTCCCGACGCGAGAGCCGGAGCGGCCTCTCCTGTGCCGGTCTCCCGTGCCGGTCTTCCGTGCCGGTCTTCCGTGCCGGTTTCCCGTGCCGGTCTTCCGTGCCGGTTTCCCGTGCCGGTCCTTTCCCAGCCGAGCCGCAGCCGCAGCCGCAGCCGCCCGCCCCAGCCGTAGCCCCCGCCCGCCCCGCCCCACCGCCCCACCACCTGCCTCCGCGTAGGCTCCCCGCGTGGAGGAGACCGAACTCGGACAGCTGTACGCGCTCGCGCGGGACGCCGCGCACCCCGCCGGCGCCCCGGCCCGGCCCTGCCCCTGTCCGGTGGGGCTGCTCGCGGACCGGGACGACGGCACCGTGGTGCGTCATGGGGACCTCGTCCTGAAGGCACACGCGCCCGACGGCGCGCCGGGGGAGCTGCGGTCGAGGGTCGAGGTCGCGGCGGCGCCCGGCCTGGGAGCGGTCCTCCTCGCGCCCCTGCCACGGCCCCGCCGGGAGCTCGCCGGGCGCTCGCTCACGGCCTGGCCGTACGGGGTCCCCGTCGACCCGGACGCCCCCGACGCCGCGCCCTGGGAGGAGGCGGCCGGCCTGCTGGCCGCCCTCCACCGGACCCCGCCTCCTCCGGGCCTCCCGCCCATGCGGGCGCCCGTGAAGGCGGCGCTCGCCGTGGAGCGGATGCGGCGCGTGGCCCCGGACCATCCGGGAACGGCCACGGTGCTGCGTGCCTGGCGCACCCTCCCGGACCCACCGGACCCCTCGCGGCCGGACGGGCCCGCCCTCTGTCACGGTGACTTCCACCTCGGCCAGCTCGTCCGCGCCCCGCACTGGCGCCTGATCGACGTCGACGACCTCGGGGTCGGCGACCCGGCCTGGGACCTGGCCCGGCCCGCGGCCTGGTTCGCGGCGGGGCTGCTGGCGCCGGAGGTGTGGGCGCGCTTCCTCGGCGCGTACGAGGCGGCCGGCGGCCCCGCGACCGCGGGCACGGGGGGCGACCCCTGGCCCAGGCTCGACGTCCCGGCCCGCGCCCTCACCGTGCAGACCGCCGCGCTCGCGCTCGCCAAGTCCACCGCCGAGGGGCGGGCGCTGGACGAGGTCGAGCACGTGATGATCGACACCTGCGCCCGAATCGCTTCGCTCCGAACCGAGTTGGCTCCGCCCGCGTCCACGTAGGGTGAGAGCACCTTTCGAACGGCAGGGAGTTGAGACCGCATGCAGTGTCCCAAGTGCCACGCGCCCATGCACACGTACAACCGCAACGGCGTCCAGATAGAGCAGTGCAGCGGCTGCCGCGGCATCTTCCTGGACTACGGGGAGCTCGAGGCCCTGACCCGCCTGGAGTCCCAGTGGCAGGCCCCGCCCGCCCCGCCGGCCTACCCGGCGCAGCCCGCGGCCCCGGCCTGGGGCGCCCAGCAGCACCACGGTCACCACGGTCACCACGGCGGCCACCACCGCGGGTTCGGCCGGATGCTCTTCTCCTCCTGACGCAGAGCCTCCCGGCGCCGAGCGCAGGCCCCTTCGGGGGCCTGCCCGCCTCCCTGGCGGCAGGGGCCGCGGGGGCGACGCCCATGCGCTCGCCCCCGCCGGCGCACGAAGAAGCCCCCGACCGCTGTTCGCGGCCGGGGGCTCTCGTGTCTGGTGCGCGATACTGGGATTGAACCAGTGACCTCTTCCGTGTCAGGGAAGCGCTCTCCCGCTGAGCTAATCGCGCGGGCACACCCGAAGGTGCAGGTGCTGCGTGCGCGATACTGGGATTGAACCAGTGACCTCTTCCGTGTCAGGGAAGCGCTCTCCCGCTGAGCTAATCGCGCGGGCACACCCGAAGGTGCGGGTACTGCGTGCGCGATACTGGGATTGAACCAGTGACCTCTTCCGTGTCAGGGAAGCGCTCTCCCGCTGAGCTAATCGCGCGGGGCATCCGAAGATCCAGGGCCCGAGGGCCCAGTGGACGATACTGGGATTGAACCAGTGACCTCTTCCGTGTCAGGGAAGCGCTCTCCCGCTGAGCTAATCGTCCTTGGAGGTGGAGACGGGATTTGAACCCGTGTAGACGGCTTTGCAGGCCGTTGCCTCGCCTCTCGGCCACTCCACCAGGAGTGAATACGGGGGTTCGGGATGATCCCCCACATCGAGCGGACGACGAGATTCGAACTCGCGACCCTCACCTTGGCAAGGTGATGCTCTACCAACTGAGCCACGTCCGCTTGTCGTTTCCGTTCCGCTTGCGCGTCCCGGCGACGTGTTGAACTCTAGCGGATTCCTGGGCCAGTACAAAAACGCGTTTCCGCAGCGTGCTGACCTGCGGAGCAGCCATGGGGTCCGGGAGCGTTCGCGCGGCGTTCACTCCACGTGTTCCCGAGGTGGCGCGAAGGTGTCTCTCCGAACGCCTCGCAGGCCCCTCGCGTGCCCGCCGTCCGACCCGTCCACCGCCCCACCGCGCGGCCCGGCGCCGCGGCCGTTCGCCCACCTAGACTCACAAGCGTGCATTCCCTCGCTCCTCTGGCCCGCTTCGGCGGCCTCCTCGCCACCGATCTCCGGGACGTCACCCACGACCCCGAGGCCCTGGACTCCTCCGGCTTCTGGGCCGTGTGCGCGGACTTCGAGGGCCGTCTCACCTGCGCGCGCTTCGGCGACGTCAGGCCGGATCCGGTCCCCGCGCCCGTGCCGGGGGGCTGGTGCGGGCCCGCGGCCGGTGACTGGACGTCCTCGCTCGACCGCGCCGCGTACACCGCCGGCGTCCGCCGCGTGCGCGAGCACATCGCGCGCGGCGAGGTCTACCAGGCGAACCTCTGCCGGGTGATGTCCGCGCCGCTGCCCGATCCGGCCCGCGCGGACGTCGACGCGCTCACCGCCCTCCTTGCCCAGGGCAACCCCGCGCCCTACGCGGGCACGATCCGGCTGCCCGCGCACGGCGTGGAGATCGCCACCGCCTCGCCCGAGCTCTATCTGCGCCGCACCGGCGGCACCGTGGAGTCCGGCCCCATCAAGGGCACCGGCAGGACGGCCGAGGACCTCCTGGAGAAGGACCACGCCGAGAACGTGATGATCGTGGACCTCGTACGGAACGACCTGGGGCGCGTCTGCGCCACCGGATCGGTCACCGTGCCCGAGCTCTGCGCCGTGGAACCCCACCCCGGCCTGGTCCACCTGGTCTCCACCGTCCGCGGCGAGCTCCGCGAGCAGGCCGGCTGGCGCGAGCTGCTCGACGCGACCTTCCCGCCGGGCTCCGTGACCGGCGCGCCCAAGTCGAGTGCCCTGCGGATCATCGAGGCCCTGGAGACCGCCCCGCGAGGCCCCTACTGCGGCGGCATCGGCTGGGTCGACGCCGACCGGCGGACCGCCGAGCTGGCCGTCGGCATACGCACGTTCTGGATCGACCGTCCCGAGGGCGCGCTGCGCTTCGGCACCGGCGCCGGCATCACCTGGGGTTCCGACCCCGAGCGCGAATGGGCCGAGACCGAACTCAAGGCGGCCCGGCTCGTCGCGATAGCGTCTGGCGCGTACGAGGCGAGCGGAAAGGCCATATCTCGATGAAACTCTGGGTCAACGGCGGACTGTACGACGCCCGGTCCGCGCAGGTGTCCGTCCTGGACCACGGCCTGACCGTCGGCGACGGCATCTTCGAGACGGTCAAGGCCGAGCGTGGAGAAACGTTTGCGCTCACCCTCCACCTGGAGCGCCTCACCCGCTCCGCCCGCGGCCTCGGGCTGCCCGACCCGGACCTCGACGAGGTCCGCCGCGCCTGCGCCGCCGTGCTCGAGGCCAACCCGATGGAACTCGGCCGGCTCCGCATCACGTACACCGGCGGGCTCTCGCCGCTCGGCTCCGAGCGCGGCGACGCGGGCGCCACCCTCGTCGTGGCCCTCGGCGAGACCGGCCGACGCCCCGACTCCACCGCCGTGATCACGGTCCCCTGGACCCGCAACGAGCGCGGCGCGCTGACGGGCCTGAAGACCACCTCGTACGCCGAGAACGTCGTCGCCCTCGCGCGAGCGCGCGAGCGGGGCGCCTCCGAGGCCCTGTTCGGCAACACCGTCGGGCAGCTCTGCGAGGGCACCGGTTCCAACGTCTTCGTGGTGCTCGACGGGCGCATCCACACCCCGCCCGTCTCCTCCGGCTGCCTCGCGGGCATCACCCGCGCCCTCGCCGTGGAGTGGACCGGCGCCGAGGAGACCGACCTTCCGCTGGAGGTCCTGGAGAGCGCCGACGAGATCTTCCTGACGTCGACCCTGCGGGACGTCCAGGCGGTCCACCGGGTGGACGACCGGGAGCTCGCCGGGACGCCGGGGCCCGTCACGGCCAAGGCCATGCGGATCTTCGACGAGCGGGCCGCCCGGGACCGGGACCCGCGGCTCGGTCACATCGGATGACGGATGCCGGGCGGCGCGGGTAGAACATCGGTGATGACCACCACCCTGCGGCCGTCCGAGCCGCTTCAGCAGTCCGCCGACGGCGGCCGTTCGCGCACGTACGACATCTGCGTGAACAGCCGCCGGGTCGGCTCCGTGCACGTCGCCACCGACCCGGCCTTCGGTCCCGCCGCCGGTCTGATCGAACGGCTCCGGGTCGACGAACCGGATCGCGGGCGGGGCAGGGGCACGGTGGCGGCGCTCGCCTCGGAGGAGGTGCTGCGCGGCTGGGGCTGTGGCCAGGTGGCGGTCTCGGTGCCCGCGGACGCGGAGCCGGCGCTGCGGATGGTCCGCGCGCTGGGCTACAGCGAGCGCAGCCGGAACATGGTCAAGGAGCTGCCGGCCGTGCCGCCGCAGCTGCCGCCGGGCCTGGGGGTCCGCGCCATGACGGAGGCGGAGTTCACCGGGTGGGAGGCCCGCACGCTGCGGGGCTTCGCGGAGAGCTGGATCGCCCGCGGCGTGCCGGAGGACCGGGCCCGCGCCAAGGCGGAGGCGAGCCATAGGGACCTGCTGCCGCGGGGACTGGCCACTCCCGGCACGGCGGTCAACCTGCTCGTGGGCGACGGCGAGGTCCTCGGCCACGTGTGGACCGGGTTGCGCGAGCTGGAGACGGGCGAGAGCGCGAGCTACGTCTACGACATCGAGGTCGCGGAGGAGCACCGGGGCCGCGGCTACGGCCGGGCGCTGATGCTGGTGGCCGAGCGCGTGGCGCTGTCGGCCGGGGAGCGCCTGCTCGGACTGCATGTCTTCACGGGCAACACCCCGGCGATCCGGCTGTACGAGTCGCTGGGCTATCGCACCACGCACGTCAACAGCTTCAAGAACCTGCTGTAGGGGCCGTCAGCCCTGCAGCAGCCGGTCGGCGATCTCCTCGATGCGCGCGCGCAGGCCGTCCTGGCTCTGGCCGCCGTCGAGCCGCTCGCCGCCGATGACGTACGTCGGGGTCCCGGTGACCTTGATCGCCTTGCCCTCGGCCTCGTCGGCGTCGACCGTCAGCAGATGCCGGCCGTCGATCAGGGCGGTGTCGAACTCCTCGCTGTCCAGGCCCAGTTCACCCGCCACCTCGAGCAGTACCGGCTCGCCGCGCCCGCCGAGCTCGGCGGTCCTGGCGAGCAGCGCCTCCGTGTACGGCCAGCCCTTGCCCTGGGCGAAGGCCTCCTCGGCGGCCTGCGCCGCCGCGTAGGCGTGCTTGTGCTTGGCGAGCGGGAAGTGGCGCAGCTGGACGTCGAGGCGCTCGCCGTACTTCTCGCGGAGCCCGCGGACGTCGTCGAGGGCCTTGAAGCAGTCGGGGCACTGCAGGTCGAACCAGGCCTCCAGGACGGCGGGGGAGGCGGGGGCGGTGGACTCACTCATGGAAAGAGTCTCCCATCGCGTCCGCCCCGCGCGGGCGCGGCCTCCCGGGCCCCTGGGGGACGACCCGGAGATCTCCCTGATGCGGGGGACGGGGCATGGCCGTGGAGGGGCGGGCCGGTGCAGGATGGAAGGGACGTATCACCCGGGACCAGGAGGACCGCCATGCTCGCCGAGACCGTTTGCTCCGCGGTGGCCGTGGCCGGCCTGGGCATCGCCGCGATCACGGCCTACCGCAAGCGCTATCTGGCCGCGACCCGGATCGCCGCCTACGCGCTGGTGCCGCTCGGCCTGGTGATGACGGGCGTGATCGACTGGCTGGCGAGCTCGGCCTTCAGTCTCACCGCCTGGATCGGCTTCGGGCTGCTGGGCGTGGCCTGGCTGCTCTTCTCGTCCACCCGGACGATCGAGCGGCGCAGGGCGGGCAGGCGCGAGACCACCGGGGAAGAGGGCCGGACGGCCGTGGCGCCCGCGGCCCCGGGGCCGTCGCTCGGCGCGGCGCCGCGCGGCGCGGCCCCCCGGCCGCAGGCCAAGGCCGGAAAGGCGGCCGAGGACGACTTCAGCGACATCGAGGCGATTCTGAAGAAGCACGGAATCTGACCGGGATCGGACCACGGGCCGACCGGTTCTGACGCTTCTCGCTCCCCCCATCCACGGGATGGAGTGAACGGGGCGTGTCGTGGGGTGTGTGGGGGATCTTCGGGGCGCCGTGTGCCCCATCATCCCCCCGAGATGCTGGATACCTCGCGGGACCCCGTCCCCACCCCCACCGCGGCCCCCTCGGAGGAGCCGCGCGGCT
Source organism: Streptomyces sp. NPDC101191 (assembly GCF_044767915.1). NCBI lineage: Bacteria > Bacillati > Actinomycetota > Actinomycetes > Kitasatosporales > Streptomycetaceae > Streptomyces > Streptomyces sp. NPDC101191. The sequence goes on from NZ_JBIWOU010000007.1 coordinate 309,235, forward strand.
GCCTGTTCGCGCTCTCCCAGCCGCCCCTGATGATCTTCCTCGCGGTGATCGGCGGCCTGCTGCTCATGGCCGCCCTCCATGATCTGTTCCTGCTGTGAGACGGCCGGCGGACGGGCTCAGCCCGCGGCCTCCTTGCGCCGCGCCCGGTAGGCGGCGACGTGCAGACGGTTGCCGCAGGTGCGGCTGTCGCAGTAGCGGCGCGAGCGGTTGCGGGAGAGGTCGACGAAGGCGCGGCCGCAGTCCGGTGCCTCGCAGCGGCGCAGCCGCTCCTGCTCGCCCGCGACGACGATGAACGCGAGCGCCATGCCGCAGTCGGCGGCCAGGTGGTCGGCGACCGAGGCGCCCGGCGCGAAGTAGTGCACGTGCCAGGGGTAGCCGTCGTGGTCGGTGAGCTGCGGGGTGGTGCCCGCGGCGGTGACCAGCTGGTTGATCAGCGCGGCGGCGATGCGGGAGTCGGGCGCGGAGAACACGGCGGTGAAGCGCTCGCGTACGTCCCGGACGGCCCGGAGATCCTCGGCGCCGAGCTCGCCCACGTCGCTGATCTTGTGAGCGTGCACGAAGGACCGCAGTGCCGGGATGTCCCCGAGCTCGTCGTCGCGGTCGCCCTGCGCTGTGGTGTTCACCAGATCGACGACGGTGTCGAGGGCGATCCGGGTGTCGTGGGGGATCAGCACGATTCGCTCCCTGGCCGGCTGCGGGCGGGTGCCCGCGGAATGGCGCTGACTTTAGCGCGACCCGGAAACGCGCATCGGCGCCCCGCACCGCGCCGGCTGCGCGGTGGGGGGCGCCGAAGGAAGGCGTATGCGGCTCTCCGCGCGGCGCCGTCTCCCCGAGTCGGACGGCGCCGTGCGGTGCTTGGCCTGGCTCAGCTGTCGGCCAGGATGTGGGAGAGCTCCGTGTCGAGATCGAAGTGCCGGTGCTCGGTGCCCGGTGGCACGGCGGCGTCGGTCCTCTTCAGGAACGACTCCAGGGCCCTCGCCGGGGCCTCGAGCAGGGCTTCGCCCTCGGGGGAGCTCAGGGCGATGCAGACGACTCCTTGGCCGTGGCTGCGGGACGGCCAGACTCGGACGTCGCCCGTGCCGGTGGGCCGGTGCAGCCCCTCGGCGAGAAGGTCGCGGGCGAAGACCCACTCGACCGTCTCCTCGGCTCCGGTGTGGAAGGTGGCGTGCACGGCATACGGATCGGCCGTGTCATACCGCAGGCCCGCGGGTACAGGCAGTGATGACTCGCTCGACACAACGAGGCGCAGGTGCAGCTCGCAGCTGACCGTGGTGTTCATAAGCGCCAGGGCCTTTCGCTCAGTGTGCGCTCGGGGATTCGCACGTCGGCGAAATCGACATGCCACCTACGGTGCCGTTGTAAACCCCTCTGTCTGTTTTGTGATCGTTCAGGTAGCTCGTTTGGGTGCGTGTAACTTTGGGTAATGCCGCCATTCCGGCAAGCCGCGCCCGTCCGGTAAGTTGGGGTCATGAATGCGGAGAGTGACGAGCGCACCGGCGAGTCCGCGGCGAGCGGGGGGAACGGCCCGGAGAAGGCCGAAGAGGCGCCGCTGGGATCGCGGGCGCCCGAGTTCATCAAGGCCCGCCGGACCCTGCACCTGAGCTGGCAGGTCGGCGTCTTCGTCGTCGGACTCGCCGTGGTCGGCGCCGGCATCGTGATGCTGCCGCTGCCCGGCCCCGGCTGGCTGGTGATCTTCGGTGGCATGGCGATCTGGGCCACCGAGTTCGTCTGGGCCCAGCTGGTGCTGCGCTGGACCAAGCGGAAGGTCACCGAGGCCGCCCAGCGCGCCCTCGACCCCAAGGTCCGGCGCCGGAACATCATCCTGACCACGATCGGCCTGGTGATCATCGCCGTGCTGCTCGGCATCTACCTCTGGAAGTTCGGCCTCGTGATGCCGTGGAAGATCGACCAGTGACCCGAAGGTGGTGCGGGAGCCCCGCTGACATGGGGTAATGTTTGCGGTGCGCCCGGGCGATTAGCTCAGTGGGAGAGCGCTTCGTTCACACCGAAGAGGTCACTGGTTCGAACCCAGTATCGCCCACCACCCGGACCGAAGGCCCGGAGACGGATTCCGTCTCCGGGCCTTCGGCGTTCCCGGCCTCACCGCATCCGGCCGAGCCGCTCCCGCAGCCGGCGGGCATCGCGCAGCCGCTGCTCGTACGTCGCCCCCACCGCGAGCAGCAGCAGCCCGGCGAGCGCCGGCGGCAGCCAGCGCGGCAGCGCGCCCACGACCTGCACCACGTACGGCGCCAGCTCGTGCAGCCCGTCCAGGGCCAGTGCCGCCCCGCCGAGCAGCAGCAGCGCCTGCAGCCGGAAGCGGGCGCCCAGCAGCGTCACCACGAGCGCCGCGATCCCCAGGAGCAGTGGACGCGCCCACTGCGGATCGGTCCAGGCCGCGAAGAGGCTCGGCACCAGCGTGGCCGCCAGACCCGGCCCGTACGCCGTCCAGGACGAGGCCTCCGGGTCGCGGCGCCGCCGCAGCACACCGACCACCAGGGCCGGGACGGTCACCGGCAGCGTGTACGCCTCCGGCGTCGTGACCTCCCACACCGCCAGCCGCACCCAGGTGGCGAGCAGGAACAGCCCCGCCGCGGCCCACGAGGCGACCCGGCGCCGTTCCGGCCGTACCGCCGTCGCCGCCGCGACCACCCCGCCGAGGGCCAGCGCGAGCGCGAGCAGCGCGGGCCGTTCCGCGGCGAGCCCCAGCGCGCACAGCCCCACGGCCGCGCCCGTGCCCTCCACCGCCAAGGCCACCGGGTGCCGCCGCAGCCGCGCTCCGACCGCCGCGGTACCGGCCGGCACGGCCAGCAGGACGAGCCCGGTCACCGCCGGCGCCAGCTGCGCCGCCGCCGCGCCCGCCGCCACCAGCCCGCCCACGGCGAGCACGCCCCCGCAGGCCCCGACCAGCCGGCGGGCTCCCTCGCCGAGCAGGGCGACCCCGCCGAACAGCACCACGAGCGCCCCCAGCACCCCGAACGTGACCCCCCGCGTGTCCAGCGCCAGACCCACGGCCCCGGCCGCGGACCCCAGGCCGCACGCGAACGCGAGCCACGCCAGCACCTCGGCGGGCCGCACCCCCGCACCCGGCGTCCCGCCGGCGCCCGGGGTGGGAGGGCTGGGGACGGTCGCCACCACGAGCCCCCGTGCCGGCCCCGTCGGCCGCACCGCGACCGCCAGCATCGCCGCCGTGGCCACCAGCTGCAGCGCCACGGTCACCCCGTACGACAGGTCCAGGGACACCGGCAGCGCGGTGAGCAGCGCCCAGGCCAGGGCGAGCGCTCCGCAGCGGGCCCACAGGCGCGGCACCACCGCGAGGGCCACGGCCGCGAGCAGCAGCACCAGCGGGGCGGTCGCCGGATAGCCGTCGAGCACCCGCTCGGCGTGCGCACCCGACCACACGCCCGTCGTGCGCACCATCGGCGCGAGCAGCCCCGCCGCCACCGGCGGCACGGCCCAGGCGGTGGCGAGGCCGAGGACGCCGCCGCCCGCCGCGACGAGCCCGTCCCGTACCGAGGACCTGCCCGGGGCCGGCGGGGGAGGGACCGGGGCAGGAGCGGGGGAGGACGCCTCCGGAGGCGTCGGCGACATCCTCGGGCGAGGCGAACCGGAGCCCGCGGTCGGGGCGCTCTCGTCCCCGCGCCGGCCCCGGACCCCGTGGACCGTCCACGCCGCCGCGGCGAGGACCACGCCGCAGAGCGCGTACCCCGGCACCGCCCAGACGCCGGGGACCGCCGCGCGCAGCAGACCCCCCGCCGCGGCGATCGCAGCGAGCCCCGCCACGACGGCGGAGGCGAGAGCGGTCGGGGCGTGGCGGACCGCGAGAAGCAGGAGGACCGCGGCGACGGCCACGAGGAGCGGGGCGGCCCGCCCCGGGGCGGCGAAGGACAGGAACAGGCCGGTCAGGAGCGCCCAGCCACCCAGCGCGGCAGCGCCGACGCCCGCCGTCACGCGCACACCGAGAAGCTTCCCCCGCGACAGGAGCGCGAGCACGAGCGCGAGGTCGAGGACGCCGGTGGCGAGGCCCGCCCACGCGAAGGACAGCTCACCACCGCCCACGGCGAGCACCCCGAGCGGAAGAGGCAGCTGGGCCGCCACCACGGCCGCGGGCCGCGGCACCCGCAGCCGGGTCAGGGCGGAGCCGTAACCCGCCCAGGCCGCCGCGAGCACCCCCGAGGCGGCCGCCGCGTACGTCAGGCCGTCCGCGTCCGGCAGCGCCACCCGGTGCAGCGCGTAGGCGTCGAGCAGGGTTAGGACCAGGCCCAGCGCGCCCACCGACTCCGCCGTCGACACCAGCCCGCGGCGCAGCAGCGCCACCGGGGCGAGGAGCGCCGCCGAGGTCACCACCGCCAGCACGGACGCCCGCCCGCCGATGCCCATGGAACCCCAGCTCACCAGGGTGAAGACGAGCGCCGCCACGGTGAGCAGCACGCCGCCCAGGGTCAGCAGGACGTTCTGCGTGCTGCGCGGGCTCGCCTCGGGCCGCCGCGGCGCCGCCGCCCCCTGGGGCGTGGGCACGGGCCATGCCGCCGGCGCCGCCACCGCCGGGTTCAGCACCCGCAGCAGCCAGTCCCGGCGGGCCAGCAACTGGGCCCGGTGGGCGTCGAGTCGGGCCAGTTCGCGGTCGACGAGCACCAGCTCTTCCGCGGGAGGCAGGGAGGAGTCCATAGGCGGAGTGTGGCGCCGGACACGGGGAAAGGGGATGCGCGCGCGTACTCAGATCCGCGCCTGAGTAGCCCACACTGGGGCCATGGACTGGTGCCGTTACCGCTTCCGCAGCGTGTGGCGCCTCGACGCCCCGCCCGCCGCCGTCTACGCCGTGCTGGAACGGGCCGAGGAGTACCCCCGCTGGTGGCCCCAGGTCCGCGAGGTCGTCCCCCGTGACGAGCACACCGGCACCGCCCGCTTCCGCTCGCTCCTCCCGTACGACCTCTTCGTCACCGCCGAGGCCCGGCGCCGCGACCCGGCCGCAGGTGTCCTGGAGGTCGCGATGCGCGGCGACCTCGAGGGCTGGGCCCGCTGGACCCTCACCGCCCTGCCCGGCGGCGCCGGCACCCGCGCCCTCTACGAGCAGGAGGTCGAGGTCCGCAGTCCGCTGATGCGCACGCTCTCCGTCCCCGGCCGGCCGCTGTTCCGCGCCAACCACGCCCTGATGATGCGCGGCGGACGCCGCGGCCTCGCCGCCCGCCTGCGCGCCTCGCCGCCGCCGGTTTGAACGAAGCCCCGTCGGGCCTGTATGGTTCAACGCGTTGCCCGGGCGATTAGCTCAGCGGGAGAGCACTTCGTTCACACCGAAGGGGTCACTGGTTCGATCCCAGTATCGCCCACCGGGAGAGGCCGGTCCGTCGAAAGACGGACCGGCCTTCATCGTTCCCGACGGGCCGTCAGGCCGCCGTCCGCAGCTCCGGCCGCAGCGGCCACGCCGGGTCCACCGTCTCCGGGGTGCCCTGCCGCGCGAACCACGCCTGCAGGCCCCGTGCCTGCGCCGCGTGCCACACCGCCTGCAGCGTGTGCAGCTCGCCCGGGGTCAGCCGCTCCAGCCGGGACGCGAACCGCCGCCCCACCGCCCGCACGACCTCCATCGCCGCCTGGGCGTCCGCCGCCGCGTCGTGGGCGCCGTCGAGGACCACCCCGTACTGCCCGCACAGGTCCGTGAGCGTCCGCCGCCCCTTGCGGTACCGGTCCAGGTGCTTGTCCAGGACCCGCGGATCGAGCACGCACAGCGGCACGTGCTCCGTGTAGCGGCCCAGCGACGAGGCGCGGTGGCGGCGCAGCTCGCGGTCGAGGATCGTGAGGTCGAAGGGCGCGTTCATCACCACCAACGGGCGCCCCATCGAACTCTGTTCGGCTATCGCCCGGGCCAGCTCCTCCACCACCGGCGACGGCCACCGCCCGTTGCGCTGGAGGTGATCGTCCGTCAGGCCGTGGACGGCGGTGGCCTCGGCGGGCACCGGGACACCCGGGTTCACCAGCCAGCGGGTCACCCGCGGCCGCATGCCCGCCGCGTCCTGGACGACGAGGGCGGCGGACACGATCCGGTCCTCCTCGACGTCGACTCCTGTGGTCTCCGTGTCGAAAGCGGCCAGGGGCCCCTCGAACCAGTGCGTCGTCATCCCCGAACTCCTCGCACGTACGCGGCAGATGGCCATCCCCCTGCCCGAATCGTTGATACCCGGGCTGTTTGCGCCGTACGCGGACCGGTCACAACACAGGTGACGGGGAAGGACATTGACATGGCGCTCGCCCAGCCTGAATCGGGAGGGCTGCCGACCCAGCGGGCAGACCCGCTGCGCGGCTCACTCGCCACCACCGCCTGCATGGAGACGCTCCAGGTGGGATACCTCCACGCGGTCGCGGCGGCGGCGGGCTGTTCGCTGTCGCAGCCGTTTCCGGACAACGGCATCGACTGGCACGTGAGCCACAGCGCTCCCGGCCACACCGTCGACGACGAAGTGACCGTCAAGGTGCAGCTCAAGTGCACCTACCAGATACCGCCGCGCCGGCCCGTGGCCGACCCCGGCACGTTCTCGTTCACCCTCGACAACGAGCACCTGGTGAAGCTGGCCCGGACCCCCGTGGCGGTCCACAAGATCCTGGTCGTGATGCTCGTGCCGCGGGACCAGGGGGACTGGCTGCGGGCCGGGCACGACCGCCTCGACCTGCGCCACTGCTGCTACTGGATCAACCTGGCCGGCCATCCGGTCACGGGACGCCGCAGGACCACCGTGCGCATCCCGACGGCACGGATCTTCGACGACCGGGCGCTCTGCGAGATCATGGCGCGGGTCGGCGTGGGAGGGAGACCTTGATGCACCGGCCGATCGACGAGCCCGGGGACGGGGCCGGCCACGGCCCCGGCCCGCTGTCCCGCCCCCCGCACGGCGTGCCGCCCTCCCGTCCCCGGAGCCACCCCGTCCCCGGCGAGCTGCCCGGCCACTGGACGGGGATCCCCGCCGTGCCCCCCGGCCCCTGGGCCGACGCCGGGGAGATCCCCGACCCGGGCCGGGTCGACCCGCGGGTCCTCGGCGCGCTCCTCGCCCGGCACGGCTGGCGGCGGCGCGGCGGCGCCGCGGGCCGCTACAGCCGCTGGACCCCGCCGGGGCCCGAGTCGCTCGGCCGCGGCACCAGCCTGCTCGTGCCCGAGAGCCGCGCCTTCCCCGACTGCGAGGACCTGCTCGGCGAGGCGCTGACCGCCCTCGCCCACAGCGCCGCGCCCTCCGCGCGCGAGGTCCTCACCGGACTCACCGTCCCCAGCGACGAGATCCGCTGGTGGCGCGACGTGCCCCCCGGCCCGGCCGGCACCGTGCCGTGGCCCGTGCAGGAACAGCTCAGGTCCGCCGCCCGCGCCCTGCTGCTCGCCGGCGCCCTCGCCGTACGCGGCCGGAACGGATACCACGGATCCCGGCACCGACGGCAGGCCCAGACCTCCCTCGAGAGCGTCGTCGTCGGCGCCGCCCCCGGCGGGCGGGCGCTGACCGCCTTCCTGCCCGTCGACCCGGGCCGGGCCGTCTCCGTCCGGCTGTACCACGCGCTGTACGCCGCGCGGGAGGCCGTCGACTACCAGCGGGCGACCGGCGGCATGGAGGCCTTCGACACGGCCGTCCAGGCCGGGGTGAGCCGCGAGCTCACCGAGGCCCTCGTCGCACTGGTCCGCGGCACCGAGGGGGCGAGCGTCGCCCTGGAGTGGTCCCCGGCCGCCGGCACCCCCGAGGGCTGCGCCGCCCGCCCGGAGCCCGTCGAGTTCTCGCCCGGCGACCTGCCGGCCCTGCGTGAGGCCGGCATCCGCTATCTGACCGACGAGCCCTCCGTGCCGGTCCGGATCACCGGCGCCGTGGTCCGCATGCGCCGCTCCGGACCGCGCGGCGAGGGCACCGTACGCCTGCGGGTCCTCGCCGGCGCCGAGGTGGGTCACGTCCGGGTCAGCCTCGACGAGGAGGGCTATCGCACCGCGGGCCACGCCCACCTCGTCGGTCTGCCGATCCGCGTCGTCGGGCGTCTGGAGAGCCGCGGCGGCTTCCGCCGGCTGACCGACGCGACCGGGGTCGTACCGGTGCAGGTGGACGAGGCGGAGCGGGACCGGCTGATGAAGTCCCTCCACGAGAACCTGGACATCTTCGAGGAGGCGTGCGGGCCCGGCGAGGACTGACGAGGGGGCACGGGCACCCCGGTAGGATCAAGGCTGCGCGGCACCTCGTCTCTGCCGCGCCTCGCCGGCGCCGGCACCTCGTGTCTGCCAGCGCCCCTATGTATGGAGCACTCCGTGTCTGAAGTCCGTGTGACCGTCCAGTCCGCCTCGGGAGCAGAGGAGAGGACGGTGAGCGCGGGCACCACGGCCGGCGCCCTGTTCGCCGACGACCGCACCGTCATCGCCGCCCGCGTCGGCGGTGAGCTGAAGGACCTGGCGTACGAACTCGCCGAGGGCGACGTCGTCGAGGGTGTGGAGATCTCCTCCGAGGACGGTCTCGACATCCTGCGCCACTCCACCGCCCACGTCATGGCCCAGGCCGTGCAGGAGCTCTTCCCCGACGCCAAGCTGGGCATCGGCCCGCCGGTCCGTGACGGCTTCTACTACGACTTCGACGTCGAGAAGCCGTTCACGCCCGAGGATCTCAAGGCCATCGAGAAGAAGATGCAGGAGATCCAGAAGCGCGGGCAGAGGTTCGCCCGCCGCGTGGTCACCGACGAGGAGGCCCGCGAGGAGCTCGCGGCCGAGCCGTACAAGCTGGAGCTCATCGGCATCAAGGGCGCCGCGTCGACCGACGACGGCGCGAACGTCGAGGTGGGCGGCGGCGAGCTGACCATCTACGACAACCTCGACGCCAAGACCGGCGACCTGTGCTGGAAGGACCTCTGCCGGGGTCCCCACCTGCCCACCACCCGGAACATCCCGGCCTTCAAGCTCATGCGCAACGCCGCCGCCTACTGGCGTGGCAGCGAGAAGAACCCGATGCTCCAGCGCATCTACGGCACCGCGTGGCCGTCGAAGGAGGAGCTGAAGGCCCACCTCGACTTCCTCGCCGAGGCCGAGAAGCGCGATCACCGCAAGCTCGGCAACGAGCTCGACCTCTTCTCCATCCCGGATGAGATCGGCTCCGGCCTCGCCGTCTTCCACCCCAAGGGCGGCATCATCCGCCGGGTCATGGAGGACTACTCGCGCCGCCGGCACGAGGAGGAGGGCTACGAGTTCGTCTACTCGCCGCACGCCACCAAGGGCAAGCTCTTCGAGAAGTCCGGCCACCTCGACTGGTACGCCGAGGGCATGTACCCGCCCATGCAGCTCGACGAGGGCGTGGACTACTACCTCAAGCCCATGAACTGCCCGATGCACAACCTGATCTTCGACGCGCGCGGGCGCTCCTACCGTGAGCTGCCGCTGCGCCTGTTCGAGTTCGGCACCGTGTACCGGTACGAGAAGTCGGGCGTCGTGCACGGTCTCACCCGGGCCCGCGGCTTCACGCAGGACGACGCGCACATCTACTGCACCCGCGAGCAGATGGCGGACGAGCTCGACAAGACGCTCACCTTCGTCCTCAATCTGCTCCGCGACTACGGTCTGACCGACTTCTACCTGGAGCTGTCCACCAAGGACCCGGAGAAGTACGTCGGCTCCGACGAGGTGTGGGAGGAGGCCACCGCGGTCCTCCAGCAGGTCGCCGAGAAGCAGGGCCTCCCGCTGACCCCCGACCCGGGCGGCGCCGCGTTCTACGGCCCGAAGATCTCCGTGCAGGCCCGCGACGCCATCGGCCGTACCTGGCAGATGTCGACCGTGCAGCTGGACTTCAACCTGCCGGAGCGCTTCGACCTCGAGTACACCTCCCCGGACGGCACCAAGCAGCGCCCGGTCATGATCCACCGCGCGCTCTTCGGCTCGATCGAGCGTTTCTTCGCGGTGCTCCTGGAGCACTACGCGGGCGCGTTCCCGGCCTGGCTGGCCCCGGTGCAGGCGACCGGCATCCCGATCGGCGACGCCCACGTCGAATACCTGCAGGAGTTCGCCGCCAAGGCGAAGAAGCAGGGCCTGCGGGTGGACGTCGACGCCTCCTCGGACCGGATGCAGAAGAAGATCCGGAACGCGCAGAAGCAGAAGGTCCCGTTCATGATCATCGCTGGTGACGAGGACATGGCCAACGGCGCCGTCTCCTTCCGCTACCGCGACGGTTCGCAGGAGAACGGCGTCCCGGTCGACGAGGCCATCGCCAAGATCGCCAAGATCGTCGAGGACCGCGTCCAGGTCTGACGCACGCGCAGCGCGGTCGGAAGGCCCCTGGGGGAGCGCCCCGGGGGCCTTCCCCGTCCACCGGCCTCGCCCCGAGCGCCGGGCCCCCGGGTCCCTCGGCCTCGCGTTGCTCACGCCCGCGCTGCTCAGCCCCGGGTTGCTCGGCCCCGGGCCCCTCGGCCCCGGGTTGCTCGGCCCCGCGTCCCTCGGCCTCGCGTCCCTCGGTCCCGCGTCCCTCGGCCCGGGCCCCTCGGCCCTGGCTCCCCCGGGGGCCGGTCCCGTCAGCCCTCCTCGCCCTCCCGGCGGAAGACCTGGATCAGCCAGGACGAGAAGGAGCCCGTCACCGCGCCGAGCAGGGCCAGACCGCAGGCCATCATCCCCACCGCGACCACCCGTCCCGCCGGCGTCACGGGCACCACGTCGCCGTAGCCCACGGTCGCCAGGGTCGCGCAGGCCCACCACGCCGCGTCGCCGAAGGTGACGATGGACGCGCCCGGAGCCCCGTACTCGACGTCGTAGACGGTGAGCGCGCCGGCGAAGCCGAGCAGCGTGGCGGAGAGTCCCGCGTACGCCATCACCCGGGCGTAGAGCGTGAGCCGTGGCTCCTGCTGCCGGCGCTGGGCCCGGTCGTACGCGGTCACCACCCGCAGCGGGCGCAGCAGCGGCAGGATCAGCACCACCGTGTCCAGGAAGTGCCGGCGCACGAATCGCAGCGGACCGAGACCGCTGAGTCTGAGGCGCACCGCGTAGTCGACGACGAACACGATCCAGGAGCCGAAGGTGAGGGCGAGGCAGACGTCACGCCAGCCGGACGGCAGGTCACGGCCGAGGATCCGCATCGCGTAGCTGCCGAGGAAGACGAGCGAGGTCACCGTCAGCGGCATGTCCATCCGGCGGTCCCAGCGCTCCTGCCCCGGCGGGGTCGGCGGCCTGTCCTTCATCGCATCAGCATGGCCCCCGCATGGATCTTCCGCCCCGGCGACACGTTCCGAACGGGCGAAGCAATATGCTGCACAGCATGACGACTGAGCCGGAGCAGCAGATCGGAGTGGGGACGCAGGACGCGTTCCAGCGCCTGTGGACGCCTCACCGGATGGCCTACATCCAGGGCGAGAACAAGCCGACCGGCCCGGGTGCCGAGGACGGCTGCCCCTTCTGCACCATCCCGTCGAAGTCGGACGAGGACGGACTGGTGATCGCGCGCGGCACCAGCGTCTACGCGGTGCTCAACCTGTACCCCTACAACGGCGGGCACCTGATGGTGGTCCCCTACCGGCACGTCGCCGACTACACCGACCTCGACGTGCCCGAGACGGCGGAGCTCGCCGACTTCACCAAGCGGGCGATGGTCGCGCTGCGCGCGGCCTCCGGGGCGCACGGCTTCAACATCGGTATGAACCAGGGCACGGTCGCGGGCGCCGGGATCGCCGCGCACCTGCACCAGCACGTCGTTCCCCGCTGGGGCGGCGACACCAACTTCATGCCGGTGGTCGGCCACACCAAGGTGCTGCCGCAGCTGCTCGCCGACACCCGGAAGATGCTGGCCGACGCCTGGCCGGCCGGCATCTGATCCGGACGGACCCGGCTACGCGTCGTAGAGGTCGGCCTTCTTCGGGCCGGGGTCCTGGATCCCGGCGCTGAGGATCAGCGAGCGGTTCGTGAAGCGCTCGGTGTCCACGTTGTGGTCGTCGAGCACCCTGACGGTCGCGGCGTGCACCGCCCGCAGGACCGGGGTCGCGGCGCGGATGGCGTCGTCGGCCATGAAGCGGTGTCGCCAGGGCTGGCCCGCCCAGGCGTGCCGCAGGCCGAAGGGCTCGGGCAGGACCAGCTTGCCGCCGAGGAAGTCGAGGACCGGCGGGAACCAGGTCAGCGGGGCGCGGACCGCCTGGCGCACCACGTCGTCCGTGTCGGTCAGCGGCAGCTGGATCTCGCGGGTCTCCCAGAACCTGACGGTCTTGGAGACCTCCTTCGTCTTCGCCTTCGGCTTGGTGGTGAACAGGCCGTGCACCGGGCCGAGGGCGTGACCGGTGACCTCGACGCGCAGCGTGTGGTGGAGCGAGGTGACCGTCACCATCATGGTGAGGACCAACTGCCCGTCCCAGAGCGTGAACTGGACGCCGAGGTAGTGCCGGTTCCCGCTGCCGAACTGCTGGTCGTTGCAGATGCGCTGTATCTCGTGCGGCTTCACCTGGAAGTGCACGATGTTGTCGCCCTCGGGGCGGCCGACCTCGTCGGCGCCCTCGCCGACGGGCGAGACGATCCAGTGCTTCACGGTCGGCTTGGGGAAGCCGGTCTTCAGGGAGCCGCGTTCGAGCAGCGTCAGCTCGGTGTGGATCTGACGCACCACGTCCCAGGCGCGGAAGTCGTGGATCTCCTTGCCGGTCTGCGGGAGCAGCTCCTCGGCCAGGGTCCAGCTGCCCCAGCGGGTGCCCATGCCCAGTATGCCCTTGGGGCCCGCGTAGAAGACGACGTTGGACTGCTGCTCGGCGGTCAGCTTCTCCAGGTTGAGGCGCAGCTCCTCGGCGGTCTTCTCGGTCGGGTCCTTCGGCACGGCCTCGGGGACCGCCGCGCCGATGCCGCCGCCGCTGAGCAGGGCGGTCCAGCGCTCGCGCAGGTCGACCGCGGTGCTCTCGCAGATCCGGCGGGCCAGGAACCAGCCGACGACCGGGGCCACGATCATCGCGCGCAGGTAGTTGGGCAGCAGGCCGTCGAAGGGCAGCCGCAGCAGCACCAGCACCGCGAGGGCGCCGGCCGCGAGCAGCACGGCCGTGCCGATGGCGCTGGTGCGCTTCTTCTCGGAGCCGGCGGCGATGCGGCGCAGCTGGATGACACCGAGCCAGAGCAGCAGTCCCGGCAGGAACAGCACGCCGAAGACGAAGGTGACCAGGGTCAGCTTGATGTCACGCTGCTTGCGGATGCTGCTGGCGGCCAGGCAGTGCTCGACGACGGGCTGCGGGTCCGCGCCGAAGGACTGGATGAGCGGCTTGCGGGCGCCGCCGAGCATGCGCACCTGGACGGCACGGGAGAAGGCCTCGCCGAGGTCGGGTCGGAAGAGCTTCTTCCACTTCCCTTCCTTGACCGTCGACTTGTGCCACTCGTTGTTGGCCTCCAGGATCACCTCGACCGGGCTGTCGCGGTACGCGGCGGAGGCGAGGGCATGGGTCGCCGCCGTCTGTGCGTCCGAGCCCTGAAGGGGAATCTGCGCCCCGGGTCCGAAACTGCCGATCGTCACTGCCGCCCCCATCGCCACTGTTCCCTGTGCGGGCTGTTCCCAACTGCCGCGCCCCGCACACCTTCTGAGCTGGGCACCACAGCGTAACCGGGTGGCGCCGGATGCGTCACCGGAGCGGGCGGAGGCGTCCGAATGCACGGGGGGCGGCCGAATGCCGCCCGCCGGAGGGGAGTTGCGCGGGCGGCATCGGCGTCATCCGGGCGACGGACCGTCAGTCGCTAACCCTTTTCGCCCCCTTCGCGGACCTTGTCCGCCAGATGGGGAGGCATCGCCTCGTGCCGTGCGTACACACGGTCGAAACTGCCCGTCCCGTGGGAGACGGAACGCAGGTCCACCGCGTACCGTCCGATCTCGATCTCCGGCACCTCCGCGCGCACCACGGTCCGCCCCGGCGTCGCCTGCTCGGTGCCCACCACCCGGCCGCGCCGCCCCGACAGGTCGCTCATGACCGGGCCCACGTAGTCGTCCGGCACCATCACGGTCACCTCCGCGACCGGCTCCAGCAGGCGGATCGGCGCCTCGGCCGCCGCCTCCCGCAGGGCCAGCGCACCTGCCGTCTGGAAGGCCGCGTCGGAGGAGTCCACCGAGTGCGCCTTGCCGTCCCGCAGCGTCACCCGGATGTCCACCAGCGGATATCCGGCCGCCACCCCGCGGGCCGCCTGCGCCCGGACGCCCTTCTCCACGGAGGGGATGAACTGGCGCGGCACGGCGCCGCCGACCACCTTGTCGACGAACTCGATGCCGCTGCCCGGCGGCAGCGGCTCCACGTCGATCTCGCAGATCGCGTACTGCCCGTGCCCGCCCGACTGCTTCACGTGCCGGCCCCGCCCGGCCGAGGCCTCGCCGAAGGTCTCCCGCAGCGACACCTTGTAGGGCACGGTGTCGACCTGCACGCCGTACCGGCCGCGCAGCCGCTCCAGCGCCACGTCCGCGTGCGCCTCGCCCAGGCACCACAGCACGATCTGGTGCGTGTCCTGGTTCTGCTCCAGGCGCATCGTCGGGTCCTCGGCCACCAGCCGGGCCAGCCCCTGCGAGAGCCGGTCCTCGTCGGCCTTGCTGTGCGCCTCGATCGCCAGCGGCAGCAGCGGCTCCGGCATCGACCACGGCTCCATCAGCAGCGGGGCGTCCTTGGCCGACAGGGTGTCACCCGTCTCCGCCCGCGTCAGCTTGCCCACGCACGCCAGGTCGCCCGCCACACAGTGCGCGAGGGTGCGCTGTTGTTTGCCGAACGGTGAGGTCAGCGCCCCCACCCGTTCGTCGACGTCGTGGTCCTCGTGCCCGCGGTCGGACAGTCCGTGCCCCGACACGTGCACCGTCTCGTCCGGGCGCAGGGTCCCCGAGAAGACCCGGACCAGCGAGATCCGTCCCACATAGGGGTCCGAGGAGGTCTTCACGACCTCCGCGACCAGCGGCCCCTCCGGGTCGCAGACCGGCGCCGGACGCGGCTCGCCCCCGGGGGTCGTGACGGCCGGCGCCTCCCGCTCCAGCGGGGTCGGGAAGCCGCCCGTGATCAGCTCCAGCAGCTCGACCGTGCCGAGCCCCTGCTTCCCGCCGTCCGTCGCCGGGGCCGCCGCCAGCACCGGATGGAAGGTGCCCCGCGCGACCGCCTTCTCCAGGTCCTCGATCAGCGTCCCCAGGTCGATGTGCTCGCCGCCGAGATAGCGGTCCATGAGGGTCTCGTCCTCGCTCTCGGCGATGATCCCCTCGATCAGCCGGGCCCGGGCCTCCGCGATCAGCGCCCGCTGCTCCTCGTCCGGCGGGTCCTCCCGCCGCGCCCCGGTCGAGTAGTCGAAGATCCGCTCCGTGAGCAGGCCGACCAGGCCGGTGGCGGGCGCGTGCCCGTCGGCGCCCTCGGGGCCGCGCACCGGCAGGTAGAGCGGGAGGATGGCATCCGGGTCGTCGCCGCCGAACAGCGACGCCAGGACCTCCGTGAGGCGCGTGTAGTCGGTGCGGGCCGTGTCCAGGTGGGTGACCACGATCGCCCGCGGCATCCCGACCGCCGCGCACTCCTCCCACACCGCGCGGGTCGAACCGACCACCGCGTCGGCCTCCTGCGCCGCCGACACGACGAAGAGGGCCGCGTCCGCCGCGCGCAGACCGGCCCTCAGCTCCCCGACGAAGTCGGCGTACCCGGGTGTGTCCAGAAGATTGATCTTGTACTCGCCCCAGGTGACCGGGACGAGCGAGAGCTGTACGGAACGCTGCTGGCGGTGCTCGATCTCGTCGTAGTCCGAGACCGTCCCGCCGTCCTCGACGCGTCCGGCCCGGTTGACCGCCCCCGCGGTCTGTGCCAGCGCCTCGACGAGGGTCGTCTTGCCCGATCCGCTGTGGCCGACCAGCACCACGTTCCGCACGGCCGAGGGCCGGTCGGCCGTTGGAGCCCTGCCGGCGGCCCCGGAGGTGTTCGCCTTGTCGCCCATGATTTCTTCCTCCCGACTGCTCGTACGGTGAGGGGGGCGCGGGCACGGGGGAGTGGTGGCACCGGCGGCGGAGGGCCGCCTGTCGCGTGCGGTTCCGGCGACGCCCGCGGTTGTCCTTCGAGCTTTGCACCGACGTCACGGTGCGTCCATACGTCGTACGCGGGGGCGGGGCGTTCCCCTGCCGCACCGGTCCGGCGGGAGCGGAGCGTTCCCCCCGCCGTACCGGCCCGGCGGGGGCGGGCGACGCGGCTGGCGGGTGCCGCCGCTCCCGGGCGGGCCCGCGTGGCTACGATGGGCGGGCCGGTGGCCGTAGGGGCCGCGCGGCCCACCGAACCTCGGGAAGGCCTCAAGGCCATGCTGAACAAGTACGCGCGTGCGTTTTTCACGCGTGTCCTCACACCGTTCGCCGCGTTCCTGCTCCGCCGGGGGGTGAGCCCCGACACCGTCACCCTGATCGGCACCGCCGGGGTCGTGGCCGGCGCGCTGGTCTTCTTCCCCCGCGGAGAATTCTTCTGGGGCACGATCGTCATCACGCTGTTCGTCTTCTCGGACCTCGTCGACGGCAACATGGCCCGCCAGGCCGGCCTCTCGAGCCGCTGGGGCGCCTTCCTCGACTCGACCCTCGACCGGGTCGCCGACGGAGCGATCTTCGGCGGCTTCGCCCTCTGGTACGCCGGCAAGGGCGACGACAACATCCTGTGCGCCGTCGCGATCTTCTGTCTGGCCAGCGGTCAGGTGGTGTCCTACACCAAGGCGCGAGGCGAATCGATTGGCCTCCCGGTGGCCGTCAACGGCCTCGTCGAGCGGGCCGAGCGGCTCGTCATCTCGCTGGTCGCCGCGGGCCTCGCCGGACTGCACACCTTCGGCGTGCCCGGCATCCAGGTGCTGCTGCCCATCGCCCTCTGGATCGTCGCGGTCGGCTCGGCCGTGACCCTGGGCCAGCGGGTCGTGACCGTACGCAGGGAGTCGGCGGAGGCGGACGCCGCCGCCAGGGGGAGCGAGGCGACGTCATGAGCGGACGCGGCGGACCCGGCGGACTCGCCGGGATCAAGGACAGCGTGACGGACGGGCTGTACGGGCTCGGCTGGGCGACGGTCAAGAAGCTGCCCGAGCCGGTGGCCAAGGGCCTCGGCCGGCGCATCGCCGACACGGCGTGGAAGAGGCGCGGGAAGAGCGTCCTGCGGCTGGAGTCCAACCTCGCGCGGGTCGTCCCCGACGCCTCCCCGCAGCGCCTCGCCGCGCTCTCCCGGGCCGGCATGCGCTCCTACATGCGCTACTGGATGGAGTCCTTCCGGCTGCCGGCCTGGAGCCAGGAACGGGCGGCCGGCAGCTTCGACCCCAAGGACGTCCACCACCTCACCGACGGGCTCGCCTCCGGGCGCGGCGTCGTCCTCGCCCTGCCGCACATGGCGAACTGGGACCTCGCGGGCGTGTGGGTCACGCGCGGGCTCGGCGTGCCGTTCACCACCGTCGCCGAGCGGCTCAAGCCGGAGTCGCTGTTCGACCGCTTCGTCGCCTACCGCGAGTCCCTCGGCATGGAGGTCCTGCCGCACACCGGCGGCTCCGCCTTCGGGACCCTCGCCCGGCGGCTGCGGTCCGGCGGCCTGGTCTGCCTCGTCGCCGACCGCGACCTGTCCGCCTCCGGCGTCCAGGTCTCCTTCTTCGGCGAGCCGGCGCGGATGCCGGCCGGCCCGGCGATACTCGCCCAGCAGACCGGGGCGCTGCTGCTGCCCGTGACGCTCTGGTACGACGACACCGACGTCATGCGGGGCCAGGTGCACGCACCGATCGACGTGCCCGAGTCAGGCACCCGCGCCGAGAAGACGTCCGTCATGACACAGGCCCTCGCCGACGTCTTCGCCGGGGGCATCGCGGACCACCCGGAGGACTGGCACATGCTGCAGCGACTGTGGACGGCCGATCTCGAGCAGCGGCAGGAGGACCGGACGGCGTGAGGATCGGCATCGTCTGCCCCTACTCCTGGGACGTGCCGGGCGGCGTCCAGTTCCACATCCGCGACCTCGCGGAACACCTCATCCGGCTCGGCCACGAGGTCTCCGTCCTGGCGCCCGCCGACGACGAGACCCCGCTCCCGCCGTACGTCGTGTCGGCCGGGCGCGCCGTACCCGTCCCGTACAACGGCTCCGTCGCCCGCCTCAACTTCGGCTTCCTGTCCGCCGCGCGGGTACGGCGCTGGCTGCACGAGGGCACCTTCGACGTCGTGCACATCCACGAGCCGACCTCGCCCTCGCTCGGGCTGCTCACCTGCTGGGCGGCACAGGGGCCGATCGTGGCCACCTTCCACACGTCCAACCCGCGCTCGCGCGCGATGATCGCCGCGTACCCGATCCTCCAGCCCGCCCTGGAGAAGATCAGCGCCCGGATCGCCGTGAGCGAGTACGCGCGCCGCACGCTGGTCGAGCACCTCGGTGGCGACGCGGTCGTCATCCCCAACGGCGTCGACGTCGACTTCTTCGCGCGCGCCGAGCCGAAGAAGGAGTGGCAGGGCGGCACGCTCGGCTTCATCGGGCGGATCGACGAGCCGCGCAAGGGCCTGCCGGTCCTCATGAAGGCGCTCCCGAAGATCCTCACGGAACGCCCCGAGACCCGGCTGCTCGTGGCCGGGCGTGGCGACGAGGAGGAGGCCGTCGCCTCCCTGCCGCGCGAGATGCGCTCGCGGGTCGAGTTCCTCGGCATGGTCAGCGACGAGGACAAGGCGCGGTTGCTGCGCAGCGTCGACCTGTACGTGGCGCCCAACACGGGCGGCGAGAGCTTCGGCATCATCCTGGTCGAGGCGCTCTCGGCCGGGGCGCCGGTGCTCGCCGCCGATCTCGACGCCTTCGCCCAGGTCCTCGACCAGGGCGCGGCCGGCGAACTCTTCGCCAACGAGGACGCCGACGACCTCGCCGACCGCGCGATCCGCCTCCTCGGCGACGAGCCCCGCCGCGAGGAACTCCGCGAGCGGGGCTCCGCCCACGTGCGGCGCTTCGACTGGGCGACGGTCGGCGCGGACATCCTCGCGGTGTACGAGACGGTGACGGACGGCGCGGCGTCGGTGGCCACCGACGAGCGGGCCACCGGCCTCCGCGCCCGCCTGGGTCTGTAGGCCGCCCCGCGGGGGCGGGTGACGCCTCCGCCTGGCCCGCTTTCCGCGGGGGCGGGGGGCCGGGGCCGCGGGGGGCCGGGGCGGCGGGCCGTTTCGTGCGGGCCTCGGGCCGGTGCGTGGGTGCGTCCGCCCGCCTCCATCGCTGGGCTGCGGTCCCCCCGGTTCGGGGCACACGACGTCGGCCCTTGCCGGGCCCAGGCTCCCTGTGCGTCGACGCGCGCCCTGTGGTGTGCCGCGCGGAAACCCCGTGTGTTCACGGGGGCCGGCGGCTCCGCGGGGGAGGGGGTGTCCGGACTGCGAGCTCCACTTCGCTTCGCTCGTGGAGGTCGCCGCCACGTCCGGACACCCCCTCCCCCGCGGAGTCACCGGCCCCCTCCCCGCCGTCGTCGGCTGCCCGTCCCGTGGGGATGGATCGCTGCTTTCCGCTGTCGGCGGAGTCGTTCGCGGAGGAGCGGCGCGCGGAGGACGCTGTCCTCATGATCTCTGTCGAGCGTCTCGATCTCGGATACTTCACGCGACCCGCCGCGGAGTGGGGCGGCCCCCACGACCGCGAGGAGCCGGTGCTCGCGTACCTCGTGCGGTACGAGGGCGGGAGTCTCCTTTTCGACACCGGGATGGGGACCGGGTCCCCGGAGACCGACGCGCACTACCGGCCGGTGCGGCGGCCGTTGACGGTGGGCGAGGTCGACCTCGTGGTCAACTCCCATCTGCACTTCGACCACATCGGCGGCAATCAGGGGTTCCCCGACACCCCCGTCCTCGTGCAGCGCAAGGAGCTCGCCACCGCGCGGGCCGGCGGCTACACCATCGACTCCCTGCTGCCCGGCGTCCGTTACGAGGAGGTCGAGGGGGAGTACGGGATCGCGGACGGGGTGTTGCTGCTGCCGACGCCCGGGCACACCGAGGGGCATCAGTCGGTGGTGCTCGATCACGGGGACCGGGTGACCGTGCTCGCCGGGCAGGCCTATGACTTCGCGCACGAGTTCGGGACGCCGTACCGGTCCTGGATCGGGCGGATCGCGGAGCTCGCGGGCGGGCGGGACGTGCGGGTCCTGTTCGCCCATGACCGGGAGGTCCGGGAAGGGACGCTGCCGACGCCCCGGTAGCCTGTGCGCCCGTGACCGAAACCGTGATCTGGACCGTCGTCGCGCTGATCCTCGTCGGCGTCTACCTGAGCTGGACCGCCGGCCGCCTCGACCGGCTGCACACGCGGATCGACGCCGCGCGCGCCGCGCTCGACGCGCAGCTGCTGCGGCGGGCCTCGGTCGCGCAGGAGCTGGCCACCTCGGGGGTGCTGGACCCCGCCGCGTCGATCGTGCTGTACGAGGCGGCCCACGCGGCCCGCCAGGCCGAGGAGGACCACCGTGAGGTCGCCGAGAGCGAGCTGAGCCAGGCGCTGCGGGCGGTGTTCGGCGAGCCGGAGCAGGTCGAGGTGGTGCGGTCGGCGCCCGGCGGCGAGGAGGCGGCGGGGGAGCTCGCGGCGGCCGTGCGCCGGGTGCCGATGGCGCGGCGCTTCCACAACGACGCCGTCCGCGCCGCCCGCGCGCTGCGCCGGCACCGCAAGGTGCGCTGGTTCCGGCTGGCGGGCCACGCCCCGTTTCCCATGGCCTTCGAAATGGATGATGAACCGCCTGTCGCACTTGCGGATCGCCCGGTCTGACGGGGCTCTGCCTTCGTAATCCGCGAAAACGATCCACCGGCTCCACATTGGCCCTTGATGTGGACCGCTCGTGGACTGTTTCCTCGCTCTAGTCGTCAACCCCGTTGTCACGAGTGAGGTACCCCGTGTCCACCACGCCTTCCACCAACGTCCAGTCCCCCGAGACCGGCACGGCCCGCGTCAAGCGCGGCATGGCCGAGCAGCTCAAGGGCGGCGTGATCATGGACGTCGTCAACGCCGAGCAGGCGAAGATCGCCGAGGACGCCGGCGCCGTGGCCGTCATGGCCCTGGAGCGGGTCCCCGCCGACATCCGCAAGGACGGCGGCGTGGCGCGCATGTCCGACCCGAACATGATCGAAGAGATCATCGGCGCCGTCTCCATCCCGGTCATGGCCAAGTCCCGCATCGGTCACTTCGTCGAGGCCCAGGTCCTGCAGTCGCTGGGCGTGGACTACATCGACGAGTCCGAGGTGCTCACCCCGGCCGACGAGGTCAACCACTCCGACAAGTGGGCCTTCACCACCCCGTTCGTGTGTGGGGCCACCAACCTGGGCGAGGCCCTGCGCCGCATCGCCGAGGGCGCGGCCATGATCCGCTCCAAGGGCGAGGCCGGCACCGGCAACGTCGTCGAGGCCGTCCGTCACCTGCGCCAGATCAAGAACGAGATCGCCAAGCTGCGCGGCTTCGACAACAACGAGCTGTTCGCCGCCGCCAAGGAGCTGCGCGCCCCGTACGAGCTCGTCAAGGAGGTCGCCGAGCTCGGCAAGCTGCCGGTCGTGCTGTTCTCCGCCGGTGGTGTGGCCACCCCGGCCGACGCCGCGCTGATGCGCCAGCTCGGCGCCGAGGGCGTCTTCGTCGGCTCCGGCATCTTCAAGTCGGGCGACCCGGCCAAGCGCGCCGCCGCCATCGTGAAGGCCACCACCTTCTACGACGACCCGAAGGTCATCGCGGACGCCTCCCGCAACCTGGGCGAGGCCATGGTCGGCATCAACTGCGACACCCTGCCCGAGGCCGAGCGCTACGCGAACCGGGGCTGGTAAGCACCCATGAGCACTCCCGTCATTGGTGTCCTGGCCCTCCAGGGCGACGTACGGGAGCACCTGATCGCCCTGGCCGCGGCAGACGCCGTGGCCAGGCCCGTCAGGCGCCCCGAGGAACTCGCCGAGATCGACGGCCTGGTCATTCCCGGTGGCGAGTCCACCACCATCTCCAAGCTCGCCGTGCTCTTCGGGGTCATGGAGCCGCTGCGTGAGCGGATCGCCGCGGGCATGCCGGTCTACGGCACCTGCGCCGGCCTGATCATGCTCGCCGACAAGATCCTCGACCCGCGTTCGGGCCAGGAGACCTTCGGCGGCATCGACATGATCGTGCGCCGCAACGCCTTCGGACGCCAGAACGAGTCCTTCGAGGCGGGCGTCACCGTGGCGGGGATCGACTCTCCCGTCGAGGGCGTCTTCATCCGCGCCCCGTGGGTGGAGTCCGTCGGTGCCCAGGTCGAGGTGCTCGCCGAGCACGAGGGCCACATCGTCGCCGTGCGGCAGGGCCGCGCGCTGGCGACCTCGTTCCATCCCGAACTCACCGGCGATCACCGGATCCACGAGCTGTTCGTGAACATGGTGCGCGCCGAGCGGTGACCCGATCCTTGTAGGATCTCTGGGGTTCGTTCAGAAATGGGTTACGCGAAGGAGACAGGCAGATGTCCGGCCACTCTAAATGGGCTACGACGAAGCACAAGAAGGCCGTGATCGACGCCAAGCGCGGCAAGCTCTTCGCGAAGCTGATCAAGAACATCGAGGTCGCGGCCCGCACCGGAGGCTCCGACCCGGACGGTAACCCGACGCTTTACGACGCCATCCAGAAGGCCAAGAAGTCGTCCGTTCCGAACAAGAACATCGACTCGGCCGTCAAGCGCGGCGGCGGCCTCGAGGCCGGCGGCGTCGACTACGCGACGATCATGTACGAGGGCTACGGCCCGAACGGTGTCGCGGTGCTCATCGAGTGCCTCACCGACAACCGCAATCGCGCCGCCTCGGACGTGCGCGTCGCCATGACTCGTAACGGCGGCTCCATGGCCGACCCGGGCTCGGTGTCGTACCTGTTCAACCGCAAGGGCGTCGTCGTGCTGCCCAAGGGCGAGCTCTCCGAGGACGACGTCCTCGGTGCCGTCCTCGACGCGGGCGCCGAAGAGGTCAACGACCTCGGCGAGAGCTTCGAGGTCATCAGCGAGGCCACCGACCTGGTCGCGGTCCGTTCCGCGCTCCAGGAGGCCGGCATCGACTACGACTCGGCCGAGTCCAGCTTCGTCCCGACCATGCAGGTCGAGCTCGACGAGGACGGCGCGCGCAAGATGTTCAAGCTCATCGACGCCCTGGAGGACAGCGACGACGTGCAGAACGTCTTCGCCAACTTCGACGTCAGCGACGAGGTCATGGAGAAGGTCGACGCCTGATCGCGGGCTTTCTCAGCAGCGGGCCGACGGGACACACCCGTCGGCCCGCTGCGTTGTCAGTGGCAGCCGATAGCCTGCACAAACAGACTTGCGATCAGGGAGGGGCGGCGTGCGCGTACTCGGGGTGGACCCGGGGCTCACCCGGTGCGGCGTGGGCGTGGTCGAGGGGGTCGCGGGACGCCCGCTGACCATGCTCGGCGTCGGCGTGGTGCGGACGGCCGCGGACGCCGACATCGGACTCCGGCTGGTCGGCATCGAGCGCGGAATCGAGGAGTGGATCGAGCGCTTCGACCCCGAACTCGTCGCCGTGGAGCGGGTGTTCAGCCAGCACAACGTGCGCACGGTGATGGGCACGGCGCAGGCCAGCGCCGTCGCGATGCTGTGCGCCGCCCGGCGTGGGATCCCCGTCGCCCTGCACACCCCCAGCGAGGTCAAGGCCGCCGTCACGGGCAGCGGCCGCGCCGACAAGGCCCAGGTGGGCGCCATGGTCACGCGGCTGCTCCGACTCTCCGCACCGCCCAAGCCGGCCGACGCCGCCGACGCCCTCGCGCTCGCCATCTGTCACATCTGGCGCGCTCCCGCCCAGAACCGCCTCCAGCAGGCCGTCGCCCTGCACGCCTCGAAAGGCCGCACGCCATGATCGCCTTCGTCAGCGGCCCGGTCGCCGCCCTCGCCCCCACGACCGCCGTCGTCGAGGTGGGCGGCGTGGGCATGGCCGTCCAGTGCACCCCCGACACGATCGCCGGCCTGCGCGTCGGTGAGCACGCGCGGCTGGCCACCTCCCTCGTCGTCCGCGAGGACTCGCTCACCCTGTACGGCTTCGCCGACGACGACGAGCGCCAGGTCTTCGAGCTGCTCCAGACCGCCAGCGGCGTCGGGCCGCGGCTCGCCCAGGCGATGCTCGGCGTGCACCGCCCCGACGCACTGCGGCTCGCCTTCTCGACCGGCGACGAGAAGGCGCTGACGGCGGTGCCCGGCATCGGCAAGAAGGGCGCCCAGAAGCTCCTCCTCGAACTGAAGGACAAGCTCGGCGCCCCGCTCGGCAGCAGCGGCCTCGTCGGGCAGCAGCGCGCGGTCGCCACCGGACCCGCCCCCTGGGGCGAGCAGCTCTCCGCCGCGCTCATCGGCCTCGGCTACGCGAGCCGCGACGCCGAGGAGGCCGTCGCCGCCGTCACGCCGCAGGCCGAGGCCGCGCTCGCCGAGACCGGCTCCGCGCCCGTCCCGCAGCTGCTGCGCGCCGCCCTGCAGACCCTCAACCGCGCCCGCTGACCGGCCGTACGAACGAGAAGGCAACCACCATCGTGAACTGGGACGACGAGACGGCAGCGGCCGCCGAGGAGCGCATCGTCGGCGCCTCCGCCGAGGGCGACGACCAGGCCGTCGAGGCCGCGCTGCGGCCCAAGGACCTACGCGAGTTCGTCGGCCAGGAGAAGGTCCGCCAGCAGCTCGACCTGGTCCTGAAGGCGGCCCGGCAGCGCGGCGCGACCGCCGACCACGTCCTGCTCTCCGGCGCCCCCGGCCTCGGCAAGACCACGCTCTCGATGATCATCGCGGCGGAGATGAACGCCCCGATCAGGATCACCAGCGGCCCCGCCATCCAGCACGCCGGCGACCTCGCCGCCATTCTGTCCTCCCTGCAGGAGGGCGAGATCCTCTTCCTCGACGAGATCCACCGGATGTCCCGGCCCGCCGAGGAGATGCTCTACATGGCGATGGAGGACTTCCGCGTCGACGTCATCGTCGGCAAGGGCCCCGGTGCCACCGCCATTCCCCTGGAGCTGCCGCCCTTCACCCTGGTCGGGGCCACCACCCGGGCCGGCCTCCTGCCGCCCCCGCTGCGCGACCGCTTCGGCTTCACCGCGCACATGGAGTTCTACGAGCCGCACGAGCTGGAGCGCGTCGTCCGCCGCTCCGCGGGGCTCCTCGACGTCGAGATCGACCCGGCCGGCGCCGCGGAGATCGCCGGCCGCTCCCGCGGCACCCCCCGCATCGCCAACCGGCTGCTGCGCCGGGTGCGGGACTACGCGCAGGTGAAGGCCGACGGAGTGATCACCCGCGACATCGCCGCGGCCGCCCTCGGCGTGTACGAGGTCGACAGCCGCGGCCTCGACCGCCTCGACCGCGCCGTGCTGCAGGCCCTGCTCAAGCTCTTCGGCGGCGGACCGGTCGGTCTGTCCACCCTCGCGGTCGCCGTGGGGGAGGAGCGCGAGACCGTCGAGGAGGTCGCCGAACCCTTCCTCGTACGGGAGGGACTCCTCGCGCGCACACCCCGTGGCCGGGTCGCCACTCCGGCGGCCTGGACCCACCTCGGACTGGTTCCGCCGCAGGCAGCGGGCCCGGGGGCGGCTGGATCGGGACAACAGGGTCTCTTCGGGGCGTGACGGCGCCCTGCGCGCCGCCCGACGGCGCGGAGACTCGCCCGACCAGGAACCACGGTGCGATGCTGGGCGTTGTTCCATCGATGCGGACTCGCCTAGACTCCGCCGATGCCGCCCTTTCTGGTCGGCGTACCCACCCCCGAAGATCAGGCCGCGGTTCCTCCGCGACCGTGCGAAGGAAACCCGTCCCGTGAACATCGTGACCCTCCTCCCCTTCATCGTCCTCATCGGGGCCATGTTCCTGATGACCCGCTCTGCCAAGAAGAAGCAGGCACAGGCGGCTCAGATGCGCAACGAGATGCAGCCGGGCACCGGCGTGCGCACCATCGGGGGGATGTACGCCACCGTCAAGGAGATCGGCGACGAGACCGTCCTCCTCGAGGTCGCTCCCGGCGTCCACGCCGTCTACGCCAAGAACGCGATCGGCGCGGTCCTCGAGGACTCCGAGTACAACCGCATCGTCCACGGCGACGACGACAGCGACACCGTCGTCCCGGACGACGCGTCCTCGCTCACCGAGGCCGCCGACGACGCCGAGGGTCAGGAGGGGGCGGCCAAGGCCGACCTGACCAAGAAGGACGCCGCCGAGGCGGCCGACTCCGAGGTCGAGAAGAACGGCAAGGCCGACGGGGAGACCGAGGCGAAGTAATCGCCCCCGGGGCGGACGCGGACACCCACCGGCGTCCGCCGCCCCGGAACGGTTCGACGTCTGCGGGGGCAGGTCCCCACACACACTTCGTGGCCGTCTCGTGCCCACCCGGCGCGGGGCGGTTTGGACAGGGAGAAACGACAGGTGGCAGCACCGAAGAAGGGCCGAAGGCCGGCGGGGGGCCAGAGCCGGCCGGGCCGCGCCCTGGCACTCATTCTGATCGCCATGGTCGCGCTCACCGGCGGCATGTTCTGGTCGGGGCACACCACCCCGCGCCTGGGCATCGACCTCGCCGGTGGCACGTCGATCACGCTCAAGGCGAAGGCGGAGCCCGGACAGGAGTCCGCCGTCAACGAGACCAACATGAACACCGCGGTCGGCATCATCGAGCGCCGTGTCAACGGTCTGGGTGTCTCGGAAGCAGAGGTCCAGACGCAGGGCCGCGAGAACATCATCGTGAACATCCCCAAGGGGACGAACGAGAAGCAGGCCCGCGAGCAGGTCGGTACCACCGCCCAGCTGTACTTCCGGCCGGTCCTGGCCGTCGCCGCGGCCGAGCAGCCCGCGCCGAACCCGAGCGCGACCCCGAGCTCCTCCGCCTCGCCGAAGCCGAAGGCCTCCGGCGCCACCGCGGACAAGGGCAAGGGCAAGGGCGACACGACCGCCACCCCGTCGGCGAGCGCCTCCACCCAGGGCCGCGCGGTCAGCGAGGCCCTGAAGGCCCCGAGCCCGACCCCGACCGCGAGCTCCTCCGCGTCGTCGAAGGCGTCCACGACGCCGAAGCCGACGCAGTCGGGTGACGCCGCCACCAACGCCCTGCAGCAGAAGTTCGCGGCGCTGAACTGCCTCGACCCCAAGCAGCGCGCCGCCGCCGGCCAGGGCGTCAAGCCGGCCGACCCGGTCGTCGCCTGTGGCAAGAACTCCCTCGGCCAGTGGGAGAAGTACCTGCTCGGCCCGGCCGAGGTCGACGGCAAGGACGTCGACGACGCCAAGGGCGTCTTCGACCAGCAGCGCGGCATGTGGATCGTCACGATGGACTTCACGGGCGAGGGCTCGAAGAAGTTCCAGAAGATCACCGGCAAGCTGTCGCAGCAGACCGAGCCGCAGAACCAGTTCGCGATCGTCCTCGACGGCGAGGTCGTCTCGGCCCCGTCCGTGCGCCAGACGCTGAGCGCCAGCGCCGAGATCTCCGGCAGCTTCAACCAGCAGTCGGCCCAGGACCTCGGCAACATCCTGTCCTACGGTGCGCTGCCGCTGTCCTTCGACACCCAGAGCGTCGACACCGTCACCGCCGCCCTCGGCGGCGAGCAGCTCCACGCGGGTCTGATCGCCGGCGCCATCGGCCTGGCCCTGGTCATCCTGTACCTGGTGATCTACTACCGCGGCCTGTCGTTCATCGCGATCCTCAGCCTCGGCGTCTCGGCCCTGCTCACGTACGTGATCATGGCTCTGCTCGGCCCGGCCATCGGCTTCGCGCTGAACCTGCCGGCCGTCTGCGGTGCCATCGTCGCCATCGGTATCACCGCGGACTCGTTCATCGTGTACTTCGAGCGCATCCGCGACGAGATCCGCGAGGGCCGCACCCTGCGCCCGGCCGTCGAGCGTGCCTGGCCGCGTGCCCGGCGCACCATCCTGGTCTCCGACTTCGTGTCGTTCCTCGCCGCCGCGGTGCTCTTCATCGTCACCGTCGGCAAGGTCCAGGGCTTCGCGTTCACGCTCGGTCTGACCACCCTGCTCGACATCGTGGTGGTGTTCCTCTTCACCAAGCCGGTGATGACGCTCCTCGCCCGTACGAAGTTCTTCGGCAACGGTCACAAGTGGTCCGGCCTGGACCCGAAGCGCCTCGGTGCCAAGCCGCCGCTGCGCCGCTCCCGCCGTCAGTCCGTTTCCGCCGCAGGCCCTGTCGACACGAAGGAGGCGTGAGATGTCGAAGCTCGGAGATCTCGGCGCCCGGCTCCACCGAGGTGAGGTCGGCTACGACTTCATCGGCAACCGCAGGATCTGGTACGGCATCTCGATCCTGATCACCATCACGGCGATCGTGGCGCTCGCGGTGCGCGGCCTGAACATGGGCATCGAGTTCCAGGGCGGCGCCGTCTTCACCACCCCGAAGACGGAGGTCTCGGTCTCCCAGGCGCAGGAGTACGCGGAAGAGGCCTCCGGCCACGACGCGCTCGTGCAGGAGCTCGGCAGCGGCTCGCTGCGCATCCAGGTCGGCGGTCTCGACACCGAGAAGTCCGACCAGGTCCGCGCGGAGCTCGCCAAGGACCTCAACGTCCCAGAGACGAAGATCGCGGCAGAGCTCGTCGGCCCCAGCTGGGGTGAGCAGATCGCCAACAAGGCCTGGACCGGCCTCGGGGTCTTCATGATCCTCGTGGTGATCTACCTCGCCATCGCCTTCGAGTGGCGCATGGCCGTCGCGGCCCTCATCGCGCTGATCCACGACCTCACCATCACCGTCGGCATCTACTCGCTGGTCGGCTTCGAGGTCACGGTCGGTACGGTCATCGGTCTGCTCACGATCCTCGGTTACTCGCTCTACGACACGGTCGTCGTCTTCGACTCCCTCAAGGAGCAGACGAAGGGCATCACCAAACAGACCCGCTGGACCTACAGCGACGTCGCGAACCGCTCGATCAACAGCACCCTGGTCCGTTCGATCAACACCACGGTCGTGGCCCTGCTGCCGGTCGCCGGTCTGCTCTTCATCGGTGGCGGCGTCCTCGGCGCCGGCATGCTGAACGACATCTCGCTGTCGCTGTTCGTGGGTCTCGCCGCCGGTGCGTACTCCTCGATCTTCATCGCCACGCCGCTCGTCGCCGACTTCAAGGAGCGCGAGCCGGCGATGAAGGCCCTGCGGAAGCGCGTCCTGGCCAAGCGGGCCGCCGCTGCCGCCAAGGGCGAGTCGGTCGACGACCTCGCGGACGACGCGTCGGACGCCGGCGCCGAGCCGGCCGTCGTCGGCCCGCGCGGCCGCCGGGGCCGCTCCTCGGAGCGCCGCGGATGACCGCGGAGGCGCCGGGCACCGTGGAGCTGCTCCTCAGCCGCATCCGGGACGTTCCCGACTACCCGAAGCCGGGGGTGCTGTTCAAGGACATCACCCCGCTGCTCGCGGACCCGGAGGCGTTCACCGCGCTCACCGACGCCCTCGCCGCGCTCTGCGCGGAGCACGGCGCCACGAAGATCGTCGGCCTGGAGGCCCGCGGCTTCATCCTGGCGGCTCCGGTCGCCGTGCGGGCGAGGCTCGGCTTCATCCCGGTCCGCAAGGCCGGGAAGCTGCCCGGGGCCACCCTGCGCCAGGCGTACGAGCTGGAGTACGGCACCGCCGAGATCGAGGTGCACGCCGAGGACCTGGCTGCGGGCGACCGCGTCATGGTCATCGACGACGTCCTCGCCACCGGCGGCACCGCCGAGGCCTCGATCGAGCTCATCCGGCGCGCCGGGGCCGAGGTCGCCGGGGTAGCGGTCCTCATGGAGCTGGGCTTCCTGCCGGGCCGGGCCCGTCTGGAGCCCGTCCTGGACGGCGCACCGCTCACCGCGCTGATCAGCGTCTGACGCAGGCCGACCTGCGAGAGGGGCGGTCCGGGGAATTACCCGGACCGCCCCCGTCGTTTTCCGGACACAGCCCGGAAGCGGGTCCCGGCGCGGCAGCGCGGGCGTCCCGGCGACGTCTCAGCCCTCAGGCGCGTGAGCGCAGGCGCTTCCAGGTCGATACGATGGCCTTTCCGGGCCTGACCGGGGGACCCGGAGACGCACGAGGAGCGCTCTTGCCAGACGAGGCCCAGCCACTCTCCGCCGCGCAGCCCGAGCAGCAGGCCGACCAGGCCGCGCAGCGGGCCGCCGCGCCCCAGGACCCGCCGGCGGAGACCAAGCCCCGGCCCGCGGCACCGGCCCCGTCCGCCCGGCCCACGCCGACCCCGCCCGCCCGCTCGGGCGGCTCCTCCAGCCGCGTCCGTGCCCGGCTCGCCCGCCTCGGCGTCCAGCGCTCCTCCCCGTACAACCCGGTCCTCGAACCGCTGCTGCGGATCGTCCGCTCCAATGACCCGAAGATCGAGACGGCGACCTTGCGCCAGATCGAGCGGGCCTACCAGGTCGCCGAGCGCTGGCACCGCGGCCAGAAGCGAAAGAGCGGCGACCCGTACATCACGCACCCGCTCGCCGTCACCACCATCCTCGCCGAGCTCGGCATGGATCCGGCGACCCTGATGGCCGGACTGCTCCACGACACCGTCGAGGACACCGAGTACGGGCTGGAGGACCTGCGCCGCGACTTCGGTGACCAGGTCACGCTCCTCGTCGACGGCGTCACCAAGCTCGACAAGGTCAGGTTCGGCGAGGCCGCGCAGGCCGAGACCGTCCGCAAGATGGTCGTCGCGATGGCCAAGGACCCCCGGGTCCTCGTCATCAAGCTCGCCGACCGCCTGCACAACATGCGCACGATGCGCTACCTCAAGCGGGAGAAGCAGGAGAAGAAGGCCCGCGAGACCCTCGAGATCTACGCCCCGCTGGCACACCGGCTGGGCATGAACACCATCAAGTGGGAGCTGGAGGACCTCGCCTTCGCGATCCTCTACCCCAAGATGTACGACGAGATCGTCCGTCTCGTCGCCGAGCGGGCCCCCAAGCGCGACGAGTACCTGGCCATAGTGACCGACGAGGTCCAGACGGACCTGCGCGCCGCCCGCATCAAGGCCACCGTCACCGGCCGCCCGAAGCACTACTACAGCGTCTACCAGAAGATGATCGTCCGCGGCCGTGACTTCGCGGAGATCTACGACCTGGTCGGCATCCGCGTCCTCGTGGACACCGTCCGCGACTGCTACGCGGCCCTCGGCACCGTCCACGCGCGATGGAACCCGGTCCCCGGCCGGTTCAAGGACTACATCGCGATGCCGAAGTTCAACATGTACCAGTCGCTCCACACGACGGTCATCGGACCCAACGGCAAGCCGGTCGAGCTGCAGATCCGCACCTTCGACATGCACCGGCGCGCCGAGTACGGCATCGCCGCGCACTGGAAGTACAAGCAGGAGGCCGTCGCCGGCGCCTCCAAGGTGCGCACGGACGTGCCGAGGAACACCGGCAAGGACGACCACCTCAACGACATGGCGTGGCTGCGCCAGCTCCTCGACTGGCAGAAGGAGACCGAGGACCCGGGCGAGTTCCTGGAGTCCCTGCGCTTCGACCTGTCGCGCAACGAGGTCTTCGTCTTCACCCCCAAGGGCGACGTCATCGCCCTGCCCGCCGGCGCCACCCCCGTGGACTTCTCCTACGCCGTCCACACCGAGGTCGGCCACCGGACGATAGGCGCCCGCGTCAACGGACGCCTGGTGCCCCTGGAGTCCACCCTCGACAACGGCGACCTGGTGGAGGTCTTCACCTCCAAGGCTGCCGGCGCCGGCCCCTCCCGGGACTGGCTGGGCTTCGTCAAGTCGCCGCGCGCCCGCAACAAGATCCGCGCCTGGTTCTCCAAGGAGCGCCGCGACGAGGCCATCGAGCAGGGCAAGGACGCCATCGCGCGGGCCATGCGCAAGCAGAACCTGCCGATCCAGCGCATCCTCACCGGCGACTCGCTGGTCACCCTCGCCCACGAGATGCGCTACAGCGACATCTCCTCGCTGTACGCGGCGATCGGCGAGGGCCATGTCACCGCGCAGTCCATCGTCCAGAAGCTGGTCCAGGCACTCGGCGGCGAGGAGGCGGCCACCGAGGACATCGCCGAGACCGCGCCGCCCACCCGCGGCCGCTCCAAGCGCCGCTCCAGCGCCGACCCGGGCGTGGTCGTCAAGGGTGTCGACGACGTCTGGGTGAAGCTGGCCCGCTGCTGCACCCCGGTGCCCGGCGACCCGATCATCGGCTTCGTCACCCGAGGCAGCGGTGTGTCCGTGCACCGCAGCGACTGCGTCAACGTCGACTCGCTGTCCCGGGAGCCCGAGCGGATCCTGGAGGTCGAGTGGGCGCCCACCCAGTCCTCGGTCTTCCTGGTCGCCATCCAGGTCGAGGCCCTGGACCGGTCCCGGCTGCTCTCGGACGTCACCCGCGTCCTGTCGGACCAGCACGTCAACATCCTGTCGGCGGCCGTCCAGACCTCCCGCGACCGGGTGGCCACCTCCCGCTTCACCTTCGAGATGGGCGACCCGAAGCACCTGGGCCACGTCCTGAAGGCGGTCCGGGGCGTGGAGGGCGTGTACGACGTCTACCGCGTCACCAGCGCCCGTAGGCCGTAGAAGAGGCGCCGTCGCGGCCAGGAAGGCCGCGACGGCGTACGAGAAGGGCCCCCGGCGCGCTGCCGGGGGCCCTTCTCGTACGTCGGCTACGGCATCAGCCGCCGAACTCCTGCAGACCCTTCAGGGCCTGGTCGAGCAGCGCCTGACGGCCCTCGAGCTCCTTGGAGAGCTTGTCGGCCTTGGCGTCGTTGCCCGCGGCACGGGCGGCGTCGATCTGCTTCCGCAGCTTGTCGACGGCGTCCTGGAGCTGGCCCGTGAGACCCGCGGCGCGCGCCCGCGCCTCCGGGTTGGTACGGCGCCACTCGGCCTCCTCGGCCTCCTGGATCGCCCGCTCCACCGCGTGCATCCGCCCCTCGACCTTCGGACGGGCGTCGCGCGGCACGTGGCCGATGGCCTCCCAGCGCTCGTTGAGGGAGCGGAAGGCCGCGCGGGCCGCCTTCAGGTCCGTCACGGGCACCAGCTTCTCGGCCTCGGTGGCGAGCTCCTCCTTCAGCTTGAGGTTCTCGCCCTGCTCGGCGTCGCGCTCCGCGAAGACCTCGCCGCGGGCCGCGAAGAAGACGTCCTGGGCGCCGCGGAAGCGGTTCCACAGGTCGTCCTCGTGCTCGCGCTGGGCGCGGCCCGCCGCCTTCCAGTCCGCCATCAGCTCGCGGTAGCGGGCGGCCGTCGCACCCCAGTCGCTGGAGCCGGACAGCGCCTCGGCCTCGGCGACCAGCTTCTCCTTGGTCTTGCGGGCGTCCTCGCGCTGCGCGTCGAGCGCCGCGAAGTGGGCCTTGCGGCGCTTGGAGAACGCCGAGCGGGCGTGCGAGAAGCGGTGCCACAGCTCGTCGTCGGACTTGCGGTCGAGGCGCGGCAGACCCTTCCAGGTGTCCACGAGCGCCCGCAGCCGCTCGCCGGCGGCACGCCACTGCTCGCTCTGCGCCAGCTCCTCGGCCTCGGTGACCAGGGCCTCCTTGGCGGAACGGGCCTCGTCGGCCTGCTTCGCCTTCTGGACCTTGCGCTCCTCGCGGCGGGACTCCACCGTCTCGGTCAGCTTGTCGAGCCGGGTCGCCAGCGCGGCCAGGTCGCCCACCGCGTGGTGCTCCGCGACCTGCTGACGGATGTGCTCGATGGCCGCCGTGGCGTCCTTGGCGGAGAGGTCGGTGGTCCTCACCCGCTTCTCGAGGAGGCCGATCTCGACCACCAGGCCCTCGTACTTGCGCTCGAAGTAGGCCAGCGCCTCCTCGGGGCTGCCGGCCTGCCACGATCCGACGACCTGCTCGCCCTCGGCCGTACGCACGTACACGGTGCCCGTCTCGTCGACGCGGCCCCACGGGTCGCTGCTCACAGCGCCTCCTCACCATGATGCCGTCGTGGGGGCCCCGCCCCCTGGCATCGTCCACGGTTTCCCGGCGGGCCTCGCCCGCCCTCCACAGCACGGCCGACGGCCTGCGCTGCACAACGCCAATCTAGGCGAACGGCGGCCCGGCTGTCCGCACTCAGCACGACCGAAATTCAACGGTCGTGCGCGGGTGCGGTCCCCGGGCCGCCCACGCCGCTACTTCTTGGAGACGGTCGCCTTCTCGATCGTGACGGCCTTCTGCGGTGCGCCGTCGCCCGACCCGCCCGCGACACCGGCCTTGGCGACCTCCTCGACGACCTTGACGCCGGCGGCGTCGAAGGTGCCGAAGGGGGTGTAGTTCGGCGGGAGCTTGGTGTCCTTGTAGACGAGGAAGAACTGGCTGCCGCCGGTGCCCGGGCCGGCGTTCGCCATGGCCACGGTGCCCTTCGGGAAGGTCACGGTGCCGTCCGCGCCGGCCTTGCCGAGCCCGTTCAGGTTCTCGTCCGGGATGGAGTAGCCCGGGCCGCCGGTGCCGTCGCCCTTCGGGTCGCCGCACTGGAGCACGTAGATGCCCGAGGTGGTGAGGCGGTGGCACTTGGTCCCGTCGAAGTACTTCTTGTCGGCGAGGTGCTTGAAGGAGTTCACGGTGTGCGGGGCCTTGGCCGCGTCCATCGTGACCGTGATGTCGCCGACGTTGGTCTTGAGGGCCATCGTGTACGTGGCCTTCTTGTCGACCGACATGGCCGGCTCGGGCTGCGCCTTCGTCGGCTCGGCGCTCGGCGTGCCGGTCGGGTCGGAGGCGACGTTGTCCGAGCCCTTCTTGTCGTCGTCGGTCAGCGCCACCGACGCCCACACGGCGCCGCCCGCGGCGAGCACCACGGCGAGGGTGGAGGCGATGACGGTGTTCCGCCGCGTCCTGCGCCGCGCCTCCTCACGCCGCTGCTGCTGCCGCTGGTACTTGTCCCTGGCGAGCTGCCGCCGCCGCTGATCGCTGCTGACCACCGGGTCCGCTCCTTGTCGATCGTGTGTTCTGTCCTGGCCGGGTGTGCCCGTACCGTATACGGGTTGGCTGTGGAATACGCACCGCCGGTAGGCTCTGATCTGCTGCATTCCGCATCGCCGCAGCCAATTGCCGGACGAGACAAGAGGAAGATCGTGCTGATTGCCGGGTTCCCCGCCGGGGCCTGGGGCACCAACTGCTACGTGGTCGCCCCCGCCGCAGGCGAGGAGTGCGTCATCATCGACCCGGGCCACCAGGCCGCCCAGGGTGTCGAGGAGACGCTGAAGAAGCATCGGCTCAAGCCCGTGGCGGTGGTCCTCACCCATGGCCACATCGACCACGTCGCCTCCGTCGTCCCGGTCTGCGGTGCCCATGACGTACCCGCGTGGATCCACCCCGCCGACCGGTACATGATGAGCGACCCGGAGAAGGCCCTCGGCCGCTCCATCGGGATGCCCCTCATGGGCGAGCTGACCGTGGGCGAGCCCGACGACGTGCACGAGCTCACCGACGGCGCCGCGCTGAAGCTCGCCGGTCTCGACTTCTCCGTCGCGCACGCGCCCGGCCATACCAAGGGGTCGGTGACCTTCAGGACCCCGGAGACCACGGAGATCCCCTCCGTGTTCTTCTCCGGCGACCTGCTGTTCGCCGGCTCCGTCGGACGCACCGACCTGCCCGGCGGTGACATGGACGAGATGCTGGAGTCGCTGGCCCGCGTGTGCCTGCCGCTCGACAACTCGACCGTGGTGCTGTCGGGGCACGGTCCCCAGACGACCATCGGCCAGGAGCGCGCCACCAACCCCTACCTGCGGCAGGTGGCGGCCGGCCTCGGGAGCGATTTCCAGGCTCCCCGACGAGGAATGTGACGAGAATCCACGTGAGCACCTTCAAGGCCCCCAAGGGCACGTACGACCTGATCCCGCCGCGCTCGGCGAAGTTCCTCGCGGTGCGCGACACGATCGCCACGCAGGTGAAGAACGCCGGCTACGGGTACGTCGAGACGCCCGGTTTCGAGGACGTCGGCCTGTTCTCCCGCGGTGTCGGCGAGTCCACCGACATCGTG
Source organism: Streptomyces sp. NPDC101191 (assembly GCF_044767915.1). Lineage (NCBI taxonomy): Bacteria > Bacillati > Actinomycetota > Actinomycetes > Kitasatosporales > Streptomycetaceae > Streptomyces > Streptomyces sp. NPDC101191. The sequence goes on from NZ_JBIWOU010000007.1 coordinate 344,950, forward strand.
AGCAAGGAGATGTACACCCTCACGACGAAGGGCGGCGAAGTGCTCGCCCTGCGTCCGGAGGGCACCGCGTCCGTGCTGCGCGCGGCCCTGGAGGCCAACCTGCACAAGCAGGGCAACCTTCCGGTGAAGCTCTGGTACTCGGGCTCCTACTACCGCTACGAGCGCCAGCAGGCGGGCCGCTACCGCCACTTCTCCCAGGTCGGCGCCGAGGCCATCGGTGCCGAGGACCCGGCGCTGGACGCCGAGCTGATCATCCTGGCCGACCAGGCCTACCGTTCGCTCGGCCTGCGCAACTACCGCATCCTGCTGAACTCCCTGGGCGACAAGGAGTGCCGCCCCGTCTACCGCGAGGCCCTGCAGACCTTCCTGCGCGGACTCGACCTGGACGAGGACACCCTGCGCCGTGCGGAGATCAACCCGCTGCGCGTGCTCGACGACAAGCGCGAGTCGGTGCAGAAGCAGCTGGCCGACGCCCCGCTGCTGCGCGACTACCTGTGCGACGCGTGCAAGGCGTACCACGAGGAGGTGCGCGCGCTGATCACCGCGGCGGGCGTGGTCTTCGAGGACGACGCGAAGCTGGTGCGCGGTCTGGACTACTACACCCGGACCACCTTCGAGTTCGTCCACGAGGGACTGGGCTCGCAGTCGGCGGTCGGCGGCGGTGGTCGCTACGACGGCCTGTCCGAGATGATCGGCGGCCCGGCGCTCCCGTCCGTGGGCTGGGCGCTCGGGGTGGACCGCACCGTTCTGGCCCTGGAGGCCGAGGGCGTCGAGCTGGACCTCCCGGCGACGACCAGCGTCTTCGCGGTCGCGCTCGGCGAGGAGGCCCGCCGCGTGCTCTTCGGCAAGGTCACCGAGCTGCGCAGGGAGGGCGTCGCCGCGGACTTCTCCTTCGGCGGCAAGGGCCTCAAGGGCGCGATGAAGGACGCCAACCGCTCCGGCGCCCGCCTCGCCGTCGTCGCCGGCGAGCGCGACCTCGCCGAGGGCGTGGTCCAGCTCAAGGACATGGAGTCCGGCGAGCAGCAGCCGGTCGCCCTGGACGACCTGGTGGGAACGGTGAAGGCGAAGCTCGCCTGACCCGAGCCGTACGGCTGTGACAGGGGCCCGGCCCACGTGCGACGTGGGCCGGGCCCCTCTTACGGCCGCCGAACACCGCCCGTGTCACCCTGTGCGGCACAATGACCGTGCACCGGACAGCCGAACGAGGAAGCGCCACATGAGCCGAGCAACCGCCGAGGACGTCTCCGCCGGACGGAGCGACGCCTCCACCATCGGCGCCGGCAAGGCCTTCGCCTGGCTGCTGGTGATCACCGGGGCCGCCGGACTGCTGGCCTCCTGGGTGATCACGCTCGACAAGTTCAAGCTCCTCGAGGACCCGAACTTCACCCCCGGCTGCAGCCTGAACCCGATCGTGTCCTGCGGCAGCGTCATGAAGAGCGAGCAGGCCTCCGCGTTCGGCTTCCCGAACCCGATGCTCGGCCTCGTCACCTACGCCGTGGTGATCGCCATCGGCGTCGGGCTGCTCGCCGGTGCCCGCTACCGCCGCTGGTACTGGCTCGGCCTCAACGCCGGCACCCTCTTCGGCGTCGGCTTCTGCACCTGGCTGATGACCCAGTCGCTGTACGAGATCAACGCCCTGTGCCTGTGGTGCTGCCTGGCCTGGGTCGCCACGATCGTCATGTTCTGGTACACGACCTCGCACAACGTCCGCCACGGCGTGATCCGCGCCCCGGGCGCCGTGCGCAGCTTCTTCGACGAGTTCACCTGGGTGCTCCCGGTACTGCACGTCGGCATCATCGGCATGCTCATCCTGACCCGCTGGTGGGACTTCTGGACCAGCTGAGCCCGGCGCCGGTCCCGGACCGGACTGTCAGTGCTCTCGCTTAGGCTTCATGACCGTGGAGCCCGACCTCTTTACCGCAGCCGCCGAAGAGCGCCAGGAGAAGGACCCGTCCAGCAGTCCGCTGGCCGTCCGGATGCGTCCGCGCACCCTCGACGAGGTGGTGGGCCAGCGCCACCTGCTCAAGCCCGGCTCGCCGCTGCGCAGACTCGTCGCCGACGGTGCCGGGGGACCGGCGGGCGCCTCCTCCGTGATCCTCTGGGGGCCGCCCGGCACCGGCAAGACGACCCTGGCGTACGTGGTCTCGAAGGCCACCGACAAGCGCTTCGTCGAGCTCTCCGCGATCACCGCGGGCGTCAAGGAGGTCCGAGCCGTCATCGACGGGGCCCGCCGGGCCGCCGGCGGCTACGGCAAGGAGACCGTCCTCTTCCTCGACGAGATCCACCGCTTCTCCAAGGCCCAGCAGGACTCGCTGCTCCCGGCCGTGGAGAACCGCTGGGTGACGCTGATCGCGGCCACCACGGAGAACCCGTACTTCTCGGTGATCTCCCCGCTGCTCTCCCGCTCGCTGCTGCTCACCCTGGAGCCGCTCACCGACGACGACCTGCGCGGACTGCTGCACCGGGCCCTCGAGGAGGAGCGCGGGCTCGGCGGGGCGGTCACCCTGCCCGAGGACGCCGAGGCCCATCTGCTGCGGATCGCCGGCGGCGACGCCCGGCGTGCCCTGACCGCCCTGGAGGCGGCCGCGGGCGCCGCGATCGACAAGGGCGAGCCGGAGATCAGCCTGGAGACGGTCGAGGAGACCGTCGACCGGGCGGCGGTGAAGTACGACCGGGAGGGCGACCAGCACTACGACGTGGCGAGCGCCCTCATCAAGTCGATCCGCGGTTCGGACGTGGACGCGGCGCTGCACTACCTGGCCCGGATGATCGAGGCGGGGGAGGACCCGCGATTCATCGCCCGCCGGCTGATGATCTCGGCGAGCGAGGACATCGGCCTCGCCGACCCGGGCGCCCTGCCGCTCGCCGTGGCCGCCGCCCAGGCCGTCGCGATGATCGGCTTCCCCGAGGCGGCGCTGACCCTGAGCCACGCCACGATCGCCCTGGCCCTGGCCCCGAAGTCCAACGCCGCGACGAACGCGATCTTCGCCGCTCGGGCCGACGTCCGCGACGGCCTGGCGGGCCCGGTGCCGCCGCATCTGCGCGACGGGCACTACAAGGGCGCCGCCAAGCTGGGCCACGCCCAGGGCTACGTGTATCCGCACGACGTCCCGGGCGCCATCGCACCGCAGCAGTACGCACCGGACGCCGTGCACGGCAAGCGCTATTACGAACCCACCCGCTACGGAGCGGAGGCCCGCTACGCGGACGTGGTGGAGAAGGTCCGCGAGCGCCTGAAGGGTGAGGGCGCCTGACGGGCGGGGGCGGCCGAGCCGCCCCGCGGCCGGTCCGGACCTACGCTCGTCCCGTGATCCGTACGGCTCCGGCGGTCCTTCTGGCGATCGCCGCGCTCGCCGGCTGCTCCTCCCGGGGCGGTCCGGCCGTGGGCGAGGCCGCCGCCACGACGCCCCTGCCGGTGGTGGGCTCGCCCGGCTTCCCGCCCACGGCGGAGCGCGCCAGGGCGCAGCTGGCCGGGCTGGAGGTGGCCTGGGGCGAGCACGGGGGGACGTACGAGCGGTCCGCGTTCGGTGCGACCTGGTCCGACGCCACCGACGCCCCCGGCGGGCACAACGGCTGTGACACCCGGGACGACGTGCTGCGGCGCGATCTGAGCGAGCAGCGCGCGGGCCCCCTCGATCCGTGCGTGCCGCTCTCCGGGGTCCTGCACGACCCGTACACCGGCAAGGAGCTGCGCTACTCCTACCGGAAGGCCTCGCGGATCCGGACCGACCATGTCGTGGCACTCGCCGCGGCCTGGCGGTCCGGGGCGTGGGCGTGGCCGGCCGGACGGCGGCTCGCGTACGCCAACGACCTCGACGTGCTCGTGGCCACCGACGAGGCGGCCAACCAGGAGAAGAGCGCGAGGACGCCGGACCGGTGGAAGCCGCCTCGCCGGGAGTACTGGTGCGAGTACGGCCGGCGCTGGACCGGGATCAAGGAGAAGTACCGGCTGACGATCTCGCCGCCGGAGAAGGCGGCGGTGGAGGAACTGCTGGCGACCTGTCCGTGAGCGCTCAGGCGCGGGCGGCCTCGAAGAGGCGGTGCATCTCGCGGCGCAGTCCGGAGATGTCGCGCACCGGCCGCGGGAAGTCGAAGCGCGCGTCGAAGCAGTGCTCCGGCCCGGCGCTGAAGCGCACGCGGAGCCCGAAGCGGTCGAGGGCCAGCGGGGCGACGTCGCGCGTGGGGACGATCGCGGCGGCGTGGCTGCCGAGCAGTGCGGTCAGCTCGCGCAGCCGGTCGCCGTGGGCGGCGTGCAGGTGCTGGAGGACCTCGGTCTCGTGCGGGTGCGTCGGGTCGGGGGAGGCCGCCGAGAAGTCCTCCGGGTCCACCGTGCCGCTGCCCCACAGGTCGTCGACGTCCGCCGAGCCGACCTCCAGACGCAGCATCATCCGCCCGGGTTCGGCGAGCCCGGGCAGGCAGGTGAGCCAGCCGGAGACCCACGCGCGGCCCCGGATACGGTGGGGGACCGAGACGGGGGCGACATCGGTGAGCTCCAGCACGACCGGCAGCTCGTCGTCCTGGGCGTGGGTGGCGGCCCGGACGGGCGGTGCGTCCGCCGAGTAGAGCAGGAAGATCTCGCCGTCGGGTCCGACCGTGCGGGCCTCGGGGGAGAGCTGCTCGGGGCGGTGGCCCTCGACCCCGGGAATCAGCAGCACCGCGGAGCATGTACTCTGTACGAGAGTTCGTGTGCGCTCGGCTGCTGACGGCATCCGCGCGATTTCAAGCCCGTTTGGACGCGGCTGACCATGAGCTGACCGGACCTCCGTCACATCGATGCCGCTTGAGGCATCCCTTTCGGGATGCGTGGGTGAAGAAGCATCGTTATTTGTGCTGCCGTCCGTGATGCGCGTGGTGTTCCCCGGGCGAGACATGCGATCTCCTTGAGTAAGGTGAGCCTAACCTAACCTACAACGGAGGTCTGGAGAACGTGCCTAACCAGTCGCGTCCCAAGGTCAAGAAGTCCCGTGCGCTCGGTATCGCGCTGACGCCGAAGGCCGTCAAGTACTTCGAGGCCCGCCCCTACCCGCCGGGCGAGCACGGCCGTGGCCGCAAGCAGAACTCGGACTACAAGGTCCGTCTGCTCGAGAAGCAGCGTCTGCGCGCCCAGTACGACATCAGCGAGCGCCAGATGGCCCGCGCCTACGACCGCGCCAAGAAGGCCGAGGGCAAGACGGGCGAGGCGCTGGTCGTCGAGCTCGAGCGTCGCCTCGACGCCCTGGTCCTGCGTTCGGGCATCGCCCGCACCATCTACCAGGCCCGCCAGATGGTCGTCCACGGCCACATCCAGGTCAACGGCCAGAAGGTCGACAAGCCGTCCTTCCGCGTCCGTCCCGACGACGTCGTGATGGTCCGCGAGAAGTCCCGCGCCAAGACCCTCTTCCAGGTCGCTCGCGAGGGTGGCTTCGCCCCCGACGGTGAGACCCCGCGCTACCTGCAGGTCAACCTGAAGGCCCTGGCCTTCCGCCTCGACCGCGACCCGAACCGCAAGGAAATCCCGGTCATCTGCGACGAGCAGCTGGTCGTCGAGTACTACGCCCGTTGATCCTTCGACGGACGTAGTACCACCCCCGCGGTGTTCAGCCCGCCGCTTCCCCGCCCTTACCGGAGGGGGAGCCGGCGGGCTTCCGCGTGTCCGGGACCGGCGCCCGTCCGCTGCGGAACGGCCGCGGCGCCCGCGCCCCGGCCCCGCCCGCGATCATGGCCGGATCCCGGCGCTCGCTCAGTGCCCGGTCCACCGCCGCGTCCAGCGAGAGCGCCTCGCCCTCGCGGTACCAGGTGCCGTAGCCCTCGGCCCCGAGCAACTCGCTCGCCTGCCCCGCACACAGCGCCCGCGCGCCGTTGAAGTGCGCCGAACCGAACAAGGGCAGCCCCACCGCGTCCCACACCGGCATCGCCGCCCCCTGCAACACCGCCGCCTCCGCCGCGTCGCCCTCGGACACCGTCACCAGAGCCAGCAGTTCGATCGCCAGGACCAGCCCCACCAGGTCGTGGAACGTGTGGTTGATCGTGAGGCACTCGGCGAGGAGCTCCCGCGCGGCAGCGTGGTCCCCGGCGTTCAGCGCCGCATAGCCCAGCACGTAGAGCGCGTACGCACGGGTCCAGCGCTCGCCCCGCTCCTCGCAGATCTCACGCACCTCGGCGCACAGCACCACCGCACCCTCCAGGTCCCCCTGGAAGGCCCGCGCCATCGCCAGCTCCACCTGGCCCATCAGCACGTTGCTGTTCAGCTCGCCGAGCTCCCGGTAGGTGCCCAGCGCCCGCTCGATCAGCTGCTCCGCCCGCGGCATGTCGTCCGAGAGCAGCGCCAGACAGCCCATCCGGTGCGTCGCGTACGCCTGCGCCAACGCGTTCCCCGCGGCCCGCGCCCGCTCCCCGCACTCGTGCAGCGCCGCCACCGCCGCCGTGTCGTCGCCCTGCAGGATCGCGACGTAACCGAGGACCCACAAGGCCTTGAGCCGGGTGTCCTCGTGCGCCGTCACCGGCGGGAACGCGGCCGCTCCGAGCGCCCGGTCCAGCCAGTGCCGCCCCTCCGAGAGCCGCCCGCAGCCCACCCAGTAGAACCACAGCGTGCCGGCCAGGTGCTGGGCCAGGGACGCGTCCTCCGCCGACTCCAGGCAGAGTTCGAGCGCCGCCCGCAGATTCGGCAGCGCCAGGTCCGTACAGGCCGCCACCTCCGCCTGCCGGGGGCTGAACCACTCCAGCTCGCACCAGGTGGCGAGCCCCATGTACCAGTCCCGGTGCCGGCGCCGCATCCGCTCCGTGTCGCCGAGCGCCGCCAGCCACTCCGCGCCGTACGCGCCGACCGTGTCGAGCATCCGGTAGCGCGGGCCCGCCGCCGAGTCCTCGCGCGCCACGAGCGACTGCGCCAGCAGCTCGCCGAGCACGTCGAGCACCCGGTCCGCGGGGAGGCCGGGGCCCCCGCACACGTACTCCACCGCCTCCAGGTCGAAGGGCCCGGCGAACACCGAGAGGCGCGCCCAGAGCAGCCGCTCCTCCGGCGTGCACAGCTCGTGGCTCCAGCCGATCGCCGTCCGCAGCGTCCGGTGCCGGGGCAGCGCGCCACGCCGTCCGTGATCGAGCAGCCGGAACCGGTCGTCGAGGCGCCGCAGCAGCTGGTCCACCGTGAGCAGCGGCAGTCGCGCCGCCGCCAGCTCCAGCGCCAGCGGGATCCCGTCCAGGCGCCGGCACAGCTCCCGCAGCCCCGCCGGATCGCCGGGCGCGGCCGCCCCCGCCTCCACGGCCCGCCCCGTCAGCAGGGCCATCGCGTCCTCGTCGGCCATCGGCGCCAGCGTCAGCACCGCCTCGCCGTCCACCCGCAACGCCCGCCGCCCCGCCGCGAGCACCGTGAGCCCCGGGCACCCCTGGAGCAGCTCCCGCAGCAGCGCCGCGCACTCCTCCACCAGATGCTCGAAGCCGTCCACCACGAGCAGCAGCCGCAGCTCCGCGAGATGCTCCACGAGCACCTCGCGCGGCCCGCGCAGCGTGTGGTCGGTCAGCCCCAGCGCGTCGACCAGCGCGTGCGCCACCAGATCCGGGTCGCGCAGCGAGGACAGCCCCGCCAGCCGCACCCCGTCGACGTAGCGTTTCTGCACCGCCGCCGCCGCCCGCAACGCGAGCCGGGTCTTGCCGACACCGCCCACCCCGACAACCGTGACCAACCGGAACTCGTCGAGCATCAGGGCCAGTTCGTCCTGTTCCGCGGCCCGTCCCACGAACCGGTTCAGCTCCGCAGGGAGATTGCTCCGTCGCATGGGACACGGAGCGTACTCACCCGCGCGCACTCCGTACAATCGGCGCCGGACAACTCCCCTCCCACAAGCGGTAATGCGGTACGGCGCAAGAGCTCCGGCGCGATAGGGTCGGAGGACGTTTACCAGCACGGGTCCGACGACCGTCCGGGGCCCGACGACAGCAGAGAGCGGTGCGGAGTGACCGGTGGTGAGGTTGCCGGGATCCTGGTGGCCGTGTTCTGGGCGATCCTCGTCTCCTTCCTGGCCGTGGTGCTGGTGAGGCTGGCGCAGACGCTCAAGGCGACCACCAAACTCGTGGCGGACGTGACCGAACAGGCCGTCCCGCTGCTCGCCGACGCTTCCGCGACCGTGCGCTCGGCGCAGACCCAGCTCGACCGGGTCGACGCCATCGCCTCGGACGTCCAGGAGGTCACGTCCAACGCCTCCGCGCTGTCCACCACCGTCGCGTCCACCTTCGGCGGCCCGCTCGTCAAGGTCGCCGCCTTCGGTTACGGGGTGCGCAAGGCGCTGGGCGGACGCGGGGGCCAGGACGCGCCGCCCGCCGCCGAGCGGCGTACTGTGATCGTCGGTCGCTCCGTGCCGTCCGCGAGGCGCCGGAAGCAGAAGGGCTGAGCACGATGTTCCGCCGTACGTTCTGGTTCACCGCGGGCGCGGCCGCCGGTGTGTGGGCCACCACCAAGGTCAACCGCAAGATCAAGCAGCTGACCCCCGAGAGCCTCGCCGCCCAGGCGGCCGACAAGGCCGTCGCGGCCGGTCACAAGCTGAAGGACCGCGCCGTGGGCTTCGCCCTCGACGTGCGGTCGAACATGCTCCAGCGGGAGGCCGAGCTCGGCGACGCCCTGGGCCTGGACGCACCGGTCGACCCGGAGCGCGACCACGCGCTCCCGGCACCGCGCCGCAGGGCCGCGCTCGGGCAGCACGGCACCCCCAACGTCACCACGTATTCGCTTTCGTACAACCGGAATGAGGACCACTGATGGAGTCGGCTGAAATCCGCCGCCGCTGGCTGAGCTTCTTCGAGGAGCGCGGGCACACCGTCGTCCCTTCGGCGTCGCTCATCGCGGACGACCCGACTCTGCTCCTCGTCCCGGCCGGCATGGTGCCCTTCAAGCCCTACTTCCTGGGTGAGGTCAAGCCGCCCTTCACGCGCGCCTCCAGCGTGCAGAAGTGCGTGCGCACGCCCGACATCGAAGAGGTCGGCAAGACCACCCGCCACGGCACGTTCTTCCAGATGTGCGGCAACTTCTCCTTCGGCGACTACTTCAAGGAAGGCGCCATCAAGCTCGCCTGGGAGCTGCTGACCACCTCGGTGGAGCACGGCGGCTACGGGCTGGAGCCGGAGAAGCTCTGGATCACCGTCTACCAGGAGGACGACGAGGCCGAGCAGATCTGGCGCGACGTCGTCGGCGTCCCCGCCGAGCGCATCCAGCGCCTCGGCAAGAAGGACAACTACTGGTCGATGGGCGTCCCCGGCCCCTGCGGCCCCTGTTCCGAGATCAACTACGACCGCGGCCCCGAGTTCGGCGTCGAGGGCGGCCCGGCCGTCAACGACGAGCGGTACGTGGAGATCTGGAACCTGGTCTTCATGCAGTACGAGCGCGGTGAGGGCACCGGGAAGGACGACTTCCCGATCCTCGGCGAGCTGCCGTCCAAGAACATCGACACGGGCCTCGGTCTCGAGCGCCTGGCGATGATCCTCCAGGGCGTCCAGAACATGTACGAGACGGACACCCTCCAGGTCGTCATCGACAAGGCCACCGAGCTCACCGGTGTCGCCTACGGCAAGGCCCACGACAGCGACGTCTCGCTGCGCGTGGTCGCCGACCACATGCGCACGTCCGTCATGCTCATCGGCGACGGCGTCACCCCCGGCAACGAGGGCCGCGGATACGTGCTGCGCCGCATCATGCGCCGCGCCGTCCGCAACATGCGCCTGCTCGGCGCCACCGGTCCGGTCGTCCAGGACCTCGTCGACACCGTGATCGACACGATGGGCGAGCAGTACCCGGAGCTGGTCACCGACCGCAAGCGGATCGAGACCGTCGCGCTCGCCGAAGAGGCCGCCTTCCTCAAGGCCCTCAAGGGCGGCACCAACATCCTCGACACCGCGGTCACCGAGACCAAGGCCGCCGGCGGCACGGTCCTCTCCGGCGACAAGGCGTTCCTGCTCCACGACACCTGGGGCTTCCCGATCGACCTCACCCTCGAGATGGCCTCCGAGCAGGGCCTCTCCGTGGACGAGGACGGCTTCCGCCGCCTGATGAAGGAGCAGCGGGACCGCGCCAAGGCCGACGCCAAGGCCAAGAAGACCGGCCACGCCGACATGACGTCGTACCGGGAGATCGCCGACAGCAACGGCGCCACGGAGTTCACCGGCTACACCAACACCGAGGGCGAGAGCACCGTCGTCGGTCTCCTCGTCAACGGTGTCTCCTCGCCGGCCGCCTCCGAGGGCGACGAGGTCGAGGTCGTCCTCGACCGCACCCCGTTCTACGCCGAGGGCGGCGGTCAGATCGCCGACCAGGGCCGGATCAAGCTGCACAGCGGCGCGGTCATCGAGATCCGTGACGTCCAGCAGCCCGTTCCCGGTGTCTCCGTGCACAAGGGTTCCGTGCAGGTCGGCGAGGTGACCGTGGGCGCCACCGCCTACGCCTCCATCGACGTGCGCCGCCGCCGGGCCATCGCCCGCGCCCACTCGGCCACCCACCTGACCCACCAGGCGCTGCGCGACGCCCTCGGCCCGACGGCCGCCCAGGCCGGTTCCGAGAACCAGCCCGGCCGCTTCCGCTTCGACTTCGGTTCGCCGAACGCCGTCCCCGGCGCGGTCCTCACCGACGTCGAGCAGAAGATCAACGAGGTCCTCGCGCGCGAGCTCGATGTGCACGCCGAGGTCATGCCGATCAACGAGGCCAAGCGCCAGGGTGCCATCGCCGAGTTCGGCGAGAAGTACGGCGAGCAGGTCCGCGTCGTCACCATCGGCGACTTCTCCAAGGAGCTGTGCGGCGGTACGCACGTCGGCAACACCGCCCAGCTGGGCCTGGTGAAGCTGCTCGGCGAGTCGTCCATCGGCTCCGGCGTGCGCCGTATCGAGGCCCTCGTGGGTGTCGACGCGTACAACTTCCTCGCTCGCGAGCACACGGTCGTCGCCCAGCTCCAGGAGCTGGTCAAGGGCCGTCCGGAGGAGCTCCCCGAGAAGATCTCGGCCATGCTCGGCAAGCTGAAGGACGCCGAGAAGGAGATCGAGAAGTTCCGCGCGGAGAAGGTCCTGCAGGCCGCCGCCGGTCTCGTCGACTCCGCCCAGGACATCCGCGGCCTCGCCCTCGTCACCGGCCAGGTCCAGGACGGCACCGGCGCCGACGACCTGCGCAAGCTGGTCCTCGACGTCCGTGGCCGCTTCCCGGCCGACCGTCCGGCCGTCGTCGCCCTGTTCACCACGGCCAACGGCAAGCCCCTCACGGTCATCGCCACCAACGAGGCCGCCCGTGAGCGCGGTCTCAAGGCCGGCGAGCTGGTCCGTACGGCCGCCAAGACCCTCGGCGGCGGTGGCGGCGGCAAGCCGGACGTCGCCCAGGGCGGCGGTACGAACCCGCAGGCCGTCGGCGAGGCCATCGCCGCCGTGGAGCGTCTCGTCGTGGAGACGGCGTGACGATGCGTCGGGGCCGCCGTATCGCGGTCGACGTCGGGGACGCCCGGATCGGGGTCGCCTCGTGCGACCCCGACGGGGTCCTCGCCACGCCGGTGGAGACCGTGCCGGGGCGCGACGTCCCGGCCGCCCACCGGCGGCTCCGCCAGATCGTGGAGGAGTACGAGCCGATCGAGGTCGTCGTGGGTCTGCCCCGCTCGCTCAGCGGGCGGGAGGGCCCGGCCGCGACCAAGGTCCGCGCCTTCGCCCGCGAGATGGCCAAGGGCGTCGCGCCGGTCCCGGTCCGGCTCGTCGACGAGCGGATGACCACGGTCACGGCGACCCAGGGCCTGCGGGCCTCGGGCGTGAAGTCCAAGAAGGGACGCTCGGTGATCGACCAGGCCGCCGCTGTGATCATCCTTCAGAACGCTCTTGAGTCCGAACGGGTATCAGGTAATCCGCCCGGCGAGGGCGTCGAAGTGGTCATCTGATCGCGATACGGTAACGTTCCGCGCGATGCGGCCGTGTTCGAACAGCTGCCGCACTACGTAGAGGCGGAACGTCCGGAAGCCTCGCGGCTGTTTGGGGATCGATGACTGAGTATGGCCGGAGCCCCGGCTCCGAACCGTGGCACCCCACGGATCCCCTGTACGGGGATCAGGGGTGGGAGGGCCAGCAGCAGTATCCGCAGCAGGCGCAGTACGGGCACCAGGAGTCCCAGGGGCACCAGGACCCGTACGGGCAGCAGCAGGCGTACGCCGACGGCACGTACCAGCAGCAGCCGCAGGCCTATGACGGGCAGCAGTACGGCGCGGAGCAGTACGGCCGGCAGTACGGCTCGGACCAGTACGGCTCGGACCAGGACGGCCGGCAGTACGGCTCGGACCAGTACGGCCGGCAGTACGACGCGCAGCAGTACGGCGGTCAGCAGTACGAGAACCCGGGCGGCTACGACACGCCCGGGTATCCCGCACAGCAGTACGACGGCAACTGGGAGACCGGCCAGGCGGCCATGCCGTACAACGCCCCTCCCGCCGACCCGTACGGCGGCCAGAACCCGGACCTCTACGGCACCCCGGAGGCCTACCCCCCGCCGCAGCCCCCGGGCCGCCGGCAGGTCCCGCCGCAGCCGGCGACGGACTGGGAGGAGGAGCAGCCGGAGGAGGACCATCCCTTCTTCACCGGTGAGGAGCCCGCCCCGGGCACCCGCCGTCGTCGCGGCCGTGAGGACCGCGAGGACGAGTACGCCGACGAGGGCGAGGACGAGGACGAGCCGGGCGACCGCCGCGGCTCCCGTTCCGGCGGCGGCGACCGCCGCGGCAACAAGGGCCGCAAGGCGAAGAACGGCATGGCCTGCCTGGTGGTGGCCGCCGTCATCATCGGCGGCGTGGGCGGCATCGGCTACTTCGGCTACCAGTTCTGGCAGGGTCAGTTCGGTGAGGCGCCCGACTTCGCGGGCACCGGCTCCGGTGACGTCCAGATCGAGATCCCCAAGGACGCCGGCGGCTACGAGATCGGCAACATCCTCAAGAAGGCCGGCGTGGTCAAGAGCGTCGACGCCTTCGTCTCGGCCCAGCAGAAGAACCCCAAGGGCATGCTGATCCAGGACGGCGTCTACACGCTGAAGAAGGAGATGTCGGCGGAGAGCGCCGTGGCCCTGATGCTCGACCCGGCGAGCCAGAGCAACTTCATCATCTCCGAGGGCCGCCGGAACGTCTGGGTGTACGAGCAGATCGACAAGAGGCTCGACCTCAAGCCCGGCACGACCCAGGGCATCGCCAAGGCCAAGGCGAACGAGCTCGGTCTGCCCGACTGGGCGAAGAACCACGAGAACGTGAAGGACCCGCTGGAGGGCTTCCTCTTCCCGGCGAGCTATCCGGTGGCCAAGGGCAACAAGCCCGAGGACGTCCTCCGCAAGATGGTGAGCCGCGCGAACAAGGAGTACGGGAAGTACGACCTGGAGGCCAAGGCCAAGGCGCTCGGCGTCGACAGCCCCTGGGAACTCGTCACGATCGCGAGCCTGGTCCAGGCGGAGGGCACGTCGCACGACGACTTCCGCAAGATGGCCGAGGTCGTCTACAACCGCCTCAAGCCGTCCAACCCGCAGACCTACGGCGGGCTCGAGTTCGACTCGACGTACAACTACATCAAGAACCAGAGCAAGCTCGACCTGTCCCTCACCGAGCTGCGGAAGTACGACAACCCGTACAACACGTACTTCGTGAAGGGCCTGCCGCCGGGTCCGATCGGCAACCCGGGCAACGAGGCGATGACGGGCACGGTCAACCCGACGAGCGACGGCTGGTACTACTTCATCTCGCTCGACGGGAAGTCCTCCCAGTTCACGAAGACGAACGCGGAGCACCAGAAGCTCGTCCAGAAGTTCAACGAGTCGAGGAAGAACTGATGGCGGCAGCACGACGAGCGGCCGTGCTCGGCTCGCCGATCGCCCATTCGCTCTCCCCGGTGCTGCACCGGGCCGCGTACCGGGAGCTCGGTCTCGACGACTGGTCGTACGGGCGCTTCGAGGTCGACGAGGCCGCGCTCCCTGGTTTCGTGCGCGAGCTGGACACCACCTGGGCGGGCCTCTCGCTGACGATGCCGCTCAAGCGGGCGATCATTCCGCTGCTCGACGAGATCACCGACACCGCGGCCTCGGTGGAGGCCGTCAACACGGTCGTCCTCACCGAGGACGGGCGCCGCATAGGCGACAACACCGACATCCCCGGCATGATCGCCGCGCTGCGCGAGCGGGGCGTCGACAAGGTGGACTCGGCGGCCGTACTCGGCGCGGGGGCCACCGCCTCCTCGGCGCTCGCCGCGCTCGCCCGGATCTGCGCGGGGCCGGTCACCGCGTACGTACGGAGCGAGGCCCGCGCCGACGAGATGCGCGGCTGGGGGGAGCGGCTCGGCGTCGAGGTGCGCACCGCCGCCTGGGACGCCGCGGCGGAGGCCTTCGCCGCGCCGCTGGTGATCGCCACCACCCCGGCCGGGACCACGGACGCCCTGGCCGCGGCCGTCCCCGAGGCGCCCGGCACCCTGTTCGACGTGCTGTACGACCCGTGGCCCACCCGGCTGGCGGCCGCCTGGTCGGCGCGGGGTGGGAAGATCGTCGGCGGGCTCGACCTGCTGGTGCACCAGGCGGTGCTCCAGGTCGAGCAGATGACCGGGCGCGCGCCGGGGCCGCTGGCCGCGATGCGCGCGGCGGGGGAACAGGCGCTCGCCGAGCGCTGAGCCGGAGTGATCAGGGGGAAGGCAGGGCATGGGGGGCGACGTGTTGCTCGCGTCGAAGTGGGAGCTGGGGATCGATCTCCTGCTGCTGCTCCGGGGGTTGTTGCGGTTCGCCCTGATGGACGGACCGGCCTGGATCCGATACCCGGTCATCGGCCTGGGGACCGCGTTCGTCCTGTACGTGGTGGGGTCCTGGGGCCGCGACAGGTGGCGGCGGCGGGGGAGCGGGCCCGGGGCGGAGACGGAAGCCTCACCCGACTCGTGAGACATGTGTCCCGACTCGTGGACCGGAGATCGATCGGGTCCCGGGACGTGGGAGGATCGGGGGAGGCGGACCGGGGCCGCGCACCCAGGTCGCGCCGTCGCAGTGCCCAGGCGCGAGCATGAGGAGCATCGTTGAGCAGGTTGCGTTGGCTGACGGCGGGGGAGTCCCACGGACCCGCGCTGGTTGCAACCCTTGAGGGACTTCCGGCCGGCGTTCCGGTCACCACGGAGCTGGTGGCGGACCATCTCGCACGGCGGCGTCTCGGCTATGGACGCGGTGCCCGCATGAAGTTCGAGCAGGACGAGATCACCTTCCTGGGCGGTGTCCGGCACGGCCTGTCCCTCGGCTCGCCGATCGCCGTGATGGTCGGCAACACCGAGTGGCCCAAGTGGGAGAAGGTCATGTCGGCCGACCCGGTCGACCCCGCCGAGCTCAAGGAGACCGGCCGCAACGCGCCGCTGACCCGTCCCCGCCCCGGTCACGCCGACCTGGCCGGCATGCAGAAGTACGGCTTCGACGAGGCCCGGCCGATCCTGGAGCGCGCCAGCGCCCGGGAGACCGCCGCCCGCGTGGCCCTCGGCGCCGTGGCCCGCTCCTTCCTGAAGGAGACGGCCGGCATCGAGATCGTCTCCCACGTCGTGGAACTGGCCTCCGCCAAGGCCCCGTACGGCCTCTACCCGACTCCGGCCGACGTCGAGAAGCTCGACGCGGACCCGGTGCGCTGCCTCGACGCCGACGCGTCGAAGGCGATGGTCGCCGAGATCGACCAGGCCCACAAGGACGGCGACACCCTCGGCGGCGTCGTCGAGGTCCTCGCGTACGGCGTGCCCGTCGGCCTCGGCTCCCACGTGCACTGGGACCGGCGCCTCGACGCCCGGCTCGCCTCGGCCCTCATGGGCATCCAGGCCATCAAGGGCGTCGAGGTCGGCGACGGCTTCGAACTCGCCCGCGTGCCCGGCTCCCAGGCCCACGACGAGATCGTCAAGGGCCCCGACGGCATCACCCGCAGCTCCGGCCGCGCCGGCGGCACCGAGGGCGGCCTCAGCACCGGCGAGCTGCTGCGCGTCCGCGCCGCGATGAAGCCGATCGCCACCGTCCCGCGCGCGCTGGCCACCGTCGACGTCGCCACCGGCGAGGTCGCCGCGGCCCACCACCAGCGCTCCGACGTCTGCGCGGTCCCGGCCGCGGGCATCGTCGCCGAGGCGATGGTCGCGCTGGTCCTGGCGGACGCCGTGCTGGAGAAGTTCGGCGGCGACAGCGTCCCCGAGACCCGCCGCAACGTGCGGTCCTACCTCGACAACCTCCACATCCGGTGACCGGCGGCCCGCTGGTCGTCCTCGTCGGGCCGATGGGCTCCGGCAAGTCCACGGTGGGCGCGCTCCTCGCCGAACGGCTCCGCGCGCCCTACCGGGACACGGACGCCGACATCGTCGCCGCCGAGGGACGCGAGATCGCGGACATCTTCGTCGAGGACGGCGAGGACCACTTCCGCGCCCTGGAGCGCGAGGCCGTGCGCCGCGCCGTCGCCGAGCACGAGGGCATCCTCGCCCTCGGCGGTGGGGCGGTGCTCGACCCGGCCACCCGCGAGCTGCTGCACGGGCTGCCCGTCGCGTACCTCTCGATGGACGTCGAGGCGGCCGTGCGCCGCGTCGGCCTCGGCGCCGCCCGGCCGCTGCTCGCCGTCAACCCGCGCCGCCAGTGGCGCGAGCTGATGGACGCGCGCCGCCATCTGTACGAAGAAGTCGCGAGCGCCGTCGTCGCCACCGACGACCGCACGCCCGAAGAGGTCGCCGACGCGATCCTCGACGCACTGGAGTTGAAGGACGTATGACGGACCAGGCAGTGACCCGTATCCAGGTCGGCGGCTCCGCGGGCACCGATCCGTACGAGGTGCTGGTCGGCCGGCAGCTGCTCGGTGAGCTTCCCGGCCTGATCGGCCCCCGGGCCAAGCGGGTGGCCGTGATCCACCCCGAGGCGCTGGCCGAGACCGGCGAGGCGCTGCGCGCCGACCTCGCCGACCAGGGCTTCGAGGCCGTCGCCATCCAGGTGCCGAACGCCGAGGAGGCGAAGACCGTCGAGGTCGCCGCCTACTGCTGGAAGGCGCTCGGCCAGACCGGCTTCACCCGCAGCGACGTCATCGTCGGCGTCGGCGGCGGCGCCACCACCGACCTGGCCGGCTTCGTCGCCGCGACCTGGCTGCGGGGCGTGCGCTGGATCGCCGTGCCGACCACCGTCCTCGCGATGGTCGACGCGGCCGTCGGCGGCAAGACCGGCATCAACACCGCCGAGGGCAAGAACCTCGTCGGCGCCTTCCACCCGCCGGCCGGCGTGCTGTGCGACCTCGCCGCGCTCGACTCGCTGCCCGTGCACGACTACGTCAGCGGGCTCGCCGAGATCATCAAGGCCGGCTTCATCGCCGACCCGGTCATCCTCGACCTGATCGAGGCCGACCCCGAGGCCGCGCGCACCCCGGCCGGACCGCACACCGCCGAGCTCATCGTGCGGTCGATCGAGGTCAAGGCCGAGGTCGTCTCCGGCGACCTCAAGGAGTCCGGCCGCCGCGAGTTCCTCAACTACGGGCACACCCTCGCGCACGCCATCGAGAAGAACGAGCGGTACAAGTGGCGCCACGGCGCCGCCGTCTCCGTCGGCATGGTCTTCGCCGCCGAGCTGGGCCGGCTCGCCGGCCGCCTCGACGACGCCACCGCCGACCGGCACCGCGCCGTCCTGGAGTCCGTCGGGCTGCCGCTCACCTACCGCGGCGACCAGTGGCCCAAGCTCCTGGAGACCATGAAGGTCGACAAGAAGTCCCGGGGCGACCTGCTGCGCTTCATCGTCCTCGACGGTCTGGGCAAGCCGGTCGTCCTGGAAGGCCCCGACCCGGCCGTCCTCGTGGCCGCGTACGGCGAGGTGTCCGCGTGACCGAGCGGCGCCGCGTGCTCGTCCTGAACGGCCCCAACCTCGGCCGCCTGGGCTCCCGCGAGCCCGACATCTACGGCGCCACCTCCTACAAGGGGCTCGTCGAGTCCTGCCGGAGCCTCGGCGAGGAGCTGGGCTTCGACGTCGAGGTGCGCGAGACCAACGACGAGGGGGAGATGATCCGCTGGCTGCACGAGGCCGCCGACGAGGCCCTCCCGGTGGTCCTCAATCCCGGTGCCTTCACGCACTACTCGTACGGGATGCGCGACGCGGCCGCCCAGCGCACCGCGCCGCTCGTCGAGGTGCACATCTCGAACCCGTACACCCGCGAGGAGTTCCGGCACACCTCGGTGGTCGCGGCCGTCGCCACCGGGACCGTCGCGGGCTTCGGCATCGGCTCCTACCGGCTCGCCCTGCGCGCCCTCGCGGAGGAGCTCGACGCCTGACGGCACCGCTTCGGGCACGTCGATCCGCCCCCGGCCGTTTCCCCTGGGGAAGCCGGGGGCGGTAACGTTCCGGCAACGACGAATCGGCGCAGGGACGGAGTGGGGCACCGGATGCAGCACGGGATGGGGGCTCCGTTGCCACCGAACGAAGCCGCGGGCCAGGCCCACTGGGGCGGCGGGGCCCCCGGCGCCCGGGCCCAGGGCGGTCACCCGCCGGTCCCGGCCCACCACCCGTACCCTGCCCCACCCGGCCCCCAGGGCCCGGCGGCCCCGCCCGGCCCCCAGGGGCCTCCGGTGCCGCACGCGCAGGCCGCGCACGCGCCGGCTCCCCAGGGGCCTCCCCCCGGGTGGAGCGGCGGACAGGTCACCGGGCACGTCACCATGCCGCCCGCCGTCACCGGCACCGGCGCCGCCACGCTCGCCGTGCTGCTGATAGGCCCGGCCGGCGCGGGCAAGACGACCGTCGCCCGCCACTGGGCCACCAGGCGTCCGGTGCCCACCGCCCACATCAGCCTCGACGACGTGCGCGAATGGGTCTGTTCCGGCTTCGCCGACCCCCAGTCCGGCTGGAACGAGAACTCCGAGGCCCAGTACCGGCTGGCCCGCCGCACCTGCGGTTTCGCCGCCCGCAACTTCCTGGCCAACGGCATCTCCTGCATCCTCGACGACGCCGTCTTCCCCGACTGGCCGGTCGTCGGCCTCGGCGGCTGGAAGCGTCATGTCGGTCCCGGCCTGCTGCCGGTCGTCCTGCTGCCCGGCCTGGACATCGTCCTGGAGCGCAACGCCGAACGCAGCGGCAACCGACGCCTCTCGGACGAGGAGGTCGCCGCGATCCACGGCCGGATGGCCGGCTGGTACGGGTCGGGGCTCCCGATCATCGACAACTCGACGTACGACGTGGAGACCACCGCCCGCGTCCTGGACGACGTGCTGGCCCGCGCGATATCCGGCCGGCCTCCCGCCTGATCCCCGCACGGCACGGCCCGCCGGGCGGGGATCAGGCGGGAGGGCCCGCCGGTCGGGCGTGTGGCGCCGGGGGCCCGCCGGTCTGGGGCTGTCGGGCACCGCAGAGTCCGGCCGTCGCGGGTTTGGGGCCGTGGGGCAGCGCGGAGTCCGGCCCCGCGGAGTCCGGCCCCGCGGGTATGGGGCCGTGGGGCAGCGCCGTGTCCGGCCCCGCGGGTATGGGGCCGTGGGGCAGCGCCGTGTCCGGCCCCGCGGGTATGGGGCCGTAGTGCAGCGCCGTGTCCGGCCCCCGCCGGTCCAGGGCCTTAGGGCAGCGCGGTGACCGGCCACGCCGGTGCGGCGTGTGGCCCGGCCCCTCTCGGCGCCTCTCCTCGCACGGCGCCCTACGCCCGCACGGCGCCTTACGCCCGCACGGCGCCTTACGCCCGCACGGCGCCTTGCGCCCGCACGGCGCCTTACGCCCGCACGGCGCCTTACGCCCGCACGGCGCCTTGCGCCCGCACGGCGCCTTGCGCCCGCACGGCGCCTTGCGCCCGCACGGCGCCTTACGCCCGCACGGCGCCCTACGCCCGCACGGCGCCCCACGCCCGCACGGCGCCCCACGCCCGCACGGCGCTCCCGCCCCGCACGGCGCCCCACGCCCGCACGGCCCCCGCCCGGTCGGGCGTCCACAACAGGCCGTCGTGCTCGGCCGCTCGTAGGCTCGGAGCATGTCAGAGGTGTATGCGGACCGCCGACTACGGCTGCGCGACCGGAGTGCGGCCGCGGGCTGCCCGGCGGCCCTGGTCTCCCGCCCCGCCAATGTCCGCTATCTCACCGGGGGGTCTCCCGCCGGTGCGGTGCTGCTGCTCGGCCCCGACGAGGACGTTCTGCTCTGCCCCACCGCCCCCGGCGCCGATCCGGCCGACGGACGGCTCGACGAACTGCTGCGTCAGCTGGTGCTGCCCACGGGCGGCGGCGATCCGGCGGTCGCGGGCGTCGACTTCGCCCGCAAAGCGGGTGCGGACGCGCTCGCCGTCGAGGAGCACCACCTGACCGTGGCCCGGCACCGCGCCATGGGCACCGTCGCCCCCGAGCTGCGGCTCGCCGACCTGTCGTACGCCGTGGAGCAGCTGCGCATCGTCAAGGACGAGGACGAGATCGCCTGTCTGCGGATCGCCGCCGAGATCGCCGACCAGGCCCTCGGGGAGCTCTTGGAGTCGATCCTGGTCGGCAGGACCGAGCGCCACCTCGCCCTCGAACTGGAGCGTCGGCTCGTCGACCACGGCGCCGACGGGCCCGCCTTCCCCACCTCCGTGGCCACCGGGCCGCACGCGGGCCGGGCCGGGCACAAGCCCACCGACCGGCGGGTCGAGGAAGGAGACTTCCTTTCCGTCTGCCTCGGTGCCAACTATCGCGGCTACCGCTGCGAGATCGGCCGGACCTTCGTCATCGGCACCACTCCGGCGGACTGGCAGATCGAGCTCTACGAGCTCGTCTTCGCCGCTCAGCGGGCTGCCCGCGAGGCGCTCGTGCCCGGCGCCGAGTACCGGGACGTCGACCGCGTGGCCCGGCAGATTCTCGCCGCGGCCGGCCACGGCGACGCCACCACGGCCCTCACTGGGCACGGAGTGGGCCTGGAAATCGACGAGGACCCGCAGCTCGCACCCGCGGCCATGGGTAAACTGGACGCTTGCGTGCCGGTCACCGTCGAACCGGGGGTCCACCTCCCGGGCCGGGGCGGGGTCCGGATCGATGACACGCTCGTCGTACGCCAGGAGGCGGACGGCGGACCCGAGCTACTCACCATCACGACCAAGGAGCTGCTCGCGCTGTAGCGGCGCGTACGCCTCCCGGTCGACGTCAGTCCAGGAGATTCCGCAACCGTGGCTTCCACGAACGACCTCAAGAACGGCATGGTGCTCAAGCTCGAAGGCGGCCAGCTCTGGTCCGTCGTCGAGTTCCAGCACGTCAAGCCCGGCAAGGGCCCGGCCTTCGTGCGCACCAAGCTCAAGAACGTGCTGTCCGGCAAGGTCGTCGACAAGACCTTCAACGCGGGTGTGAAGGTCGACACGGCCACCATCGACCGCCGCGACATGCAGTTCTCCTACATGGACGGCGACTACTTCGTCTTCATGGACATGGAGACCTACGACCAGCTGCACGTCGACCGCAAGGCCGTCGGCGACGCCGCCAACTTCCTCATCGAGGGCTTCACCGCCTCCGTGGCGCAGCACGAGGGCTCCGTGCTCTACGTCGAGCTCCCGGCCGCCGTCGTCCTGACGATCCAGCACACGGACCCGGGCGTCCAGGGCGACCGCTCCACCGGTGGCACCAAGCCCGCCACCCTGGAGACCGGCCACGAGATCCAGGTCCCGCTCTTCATCACCACCGGTGAGAAGATCAAGGTCGACACCCGCAGCAGCGACTACCTCGGCCGGGTGAACGACTAACCGTGGCCGCCCGGAGCAAGGCCCGCAGGCGGGCCTTCCAGATTCTGTTCGAGGCCGACCAGCGAGGTGCCTCGGTGCAGGAAGTCCTCGCGGACCAGGTTCGGCACCACCGGGCCGACGACCGCCAGCCGCCGGTGAACGACTTCACCATGCAGCTGGTCGAGGGCTACGCCCAGCACGTGGCCCGCATCGACGACCTCATCGCGACCTACGCGGTGGACTGGGACCTCGACCGGATGCCCGTCGCCGACCGGAACATCGTGCGCCTCGCGGCGTACGAGCTGATCTGGGAGGACGGCACGCCGGACGCGGTCGCCATCGACGAGGCCGTGCAGCTCGCCAAGGAGTTCTCCACGGACGAGTCGCCGACCTTCGTCAACGGTCTCCTCGCGCGCTTCAAGGACCTGAAGCCGCGCCTGCGCCGGGACGCCTGAGCGCTCCCCGGCAGTCGAAGGGGCCCGCAGCACACGCCGTGCTGCGGGCCCCTTCGCCGTGTCCATGGAGCGGCCTGTGCCGCGCCGCCCGGCCGCGTCGTCCCCGGCGGCAGCACCCGCCGCCTCGCCGGCCTCGGCCGCACCCGCCGCCTCGCCTGCCTCCCCGCGACCTCGTCCCCGGCGCCCGCACCCGCCGCCTCGCCTGCCTCCCCGCGACCTCGTCCCCGGCGCCCGCACCCGCCGCCTCGCCGGCCTCCCCGCGACCTTGTCCCCGGCGCCCCGTTCCGCCGTCTCCCCGGCTCCCTGGCGCGTTGTCCCTTGCGGCGCGCTGCCGCCTGCCCGGCCCCTGCCCGCCGGTCCCCGGCCGCGTCCCCGCCGCGCCGTCCGCGTACCGCCGCTGCTCCGGGCCGTACCGCCCGCCTCCGCGTACCGCCGCGCCTCCGGGGCCCGCCTTCCGCGTACCGCCGCTGCTCCGGGCCACTACCGCCGAGCCCCATCGCCCCTCCGACGGCCCTACCGCCGAATTCTTCGGCGTCGTACCGCCGAACGGGTGAACCCGATCGCAGGAGCACGCGAAAATGCCGGGGCCCCGGGAGTCATGATGACTCCCGGGGCCCCGGCGGCACGTTTCTGCGCCGACCTGTCGGCTCAGTTCTCCTCGTGGGCGACCGCGCGGCGCGCGTCCGCGTCGAGGACGCCCCAGCTGATCAGCTGCTCGGTCAGGACCGAGGGCGACTGGTCGTAGATCACGGCCAGGGTGCGGAGGTCGTCCTGGCGGATCGACAGCACCTTGCCGTTGTAGTCGCCGCGCTGCGACTGGATGGTCGCCGCGTAGCGCTGGAGGGGGCCGGCCTTCTCCGCGGGGACATGGGCCAGGCGCTCCAGGTCGAGGACCAGCTTCGGCGGCGGCTCGGCGGCCCCGCCCGGCGTGGTGCCCGGCAGCAGCTCCTGCACCGGCACACCGTAGAAGTCCGCCAGCTCGGCCAGGCGCTGCACGGTCACGGCGCGATCGCCACGCTCGTACGAGCCGACCACGACCGCCTTCCAGCGGCCCTGGGACTTCTCCTCCACACCATGGAGGGAAAGGCCCTGCTGGGTGCGGATGGCACGGAGTTTTGCCCCGAGCTGCTTTGCGTATTCGCTGGACATAACGCTCCCGGACGCTGTGACGACATGCGGCTGCGCCGCGCGGCTGGTAACTCACTGTGAGGTTACGCAGCGTGACACTCTCCCGTCAAGCCGAATGGTCCATACCGCCCCCTCCCGAGGGACGTCGCCCGGAGCGGCGCACGGGGGGTGACCTGGGCACCACGGCACCCTGGTAAGGTGGACGGCGCAATTCCGACGTCCTTTAAGGTCCGTCCCGTGAGGCGGAGAAGGAGGTCCGTTTCATATGGACGCACAGCAGCACACCGATGTGGCACGGCCGGTTCTCGAGGCCCCCGACATTGCGCGGGTCCTGACCCGCATCGCCCACGAGATCGTCGAGCGCGCCAAGGGCGCCGACGACGTGGTCCTCCTCGGCATCCCGACCCGCGGTGTCTTCCTCGCCCGCCGGCTCGCCGAGAAGCTCGAATCGATCACCGGCACCAAGATCCCCGTCGGCTCCCTGGACATCACCATGTACCGGGACGACCTGCGGATGAAGCCCGCCCGCGCGATCGGCCGCACCGAGATCCCCGGTGACGGCATCGACGGCCGCCTCGTCGTCCTCGTCGACGACGTCCTCTTCTCCGGCCGCACCATCCGCGCCGCCCTCGACGCCCTCGGCGACATCGGCCGCCCGCGCGCGGTCCAGCTCGCCGTCCTCGTCGACCGCGGCCACCGCGAGCTCCCGATCCGCGCCGACTACGTCGGCAAGAACCTCCCCACGTCGCTGCGGGAGACGGTCAAGGTCCTGCTCGCCGAGGAGGACGGTCGCGACACCGTGCTGCTCGGCAGCAAGCCCGCCTCCTCCTAGCCGGACCGGCACCCCCGACGGGTCCGGGGCACACGCCTGCGCACCCGCACGCCCTCGCACTCCCCACCACGGAGAGAACACCCCGATGATGCGTCACCTCATCTCGGCCGCCGACCTCACCCGCGACGACGCCGTCCTCATCCTCGACACCGCCGAGGAGATGGCCCGGGTGGCCGACCGGCCCATCAAGAAGCTCCCGACCCTGCGCGGGCGCACGATCTGCAACCTCTTCTTCGAGGACTCCACCCGCACCCGGATCTCCTTCGAGGCCGCCGAGAAGCGCCTCTCCGCCGACGTGATCAACTTCGCGGCCAAGGGCTCCAGCGTCTCCAAGGGCGAGTCCCTCAAGGACACCGCGCAGACCCTGGAGGCGATGGGCGTCGACGCCGTCGTCATCCGGCACAGCGCCTCCGGCGCTCCGTACCGCCTCGCCACCTCCGGCTGGATCGACGCCCCCGTCATCAACGCCGGCGACGGCACCCACCAGCACCCCACCCAGGCCCTGCTCGACGCCTTCACCATGCGCCGCCGCCTGGTCGGCCGGGACGCCGGCCTCGGCAAGGACCTGGCCGGCAAGCGCGTCACGCTCGTCGGCGACGTCCTGCACAGCCGGGTCGCCCGCTCCAACGTCGACCTGCTGCACACCCTCGGCGCCGAGGTCACCCTGGTGGCCCCGCCCACCCTGATCCCCGTCGGCGTGGAGAACTGGCCCTGCGAGGTCTCGTACGACCTCGACGGCGTGCTGCCGAAGTCCGACGCGGTCATGATGCTGCGTGTGCAGCGCGAGCGGATGAACGCCGCCTTCTTCCCGACCGAGCGCGAGTACTCGCGCCGCTACGGGCTCGACGGCCACCGGATGGCGAAGATGCCCGAGCACGCGATCGTCATGCACCCCGGGCCGATGGTCCGCGGCATGGAGATCACCGCCGAGGTCGCCGACTCCGACCGCTGCACGGTCGTCGAGCAGGTCGCCAACGGCGTCTCCATCCGGATGGCCGTCCTCTACCTGCTGCTCGGCGGCTCCGAGCCCGCCGCCACCACCCGTACCACCGAGGAGAGCTGAGACCCCCCATGAGCAAGATCCTGATCCGTGGTGCGAAGGTCCTCGGCGGCGAGGCGCAGGACGTCCTGATCGACGGCGAGGTCGTCGCCGAGGTCGGCACCGGCCTGTCGGCCGAGGGCGCCGAGGTGATCGAGGCCGAAGGAAAAATCCTGCTGCCCGGCCTGGTGGACCTGCACACCCACCTGCGCGAGCCCGGCCGCGAGGACTCCGAGACCGTCCTCACCGGCACCCGCGCCGCCGCCTCCGGCGGCTACACGGCCGTCTTCGCCATGGCCAACACCCACCCCGTCGCCGACACCGCCGGCGTCGTCGAGCAGGTCTACCGGCTCGGCAAGGAGGCCGGCTACTGCGACGTGCAGCCGATCGGCGCCGTCACCGTCGGCCTGGAGGGCCGCAAGCTCGCCGAGCTCGGCGCCATGCACGACTCCGCCGCCGGCGTCACCGTCTTCTCCGACGACGGCAAGTGCGTCGACGACGCCGTGATCATGCGCCGCGCCCTGGAGTACGTGAAGGCCTTCGGCGGCGTCGTCGCCCAGCACGCCCAGGAGCCCCGTCTCACCGAGGGCGCCCAGATGAACGAGGGCGTCGTCTCCGCCGAGCTCGGCCTCGGCGGCTGGCCGGCCGTCGCCGAGGAGTCGATCATCGCCCGCGACGTGCTGCTCGCCGAGCACGTCGGCTCCCGCGTGCACATCTGCCACCTCTCCACCGCCGGCTCCGTCGAGATCGTCCGCTGGGCCAAGTCCCGCGGCATCGACGTCACCGCCGAGGTCACCCCGCACCACCTCCTCCTCACCGACGAGATGGCGCGCACGTACAACCCGGTCTACAAGGTCAACCCCCCGCTGCGCACCGAGCGTGACGTGATGGCGCTGCGCGAGGCCCTCGCCGACGGCACCATCGACATCGTGGCCACCGACCACGCCCCGCACCCGCACGAGGACAAGGACTGCGAGTGGGCCGCCGCCGCCATGGGCATGGTCGGCCTGGAGACCGCGCTGTCCGTGGTCCAGCAGACGATGGTCGAGACCGGCCTGCTCGACTGGGCCGGCGTCGCCGACCGGATGTCCGTCAGGCCCGCCCAGATCGGGCAGGCCACCGGCCATGGACGCCCCGTCTCGGCAGGTGAGCCCGCCAACCTGACGCTGGTCGATCCGGCATACCGTGGTGTCGTGGACCCCGCCGACTTCGCCTCCCGCAGCCGCAACACCCCCTACGAGGGCCGCGAGCTGCCGGGACGCGTCACCCACACGTTCCTGCGGGGCCGGGCAACGCTCGTCGACGGGAAGCTGGCGTGACACCTCTCATGCAACTGGCCGAGGCGGGCGGACAGAAGTCCGCCGAGGTCACCGACTGGGCCGGACGGATCGGCTGGGTCGCCGGACTGCTGCTCTTCATCGCCTTCGTCTACTGGCTCATGCGCCAGGGGTGGAAGTGGCGCGGCAGCCTCCAGTCCGGCCTCCCGGCCCTGCCCGAGGTGCCCGAGGCACCCGGTGAGGCGAGGCTCACGCTGGCCGGCCGCTACCACGGCTCCACCACCGCCGGGCACTGGCTCGACCGGATCGTCGCCCACGGCCTGGGCGTCCGCAGCCGGGCCGAGCTCACCCTGACGGACCAGGGCGTCGCGGTCGTCCGCCCCGGCGCGAACGACTTCCTCATCCCGGCCGGCGCCCTGCGCGAGGCCCGGCTGGACAAGGGCATCGCCGGCAAGGTCCTCACCGAGGGCGGCCTCCTGGTCGTCACCTGGACGCACGGCGACACGCTGCTCGACTCCGGCTTCCGCTCCGACCGCGCGGCCGACCACGCCGCCTGGGTCGAGGCGATCAACTCCATGAGCTCCACGAACCACGCAAACACGACGGAAGGCGCACGATGACGACCTCCACCAGGGGAGCCTCCAAGGTTCCCGCCGTACTCGTCCTGGAGGACGGCCGCATCTTCCGCGGCCGCGCCTACGGGGCCGTGGGGGAGACCTTCGGCGAGGCCGTGTTCTCCACCGGCATGACCGGCTACCAGGAGACCCTCACCGACCCGTCGTACCACCGCCAGGTCGTCGTGATGACCGCCCCGCACGTCGGCAACACCGGCGTCAACGACGAGGACCCCGAGTCCGCCCGCATCTGGGTCTCCGGCTACGTCGTCCGCGACCCCGCCCGCGTCTCCTCCAACTGGCGCGCCCGGCGTTCCCTGGACGAGGAACTGCGCCACCAGGGCGTCGTCGGCATCCAGGGCATCGACACCCGCGCCCTCACCCGCCACCTGCGCGAGAGCGGCGCCATGCGCGTCGGCATCTTCTCCGGCAGCGCGCTCCCGGACGACGGCACCCTGCTCGCCGAGGTCCGCCAGCAGCCCGAGATGAAGGGCGCGAACCTCTCCGCCGAGGTCGCCACCAAGGAGACCTACGTGGTCCCCGCGATCGGCGAGAAGAAGTTCACCGTCGCCGCCGTCGACCTCGGCATCAAGGGCATGACCCCGCACCGGATGGCCGAGCGCGGCATCGAGGTCCACGTGCTGCCCGCCACCGCCACCGCCGAGGACGTCTACGCGGTCTCCCCGGACGGCGTGTTCTTCTCCAACGGCCCGGGCGACCCGGCCACCGCCGACGGCCCCGTCGGTGTCATGCAGGAGGTCCTGCGCCGCAAGACCCCGCTCTTCGGCATCTGCTTCGGCAACCAGATCCTCGGCCGCGCGCTCGGCTTCGGCACGTACAAGCTGAAGTACGGCCACCGGGGCATCAACCAGCCCGTCCAGGACCGCACCACCGGCAAGGTCGAGGTCACCGCGCACAACCACGGCTTCGCCGTCGACGCGCCCCTCGACAAGGTGTCCGACACCCCCTTCGGGCGCGCCGAGGTCTCCCACGTGTGCCTGAACGACAACGTCGTGGAGGGCCTGCAGCTGCTCGACCAGCCGGCCTTCTCCGTCCAGTACCACCCCGAGGCGGCCGCGGGCCCGCACGACGCCGCGTACCTCTTCGACCGCTTCGTATCCCTGATGGAGGCCGAGCGTGCCTAAGCGCACCGATATCCAGTCCGTCCTGGTCATCGGCTCCGGCCCGATCGTCATCGGCCAGGCCGCCGAGTTCGACTACTCCGGAACCCAGGCCTGCCGGATCCTCAAGGCCGAGGGCCTGCGGGTCATCCTGGTCAACTCCAACCCGGCCACGATCATGACCGACCCGGAGATCGCCGACGCCACCTACGTCGAGCCGATCACCCCCGAGTTCGTCGAGAAGATCATCGCCAAGGAGCGCCCCGACGCCCTCCTGCCGACGCTGGGCGGCCAGACGGCCCTCAACACGGCGATCTCGATGCACGAGCAGGGCGTCCTGGAGAAGTACGGCGTCGAGCTCATCGGCGCCAACGTCGAGGCCATCCACAAGGGCGAGGACCGCGACCTCTTCAAGGGCGTCGTCGAGGCCGTCAACGCCAAGATCGGCCACGGCGAGTCCGCCCGCTCGGTCATCTGCCACTCGATGGACGACGTCCTCAAGGGCGTCGAGACGCTCGGCGGCTACCCCGTCGTCGTCCGCCCCTCCTTCACCATGGGCGGCGCCGGCTCCGGCTTCGCCCACGACGAGGACGAGCTGCGTCGCATCGCCGGCCAGGGCCTCACGCTCTCCCCGACCACCGAGGTGCTCCTGGAGGAGTCCATCCTCGGCTGGAAGGAGTACGAGCTGGAGCTGATGCGCGACAAGAACGACAACGTCGTGGTCGTCTGCTCCATCGAGAACTTCGACCCGATGGGCGTCCACACCGGTGACTCGATCACCGTCGCTCCGGCGATGACCCTCACGGACCGTGAGTACCAGCGGCTGCGGGACATCGGCATCGCGATCATCCGCGAGGTCGGCGTCGACACCGGCGGCTGCAACATCCAGTTCGCGGTCAACCCGGACGACGGCCGCATCATCGTCATCGAGATGAACCCGCGCGTCTCCCGCTCCTCCGCGCTCGCCTCCAAGGCCACCGGCTTCCCGATCGCCAAGATCGCCGCCCGGCTCGCCGTCGGCTACACGCTGGACGAGATCCCGAACGACATCACCGAGAAGACCCCGGCCTCCTTCGAGCCGACCCTCGACTACGTCGTCGTCAAGGCCCCGCGCTTCGCCTTCGAGAAGTTCCCGCAGGCCGACTCCACCCTCACCACCACCATGAAGTCGGTGGGCGAGGCCATGGCGATCGGCCGCAACTTCACCGAGGCTCTCCAGAAGGCCCTGCGCTCCCTGGAGAAGAAGGGCTCGCAGTTCACCTTCATCGGCGAGCTGGGCGACAAGGCCGAGCTCCTGGAGCTGGCCGTCCGCCCGACCGACGGCCGGATCAACACGGTCATGCAGGCCATCCGCGCGGGCGCCACGCCCGAGGAGGTCTTCGCGTACACCAAGATCGACCCGTGGTTCGTCGACCAGCTCTTCCTCATCAAGGAGATCGCCGACGAACTGGCCGAGGCCGAGAAGCTCGAGCCCGAGCTGCTCGCCGAGGCCAAGCGCCACGGCTTCTCCGACGCCCAGATCGCCGAGATCCGCGGCCTGCGCGAGGACGTCGTCCGCGAGGTCCGGCACGCGCTCGGCGTCCGCCCGGTCTACAAGACGGTCGACACCTGCGCCGCCGAGTTCGCGGCCAAGACCCCGTACTTCTACTCCTCGTACGACGAGGAGAGCGAGGTCGCGCCCCGCACCAAGCCCGCCGTGATCATCCTGGGCTCCGGCCCGAACCGCATCGGCCAGGGCATCGAGTTCGACTACTCCTGCGTCCACGCCTCGTTCGCCCTCAGCGACGCCGGCTACGAGACCGTGATGGTCAACTGCAACCCGGAGACCGTCTCCACGGACTACGACACCTCCGACCGCCTGTACTTCGAGCCGCTGACGCTCGAGGACGTGCTGGAGATCGTCCACGCCGAGACGCTGGCCGGCCCCGTCGCCGGTGTCGTCGTCCAGCTCGGCGGCCAGACCCCGCTGGGCCTCTCCCAGGCGCTCAAGGACAACGGCGTGCCCGTCGTCGGCACCTCCCCGGAGGCGATCCACGCCGCCGAGGACCGCGGCGCCTTCGGCCAGGTCCTCGCCGACGCGGGCCTCCCGGCCCCCAAGCACGGCACCGCGACCACCTTCGCCGGTGCCAAGGCCATCGCCGACGAGATCGGCTACCCCGTCCTCGTACGCCCCTCGTACGTGCTCGGCGGCCGCGGCATGGAGATCGTCTACGACGAGACGCGCCTGGAGTCGTACATCGCCGAGTCCACCGAGATCAGCCCCACCCGGCCGGTCCTGGTCGACCGCTTCCTCGACGACGCCATCGAGATCGACGTCGACGCCCTCTACGACGGCCACGAGCTCTACCTCGGCGGCGTCATGGAGCACATCGAGGAAGCCGGCATCCACTCCGGCGACTCGGCCTGCGCCCTGCCCCCGATCACCCTCGGCGGCTTCGACATCAAGCGCCTGCGCGCCTCCACCGAGGCGATCGCCAAGGGTGTCGGCGTGCGCGGCCTGATCAACATCCAGTTCGCGATGGCCGGCGACATCCTCTACGTCCTGGAGGCCAACCCGCGCGCCTCCCGCACCGTCCCCTTCACCTCGAAGGCGACCGCGGTGCCGCTCGCGAAGGCCGCCGCCCGCATCTCGCTCGGCGCCACCATCGCCGAGCTGCGCGCCGAGGGCCTGCTGCCGGCGAACGGCGACGGCGGCACCCTGCCGCTCGACGCGCCGATCTCCGTCAAGGAGGCCGTGATGCCGTGGAGCCGCTTCCGCGACATCCAGGGCCGCGGCGTGGACACCGTCCTCGGCCCGGAGATGCGCTCCACCGGCGAGGTCATGGGCATCGACACCGTCTTCGGCACGGCGTACGCCAAGTCGCAGGCCGGTGCCTACGGCCCGCTGCCCACCAAGGGCCGCGCGTTCATCTCGGTCGCCAACCGCGACAAGCGCTCGATGATCTTCCCGGCCCGTGAGCTGGTCGCCCACGGCTTCGAGCTGCTCGCGACCTCCGGTACGGCCGAGGTGCTCAAGCGCAACGGCATCAACGCCACGATTGTGCGCAAGCAGTCGGAGGGCGAGGGCCCCAACGGCGAGAAGACCATCGTCCAGCTGATCCACGACGGCCAGGTCGACCTCATCGTCAACACCCCGTACGGCACCGGCGGCCGCCTCGACGGCTACGAGATCCGCACGGCGGCCGTGGCCCGCTCCGTCCCGTGCCTGACCACGGTCCAGGCGCTCGCGGCGGCCGTCCAGGGCATCGAGGCCCTGGGCCGCGGCGACGTCGGCGTCCGTTCGCTCCAGGAGCACGCGGAGCACCTGACCGCGGCCCGCGACTAAGCAGCCCGAAGAAGCAGGGGGACACCGGCAGGACCCGCGGTGTCCCCCTCTTCATGAGCGCACGAGGGATACAACGGACGATGTACAAGCTCTTCTTCAACCTGCTCTTCAAGCGGATGGACCCCGAGGAGGCCCACTACCTGGCCTTCCGCTGGATCCGGCTCGCCGCCCGCACCCCGGTCCTGCGCACCTTCGTCGCGGCCGTCCTCGCCCCCCGCCACAAGGAGCTGCGCACCGAGGCGCTCGGCCTGCGCATGCACGGCCCCTTCGGCCTCGCCGCCGGCTTCGACAAGAACGCCGTCGCCATCGACGGCATGGCGATGCTCGGCTTCGACCACGTCGAGATCGGCACGGTGACCGGGGAGGCCCAGCCCGGCAACCCCAAGAAGCGCCTCTTCCGGCTCGTCCCGGACCGCGCACTGATCAACCGCATGGGCTTCAACAACGAGGGCTCGGCCGCGGTCGCCGCCCGCCTGGGCGCCCGTAACCCGGTCTTCCGGACGGTCGTCGGCGTCAACATCGGCAAGACCAAGGTCGTGCCGGAGGACGAGGCCGCCGCCGACTACGTGAAGTCCACCGAGCGGCTCGCCCGCCACGCCGACTACCTGGTCGTCAACGTCTCCTCGCCGAACACCCCGGGCCTGCGCAACCTCCAGGCCACCGAGTCGCTGCGGCCGCTCCTCACGGCCGTCCGGGAGGCCGCCGACCGGTCCGTGGAGGGCCGCCGCGTCCCGCTCCTGGTGAAGATCGCCCCGGACCTCGCCGACGAGGACGTGGACGCCGTCGCCGACCTGGCCCTGGAGCTCGGCCTCGACGGCATCATCGCCACCAACACCACCATCGCCCGCGAGGGCCTCGGCCTGAAGTCCGACCCCGCGCTCGTCCAGGAGACCGGCGGCCTGTCCGGCGCGCCCGTCAAGCAGCGCTCCCTGGAGGTCCTGCGCCGCCTCTACGCGCGCGTGGGCGACCGGATCGTCCTGGTGGGCGTCGGCGGCATCGAGAACGCCGAGGACGCCTGGCAGCGGATCCTCGCCGGTGCCACCCTGATCCAGGGCTACAGCGCCTTCATCTACGAGGGGCCGTTCTACGCCCGCGCCGTCCACAAGGGCCTCGCCGCGCGCCTGGCCGCCTCCCCGTACGCCACCCTCGCCGAGGCCGTCGGCGCCGACACCCGAAAGGCCACCACATGATCTCCTTCGGTGCACGCCTCCGCGCCGCCATGGACGAGCGCGGCCCCCTGTGCGTCGGCGTCGACCCGCACGCCTCCCTGCTGGACTCCTGGGGCCTGGCCGACGACATCGCGGGCCTGGAGCGCTTCACGTTCACCGTGGTCGAAGCCCTGGCCGACACGGTCGCCGTCTTCAAGCCGCAGGCCGCCTTCTTCGAGCGCTTCGGCTCGCGCGGCGTGGCCGTCCTGGAGCGTGCCGTCGCGGACCTGCGGGCGGCGGGCGGCCTGGTCGTCATGGACGCCAAGCGCGGCGACATCGGCTCGACGATGGGCGCCTACGCGGAGGCCTTCCTGCGCAAGGACTCCCCGCTCTTCTCCGACGCGCTCACCGTCTCCCCGTACCTCGGCTACGGCTCCCTGCGGCCGGCCGTGGACCTGGCGAGGGAGAGCGGCGCCGGGCTCTTCGTGCTCGCGCTGACCTCCAACCCGGAGGGCGCCGAGGTCCAGCGGGCCGTGCGCGAGGACGGGCGGACCATCGGCGCGACGATGCTCGCGCACCTGGCGGAGGAGAACGCGGGGGAGACCCCGATGGGCTCCTTCGGCGCGGTGGTCGGCGCCACGCTCGGCGACCTGTCCGCCTTCGACCTCGACATCAACGGCCCGCTGCTGGCTCCGGGCATCGGCGCCCAGGGCGCGACCCCGGCGGACCTTCCGGCGGTCTTCGGCGCGGCGGTCCGCAACGTGGTCCCGAACGTCAGCCGCGGGGTGCTCAAGGCGGGTCCGGACGCCGTCGCGCTGAAGGCGGCCGCGGAACGTTATGCGAACGAGATCCGCGAGGCCGTGGGCGCCTGAGGCACTTCGCGGGCCGGTTTCGGCCGGTTCTCGCCAATCCGCAGGTCGGGCGGCGTGTCCTCGCCGTCTCACTCCTTGCCAAAAGTTGACCCAAAACAGCGTCGTTATGTCGGAAAAGTCCTGGTCGGTCGATGCTGACCAGGACTTTTCGTCTGTTCTCGCTGACTGGAGCGGCCTTGGCCGCTAGTCTCCGGGACAGAGTCGGCGTTCGACGTACTCCACGTCGGGCGTTGCTCCACTGGTGTGGGGCGCCCAGCTTCGCCGCGGGGTGCCCGGCTTCCCACCGGTCCGTATCCGACAGTTCGACATCCGAGGTGACGTAGGCGTGGCTCTTCCGCCCCTTACCCCTGAACAGCGCGCAGCCGCGCTCGAAAAGGCCGCCGCGGCTCGCCGGGAGCGGGCCGAGGTCAAGAATCGACTCAAGCACTCCGGCGCCTCCCTCCACGAGGTCATCAAGCAGGGCCAGGAGAACGACGTCATCGGCAAGATGAAGGTCTCCGCGCTGCTCGAGTCCCTGCCGGGCGTGGGCAAGGTCCGCGCCAAGCAGATCATGGAGCGACTGGGCATCTCCGAGAGCCGCCGGGTTCGCGGCCTCGGTTCCAACCAGATCGCTTCCCTGGAGCGCGAGTTCGGCGGCGCCGGCGCCTGACGGCGACCCCGTCCGGGAGAAGGCGTCCCGGGCACCCCGGCAAAGCTGGAATAATCGCTGCATGGCAGCAGAGGTACGTCCGCGACTGACCGTGCTCTCCGGCCCCTCAGGGGTGGGCAAGAGCACGGTCGTCGCTCATATGCGCAAGGTCCACCCCGAGGTCTGGCTCTCGGTGTCGGCCACGACACGAAAGCCACGTCCCGGCGAGAAGCACGGCGTCCAGTACTTCTTCGTCACGGACGACGAGTTCGACAAGCTGATCGCCAACGGCGAGCTGCTCGAGTGGGCCGAGTTCGCGGGCAACCGCTACGGCACCCCGCGCCGCGCGGTCCTCGACCGCCTGGAGGCGGGCGAGCCGGTCCTCCTGGAGATCGACCTCCAGGGTGCGCGTCAGGTCAAGGAGTCCATGGGCGAGGCCCAGCTGGTCTTCCTGGCCCCGCCGAGCTGGGACGAGCTGGTCCGCCGGCTCACCGGCCGCGGCACCGAGTCGCCCGAGGTCATCGAGCGCCGGCTGCGGGCCGCGAAGGTCGAACTGGCCGCCGAGTCGGAGTTCGACAGCACGCTCGTCAACACCTCGGTCGAGGGCGTCGCGCGTGAGCTGCTAACGTTGATGAACGTTGTCTGATCCTTTTTCCATCTTCGGAAGGTAGAGCGTGTCCTCTTCCATCACCGCGCCCGAGGGCATCATCAACCCGCCGATCGACGAGCTGCTCGAGGCGACTGACTCCAAGTACAGCCTCGTGATCTACGCGGCCAAGCGTGCGCGTCAGATCAATGCCTACTACTCGCAGCTCGGCGAGGGTCTGCTCGAGTACGTCGGTCCGCTCGTCGACACGCATGTCCACGAGAAGCCGCTGTCGATCGCCCTGCGCGAGATCAACGCGGGCCTGCTGACCTCCGAGGCCATCGAGGGTCCGGCTCAGTAAGGCTGTAACGCTTGTCACCACAGGCCCGGCGGAACATCCGCCGGGCCTGTGGTGTCTCATGGAGACGTACGCATCCGAGCCTTCAGGGGAGCAGAGTTGAGCGCGGTGACGAAGCCGAAGGTCGTCCTGGGCGTGAGCGGCGGCATCGCCGCGTACAAGGCCTGCGAGCTGCTGCGCCGGCTCAGCGAGTCCGGACACGACGTGCGCGTCGTGCCCACCGACTCCGCCCTGCACTTCGTCGGCGCGGCCACCTGGTCAGCCCTGTCAGGCAACCCCGTCTCCACCGAGGTGTGGGAGTCCGTCCACGAGGTCCCCCACGTCCGCATCGGCCAGGCCGCCGACCTCGTCGTCGTCGCGCCCGCCACCGCCGACATGCTCGCCAAGGCCGCTCACGGCCTCGCCGACGACCTGCTCACCAACACGCTGCTCACCGCGCGCTGTCCGGTCGTCTTCGCGCCGGCCATGCACACCGAGATGTGGGAGCACCCCGCCACCCAGGAGAACGTGGCCACCCTGCGCCGCCGCGGCGCCGTGGTCATCGAGCCCGCCGTCGGCCGGCTCACCGGCGTCGACACCGGTAAGGGCCGGCTGCCGGACCCGACGGAGATCTTCGAGATCTGCCGCCGCGTCCTGGCCCGCGGCGTCACCGCCCCCGACCTCGCCGGCCGGCACGTGGTGATCAGCGCCGGCGGCACCCGCGAGCCCCTCGACCCGGTCCGCTACCTGGGCAACCGCTCCAGCGGCAAGCAGGGCTACGCCCTCGCCAAGGCGGCCGCCGCCCGCGGCGCCCGGGTCACCCTGATCGAGGCCAACACCGGCCTGCCCGACCCGGCGGGCGTCGACGTCGTGCGCGTCGGCACCGCCGTCCAGCTGCGCGAGGCCGTCCTCAAGGCCGCCGCCGACGCCGACGCGGTCGTCATGGCGGCGGCGGTCGCCGACTTCCGCCCCGCCGCGTACGCCACCGGCAAGATCAAGAAGACGGACGACGGCGGCGCCCCGACCGTCGAGCTGGTCCGCAATCCGGACATCCTCGCGGAGATCTCGGCCGAACGCGCCCGGTCCGGCCAGGTGGTCGTCGGCTTCGCCGCGGAGACCGACGACGTCCTCGACAACGGGCGCGAGAAGCTCCGGCGCAAGGGCTGCGACCTGCTCGTCGTCAACGAGGTGGGGGAGCGCAAGACCTTCGGCTCCGAGGAGAACGAGGCCGTGGTCCTCGCCGCCGACGGCACCGAGACCCCCGTGCCGTACGGGCCGAAGGAAGCGCTGGCCGAGACGGTGTGGGACCTCGTGGTACCCCGTCTGGGCTCCGCGACCGGGTGAATTCCCCGCCAACGGAGCAGGGCGGCCGGATATCGGTGCGCCGGCGGAGAGAAAATCCGCAAAACCGGACGAAAATCCGGCCCGACACGGCGGCGAGCGCCCGGATCACGCAAGAGCATGCCGGGGGACCTGGCCAGATACCCGATCGTGACCGATAGACTGTCCTCGGAACGTCGCGGGGCGCAGCCCCCTGCCGGTCCGCAATCGCCTAGCCAGCAGCCGCTGCAACCTCAGGGAGCGTTGTGTCCCGTCGCTTGTTCACCTCGGAATCCGTGACCGAGGGCCACCCCGACAAGATCGCTGACCAGATCAGCGACACCATTCTCGACGCGCTGCTCAAGGAGGACCCCACCTCCCGTGTCGCCGTCGAGACGCTGATCACGACGGGCCTCGTGCACGTCGCCGGTGAGGTCACCACCAAGGCCTGGGCGGACATCCCGACCCTCGTCCGCAACAAGATCCTCGACATCGGGTACGACTCCTCGAAGAAGGGCTTCGACGGCGCGTCCTGCGGCGTCTCGGTCTCCATCGGGTCGCAGTCCCCGGACATCGCGCAGGGCGTCGACACCGCCTACGAGTCGCGCGTCGAGGGTGACGAGGACGAGCTCGACAAGCAGGGCGCCGGCGACCAGGGCCTGATGTTCGGCTACGCGTCGGACGAGACCCCGAACCTGATGCCGCTGCCGATCGAGCTGGCCCACCGCCTGTCCCGCCGCCTCACCGAGGTCCGCAAGAACGGGACCATCCCGTACCTGCGCCCCGACGGCAAGACCCAGGTCACCATCGAGTACGACGGCGACAAGGCCGTCCGCCTCGACACCGTCGTGGTCTCCTCGCAGCACGCCTCCGACATCGACCTCGAGTCGCTGCTCGCGCCCGACATCCGCGAGTTCGTCGTCGAGCACGTGCTGAAGCAGCTCGTCGAGGACGGCATCAAGCTCGACACCGAGGGCTACCGCCTCCTGGTCAACCCGACCGGTCGCTTCGAGATCGGCGGCCCGATGGGCGACGCCGGCCTCACCGGTCGCAAGATCATCATCGACACCTACGGCGGCATGTCCCGCCACGGTGGCGGCGCCTTCTCCGGCAAGGACCCGTCGAAGGTCGACCGCTCCGCCGCCTACGCCATGCGCTGGGTCGCCAAGAACGTCGTCGCCGCGGGCCTCGCCTCGCGCTGCGAGGTCCAGGTCGCGTACGCGATCGGCAAGGCGGAGCCCGTCGGTCTCTTCGTCGAGACCTTCGGCACCAACACCATCGAGACCGAGAAGATCGAGCACGCCATCGGCGAGGTCTTCGACCTCCGCCCGGCCGCGATCATCCGCGACCTCGACCTGCTGCGCCCGATCTACTCCCAGACCGCCGCCTACGGCCACTTCGGCCGCGAGCTGCCGGACTTCACCTGGGAGCGCACGGACCGCGTGGACGCCCTGAAGAAGGCCGCCGGCGTCTGAGCCCCGGCTCCCCCCTGGCGGGACGAAGGCCCGGCACCCTCGTGGTGCCGGGCCTTCGGCGTGCCCGCTCCCCTGTCGGTGGCGTCTGGTAGGTATGAGGCTGTGAGCAGCGAGAACGAGAAGGCCGAGGGGGCGCCCGGGCAGGCGGAGCCCGAGCAGCTCGCGCTCATCCGGGAGAGCGTGCGCAAGGCCAAGGTGCCGCGGGCCAAGCCCCGGACGTGGCGGGGGGCCGCCCTCGCCAAGGAGCTGCCGGTCGCCCGGGTCGTGGTGAACAAGGGCGTGCTGCACCTCGACCAGTTCTTCGACTACGCCGTGCCCGAGGAGCTCGACGAGGCCGCGCAGCCCGGAGTGCGGGTCCGCGTCCGCTTCGGTGCCGGGGCGCACCAGGTGCGGGGCGGGCGGCGCGAGGGCGGGCGGCTGATCGACGGGTTCCTCGTCGAGCGGCGTGCCGAGTCGGACTACTCCGGGCCGCTCGCCGCGCTCGCCGACGTCGTCTCGCCCGAACCGGTGCTCGGCCCCGAACTGCTCGGCCTCGCCCGGGCGCTCGCCGACCGCTACGCGGGCAGCCTCGCCGACGTGCTCCAGCTCGCCGTGCCCCCGCGCAACGCCCGCGCCGAGAGCCGGCCCTCGCCCGAGCCGCTGCCGCCGCCCGCCGCCCCCGAGCCGGGGAGCTGGACGCGGTACGAGCGGGGGCCCGCCTTCCTGGACTCCCTCGCCCGCGGCGGGGTGCCCCGGGCCGTGTGGAACGCCCTGCCGGGCCCGCACTGGGCCGAGGAGATCGCCCGGGCCGTCGCCGCGACCCTGGCCTCCGGGCGCGGCGCCCTGGTCGTCGTCCCCGACGGGCGCGCCGCGGCCCGCGTCGACCAGGCCCTCACCGACCTCCTCGGCGACGGGCGGCACGCGCTGCTCACCGCAGAGGCCGGTCCCGAGAAGCGGTACGCGCAGTGGCTCGCCGTCCGGCGGGGCGCCGTCCGCGCCGTCGTCGGGACCCGCGCCGCCATGTTCGCGCCCGTGCGCGACCTCGGGCTCGCCGTCATCTGGGACGACGGCGACACCAGCCACAGCGAGCCCCACGCCCCGCAGCCGCACGCCCGTGACGTCCTGCTGCTGCGCGCCGCCCACGACCGCTGCGCCTTCCTGCTCGGCTCCACCGCCTGCACCGTGGAGGCCGCCCAGCTCGTCGAGTCCGGCTGGGCCCAGCCCCTCGCGGCCGGCCGCGACCAGGTGCGGATCGCCGCGCCCCTCGTACGGACCGTCGGCGACACCGACCTCGCCCGCGACGAGGCCGCCCGCGCCGCCCGGCTGCCCACGCTCGCCTGGCAGGTCGTGCGGGAGGGCCTCAAGACCGGCCCCGTCCTCGTCCAGGTTCCCCGCCGCGGCTACGTCCCCCGGCTCGCCTGCGAGCGCTGCCGCACGCCCGCCCGCTGCCGGCACTGCGCCGGCCCCCTGGAGGCCCCCGAGCAGCAGGAGCTGCACTGCGGCTGGTGCGGGCGCACCGCGGCCGACTGGCACTGCCCGGCCTGCGGGTCCCACCGGCTGCGCGCCCAGGTCGTCGGCGCGCGCCGCACGGCGGAGGAGCTCGGCCGTGCCTTCCCGGCCGTGCCCGTCCGCACCTCCGGACGCGACCACATCCTCGACCGGGTGCCGGGCCGGCCCGCCCTCGTCGTCAGCACGCCGGGCGCCGAACCCGTCGCCGAAGGCGGCTACGCGGCCGCTCTGCTCCTCGACGGCTGGGCCATGCTCGGCCGCCCCGACCTGCGGGCCGGTGAGGAGGCGCTGCGCCGCTGGATCGACGCTGCCTCGCTGGTGCGGGGCCAGGCCGCCGGCGGGACCGTCGTGGTCGTCGCCGAGCCCACCCTGCGGCCCGTCCAGGCCCTGGTCCGCTGGGACCCCGTCGGCCACGCCCAGCGCGAACTCGCCGAGCGGGCCGAGCTGGGCTTCCCGCCGGTCTCGCGCATGGCGGCGGTCGCCGGACCGCCGGAGGCGCTCACGGCCTTCCTTGAAGCCGCCGAACTGCCCCGGGACGCCGAGGTCCTAGGCCCCGTCCCGCTCCCGGTGACCCGCCCCGGCGGCCCGCGCCGGCCCGGCGACACCCCGCCGGGCGAGCAGTGGGACCGCGCCCTGATCCGCGTGCGGCCGGGCAGCGGCCACGCGCTGGCCACGGCCCTGAAGAAGGCCCAGGCCTCCCGCCTCGCGCGGGGCGGGGGCGAGCCGGTGCGGGTGCGGGTGGACCCGCCGGACATCGGCTGACGGACCGAAGAGACGTGCGGACGCGCTGAGGGACCGAAGGGACGTGCGGACGCCCTGAGGGACCGAAGAGACGTGCGGGCGCACGCGAAAGGCCGCCCGCGGGGGAGCGGGCGGCCTTTTCGGCGCGCGTCCAGGGGCCTCGGGGGCCCTGGCGGGCTCGTACGGGTCGGCGGTCGCACGAGGGACGTCCAGGGCGGTCGTACGACCGCCGGGCGGCGACGGGCGTTACGGCACCGGCGCCGGGCGCGGGAGCGCGGGGCTCAGCCGTTGCGCGGGGCCGGGAAGGCCGGGGGGCGGGTCTCCTCGCGCAGGGTCTGGCTGCCCGAGGTGGGCTGCGGCGGCATGCTGCGGGCCGGCGGGACCACCGGCATCGGGCGGGCCGCGGCGGGCTCCGGCGCGCGCTCCGGCTCCAGGGCGACGCCCGGCTGCGGGGCGCGGCGGGAGCCGTAACGGCGGTGGACCGCCTGCTTGGTGACTCCGAGCGCGGAACCCACCGCGTCCCACGAGAACCCGAGCGAGCGGTCGAAGTCCACGGCGGCCGTCACCAGGGTCTCGACGCTGTCCCGCAGCTCCTGGGCGAGCCGGACGGTGGGGGCGGGGGCGCGTCCGTAGACGACGAAGCCCGTCGAAGGGGTGGAGCGACGCGGGCGGTAGACATTGCCCAGCTGGGCCGTGAGCGTGCGCAGTGCGTCCACCTGCCGCCGGACCCGCTCGATGTCCCGCACCAGCAGGTGCAGACTCGCCCGGGCCTGGGCGTCGTGGGTTGCGTGGTCGGCCATGGATAAGCCTCTCGAACCGGCGTGACAAAGGGGCGGGCCGCTGGGGGAGGGCGACCCGATTCGGTCAATCTCTCTTGACCAACGCGCCACCGGGAGTTGGGTCACGCTGCGGGGGCGTATGGGCATATGCGGAGGGCGCTCGTCCGCGCGTACGCCCCCTGGGGCCGAGCACGGGCCCGCAGGGCGGGGTGCGCCCGACCCGGCCTAGACTGGTGCGCTGCCCTCCCCCGAGCTCTCGGCATCGCTCGTCGAGCGGGGAGGCACCCACATCGCCCCGAGATGCGAGGTTTTCCCGCGTGAAGCTCGTCTTCGCAGGCACCCCCGAGGTCGCCGTACCCGCCCTGGACGCCCTGCTCGCCTCCGGGCGGCACGAGGTGGCCGCCGTCGTCACCCGGCCCGACGCCCCCGCGGGGCGCGGACGACGGCTCGTCGCGAGTCCCGTCGCCCAGCGCGCCGAGGAGGCCGGCATCGAGGTCCTCAAGCCGGAGAAGCCGCGCGACGAGGCGTTCCTGGCGCGGCTGCGGGAGATCGCGCCCGACTGCTGCCCGGTCGTCGCCTACGGCGCGCTGCTGCCCCGCGTGGCCCTCGACATCCCGGCCCACGGCTGGGTCAACCTGCACTTCTCGCTGCTGCCCGCGTGGCGCGGCGCGGCGCCGGTGCAGCACGCCGTCATGGCGGGCGACGAGGTGACCGGCGCGTCCACCTTCCAGATCGAGGAGGGCCTCGACTCGGGCCCGGTGTACGGCGTCGTCACCGAGGACGTCCGGCCCACCGACACCAGCGGCGACCTGCTCACCCGGCTGGCCTTCGCCGGCGCCGGGCTGCTCGCGGCGACCATGGACGGCATCGAGGACGGCGCCCTCAAGGCCGTGCCGCAGCCGGCCGACGGCATCACGCTCGCCCCGAAGATCCAGGTCGAGGACGCCCACGTCGACTTCGCCGCCCCGGCGCTCCGCGTCGACCGGGTGGTCCGCGGCTGCACCCCGGCGCCGGGCGCCTGGACCCTCTTCCGCGGCGAGCGCCTGAAGCTGATCCAGGTCGCCCTCCTCCCGGACCGCACCGATCTGGCCCCCGGCGAACTCGCCGCCGCCAAGAACAACGTCCACGTCGGCACCGGCTCCCACGCCGTCGAGCTCCTGTGGGTCCAGCCCCAGGGCAAGAAGCCGATGAAGGCGGCGGACTGGGCCCGCGGCGTCCGCATCGCCCCGGGCGAGCGGGTCGGCGCGTAGCCGACCGACCCGGGCCGTCCCGACCGACCCGGGCCGTCCCGACCGACCCGGGCCGTCCCGGACGGCACCGGGTCCCCCGCGGCAAGGGCCCCCGCGGCACGGCCCCCGGGGCACGGGCCCCCGGGGCACTGGCCCCCGGGGCACTGGCCCCCCGGGCCCGGCCCGCCGCGGGGGCACGTTTTCCCGGGTACGCAGCCCGGACGTAGGCTGAGGGGGCCGGCCCCCGGCGGCCGGACCCTCTCCACCGGATCACTTCTCACGCGGAGCACCTTTGAGCGAGCAGGCACGTCGTCGTGCGCCCAGGCCCGGCACGGGCAAGGCCCCCAGGCCCCACCG
Source organism: Streptomyces sp. NPDC101191 (assembly GCF_044767915.1). NCBI lineage: Bacteria > Bacillati > Actinomycetota > Actinomycetes > Kitasatosporales > Streptomycetaceae > Streptomyces > Streptomyces sp. NPDC101191. Next base: position 387,309 of record NZ_JBIWOU010000007.1, read on the forward strand.
GCGGCCCAAGAAGGATCCCGTGCGGATCCTCGCCTTCGAGGTGCTGCGGGCCGTGGACGAGCGGGACGCGTACGCGAACCTGGTGCTGCCGCCCATGCTGAAGAAGGCGCGGGAGCAGGAAGGGCCCGAGAAGTTCGACGGGCGGGACGCCGCGCTCGCGACCGAGCTCGTGTACGGCACGCTCCGCCGGCAGGGGACGTACGACGCGATCATCTCCGCCTGCGTGGACCGGCCGCTGCGCGAGGTCGACCCTCCGGTGCTCGACGTGCTGTCGCTCGGCGCGCACCAGCTGCTCGGGACGCGGATCCCGAGCCACGCCGCCGTGTCCGCGACCGTCGAGCTGGCGCGTGTGGTGCTCGGCGACGGGCGGGCCAAGTTCGTGAACGCCGTGCTCCGCAAGATCGCCCAGGACGACTTCGAGACGTGGGTGGAGCGGGTCGCGCCGCCCTACGACGAGGACGCCGAGGAGCACCTCGCCGTCGTCCACTCGCACCCCCGCTGGGTGGTCTCCGCCCTGTGGGACGCCCTCGGCGGCGGGCGGGCCGGCATCGAGACCCTGCTGGAGGCCGACAACGAGCGGCCCGAGGTCACCCTCGTCGCCCGGCCCGGCCGGACCACCACCGAGGAGCTGGCCGCCGCGGCCGAGACCGAGCCCGGGCGCTGGTCCCCGTACGCCCTGCGGCTCTCCGAGGGCGGCGAGCCCGGCGCCATCGAGGCCGTCCGCGACGGCCGGGCCGGCGTCCAGGACGAGGGCAGCCAGCTCGTCGCGATCGCCCTCGCCAACGCGCCCCTCGACGGCCCCGACGCCCGCTGGCTCGACGGCTGCGCCGGCCCCGGAGGCAAGGCGGCCCTGCTCGCCGCCCTGGCCGCCGAGCGCGGCGCCGCCCTGCTCGCCTCGGAGAAGCAGCCGCACCGCGCCCGCCTGGTCGAGCGCGCGCTGGCCGGCAACCCCGGCCCGTACCAGGTCATCGCCGCCGACGGGACCCGCCCGCCGTGGGGCGAGGGCGTCTTCGACCGGGTCCTCATGGACGTGCCCTGCTCGGGTCTCGGCGCCCTGCGCCGCCGCCCCGAGGCCCGGTGGCGCCGCCGCCCCTCGGACCTCGACGGTTTCGCCCCCCTGCAGCGGGGACTGCTGACCGAGGCGCTGCGGGCCGTCCGCGTCGGGGGAGTGGTGGGGTACGCGACCTGCTCGCCGCACCTCGCCGAGACCCGCGTGGTGGTCGACGACGTCCTGAAGAAGGTGGGCGGCGCCGAACTGATCGACGCCCGCCCGCTGCTGCCCGGCGTGCCGGACCTCGGCGACGGGCCGGACGTCCAGCTGTGGCCGCATGTGCACGGCACGGACGCGATGTACCTGGCGCTGATCCGGCGGACCGCCTGAACCTGAACCGCGCCCGAGGGGGCGGCCCGGTCCGGACCGCCGGCAGCGTCGCCCCCTGACGGGGGCCGGATTCCGGACCGGCCGTGCATCGCCCCCGGGACCGCGGCCGGATTCCGGACCGGCCGTGCATCGCCCCCGGGACCGCGGCCGGATTCCCGGCCGCCCGCGCGTCGCCCCCTGACGGCGGCCGGCTTCCGGACGGCCCGCCCGTCGCCCCTGACGGCGGTCGGCTTCCGGGCTGGACCGCCGGCAGCGTCGCCCCCTGGACCACGGCCGGCTTCCGGGCCACCCGTCGCCCCCAGCCACCCTCCGTGCCGCCCTCGAGCGCGTCAGATGCTCAGTCAGATAGGTACGGATACTCATGAGTTGAGCGCCGCGGTGCGATGGAGTGTTCTCCGGCTTGTGATCCACAACGGTGAATACGGGGGCTGCACGTGGCGTGGGACGAGTGGGAACAGATCAAGGCCGGAGTGGCCGATCGGCAGCCCGCGGCGATGCGGCTCAACCATGTCCCGGTCGAGCCCGACAGCGGGCCCAGCGCCGTGACGGGCGGCCTGAAGTCCAGCCAGAAGGCGTGGAACACGGCCGGCGAGGGCGTGGGCTCCCTGCGGCAGGGCATCGGCACCGGGTTGAGCAAGCTGGACGAGGGCCAGGCGGGGCTGGGCGCGACCACGGGCTGTCTGAGCGCCGCCGCGCAGAAGGACGTCTACGACTCCTGGAAGAAGTACGCCGAGAGCGTCGGCAAGCGGTGCGGTGCGCTCCAGGGAGTCCTGCAGCAGGTGGGCCACGACGTGCTGAGGACCGATGACGCGGTCAAGGGTGAGATGGACCGGCTGAGCCGTGAGTACGCGGACACGGACGCCGTCGGCGGCCAGACGAAGGGCCGGTGAGGGCGGACATGGACTACGCCACCCTCAAGGCCTTCAAGCCCTCCGAGTTCGAGGGCGCGGCCGACGGGTACCGCGCCCTCGGCAACGCGGCGCAGGCCGGCAAGGAGCACATCGAGAACACGGTCGCCACGGGCATGCGGAAGTCGCTGGCGGGCGAGGCGCACGACGCGTCGCAGAAGCAGCTCCAAGCCCTGGCGAAGAACTTCCACTACACCGTGACCGAGTGCCACGTGATCAGCACGGCCCTCAACGGGTTCGCCTACGACATGGCGGCCGCCCAGCGGAAGCTGGAGGCGGCGGTCGGCGACGCCGCGGCGGACGGCTGCACCGTGAACGCGGACGGCTCGGTCACCTATCCGGCAGGTCGGAAGCCCGGCGCGGACAACGACACCGAGGGCGGCACGGTGACGGGGAGCGCCGGAGGCAACGAGACCTCCGACGCCCTGGACCGCCAGGCGGCGAACATCCACCCGAACCCGAACTTCGGCAAGGCCGCGGGATACGCCGACCGGATCGCCGACGCGCTCAAGGAGGCCACGGACGCGGACGCCAAGTGGGAACCGAAGATACGGGCCCTCAAGGCCGACGACGACCTGACCGTGTCCGCCAAGGACTGGACCGACGTCACGTCGGACACGGGGGGCGTGCGCGAGGCGGCCGACGCCTACCTCCACACGATCAAGGCGCCGCCAAAGAACGACTGGCCCCAGGACAACGCCAACTGGTGGAACGGCCTGACCGACGAGCAGCGCGAAGCCTACGTCACCATGCACCCGGCGAGCATCGGAGCGCTCGACGGCCTCCCCTCCTCCGTACGCGACGAGGCGAACCGCACCGTGCTCGTGGAGCAGCGCGCCGCCAAGCAGCTGGAGTACGACGCCTGGCTCACGAAGGAACCGACGCACTACAGGCCCTACATCAGCCCCGTCACGGGGCGCGAGGTGAAGGGCGCGATGGTCCCGACGGAGGAATGGAAGGAGTGGGACGAGAAGCGGAAGCAGCTCGAGAGCGGCTACAAGGGCATGGACGACATACAGAAGCGGTTCGACGGCTTCACGAGCGAGAGCAACCGTCCCTACCTCCTCGGGTTCGACGGCAACAACATGGGACGTGCCATCGTCTCCATCGGGAATCCGGACACCGCCGACAACGTGGTGACCTACGTGCCCGGGACGTTCGCCGAGCTGGAGTCCATCGGCGGAGACATGGACCGGGCGGTGGCGCTCCAGGCAGAGGCCGAGCGCCAGGACGGGGCCCACTCGACGGCCTCGATCGTGTGGCTCGGTTACGACGCTCCGCAGAGCATCACGACCGATGCCACGGAGACCAAGTGGGCCGACGACGCGAAGGAGCCGCTCGGCAACTTCATCCAGGGGATCGAGGAGGCCAACCACCGCGAGGGCGGTGTGAACCAGACGCTCCTCGGTCACAGCTACGGCTCCCTGGTGGTGGGCGAGACCATGAGCACGCACATCGACCTGCCGGTCGACAATGCGATCATGGTGGGCAGCCCGGGCGTCGGAGTGGACCACGCCAAGGACCTGAACATCCCGCCGGACCACGTCTTCGCGGCCACTGCCCAGAACGACCTCATCAACGTCGCCCCGCCGTTCGCCAAGGACTACCTCAGCCCGAAGGGGTACTGGGACACGTTCTTCGACCACGACGCGATCGTGCACGGAACCGACCCGACCTCCGACGACTTCGGCGGCCAGGTCTTCGAGGTCCCCAACGGGAAGCTGCCGCTCGTGCACGACTGGGACGTCATGCCCGCGCACTCCCAGTACTGGGACGAAAAGCCCCTCGGCACCCTGGGGAAGATCGTGACCGGAGGACGACTGTGAATCCACGCAAGGCAATCCCGGCTCTCGCACTGCTGGCCATGACGACCATGGTGACCGCGTGCGGGGCGCAGGGGGACGGACAGACCGGCGGAAACGCACCGAAGCAGGTAACGATGAACGAGCAGCAGGCGATCGACCGGGCAGAGGAGATCATCGGCGAGGCGGTGGACGGAATGTCGCCCCGACCGACACTGGAGCGCATGGGCAACGCGCCCGTCGGCGCCTGCATCGCCAGGGACGACCACGGTGCCGACGACCGGGTGCAGGTGACCCTCATCTACAAACTGACCGGTGTTCCGGGAGCCCAGGCCCAGAACCTCGTGCGCCAGGCACGGGATGCCTGGCTCAAGAAGGGCCACAAGTACAACACCTCGGGCGAGGTCGACTGGGCCGGAGCCTTTCCGACGGTCTACATGCGCACGGAGGCCGACGACTTCTGGATGGACGCCGTCACCGGAGTCGTGGACCGGGCCAAGGGCGAAGGGGTCGCCTCCCTCAAGGTGACCTCGCCCTGCTTCCTCCCGCCCGGCAAGGGCTCGGCCGCCGCGGCCGACCCCGCCGCGTTCGAGACCGCGGACGCCGACTCTCCCGCCGCGCGCCGGGCACTCGGCCACTCCAGCCGGATCTACGACGTGCTGGGGGTCGGCGCGGCGCCGACGCGGCCGGGTGAAGGCCTCCGCAGGGTCCGGGACGAGTCCGGGGACGCGGTCCACCACGCCTGGTCGACCGTGCCGCTGGCGGAGGAGGAGCAGGTACGGGCCGTGGAACGCGCTCAGGCGTATTTCCAGGGCGCGGGATGGCGCGTACGTCCCATGCCGACGGCCGGGGGCGCCCCGGGCGTCGTCGCCGGCCGGCCCGACGAGCGCACGGTCGCGCAGGTCGCCGTTTCGGACACCGGTGCGGTGCTGGTGGCGGTCACGACGCCCCTTGACGGTCCGCAGTCCGCGGACGTGTGACAGCCGATGCCGCCGACCCCTGACGGCGGAATCAGCTGGTCTGTACCATTAAGTCCCTCGCGTGAATCGGTCTCCACACCCTCCATTCCGCTTCGCGGCAAAGAAGTGCTCAAGAACATGGCAGGCTTGGCACATGGCGCAGATCAATCCCAGCATTCTGTCCGCGGACTTCGCCCGGCTCGCCGATGAGGCGAAGGCGGTCGACGGGGCCGACTGGCTGCACGTCGACGTGATGGACAACCACTTCGTGCCCAATCTGACGCTGGGCGTGCCGATCGTCGAGTCGCTCAGCCGGGCGACCGACACCCCCCTCGACTGCCACCTGATGATCGAGGACCCGGACCGCTGGGCGCCGCAGTACGTGGAGGCCGGCGCGGGCTCCGTCACCTTCCACGTGGAGGCCGCGGCCGCGCCGGTGCGCCTCGCCCGGGAGATCCGCGCCAAGGGCGCCCGGGCGTCCATGGCGCTCAAGCCGGCCACGCCGATCGAGCCGTACGAGGACCTGCTGCCCGAGCTGGACATGCTGCTGATCATGACGGTCGAGCCCGGCTTCGGCGGGCAGGCCTTCCTCGACATCATGCTCCCGAAGATCCGCCGCACCCGTGAGCTGATCTCCAAGCACGGGCTCGAGCTCTGGCTCCAGGTCGACGGCGGCGTCGCCGAGTCCACGATCGAGCGGTGCGCCGAGGCCGGCGCCGACGTCTTCGTGGCCGGTTCCGCCGTCTACGGGGCTGCGGATCCGGCCGCCGCCGTCCGTTCCCTGCGGGCCAGGGCCGAGACCGCGACCGCCTCGGCGGCGTGGGCGTGTGGCCACTGAGCCTCCACTGACCCACCGGTACGTGAACGCGGCCCGTCGGGCCGCCGACACGGCCGATTCGGGCCCGCCGGATCTGACAGGATGAACGGTGAGTCCAGAGTGTGAACAGCATCGGCCGAAACACGGCGGATGAGCAGCGGTACGTGAACAGCAGTGAGGAGATCGCGGTGGCGGGTATGTCGGCGGGACGGTCAGCCCTGCGGATGGGCCCCGCGGAGCTCGTGCAGGCGGCGGCCATGGCCCGCCGCTTCTACCTCGAGGGCAAGTCGAAGATCCAGATCGCCGAGGAGTTCGGCGTCAGCCGCTTCAAGGTGGCCCGGGTCCTGGAGACCGCCCTGGAGCGCGACCTCGTGCGCATCGAGATCCGCGTGCCGGCCGAGCTGGACGCCGAGCGCTCCGACGCGCTCCGCGCCCGCTACGGGCTGCGCCATGCCGTGGTCGTCGAGTCGCCGGCGGAGGGCGATGACGAGTCGCCCGACCCGGAGAACCTCGGCGAGGTCGCGGCCGACCTGCTCGGAGAGCTGGTCACCGAGGGAGACGTCCTGGGCCTCGCCTGGGGTCGCTCCACCATCCACATGGCGGCCGCTCTCGACCGGCTGCCGCCCTGCACCGTCGTCCAGCTCACCGGCGTGTACGACGCGGGCACGGCCGAGCGCGGCTCCGTCGAGGCGGTCCGCCGGGCCGCCCAGGTGTCCGGCGGCGAGGCGCACCCGATCTACGCGCCGATGCTGCTGCCGGACGCGGCGACCGCGAACGCGCTGCGCAGTCAGACCGGTATCGCCCGGGCCTTCGAGTACTTCGACAAGGTGACGGTCGCCTGCGTGTCCATCGGCTCCTGGGAGCCGGGCATCTCGACCGTGCACGACATGCTCTCCGAGGAGGAGCGCGCCCACTACGCCTCGCTCGGCGTCGCCGCCGAGATGTCGGCGCACCTCTTCGACGCGGAGGGCCGCCGGGTCGGCCGCGACCTGGGCGAGCGCTGCATCACCGTCGAGGCGGACCGGCTGCGCCGGATCCCCGAGGTCGTCGCCATCGCGGGCGGTCAGCGCAAGGCGGCGGCGATCGGCGCGGTGCTCCGCTCCGGTCTCGTCACCAGCCTGGTGACCGACCGCTCGGCCGCCGACTACCTGCTCACCGAGTTCAGCCCGGGCACCCGCCCGGCCCTCGACCGCACGGACCCGGACGGCAAGTAGCGCCTGCCGGCGGCCCGGGCCCCGCGCCCGTCCTCCGCCGCCCACCCGACCCACTCCGCCCGCCGGGCGCGCCCCGACCGGCGCCCCCGACGGGGCGGTGGCAGCATCGGTGCATGATCGACCGCTGCGCCCGGCTCGGGCTCGCCCTCCTGGCCGGGCTGTCGCTGCTCCTCACGGGGCTCACGGGGCTCACGGGGTGCTCCGGCGGCGCCACGGGACCGGGCGACGTCGCCCCCTCCCGTACCGCGGCCGTCGCCTCCGTCCCCCCGCCGTCACGGGCCCCCACGCGGGCCACCGGCCGCCCCACGGTCTCCTCGGGGCTCCCCACCACGCCCGAGGCCGAGCTGCCGCGCGAGGCGCGCCGGACCCTCGCTCTCATCAGGAGCGGCGGGCCCTTCCCGTACGCCAAGGACGGCGCCGTCTTCTCGAACTTCGAGCGCGTCCTGCCGCAGCGCAAGCGCGGCTATTACCACGAGTACACCGTCCGGACCCCCGGCGAGCGCGACCGCGGCGCGCGGCGCATCGTCACCGGGCAGGGCGGGGAGACGTATTACACGGACGACCACTACCAGAGCTTCCGGGAGGTGGTCACCGATGAGGATCGATGACGTCGTCGTCCTCGACCTGCACGGGGTCACGGACAAGAGGGCTTTCATGAACCGCTGTGTGCGGGCGCTCCCGCTGCCGGTGTGGTTCGGCCGCAACTGGGACGCGCTCGCCGACTGCCTCGCCGATATGCGCGAACCCATGGCGATCGTGGTGACCCACTGGCACGCTTATGCGGAGGCCGAACCGGACGAGTGGTCCGTCGCCGAGGAAGTCTTCTCGGCGGCCGCCCGGGCCAGCGCGGCCGGCCTCGCTGTCCTGCTCCTGCTCGGCGGCGAACCCGCCGGGTTGGAGGATCGGACAGGCGCCCCCGCGCAAGGCTCGGATGATTCGCCCGCACCGCCTGCGCCCCCTGGCGTGGGAGAATGAACTACGTGCTTTTTCCCCTGGCTGAAATGCCTAGGGGCCGATCCGAACGACTGGGATGTCAGCACGTGCGTTTCCTCAATGACGTCAAGCCGCCGTACGACCTCACGTACGACGATGTGTTCATGGTGCCGAGCCGCTCGGCCGTCGGTTCCCGCCAGGCGGTGGACCTCTCCTCGCCGGACGGGACCGGTACGACGATTCCGCTGGTCGTGGCCAACATGACCGCCATCGCCGGCCGCCGCATGGCGGAGACCGTCGCCCGCCGCGGTGGCCTGGTCGTCATTCCGCAGGACATCCCGATCGAGGTCGTCACCGACGTCATCGGCTGGGTCAAGTCCCGCCATCACGTCCTCGACACGCCGATCGTGCTGGAGCCGCACCAGACGGTCGCCGACGCGCTCTCCCTGCTGCCCAAGCGCGCGCACGACGCCGGTGTCGTCGTCGACGAGAACCGCCGCCCGGTGGGTGTCGTCACCGACGCCGACCTGTCCGGCGTGGACCGCTTCACCCAGCTGTCCGAGGTCATGTCGAAGGACCTGCTGCTCCTCGACGCCGACATCGACCCGCGCGAGGCCTTCCACACCCTCGACACCGCCAACCGCCGCTACGCCCCGGCCGTGGACGCGGACGGCAAGCTCGTCGGCATCCTCACCCGCAAGGGCGCCCTGCGCGCGACCCTGTACAGCCCGGCCGTCGACAAGAACGGCCACCTGCGCATCGCCGCCGCCGTCGGCATCAACGGCGACGTCGCGGGCAAGGCCAAGCAGCTGCTCGACGCGGGCGTGGACACGCTCGTCATCGACACCGCGCACGGCCACCAGGAGTCGATGATCTCCGCGATCCGCACCGTCCGCGGGCTCGACCCGCAGGTCCCGATCGTGGCCGGCAACATCGTCGCCGCCGAAGGCGTCAAGGACCTCATCGACGCCGGCGCGGACATCATCAAGGTCGGTGTGGGCCCCGGCGCCATGTGCACCACCCGCATGATGACCGGTGTGGGCCGCCCGCAGTTCTCGGCCGTCCTGGAGTGCGCCGCCGAGGCGAAGAAGCATGGCAAGCACGTCTGGGCCGACGGCGGTGTCCGTCACCCCCGCGACGTGGCCATGGCGCTCGCCGCCGGAGCCTCCAACGTCATGATCGGCTCCTGGTTCGCCGGCACCTACGAGTCCCCGGGCGACCTCCAGCACGACGCCCAGGGCCGTGCCTACAAGGAGTCCTTCGGCATGGCCTCGGCCCGCGCCGTCCGCAACCGCACGAGTGACGAGTCCTCCTACGACCGCGCCCGCAAGGCGCTCTTCGAAGAGGGCATCTCCACTTCGCGCATGTTCCTCGACCCGCAGCGTCCGGGCGTCGAGGACCTGATCGACTCGATCATCGCCGGTGTCCGCTCCTCCTGCACCTACGCCGGTGCGGGCTCGCTCGCCGAGTTCGAGGAGAAGGCCGTCGTCGGGATCCAGTCCGCCGCCGGTTACGCGGAGGGCAAGCCGCTGCACGCCAGCTGGAGCTGACCTCCGCGCCGAACGCGCCGAACCGTGCCGTGGGCCCCCGGGAAATCCCTCCCGGGGGCCCACGGCGTTCCCGTACGGTCGGCCGCATGGACCGTACGGAGATCAGGCCCTGCCGCGCCGAGGACATCGCCCCGCTCGACCGCCATCTGCCCGCCCCGGGGGCGCCCACCCGCCACGCCGACCGGTTCGCCCGCCAGGAGGCGGGACAGGGCACGTATCTCATCGCCTGGCGGGACGGCCGGCCGGCCGGTCACGGGCAGGTCCGCTGGGACGGCTGCGCGGCGCCGGAGGTGCGGGCCGCGGTCGGGGACTGCCCGGAGTTCAACGGTCTGGACGTGCGTGAGGAGCTGCGCGGCCGGGGCGTCGGTACGGCCCTGATCCTGGCGGCCGAGGAACTGGCCCGCGAACGCGGCAGGACACTGCTCGGCCTCGGCGTGGCCCACGACAACCCGCGGGCGGCGGCGCTCTACGCCCGCCTGGGCTACGCGCCGGTGACGGCGTACACCGACCGCTACGCGTACACGGACCCGGCCGGTCTCCGGCACGCCTGCGCCGACGCCTGCACCTTCCTGGTCAAGCGGCTGGACTGACGACGAGCGGCCGGACCGGCGTCAGCGACGGGGCCACCGCGGGCGGCCGGACGTCAAGCGGACGGCACCGGCCTCGGGCGGCCGGACCGACGTCAGGCGACGGTACCGGCCTCAGGCGGCCGGGCTGACCGGCTGGTCCACGAAGCCCGCCGCCCGCAGCGCCCCCGCGACCGCCTCGGCGATCCGCGCGTGCCCCCGGTCGTTCGGGTGCAGCCCGTCCGCCAGGTCCTCCGGCGCGAGCAGCGGGCCCCCGGGCAGCAGGGCCAGCCGGGCGTCACCGTCCGCCACGAGGTCCCGCACGGCCTCCTCCATCGCCGTGCGCAGCTCCGTGAGGGTCGCGCCCAGGGCGTTGCCGGTGTGCTCGGCCGCCGGGCGCAGGACGGGCGAGAGCAGCAGCAGCGGGGTGTCAGGGTGGCCGCGCCGGACCAGGGTGACGAAGGCCCGGGTCGTCTCGTACAGCAGCGGCCCGGAACTGGGCACCGCCGCCCAGCAGTTGGTGCCGAACGCGAGGGTGATCAGCGCGCCCGGGAGGCGGGCCAGCTGCTCGGCGAGAGGCAGCTCGCCGCGTGCCCCGCCCGCGTAGCCGAGGTTGACCGGGTCCAGCCCGAGGGCCCGCCCGGCCGTCGCGGGCCAGGAGTGCGCGGGGCGGGTCGACCACCAGCCCTCGGTGATCGAGTCGCCGTGCACCAGCCAGCGGGGGCGGCGCGGCGCGGGGGAGAGGCGGCCGCGGACCGGCCGCAGGCCGCGCACGACGGGGGCCTGCGCCTCCGGCAGGTGGACCGTGAACTCCCCGCCCGAGGGGGGAAGTGCGATCCGGACGACACCCTCCTCGACCGGATCGGCGAACACCTCGGCGACGCACCGCCGGCCCCGCCAGAGCGCGAAGCAGTGCCGCAGGGCGCGCAGCGCGTCCCCGTCCGCCGGCAGCGCCGCCCGGTAGCGCAGCTCGACCGCCCGGGTACCGGGCGCGGCCGTGAACTCCACGCGTACGCCGATGGGCAGCGCGGCCCGCTCGGCGATGTCCCAGGGCAGCCGTTCCAGGTCGGCGGGGTCGGCGCGGACGGGCCGGTCGCCGTCCAGCCACGCCGTGCCGCGGAGAAAGGGTTCAGGCTCCAGCCAGCTCACGAGGGCCTCCGTTCGGGCGGGTGCAGGGTGGGTCATCGGGCCCGAGGAGTCAATGCATGTGCGCAGGTCACGTCATGCCCCCGATGTGTCGATTCATGCGGGGGAGCGCAATGTTTCCCCGTCTGCGCACGAAGCGCGCAATGATCATCCGACAGTGCGCAACAACCCTGCATTACAAGTGCGAAGCTCTAGCGCTTAGGCTCATGCCTCGTACCAGGAGTGGCGGCGACCGCCTGCTCGGCGGTCTCCTCTTCCCCCGTGGGCTGTTTCGGCACGCCCGCGCGACCGCCGCGGTCCCCGCTCGTCGACAGGCAGCGATAAGGAGCCCCCGCAGTGCTTGACCACGGCGCAGCCCCACCGGCCGAGGACCCGACCGTCCCGACCGCCCGCACGACCTCCGGGCTCTCCGCCCTGACCCGCCGCAAGCCGGTAGAGAACCTGGTCGCGGAGGGTGGCCAGGGTGAGGGTGGCTCACTCCGCCGCTCGCTCGGCATGTGGCAGCTGACCATGATCAGCATCGGTGCGACGCTCGGCACCGGCATCTTCGTCGTGCTCGGCTCGGCGGTCCCCAAGGCCGGTCCGGCCGTCACGCTGTCCTTCGTGATCGCCGGCCTCACGGCGCTCTTCTCGGCCCTCTCGTACGCCGAGCTGGCCGGCTCCATACCGGTCGCGGGTTCCTCGTACTCGTACGCGTACGCAACGATGGGTGAACTCGTCGCCTGGGTCTGCGGCTGGTGTCTGGTCCTGGAGTACGGCGTGTCCGTGGCCGCCGTGGCGGTCGGCTGGGGCGAGTACCTCAACGAGCTGCTCGACGGCACCATCGGCGTCACCATCCCCGACGTGCTGTCCTCCGCCCCGGGCGAGGGCGGCATCATCAACCTCCCCGGCCTCATCGTCGTGCTGCTCGCCATGGTGTTCCTGCTCGGCGGCGCCCGCGAGTCCGCCGTGGTCAACACGATCATGGTCGTGGTGAAGATCGCCGCGCTGATCCTCTTCTGCGCCATCGGCTTCGTCGGCTTCAAGTCCGGCAACTACAAGGACTTCATGCCGCTCGGCATCGGTGGTGTCGGCGCCGCCAGCGCCAGCCTGTTCTTCTCCTACATCGGCTTCGACGCCGCCTCCACGGCCGGCGAGGAGGCCAAGAACCCCAAGCGCGACCTGCCGCGGGCGATCATGCTCTCGCTGCTCATCGTCACCGTCCTCTACGTGCTCGTCGCCGCCGTCGCGGTCGGCGCCTGGCACTGGAAGGACTTCGAGGGCTCCGAGGCCACCCTCGCGGCGATCATGAACGACGTCACCGGCCAGACCTTCTGGGGCACCCTGCTCGCCGCCGGCGCCGTCATCTCCATCGCCAGCGTCGTCCTGACCGTGCTCTACGGCCAGACCCGCGTGCTCTTCGCGATGTCCCGCGACGGTCTCGTCCCCAAGGCCTTCGGCAGGGTCAGCGCCAAGACCGGCACGCCGCGCGTCAACACGGTGATCGTCTCGCTGTTCTGCGCCGCCCTCGCCTCGGTCATCCCGCTCGGCAAGCTCGTCGACGCCACCAGCATCGGCACCCTCTTCGCCTTCGCGCTGGTCAACATCGCTGTGATCATGCTCCGCTACTCGCGCCCCGACATGCCGCGCACCTTCAAGGTGGCGCTCGGTCCGGTCTTCCCGGTGCTCGGTTTCGTCTTCTGCGCGTACAACATGTTCAGCCTCGACTCGGTCACCTGGGTGGTCTTCGGTTGCTGGATGGTCGCGGGACTCGTGTTCTACTTCCTGTACGGCATGCGCCGCTCCCGACTGGCCACGGCCCCGGCCCTGGCAGAGGCCCCCGCAGAGAAGTGATCCACCCGTAGTGCGACTCAACGACCTCGACGAACGCATCGTCCACGCCCTCGCGGAAGACGCCCGCCGCAGCTACGCCGACATCGGCTCGCTCGTCGGACTCTCGGCGCCCGCCGTGAAGCGGCGCGTGGACCGGCTCCGGGCCGAGGGTGCCATCACCGGCTTCACCGTCCGGGTGGACCCGGCGGCGCTGGGCTGGGAGACGGAGGGGTTCGTCGAGATCTACTGCCGCCACAACACCTCGCCGGAGGACATCCGGCGAGGTCTGGAGCGGTACCCCGAGGTGGTGTCCGCGTCGACCGTGACCGGTGACGCGGACGCCGTCGTCCAGGTCTTCGCCTCCGACATGCGCCATTTCGAGCGCGTCCTGGAGCGGATCGCGGGCGAGCCCTTCGTGGAGCGGACCAAGTCCGTCCTGGTGCTCTCGCCGCTGCTGCGGCGCTTCTCCTCCGGCTCGCCCGCGTAGGGCGTGCCCCGCGGGCCGGCGGGTCCGGGCGGCGCGGGCCGTGGTTCCCGCACCGCCCCTCGCCCGCCCACCCCCGTGGGGCGGTCTGCGGCCTGCTCGGCCCTCGGCGGACCGGCCGGCTTCCTGCGGACTACTCGGCCGGGTACGCGAACCGCCAGGGCAGCACCGTGAAGTCGCCGGTGCCGGCCCTGACCCGCTCGTACGGGGCGGCGCTGTTGCAGGGCGGCACCTCGTCCTTCGTCGGGTCGGACGCCAGCCAGCTGTAGCCCAGCCGGTCGTGCCTGCCGTTGTCGTACACCGACACGCCGACCCGCTTGTGCAGGAGGCCCGGCACGTCGGTCGCGGTGACGATGCCGGTGACCGTGGCCACCTCGCCGCCCGTCGCGAGGCAGTCGACCTTCACCTCGGCGGTGCCGCCCCAGTCCCCCTTGTAGTGGCTGTAGCGGAAGGTACCGGTGGCGGCCAGCGGATCGTTCCGGTCCTTCGCCGCCAGATGCGCGTCGAAGCTGAAGGTGATGTCGTCGCCGGCGGGCCGGTAGAGCTTCGCGGTGCCGGTCAACGCGGCGGCCTCCCGCACGCCCCCCTTCCCGTCGCCCGACGCGGTGGCGGAGCCGGCCGCTCCGGCGGTGATCAGCAGAGCGGCGGCCACGGCGGCGATCTTCGTGCGGCGGTCCATGTCGTTTCGGTCCTTTCGGCAGGTCAACCGGACGACCACCACTCTTCCGCCCCGGCCGCGGCACGGCGTCGGGCCTGGGAACGGTCCCTGCCTCCGCCACGCGGCGGGGGCGCCGTACGACCCGGGTCGCAGCCACGCGCAACGAATCGCCGTCGAGGCCGACGATCGCGCAACGGTTCGGCGGTCGGTCCGCAACGGTCTCGCCTTGTCCCGGGAGAGCCCGAAACCGTACCGTTTTTGACGTCTTCCCTTTGAATTTCTCCCTCACCTTCCGTCACCCGAGGATCGCCCATGCCCGCGCTGCGCACCGCCCTGCTCCAGAGCTCCGGACAGCTCGGTGACGTGGCCGCGAATCTGAAGATCCTCGACGAGGCGGCGGGCCGCGCCGCGGCCGCCGGCGCCGGGCTGCTCCTCGCCCCCGAGCTCTTCCTCACGGGCTACGCCATCGGCGCCGACATCGCCCGCCTCGCGGAGCCCTCCGACGGGCCCTCCGCGAAGGCCGTCGCCGAGATCGCGGTCCGCCACGGCCTTGCCGTCGGCTACGGCTACCCGGAGCGCGACACCGAGGCGCACGGGGTGCTCCACAACTCCGCGCAGCTCTTCGGTGCCGACGGCGCCGTGCTCGCGCACTACCGGAAGACCCACCTCTTCGGCGACTTCGAGCTGAAGTGGTTCACGCCCGGCGACCGCGCCGTCGTCCAGGCGGAGCTCGCCGGCCTCACCGTCGGCCTGATGATCTGCTACGACGTCGAGTTCCCCGAGAACGTACGGGCGCAGGCGCTGGCCGGCACCGACCTCCTCCTGGTGCCGACCGCGCTCATGCACCCGGCCGAGGTGGTCCCCGAGTCCGTCGTCCCGGTACGCGCCTTCGAGAACCAGATCTACATCGCGTACGCCAACCGGACCGGCCCCGAGGGCGACTTCGAGTTCGTCGGCCTGTCCACGCTCGCCGCCCCCGACGGCACCGCCCGGGCCCGCGCCGGTCGGGGCGAGGACCTGGTCATCGGCGACGTCGACACCGACTTCCTCGCGGCCTCCCGCGCGGAGAACCCCTACCTCCGCGACCGGCGCCCCGGCCTGTACGGCCCCCTGGTCCACGACCGAGCCTGAGCCGCCCCCGCCCTTCCTCCCCCAGCTTCACCGCTTCGTGCAAGGAGTCCGTACCCCATGACGTCCACCGTGCCCAACGCCGTCGAGCACGCCGACGAGCAGCAGCCGCCGATCACCATGTTCGGCCCGGACTTCCCGTACGCCTACGACGACTTCCTGGCCCACCCGGCCGGTCTCGGGCAGGTCCCCGCCACCGAGCACGGCACCGAGGTCGCGATCATCGGCGGCGGTCTGTCCGGCATCATCGCCGCGTACGAGCTGATGAAGATGGGCCTCAAGCCCGTCGTCTACGAGGCCGACCAGATCGGCGGCCGGCTGCGCACCGTCGGCTTCGAGGGCCCGGAGACCGAGGGTCTGACGGCCGAGATGGGCGCGATGCGGTTCCCGCCCTCCTCGACCGCGCTCCAGCACTACATCGACCTGGTCGGCCTGGAGACCACGCCGTTCCCCAACCCGCTTGCCGAGGCCACCCCGTCGACCGTCGTCGACCTCAAGGGCGAGACCCACTACGCCGAGACCATCGACGACCTGCCGCAGATCTACCGCGACGTCGCCGCGGCGTGGAGCGCCTGCCTCGACGAGGGCGCCGACTTCTCCGACATGAACCGGGCGATGCGCGAGCGCGACGTCCCGCGCATCCGCGAGATCTGGGCCAAGCTCGTCGAGAAGCTCGACGACGAGACCTTCTACGGCTTCCTCTGCAAGTCCGAGGCCTTCCAGTCCTTCCGCAAGCGCGAGATCTTCGGCCAGGTCGGCTTCGGCACCGGCGGCTGGGACACCGACTTCCCGAACTCCATCCTGGAGATCCTCCGGGTCGTCTACACCGAGGCGGACGACCACCACCGCGGCATCGTCGGCGGCTCGCAGCAGCTGCCGCTGCGCCTGTGGGAGCGCGAGCCGGAGAAGATCCTGCACTGGGCCCAGGGCACCTCGCTGAGCTCCCTCCACGAGGGAACCCCCCGCCCGGCCGTGACCCGTCTGACCCGCGCCGCCGGCAACCGGATCACCGTGACCGACGCGTCCGGCGACATCCGTACGTACCAGGCGGCGATCTTCACCGCCCAGTCGTGGATGCTGCTGTCCAAGATCGCGTGCGACGACTCGCTCTTCCCGATCGACCACTGGACGGCGATGGAGCGGACCCACTACATGGAGTCCTCGAAGCTGTTCGTGCCCGTGGACCGGCCGTTCTGGCTGGACAAGGACGAGGAGACCGGCCGTGACGTCATGTCGATGACGCTCACCGACCGGATGACCCGCGGCACCTACCTCCTGGACGACGGCCCGGACAAGCCGGCCACCATCTGCCTCTCGTACACGTGGTGCGACGACAGCCTGAAGTGGCTGCCGCTGTCCGCGAACGAGCGCATGGAGGTCATGCTGAAGTCGCTCGGCGAGATCTACCCGAAGGTCGACATCCGGAAGCACATCATCGGCAACCCGGTGACGGTCTCCTGGGAGAACGAGCCCTACTTCATGGGCGCCTTCAAGGCCAACCTGCCGGGCCACTACCGCTACCAGCGCCGCCTGTTCACGCACTTCATGCAGGACCGCCTGCCCGAGGACAAGCGGGGCATCTTCCTGGCCGGCGACGACATCTCGTGGACGGCCGGCTGGGCCGAGGGCGCGGTGCAGACGGCGCTCAACGCGGTCTGGGGCGTCATGCACCACTTCGGCGGCGCCACCGACAGCACCAACCCCGGTCCGGGCGACGTGTACGACGAGATCGCCCCCGTCGAGCTGCCGGAGGACTGAGCCTCCGCACCCTCAGGGCCGGGCGAGCGGGGTGAGCAGCATCCGCCCCACCAGCCCTACCGACCGGTCGAGGCGTTCGGTGAACTCCTCGGCCAGGTCGGGCAGCCGCCGCAGCTGCCACAGCGAGCGGGCGGCGAGCCAGGCCCCGTCGCGGGCCCGGTCCAGGCTCCAGCAGCCGAGCAGATGCGTCAGCGGGTCCGCGATCTCCAGGAGGTCCGGGCCCGGCATCAGTTCGTCCCGGATGCGCTCCTCCAGCAGCACGAGGACGTCGCCGACCCGGTCGAACTCGTCCTCCAGGTCCGCGGGCGCGCAGTCCAGGGCCCGGCAGGTGTCCACCACCGCGAGGGCCAGGTCGTGCCCGATGTGCGCGTTGATCCCGGCGAGCGCGAACTGCAGCGGCCGGACGCCGGGGTGGCGCCGGTAGTGGAAGAGCGGCCGCCAGCAGGCCGGCGCCGGGCGGCCGGTCGCGACGGAGTCGACGACCGCGAGATAGCGCTGGGCGAAGCGCACGTCGAGGGTGGCGGCGGCCCGCCGGTCGGTGAAGGTGCCCGCCTCGATGGCCCGGCCGATCTCCTCGGTCACCGTCAGGTAGACCCGGTTGAACACCGCGACCCCGTCCGCCGGGTGCCAGGCCGCGCGAAGCGACCGCATCCGGTCCACCACGGGGTCGACCGCCACGAACGGCCCGATCTTCCGGCTGGTCTGCTGGGTCTGCGCCATGGGGGCAGGCTCCCAGCCGCCGGGCCCGGGAGGGAACTCCTCGGGCCCGGCTTCCCCAGAACGGGCGAATCACTCAGTTCTTCGACGTCTCCTCGGTGCCGGTCTCGTAGGAGCTCGTGCCGGCGTCCAGCAGTGGCTCCTGCTCCTTCATGTGCGCCGGGGCGAAGGCCCGCAGCACGTGGTAGCCGGTGATGACCACGAGCGTGCCGAGCGCGATGCCGCCGAGCTCGAAGGTGTCGGTGAAGGTGAGCTTCACGCCGCCGACGCCGATGATGATGCCCGCCGCGGCGGGGACCAGGTTGAGCGGGTTGCGCAGGTCGACCTTGGCGTTGATCCAGATCTGGGCGCCGAGCAGGCCGATCATGCCGTAGAGGATCACCGTGATGCCGCCGAGCACGCCGCCGGGGATGGCGGCGACGATCGCGCCGAACTTGGGGCACAGACCGAAGAGCAGGGCGAAGCCGGCCGCGGCCCAGTAGGCGGCGGTGGAGTAGACCCGGGTGGCGGCCATGACGCCGATGTTCTCGGAGTACGTGGTGTTCGGCGGGCCGCCGACCGCGGTGGACAGCATCGAGGCGGCTCCGTCGGCGGCGATGGCGGTGCCGAGCTTGCCGTCCAGCGCGTCGCCGGTCATCTCGCCGACGGCCTTGACGTGTCCGGCGTTCTCGGCGATCAGCGCGATGACCACGGGCAGCGCGACGAGGATCGCGGACCACTCGAAGCTGGGGCCGTGCAGGGAGGGCAGGCCGATCCAGTCGGCCTTGCCGACGCCGGAGAGGTCGAGCCGCCAGTGGTCGGTGACCTGGCCGCTCGGGGAGATCGAGTGGATCTTGCCGAAGACCAGGTCGAAGATCCAGGAGATGCCGTAGCCGAAGATCAGGCCCAGGAAGATCGCGATCCGCGACCAGAAGCCGCGCAGGCAGACCACGGCCAGGCCGCTGAAGAACATGACGAGCAGCGCGGTCCACTGGTCCTGCGGCCAGTAGGTGGCCGCGGTGACCGGGGCCAGGTTGAAGCCGATCAGCATGACCACGGCGCCGGTGACGATCGGCGGCATGGCCGCGTGGATGATCCGCGCGCCGAACTTCCGCACCGCCAGGCCCGCGAGGAACAGCGCCGCGCCGACCACGAAGACCGCGCCGGTCACGGTGGCGCTGGTGCCGCCCGAGGCCCGGATCGCCGCGGCGACGCCGACGAAGGAGAGCGAGCAGCCCAGGTACGACGGGACCGTCCCGCGGGTCGCGAGCAGGAAGATCACGGTGGCGACACCGGACATCATGATCGCGAGGTTGGGGTCGAGACCCATGAGGACCGGAGCCACGAACGAGGCGCCGAACATCGCCACCACGTGCTGGGCGCCGAGGCCGACCGTACGGGGCCAGGAGAGGCGCTCGTCCGGCCGGACGACGGCTCCCGGTGCGGGTGTCCTCCCGTCGCCGTGCAGGGTCCAGCGCACGCCGAGGCTCATGGGGTCGCTCCAGTTCTCCGGGTTCCGATGGCTTCCGGCCCCGCCGTGTCGGAGCCGAAAAAGATCAGCCACATGGTAATGCGCCGCAGGTCAGCGGACCCCTTGCACGGCGTCGGCCTCGGCCGCGTCCCCCGTCCTGGTGCGGGCACCGGGCCGCAGCACGCCCGCGCCGACGACGAGGCCGAAGGTGAGCAGCGTGACGAGGCCGAAGGAGAGGACCAGCGAGGTCGCGTTGGCGATACCACCGATCGCCGAGGGGGCGACGAGGCCCGAGGTGTACGTGATGGTGGCGACGCCCGCGATGGCCTGGCTGGGGTTCGGGCCGCTGCGGCCGGCGGCGGCGAAGGCGAGCGGGACGACGACCGCGACCCCGAGCCCGATCAGGCCGAAGCCGGCCATCGCGAGCGCCGCGTGCGGGGCGAAGACCACGAGCAGGCCGCCGAGCGTGGCCGCCAGACCACCCACCCGCACGGTGCGCACGGCGCCGAAGCGGTCCACGACGCGGTCGCCGACGAGCCGGGCCACGGCCATGGTGAGGGCGAACGCGGTGGTCGAGGCCGCGGCGAGACCGGCGGAGGTGCCCAGCTCGTCCTTGAGGTAGACCGCCGACCAGTCGAGGCTCGCGCCCTCGGCGAAGACCCCGCAGAAGCCGATGGCGCCGATGACCAGGGCGGACTTCGGGGGCAGCGCGAAGCGTGGCGGCGCCTCCTCCTCGGGGGCGCTGTGCAGGTCGAGCACGCCCTGGCAGCTGATCAGGCCGAGCACGGTGAGGACCAGGGCGGCGAGCAGATGGTGCAGCCGGGCGTCGCCGCCGAGATGGGCGGCCACGGTGCCGGCGGCCGAGCCGAGCAGGGCGCCCACGCTCCACATGCCGTGCAGGCCGGACATGATCGAGCGGCCGAGCCGGTTCTCGGTCTCGACGCCGAGCGCGTTCATGGCGACGTCGGACATGCCGGCGGTGGCGCCGTACACCAGGAGGGCCGCGCACAGTCCGTAGATGTTCGGCGCGAGCGAGGGCAGGGTCAGCGAGAGGGTCCACAACGCGAGCAGCCCGCGCAGCGCGGTGCGGGCGCCGAAGCGGTGGCTGATCGCGCCGGCCAGCGGCATCGCCAGCGAGGCGCCGATCGCCGGGAAGGCGAGGGCGAGCCCGAGCTGGCCGGCGCCGACCCCGGCGTGCTCCTGGATCCACGGGATGCGGGTGGCGAAACTGCCGGTCACGGCGCCGTGGACGCAGAAGACGGCGGCCACGGCGAACCGGGCCCGCCGTAGCCGCTGGGTGGTGAAGACGGTTCCGTCCGCCATGTCGTGTGCCCTCCCCGGAGCCGGTGTGGCCGTGCGTACAGTCTGGAGCGCGTAAACTATCAGGAACCCTGCCTGATAAATAGTGGGCGGGGCCCGAGGCGGAAAAACGGAAGCCCGACGTCGTCTGAGAGGATCGCCGCATGGCCGCATCCCCGAGCACCGCACGGGCCATCAACGACCGGCTCGCCCTGCGCCTGCTCCAGGACGAGGGCCCGTTGACGGCGACCCAGCTCAAGACGCTCACCGGACTGTCCCGCCCCACCGTCGCCGACCTCGTCGAACGGCTCAGCGGCTCGGGACTCGTCCATGTCGTCGGCGAGGCCGGGGCCGAGCGCCGCGGCCCCAACGCCAGGCTGTACGGGATCGTCGCCGACCGCGCCCACCTCGCCGCCCTCGACGTGCGCACCACCTCGGTGTCCGTGGTGGTCTCCGACCTCCTCGGCACGACCCTCGCCGAGGCATCCCTCCCCGTCGGCGACGGCGCCGCCCCCGGCCCCGCCGTCGACCGCGCCGTCGCTCTCCTCGAACGCACCGCCGCCGAGGCCGGCGCCGCCCGGCTGCACAGCGTCACCGTCGGCGCGCCCGGACTCATCGACCCGGCCACCCGGGAGCTGCGGGACACCGCGCAGCTCCCCGCATGGCACCGGCGCCTGGTCGCCGCCCTCCAGCACCGGCTGCCGGCCACGGTCCTCGTGGAGAACGAGGTGAACCTGGCCGCCGTCGCCGAACTCCGCGAGGGCGCCGCGCGCGAGGGCCGCGACACCTTCGTGCTGCTCTGGCTCGGCCAGGGCGTCGGCGCCGCCGTCGTTCTCGACGGGCGGCTGCGCCGCGGGGCCTCCGGCGGGGCGGGCGAGATCGGCTTCCTGCCGGTGCCGGGCACCTCCCGGCTGCCCTCCGCGCACGGTTGCGACGGCGGCTTCGACGAGCTGGCCTGCGTCGCCGCCGTCGACGCCCTCGCGCGCGCCCACGGCCTGGACCCGGACACCGCCCTGGAATCCGGCCACCAGCCCTTCGTCGACGCCCTCGCCGAGCGCCTCGCCATCGGCGCGGCCTCCGTCGCCGCCGTCCTCGACCCCGGCTGCGTGGTGCTCGCCGGCGAGACCGGCCACCGTGGGGGCCCCGAGCTCGCCGCCCGGGTCGAGGCCCGCCTCGCGGACCTCTCCCCGCTGCGCACCGAGGTGCGCGCCACCACCCTGGGCGACGCGGCCATCCTGCGCGGCGCCCTCCTGACCGCCCGCGACGCGGCCCAGGACGCCCTGTTCCCCTGACGAACGCGGCCGCGCCGCGCCCCGGACAGGGGGACGCGGCGCGGGCGGGGAGGACCCGGCGGCGGCAAGGGCCGTGAGACCGCCACCGGGGGTTCTCGGAGTGCGGACCGATGGGCGCGTGCCGCGGCCGGCGGGTCAGGGGAGGGGGACCCGCCGGTCAGGCGGTGCGGTTCAGCAGGCGCCCTGGTCCTTCCAGACGCCCCAGTCGCCGGTCGTGCCCGGCTCCTCGTTCTGGGTCCACCACTGGGCCTTCCAGGTGTGGCCCTTGTGGGAGACGAGCGTGCCGCCGGTGTAGACCTGGCCGGCCACGTACGCCGGGGCGGTGCAGCCGGTGGGCGGCGTCGTCGGCGGGGTCGTGGGCGGGGTCGTCGGGGGAGTCGTGGGCGGGGTGGTGGGAGGCGTGGTGGGCGGGGTCGTCGTGCCCGGCTCCACCGGCGTCGTGCCGCGCGCCAGGTCGCCGGCGAGGGCGTACGCCGTGCCGTTGATCGTCACCGTCCAGTTCGACGGGGTCGAGACCGGCAGGTAGTAGTTGAACGCGAGGTCGACACTCGCGCCCGGGGCGAGCGACTGCCAGGCCGGGAGCTTCAGGGACACCCGGTGGAAGTCCCCCTTCAGGCCGCCCACGTTGCTGCCGGTGTGGTCGCTGCTGATCACCTTGGTGCCGAAGCCGGACTGGTCGGAGGCGTTGCCCGGGGCCGAGGTCCCGTAGTCGAACTGGAACTCGGTGCCGCCCGGCAGCGCGGTCGCGGTGTTGTTGGTGATCTTGATCTTGGGGGTGATCGGGTAGTTGGAGTCGCCCAGCTTGAACTCGGTGAACTCCACACCCACGTTCACGGCCTGCGTCGGCAGCGCCTTGTTCGACTTCTTCGCGCCGTAGGGGGTGGCGGCCTTGAACTTGTCGTACATCAGCGAGGTGAGCGTCGAGCCCATCTCGTACTGGCCCTTGGTGGCGTTCCAGGCGTAGTCGCCGGCCATCTCCCAGACCATCGTGCCGCCGATGCCGCGGTCGACCACGTAGTCGGCCTTGGCGGCCACGGACTGCTCGTCCTCGGTGGAGAGGAAGACCTTCTTCTGGGCGTTCCACAGCCACGGGGCGACCAGGGTCGCGTCGTACCTGCGGGCGTAGGTGCCGGTCAGCGTGGTGTTCGCGGGGAAGCCGTACTGGGTGACGTAGTCGCCGACGATCCCCTTCTCGAGGTTCTTCGCGTGCCACATCGGGTTGGAACCGGCGGGCGACTCCTGCCCGTTGGTGTCCTTGTCGTGCCACAGGTTGTCGATGCCGACCGCACCGTCGCCGCACTTGGTCAGACCGGCGCCGGCCGGGCAGCTGGTCGCGGCGGCCTTGCCCCACAGGCCGTCGGTGCCGCCCTGCACGTTCTTGTGGCCGCGGGTGTAGTACGGCAGGCCGATGTTGATCCGGCCGGCCGGCATCGAGCCGCGGAAGTAGTGGTAGGCCCAGTCGGTGTTGAGGTAGCCGATGTTGCCGTACTGCGCGGAGCCGTAGACGTTGGCGGCGGCGAGCTCGGCGTCCTTGCCGTCGTCGAAGAGCGAGGCGTTCGGGCCGACGTACTCGTTCCAGGCGCCGTGCAGGTCGTAGGACATGATGTTGACGTAGTCCAGATACTTCTGCATCTGGAAGGTCTCCATGCCGCGCAGCAGGTAGCCGGAGGAGGGCGCGGCGACGGTCAGCATGTAGTGCCTGCCGTCGGCGGCGCCGGCCGTGTCGAGCTTCCCGCGCAGGGACTTCATCAGGGCCGCGTAGCCCTGGACGAGACCGGCGCGGCGCGCGTTGGCGAGCTGCCAGTCGAGCGGGTTGCCCGCGTCCTTCATCGTCGTCGGGTATTCGTAGTCGATGTCGACGCCGTTGAAGCCGTACTTCCGGATGAAGTCGACGGCCGAGTTGGCGAAGGTGTCGATCCCGGCCTGGTTGACCGACCCGTCGGCGTTGGTCGCCATCGAGTAGAAGCCGCCGGAGTTCACCCGGCCGCCGTTGTCGTCGAAGTAGCCGCCGGTCTCCGCCCAGCCGCCGACCGAGATCAGCGTCTTGACGTTCGGGTGCTGCTTCTTGAACTTGTTGAGCAGGTTGAAGTGGCCCTTGTAGGCGTACGCCGGGTCCATCTCGGCGCCCGCGACACCGGGCCAGGTCATTCCGGTGGCCGCGTTGTCCGGACCGTCCGCACCCACGGACAGCTTGTTGTCGCCGCCGACGTGACCGAAGGCGTAGTTGATGTGGGTGATCTTGTCCCACGGGATGTCCTTGGCGAGGTACGCCGGCTGGCCGTTCTTCCCCGTGCGCCAACCGGTGAAGTAGCCGATGACCCGGCGCTGGTGGTCCGCGCCCATCTTCTCGCGGCCGTCGGCGTCGTAGACCGAGCAGTACGGGACGTCGACGCCGGGGGTCTTGTAGAGCCCGTCCGGCCGACAGGACTCGTTGTCGGCCGCGTACGAGACGCCGCCGGCTGCGAGGGAGCTGATCAGCAGGCCGGCGACGGCGGCGCCGGACGCGAGCAGGCTCGCTCTCTTCTTCGTGGGGGACAGCACGTTCGGTTCCTCCAGGGGAGGTCGGCAGAACACAACGAACAAGGGGGTGGGTCGTGTCGGGCCCGTGGAGTGCGCACACCGGCGGGCCGTACCTCGGAGGTGACACGGAGATTAAGAGGACTAGACCAGTGCGTCAATAGGTCTGGACCAAAGCGGAGTTCTGTGGGCGGTCGAGCGCCGACTGTGAGCCAGCCCACAGGGCCTCACCCGTATGGCCGGTCCCCGGCCGTGGCACACTGGCCCTGTATCAGCAGCAGCGCACTCCGGGGTCGGTGTAATTCCGAACCGGCGGTATAGTCCGCGACCCGTCCGCAGCCAGCGGCCGGTTGACCAGGTGAAATTCCTGGACCGACGGTGAAAGTCCGGATGGGAGGCAGTGCGCGGCGGGCGACCCCTACTCAGGGGTGAGCCGGCCGTACGTCCGCTGGTCGCCGTACCGGTCCCCAGGGATCGGCAGGTGCACCGGAGGACTCTCGGCTTCGGCGCACCCTGTGCAAGGCCGTCGTATCCGCTCTCTGTCGTCATCGACAGGCCCCGGAGTCCGTGCCCGAAGAGGCAGGAGGACCCGGTGGCCACCCAGGCCGACATCACCGCCATGCGACGCGCGGTCGCGCTCGCCGCCCACGGTCTCGGCTCCACCAGTCCCAACCCCGTCGTCGGCTGCGTCATCACCGACGCCTCCGGCCACCAGGTCGGCGAGGGCTACCACCAGCGCGCCGGCGGCCCGCACGCCGAGACCCACGCGCTGCGTGAGGCCGGTGTCCTGGCCCGCGGCGGCACCGCGTACGTCACCCTCGAACCCTGCAACCACACCGGCCGCACCGGCCCCTGCGCCCAGGCCCTCGTCGAGGCCGGGATCGCCCGCGTCGTCTACGCCGTCGGCGACCCGAACCCGCAGGCCACGGGCGGTGCCGACACCCTGCGCGCGTCCGGTGTCGAAGTCGAGCAGGGCCTCCTGGAGGACGAGGCCGAGACCGGCAACCTCGCCTGGCTCACCTCCGTCCGCCGTGGCCGCCCCTTCGTCCGCTGGAAGTACGCCGCCACCCTCGACGGCCGGATCGCCGCCGCCGACGGCACCTCCCGCTGGATCAGCTCCGCCGAGTCCCGCGCCGACGTGCACCGGCTGCGCGCCGAGTCCGACGCCGTCCTCGTCGGCGGCGGGACCCTGCGCGCCGACAACCCCCACCTCGCCGTACGCGGCATCGACGGAGCCGTCCAGCCGCTGCGGGTCGCCGTCGACACCCGCGCCGGGATCCGCCCCACCGCCCGCCTCCTCGACGACGCCGCGCCCACCCTGCTGGTCGTCGGCGAGGACGCCGACACCGGACACCTGCCCGGCGTCGAACTGCTCCGACTGCCCCTGCACCAGGGCCGGATCGACGTGACCGAGCTCCTCGACGGGCTGCACGAGCGGGGTGTCCGCTCCGTGCTCCTCGAAGGCGGCCCCACGCTCGCCGGCTCCTTCGTCGCCGCGGGCGCCGTCGACCAGGTCGTCGGCTACCTCGCCCCCGTCCTCCTCGGCGCCGGCCCGCACGCCCTCGCCGACGCCGGAATCACCACCATCACCGACGCGTTGCGCCTCCACGTCACCGAGGCCGAGCGCGTCGGACCCGATGTCCGCATCACCGCCGTCCCGACCACCAAGGGAGCCTGACCGTGTTCACCGGAATCGTCGAAGAGCTGGGCGAGGTCGTCGCCGTCGAGCAGCTGGCGGACGCCTCCCGTTTCCGCCTGCGCGGGCCCGTGGTCACCGAAGGCGCCCAGCACGGCGACTCGATCGCCGTCAACGGCGTCTGCCTCACGGTCGTCGAGTTCGGCGACGGCGAGTTCACCGCCGACGTGATGGCCGAGACCCTCAAGCGCTCCTCCCTGGGCGCCCTGGAGGTCGGCTCCCGCGTCAACCTGGAGCGGCCCATGGCCGTCGGCGGGCGTCTCGGCGGCCACATCGTCCAGGGCCACGTGGACGGCACCGGCACCATCCTGGAGCGCGAGCCCTCCGAGCACTGGGAGATCGTCAAGGTCGGCCTGCCCGCCCCGCTCGCGCGCTACGTCGTCGAGAAGGGCTCCATCACGGTCGACGGCGTCAGCCTCACCGTGGTCGAGGTCGGCGACGACTGGTTCACCATCAGCCTCATCCCCACCACCCTCGCCCTGACCACGCTCGGCCTCAAGCAGAGCGGCGCCCCGGTCAACCTCGAGGTGGACGTCATCGCCAAGTACGTCGAGCGCCTGCTCGGCCCGAACGCACAGGAGAACGTCAAGTGAACTGGCTCAACTCCGAGGCGTTCACCGTCTTCGGCCAGCACATCATGTGGTCCGACATGATCGGCAACACGATCGGTCTGGTCGCCCTGGCCCTCGGCTGGCGCCGCTCCATCCTCACCTGGCCCGCCCAGCTGCTCTCCGGCCTGATCCTCGTCGGCGCCTACGCCTCCGCCCACCTGGCCGGCGGCGTCGGCAAGCAGCTCCTCGTCATCGGCGTCGCCGCCTGGGGCTGGTGGCAGTGGAACCGCGGCCGGCAGCAGGCCCAGGACGGCTCCATCGCCGTCCGCTTCGCCAGCTGGAAGGAGCGCGGGGTGCTGCTGGCCGGCGCGGCCCTCGGCACCCTCGCCGTCGGCGGCCTCTTCACCCTCTACCCCTCGCTCTCCTGGAGCCCGTGGGCCGACGCGTACATCTTCGTGGGCACCCTCGTCGCGATGGTCGCCCAGGCCCGCGGCCTGGTCGAGTTCTGGTTCGCCTGGCTCCTCGTCGACCTCGTGGGCGTCCCCCTCGCCTTCAAGAGCGAACTCGCCTTCTCCGGCCTGGTCTACGTCATCTACTTCGCCCTCGTCATCTGGGGCATGCGCGACTGGTGGCTCCGGTCCCGCGCCGCCGCCCCCGCCGCTCTGGAAGGAGCTCACGCATGAGCGCCCGTCCGTCGCCCACCCCCGCCCTTCCCGATGCGCTGCACGCAGCCCCCCAGAAGCGCCTGTGGGACGCCACCGACCTCGTCCTCGACCCCGTCGAGCAGGCCATCGCGGACATCGCCGCCGGTCGCCCCGTCGTCGTCGTGGACGACGAGGACCGCGAGAACGAGGGCGACCTCGTCATCGCAGCCGAGAAGGCCACCCCCGAGGTCGTCGCCTTCATGATGAGCGAATGCCGCGGACTGATCTGCGCCCCCATGGAGGGCGAGGAGCTGGAGCGCCTCCGGCTGCCGCAGATGGTGGACGACAACACCGAGTCCATGAAGACCGCCTTCACGGTCTCCGTCGACGCGAGCGCCGCCCACGGCGTCAGCACCGGAATCTCCGCCGCCGACCGCGCCACCACCCTGCGCATGCTGGCCGCCGGGACCTACGAGCCCGGTGACTTCGTCCGCCCCGGCCACATCTTCCCGCTGCGCGCCAAGCCCGGCGGCGTCCTCGCCCGCAACGGGCACACCGAGGCCGCCGTCGACCTCGCCCGTCTCGCCGGACTCCGCCCGGCCGGCGCGATCGTCGAGATCGCCGGCGAGGACGGCGTCATGCTGCGGCTGCCCGAGCTGATCCCGTTCGCCCGCAAGCACGGCCTGACGATCATCTCCATCGAGGACCTGATCGCCTACCGGCACAGCGCCGAACCGACCGTCCGCCGCGAGGCCGAGGTCCACCTGCCCACCCGGCACGGCGACTTCACCGCGTACGGCTACCGCTCCACCGTCGACGGCGTCGAGCACGTCGCCCTCGTCCACGGCGAGATCGGCGACGGCGAGGACGTCCTCGTCAGGGTCCACTCCGAGTGCCTCACCGGCGACGTCTTCCACTCGCTGCGCTGCGACTGCGGCCCCCAGCTGGAAGCCTCCATGGACCGCATCACCGAGGCCGGGCGCGGAGTCGTCGTCTACCTCCGGGGCCACGAGGGCCGCGGCATCGGCCTGCTCTCCAAGCTGCGCGCGTACGAGCTCCAGGAGCGCGGCCGCGACACCCTCGACGCCAACCTGGAGCTGGGCCTGCCCGCCGACGCCCGCGACTACGCGGCCGGCGCGCAGATCCTGACCGACCTCGGGGTCCGCACCCTGCGGCTCATGACCAACAACCCCGACAAGATCGACGCCCTCACCCGGCACGGCCTGACCGTCGAGGGCCGCGAGCCCATGCCCGTCCAGGCGGGCGAGCACAACCTCCGCTACCTGCGCACCAAGCGGGACCGGATGGGCCACGACCTGCCCTGGCTGGAAGGCACTCCGGCCGGCACCTGCGGCAACCAGTAATCCCGTACCCCTTCATCGTCCGTAACGCGTACGTACACCGGCAAGGAGCAACATGAGCGGCAAGGGCGCACCCGTCCTCAGCGTGAAGAACTGCGGCGACCTCCGCGTCGCGGTCATCGCGGCCCAGTGGCACGAGAAGATCATGGACGGCCTCGTCGACGGCGCCCTGCGCGCGCTGAACGAGCTCGGCATCGAGGAGCCCACCCTGCTCCGCGTCCCCGGCAGCTTCGAGCTCCCGGTCGTGGCCAAGGTGCTCGCCGGGCGCGGCTACGATGCCATCGTGGCGCTCGGTGTCGTCATCCGCGGCGGAACGCCGCACTTCGAGTACGTGTGCCAGGGCGTCACCCACGGCCTCACCCAGGTCTCGATCGACACCGGCGTACCCGTCGGATTCGGCGTTCTGACCGTCGACAACGAGGAGCAGGCCCTCGACCGGGCCGGTCTCGAAGGCTCCCGCGAGGACAAGGGCCACGAGGCCGTCACCGCCGCCGTCGCCACCGCGACCACGCTGCGCACGGTCAGCGAGCCCTGGCGCTGAGTGCCCGCTCCGCCCTCCGTCCCACCTGATGGAGGCGCTGAGCGCCCGGCCTCTCACACCCCGTACTCTTAGGACATCATGGCGAACAAAACCTTCGAAGAGCTCTTCGCCGAGCTCAAGCTCAAGGCCGAGAACGGCGATCCGGCGACCTCCCGCACCGCGGAACTGGTCGGCAAGGGCGTCCATGCCATCGGCAAGAAGGTCGTCGAGGAGGCCGCCGAGGTCTGGATGGCCGCCGAGTACGAGGGCAAGGAAGCCGCCGCCGAGGAGATCTCGCAGCTGCTGTACCACGTCCAGGTGATGATGGTCGCCCGCGGGATCTCCCTCGACGACGTCTACGCCCACCTCTGAGCACGCACCGCACACCGAGCACCGAACACCCCAGCAACTCCTGAGGCAAAGGAAGCCCACCCCATGCTGCGCATCGCCGTCCCCAACAAGGGTTCCCTCTCCGGACCTGCGATGGAGATGCTCCATGAGGCGGGCTACCGGCAGCGCAAGGAGTCCAAGGAGCTCGTCACCGTCGACCCGGACAACGAGGTGGAGTTCTTCTACCTGCGTCCCAAGGACATCGCCATCTACGTGGCGTCCGGCCGGCTCGACATCGGCATCACCGGCCGCGACCTGCTCCTGGACTCCGGCGCCAACGCCGAGGAGATCCTGCCGCTGAACTTCGGCCGCTCCACCTTCCGCTACGCCACCCGCCCCGGCACCGCGAACGGCCCCGAGGACTTCCACGGGATGACGATCGCCACCTCCTACGAGGGCATCGTCGCCAAGCACCTCGCCGAGCAGGGCGTCGACGCCTCCGTGGTCCACCTCGACGGCGCCGTCGAGACCGCGATCCAGCTGGGCGTCGCCCAGGTCATCGCCGACGTCGTGGAGACCGGCACCAGCCTGCGCAACGCCGGCCTGGAGGTCATCGGCGAGCCGATCCTCACCTCCGAGGCCACGGTCATCCGCCGCACCGGCGCCCCGGCCGACGACCCCAAGGTCCAGCAGTTCCTGCGCCGCCTCCAGGGCGTCCTCGTCGCCCGGTCGTACGTGATGATGGACTACGACTGCCGCGCCGAGCACCTGGAGCAGGCCGTCGCCCTCACCCCCGGCCTCGAGTCCCCCACCGTCTCGCCGCTGCACAACGAGGGCTGGGTCGCCGTCCGCGCCATGGTCCCCTCCAAGGAGGCGCAGAAGGTCATGGACGACCTGTACGAGCTGGGCGCCCGCGCCATCCTCACCACGGCCATCCACGCCTGCCGCCTCTGACCCGCCGCCCACTCCGACGCACCGCCCGCTAGGAACACCATGCCCGAGCCCACCGTCCCCGCCCTCCCGGTCACCTTCCGGCCGTCCCGCACCCGGGCCGTCCTGCTGACCGCCGGAGTGGCGATGTTCGTCGTCGTCACGACCGTCGGGATGATGCTGGAGAAGCTCGGGCCGGGGGAGCGGGCCAGCTTCGTGTTCACCGCGGCGCTCTTCCTCGGCGTCCTGGTGCTGCTCGCCCGTCCCAAGGTGGTCGCCGACGAGCAGGGCGTCACGGTGGTGAACATCACCCGGACGCGCCGGCTCGCCTGGGCCGAGATCCTGCGGGTCAACCTGCGCCCCGGCGACCCCTGGGTCTTCCTCGACCTGAGCGACGGCACCAGCCTGCCCGCGCTCGGCATCCAGCCGGGAATCGCCAAGCAGCAGGCCATCCAGGACGCCCGCGCGCTGCGCGGCCTCGCCGACAGCCGGGGCAGCGGAGCGGAGCGGGACTGACCCCGCGGACACCCGGGGGCGGACCCTGATCCGTCCCCCATACGGGGCCGACCCCCTGCCCGTACCGGCACGGGCGTGACTACTCTTGTGGCGGTGGTGCCGAGCGGCACCACCGCCTCGCATGTGCAGGGCCGCCCGCCGGCGGCCCGCGAGGCAGCCCTTCGACCCGAGGAGTGACTCCCTCCGGCAATGGACGGATCGTCCGGTAGTACCTGCGCCGCCCGCTCACCCGAGGCGGCGGCATGATCGTCTCCCTTCTGCTGCTCGCCGCAGCCTTCGTCCTGATCCTCGCCAACGGATTCTTCGTGGCCGCCGAGTTCGGCCTCGTCACCGTGGAACGCGCCGACGCCGAGCGCGCCGCCGCCGAAGGCGACCGCCGGGCCCGCACCGTCGTCAGGTCCCTGCGCGAGCTGTCCTTCCAGCTCTCCGGCACCCAGCTCGGCATCACGATCACCTCGCTCGTCACCGGCATGCTCGCCGAGCCCGCGCTCGCCGGGCTGCTCCACGGGCCGCTGACCGCGACCGGGCTGCCCGAGGGCGCCGTCTCCGGCATCGCCGTGGCGGTGGGCATGCTGCTCGCCTCCGCCGTCCAGATGGTCGTCGGCGAGCTCGTCCCCAAGAACTGGGCGGTCTCCCGGCCCCTCCAGGTCGCGCGCTTCGTCGCCCGACCGCAGCACGTGTTCTCCGCGCTGTTCCGGCCGGTGATCACGCTCCTGAACACCGTCGCCAACCGGCTCGTCCGGCTGTTCGGCGTGGAGCCGGCCGACGAGCTCGACTCGGTCCGCACCCCGGGGGAGCTGGTCTCCCTCGCCCGCCACTCGGCCCAGGCCGGCGCCCTGGAACAGGACACCGCCGACCTCTTCGTACGCACCCTGTCGCTGGGCGGGCTCACCGCCGAGCAGGTGATGACCCCGCGGGTGAAGATGAGCGCCCTGCAGTCGGACGCCACCGCGGCCGACGTCCTCAACCTCACGCGGGCCACCGGCCTGTCCCGGTTCCCGGTCTACCGCGAGCGGATCGACGAGATCGTCGGCATGGTCCACCTCAAGGACGCGCTCGCCGTCGTCCCGCAGGAGCGGCACCGGGTCCCCGTGGGCCGGATCGCCGTCCCGCCGGTGCTCGTCCCCGAGTCGCTGCCGGCCCAGGCCCTCCTGGAGCGGCTGCGCCGGGAACAGCCCATCGCGGTCGTCGTCGACGAGTACGGCGGCACCGCCGGCGTCGTCACCCTCGAGGACATCGTCGAGGAACTCGTCGGCGAGGTCCGCGACGAGCACGACACCGCCGCCGACGAGCGACCGGAACTGGCCCCCGTGCCCTCCGAGGACGGCTCCCAGGTCTGGGAGGCCGACGGCTCCTGCCGGGTGCACACCCTGCACCGGATAGGACTCGACGTGCCCGACGGCCCGTACGAGACGGTCGCCGGGCTCGTCGCCGATCTGCTCGGCCGGATCCCCGCCCCCGGCGACCGGGCCGAACTCCCCGGCTGGCGCCTCTCGGTGCGCCAGGTCGACCGCTACCGCGCCGAA
Organism: Streptomyces sp. NPDC101191; assembly: GCF_044767915.1. Classification (NCBI taxonomy): domain Bacteria; kingdom Bacillati; phylum Actinomycetota; class Actinomycetes; order Kitasatosporales; family Streptomycetaceae; genus Streptomyces; species Streptomyces sp. NPDC101191. Next base: position 419,774 of record NZ_JBIWOU010000007.1, read on the forward strand.
CGGGTGCGGATCGTGCGCACCGCCCCGGTGCCCGTCGCCGCGGAGGCGGCCCGATGAGTCTGCTTCCCCTGCTCTTCGCCGTCCTCCTGGTACTCGCCAACGGCTTCTTCGTCGGCGCCGAGTTCGCCCTCGTCTCCGTGCGCCGCAGCCAGATCGAGCCGCTCGGCGGCAAGCGGGCCCGCCAGGTCCTGTACGGCCTGGAGAACCTGCCCCAGATGATGGCCGCGGCCCAGTTCGGCATCACCGTCGCCTCCCTGACGCTCGGCGCGGTCGCCGAGCCGACCGTGGCCCGGCTGCTCGAACCGGTCTTCCACGCCGTGGGCGTGCCGGAGGGCCTGATCCACCCGCTCGGGTACGTGCTCGCGCTCGCCGCGGTGGTCTTCCTCCACCTCGTCATCGGCGAGATGGTCCCGAAGAACCTGGCGATGGCCGACCCGGAGCGCACCGCACTCGCGCTCGGTCCCGGTCTCGTCGGGTTCGCCCGTGTCTGCCGGCCGGTGACCAACGCGCTCGACACCTGCGCGCGCCTGGTCCTGCGGGCCTTCAAGGTCGAGCCGAAGGGAGAGGTGGAGGCCGTCTTCACCAGTGCCCAGCTCGGCCGGCTCGTCGAGGACGCCGGCCAGGCCGGTCTGCTCGACCCGGGCGAGCAGGAGCGCCTCGAGGACGCCCTGGAGCTGGGCACCCGCCCCGTCACGGACGTCCTCATCCCCTCGTCCGCGCTGGTCACGGTCCCGCCGTCGGTCAGCCCGCGGGTCATCGAGGAGCTGACCGTCCGGACCGGCTACTCCCGCTTCCCGGTGCGCGGCGAGGGCCGCGGCACCTTCATGGGCTTCGTGCACGTGAAGGACGTCCTCGACCTGGAGGAGCGCGAGCGGGCGGTGCCCCAGCAGCTCTGGCGCCCGATGGCCACGCTGCGGGCCGAGCTGCCGCTCGACGACGCCCTCACCGTGATGCGCCGCGCCGCGACGCACCTGGCCCAGGTGTCGGACGCCTCCGGCCGGGTCCTCGGCCTGGTCGCCCTGGAGGACGTCCTGGAGATGCTGGTCGGCGAGGTCCGCGACCCCGCCCACCGCCTCGCCCCGGCTCCGAGGCCGGAACGGCCGGCGGACGCGGTGCCGGCGGAGACTCCGGCCGAGGCACTGACGGGCTGAGCGGATCCCCGGGCCGCGGGTCCGGGTCAGATGCCCGGAGGTTCCTGCGGGCCGCGGCTCGCAGGGCCGCGGCCCGACAGGACCTCGCCGTACGCCTGCATGAGGTCCGGCAGGCGCAGGGTGGCGAGGTCCTCGCGGCCCGGGGTGTTCGGGAAGCCGGAGAGCCGCAGGTCGCGGTAGGCGCAGGACTTCTCGTACAGGGTGCGCAGGAAGCGCCCGTTGCCGAGCTCGTCGATCCAGCCCTGGTCGACCACGTGCGCGCTGATCGAGCGCAGCTCGTCCAGGGCCTCCTCGTCCCAGCCGTCGCCGTTCGCGGCGGCGAGGACCTCGCCGATCGCGGTGAGTTCGAGCGGACGGTACGAGGGGAAGTCGACGCGGGTCGTGAAGCGGGACGACAGCCCCGGGTTGGTGGCGAGAAGCCGGTCCATGCCCTCCGGGTAGCCGGCCAGGATGACGACCAGGTGGTCGCGGTTGTCCTCGGCGCGCTTGAGGAGGACCTGGAGGGCCTCGTCGCCGTAGGCGTCGCCCTTGCTGTAGCCGCTGTTGGACAGCGAGTAGGCCTCGTCGACGAAGAGCACGCCGCCGACCGCCGAGTCGATGAGCTCGTTCGCCTTCACGGCGGTCTGGCCCAGGAACTCGCCGACCAGGTCGGCCCGCTGGGCCTCCACGAGGTGGTCGCCGCCGAGCAGCCCGAGCGCGTAGAAGACCCGGCCGAGGATGCGGGCGACGGTCGTCTTCCCGGTGCCCGAGGGGCCCGAGAAGACAAAGTGACGTTTCGGCGGCTGGACGGGAAGGCCCTGCCCGGCGCGGAGCCGGGCCATCTCCAGCTGCGCCGACAGGGCCTTGACCTGCCGTTTGACCGGCTCCATGCCGACCATCCGCTCCAGCTCCGCGAGCGCCTCGGCGAGCAGGGCCGGGTCCGTGGGGCTCGCCGGAAAGCGGGGCGGCACCGGCTGCGGCGGGACCGCCGCCTTCTGGCGGACGAACTCGGGGGGCTCCGGCGGCGCGGGCGGCGCCACCGCCCCGGGCTTGACCAGCAGCCCCTCGCCGGCCGCGCCGTCCGGGTCGAGCCGCTCCCCGTCGACCGCGTCCTGGCCGCCGAGCCCGCCGTACAGGGCGGGGGCCAGTCCGACCGGGTCGTCCGGGCCCTCGAAGCCGTCGTACTCCGCGATGGTGGCGAGCCGGGCCGCCGTGTCCATGAACGCCGGGTCGATCCGGTGCACCGCCCGGTACAGCGGGAGCGCCGCGGCGGTGCGGCCGGTGCCCTCGTGGGCCCGGGCCAGCCAGTAGCGCAGCTCCTTGCGCTGCGGCTGCTCGCTGCGGCAGCGCATGAGCGCCGCGGCCAGCATCGGCTCGGCCTGCCCGTACATCTCCAGCCGCACCCGGGCCATGCCGCCGAAGAGGCCCGCCTCGATGCCGAGCAGCGGATCGTCGACCAGCGGCTCGGTGTGGCGGACCAGCTGGTCCCAGTCCTTGACCAGGTACGAGCGGCACGCGTGCAGGAAGCGGACCTGCGGGTCGGCGTCGACGGGCGGGAGCCCGGCGAGCGCCCGGTCGAGCTCGGGCACATGGCGCCCGTCGAGCCAGTGCGAGGCGTGCGCGAGGAGCAGGTCCCGCGGGCTCTCGAGCACCGGCTGCACCCACCAGCCCAGCCAGTACCAGGAGTTGAGCGTCCTGCGGTGCCGGGTGCGCTGCTCGCCGAAGCGCTCGCGATTGCGGTACATCCGCAGCAGCGCGGTCGTGGTGTCCACCCGCAGCGCGTGCAGGCCGAGCCAGCCGTCGGCCATGCCGGGGTCGATGCGCACCGCCGTACGGAACTCCTCCTCGGCCTGCGGATAGGCGCCCATCGTGTAGGCGTCGATTCCACGCAGCCAGGCGAGCTCGGCGGGGGCATGCGTGCCCTGTGTGCCGAAGTCCATCGGGTCCCCCACAACCGTCTACACGTGGACGGGAATTGACCGCACCGGGGGCATCGTACCTGCGCAGGGGGTGCGTGATGAGGGAGAAGAAGCCGATCGGTCGTGATCGACGCGATCCGGCGCGGGCTCACCGTCGGTGACCCTCGGTGAGCGGAGGGGCAGAACGAAGCCCCCGATCACGGGGGAACAACCGGGGGCTTCGCGTCCGCGGCGACTCCGGAGAGCCGCACATTGAGAACGTAAGACCTGTACGCCCCTTGGGTCAAGCCGAGTTGAGGCACTTGCGGAAGCGGAGTTCAGGCCACTCAGTTTGCGGCCGGGGAGTCGTCACATTGGGTGATGATCTGGTTCGGGCCTGCTGTCACAGAGGGGCCGGGCAGCCACTCGTACCCCTCGCCGCGCTCCCTCACCAGGGCGTCGGCGAACGGGCGCGAAGGGTCCGCGGAGAAATGGCGAGTCTCTGCCACCGTCCATCCGTCCCAGAAGGCGGAGAGGTCCGGTCCGTCCCGGCGCCGGCCACGCGCCCAGGAGTCCTCGGGGCCGCGCTCCATCCACAGCAGCCCCGCCAGGAAGGGCCGCAGCTCCCGCCGCCCGGCCCCCACCCCCTCCACCAGCACCACGGGTGCCGGCTCCAGCGGCCTCGGCGCACCGAAGGCGCGGAGCTGCCAGTCGTACGGGTGATACGACGCCGTCTCACCCCGGGAGAGCGGCCCGATCACCTCGGCGAGCATCCGGCCCGCCCACGCGAAGAGCTCCTCGTGCGTGGCGAGGTCGTCGACGTGGAGGACCGGGGCGTCGCCCAGGGCGACCGCGAGGCGGGCGGCGAGCGTGGACTTGCCCGAACCCGCGTGCCCGTCGACCGCGACGAGCCGCACCGCGCCGCAGGAGGGCGGCAGCCGGCGCAGAGCGGTGGCCACGCGGTCGAGATCGTTCATGACCCCAGGGTAGGGGACCGCCCGGTGGCGGTCCGCCGCAGGTCAGCGCGGCGCGGAGCGCCACTGGTGGAGACCAATATTGCTCGGGCGGCACGCGTCGAAGTGCTGGCAGAAGACGCCCGCGAGCCGCGATAGTGGGCGCGCCGTCCGTCCGTTCGCCACCACCGACTGGAGGGTCACCGCCCATGCCCCCTGCCACCCCGCGCAGAACCGTCCTTGCCGCGGCCCTCGCCGCGGCCGCGGGAACGACCGCTACCGCCGCGACCGTCACCGCCGCCTCCGCCACGCCCGCCTCCGCCACGTCCGCGGTCGACGCCTGTGACGCCACCGCGACCGAGGCCTGCGCAGCCGACACCGAGCGCGGCCACGCCCCGGCGCCCGGCCTCGTCGACAACCGCTTCTGGAGCACGTACACCGACTGGCGCTGCGGCACCGCCGCCGGCACCCGGGCGGTCTCCGGCCACCGCCCCGGCCTGGTCATCGACACCCCCGCGGGCCGCACCGACTACACCGACCCGCACACCGGCCGGACGAGCACCTGGGAGTACGCGAGCTGGACCTCGCCCACCCACACCTCCACGGTCCCCGCCACCGAGGTCATCGCCTCCTGGAACGCCCACACCCCGCCCGGCACCTGGCTCCAGGTGGAGCTGCGCGGCACCTACGGCGACGGCACCGACACCCCCTGGTTCGTCATGGGCCGCTGGGCGGCCGGCGACGGCGACATCCGCCGCACCTCGGTCGACGACCAGAGCGACAGCAAGGCCTCCATCTGGACCGACACCTTCGCCGTCGACGACGCGGCGAGCGGCCTCCGCCTGCTCTCGTACCGACTGCGCCTCACCCTCTACCGCGAGCCCGGCACGAGGCTGACCCCCGTCGTCCGACGCGTCGGCGCCATGGCGTCCGACATCCCGGACCGCTTCACCGTGCCCGCCTCCGAGCCCGGCCTCGACCACGAGCTGATCGTGCCGCGCTACTCGCAGAACATCCACGTCGGCCAGTACCCCGAGTACGACAACGGCGGCGAGGCCTGGTGCAGCCCCACCTCCTCGCAGATGATCGTCGAATACTGGGGCCGCACCCCCGCCGCCGAGGACCTGGCGTGGGTGAACCCGGACTTCGCCGATCCCCAGGTGTGCCACGCGGCCCGCTTCACCTACGACTACCAGTACGCGGGCTGCGGCAACTGGCCCTTCAACGCCGCCTACGCCGCGACCTACCCCGACATGAACGCGGTGGTGACCCGCCTGGAATCCCTGACGGACCTGGAGACCCTGATCCGGGCGGGCATCCCGGCCATAACGTCCCAGTCCTTCCGCAAGGAGGAGCTGACGGGCGCCGGATACGGCACCTCGGGCCACCTGATGACCGTCATCGGCTTCACCTCCTCCGGCGACGTGATCGCCAACGACCCCGCCTCACCCGACAACCCGGCCGTCCGCCGGGTCTACCGGCGGCGCGAGTGGGAGAACATCTGGCTGCGGACGAAGCGCTACAACGCGAGCGGGAAAGTGGTGTCCGGCACAGGAGGGGTCTGCTACCTCTACTTCCCCGACCGCCCGACTCCCGCTCAACGCAAGGCCCTTGCGGCGGTCGGCGTCCTCTGAAGCGGTCCGGGGCCCCGGGGGGACGTGATCTGCGTCGCTGCCCCGGGGCCGGGACTCCGGCACCCTGGCCCGCATGACCGCTTCCTCCTACGCCGCCGCGCGCCTCCGCGCGCGCACCGGCGGCCCCAAGGACACCGGACCGAAGGTCCTGGAGCACCTCCTCGGCTGGACCCTGGTGGTCGTCCTCGCCCTGTTCGTCACCCGGACCGGATGGATGTGAACCCGGCGAGCACGCCGAGCACCACGCCGACCGGGTAGCCCCCGAGCAGGGTCGCGGCGCACGACAGCCCGGCGAGCACCCAGGCCTGCCCGGGCGAGGCCGGCCGGCGCCACAGCACCATCGCGGCGACGAGCGCAACGAGACCGACGCCCACCGACCCGACGCCCGTGAGCCCCACGGCGACGAGCCCTGCCGACCGGGCGAGCGGCAGCAGACCCGCCCCCCGAACAAGTCAACGCCCCGAGCCCCGCCTCCCCCGCTGTGCGGGCACATGAGCGCTCACCGCCCCGTGTGCGCTCTCACGCCGCCCTGTGCGCGCGCTCCCCCGACGGTGACGCCGCCGAACTCCGCCTCCGTGTGGGCAATCGTCCCGCTGGGGCGGGACGGGTGGGCACACGGGACCGCGCCGGCGGCGCGCCCGCGCCCTGCGCCCGCCCGCACCCCGGCGACGCCGCACACCAGGGGGCATCGAGGGGGCGCGCGCCCGGCTGTGCGCCCGCACGCGGGGACGCGGGGGGACGCGGGGTTCCCGGGCGGGTCGGTGCGCAGGTGCGGGCGTCGGGGGTGAGGAGGCGCCGCCGAACGGGCATACTCCACCCGCCACGGCCGCCGGCCGCCCCCGTACCCCCCGCCCCCGAGGCAGCATCGGCGCAGTGTCGAAGCCCGACAGGGAGGAGTGCGCCGCCATGCCCGACCGCGCCCCGCAGCCCGTGGAACGCCGGCTGCCCACCGACGAGGCCCGGGAGCTGTTCGCCCTCGTCCGCGAGATCACGGCGCGCGAGATCGCGCCCCGCGCCGCCGAGGAGGAGGAGGCCGGTCACTTCCCCCGGGAACTCTTCTCGCTGCTGTCCACCTCAGGGCTGCTCGGCCTCCCGTACGAGTCCGCGTACGGCGGCGGCGACCAGCCGTACACCGTCTATCTCCAGGTCCTGGAGGAGCTGGCCGCCGCCCGGCTCACCGTGGCCCTCGGCGTGAGCGTGCACAGCCTGTCCTGTCATGCCCTGGCCGCCTTCGGCACCGACGCGCAGCGGGCCGCCCATCTGCCCGCGATGCTCGGCGGCGGCCTCCTGGGCGCGTACTGCCTCTCCGAGCCGTCCTCGGGCTCCGACGCGGCCGCCCTGCGCACCAGGGCGGTCCGCGACGGTGACGACTGGGTGCTGGAAGGGACGAAGGCCTGGATCACCCACGGCGGGATCGCCGACTTCTACACCGTGATGGCGCGCACCGGCGGCGCGGGTCCGAAGGGGGTCACCGCCTTCCTGGTGCCCGGCGACGCACCGGGGCTCAGCGCCGCCGCGCCCGAGCGGAAGATGGGGATGAAGGGCTCGCCCACCGCCCAGGTGCACCTCGACGGCGTCCGGGTGCCGGACGCGCGGCGCATCGGCGCGGAGGGCCAGGGCTTCACGATCGCCCTCGCCGCCCTGGACTCGGGGCGCCTCGGCATCGCGGCGTGCGCGGTGGGCCTGGCGCAGGCCGCACTGGACACCGCCGTCGGCTACGCGCGCGAGCGACGCCAGTTCGGCCGGCCGATCGCGGACTTCCAGGGCCTGCGCTTCCTCCTCGCCGACATGGCCACGCAGGTGGAGGCCGGCCGGGCCCTGTACCTGGAGGCGGCGCGGCTGCGGGACGAGGGCCGCCCGTTCGGCCGGCAGGCGGCGATGGCGAAGCTCTTCTGCTCGGACGCGGCGATGCGGACCACGACGGATGCCGTGCAGGTGCTCGGCGGCTACGGCTACACCGCGGACTTCCCCGTCGAGCGGTACCTGCGCGAGGCGAAGGTGCTCCAGATCGTCGAGGGCACCAATCAGATCCAGCGCGTGGTCATCGCACGTCACCTGGCCGGACCAGAGTCCCGTTGACCCGTACGGTGCGGTCGGCCCAGACGGGACCGGCCGCCAGCCGGCTCCACTCCTGGTCGCGGTGGCCCGGCAGGGTCCGGCCGTGGCTGGCCCACAGCAGGAGCACCGCCGAGTAGATGGGCGGGTCCGCGGGGTGCTGCGACGGGGGTGGTGGTGCGGACGCGGTCACCTGGGTCGGCGTCGGCGCCGCCGCGGGCGCCGCCACCGCCACCGCCACCGGCACGGGCTGCGGGACCGGCGCGGCCCCCGGCGCGGGTCCCGGGGAGGGCGACGGCATCGGTCCGCGGGAGGGCGACTGCATCGGTCCGGGCGCCGGCGCCGGCGCGGGGGCGGCCGCCGGCGCTGCGGCCGGCACGGCTGCCCGGCCTTCCTGCTGAACCGATTCTTCAAAGTGCGGCCCGGGCTGCCTGTGCCGGCCGTATCCGCTGGGTGTCGTATACAGCGTGCTCATGCCCAGTCCAACGCTCCCGGCCCGCCGCCGGTCACCGCCGAGGCCCGTAGAGCGGCAGTTCGACGCGTCCCCGGGGGCTTCGGCGCCCCACGTCGACCGCCCCCGGAGACCGCGCGCCTCCGCCCCGCCGCCGCTTCCGCTTCCGCGGGGCCGGTTCCCGTTCCCCGGTCGTCTTCCGTGCCCCGTAGCCCCGTCGTACCCGTACCCGTACCCGTACCCGTGCCCCCGTCCCCAGTCGCCGCGTGGCCCCCGCGCCCCCGTCCCCAGTCGCCCCATCGTCCCCTCGCCCCGCCCCGCGGGTGCCCGCCGCCCTGCACGACTCTGGCCCCCGACGCAGTTTCTGACGTACCGTCAATTCTTGCTCGCCGACCAGGAGGTCACACGTGTCAGACGACCGGCCCGTCCCGCTCGACGAATACCCGGTGCACCAGGCGCCGTTGTCCATGAAGCACCACGTCAGCGGCGACCGGAACGCCTATGACCGGTGCATCTTCCACGTCTTCGACCACCACGGCGGCGCCCTGCTCATCGCCGGTCTCGGCGTCTACCCCAACGCCGGCGTAGTCGACGCCTACGCGACCCTGCGCACCGGCGACCGGCTGCACGCCGTGCGCGCCTCCGACGCCCTCGGCGAGGACCGGATGGACCTCTCGGTCGGCCCGCTGCGCATCACCGTGGACGAGCCCCTCAAGAGGCTCGGTCTGCACTGCGAGGCGGACCCGGACGACCCGGACGGGCTGTCCTTCGATCTCGCGTGGACCGGGGACTTCCCGACCGTCTGGGAGCCGCACCACACCCAGCGCCGCGGCGACCGCCTCACCCTGGAGGGTCGCCGCTTCGTCCAGGCCGGCCACGCCACCGGCACCATCCGGGCGGGCGGCGAGGAGTTCGCCGTCACCGCGGGGGAGTGGACCGGCACCCGCGACCGCAGCTGGGGAGTCCGCCCGCTGCCGGGCGAAGAGCCGGGCCGTGCCGAGGAGTTCCGCCCCGAGGGCTTCCACTGGCTCTGGATACCGATGCGCTTCGAGGACCGCTTCCTCATGGTCATCGCCCAGGAGGACGCCGACGGCTACCGCACCCTGAACGAGGCCCTGCTGGTACGCGACGGACGGCGCGACGCCCAGCTCGGCTGGCCCCGTACCGACATCACCTACCGCCCCGGCACCCGCGACCCCGAACGGGCCGTCGTGCACGTCACCGACCCGGCCGGCAAGCCCCTGGAGATCGGCGTCGAGATCCTCGCCTCCTCCCCGCTCGCGGTCGGCGCCGGCTACCCGCCCGCCCCCGACTGGCAGCACGGCAGCTGGCAGGGCCGGAACTGGACCGACCGGCGCGTCTACGACCTCTCCGACCCGACCGCCCACCCCATGGCCGCCTACGGCGTCACCGACCACGCCGCCCGCTTCACCCTCGAAGGCCGGACCGGCTACGGCATCTTCGAGCACGGCTCCTTCGGCCGCCACGACCCCAGCGGGTTCGCCGACTACGCCGCCACCGCCCCCTGAGCCCCGAGGAGCCTCCATGGCCACCGCGCCCCGACCCCGCACCACCACCCGGGACCCCGAGGAGCTGGGCCGCCGGCTCACCGCCTGGCTCGACCGGCGGCTCCCCGGCGCCCGGGTCACCGGACTCTCCGTACCCGGCTCCAACGGCATGTCCAGCGAGACGCTGCTCTTCGACCTGGAACACCCCGACGCCCCGGTCCGCGGCTGCGCGCTCCGGCTCGCCGCCGACCCCGCCGCGTACACCGTCTTCCCCGTCTACGACATGGCGCGCCAGCACCGGGTGATGCGCCTGGTCGGCGAGCACACCGACGTCCCCGTGCCCCGGGTGCTCTGGCTGGAGGAGGACCCCGGCCCGCTCGGCGCGCCGTTCTTCGTGATGGCCCGCGCCGAGGGCCGCGTCCCGCCCGACGTCATGCCCTACACGTACGAGGGCAACTGGCTGCACGCCGCAACGGACGCCGAACGGGCCGAGCTGGAGGCCGAGTCGGTCGGTGTGCTCGCCCGGCTGCACGACCGCTTCCCCGCGAAGGAGGCCGAGTTCCTCATGCCGGCGGGCGAGGCCAGCCCGCTGCGCCGCCACGTCGACGCCCAACGCGCCTACTACGCGTGGGTGGTGGACGGGCTCGCACCCTCACCGCTCATCGAGTCGGCCTTCGACTGGCTGGAGCGGCACTGGCCCGACGACGAGGGCCCGGCGGTCCTCATCTGGGGCGACGCCAGGATCGGCAACATCGTCTACGACGGATTCCGCCCCGCGGCCGTCCTCGACTGGGAGATGGCGTCCTTCGCCCCGCGCGAGGTCGACCTCGGCTGGACCGTCTATCTGCACCGCTTCTTCCAGGACCTCACCGTGGGCTTCGGCCAGCCCGGACTGCCGGACTTCCTCCGCCGCGACGCCATTGAACGGCGCTACGCCGAACTCACCGGTCACACGCCGCGCGCCATGGAGTTCCACACCCTGTACGCGGCGCTGCGGCACGCGATCGTGATGCTCAGGATCGCGTACCGCCAGGCGTACTTCGGCGAGGTCCAGGTGCCGGCGAACGCCGGGGACGTCGACGGGCTGATCCTGCACCACGCCACGCTCGCGGCGATGGTGCAGGGGCGCTACTGGTGAACGGGGCCGGGTCGCGCGGCTCAGGCCGCGCGGCGCAGCTGGGCAGGCTTGATGGGCCGCGAGCCCGGACCGCCCACGTGCGAGAAGGGCTGCATCCGCCAGTCCAGACCCTGGGGGAGCGTCAGGAGCAGGGCCGTGTCCTGCTCCTGGACCTCGAGGGTCTCGTCGGCGGGACGGGTCTCGGTGGCGAACCGGCCGGTGCCGCTGCAGACCGTCAGGACGAAGGGGTTCCACGGCGTCGGGCAGAGCGCGTGCTCCGGCAGGACGTCCTCGTCCGCGAGCAGCGCGATCGGCTGCTCGCAGTCCGGGCAGATCACCCGGTACATCTCAAAGGTGTCGTACGCGTCGAGCTCGTCGGACGTGTCGACGGAATCAACAGGCTCCTGCATGGAGAATCTCCCCCTCGGACGGGTCGGCCGGATCTGAGTGGCCTCGACCACAGCAACCAATTCCCATGCGGCGGACCGCATAACCGTGAGGTCACGCCCGAGACCCCGCAAAACCTGTGGCGTTCGTCACATGCCTGGCGCAGGTGCCCCGCAAGTGCCCAAAGGGTGGGATAGGAGCCGGTCCGGACTGTGCCGCCGCCCCTCCGGGGCAATAGGGTCACCGCATGGAGGAGCTGGATCGTCAGATCGTCGAGTTGCTGGTCAAGGACGGACGCATGAGCTACACCGACCTGGGCAAGGCCACGGGCCTGTCCACGTCGGCCGTGCATCAGCGCGTTCGCCGGCTCGAGCAGCGCGGCGTCATCCGCGGCTATGCCGCCGTCGTCGACCCGGAGGCCGTGGGCCTGCCGCTCACCGCCTTCATCTCGGTGAAACCCTTCGACCCCAGCGCCCCGGACGACACCCCCGACCGGCTCGCGGACATCCCCGAGATCGAGGCCTGCCACAGCGTTGCGGGAGACGAGAACTACATCCTCAAGGTCCGGGTCGCGACGCCGCTGGAGCTGGAGCACCTGCTCAGCCGCATCCGCTCCCAGGCCCACGTCTCCAGCCGCACCACCGTCGTCCTGTCCACCCCCTACGAGTCCCGGCCGCCGCGCATCTAGGTGTGTTGTCCCACACCTAGGCCCGGGTCCTCCGGATCATGCGCGGCTCGACCTCGCGCGCACCGGGCCCCGGCGCGCGTTTCGGGTCCCACCACGCCCTAGCCTGGTGGGATGAGCGCGTACGAACACCGCACCGTGCTGTTGCGCGGTGGAGAAGTCCACAGCCCCGCCGATCCCTTCGCCACCGCCATGGTGGTGGAGCGCGGGCACGTCGCCTGGGTGGGCTCCGAGGGCGCGGCCGACGCCTTCGTCTCCGGCGTGGACGAGGTGGTCGACCTGGAGGGCGCGCTCGTCACCCCCGCGTTCGTCGACGCCCATGTGCACACCACCGCCACCGGTCTCGCCCTGACCGGGCTCGACCTGTCGGCCGCCGTCTCGCTCGCCGAGGCGGCGGACCGGATCCGCGCCTACGCCGCCGCCCGCCCCGCCGACCGGATCCTCATCGGCCACGGCTGGGACGCGGCCCGCTGGCCCGAGCGCCGCCCGCCGGGCCGCGCCGAGCTGGACGAGCTCACCGGCGGCCGCCCCCTCTACCTCACCCGGATCGACGTCCACTCGGCCGTCGTCACCACCGCGATGCTCGACCTCGTCCCGGGCATCCGGGAGCGCGACGGCTTCCGCGACGGGCAGCCGCTCACCGGCGACGCCCACCACGCCGTCCGGGCCGCCGCGTACGCCGCGCTCTCCCCGCAGCAGCGCGCCGAGGCGCAGCGCGCCGCCCGGCAGCACGCCGCCTCGCTCGGCATCGGCACCCTGCACGAATGCGGCGGCCCGGAGATCTCCTCGGAGGACGACTTCACCGGACTGCTGGACCTCGCCCGCAGCGAGCCCGGCCCCCGGATCGTCGGCTACTGGGCCGACCTCGACGTCGAGCGGGCCCGCGCGCTGGGTGCCCTCGGCGCGGCCGGAGACCTCTTCGCCGATGGGTCCCTCGGCTCGCACACCGCCTGCCTCCACGAGCCGTACGCCGACCGGTCCGGCGCCGGGGTCGCACACCTCGACGCGGCCGCCGTCACCGCGCACGTCGTGGGCTGCACCGAGGCGGGCCTCCAGGCCGGGTTCCACGCCATCGGCGACGCCGCCGTCGACGCGGTCGTCGACGGCGTCCGCGGCGCCGCCGACAAGCTGGGCCTGGCCCGGATCCGGGCCGCCCGGCACCGTGTCGAGCACGCCGAGATGCTCAGCCCCGAGTCGATCGCCGCCTTCGCCGAGCTGGGCCTCACCGCCTCCGTGCAGCCGGCCTTCGACGCGTACTGGGGCGGTGAGAACGGCATGTACGCCGACCGCCTCGGCGTCGAGCGGGCCCGGGCCCTCAACCCGTACGCCGCCCTGCTGCGCGCGGGCGTGCCGCTCGCCTTCGGCTCGGACAGCCCGGTCACCCCGCTCGACCCGTGGGGGACCGTGCGCGCGGCCGCGTTCCACCGGACGCCCGAGCATCGGATCTCCGTCCGCGCCGCCTTCACCGCGCACACCCGGGGCGGCTGGCGCGCGGTCGGCCGCGACGACGCCGGCACCCTCGTGCCCGGTGCCCCGGCCGACTACGCGATCTGGCGCACCGGCGAACTGGTGGTCCAGGCGCCGGACGACCGGGTGGCCCGCTGGTCGACCGATCCGCGCTCCGGGACGCCCGGTCTGCCCGATCTGTCCCCTGGTGGCGAGCTGCCCGTATGCCTCCGGACCGTCGTCTTCGGGCAAACGGTGTTCGTACGGCCGAACGAGTGACGTAAGGACATTTCGTACCGCCGCTCGATCCCGGCCGCGGTCGCCCACGACCTGCGGATCTTCCTGGCCGACCAGGGGGAACGGTTCATCGCCGCAGGTCAAACGGGTGTTGACAGCGGGGCGCCACCGGCCGGTAGGTTCGGCGCGTCCACCAAGGACGTCCGACCGGTTTCAAACCTCCACGCAGGCACCGAACGCCGCCCGCGCCTCGGGGGCGAGGGAAGGTTTTTCCGGCGGAGGGTGCGACCCGGGTGGGGCCCCGGCGTTCAGTAGACAACGGCCTCGGTCGATCCGCAGCCAGCGGATCCCGGGTCGGCCCGAAGGACGCCGGGCCCCGATCCCGCACCCCGCACGCAAGGCTCGCTATGGTGGGGGCTCGCGTATGTATCCGAAGGGGCAGTAGTGAACGACGGTGGCCAGAGGCGTTACGGCCCGCTCGGCAAGGCCTTGGTGATCATCCCGACCTACAACGAGGCGGAGAACATCAAGCCGATCGTCGCGCGGGTGCGGGAGGCGGTGCCGGAGGCGCACGTCCTCGTCGCCGACGACAACAGCCCCGACGGCACGGGCAAGTTCGCCGACGAGATCGCCGCCGAGGACGATCACGTCCACGTGCTGCACCGCAAGGGCAAGGAGGGCCTCGGCGCCGCCTACCTGGCCGGCTTCCGCTGGGGCATCGACCACGGCTACGGCGTGCTCGTCGAGATGGACGCCGACGGCTCCCACCAGCCGGAGGAGCTGCCCCGGCTGCTCACCGCCCTCAAGGGCGCGGACCTGGTGCTCGGCTCCCGCTGGGTGCCCGGCGGCCGGATCGTGAACTGGCCCAAGTCCCGCGAGTTCATCTCCCGTGGCGGCAGCCTCTACTCCCGCCTCATGCTCGACGTGCCGATCCGTGACGTCACCGGCGGCTACCGGGCCTTCCGCAAGGAGACCCTGGAGGGCCTCGGCCTCGACGAGGTCGCCTCCGCCGGATACTGCTTCCAGGTCGACCTGGCCCGCCGCGCGGTCGCCGCCGGCTACCACGTCGTCGAGGTGCCCATCACCTTCGTCGAGCGCGAGATCGGCGACTCCAAGATGAGCCGCGACATCCTCGTCGAGGCGCTGTGGCGGGTCACCGGCTGGGGACTCTCGGCCCGCGCGCAGAAGGTCGGCAAGCTGCTCGGCCGCCGGTCCGCCTGACCCCGCGCCCGGTCCGTCGCACTGATCTCTCCTTTACGACGTTCCGGCGGGCCCCCAGGCACACTGGGGGCATGACGACCGGCGCACCGCCTCCCCTCGCCCCCCAGCGCTCCCGCGCGCGTACGTTCCTCCCGCTGGGCCTCGCCGCCTGGCTGGTCCTGGAGATCTGGCTGCTCACCGTCGTGGCGAACGCGGTGGGCGGCCTCGCCGTCTTCCTGCTGCTCCTCGCCGGCGCCGTGCTCGGCGCCGCCGTGATCAAGCGCGCCGGCCGCCGGGCCTTCGCCAACCTCACCGGTACGTTCCAGCGCGCCCAGGAGGCCGCGCAGCGCGGCGAGGCGCCCTCGGCGACCGACCGGGCCGGCGCGGAGGACCGCAACGGCTTCCTGATGCTCGGCGGACTCCTCCTGATGCTCCCCGGCCTCCTTTCCGACGCGGCCGGTCTGCTGCTGCTCGTCCCGCAGGTCCGCACGGCCGTCGGCAGGTACGCGGAGAAGGTTGTGGAGCGCCGGATGAGCGCCGCGCAGCCCGGAAGCCTCCAGGACGCCTTCCAGCAGGCCCGCATCCACCGACCGGACGGGAAGGTTGTGCAGGGTGAGGTCATCCGCGAGGACGCACCCCAGGGGGCGCGGCGGTCCGACGGGTCGCGTCCGCCCCTGATGCCCTGATGCCCTAAGCCGACGTCGAGCGGACGCCCCTCCCGCGCAGGTCCTGCCGCGTGGGAGGGGCGTCCGCCGCGTTCTTGCCCACCTCGCCCGCGTCCCTGGACCCTCCGGGCATCGGCGGGGCCCGGGTCGGACCTCTGCCCGGCGTCGTGAGGGCCGCGCGCTCCAGGGGACCCGCCGCCCAGCCCCCCGCGGGACACCCGTGCCCAGCCGTCGGGCCTGCGCCGAGGCCTACGGGACCTGCCGAGGCTCCGCGACCGTCCGGCCCCGGGGGTTTCGTCCGTCCGGCCGACGGACCTCCGCCGTCCGGACCTCCGTACAGGGGCCGTACGGCGAGGCCCGCGACGTCTCCGTGCAGGGCCGTACGGGCGAGCCCCGCGCCGTCTCCGTGCAGGGCCGTACGGGCGAGACGCGGACGAGGAACCCGTACCGGCCGGACCGTCCCGCACGCACGCGAACGCCGCGGGGCCTGGTACACGATGTGTGTACCGGGCCCCGCGGCGTTGCTCTCTCAGGCCGTGCGGCCGTCCGTCAGGCGGACTTCCGGCTGTCGCGCGGATGCACGGCGATGTTCATGGCGCCGGACCGAAGGACGGCCAGCCGTTCGGCCAGCACCTCCTCCAGCTCCTCGCGGGTACGCCGCTCCATGAGCATGTCCCAGTGCGTACGCGCCGGCTTGCCCTTCTTCTCCTCGGGGCCGTCCCCGTCCACCAGAAGTGCCTGGCTTCCGCAGACCTTGCACTCCCACTCCGGCGGAATTTCCGCCTCGACCGAGAAGGGCATCTCGAAACGATGCCCCTTCTCGCATGCGTACTCCACCGCCTGGCGCGGGGCCAGATCGATGCCGCGGTCGGTCTCGTAGCTGGTCACCACGAGGCGCGTGCCGCGAAGAGCTCGCTCACTCATGAATCGTGCCTCCCGGGCTTGTCGCCCACAGGACAGGTGTCGCTGTCGTCGTCATCCGGTCAACGTCCGGTCGGCGGTAAAGATTCCCGTTCCGGGTCATGCGTCGCCCGTCGTGCCGCCCCTTGTTGTACCCACCAGTGCCCGTTTTGTCACATCTGGCAGCAGATGTAACGCAACGTCTTCACCAAGTGAGCACGCAGTAACGGTCCGCCTGGCAGGCCAAACGCGTACACTACCGCTCTTTCATTCCCGCGTCTAAATCCGGTCGGGCACGGGGTTGCCCGCGGCGGCCACGGCGCGGCGCACCGGGACCCTGGCGAGCAGGACGAAGCCGACGGCGAAGAAGATCACCAGGGAGATGATGGCATCCCGATAGCTCCCGGTCAGCTGATACGCGAGACCGAACACCAAAGGACCCAGCCAGCTCAGTCCCCGGTCGCTCATCTCGTAGGCGGAGAAGTACTCCGCCTCCTTGCCGCGCGGCACCAGATGTGAGAAAAGCGACCTCGACAGCGCCTGGCTGCCGCCCAGGACCAGGCCGATCGCCGCCGCCAGACAGTAGAAGAAGACCGGCGCGTCGGCCGGCAGGAAGTAGCCGGCCAGCAGGATCCCGGTCCACACCGCCAGCGACCCCAGGATCGTGCGCTTGGCGCCGTACGACCGCGCCATCCGGCCCATGCCGAGCGCGCCCGCCACCGCCAGGACCTGCACCAGGAGCACCGCCGTGATCAGCGTCGTCTGGTCCAGGCCCAGTTCCTCGGAGCCGAACACCGAGGCCTGCGAGATCACCGTCTGCACGCCGTCGTTGTAGATCAGGTACGCGAGGAGGAAGGACAGCGTCAGCGGATGGCGGCGCATGTCCCGCAGCGTGGCGACCAGCTGCTTCCAGCCGCTGCCGACGGCGCCCTCGCCGTGCTCGCGGGGGATGCGCCGGTCGCGCAGCCGGCGCAGCGGGACGAGCGTGAAGGCGCCCCACCACAGACCGGCCGAGGCGAGACAGATCCGTACCGCCATGCCCTGCGAGAGGCCGAAGGACTCGTGGCCCGAGTAGACGACCAGATTGAGCACCAGGACCAGCGCGCCCGAGGTGTAGCCGAAGGCCCAGCCGCGCGAGGACACGGTGTCCCGCTCGTCGGGCTCGGCGATCTGCGGCAGGTACGCGTTGTAGAGCACCATCGACACCGACAGCGACGCGTTCGCGACGATCAGCAGGAAGGCCCCGAGGAGATAGCGCTCGCCGCCCAGGAAGAACATCCCCGTGGTCGCGGCCGCGCCCACGTACGCCGAGGCGGCGAGGAGCGGCTTCTTTCGGCCCGTACGGTCGGCCGCGGCGCCCACCAGGGGCATCACGAGCACGGCGACGACGATCGAGACGGAGACGGCGTACGCGAAGAGGGAGCCGGCCCGCACCGGTATGCCCAGCGGGTGCACGAAGCCCTCCGCGTCCGCCGCCGCCTTCGCGACCGAGGTCAGGTACGGCCCCAGGAAGACGGTCAGGACGCTGGTCGAGTAGACCGAGCACGCGAAGTCGTAGAAGTACCAGCCCCGCTGCTCGCGCCGGCGCTCGGCCGGGTCGACGGTCAGGCCGTCCGGATCGGTGGTCCCTGCGGTCACGCGTGCGCCCCCTCGTTCGTCCCCGTGGACGGGACGCGCGCGCGGGTTCCGGCCCTTCAGGACCAGACTCCCCGCTCGGTCATGACCTCGCGCAGCGTCTCCAGATGATCGGTCATGATGCCATCGACCCCCAGGTCGAGGAGAGAGTTCATCCGTGCGGGATCGTTCACGGTCCACACGTGCACCTGGAGACCGCGGGCGTGCGCCTCGCGCACGAAGCGCCGGTCCACCACCGTGATGCCGGCCTGGCGCTCCGGGACCTGGGCGGCGACCGCGCCCGCGCGCAGCGCCGCCGGGATCCCGAGGGAACGCAGTCGCAGGGCGAGGACGCCGGTCACCCCGTACGAGGTGGCCAGCCTCGGCCCGGCGATCTTCTGGGCCCGGGCGATCCGGGACTCGGTGAAGGAGCTGACGCACACCCGGTCCCAGGCGTCGGTCCTGCGGATCAGGTCGAGCAGCGGCACCAGGGACGACTCGGTCTTCAGGTCGACGTTCCAGCGGGCCTCCGGGAACTCCTCCAGGAGGTCCTGGAAGAGCGGCAGCGGCTCCTTGCCGGCCACCCGGGCCTCCCGGACCGCCGCCCACGGCAGGTCGCGGATCCGGCCCTGGACGTCCGTGACCCGGTCCAGCGTCGAGTCGTGGAAGGCCACGAGCCGCCCGTCCGCGGTCGTGTGGACATCGGTCTCGAAGTACCGGTAGCCGGCCGCGTCGGCCCGCCGGAAGGCGGCCGCGGTGTTCTCCAGACCGTCCGCCGTGCCGCCGCGGTGGGCGAAGGGGATGGGGGCCGGATGGGCGAGGTAGGGGTGGGGTACGCGCGTCACCGCCGCAGTATGGCCTGATCGGGTGTAGTGCGGGCAACGGGTTCGGAGCCGGGAATCTGAATCGTTGCTCCCGGTACGACGGGACGGGAGCCCGAATCCGGAATGTCGGATCAGGCCGCCCGGACGCCGGATGCGGGGTCCGCGACCCCGGATGCGGGGTCCGGGACACCGGCTGCGGGGTCCGAGAGGGCGGATCCACCCTCCCGCAGGGGTGATCCGGGGTCCGGGGCGGCGGACGCGGTCGCCGGGGCGTCGGCGCCGTGAGAACCGCTGTCCTCCTCCGGCACCGCGAACCACCGCAGGAAGAACTGCGCCAGGGGTCCGATCGCCAGCGCGTAGAGCACCGTGCCGACGCCCACCGAGCCACCGAGCAGGAAGCCCGTGGCGACCACCGCGACCTCGATCGCCGTCCGGACCAGCCGGATGGAGCGGCCCGTCAGCCGGTGCAGACCGGTCATCAGGCCGTCGCGCGGGCCGGGGCCGAAGCGGGCCGCGATGTAGAGGCCGGTCGCCGCGCCGTTCAGCACGATGCCGAGGAGCAGCAGCGCGATCCCGGCCGGGAGGCCGTCCGTCTCCGGGACCAGGGCCAGGGTGCCGTCCATGGCGAGGCCGATGACGAAGACGTTGGAGACGGTGCCCAGGCCCGGCCTCTGCCGGATGGGGATCCACAGCAGGAGCACGGCCGCCCCCACGATGATCGACACGACGCCGATGCTGAGCCCCGTCCGCTCGGCGAGGCCCTGGTGCAGCACGCCCCACGGCTCCAGGCCGAGGCCGCCGCGCACGAGCAGCGCCGAGCTGATCCCGTAGAGCGCGAGACCGGCGTAGAGCTGGACGAGTCGGCGGGTCAGATGCCGGCCGCGGAGACCGGAGGCGATGGACAAGGGACTGCCCCCCTGGGAGACGACCCGGTGTGTGACGACCGGAGTGGTGATGGTGGACTGGCTCATGACACTCTGTGGCGGGAGGCGACATGCCAACCATGGCCAATTCGCGGAAGGTGGACTGATTTCCATGGCCCAGTGGACCTCGGCCGTGGGGCCTGCCCAGCTCGCCCGACAGCTCAAGGCGCAGCAGCCCCGGCCCGCCGTGCACGGCGCCCGCAAGCCGCCCGCCTACCGCGCCCTCGCCGACGGCATCCGCCTGCTCGTCCTGGAGGGCCGGGTCCCGGTCGCCGCCCGGCTGCCCGCCGAGCGCGAACTGGCCCTCGCCCTCACCGTGAGCCGGACCACCGTCGCCGCCGCCTACGAGGCGCTGCGCAGCGAGGGCTTCCTGGAGTCCCGGCGCGGCGCCGGCAGCTGGACCGCCGTCCCGGCCGGCAATCCGCTGCCCGCCCGCGGTCTCGAACCGCTGCCGCCCGAGTCGCTCGGCTCGATGATCGACCTGGGCTGCGCCGCGCTGCCCGCGCCCGAGCCCTGGCTCACCCGGTCCATCCAGGGTGCCCTGGAGGAGCTGCCGCCGTACGCGCACACCCACGGCGACTACCCGGCCGGGCTGCCCGCGCTGCGGCAGATGCTCGCCGACCGCTACACCGAGCGCGGCATCCCGACGATGCCCGAGCAGATCATGGTGACCACCGGCGCCATGGGCGCGATCGACGCGATCTGCCACCTCTTCGCGGGCCGCGGCGAGCGGATCGCGGTCGAGTCCCCGTCGTACGCCAACATCCTCCAGCTGATGCGGGAGGCCGGTGCCCGGCTCGTGCCCGTCGCCATGGCCGAGGGGCTCGCCGGCTGGGACCTCGGCCGCTGGCGCCAGGTGCTGCGGGACGCGGCTCCCCGCCTCGCGTACGTCGTCGCCGACTTCCACAACCCCACCGGCGCCCTCGCCGACGAGGACCAGCGACGGCAGCTCGTGGAGGCGGCCCGCTCGGCCGGCACGGTGCTCGTGGTCGACGAGACGATGACCGAGCTGTTCCTCGACGAGGACCTCCACATGCCCCGGCGGGTCTGCGCCTTCGACCCCGCCGGAGCCACGGTGATCACCGTCGGTTCGGCGAGCAAGGCGTTCTGGGCCGGCATGCGGATCGGCTGGGTGCGCGCCGCGCCCGACGTCATCCGCTCCCTGGTGGCGGCCCGCGCCTACGCGGACCTCGGCACCCCCGTCCTGGAGCAGCTCGGCGTGAACTGGCTGATGCGCACCGGCGGCTGGGAGGAGGCCGTCGGCCTGCGCCGCGGCCAGGCCCGCGAGAACCGCGACGCGCTCGTGTCCGCCGTCCGCCGCGAGCTGCCCGACTGGGAGTTCGAGGTCCCGCGCGGGGGTCTCACCCTCTGGGTGCGCACCGGAGGCCTGTCCGGCTCGCGGATCGCCGAGGTCGGGGAACGGGTCGGCGTGCGCGTCCCGTCCGGGCCCCGCTTCGGCGTCGACGGCGCCTTCGAGGGCTACGTCCGGCTGCCCTTCACCGTCGGCGGCCCGGTCGCCGACGAGGCCGCCGCCCGGCTGGCCGCGGCCGCCCGCCTGGTGGATTCGGGCGCGGGCGCCGGGGTGGAGACGCCCCGGCCCTTCGTGGCCTGAGGCGCGTCCGGGCGCACGCACGAGTGAGGGGCCGCACCGGGATGGGTGCGGCCCCTCACTCGTGCGTACGGCGGGCGCTCAGCCCTCCGCCGGGACGGGGGAGGGGAACGGGGTGGCGCCCGGCTCCTTGCGCAGGGCCGGCGCCGTGTCGGTGTCAGGTTCCGGCTCGGGGGCCGAGCCCGGCACGGTCTCGATCGCCGCGGACGTCGCCGTACGGCGCTCCGGCAGCAGCTCCAGGACCGCCCTGCGGTGCGCCTCGGCGGTCGCGTCGTCGTACGGGTCGGGCGTCGCCGGGACCTGCAGGCGGAGCACCGGGCCGGCGCCGAGCCGGGCGTATCCGCGTCCGGGCGGCACGTCCGGCACCGGGGTGGTGTGCGGCCCGGCGCCGAGGACGGCCGCGATCTGCTCCGCCGCGGCGGGCCCGAGCACGACCCGGGCGCGGGTGTGGCTCCGTACGGTCTCGCCGAGCGCGTCCAGGCTGTCGAACTGCTCGGCCACCACGACCGTCACCTGTGCGGCGCGCCCGTGCCGCAGGGGCACCTGGAGCAGGTCCTGCGGGTCGGGACGGCCGTCGGCGGCGGCCAGGTGTCCGAGGACGCTCGGCCGGTCGAGCAGGATCCACAGCGGGCGACGGGTGTCCTCGGGCGCCGCGTGCCCGGCCTGGCGGGCCCGGTTCGCGGCGATCAGACGTCGCTCGGTCTCGTGGGCGGCCCATTCCAGGCTGGCGAGCGCGCCCGAGAGGCCGCACTCGACGGCGAGCACGCCGTCCCGGCCGACGAGGCACGCGTACTCGCCGGTGCCGCTGCCCTCGACGATCAGGACGTCGCCGTGCGGCAGGGCCTGGAGCGCGATCGAGCGCAGCAGGGAGGTGGTGCCGCTGCCGGGCTGGCCGACGGCGAGCAGGTGCGGCTCGGTGGAGCGGGGGCCGGTGCGCCAGACGACGGCCGGGGCGTCCTCGGTGCCGTCGGAGGCCCGGACCGGCACGGTGCGCTGGACGGCGTCCGCGTCGGTGAAGCCGAGTACGGTCTCGCCGGGCACGGTGACGAAGCGCTGCGCGGCGATCGTCGTGGGAAGCGCGGGCAGCACGTGGAGGGTGAGCCGGTTGCCCTCCTCGTCCCAGTCGAAGAGGTATTCGCGGCCGCGGCCCGACTTGGCGTGCAGCAGCTGCTCGATCCGGGCCCGTGCGGCCGGTTCGCCGTCGGTGAAGTACGGGGGGTAGGAGATCCGCAGCTGCGTGAGCCGCCCGTCCTCGTCGAAGGCGTGGTCCGAGAAGGCGCCGCTCCAGTCGCCGCCGTGGGAGAAGAGCGGCTCGGGGTCGTCCGGGTGCGAGAGATACGGCACCAGCGCCTCGTAGAGGCCCTTCAGCCGGGCGATCTCCGCCTCGTCGGGCCCGGTCTTGACGACCGGGCGCTCACGGCCCTGCCAGGCGGCCGCGCCCATCACCGCGACGAGCGCGAGGAGCGGGCCGTACGGCACGAGGGCGACGACCAGGATGCAGGCCGCGACCAGGAACAGCGTGGGACCACGCCGCTCCTTGGGGGTCGCGGCCCACCTGGCGCGCGCGGTCGCGGCCAGCTTCCGCAGACCACGCGAGATGGTGATCAGCGGATGGAGCACGTCGGTGGCGCTGTCGGCGGCCGTGCGCGCGATCTCTCGGCTGCGAGCGATCTGGGCGCTGCCGCTGCTCAGAATGCGGGGGAGTGGTCGCCGGGCCACGTCGTACTCCTGAAGGGGTGGAAGGGGTGGAGGGAGGTCAGAACTTGATCCCGCCCAAGAGGCTGGCGAGGCTCTGGCCGCCGGCGGTGATGCTGGGGGCGATGGCCGTGCCCGCCAGGTAGAAGCCGAAGAGCGCCGAGACGAGCGCGTGCGAGACCTTGAGTCCGTCCTTCTTGAAGAACAAGAAGCAGACGATGCCGAGAAGGACGACCACTGAGAAGGACAGGATCATGAGGTGTTCTCCTGGTTGAGGGGACAGTCACCTTGAGTCCTTCCAGGTTCACGGCGAGTATCTATATGACTAAAGGTGCAATTGGGTGAATCGCTGGCTATTTCACTTGACCGGCGGACGGCCACCCGCCCCCCGGGTGGCGAAACCCGCCGGGTGCGGTAGTGCACCGGTTCCCCGGTGCGAGCTGCGGTGATCCTTGCCGCGGACGCGCCCCCTCATGTCGTCCGACGGGCAGTACCCTGTCGATTCACTCGTACGGCCGCGCCCGGCGTGCGGGGACGAGCACGAAGGGTGGTTGTGAACGATGAGCGAGAACGAGACCCCGGACCCCGAGGTCGTCGAGCTGGCCTCCAAGGTCTTCGACCTGGCGCGCACCGGGGACGCGGTGACCCTCGCCGCGTACCTCGACGCCGGCGTCCCGGTGAACCTCGGCAACGAGAAGGGCGACTCGCTCGTCATGCTCGCCGCCTATCACGGCCACGCCGCGGCGGTCACCGCCCTGCTGACCCGCGGCGCCGACGCCGACCGCGCCAACGACCGCGGCCAGACCCCGCTCGCCGGCGCCGTCTTCAAGGGCGAGGACGCCGTGGTCCGCGCGCTCCTCGCCGGCGGGGCGAATCCGGAAGCCGGAACTCCGTCCGCCGTGGATACGGCGCGGATGTTCGGGAAGACGGAACTCCTGGACCTCTTCGGCGCACGGTGAACGAACCGGGTGAACAAGGGTTGAACCCCAGGTGAGACGGCGCCGTAAATGTGGTCGCGGTGGCGAAATGGGTGGGTCATCATGACGTCGGGCCCGCAGGGGGCCACCGACGAGAGGCAGAGGAAGATGGTCACTGGCAAGCGCAGGACGACGGGCGGCCCGACATGTTGCCGCACGGCCTAGGCGAACAGCCTGACCCGGTTCATCCCGGGACTCCCCCCGGTCGTGTCGACAGCTTGATGTGAGGCGTCTTCCATGTTCGATCCAGTCATAGCGCCGAGCGGCACCCTGCTCGGTCTGCTGCAGAGGGGCCGCGGCGACGGCACCCTCCACGCGCTCGCCGCGCCACGTGCCGAGGCCGTCGCGGCCCTCAACCACTGCGTTCTCGACGATCCCCGCCACGACTGGCAGGTCGAGAACCGCTCCCTCTACTACGCACGGCTCTACCTGGACCTCCACGGAGGTCTGGAGGAGATCGAGGCGCACCTCTTCGGAGCCGAGGACCACCTCGACACCGAGGAGTGCAGGACCGGGCTCGCGCTCTCCGTCCTCGGGCACCTCGCCTCCTACGGACGCCAGGACGCCCTGTTGCTCCTGCGGCGCTACGCCGCCACCGGGACCAACTGGGCGTGGGCCCTCGACGAGCTCGCCCTGCGCGACGACGACGCGGGCCTGCGCGCCCTCGCCGCACCCGTGCTCGCCCGCTTCCCGGCCACCGCCGAGGGAGAGGCCGAGCTCGCCGCCACCGTCCGCGACGCCTTCGAGCCACGGCCCTGGCGCCTGTGGGCCGAGGACCCCAGGGAGTCCGTCGGCGCCCGGATCAAGGCCGCCCGCGAACAGGGCTCCTTCGACCGCTGGCAGCGCCAGCTCCGCCCCACCGGCCCCCGCCCCGGCTGGAGCGTCCAGGCCGTCCTCGACTGGGCCCAGGAGGGCCACGAGCGCGGCGCCGAGCTGCACGGGCCCGCCGCCCGCTGCCTGACGGCCGTCGCCGGCCCCGAGGACCGCGACACCATCCTCGGCGCCGCCCGCAGCGGCCCCGACGGAGCCCGCTGCGCCGCCCTGCACTACCTCGCCGAGTCGCAGGACCCCGCGGTCCTCGACCTCGTCGAGCTCGCCGTCGGCGACGGCTCCCGCACGGTCGCCGACGCCGCCGTCGCCGCGTACCAGCGCATGAGCGGCGAAGCCGCCGTCGACCGCGCCCGCGGCTGGATCCACCGCCCGGACGCGCTCGGCGCGGCCGCGGCCGGCACGCTCGCCTTCCGCGGCGGCCCCGAGGACTCCCCCCTCGTCCTCGGTGCCCTCCGCGAGACGGTCCGGGCCCAGGGCCCCGACGCCCTCGCCCTCTATCCCCTCGTCGACGGCGCCGGACGCCTCGGCATCGCGTGCGCCGCCCCCGTGCTGCGCCACGTCTACCGCGAGACCGCCTCCTCCCAGCTCCGCGGCCGCACCGCGCGCGCCCTCGCCGCCACCGACGCCGGCTTCGCGAACGGATTCGCGGTCGAGTGCCTGTGGGACTGCGAGGAGACGACCCGCGAGCTCGCCGCGCTCCACGCCGAGACGGGTGACGTACGCGTCGCCGAGCGCCTGCGCCGGCTCGCCGCCGACCCCGCCGAGGAGGCGGAGGTCCAGACGGCCGTGCGCAACCGGATAGGGCCGGACCTCGACCTGCAGGTCTGACGCCCACGTGACCGGGTGAGCGGGGGCGGCCGACGGGGCCGCCCCCGCTTCCGTGCCGGGGGCCGCGGCGTGGCGCGCCCGCGCCGGGACGTACCGCGTGACGCCCGGGGCAATTGCTCATGGGACGTTCCCCGGGTGTCCAGATCCACTTTGACGGGGACACGCCGAATCCGACGACAACACGGGTATGCGTGTCGTCATCGTCACCGAGTCCTTCCCGCCCGACGTCAACGGTGTGGCGCACTGCGCCCTGCAGACCGCCCGCCACCTCGTCCGCCGCGGCCACGACCCCCTGGTCGTGGCCCCCGCGGTTCCCGCAGCCGCCCTGGGCCCGGACGCCGACGCGCCCTGCCCCGTCGTCCGCGTCCCCTCCCTGCCGCTCCCCGGCTACCCCCAGGTGCGGGTCGCGCTGCCCAGCCGGCGGGTCGCCGCCGCCATCGCCGCGCACCGAGCCGACATCGTCCACCTGGCGAGCCCCTTCGTCCTCGGCGTGCGCGGCATGACCGCCGCCACCCGCCTCGGGCTGCCGGCCGTCGCCGTCTACCAGACCGACCTCGCCGGATACGCCCGTACCTACCTCAACGCCGGCGAGTCCGCCGCCTGGCGCCGGCTGCGCGCCGTGCACGGCGCCGCCGACCGGACCCTCGCACCGTCCACCGCCGCCGTACGCGACCTGGAGGCCCACGGCGTCGGACGGATACGGCTCTGGCGGCGCGGCGTCGACACCGAACGCTTCCGCCCCGGGCTCCGCGACGAGCGGCTGCGCCGCGAGCTCGCTCCCGGCGGCGAGACGATCGTCGGCTACGTGGGCCGGCTCGCGCCCGAGAAGCGCGTCGACCTGCTCGCCCGGGCCTGCCGGCTGCCCGGCGTCCGGGCCGTGGTCGTCGGCGACGGGCCCAGCGGGCCGGGCCTGCGCGACGCGCTGCCCGGCGCCGTGTTCCTGGGCCGGCGTACCGGGACCGACCTGGCCCGGATCTTCGCCTCGCTCGACGTGTTCGCCCACACCGGGCCGTACGAGACCTTCTGTCAGACCGTGCAGGAGGCCATGGCGAGCGGCGTCGCCGTCGTCGCCCCCGCCGCCGGCGGGCCCCTCGACCTGGTCGCGCACCGCCGCACCGGGCTCCTCGTCCCGGCCGGGGACCCCGACGCCCTGCACGACGCCGTCGCCGCCCTGGCGGCCGCGCCCGCCTTGCGCACCGCCTACGGCGCAGCGGGCCGGGCCGCCGTCGAACGCCGCACCTGGGAGGCCGTCGGGGACGAACTGATCGGGCACTACCGGGACGTGCTGCGCGAGCGGACGGCGGTGGCCGCGTGACCGGCACCGAAGGTTCGCTGCGCATCGTCCGCCTGGCCAACTTCGTCACCCCCACCTCCGGCGGCCTGCGCACCGCCCTGGACCAGCTCGGCCGCGGCTACCGCGCCGCCGGCCACGAGCCGGTCCTCGTCATCCCCGGCGACGTGGCGAGCGACCGGCAGACCGAACAGGGCCGGGTGATCACCCTGGCCGGCCCCGGGGTCCCCGGCACCGGCGGCTACCGCGTCCTCGCCGACCGGCCCCGCCTGCGCCGGCTCCTGGAGGAGCTCGCGCCCGACCGTCTGGAGGTCTCCGACCGCACCACGCTGCGGTGGACGGGGGAGTGGGCCCGCCGCGCCCGGGTGCCGTCCGTGATGGTCTCCCACGAGACCGCCGACGGGGTGCTCCGCACCTGGGGCGTGCCGGGCGCGCTCGCGGAGCGGGCCGCCGACCGGCTCAACCGCCGTACGGCATGGGCCTATTCGAGGATCGTCTGCACCACGGAATGGGCCGAGCGGGAGTTCGTGCGGATCGGGGCGCGCAATGTCGTACGGGCGCCGCTGGGCGTCGACCTGGGCCGCTGCCGGCCCGAGCGACGCAGCGCCGTGGTGCGGGCCCGCTACGCGGCCGGCGAGCGGGTGCTGCTCGTGCTGTGCTCGCGGCTCTCCGTCGAGAAGCGCCCCGGCACCGCCCTCGACGCGCTCGCGGTGCTGCGCGCCCAGGGCGTGCGGGCCGCGCTCGTCGTCGCCGGCGACGGGCCGCTGCGGCGCGCCCTGGAGCGCCGCGCGCGGGACCGGCGGCTCCCGGTGCGCTTCCTCGGCCACCTGGCCGACCGCGAGGCCCTCGCCGACCTCCAGGCGGCGGCCGACGTGTGCCTGGCCCCGGGACCCGCCGAGACCTTCGGCCTCGCCGCCCTCGAAGCGCTCGCCTGCGGCACCCCCGTCGTGTGCAGTGCCTCCTCGGCCCTCCCCGAGGTCGTCGCGGACGCGGGCGCTTGCGCCGCCGACGATCCCGCCTCCTTCGCCCGCGCCGTCCGCACCCTGATCGCCCGGGCCGAGGAGCCGCGCCGTGCGGCCGCCCGCACCCGCGCCGAACTCTTCTCCTGGCCGCGCGCGACCGCCGCCTTCCTCGCGGCCCATGACGCGTGCGGGACGTCCCTCGACGTCAGCACGCCTCAGGAGACCCGCCGATGACGCCCGGTCAGGCCCCGGCCGCCCCCACGGCGCCCGCTCCGTCAGGGGGCACCGCCCTGTCCGGGGTGACCGCCCTGTCCGGGGGCACCGCCCCGTCCGGGGTGGCCGCCCCGGCTGCCGAGACCGCCAAGGTCATCATGTCCGCCACCGCTCCCGCTCCTGGCCCGGCGACCTTCCGGGCTCCCGTGCCTGCCTCGGAGGTCGCTTCGGTGTCTGCTCCTCTCCCGGCGATCTCCCGGGCTCCCGTGCCTGCCTCGGAGGTCGCTCTGGTGTCCGCTCCTGCCCCGGCGACCTCCCCGGCTCCCGCGCCTGCCCCGGCGGCCGCTGCTCCGGCCACCGCTGCCGCGGTGGCACCCGCCGCTGCTTCGGTCCCCGCCTCCGCCGACGGGGACGGGACCGCGGCGGCGCCCGGGGCCACCGCTCCCTTCGGCGGCGCCGTGCCGCCGGCCCGTCCGCCCGAGGCGTCGCCCGTCACCCGGTTCGTCGTGCTCGGCGACTCGCTCAGCGAGGGCGTCGGGGACCGCGTGGGGGAGCAGTGGCGGGGCTGGGCCGCCCTGCTCGCCGAGGGGCTGCGGCCCGACGGCGCGGGCGTCGCCTTCACCAACCTCTCCGTCAGCGGGGCGCAGAGCGGGGACGTGGCCGAGACCCAGCTGACCGAGGCGCTGGCGCTGCGGCCCCAGCTCGCCTCCGTCGTGGTCGGCGTCAACGACACCCTGCGCCGCACGTTCGACATCGGACAGTTCGCCCGCCGCCTCGACCGGGTCTGCGCCGAGCTCACCGAGGCCGGGACCGTACTGCTCACCGCCTGCCTGCCCGACCCCGGGCGCATGCTCGGCCTGCCCGTCCCCCTCGCGCGGCCGCTGGCCCGGCGGCAGCGGGCCGTCAACGCCGTCGTGCACGCGCTCTCCACCCGCCACGGCGCCGTCCACCTCCACCTCGACGCCCCGGCCTGGACCGACGACCGGTCCCTCTGGAGCGCCGACCGGCTGCACCCGGGCGAACGCGGCCACCGTGCCGTCGCGGGCGCCTTCCACCGGCTGCTCCGCGACCGGGGGCTCGCCCACGGAACACCCCCGTCGCCCGAACCCGAGCAGACCCCGCCGACCCGCACCGACGCCGTGCTCTGGCTCGCCACCGCCGGGACCGCATGGGTGCTGCGCCGCTGCGGCGACCTGCTGCCCCAGCTGCTCCTGCTCGCCGCCGCCGAGCTCCGCCACGCGGCCACGGGGACGAGCGCCCGCCTCGACGCACGCGCCGAACACGCCCTCACCCGCGCCCTCGCGGCCACAATGAGGGAATGACCGGACGCTGGGAGTTCTGGATCGACCGGGGCGGCACCTTCACGGACGTCGTGGGCCGGCGCCCCGACGGGCGGCTCGTCACCCGCAAGCTCCTCTCGCACGACCCCGCCCGCCCCCACGACGCCGCCGTCGCCGGCATCCGGCTCCTCCTGGGCCTCGGCCCCGACGAAGCCGTCCCCGCCGACCGGATCGCCGCCGTCAAGATGGGCACCACCGTCGCCACCAACGCCCTCCTCGAACGACGCGGCGAACCCACCGTCCTGCTGATCACCGCCGGCTTCCGCGACGCCCTGCGCATCGCCTACCAGAACCGGCCGCGGATCTTCGACCGCCACATCGTGCTCCCCGAGTCCGTCTACGCGCGCGTGATCGAGGTCCCCGAGCGGGTCGACGCCCACGGCGAGGTCCTCACCCCGCTCGACGAGCCCGCCGTCGCGGAGGCCCTGGCCGCCGCCCACCGCGAGGGGCTGCGTTCCGCCGCCGTCGTCCTCCTCCACGGCTACCGCCACTCCGCTCACGAGTCCCGCGTCGCCGATCTCGCACGGGCCGCCGGCTTCACCCAGGTGAGCTGCTCCCACGAGGTCAGCCCCCTCATCAAGCTCGTGCCCCGCGGCGACACCACCGTCGTCGACGCCTACCTCTCGCCGATCCTGCGCCGCTACGTCGACGAGGTCGCCCGCGAACTCGCCGGAATCCGCCTCATGTTCATGCAGTCCAACGGCGGCCTGCGCGAGGCCGCCCACTTCCGGGGCAAGGACGCCGTGCTGTCCGGCCCCGCGGGCGGCGTGGTCGGCATGGCCCGTACCTCGGAACAGGCCGGATTCGACCGGGTCGTCGGCTTCGACATGGGCGGCACCTCCACCGACGTGTCGCACTACGCGGGCGAGTTCGAGCGGGAGCTCGGCACCCAGGTCGCCGGGGTCCGGATGCGCGCCCCCATGATGAACATCCACACCGTCGCCGCCGGCGGCGGCTCGGTCCTCCACTACGACGGGCAGCGCTACCGCGTGGGTCCCGACTCCGCCGGCGCGGTCCCCGGCCCCGCCTGCTACCGCCGCGGCGGCCCGCTGACCGTCACCGACGCCAACGTGATGCTCGGGCGGATCCAGCCGGACCACTTCCCCGCCGTGTTCGGCGAGCACGGCGACCAGCCCCTCGACGCCGCCGTCGTCCGCGAACGGTTCACCGCCCTCGCCGCGGAGACCGGCGGCGGCCGCACGCCCGAGCAGGTCGCCGCCGGCTTCCTGGAGATCGCCGTCCTCAACATGGCGAACGCCGTCAAGAAGATCTCCGTCCAGCGCGGCCACGACGTCACCCGCTACGCCCTCGCCTGCTTCGGCGGCGCCGGCGGCCAGCACGCCTGCGCCGTCGCCGACGCCCTGGGCATCGACACCGTCCTCGTACCGCCGCTGGCCGGCGTCCTCTCCGCGTACGGCATCGGCCTGGCCGACGCCACCGCCATGCGCGAGCAGTCCGTCGGGGCGGCACTCGACGCCCCCGGCGCCGGCGCGCGCGTCACCGGGCTCTGCGACGAGCTCGCCGGGCGCACCCGCGACGCACTGCGCGCCGACGGACTGCCCGACGAGGCGATCGGCACCCACGCGCGCGTGCTGCTGCGCTACGCCGGTACCGACGCGAGCCTGCCGGTCCCGCTCGCCGCACCGGACGAGATGAGGACCGCGTTCGCCGCGGCCCACCGGAGCCGCTACGGCTTCACCATGGACGCGCCCCTCGTCGTCGAGGCCGTCTCCGTCGAGGCCGTCGGCACCGCGGGAGCGCACGGCCCCGTCGTGGTCCCGCACGGCGCGCGGGAGGGCGACCTCGCGCCCCGGGCCACCGTCACCACGTACAGCGGGGGAGAGCCCACCCCCACCCCGCTGCACCGCCGCGAGGACCTGCGTCCCGGAGACACCGTCACGGGCCCCGCCGTCCTCGCCGAGGCCGACGCCACCACCGTCGTCGACCCCGGCTGGGCCGCCACCGCCGCCGACGAGGGGCACCTCCTCCTGCGCCGGATCACCCCGCGCCCCGCCCGCACGGCCGCCGGCACCGACGTGGACCCCGTCCTCCTGGAGGTCTTCAACAACCTCTTCATGGCGATCGCCGAGCAGATGGGCGTGCGCCTGGAGAACACCGCCCACTCCGTCAACATCAAGGAACGGCTCGACTTCTCCTGCGCCCTCTTCGACCCCGAGGGCAACCTCATCGCCAACGCCCCCCACATCCCCGTCCACCTCGGCTCCATGGGCGAGTCCATCAAGGAGGTCCTGCGCCGCAACGAGGGCGAACTGCGTCCCGGCGACGTGTACGCCATCAACGACCCGTACCACGGCGGCACCCACCTGCCCGACGTCACCGTCGTCACCCCCGTCTTCGACGACGCCGGCACCGAGCTGCGCTTCCTCGTCGCCTCGCGCGGCCACCACGCCGAGATCGGCGGCATCACCCCCGGCTCCATGCCCGCCTTCAGCACCACCGTGCACGAGGAGGGCGTCCTCTTCGACAACTGGCTGCTCGTCCGCGACGGCCGGCTCCGCGAGGCGGAGACCCGGGCCCTGCTCACCGGAGCCCGGTACCCCTCGCGCGACCCCGACACCAACCTCGCGGACCTGCGCGCCCAGATCGCCGCCAACGAGAAGGGCATCGAGGAACTCCGCAGGACCGTGGACCAGTTCGGCCTCGACGTCGTCCACGCCTACATGCGCCACGTCCGCGCCAACGCCGAGGAGTCCGTGCGCCGGATCGTCGCCCGCCTGCGGGACGGCTCCTACCGCTACGAGACGGACGGCGGCGCCGTTATCCAGGTGACCGTCCGCGTCGACCGCGAACAGCGCTCCGCCGTCCTCGACTTCGCCGGCACCTCGCCCCAGCAGCCCGGCAACACCAACGCGCCGACCTCCGTCGTCATGGCCGCCGTCCTCTACGTCTTCCGCACCCTCGTCGACGACGACATCCCCCTCAACAGCGGCTGCCTCGAACCGCTCGACGTGCGCGTCCCGCCCGGCTCGATGCTCGCCCCGAGCTACCCGGCCGCCACCGTCGCCGGAAACGTCGAGACCTCCCAGGCCGTCACCGGCGCCCTCTACGCGGCCCTCGGCGTCCAGGCCGAGGGCTCCGGCACCATGAACAACGTCACGTTCGGAAACGACCGCGTGCAGTACTACGAGACCGTCGCCAGCGGCTCCGGCGCGGGGGAGGGCTTCGCCGGCGCCGACGCCGTGCAGACCCACATGACCAACTCCCGGCTCACCGACCCCGAGATCCTGGAGTGGCGCCACCCCGTCCGCGTCGACTCCTTCGCCGTCCGCGAGGGCAGCGGAGGCCGCGGCCTCTGGCCCGGTGGCGGCGGGGTCGAGCGCCGCATCCGCTTCCTCGAACCGATGACCGTCGCCCTGCTCACCGGCCACCGCCGCGTCCCGCCGTACGGCATGGCGGGCGGCGCCCCGGGAGCGCTCGGGGCCAACTCGGTCGAACGCGCCGACGGCACCGTCGAGTACCTGGAGGGCGTCGACAGCACCGACGTCGGCCCCGACGACGTCCTGGTCGTCCGCACGCCCGGTGGCGGGGGCTACGGGCCGCCCCCCGAGGAGAACCCCGACCGGTGACGCGTCCGGGACTGTCCGGGACAGCCCGACCCCGTTGACCTGCGGTTCCGGCGGCAGAAGCGTGGTGCCCGGTCACCGACCCGAGCACCACGACGCCACCTCACGGAGGAGCAGCCCATGAACCTGCGACGCACGCTCACCACCACCGGCACCCTCGCCGCGGCCGTCGCCCTCGGCCTCGCCACGGCCGGCAGCGCCCACGCCGCCACCATCGCCAAGGCGTCCGGCACCTCGGCCCGGGGCGGCTACGGCGTCGGAGTCGTCTACGTGGACTCCGCGTTCCACGACGTGACCTTCCTGCAGGTGTGCGACCACGGCACCCCGGACGGCCTGCGCGCGACCGCGGAGATATGGCGCAGCTCCGACCACGGGTACTACGCGTACGTGGACGCCGAGCACGGCTCCGACACGTGCAACGACGACGACACCTGGCTCCCGGGCACCATGCCGGCCGGCACCTACACCCTGAGGGTCTGCCTGCGCAACGGCTCCACCGGCAGCTTCCAGTACTGCGCGAGCCGCCAGTTCACCGTCTGACGGAGCCGCTCCACGGAGCCTCAGGCATACGGCACAAAGCGCACCACCGTCCCCGGCACCGCCTGCGCCGCGGCCGCCAGGTCCGCCTCCCGCACCACGGCCACCACCGGATAGCCGCCGGTCGTCGGATGGTCGGCGAGGAAGACCACCGGACGCCCGTCCGGCGGCACCTGCACCGCTCCCAGGACCATGCCCTCGCTGGGCAGTTCGCCGCCGACCGCCCGCTCCAGGGCCGGTCCCTCGGTGCGCAGCCCGATGCGGTTCGTCGCCGGGGACACCCGCCACGCGCGCGTGGCGAGCGCCCGCAGCGCGCCGGGGGTGAACCAGTCGTCGCGCGGCCCGAGCCGGACCCGCAGGACGAGTTCGTCCGGCGGGCCCGGCCAGGCGGGAGCGTCGACCGACCCCCGTACGGCCGCGACCGCTCCCAGCGGCAGCACCGCTCCGTCCGCCAGCGGCGCCGGGCCGAGCCCGGACAGCAGGTCGGTGGAGCGGCTGCCGAGCACCGGGTCGACGGCGACGCCGCCGCCGAACCCCACGTACGAGCGCAGCCCGCGCTCCGCGGTGCCCACGTCCAGGAGCTTCCCGGGCCCGACCCGTACGGGCGAGCCCCAGGCGGTCGGCCGGCCGTCGACCCGGACCGGGCACGGCGCCCCGCCCACGACGACCGTCACCGCACACCGCGGGCGCACCGCGCACCCGGTGAGGGTGGTCTCCAGGACGGCGGCGTCCTCGGGGTTGCCGAGCAGCCGGTTCACGAGCCGTACCGCGCCCGGGTCGAGCGCTCCCGAGCGGGGCACTCCCAGGTGCGCGTGCCCCGCGCGCCCCAGGTCCTGCACAGTGGTCAGTGCCCCGGCCCGGACGACGGCGAAGGCACGGTCGGTCATCGGCACACCGCCGTGAAACGCACCCGCGTGCCGGGCGAGAGCAGCGCGGCGGGCTCCCGGGCGGTGTCCCACAGCACCGTCTCCGTCCGCCCGATCAGCTGCCAACCGCCCGGCGAGGAGCGCGGATACACCCCCGTGTACGGCCCCGCGAGCGCGACGGACCCGGCCGGCACCGCCGTGCGCGGAGTGGCCCGGCGCGGCACCTCGTGGCGCGGCCCGAGACCCGTGAGGTAGCCGAAGCCCGGCGCGAAGCCGCAGAAGGCGACCCGGAAGGCGGTCTCCGTGTGGATCCGCACCGCCGCCTCGACCGACACGTCCCACAGGGCGGCGACCTCGGCCAGATCGGGCCCGTCGTAGCGCACCGGCACGGTCACGGACGCCGCCACGCGCGCGTGGAGCGCGGGAACGTCCCAGGAGCGCAGCTCGTCCGCCAGCCGGTCCGGGCCGGTCACTCCCTCCAGGAGCACGGTCCGGGCCGCCGGCACGATCTCCCGCACGGCGGGCAGCGCGCCCTCCGCGCGGCGGCGCAGCAACTCGGCGTGGAAGGCCTCCGTGGCCTCGCCGCTCGCCAGCTCGACGAGCAGTCCGCGTTCCCCCACCCGGAACACCCTGCGCGCCCTCATGCGAAGGCCTCCACCCGGACCCCGGCGGACTCCAGCTCGGCCCGCACCCGGCGGGCCAGGTCCACGGCGCCGGGCGTGTCGCCGTGCAGGCACAGCGACCTGGCCCGTACCGCTACCGAGCGCCCGCAGTGGGCGGCGACCACGCCGAACCGGGCCATGGACACCGACCGCTCCACGACCTCGGCCGGCTCGGTCACCACGGCGCCCTCCTGCCCCCGTGGCAGCAGGGTGCCGTCGGCCCGGTAGGCGCGGTCGCCGAACGCCTCGCCGACGACGGGCAGCCCGGCCTTCCGCGCGGCCTCGTGGAGCCGAGAGCCGGGCAGTCCGAGGACCGGCAGCTCCGGCCCGGTCCCGCCGGCCGAGGCGAGGAGCACCCCCGCCACGACCGCCGCCGCCTGCTCCTCGTCGCGCACCACGCGGTTGTAGAGGGCGCCGTGCGGCTTCACGTACGCCACCCGAGCGCCGGCCGCCCGGGCGAACACCCCCAGGGCGCCGATCTGGTAGGCGACCTCCGCCGCCAGTTCGTCCGCCGGCACGTCCATGGCGCGCCGGCCGAAGCCGGCCAGGTCGCGGTAGGAGACCTGGGCCCCGATCCGTACCCCGCGCTCCGCCGCCAGCTCGCAGACGCGCCGCATGGTCGCCGCGTCCCCGGCGTGGAAGCCGCAGGCCACGTTGGCGCTGGTGACGACGGAGAGCAGCTGCTCGTCGTCGGTCAGCGTCCAGCGGCCGAAGCCCTCGCCGAGGTCGGCGTTGAGGTCGATCGAGACCGTGGTCACAAGAGGTTTCCTTCCATCGTGCGCAAGAGAGCCCGGTTCCGGTCAGGCCGGAGCGCGGTGCCCCGCGTCGGGAACCGGGGCCGGGTCGGTCGCGCGCGTCATACGAGCTCCCTCCCGCGGGTCTCCGGCAGGCCCAGCAGGGCGAGGACGGCGAGTCCGTAGCCGACCGCGCCGAAGACCAGCGCCCCGCCCACGCCCCAGCTGTCGGCGAGGTAGCCGACCAGGGTCGGGAAGAGCGCGCCGATCGCGCGCCCGGTGTTGTAGGTGAGGCCCTGTCCGGTGCCACGGACGGGGGTCGGATAGAGCTCGGCGAGGAACGAGCCGAAGCCGCTGAAGATGGCCGACATGCAGAAGCCGAGGGGGAACCCGAGGACGAGGAGCAGGGTGTTCGCCCCGTCCGGGATGTGGGTGTAGGCGAGGACGGCGACGGCGGACAGCACCGCGAAGAGCGCGATGTTGTTCTTCCGGCCGAGCCGGTCGGTGAGGTAGCCGCCGGTGAGGTAGCCGATGAAGGCCCCGGAGATGAGGAAGGTGAGATAGCCACCGGTGCCGACGACGGTGAGCCCGCGCTCGGTCTTCAGGTAGGTGGGCACCCAGGTGGCGAGCGTGTAGTAGCCGCCCTGGACGCCGGTCGAGAGCAGCACCGCGAAGAGGGTGGTGCGGAGCAGCGGGCCCCGGAAGACGGCGGTGAAGGAGCCGCGGTCGGTGCTCGCGCGCCGCGCCTCGGCGGCCTGGGGCGCGTCCTCGACGTCGCGGCGCACGTAGACGACGAGCAGGGCGGGCAGGGCGCCGGTCCAGAACATGACCCGCCAGGCGGTGTCGGCGTCGACGAACTGGAAGACCAGGGTGTAGACGATCACGGCGAGCGCCCAGCCGGCCGCCCAGGCGCTCTGGATGCCGCCGAGGGTCCGGCCCCGGTGCCTGGCGGAGGCGTACTCGGCGACCAGGATCGCGCCGACCGCCCACTCGCCGCCGAAGCCGAGGCCCTGGAGGGCGCGGAAGACCATGAGCGTCTCGTAGTCGGGCGCGAAGCCGCACAGGACGGTGAACAGGGCGTACGTGACGACCGTGATCATCAGCGCCCGGACCCGCCCGATGCGGTCGGCGAGGATGCCGGCGAGCGCGCCGCCCACGGCGGAGACGACGAGCGTGACGGTGGTCAGGAGACCGGTCTGCCCCTTGTCGAGGCCGAAGTACGCGGCGATGGCCACCATCGACAGCGGCAGCGTGAAGAAATCGTACGAATCAAGGGCATAGCCGCCGAAAGCTCCGCCGAACGCGCGCCTGCCGCGCGGTCCGAGGGCGCGCAGCCAGGCGAACGCGCCGGTGTCGTCGGGGCGTTCACCGAGGGACTGCCGCGGAGTCTGGGTCGTGCTCATCTGCACCTCGCAGAGGGGAGGGGAGGGTGCCGGAGAGACGTGCTGACTGGCCGTGCGGTGTCGTTCAATGTAGGGATCGTTCAACGATCCGACAACCCTCGCGGAGGTCTGTTCTTGTCTCGGCGGAGGTCCTGCGATTGACTCGGCGGCGAACGACGGAGGGAACGAGGCACGATGGACTCGATCGGCGAACTGGCGGACGACCGCGCGCTGCTGGGCCGCACGAGCACGGCGGAACGGGTCGCCGACATCCTGCGCACGCGGATCGCCGAGGGCTTCTTCCCGCCCGGGACCCGTCTGTCCGAGGACAGCATCGGCGGCGCCCTCGGGGTCTCCCGCAACACCCTCCGCGAGGCGTTCCGGCTGCTCACCCATGAGCGGCTGCTCGTCCACCGGCTCAACCGGGGGGTGTTCGTCCGGGTTCTCGCGGTCGACGACGTGGCCGACATCTACCGCACCCGCCGGCTCGT
This sequence comes from Streptomyces sp. NPDC101191, assembly GCF_044767915.1. NCBI lineage: Bacteria > Bacillati > Actinomycetota > Actinomycetes > Kitasatosporales > Streptomycetaceae > Streptomyces > Streptomyces sp. NPDC101191. The sequence goes on from NZ_JBIWOU010000007.1 coordinate 457,403, forward strand.
CGAGTGCGCCGTCGTCCGGGGACTCGGCGAGCCCCCGTTCCCGGTCGCCGGGCTCGCGGCCGCCGTCGCGGAGGGCGGGCGGGCCGCGCGGGAGGAGGACTGGAAGGGCGTCTCCACCGCCAACATCCACTTTCACCGCGAACTCGTCGCCCTGGCCGGCAGCGCCCGCACCGACGAACTCATGCGCGGTGTTCTCGCCGAACTCCGGCTCGCCTTCCACATCGTGGACGACCCACGTGGCCTCCATGAGCCCTATCTCCTGCGAAACCGGGAGATTCTGGACGCCTTGCGGGAGGGTGACCGCGATCGGGCCGAGCACCTCCTCGCCCGCTACCTGGACGACTCCCGCACCCGCATCGGCGAGGCGTACGCGAAGGCGGTCGACGAGCCTGAGCGCTGATGGCGGCGGCGGGGGCGGAGGCGGAGACGGATCCCAGACGAAGGGGAAGGCGAAGCGCGGGCGGGGGCGCATGCGGGGGGCGCGCGCGTCCGTCTCGTGCCGTCGGAGCCGTCGGCACGAGACGGATGCGAGGGGCCGAGGCCGCGAGCCGGCGTGGCGCCGGAGCCGCCGGCGGGAAGCGGGCGCGTGGAGCGGGGTGCACGGCGCGTTGACCGGGGGCGCGCCGGGGCGTGGGCCGGGGGCGCACGGCCGCGTTGACCGGGGGCGTACGGGGGCGTGGGCCGGGGTCGTTTAAGCGCCGTTTCGACCGTTGTCTGTGCGAGGACCTACTCTGTGCACCGTGACTTCGCCTGCCTCGACGGACCTCGCTCCGCCCCAGCTCAGCGCGGGGCCGCGCCCCGCGCAGGGCCCGGCCGCCGACGAAGGGCTCGCGCGGCGGCTCCGCGCGCTCGCGTGCACCGCTCCGCTGCACGACCTGGACACGCGCAAGGCGAACCTGGCGGGGGAGTACTCGGTCTACGCGATGGCCGAGGTCGCCCTCTCCGCCATCGATCTGGTCACGCTCAACATGGACTTCGACACCGGAGCCGACAGCGAGCAGATAATCGCCCGCCTGCTGCCCCGGGTCGCCGCCCAGGCCCCCGAGCGGCCCTCCGCCGAGCACGAGCGCGTGGCCCGCTGGGTCCTGGAGAACCTGATCAACGTCGGCAGCGTCGACCGGGGCTTCCGCGCCGTGTACGGGACCTTCGGGACCGACGGCGTCTACACGCGGCGTGACTACGACTTCAAGCTGATCGAAGAGGTCCCCGGCTACGGCGGCGGGATCTATCTGCGCACCACCGACGAGGCCGTCAACGTGCTCGTCGGCGCCCTCGACACGGACGTCACCAGCGCCCAGATCGCCGCCGAGGTGAAGCTGGAGGTCCTCATCAGCCGGGGCCGCCTCGCCGACGCCCAGCTCGCCGCCGAGCAGGCCCGCTACCGGACCGTGCAGTACGCGGAGACCCTCCGCAAGACCCTGGAGGCCACCCGGCGCAACGTCCGCGCGGTCGACTGGCTCAACGCCGTGCCCGACATGATCGCCGAGGCGCTCGACCACGTGGCCGACCGCTATCGCCACGAGAACGCGATCCTCACCAACATCCGCCGGGCCCGCGACGAGGCCGAGGACCAGGAGCACAAGCGCCGGGCCGCCGAGCTCGTCGACATAGTGAAGGACTGCATCCGGCGGCACACCCAGCTCCAGTCCCGCCTCCTGGAGGCCGGCCCGCTGTTCCGCGCCGAGCAGGACCGCCAGGCCTTCGCCGCCCCCACCGCGTACACGGGCCTCGACCTGTACGGGCAGCTGGTCGCCCCGATCCTGCCGCTCCCCGTCGAGCAGGCCACCAGGGTCACCGACGCCTTCTTCGCCCACGGCACCGGACTGCGCACGCCCGCGTCCGTCCGCGTCGGCGACCTGGTCGACCTGCTGCTCACCCCGCCGGTGGAGCGCCAGCACCTGGGCGCCGAGATGCCCGAGCCGGACCTGATCGCCACCCCCGACGACAGCCGCTTCAGCGAGGAACAGCTGGCGAGCGCCATGGAGCTCCTCGACCTGGAGCACGACGCGCCGCGCCGCCTCTCCGGCCTCCTCGCCGACGCCCGCCGCCGCGACCCGGACCTCCCGTACCTGGTCGCCCTCCTCGCCGTCCACGCCGCGAGCCCGCCGGTGGGCACCGCCTACCGCCAGGGCGAGGAGCGTCTCCTCTTCGCCGTCGACGACGGCACGACCCTCGACGACCCCGAGTTCGGCGGCGCCGATCTCATCGTCGGTACGGCCCTGCTGGACGCCGTGGGCATGGCTGCCGACCGCACGGAGGCCACGTGACCGCCCCGCCCACGGAGGACGAGACCTCCACCGCGGCAGCACCGCGCCCCGACGCCCTGCCCGAGGGCGGGCCGTCGACGGCACCCGAACCGCACACCGACCGGCCCGCCGTCCCGGCACCGACGGAGCCGCACGCCGAGGTCCTCGCCGTCCCGGCACCGGCCGCACCGCGTTCCGACGCGATGCCCGCGTCCGTGGCGGCCGAGCCGCACCCCGGCGTGCTCGCCGTCCCGGCACCGGCCGCACCGCACTCGGACGTGCTCGCCGCGCCTGCGCCCCTGCCGGCACCGGCCGAAGCCTCTACCGCGGCACCCGCCCCGGCACCGGCAGAAGCCCCCGTCCCCGCACCGGCCGAAGCCTCTACCGCGGCCCCCGTCCCGGCACCGGCCCACGCCCCGCCGCCCCTCCCCGTACCCGCCGCCACCCCGCGCCCCGCTGCCGAGCGGGCCCCCGGGCCCCGGGTGGCGCACGTGACCGTGGCGCGGCCGCTCGTGGAGGAGCAGGAGGCCCGCTCGGACGGGCCGCGGGTGGGGGTCGTCCCGCTGCCCGCCGGACCGCCGGCGGACCGGGCCCCGCGGCCGTACGTCCGCCCCGTGCCGCTGCCGCGGGGGGACCGGCGTGCCGTGGAACGGGCGCCCGTGCCGCCGCCGGTCACCGTCACGCCCGTACGCCTGCCCCTGCCCCGACCCGCGTCACCGAACCGCCGTACCGAGGAGCCCCAGCCGTGAGCGAACACCACGTCGAGCACACCGACGCGTGGAGCGAGCCGGAGGCCCCGCAGACGCCGGCCGCGAACACCGCCGTGACGCCCGCCGACGCGGCCGACGCGGCCCGGCTCGTCTCCTTCGGGCTCCAGCCCAAGCTGCTGCCCGCCCGCGACGCCGAGTACGCCGAGCTGCTCCGCCGCTACCGCGAGGACCCCGCGTTCGCGCGCCTGGCCGACGCCGTCGCCACCGGCCTCGGCCTCGTCGTCCTGGAGGTCTCCCCGCGCGCCGGCATGGCCGTCACCGCCGGCGAGGACTCCGTCTTCGCCGTCCGGATGGGCGACTACGCCCGCCGCGCCTCCACCGACTCGGCCGACCGCTTCCTGCACGGCCTCGCCCACCTCGCCGTCGCCGCGATGGCCTTCCCGCGCCCCGAGGACCTCGCCGACGACGGCTACATCGGCCGGCTCACGGTCAACGGGGTCGACGCCTTCGTCCGCCAGGCCTGCCGCCGTCTCGAGGAGCGCGCCGAGCAGCAGGGCGAGAACACCGACCCCGCGACCGACGCCCCCGGCCTGGAGGCCGCCTGGCGGATCTACGCCCGCCGCAGCGCCACCGGCGCCACCAAGGACGCCCGCCGCCTCGCCGGCTCCACCACCGGCATCGTCGGCAAGGCCGTCGCCTTCCTCACCGACTCCGGCTTCCTCCAGCGCACCGGCGAGGAGTCTGGCGGCTCCTACCGCACCACGGCCCGCTACCAGCTCCAGGTCCGGGACATGGCCGGCAGCGCCGCCCTGACCGAGCTCCTCGAACTGGGCGTGGTGCCCGTCAGCGACGGCTCCGCGACCCTGCTGCCGCCGCCCGAGGGCGACGACCTGGAGATCGCCGCCGACGCCGGCCTGCCCTTCCACGCCTGATCACGTCCACGCCTGATCGAACCGCCCGTTCCACGCCGCCCGATCCACGAACGACACGACGAGAGTCCGCCGCATGTACGAGCTGTCCCGGGTCCGCCTCTACTCCATCGGTCCGGCCGGTGCCCGCTACGCCGACACCGTCCTGGACCTGCGCGGAGTCGGCGCGCCCGTGCCGCACCCCGCTCCCACCCAGGCGGAGTTCTTCGAGGAGGAGCCGGTCGGCCCGCCGCGCCGCCCGGCCCCCGCCGGCGTGCTCTTCCTGGAGAACGGCGGCGGCAAGTCCGTCCTGCTCAAGCTGATCTTCTCGGTCATGCTCCCGGGCCACCGCAACACCCTCGGCGGCGCCAGCTCCGGCGTGCTCCGCAAGTTCCTCCTCGCCGACGACTGCGGCCACGTCGCCCTGGAGTGGCAGCACACCCTCACCGGCGAACTCGTCGTCGTGGGCAAGGCCAGCGAGTGGCGCGGCCGCCAGGTCTCCAACGACCCGCGGAAGTTCGCCGAGGCCTGGTACTCCTTCCGCCCCGGCCCCGGGCTCAGCCTCGACAACCTGCCCGTCGCCGAGGCCACCGCCGTCCGCCCGCCCGTGGAGGGCAGCTCCGGCGCCTCCGGCCGGCGTCGCACGATGAAGGGCTTCCGCGACGCCCTCACCGAGGCCGGCAAGGCCTACCCGCACCTGGAGGTCTTCTGGGAGGAGATCCACGACCGCTGGAACGAGCACCTCGGCGACCTGGGCCTCGACCCCGAACTCTTCCGCTACCAGCGGGAGATGAACGCCGACGAGGGTGAGGCCGCCGGCCTCTTCGCGGTCAAGAAGGACTCCGACTTCACCGACCTCCTGCTGCGCGCCGTCACCGACACCCGCGACACCGACGGCCTCGCCGACTTGGTCGCGGGCTTCGGGAACAAGCTCGGCCGCCGTGCCGAGCTCACCGCCGAGCGGGACTTCACGGCCGGCTCCGTCGACCTGCTCACCCGCATCGTCGACGCCGCCGACACCCGCGCCCGCGCCCGTGACGTGCATGCCGCTGCCGAGCGCCGCACCCGGGGCCTCGCCCGCCGGCTCGCCGCCCGTGCCGCCGAGGAACGCGGCCGCACGGCCGAACTCGCCGAGCAGGTCACCCACGCCTCCCACGCCGTCGCCGACGCGGAGACGGCGCGCGGCCGCAGCGCCCTCGTCGCCGCCGAACTGGCCTTCCGGCACGCCTCGCTGGCCCTGACCGCCGCCGAGAAGGGCGCCGCCGCGCAGCGCCGCGAGCTCACCGACGCCCGCACCCTGCACTCCGCCTGGCAGGCCGCCGAGTCCGTCCTCCGCCACCGCGCCGCGAGCGACCGCTCCGCGCGGGTGGCCGTCGCGATCCGTGAGGCCGAGCGGGACGCCGCACCGGCGCTCGCCGCCCGTGCCACGGCCGCCGCCGACCTCGTACGGGCCCTGGCCGCCGCCGCCGAGGAGGGCGAGCGGCACGCCGCCGAGGAGGAGGAGCGTTCGGCCGCCCTCCAGGAGGCCGGCGAGGCCGCCCACCGCGACGCCACCGCCGCCGCGACCGAGGCCCAGCGCGCCCGCAGCGAGGCCGGCCACCTGCGGCAGCGGCTCGCCGAGGTCGAGCAGGAGACGGCCGAGGCCGTCCGGGCCGGCTGGCTCGACGACTCCGCCCCCGACGCCGACCCGGCCCGCGCCGCGCTCGCCGCGAGCGACGCCGAGAAGACCACCGTCGCCGCCTGGGACGCGGCCCGCGAGGTGGCCCGCACGGCCGCCGAGCGCGCCCGCGAGGCCGCCGCGGCCGAGTCCCGCGCCGAACTGGCCTCCGCCCGTGCCTCCGACGCCGCCGAGGCCGCCGAGAACGCCTACGACGCCGAGCGCCGTGCCGCCGAGTCCCTCGCCGCCGACCCGCGCCTGGCCGAGCTCCTCTCGCTGCCGAGCGCCCCCACCGCCCCGCTGCCGGGCCAGCGCTCCGGCGCCACCGGCGACGTCCCGGGCCGCCACGGCGACCCGGCCGCGGACACCTCCGCCCCCGGCGCCGCCTTCGGACCCGGCGCCGAGCCGGCCGACGGCTCCCAGGGCCCCCTCACCGTCACCGACTTCGACCGGTACGCCGACGACCTGCGTGCGCTGCTCGACCAGTCCATCGCCTCCGCCGAGCGCAAGCTCTTCGACCTGCGTACGGCCGCCGCCGACGACAACCGGATCCTGGGCGCCCTCGGCGACGGCGGTCTGCTGCCGCCGGGTCCCGACGTGCTCGCCACCGTCGAGTACCTGGGCGAGCACGGCATCCCGGCCCTCCCCGGCTGGCGCTATCTCGCCCAGGCCGTCGACCCGGCCGACCACGCTGCCGTCCTCGCCGCCCGCCCCGAACTGGTCGACGGCGTCGTGATCACCGACCCCGTGTCGTACACCCGCGCCCGCGAGGTGCTCGGCGCCGCCGCCCTGCTGCCCCGCTCCACCGTCGCCGTCGGCACCGCCGCCGCGCTGCTCGCGCCGGTCCCCGCGCCCGACAGCGGACAGGACACGGACGTCTTCCTCGTGCCGCCGAACCCGGCCATGCACGACGAGCACGCCGCCGACGAGGAGCGCCAGGCACTGCGTGCCCGAGCCGCCGCCCGCGACGAGGAGATCCGCAGCCTCGCCGCCCGGCTCACCGGCGACCGTTCCCTCGCAGCCCGGATCGGTGCCTGGCGCGCCGACTGCCTGCCCGGCATGCTCGCCGAGCTGTCCGCCGTCGCCGCCTCCGCGCGCACCGCCGCCGAGGCCGCGGTCGCCGCCCTCACCGAGGCCCGCACCGTGCGGGCCGAGGCCGCCGAGGCCGCCGCCGACGCCGCCCGGGTGCGCGACGAGCGCCAGGAGGCGGCCCAGCGCGCCCGCCGGGCCGCCGACGCCCTCGCCGGCCTCGCGTTCCGGCTGCGGGAGCGCTCCGCCTGGCAGGCCAAGCTGCGCGAACTCGCCGACGACGCCACCGAGTCCGAGGCCCGCGCCCAGACCTGCCTGGAGCGCGCCCGCGCCGCCGACGAGGACCGCCGGGCCGCCCAGCGCGCCGCCGACGACGCCCACCGCACCGCCCGGGCCCTGCGCGCCGAGCGGGCCGAGATCGCCGGCGCCCCGGAAGTCCTCCCCGAGCAGGACGCCGACGCGCCGCGCGTCGCGCTCCCCACCCTCCGCGAGGCCTACCGGGCCGCCTCCCAGGTGTACGAGAAGGTCGGCGTCGGTGCCGACCTGCGCGCCGAGCAGGCCCGCGCCGAGAGCGACGAGTCCGCCGCCCTCGCCGAGCTCGACCGGCTCACCAACAAGGTCCGCACCCGCGCCGAGCAGCTCCTGGAGTCCACCGACGGTGCCGACGGCCCGTCCCGCCAGGCCGCCGCCGCCCGCGCCGAGGCCCTGGTCCAGAAGCTGGAGACGCGCGCCTCCGAGGCGAGCGAGAAGCTGGGCCGGCTCCGCGGCGAGGCCGAACGGCTCGCCCCCGAGGACGGCGAGGAGCACACCGCGCTGCCCGAGGAGCTGATCCCGGCCGACGCCGAGCACGCCCAGGCCCTGCTCCGTACCGCCACCACCGAACTCGCCGCCCGCACCGACGCCCTGGAGGCCGCGCGCGCCGCCCACACGGGCCTGCTCCAGGCCCACCGGGCAGCCGAGGACGCCGCCGGCGGCTTCGACGAGACCGCGGCCCTCCTGCGCGACCTGCTCCGCGACCACGCGGACGAGGAGCAGGAGCAGCCCGAGCCGTACCCGGGCCCGCTGGCCGAGGCACGTGACTCCGCGGCGGAGGCCCGGCGTTCACTGCGCGCCTGCGCCGCCGACCTGTCCGGCGCCGACGCCGCCGTCCGCGAGGCCGGCGACATCCTCGTACGGCACGCCAACGCGACGCGCTTCGAGCAGGTCCGCACCCCGGCCCGGCAGCAGATCCGCGAACTGCCCGCCGCCGCCCTGCCCGAGCACGCCGCGAAGTGGGCCGAGGCGTTCGCGCCGCGGCTGCGCGTGCTCACCGACGAGCTGGCGCAGCTGGAGCGCAACCGCGACTCGATCGTGGACCGGCTGCGCGGCCTGGTGGAGTCCGCCCTCACCACGCTGCGCTCGGCCCAGCGGCTCTCCCGGCTGCCCGAGGGCCTGGGGGAGTGGTCGGGCCAGGAGTTCCTGCGCATCCGCTTCGAGGAACCCGACCAGGCCACGCTCACCGAGCGGCTCGGCGAGGTCGTCGACGAGGCCACCCGCGCGGCCGTGAAGAAGAACTCCGACCTCCGCCGGGACGGCATGTCCCTGCTGCTCCGCGGTGTCCAGGCCGCCCTCGAACCGAAGGGCATCGCCGTGGAGATCCTCAAGCCGGACGCGGTGCTGCGCGCCGAGCGCGTCCCGGTCGGGCAGATGGGCGACGTCTTCTCCGGAGGCCAGCTGCTCACCGCCGCCATCGCCCTCTACTGCACGATGGCCGCGCTGCGCTCCAACGACCGGGGCCGCGACAAGCACCGTCACGCGGGCACGCTGTTCCTCGACAACCCGATCGGCCGCGCCAACGCCACGTACCTCCTGGAGCTCCAGCGGGCCGTGTCGGACGCCCTGGGCGTCCAGCTGCTGTACACCACCGGTCTGTTCGACACGACCGCCCTCGCCGAGTTCCCGCTGGTGATCCGGCTGCGGAACGACGCCGACCTGCGGGCCGGTCTGAAGTACATCAGCGTGGAGGAGCACCTGCGTCCGGGCCTGCCGCAGCCGCGGATGGAGGGCGAGACCATCCACGGCGAGATCACGGCGACGCGCATGTTCCGCCGTACGCCGCTGGAGCCGGCGGGGACGCCCGGCGAGGAGTGACGGAACGGGTGAGGGCCCGCCCCCGGCCGGGGGCGGGCCCTCACCCGTTCCGCGCGGTCCGGCTCAGGCGGCTTCCGTGAGCGGCGCCCGGTCCTCGCGGTGCTTCTCACGACGCGTTCCGCGTTCCGCGCTGCTCGGCTCCGAGACGACGCCGTTGCGCTGCCGCCACACCTGACGGGTGATCCACACGTCGAGCACGCTCCAGGTCGCCACCACGGTGCCGGCCACCGCCGCGACGGTCGCGGGGAACGCCAGCCACGATCCGGTGACCGAACAGAAGAAGGCGACCATCGCCTGAATCATCGTCACCGAGGTGAGCAGCAGGGCCCGCACCGCCGCCCTGCGGACCGGATCGGGCATCCGCCGCCGGCCCTTCTCGTCCTCCACCCACAACTGTCCCACCGGTCGCGCCTCGTGTTCCATCGCGCTGTCTCTCCCCACCACCGACGTCTCCAGGGTGGCGTCTGCCCGTCTTGCGTCGCTTTACGCGGACACAGCCCTCCCCGGTACAGAATGACGCACCACGGAGGGAAAAGGTTTCGCCGGGGTCCCCGCAGACCGCGAGCGGAACAAACAGTTCCAGCCATCTGTCAATCGCTGGTCCGAGGACGGAAAATGCCTCACTGTCAGGTGTCCTACGCCACACTGACGCAACCCAACTCCCCGAATACCGGGACATCTCATGATCAACACTCACTCGACCGGCTGAAAATCGCCCGGACGCGTCTTAGAGATGGCCGTGATGCAGTAGTAGGCTCACGCCGCCGTTTGTTGAAGATGAAGATTGACGCTTCATGTTGACCTTTCGTGTTGACATCTAGGCGTGCCGACATGAGAGACCTCCGTGGCGGCGGGGGCCGAGCTGGGGGAGGCCATGCGCTTTCGCGGGAAGTCCATCCGCAGGAAGATCGTGGCGTTGCTCCTCGTGCCGCTCGTCTCGCTCACCGGCCTGTGGGGTTTCGCGACGGTCCTCACCGGCCGTGAGGCCCGCCAACTCCTCGACGTCGGGTACATCGTCGAGAAGATCGGCTACCCCATCGAGGACACGGCGCGCGTCATCCAGAAGGAACGCCGTCAGTCCCTCGTCTACCTCGCCGACCCCCGCGCCGCCGAGGCCCTCACCACCCTGCGCGTGCAACGCGAGGCCACCGACCGGCAGATCGCGCTGATCCGGCGCAACGCCGCGGAGCCCGGCGTGCGCGGCGACATGAACCCCGTGACCGCCCAGCGGCTCAGCAGCCTCCTCGACGCCCTCGACGACCTCTCCTCGCTGCGCCGTTCCGTCGAGAACCGCAGCATCGGCCGGGTGCAGGCCCTCGACTTCTACAACCGCCTCGTGGATCCCTGCTACGGCTTCCTGCTGAGCCTCCACGCGCTCGAGAACGTCGAGATGGACAAGCAGGGCCGTGCCCTCGTCGGCATCACCCGCGCCCGCGAGCTCCTCTCCCGCGAGGACGCCCTCGTCGTGTCCGCCCTCCTCGCCGAGCGCGTCACCGCCGAGGAGATCCGCACGATCGGCGACCTCGCAGCGGGCCGCAAGGTCTACTACGAGGCCAACCTGGAGATCCTTCCCGGCGCCGAACGCGACCGCTTCGAGAAGTACTGGGCCGGCGCCGAGACCGCACCCCTGCGCAGGTCGGAGGAGGCGCTCATCGACGCGGGCGCCACCGAGAACCCGCGCGCCGTCACCGCCGAACGCTGGCAGGAGCAGACCAGCCCCGTCCTCGACGCGCTCGCCCGCGAGAACACCGCGGCCGGGGACCGCTACCAGGAGCGCGTCCAGCCCGCCGCGTACAGCGTGCTGCTCAAGGCCGGCGTCGCCGGCGTCCTCGGCTTCGTCGCGCTCCTCGTGTCCGTCATCGTCTCCGTCCGGATCGGCCGCGACCTCGTCCGCGACCTGCGCCGGCTGCGCAAGGAGGCCCAGGAGGTCTCCGGCGTCCGCCTGCCCAGCGTCATGCGGCGCCTCGCCGCCGGCGAACACGTCGACGTCGAGACCGAGGTGCCCCACCTCCGCTACGAGGACGACGAGGTCGGCCAGGTCGGCCAGGCCCTCAACACGCTCCAGCGCGCCGCCGTCGAGGCCGCGGTCAAGCAGGCCGACATGCGCCGCGGCGTCGCCGAGGTCTTCGTCAACCTCGCCCGCCGCAACCAGGTCCTGCTGCACCGCCAGCTGACGCTCCTCGACACCATGGAGCGCCGCACCGAGGACACCGACGAGCTCGCCGACCTGTTCCGGCTCGACCACCTCACCACCCGCATGCGCCGCCACGCCGAGGGCCTGGTCATCCTTTCCGGCGCCGCGCCCTCCCGCCAGTGGCGCAAGCCCGTCCAGCTCATGGACGTCGTCCGCGCCGCGGTCGCCGAGGTCGAGGACTACGAGCGCATCGAGGTCCGCCGGCTGCCCCGGCTCGGCGTCGGCGGCCCCGCCGTCGCCGACCTCACCCACCTCATCGCCGAACTCCTCGAGAACGCCACCGTGTTCTCGCCCCCGCACACCGCCGTGCAGGTGCTCGGCGAGCGGGTCGCCAACGGCTTCACCCTGGAGATCCACGACCGCGGCCTCGGCATGAACCCCGACGCCCTGCTCGACGCCAACCTCCGGCTCGCCGAGACCCCCGAGTTCGAGCTCTCCGACACCGACCGTCTCGGCCTGTTCGTGGTCAGCCGCCTCGCCCAGCGCCAGAACGTCCGCGTCTCGCTGCAGCCCTCGCCGTACGGAGGCACCACGGCGGTCGTCTTCATCCCGGCCGCGCTGCTCACCGACGCGCCCGAGACCCAGGGCGCCGGCTTCCGCCTCGACCGCAAGAACCCGGACCGCAAGGGCCCCGACCGCAAGGGCGTCCCCGGCCCCGAGGGGCTGCCGGGCCGCCGCCCCGCCCTCACCCAGGTCCGTGACACCGGCCTCGACGGTCCCGTCGAGCTCGAAGCCCCCCTGGGCGACGGCCTCGACGACCTGCTGAGCGGCGCGGCCGACCTGCTCGACACCGAGAGCGAGCGCGGCGGACTCTTCCGGGCCCGCGAGCACCGCCGCCGTGGCGACCAGCACCCGCATGCCCCGGGCGGCCGCGGCGACGACGACACGCCGGCGGCCCCCGTCGCGCTGCCGCGCCGCCGGCCGCCGACCCTCGTCGTCGACCACGGCCGCCGCGTCGACGAGGCGGGCCGTGCCCACCCGGCCGGCGGCCCGTCCGACGGGGACGAGCCCCGCAACGGATCCCGCAACGGCGCCCGGCCGGAGTCCCGTACGGGACTCCGCGCCGAGGCCGGGCCCTCGTCCGCCACGGGCTCCGGCGCCGACGACACGATGGAGCTCGCCCGCGTGCGGCCCGGCCCCACCCTCGTCCCCGTACCGCCGGAGGGCCCGGCCCCGTTCGGGGGGCTGCCCCGGCGCGTCCGGCAGGCCAGCCTCGCGCCGCAGCTGCGCGCCGGCGACGGGCGCGCCGACGAGCAGCCGGCCGCCGCGGCCGCACCCTCCGGCACCGACTCCGACTCCTTCGAGCGCGACGCCGAGGAGGTGCGCAGCCGCATGGCGTCCATGCAGCGCGGCTGGCAGCGCGGCCGACGGCAGAACGCCGAAACGACAGCACCAGGAACGACACCCGAGGGGGACGGTCGATGACCGCACCGAACGCCGCAGCAAGCCAGAGCTCCGCCCACGGCAACGGGGAGCTGAACTGGCTCCTCGACGAGCTGGTCGAGCGCGTCGGCTCCATCCGCAAGGCCCTGGTGCTCTCCAGCGACGGCCTGCCCACCGGCGCCTCGCAGGACCTCTCGCGCGAGGACGGCGAGCACCTCGCCGCCGTCGCCTCCGGCTTCCACAGCCTCGCCAAGGGCGTGGGCCGGCACTTCGAGGCGGGCAGGGTCCGGCAGACGGTGGTCGAGCTGGAGGACGCCTTCCTCTTCGTCACGGCCGCCGGCGACGGCAGCTGCCTGGCCGTCCTCGCCGACGCCGACTCGGACGTCGGCCAGGTCGCGTACGAGATGACCCTCATGGTCAAGCGGGTCGGAGCGCATCTCACCACGGCGCCCAGGACCGGGCTGCCCAACGGAGGATGAGTAGGGGGGACGGCATGACCGACGCAGACCAGTCCCACGAGGACGCGGTCGGCCACTGGTTCGACGACGAGGCGGGCCCGGTGGTCCGCCCCTACGCGATGACCCGCGGCCGCACCAGCGCCGCCACCCGCCACCGGCTCGACCTGATCGCGCTGGTGGTGCCCGAACCGGCCGCCGACGACCCCGGCCGAGACCAGACGCTGTCCCCCGAGCATGTGGAGATCGTCGAACGCTGCGCCGAGCAGCCGCAGTCGATCGCCGAACTCGCCGCGGGACTCGACCTCCCCGTCGGGGTGGTACGGGTCCTGGTCGGCGACCTCGTCGACGACGAGCTCGTCCACGTGACCCGCCCCGTTCCGCCGGCCGAGCTGCCGGACGTGAGCATCCTTCGCGAGGTGATCAATGGCCTTCGGGCGCTCTAGCTCCAGCCGCAAGCAGCCGCCGGTCGAGCCGGTGACGCTGAAGATCCTCGTCGCGGGGGGCTTCGGCGTCGGCAAGACCACGCTGGTGGGCGCGGTGAGCGAGATCCGGCCGCTGCGGACGGAGGAGATCCTCAGCGAGGCGGGCCGGCCGGTCGACGACCTGCACGGCGTCGAGTCCAAGTCGACCACCACCGTCGCCATGGACTTCGGCCGGATCACGCTCCGCGAGGACCTCGTCCTGTACCTCTTCGGCACCCCCGGCCAGGACCGGTTCTGGTTCCTGTGGGACGAGCTCGCCCAGGGCGCCCTCGGCGCGGTCGTGCTCGCCGACACCCGGCGCCTGGAGGACAGCTTCGCCGCCATCGACTACTTCGAGCGGCGCGGCATCCCCTTCACGGTGGCCGTCAACTGCTTCGAGGGTGCCCGCCGCTACCCGCCGGAGACCGTCCGCGGCGCGCTCGACCTCGACCCCCAGGTCGAACTGCTCCTGTGCGACGCCCGCGACCGCGAGTCCGTCAAGAACGTCCTCGTGGCCGTCGTCGAGCACGCCCTGGTCCTCGCCGGCCACGGACCCGCCCCCGTCGCCACCTGAGCGGCGAGGGCGGCCCGCCCTCGCCGCGTGTCACATTCCCGACCGCCGTCTCGTCCTCCTGCCGGGACACCATTCAGGACCAGGCAGAGGAGAGACCATGTCGGCAGCAGAGGCGATCCGCAACAGGGCGACGCTCGAACGGTTCCACACCGCGACGAACAGCGGCGACCCGGACACCGTCGCGAAGGCCATGGACGCGTTCGTCGCACCGGACGTGCGGTTCCACGCGCCGGTACCGACGGGAGCGACCGGCGTGGCCGCCCTCAAGCAGGTCTGGGAGGTGCTGCTGCGCGCCTTCCCCGACCTCCACGTCACCGTCGAGGAGACGGTCGCGGAGGGCGACAAGGTCGTCAGCAGGAACAGGGTGACGGGCACGCACCTGGGCGAGTACCGCGGCCTGCGGCCCACCGGCAGGACCGTCGACTACAGCGAGATCTTCGTCCTCCGCTTCGCCGAGGGGCGCATCGTCGAGATCCGCGGCGTCGTGGACGTCCTCGCGCAGCTGCGTCAGCTCGGCGCGCTGCCGTCCTGACGAGCCGCCGCTCAGCGGACCACCACCACCGCCGAACCATGGCCGAACAGGCCCTGGTTGGCGGTGATGCCGGCCCGCGCCCCGGGCACCTGCCGGTCGCCCGCCGTGCCCCGCAGCTGCCAGGTCAGCTCGCAGACCTGCGCGATCGCCTGCGCCGGCACGGCCTCGCCGAACGAGGCGAGCCCACCGCTCGCGTTGACCGGCACCCGCCCGCCGAGCGCCGTCACCCCGTCCCGCACCAGCTTCGCGCCCTCGCCCCGCCCGCACAGGCCGATGTCCTCGTACCACTCCAGCTCCAGGGCCGTGGACAGGTCGTACACCTCGGCCAGCGACAGGTCCTCCGGTCCGAGCCCCGCCTCCTCGTAGGCGGCGCGGGCGATCGAGGCCCGGAAGGTGTGCGGTGCGGGGGAGACCGCGACGGCCGAGTCCGTCGCGATGTCGGGCAGGTCCAGGACGGCCCTGGGGTACGTCGGGGTGACGGTGGACACCGCCCGGACGCGGACCGGGTCCGGCCGCCCGTGCCGGCGTGCGAAGTCCATGCTCGACAGGACGAGCGCCGCGCCCCCGTCGGAGGTCGCGCAGATGTCGAGCAGCCGCAGCGGATCGGCCACGACCGCCGACGCGGCGACCTCCGCCGCGGTCACCGGCTTGCGGTAGCGGGCCAGCGGATTGAGCGCGCCGGCCGCCGCGTTCTTGACCTTCACCTGGGCGAAGTCCTCCGGCGTGTCCCCGTACAGGGCCATCCGGCGGCGGGCGTAGAGCGCGAAGTAGGCCGGGTTGGTGGCCCCGAGCACCCGGAAGCGCAGCCAGTCCGGGTCGTCGGGGCGGTCGCCGCCCGCGGGGGCGAAGAAGCCCTTCGGGGCCGCGTCCGCGCCCACGACGAGGACCACGTCGGCGAGCCCGGCGAGGATCTGCGCCCGGGCGGTGCCGATGGCCTGGGCGCCGGAGGCACAGGCCGCGTAGACGCTGGTGACCCGGGCGCCCTGCCAGCCGAGCGCCTGGGCGAAGGTGGCCCCGGCCACGTACCCGGGATAGCCGCCCCGCACCGTGTCCGCGCCGACGACGGACCCCACGTCCGCCCACTCCAGCCCCGCGTCGGCGAGCGCGGCCCGGGCGGCCGCCGTGCCGTACGAGACGAACGAGCGGCCCCACTTGCCCCACGGGTGCATGCCCGCGCCGAGGACGGCGATGTCGGTCATGCCGCGCCCCCTCCGGCGACCGGCCGCCAGTGCCAGGTGGTCCAGACGTGCTCGGCGTCCTCGTGGAGCACACCGGGCACCAGTTCCACCTCCGCGCCGACGGTCAGATCGGCCGTCCGCACGCCCGGCGCGGCCTGTCCGAGGACCACCATGGCCTCCGCGGCCAGCTCCACCGCGACGAGCGTGTACGGCTCCCAGGGCAGGTCCGGGTCGGAGACGTACGGCGCGGGCGGGCGGTAGCGGCCGTCGGTGTACGACCAGACCGTGCCGCGCCGGGACAGCGGTGTCTCGGCCAGCTCGCCCCCGCCGGGGCAGCGCGGATTGCGGCACCGGTCGTCCTCACGGGGGAAGAAGACCGAGGCGCAGGCCGTGCAGCGGGTCCCCAGGAGTCTGAACTCCCCCTCGGGAAGCGTGTCGTCGCTGAACCAGCCGGCCACCACCGGCCTGCGCGTCCGTGCCATCCGTCGCCCCTCCCGTGATCTGACGATGCGTCAGAAGTCTGGCACGGGCGCCCGGCGGGGGGAAGGGTCAGTGACCCGCCACCGACCTCCGCGCCACGGGGAAGTCGAAGAAGGTGGCCGGGAACGGCTCCGGCTTGAACGTGAAGTGCCACCACTCCTCGGGCAGGTTGACGAAGCCCTGCTCGGCGAGCGCGGCACGGAGCAGATCCCGGTTGGCCCGCTGCACGCCGCCGATCCGCGGGTCGTCGGTGTGGGAAAGCGTGTCGAAGCAGTCGAAGCCGGTGCCCATGTCGACGGAGTTGTCCGGGAAGCGCTCCGCCTGCGGCCTGAAGCACTCCGCCTGCGGCTCGCCCGGCACATAGGGGCGGGTGGGCAGGGCGGGCAGCCGCACGACCGTCAGGTCGACCGTCGAGCCGCGGCTGTGCCCGGACTTCTCCGCGATGTAACCGTCCGCGAACAGGCGCGACTTGTCGACCAGCGGATAGAACTCGCGCTTCATCCGCTTGTCGTCCAGGTTCTTCGCCCAGCGCACGAAGTGGTCCACCGCCCGCTGCGGCCGGTAGCAGTCGTACACCTTCAGCGTGTAGCCGCGGGCGAGCAGCTTCGCCTGCGCCCGGTGCAGTGCCTCGGCGGCCGGCCGGGTGAGGATGCACACCGGCTGCCGGTAGCCGTCGACCCGCTCACCCACGAAGTTGTGCGCGGTGGTGTAGCGCATCTCCTGGACGATCGTCCGGTCCACGCGGTCGAGCGCCACGAACTCCCGCGGCGCCTTCGGCTCCGGCGCGGCACCGGCGGCCTCGGCGGAGGGGGCGGCACCGGCGGAGGGGACGGCGGTGATGGCGGTCAGCAGGCCGGTGGTGGCCAGCGCGCAGAGACCGCGGAGAACGGAGGCACGTCGTGTCAGTCGCTTCAGTCCTGTCATGGTGACCGTCTATCAGGTACGGCAGCGGCGGGAAAGGGTGATCGCATACGGTCGGCTCGTGACCGACTCCTCACCGCACTCGCACTGTTCCTCCTGCGGCGCCCCCTACCCGGCCGACGCCGGCTGGCCCCGCCCCTGTCCCGCCTGCGGCACGACCGCCTACCGCAACCCGCTCCCGGTCGCCGTCGCCCTGCTGCCCGTCACCGACGCGCGCGGCACCGCGCTCGTCGTCATCACCCGCACCATCCCGCCGCAGTCCGGCCGGGTCGCCCTGCCCGGCGGCTTCATCGACTTCGGCGAGGACTGGCAGGAGGCCGTGGTGCGCGAACTGCGCGAGGAGACCGGCATCCCGGCCGGGGCCGCCGACGTCCGACTCGCCGACGCCCTGAGCTCCCCGGCCGGCCACCTCCTCCTCTTCGGCCTCCTCCCGCCGCGTCCCGCCGCCGAGCTCCCGCCCCCGGCCGCCACGGACGAGACGAGCGGGCACCACCTCCTCCACGGCCCGGAGGAACTCGCCTTCCCCCTGCACACGGAGGTCGTGCGGCGGTTCTTCGCGGGGGCGTACGGGTGAGGTCAGGGCCGACCGGATCCGACCGCACGAGGTGGCGGGTCCGATCTCGCTGATCCGCCGGTCTCCGGCTTGCGTGAGCGGTCGGCTCCGCCGTCGGTGATCCGTCGGTGATCCGCCGGTCTCCGGCTTGCGTGAGTCCTCGGACCCGCCGTCGGTGATCCGTCGGTCTCCCGCTTGCGTGAGTCCTCGGATCCGCCGTCGGAGATCCGTCGGTCTCCGGCTTGCGTCAGCCGTCGGCTCCGCCGTCCGACACCCCTCGCGGACACCGGACCCGATCAGCCCACCACCCCGCGGACCCGCACCGGCAGCTCCGCCTCCCGCACGCCCTCGTCCGTCACCCGCTCCACCACGACCCGCCCGTCCGCCAGACGCGACTGATAGCGCTCGATCTCCGCCGGCTCCCAGCCGTCGCCGGTGTCCCGCACCACCAGGCCGCCGCCCGTCCTCCCCGCGGCCGGCGCCCACACCTCCAGGACCAGTTCCCCGTCCTCCTCGTCCCGCACGGGGATCACCGCGCCCGCCCGGGCGAGCACCGGCACGCGCGACAGCGGCGCGTCGAGGAGCACCTGCCCGGGGCCCTCGTACGGCTGCCCGGTCGCCGTGTCGTACCAGCGCCCGCGCGGCAGCCGTACGGCCCGCCGGTCCGTGCCGCGGGTGAGGACCGGCGCCACCAGCAGGGAGTCGCCGAGCAGGAAGGCGTCCTCGCAGTCGCGCAGCGCCCGGTCCTCCGGCGACCCCCACCACACCGGGCGCACATAGGGCGCCCCCGTCATCCGCGCGAGCCGGGACAGGGTCACGAAGTACGGCCGCAGCCGCTCCCGTTCCGCCAGTGCCACGCGCGCGTGCTCCAGCGCCTCCGGCCCGAACTCCCACGGCTCGCGCCGCCCCGCGCCGATCGCCGCGTGCGTACGGAACAGCGGCAGCCACGCGCCGAGCTGGTACCAGCGCACGAACAACTCGGGGGACGGGCTCCCGTCGAAGCCGCCCACGTCGGGTCCCGAGTACGGCACCCCGCACAGGCCGAGCCCGAGCACCAGGGCCAGCGAGGCCCGCAGCCCCGGCCAGCCCGTGGACACGTCGCCGGACCAGGTCCCGCCGTACCGCTGCATCCCCGCCCAGCCGGACCGGGAGAACAGGAAGGGGCGCTCATCGGGCCGCAGCGCGCGCAGCCCCTCGTACCCGGCGCGGGCCATCATGAGCCCGTACACGTTGTGTGCCTCGCGGTGGTCCCCGCCGCGGCCCTCCAGACTGTGCCGGGCCGAGCGGGGGAGCGTCTGGTCGCCGAAGGGCGCGAACGAGACCGGCTCGTTCATGTCGTGCCACACACCGGAGAAGCCCTGCCCCAGCCGCTCCTCGTAGAGCGTCCCCCACCACTTCCGGGCCTCCGGATCGGTGAAGTCCGGATAGGCGCACTCCCCGGGCCACACCACCCCGTGCACCTCGTCGCCCCGGTCGTCGCGTACGAACGCCCCGACAGCCCGCCCGCCGTCGTAGACCTCGTTGCCCGGCTCCACCTTCACCGCCGGGTCCACGATCGACACGAGACGCACTCCGCGTCCGCGCAGCTCCTTCGCGAGCCCGGGCAGGTCGGGGAAGCGTTCCCGGTCCACGGTGAACACCCGGTGCCCGTCGTAGTGGTCGATGTCCAGGTGCAGCACGGACAGCGGCAGCTCCCGGTCCCGGTAGCCGTCCACGATGCGCCGCACCTCGTGCTCGCTGCCGAAGCCCCAGCGCGCGTGCTGCGGTCCGAGGGCCCACGACGGCGGCAGCGCGGGCGCGCCGGTGAGCGCCGCCCAGCCGTGCAGCACGCGCGCGGGCGTGCCGACCACGACCCAGCAGCGCAGCGGCCCGCCGTCCATCCGCACCTCGCTGGTCCCCGGCCTGTCGTGCCCGGACCCGGCGCCCTCCTCGCCCTCCGTCAGGACGATCCGCCCGTCCCATGAGTTGTCGTGGAAGGCCAGATGGGTGCCCGCGTCCGCCACCACCAGCTGCACGGGCATCGTGATGTACAGCGGATCGTCCCCGGGAGCGAACCGCCCCTTGGGGTCGGTGTTCCACAGCCGGTAGGACCCGTTCCGCAGCCGCGGCCCGGCGGAGCGGCCGCCCAGACCGAAGAACCGGGCGTCCGCCGGCACCTCGCTGCGCTGCACCCAGCGCGCGGCCCCGCCGCGCACCGGCTCCCACCAGCGGGGCGGCAGGTCGCGGCGCAGCACCACCCCGCCCGGGGTGCGCACCTCCACCGCCCCGTGCCGGGACACCGCGACCGTCACCCGCTCCGACACCACCCGCCAGCCGCCGTCCGTGTCCGGTTCCAGGACGGCCCGCGGGTCCGGCTCGGGCGGCTCGCCGGCCAGCGCGTACGAGGGCAGCGGCCCCGCCTCGTCCCAGCCCCAGAAGACGGTGCCGCCCGCCGACACCGAGATCCGCAGCACCGAACGGGCGAATCGGACGATCCCCCCGCCCGGCAACGGCTCCGCCGTGTCCACCGGACCCGGCACCCGGGCCCGCTCCGCCCCCCTCGGCGGCAGCGCCCTCGCGTCGGTGCGGCGCTGTCGCAACGCCGACCGCACCGCCTGCAACCCCTGCACCGAACCCAGCACCTTCACCGAGCGCACCAGCTCACGACCGTCCATGCGGCTCACCCTGCCATCCGGGTGAGGGCGTGCGGGGTTCGTTCAACTGCCGTTCACCCGTGGTGGGAGCACATATTCAGCTGCCCGACCATGGGCGGGGAACCCTGGTGCGAAAGAGGATCACATGGCATCGTCCCTGTCAGCCGCGTCACGCGCACACCCCAGCACGTGCGCGAGACACACGCAGACCCCGCGTACAGCCAGGGAGCCGACCCATGACATCAGCCCAGACCGAGCCGCTTTGGCAGCCTGACGAGGACCGCGTCGCCGCGGCCGCCGTCACCCGCTTCCAGGCCTGGGCGGCCGAGCGCCACGGAGCCCCCGCCGAGGGCGGCTACGAGGCCCTGCACCGCTGGTCCGTCGAGAACCTCGAAGCCTTCTGGGCCGCCGTCGCCGAGTGGTTCGAGCTCCGCTTCGCCACCCCCTACGAGCGGGTCCTGGGGGACCGCTCGATGCCCGGCGCCGACTGGTTCCCGGGCGCCACCCTCAACTACGCCGAGCACGCGCTGCGCGCCGCGGAGGAGCGCCCCCACGACACGGCTCTGCTCCATGTGGACGAAACACATGAGCCGACCCCGATCAGCTGGGCCGAGCTCCGCCGCCAGGTCGGCTCCCTCGCCGCCGAACTGCGCCGCCTCGGCGTCCGGCCGGGCGACCGCGTCAGCGGCTACCTGCCCAACATCCCCGAGGCCGTCGTCGCGCTCCTCGCGACCGCAGCCGTCGGCGCCGTCTGGACCTCCTGCGCCCCCGACTTCGGAGCCCGCAGCGTCCTCGACCGCTTCCAGCAGGTCGAACCCGTCGTGCTGTTCACCGTCGACGGCTACCGCTACGGCGGCAAGGAGCACGACCGCCGCGACACCGTCACCGAGCTCCGGGCCGAACTGCCCTCGCTGCGCGCCGTCGTGCACATCCCGCTGCTCGGCACGCCCACCCCGGACGGCGCCCTGGCCTGGTCCGCGCTCACCGCCGCCGACACCGAGCCGGTCTTCGAGCAGGTCCCGTTCTCCCACCCGCTGTGGGTCCTCTACTCCTCCGGCACGACCGGCCTGCCCAAGGCGATCGTGCAGTCCCAGGGCGGCATCCTCGTCGAGCACGTCAAGCAGCTGGGCCTGCACTGCGACCTCGGCCCCGAGGACGTGTTCTTCTGGTACACCTCCACCGGCTGGATGATGTGGAACTTCCTCGTCTCCGGCCTGCTCACCGGCACCACCGTCGTCCTCTACGACGGCAGCCCGGGCTACCCCGACACCGGCGCCCAGTGGCGGGTCGCCGAGCGCACCGGCGCCACGCTGTACGGCACCTCCGCCGCCTACGTCATGGCCTGCGCCAAGGCCGACGTCC
Source organism: Streptomyces sp. NPDC101191 (assembly GCF_044767915.1). Taxonomy (NCBI): domain Bacteria; kingdom Bacillati; phylum Actinomycetota; class Actinomycetes; order Kitasatosporales; family Streptomycetaceae; genus Streptomyces; species Streptomyces sp. NPDC101191. The sequence continues at coordinate 478,812 of NZ_JBIWOU010000007.1, forward strand.
ACCCCCGCCGCGACTTCGACCTCTCCCGGGTGAAGTGCGTGGCCACCACCGGCTCCCCGCTGCCGCCCGACGGCTTCCGCTGGCTCCACGACGAGGTCCGCGAGGACCTGTGGATCGCCTCCGTCAGTGGTGGCACCGACGTCTGCTCCTGCTTCGCCGGCGCCGTTCCCACCCTCCCGGTGCACATCGGCGAGCTCCAGGCCGCCGGCCTCGGCACCGACCTGCAGTCGTGGGACCCGTCGGGCAAGCCGCTCGTCGGCGAGGTCGGCGAGCTCGTCGTCACCCGCCCCATGCCGTCCATGCCGATCCACTTCTGGAACGACCCGGACGGCAGCCGCTACCGCGACAGCTACTTCGAGATGTTCCCCGGCGTCTGGCGCCACGGCGACTGGATCACGATCACCGACCGCGGCTCGGTGGTCATCCACGGCCGCTCCGACTCCACCCTGAACCGTCAGGGCGTCCGCATGGGCAGCGCCGACATCTACGAGGCCGTCGAGCGCCTCCCGGAGATCCGTGAGTCCCTCGTCATCGGCCTGGAGGAGCCGGACGGCGGCTACTGGATGCCGCTCTTCGTCCACCTCGCCGACGGCGCCACCCTCGACGAGGAGCTGATCGGCCGCATCAAGAGCACGATCCGCAGCGAGCTCTCCCCGCGCCACGTCCCCGACGAGATCATCGAGGTCCCGGCCGTCCCGCACACCCTGACCGGCAAGCGCATCGAGGTCCCGGTCAAGCGCCTCCTCCAGGGCACCCCGATGGCCAAGGCGGTCAACCCGGGCTCGGTCGACGACATCGGCCTGCTGCACTTCTACGAGGAGCTGGCCCGCACCCGCCGCGCCGGGTAAACGGACGGCACGAGAGGAGAAGGGCCCCGCGGCGCGCGCCGCGGGGCCCTTCTCCCTCCCCTCATCCTCCGTACGTGGCCTGCGCGTCGCCGAGCACCGCCGCGAAGTCCGCCGCCAGCCGCCCGGCCTCCGCCGGGACGAGCGTCGACGTCGTGATCCGTACGGCCGTCGGCGCGGCGATCCGGAACCGCGCCCCGGCCGCGACCCACCAGCCCAGTGTCCGCAGTCCGTTCACCACCGCCGACTCGTCGCGCACCGGCACCCACACGTTGAGCCCGCTCTCCCCGAGGCAGCGGATGCCGTACGAGCCGAGGGCGGCGGTCAGCGCCTGCCGCCGCTGCGCGTACGCGACCTCGCCGGCGGCCACGAGCCGGGTGACCGCGGGATCGGAGAGCAGGCCGACGACCGTCTCCTGCAGGATGTGGCTGACCCACCCGGACGTCATCACCATGCGCCCGTCGTGCCGCGCCAGGGTCACCGGATCGCCGGCGACCGCGGCCCACCTCAGGTCGACCCCCAGCCGCTTGGAGACCGTCCGCACCTGCGCCCAGCGGTCCAGACCCACCGCGCTGAGCGTGGGCGCGACCGCGCCCGTGAACTCCACGTTGTAGTCGTCCTCGACGACCAGGACCTCGGGGAACTCCCGCAGCAGTCCCACCAGCTCGTCGCGCCGGGCGGGGGAGAAGGACGCGCCGGTGGGGCACTGGGCCCGCGGGGTGCAGACCACCGCACGCACCCCGGTCCGCAGCGCCGTCCGCAGCGACTCGGGGACGATCCCCTCGCGGTCCACCGTCACCGGCACCATGCGCAGCCCCAAGGCCGGTACGAGGTCCAGGAGATGGTGGAATCCGGGGTCCTCCACGGCGACGGCGTCCCCGGGCCGCAGCTCGACGGAGAGCAGCCGGGCGATGCAGTCGAGCGCCCCGTGCGCGAACGTCACCCGCTCCGCCGGTACGCCGTCCCTGGCGAACCAGGCACGCGTCAGCTCCTCGAGCGCCACGAGTCGGGGGGCGGCACGGTGCGAGCCGTACACCGGGCGCACCTCGGCGGGGGGCCGGAGCACCGGCAGGAAGGCGGGGTCAGGAAGGCCGGTGGCCAGGTCGACCACCCCCGGCGGTACTCGCGGCGGGCGCCGGGAGGCCACCGAAGGGGCCTCCGCCACCACGGTGCCGCCCCGGCCCCGCGTGACCACCAGCCCGCGCTGCCGCAGTTCCTTGTACGCCGTCGCGACGGTCCCGGGACTGACGCCGAGCTCGTCGGCGAGCCGCCGTACGGGAGGCAGCGCGTCGCCCGGAGCGAGCTCGCCCTCGGTGACGCCGCGCTCGACGGACGCGGCGATCCCCTTGGCCGTCGCCCCACTGATCGAATATTGTGTTGCCACGTACTGAATTATGTATCAATACAAAACTCGCGTCAAGGGGGAACCGAGTGAGCCGCACCGACTCATGGCACCGCACCGCTCTCGACCGCATACCCGGCGGCCGTGACGGCCGCCGCATGCTCCTCGTGAGCATCATCGACAAGACCGGGACCGGCCTCTGGGCCGGCTGCACCGCTCTCTACTTCACCTACGTCTCCGGACTCGGCCTCGGCCAGGTCGGCCTCCTCATGACCGTCTCCGGCGGCGTCGGCATCGCCGGCGCCCCCCTCGCCGGCCGCCTCGCCGACCGCTTCCCCCTCGTCCGCGTCATCGTCGGCGCCCAACTCATGCGCGGCGCCGCCCTCCTCGCCCTCCTCACCACCGACCACTTCCTCCTCCTCACCCTCTACTCCGCCCTCGGCGCCCTCCCCGACCGCGCCGGCAGCGTCCTCATCAAGCTCTACGCCGCCCGCCTCGCCGGCCCCGACCGCGTCCGCTACCAGGCCATCCAGCGCACCACCGTCAACATCGGCTGGTCCATCGGCGGCCTCGGCGCCGCCGCCGCACTCGCCACCGGCAGCACCCGCGCCTACGGCCTCCTCCTCGTCGGCAACGTCGTCACCTACCTCGTCATCGCCGCCCTCACCCTCCGCTGCGCCGAACCCCCCGCCCCCTCCCGCGTCGCCGCCACCGCGGCCGACGCCCCCAAGGCCCGGCCCGCCAACCCCTGGCGCGACCGCACCTTCCTCGCCTACACCGCCACCGAGGCCGCCCTCTTCCTCGACGACACGATCCTCCAGGTCGCCGTCCCCCTCTGGATCGTCCACGCCACCGCCGCACCCGTCGGCCTCGCCCCGCTGCTCCTGGTCCTCAACACCGTCCTGGTCGTCCTCTTCCAGGTCCCCCTCTCCCGCTACGGCGCCACCACCCGGGCCGCCCGCCGCCTGCTCGTCCCGCTCGCCGGGCTCTTCGTCATCGGCACCCTCGGCCTCGCCGCCTCCGCGGCCGGCGGACGCACCCTCGCCATCAGCGCCCTCGTCGTCGCCGTCATCGCCCTCACCTTCGCCGAGATCATCCACGCCACCGCCTCCTGGGAACTCTCCGTCGCCCTCGCCCCCGCGGAGGCCCAGGGCGCCTACCTCGGCGTCCACGGACTCGCCCAGTCCACCCAGCGCTTCGCCGGACCCCTCCTCGTCACCGGCGTCATGACCGTCGGCCCCCTCGCCTGGCCCGTCCTCGGCCTCGCCCTCGTCGCCGCCGGCGCCGCCCAGTACCGCGTGACCCGCGACCGCGTGATCGAACCGGCCCCGTCGTCACTGTCAGTCCCCGCGGTTACGGTGAGTGAGCACTGATCGACAGCGCTCAGGGGGAGACATGAACACGCACCACACCACCGCCACACTGCGCCGCGCCCTGCGCCGCGAAGTGGCCGAGACCGTCGCCCTCCTCGCCGACGAGGAGGACTTCACCACCATGCGGCAGTACGCGACCTTCGCCTTCGACGACCACGGGCACTATCTGCACCACGTCGAAGAACTCCTGAAGACCCTCGCCGCCGACGGCGGCCACACCACCGTCGCCCTCTTCGACCCCGAGGAGTACGCCGACTACTGCGCCGACACCGGAATCGACCCCGACCACCCCACGAGCCGCAGCCGCTACACCGCCGAACGCGCCGCCACCGGCGCCCGCGTCCTCTACAACGGCCAACCCCTCACCACACTCGTCCCCACCCTCGTCGACACCGCCGCCCGCCGCGCCACCTGGGAGTACGCCACCCTGCTCCTCGCCGACGCCGGGACCTGCGCGGACTGCGGCCAGGACATCGGCCGCGCCTCCTTCGACCACGCCTCCCAGCTCCTCTTCCGCCTCCTCGACGCCGCAGGAGCCGGCACCCACCACCTCGTCTGCAGCATCCCCGCCGAGGACGAACAGCTCCTCGCCACCCTCCACACCGTCCGCGCCACCCTCCACACCGTCCGCGCCACCCTCCACACCGTCCGCGACACCACAGGACCCGCACGGCTCGACAGCTCCCAGGGCGCCGAATTCGTCACCGTCCTCGCCGCCGGACTCGCCCTCGACACCCCCGGCGGCGTCGTCCTGCGCACCACCACCCCCGGCGCCCCCGACCGCCTCCACGGCTGGCGCCTCCGCGGCGGACACCTCCACCCCCTCACCGAGGCCGAGGTCTTCGACGCCTACTGCACCGACGCCCTCACCGGCGAACCCATCGCCCCCGAACCCCACGTCGACTACCGCGCCGGCTTCCCCCTCGCACCCCCCGACACCACCCACCCCCACTGACGCCGAAGGGGCTCCCCGCCACACGGGCGGGAAGCCCCTTCGAACAGAACCACGGCAGCCCCGGCCGCCGACCGGGAATCACTCCCCGGACAGCACCGCCTGCGCCGCCATGCGCGCGTCGTGCGCGGTGTCCGCGGCACGCGCCGCGGCAGCCGCACGCTCGCACTGCGCCAGCGTGTACTTGGCCAGCGTCGCCCGCACATACGGAATCGACGCCGCACCCATCGACAGGGAGGTCACGCCCAGACCCGCCAGCACACAGGCCAGCAGCGGATCCGACGCGGCCTCACCACAGACACCACAGCTCTTGCCCTCGGCCTTGGCCGCCTCGGCGGACAGCGCCACCAGGTCGAGCAGCGCCGGCTGCCACGGATCCTGCAGCCGCGACACCGCACCCACCTGACGGTCGGCGGCGAACGTGTACTGCGCCAGGTCGTTCGTGCCCAGCGACAGGAACTCGACCTCCTGGAGGATCGAACGCGCCCGGAGCGCGGCGGACGGAATCTCCACCATCGCGCCGAACTTCGCCCGCAGCCCCGCCTCACGGCACGCGTCGGCGAAGGCCTTCGCATCCGTACGGTCGGCCACCATCGGCGCCATGACCTCCAGGTACACCGGCAGACCCTCGGCGGCCTTCGCCAGTGCCGACAGCTGCGTGCGCAGCACCTCCGGGTGGTCGAGCAGCGTCCGCAGACCCCGCACGCCCAGCGCCGGGTTCGGCTCGTCCGCCGGCGTCAGGAAGTCCAGCGGCTTGTCGGCGCCCGCGTCCAGCACCCGCACGACCACACGGCCCTCGGGGAATGCCTCCAGCACCTTGCGGTACGCCTCGAACTGCTTCTCCTCGGACGGCGCCTGCTTGCTGTCGTCCAGGAACAGGAACTCCGTACGGAACAGACCCACGCCCTCGGCACCGGCCTCGACCGCCGCCGGAACGTCCGCGGGACCGCCCACGTTCGCCAGCAGCGGCACCTTGTGCCCGTCCGAGGTCGCCCCGGGACCGCTGGAAGCGGACAGCGCCGCCTTCCGCTGCTCGGCGGCCTTGGTCAGCGCCTCCCGCTTCTCCTCGCTCGGTTCCACGAAGATCTCGCCCGTGGAACCGTCCACCGCGATGACCGTGCCCTCGGCCAGCTCGCCCGCACCCGGCAGCGCGACCACGGCCGGCACCCCCAGCGCCCGCGCGAGGATCGCGCTGTGACTGGTCGGGCCGCCCTCCTCGGTCACGAAACCGAGCACCAGCGTCGGGTCGAGCAGCGCCGTGTCGGCGGGCGCCAGGTCCCGCGCGATCAGCACGTACGGCTCGTCGCTGTCCGGAACACCCGGCATCGGCACACCGAGCAGCCGCGCCACGATCCGGTTCCGCACGTCGTCAAGGTCGGCCACCCGGCCCGCCATGTACTCACCGGCACCCGCGAGCAGCTCCCGGTAGTGCGAGAACGCGTCGTAGACGGCCCGCTCCGCCGTGCTGCCCACCGCGATCCGGCGGTCCACGTCGGCGGCCAGCTCGGGGTCCTGCGCGATCAGCGCCTGGGCCTCCAGCACCGCCTGCGCCTCGCCACCGGCCAGGTTGCCCCGGGCGATAAGGTCCGCGGCCACGGCCTCCACGGCCTGGCGGGCGCGCCCCTGTTCGCGCTCCGCCTCATCGGCCGCGATCTGCTTCGCCGGCGGTTCGAGGACCGCCGTGCCCATGTGCCGGACCTCGCCGATCGCCACCCCGTGGCTGACCCCGACGCCTCGCAGCGTTGTCTCCATCTCACCCGTCTCCGGTAGAGCGGCGGCCGGAACCGCCGCGATGAATGTCGTACTCGTGCCCGTCATCAAGGACGGGCCGGCGGTCAGCTCCAGGAGAAGAGCGCGTCGCCGGCCTTGACGTCCTGGGCGTCGAGGACATCGGAGAGGGAGTCTGCGGTGGCCTCGAGCGCCACGATCGGACAGACAGGGGACTTGCCGGCCGCTTCGACCTCGGCAGGGTTCCAGCGCACGACGGCCTGTCCGCGCGTCACGGTGTCGCCCTTGTTCACGAGGAGCTCGAAGCCCTGACCGTTGAGCTGCACGGTGTCGATCCCGAGGTGGGTCAGCACACCGTGACCCTCGTCGTCGACGACGACGAAAGCGTGGGGGTGGAGAGAGACGACGACGCCGTCAACGGGCGAGACGGCCTCGGAGGGCTCACGCACGGGGTCGATGGCGGTGCCGGGACCGACCATCGCGCCGGAGAAGACGGGGTCGGGTACAGCAGCGAGACCGATGGCGCGTCCAGCGAGTGGCGACGTCACGGTTGTCATGGGAGGCCTCCCAGGGGCGGAGATTGTGTGGCGCCGTCACTACCTGTCCTGGACGGCGTACTGTTCAGAAGCCTATGTCATAGGAAGTCCCGGTTCCGCCCGAGACGTACCAGTTGGGCGGACCTAGGGACTACCGGAAACGATTTGCCTCAGGTGACGTAGGGATGTACTGTCGTACTCCTGCCTGACCCCAACGCGACATTGAGTCGTGGGTCGGCAGCACCTATCAAGCCAGATACTAACCCCAGTGGTCTACACCTCTGCGTGCTTGCATCGCGGAGAGCGTGGTCGGGGGGAGTGAGAAAGCCTGGTAGTGTTTGACCCCGCCGAAGGGCCCGAAAGGCGAAAGCCAAGAATTCGGGACCGGAAAGCACCGAGGAAATCGGATCGGAAAGATCTGATAGAGTCGGAAACGAAGGAAGCGCCCGGAGGAAAGCCCGCGAGGGTGAGTAC
>NZ_JBIWOU010000008.1:0-400396 GCF_044767915.1 Streptomyces sp. NPDC101191
CATGATCGGCGCCGAGGGCACCGGCTTCGCCACCGCGATGAAGACCCTCGACCACACCCGCATCACCATCGCCGCCCAGGCCCTCGGCATCGCCCAGGGCGCCCTCGACTACGCCAAGGGCTACGTGCGGGAGCGCAAGCAGTTCGGCAAGCCCATCGCCGACTTCCAGGGCGTGCAGTTCATGCTCGCCGACATGGCCATGAAGCTCGAGGCCGCCCGCCAGCTCACCTACGCGGCCGCCGCCAAGTCCGAGCGGGTCGACGGCGACCTCACCTTCTTCGGCGCCGCCGCCAAGTGCTTCGCCTCCGACGTCGCCATGGAGGTCACCACCGACGCCGTCCAGCTCCTCGGCGGCTACGGCTACACCCGCGACTACCCCGTCGAGCGCATGATGCGCGACGCCAAGATCACCCAGATCTACGAGGGCACCAACCAGGTCCAGCGCATCGTCATGGCCCGCAACCTCCCGTAACCGTCTGCCACTCGCGCCTCTTGAAAGGAGACAGGCCGTGACCCTGAAGATCGCTGTCTGTGTGAAGTACGTTCCCGACGCCACCGGCGACCGCGGTTTCGCCGATGACCTCACCACCGACCGCGAGGCCGTCGACGGCCTCCTGTCGGAGCTCGACGAGTACGGCGTGGAGCAGGCGCTGCGGATCGCCGAGGAGGCGGACGACGCCGAGGTCACCGTGATCACGGTCGGCCCGGACGACGCCAAGGACGCGCTGCGCAAGGCGCTGTCGATGGGCGCCGACAAGGCCGTGCACGTCAACGACGAGGACATCCACGGCACCGACGTCATGGGCACCTCGGCGATCCTCGCCAAGGCCCTGGAGAAGACCGGCTTCGACCTGGTCGTCTGCGGCATGGCCTCGACGGACGGCACCATGGGCGTGCTGCCGGCGCTGCTCGCCGAGCGTCTGAACCTGCCCCAGGTGACGCTGCTGTCCGAGGTCTCGGTCGAGGACGGCACCGTGAAGGGCCGCCGTGACGGCGACGCCGCCAGCGAGCAGCTGGAGGCCCCGCTGCCGGCCGTGGTGTCGGTCACCGACCAGTCCGGCGAGGCGCGCTACCCCTCCTTCAAGGGGATCATGGCCGCCAAGAAGAAGCCGGTCGAGGAGCTGGACCTGGACGACCTCGGCATCGACGCCGACGAGGTCGGCCTCGGCGGCTCCTGGACCCTGGTCGAGTCGGCCGCGGCGCGCCCGGCCCGCACGCAGGGCACGATCGTTACGGACGAGGGCGACGGCGGCAAGCAGCTGGCCGTGTTCCTCGCCACCCAGAAGTTCATCTGACCCACCGTCACCACCCCTCAGGAGCAAGGAATCATGGCTGAGATCCTGGTTCTCGTGGACCACGCCGACGGTGCGGTCCGCAAGCCGGCCCTCGAACTGCTGACCCTGGCCCGCCGGATCGGCGAGCCGACGGCCGTCGTCCTCGGCGCCGGCGAGGCCGCCGCCGCCATCGCCGCGAAGGCCGGCGAGTACGGCGCGGCCACCGTGTACGTGGCGGACGGCGCCGAGTTCGCCGAGCAGCTCGTCGTGCCGAAGGTCGACGCGCTCACCCAGATCGCCAAGGACAAGGGCGTCGCCGCCGTACTGGTGACCTCCTCGGGCGAGGGCAAGGAGGTCGCGGCGCGCGTGGCGCTGCGCCTGGGCTCCGGTCTGATCACGGACGCGGTGGAGCTGGAGGCCGGTGAGAACGGCCCCGTCGCCACCCAGTCGGTGTTCGCCGCCTCGTACCAGACGAAGTCGACCGTCTCGCACGGCGTGCCGGTCATCACGGTCAAGCCGAACTCGGCGGCCCCGGAGGCGGCTCCGGCCGCGGGCGCGGTCGAGAACGTCACCGTGGCCTTCACCGGCAACGCGGCCAAGGTCGTCTCGCGCACCCCGCGGGTCTCCACCGGACGTCCGGAGCTGACCGAGTCGGCGATCGTGGTCTCGGGCGGCCGCGGTGTCGGCGCGGCCGAGGGCTTCGGGGTCGTCGAGAAGCTGGCCGACTCGCTCGGCGCCGCGGTCGGCGCCTCGCGCGCCGCGGTGGACGCGGGCTGGTACCCGCACTCCAACCAGGTCGGCCAGACCGGCAAGCAGGTCTCCCCGCAGCTGTACATCGCGGCGGGCATCTCCGGCGCGATCCAGCACCGGGCCGGCATGCAGACCTCGAAGACGATCGTCGCGGTCAACAAGGACCCCGAGGCCCCGATCTTCGACCTGGTCGACTACGGCGTGGTCGGCGACCTCTTCGAGGTCCTGCCGCAGCTGACGGACGAGATCGGCACCCGCTGATCCGAATGCCGAAGGGGCGGGTGGCACTCTGTGCCACCCGCCCCTTCCGTTCGCCCTCGGGCCGCGCTCAGAACCAGCCGTCGAGCGCGACCTCCTCGCACAGCCGGACGACCGGCCTGCGTCCCGGTCCGGAACCGTCGTGGGACAGCCGCACCCGCACCCCGGGGCGCACCGCGTGCGGCGGTCCGTCGACCCGGCAGCGCACCACGAAGCCCTCGGCCATGTGCACCGGCCAGAGGTCGGCCTGGGCGGCCGTGAAGGCCCGGCGTACGGAGATCACGCCTTCGCCCGCGCTGAGTTCGGGGTTCAGGTCCGTCGACCCGCAGGTCGGACAGAGCAGGCGCTGGAAGGTGGTGGTCTGGCACCAGCGGCAGCGCTGGAAGTAGAGCTCGGGCTCGGCGGCCGACTCGTCGGCCAGGACGGCGGTCCCGTTCCGCAGGCCCGTGGATCCGGTGTGGAACACGATGCTTCTCCTTGCACTCGGCGGCTCAACCGTGCATGGAGCAAACATATGGCACTGAGTGCCAGCAAATAAAGACCTGAGTTCCCTCAATTGACGATACTGAGATCCCCCCGTGTCCCGGGGGTCACTCAGACGTCCCCGAGGCTCGCCTCGACCTCGCGGACCACACGCCACATCGGGGTGGACCGCTTGGCGATGACCACGACCACGTCGTCGGTCTCCTGCTCCCCCGCCGCGCCGGCCGCGCCGCCCTCGGGGCTCCAGTTCTCGCGGACGAACTCCAGGGCCCGGTCGACCTCCGCCAGCGGATCACCCTCACCGCCGGAGCGCAGCCAGCGGCGCAGGCAGTGGTTGTGCGCGGCGACGACGGAGGCGGCGACGACGTTGGCCCGCAGGGTGCCGTCCCGCCGGTCGGCGAAACGCGTGCGCAGATAGTCGCCGAGGGTCTTCTCGTACCGCCAGACGACGGAGAGCTCGTACGTCCGCAGACCGGTCACCTCGCGGGTGAGGCGGTAGCGCTGGACGGAGAAGGTGGGGTTCTCGGCGTACATCCGCATGACGAGCCGGGTGGCCTCGCAGACCCGGGCCAGCGGGTCGTCGCCGTCCTCGCTCGCGGCGAGGAACGCGGTCATGTCGGCGAGGCTCTGCTCGTGGTCGGGGAAGACCACGTCCTCCTTGGACGGGAAGTACCGGAAGAAGGACCTCCGGCCGACCCCGGCCGTGCGGACGATGTCGTCGATCGTCGTCTGCTCGTAGCCGCGCTCCAGGAAGAGCTGGAAGGCCGCCGCGACGAGGGAGTCACGCATCGAGGGCTTGGCGGGGTGGGTACTCATGTCCCGAACCTAGCACTCGGATCCCTCACACGGCGGCACTTGGTGCCATTCTCCAGGTCAGCGGGCTGCCATGCGCAGGGCACCGTCCATCCGGATGGTCTCACCGTTCAGGTAGTCGTGCTCGGCGATCATCGTGACGAGGCGGGCGTACTCCTCGGGACGGGCCAGCCGCTGCGGGAAGGTGACGCTCGCGGCGAGCCCGGCCCGGACGTCGTCGCTGAAGCCGGCCATCATCGGGGTGTCGACGATGCCGGGCGCGACGGTCACGACCCGGATGCCGAACTGCGCGAGGTCACGGGCGGCGGTGACGGTCATCCCGGCGACGCCGGCCTTGGAGGCCGCGTACGCGATCTGGCCGACCTGTCCCTCGAAAGCGGCGATGGAGGCGGTGTTGACGACGAGCCCGCGCTGGCCGTGCGCGTCGGGCTCCTGCCGGGCGATGACCTCGGCGGCGAGCCGCATCACGTTGAAGGTGCCGACCAGGTTGACGTCGAGGACCGCGCGGAACAGGGCCAGATCGTGCGGGCCCTTCCGGCCGAGCACCCGCGCGGAGGGCGCGATGCCGGCGCAGTTCACGGCGAGCCGCAGCTCGGCGCCGTCCTCCTCGATCCGCGCGAGCGCGGCCCGCACCTGCTCCTCGTCGGTGACGTCGGCGCCGATCAGGGTGACGCCGTCCGTGGGGGCCCCGGCGCCCGCGACGGCCTTGTCCAGGTCGAGGCCGTAGACGGTGGCCCCCTTCGCGGCGAGCGCGGCGGCGGTGGCGGCGCCGAGCCCGGAGGCGGCACCGGTGACGAGCGCGGCGGAACCTGCGATGTCCATGAAACTCCTCGTACGAGATTGCCTTCGACTGAACTGTCTGCTGTGCCCGGCCGGCCGAACCGTCCGTTGCCACCGGTCTTCCGGCCGGTTCCTCCGACCGGTCTACCGGGTGTCGAGCTCCCTGCTCATGAACAGGGCCGTCTCCCCCTCGCTCGCGGTGCCCCGGTAGAAGGTGGTGTCGAGCCCGCACAGCTCGAAGCCCATGCGCCGGTAGGCCCGGATCGCGGGCGCGTTCACGTTCGTCACCTCGAGCCAGGCGGTACGCGCCCCGGCCCGGCGTCCGTAGGCGCAGGCCCGCTCCATGAGCGCGGCGCCGATGCCGCGGCCCCGGTGGGCGGGCGCCACCGCGATCTGGTGGACGACGAGGCGGCTGTGCCACTCCTCGATCCCGCAGGCGACGAAGCCGCACACCTCGTCCCCGGCGACGGCGACCTCGACGTGCGAGCCGCCGGGGCCCTCGCCGTCCCCCGCGCCGCCCGTCCCCTCCCCGGCGTCCTCGAAGTCCTCGGCGTCCTCGGGGTCCTCGGGGAAGACCTTCACGAGCGGCGGCTCGACGCCCCGCTCCCGCAGGGCGAACCCGCTGTCGTCCGCGACGACCTCGTAGATCCGGTCCGTCGTGAAGGAGTCGTCGATCGCCTCCACCGCCTCGCGGTCGGCGGGCGCCGCCGACCGGTAGCCGATCGGCGGCGCGGACGCCTCCCTGAGGCTCCTGGCGCTACTTCCACTCATAGACCTTCGCCGTGGCCTTTCCGCTCTCGTCCGTCTCGAACTCGAAAACGCCGGCGATCGTGTTGAGCCGGCTGAACGCGGCAGCGGCGGTCTCCCAGAAGAGGGCGCCGCGCCAGTGCACCGTGCCGGCCTCGTCGATGCGGCCGACGCCGGAGCCGTGCCAGGTGATCGTGTCGCCTCCCTGGGTCATGACGACGCCCTGGCCCTCTCCGAAGAGCGTGCCGTCGGGGCGCATCACCGACTCGTACGTGCCCATGTCCCTCACCCCGGTACCCAGGAGGGTGCCGGTCGCCTGGAAGGACGCCTCCAGGACCGGGTGGCCGCCGTCGGTGGACAGCACCCGCATTCCGGTGGTCTCGCCCTGTTCCTCGCCGATCAGGTCGCCGAGCATGATGGGGCTCCTCTCCGAACGTGACGGATCGGGTCCCCTCCTTCCGGACTACGCCCGAAGGCACGGCCGGGCAACCGGAGCCCTCAGGCGGTGAGCTGGCGGCTGATGACGAGGCGCTGGATCTGGTTGGTGCCCTCGAAGATCTGCATGATCTTGGCCTCGCGCATGTAGCGCTCGACCGGGAAGTCGCGCGTGTAGCCGTAGCCGCCGAGGACCTGGACGGCGTCCGTGGTGACCTTCATCGCCGTGTCGGTGGCGATGAGCTTGGCCGCGCTGGCCTGCCGGCTGAAGGGCCGGCCGAGGTCGCGGCGGCGGGCCGCGTCCAGGTAGGTGGCGCGGGCCGCGTCGACGGCGGCGGCCATGTCGGCGAGCAGGAAGCCGAGGCCCTGGTGGTCGATGATCTTCCGGCCGAAGGTGCTGCGCTCGTTGGCGTACGCGACGGCGGAGCTCAGGGCGGCCTGGGCGAGGCCGGTCGCGCAGGCGGCGATGCCGAGGCGCCCGGAGTCGAGGGCACTGAAGGCGATCTGCAGGCCCTGGCCCTCGTCGCCGATGCGACGGTCGGCCTCGATCAGGGCGCCGTCCCAGTGGGCGGAGGTGGTGGGGACGGCCTGGAGGCCCATCTTGCGCTCGGGCTTCCCGAAGCCGAGGCCCTCGGTGGCGCCGGGGGCGAGGAAGCAGGAGATGCCGTGGCTGCCGGGCGCGGTGCGGGCGAAGAGGGCGTAGAAGCCGGCCTTGCCACCGTGGGTGATCCACGCCTTGTTGCCGGTGATGCGGTAGGCGCTGCGGCCCTCGCCGTCGGTGGTCGGCTCGGCCTTGCAGGCGAGGGCCGCGGCGTCGGAGCCGGCCTGCGGCTCCGAGAGGCTGTAGCCGCCGATGAGCCTGCCCTCCAGCATCTCGGGCAGCCAGCGCTCCTTCTGCTCGGCGGTGCCGAAGGAGTGCAGCGGGTGGCAGGCGAGGGTGTGGACGCTGGTGGCGACGGCGACGGCGGCCCAGCGCGCGGCGAGCTCTTCGAGGGCCTGGAGGTACACCTCGTAGGGCTGGCCTCCGCCGCCGAACTCCTCGGGGTACGGAAGGCCGAGCAGACCGGCCTCGCCGAGGGTCGCGAACAGGCCTTCCGGATAGGTCTCGGCAGCCTCGTGCTCGTCGGCGCGAGGCGCGAGCTCCTTGTCGGCGATCTCCCGCGTGAGAGCGATGAGATCCGCTGCCTCGGAGGTGGGAAGCAGGCGGTCGACATCCATGGCGACTCCATCACGACGCGTACGGTGCTGCGAAACGGTACTGCGAGGGGTACGGCAGTACCGGTTAGCGTAGCGCAGAAGGGTGCTTCCGTAACCCCCCGAAAGAGTCACCCGGCATACTGTTCGGGTGATCGAGACCTCCGCCGTCGGCGCCCCCAAACTCACCGGCCGGGGTGCCGCCCGGCGCTCCGAGCTCTTCGAGGAGCTGGTGGCGCTGTTGGTCGGCGAGGGCTTCGCCCGGCTGACCCTCGACGACCTCGCCGCCCGGCTGCACTGCTCCAAGCGGACCCTCTACGGCCTCGCGGGAAGCAAGGAACAGCTGGTGCGGGCCGCCGTCGTGCACTTCTTCCGGCGCGCCACCGTGCGGGTCGAGGCGGTGCTCGCCGCGGCGACCGGCCCGGCCGAGCGCCTCGCCGCCTATCTGCGCGCGGTGTCCGCCGAACTCGCCCCGGTGTCCCCGCAGTTCTTCGACGACGTGGCCGCCTTCGAGCCCGCCGCCGAGGTCTACGAGCGCAATACGCGGGCCGCCGCCGGGCGGGTGCAGCAGCTGATCGAGGAGGGCGTGACGGCCGGGGTCTTCCGCGAGGTCCACGTGACCTTCGCGGCGGACGTGATCGCCTCGGTCATGGTCCGCATCCAGCGGCGGCAGGTGGCCGCCGCGACCGGGCTCGCCGACGCAGCGGCGTACGAGCAGCTCTCGGAGCTGCTGCTGCACGGCCTCCGCAAGGGCTGACGCAGGGGTCGGGTGCTCTCCCCTGTGGGCCGAGCCGCAAGCCCGGCGAGATCCGAAAGAGACGGCTAACCGGGCGTGGCGGTGAAGGCGCGCCGGTAGGAGCGGGGCGGGACGCCGCGGCGGCGGACGAACTGCTCGCGCAGGACGGCCGCGCTCGCGTAGCCCACCCGGTGGGCGATCTCCTCGACCGGAAGGTCGGTGGTCTCCAGGAGCTCCTCGGCCCTGCTCAGCCGCAGCTCGCGCAGCCAGGCGTGCGGAGTGCTGCCGGTCGCGGCGGTGAAGCGGCGGGCGAAGGTGCGCCGGCTCATCATGGCGCGGCGCGCGAGCTCGGTGATCGGCAGCGGCTCGTGCAGGTGCGCGCGGGCCCAGCCGAGGACCTCGGTGAGCCGTTCGTCCTGGCCGTCGGCGGGGACGGGCGCGGCCAGGTACTGGGCCTGCCCGCCGTCGCGGTGCGCGGGCAGCACCATGTCGCGGGAGACGCCGTTGGCCCGTGCCGCGCCGTACTCGCGCCGGAGCAGGTGCAGGCACAGGTCGAAGCCCGCGGCGGCGCCGGCGCCGGTGACGACGTCGCCCTCGTCGACGTAGAGGGCGTCGGCCTCCACGGTGACCGAGGGATGGCGCTCGGCGAGGAGTCCGGCGAACCGCCAGTGGGTGGTCGCCCGGAGCCCGTCGAGCAGTCCGGCGGCGGCGAGCGCGAAGGTGCCGACGCAGTGGGCCGCGACGACCGCGCCGCGCTCGTGCGCCGCCCGCAGCGCCTCGACCACGGCCGGGCCGGGCGGGGTCCGGAACCCGGCCCCGGGCAGGGCCATGACGAGATCGGCCTCGGCGAGCCGGTCGAGGCCGTGACCGACGGACAGCGGCACACCGCAGTCGGTCGGCACCGGGCCCGGTTCCTCGGCGCACAGGGCGAGGTCGAAGCCGGGCAGCGCCGGTCCGTGGGGGCCGAAGACCTCGGTGACGACACCGACGGCGAGCATGCCGACGCCCGGCGG
The DNA here is from genome assembly GCF_044767915.1 of Streptomyces sp. NPDC101191. Taxonomy (NCBI): domain Bacteria; kingdom Bacillati; phylum Actinomycetota; class Actinomycetes; order Kitasatosporales; family Streptomycetaceae; genus Streptomyces; species Streptomyces sp. NPDC101191. The sequence continues at coordinate 8,484 of NZ_JBIWOU010000008.1, forward strand.
GGCGTACGCGGCGACAGTCCTGAAGGGCGGCACGGCCGCAGTCTCGCACACCGTGGCACGAATCCTGCGATCGTAGGCACCCGTGCCACTCGTGCGCGGCCCCCACGATCCGCAGGATGGAGGGCATGACAGACGCACCGCTCGGCCGCAGCGCCGTGTACAAGGTCCTGACCACCGGTTACGTGGGCTCCACCGGCCCCGGCGTGGCCGCCACCGTCTCCTACGTCTCCGACGCCGGACGGCACGTGATCTTCGACCCCGGCATGGTCGCGAGCCCCGACCGCATCCTCGCCCCGCTCGCCGAACTGGGCCTCGGCCCCGCCGACATCACCGACGTGGTGCTCAGCCACCACCACCCGGACAACACCATGAACGTGGGCCTCTTCCCCGCGGCCCGGGTGCACGACCACAAGGTGGAGTACCGGGGCGACCGGTGGAGCAACCGGGACGCGGAGGGCTACGAGCTCACTCCGTCGCTGCGCCTGATCCGCACCCCGGGCCACAGCCCCGAGGACATCACGCTGCTCGCGGGCACGGACACGGGCGTGGTGGCCTTCGCCGGCGACCTGTGGTGGCACGCGGAGGGCCCGGCGGACGACCCGGTCGCCCCGGACCGCGAGCTGCTGCGCGCCTCCCGGCTGCGCGTGCTGGCCGCGGCGGACCTGATCGTGCCCGGCCACGGCGCCCCGTTCGAGGGCGGCGAGGACACCCCGCTCTGAGAGCCCTCTCGGCGCCGCCCCGGGCCGTGTGCGGAACGTGACGCCGTCCGCCCTGAGGGCAGTGCTCACGGCGTCCGCCGCGTGCGCCCGCACGGCGGCGGGTCGCCCTCGTACCGGACGCACTCCGACGATCCCGACCACGCCGCGAGCGTGCGGGCCGGGCGTCGCGGCCCAGGCGCGACCTCACGGACACGCCCTCGGACCAGCGCACCGACCCCCCTGACCTCACGGCCCTCAGGTCAGCGCGCCGACCACTCTGACCTCACGGCCCCCTCAGCTCAGCGCGCCGACCACCCAGTCGAGGACGGGTGCCAGGGGTTCCGGCGCCGGCCAGCCGTTGATCCGGGCGAGCAGCTCCAGGTGGCGTTGGCGGCGGGGGTCGTTCAGGGTCTTCAGGCGCGCGAGCAGCTCGGCGCGGCGCTCGGCTCCGCCGTACAGCGCGAGCAGGTCCCGCACCACCGGCGCGGCCTCGGGCGAACGAGGCGGGATGCCGGCGGCGAGGGCAGGGGTCACGAGGCCGCGGATCCGTGCGACCAGGTGCGGGCGCGGCGGCCCGGCGGGCTCGCGCTCGGCCACGTACTCCTCGGCCAGCCGCCGCAGCAGCGCGCGGAAGTCCGGGTCGCCGGCCAGCTCGGCCCATTCCAGCCAGGCCAGGAGCTGGTCCCGGGTGGGGTCGGCGGGCGGTTCGGGGGTCATGCTGCGGACGACGCCCGCGAGTTCGGGGGCGTCACCGAGCGCGGAGTCGAGGAAGTCCTCGACGAGGCGCGTGCGTTCGGCACCGGTGAGGCCGGCGAGCCGGTGCAGCAGGGCCGTCTGCTCGGCGTCGCACCCGCGCCGGACGACCTCGGTCAGCACCGCGTGCCGCCGGCGCTGCAGGCGGATGCTCACCTCCAGGGCCTCGGCGTGCGCGGCGGCCACCTCCGCGAGGGTGGACTCGCGGTCGAGCACCTTGCGGATGGTGGCCAGGTCGAGGCCGAGCTCGCGCAGGGTGCGGACGAGGTCGAGGCGGGCGGCGGCGTCGGCGTCGTAGAGCCGGTAGCCGGCGCCGGTCCGGGCGGCCGGTGCGACCAGGCCGGACTCGGACCAGGCGCGGATCGTCTTGACCGAGAGGCCGGTGCGCAGGGCGAGTTCGCCGATGGGGAGGAGCGTGTCCATGGCCCCACTGTGGCGTCTCCCCCGGGGGGAGACTCAAGCGCGGGCGGGTCGGGCGACGGAGCCGATCCGGCCGGCCGGTGCGCGGGTGCCGTCGTGGTGGATCGGGATCCGGGCGCCCGTCAGGGAGACGCCGCTGCCGCCGCGGCGGTCGGCGACGATCTCCGCGCCGATGGACAGCGCGGTCTCCTCGGGCGTGCGGCCGCCGAGGTCGAGTCCGATCGGGGAGCGCAGCCGGGCGAGTTCGCGTGCGGTGACACCGGCCTCGCGCAGACGCCGGTTGCGGTCCTCGTGGGTGCGGCGGGAGCCCATCGCGCCGATGTAGGCGACGGGAAGCCGGAGGGCGGCCCGGATCAGGGGGACGTCGAACCTGACGTCGTGCGTGAGGACGCAGAGCACGGTCCGGTGGTCGACCTCCGTCGACTCCAGGTAGCGGTGGGGCCACTCGACGACGATCTCGTCGGCTTCGGGGAAGCGGACCCGCGTGGCGAAGACGGGGCGGGCGTCGCACACGGTGACGTGGTAGCCGAGGAACTTGCCGACCCGGACCAGGGCGGAGGCGAAGTCGACGGCGCCGAAGACGATCATGCGCGGGGCGGGGACGGAGGACTCCACGAGGAGGGTGAGCGGCTGTCCGCAGCGGCTGCCTTCCTCGCCGATCTCCACGGTGCCGGTACGGCCCGCGTCCAGCAGCGCCCGCGCCTCGGCGGCGGCGGTGCGGTCCAGCTCGGGGTGGCCGCCGAGGCCGCCCTCGTACGACCCGTCGGGGCGGACCAGGATCGCCCGGCCGAGGAGGTCCCCGGGGCCGGAGACGACGCGGGCCAGGGCCGCGGCCTCGCCGGAGACGACCGCGGCCAGGGCGGCGGGGTAGACCCCGCCGCGTACCGGGGTGACGAGGATGTCGATGGTGCCGCCGCAGGTCAGGCCGACCGCGAAGGCGTCCTCGTCGCTGTAGCCGAAGCTCTCCAGGACGGTCCCGCCGTCCTGGAGGGATTCCCGGCACAGTTCGTAGACGGCGCCCTCCACACAGCCCCCGGAGACGGAGCCGATCACCGTGCCCTCGCCGTCGACGGCGAGGGCGGCTCCCGGTTGCCGGGGAGCGCTGCCGCCGACCGTCACGACCGTGGCGACGGCGAACTCCCGTCCCTGCTGGACCCACCGGTGCAGCTCGTCGGCGATGTCCAGCAACGCGTACTCCTCGGGAAGGGGTGTGGAGGGAGACGCTACCCCGCGTCCGGGCCCGTCACCCGACGCCCAGCCAGCTCTCGATGGGGTGGATGGCGAAGTAGATGACGAACACGCCGGTCAGCGCCCACATGAAGCCGCCGACCTCCCTCGCCTTGCCCTGCGCGAGCTTGATCACCACGTAGGAGATCACACCCGCCGCGACACCGGTGGTGATGGTGTAGGTGAAGGGCATCAGGACCACGGTCAGGAACACCGGGATCGCCACGGAGCGGTCGCTCCAGTCGACGTGCTTGGCGTTCTGCATCATCATCGAGCCGATGACGACCAGGGCGGCGGCGGCGACCTCCTGCGGCACGATCGCCGTCAGCGGCGTGAAGAAGAGGCACAGGGCGAAGAAGCCGCCGGTGACCACGGAGGCCAGACCGGTGCGGGCGCCCTCACCGACGCCGGTGGCGGACTCGACGAAGACCGTCTGACCGGAGGCACCGCCCGCGCCACCGAGGACGCCGCCGGCACCGTCGATGAACAGGGCCTTGGACAGGCCGGGCATGCGGCCCTGCTCGTCCGCGAGCTTGGCCTCGGTGCCGACGCCCAGGATGGTCGCCATGGCGTCGAAGAAGCCGGCCAGCACCAGGGTGAAGACGATCATCGTGATCGTGATGTAGCCGACGTCTCCCCATCCGCTGAAGGACACGTGCCCGATCAAGGAGAAGTCCGGTGCGGAGACCGCGCTGCCGTCCAGCTCCGGCGGGCCGGAGAACCAGGCCTTGCCCGGGATGTCCGCCACCGCGTTCAGGACGACCGCGACGAGGGTGCCGACGACGATGCCGATGAGGATGGCGCCGGGGACGTTGCGGGCCTGCAGGGCGAAGATCAGCAGCAGGGTGACCGCGAAGATCAGGACGGGCCAGCCTTCGAGCTCACCGGCCGGGCCGAGCGAGACGGGACCGCCGCCGGGGGCGGGGTTCTCGTGCACGAAGCCGGCCTTCACGAAGCCGATGATCGCGATGAAGAGACCGATGCCGATGGTGATCGCGTGCTTGAGCGCGAGGGGGATCGCGTTCATGATCATCTCGCGTAGGCCGGTGACGACCAGGAGACAGATCACGGCGCCGTACGCCACCGACATGCCCATCGCCTGCGGCCAGGTCATGACCGGGACGACCTGGGAGGCCATCACGCCGGAGACGCTGAGGCCAGCGGCGAGGGCCAGCGGGACCTTGCCCCAGAAGCCCATCAGGAGGGTCGTGGCGGCGGCGCAGAGCGCCGTCGCGGTGATCAGCGCGGGCTGGCTGAGGACGTTGCCGTCCACATCCTTGCCGGAGAGGATCAGGGGGTTGAGCAGGAGAATGTACGCCATCGCCATGAAGGTGGTGACGCCGCCGCGGATCTCCGTCGCGACGGTGGATCCTCTCTCCGAGATGTGAAAGTACCGGTCGAGCCAAGACCTGCCGGCCGGGTTGCGGGAACCGTTGCCCGCATCCTCCGACGTGGTCTTGGGCTCCACTGACGACTGGGTCATGGGGCCTACTCCCAAGGTTCAAAGGGGCACCCGCGTGAATCACTGGGGACTGCGGGATTTGGGATTTCCAGTTGGCTGCACGACCCGGGGGACGGCCCGAGACGAACGGGTGAATCGGTGCTGCGGTACTGCGGTCTCCCCGTGAGGGGGAGCCCCGGACGGGGCGGCGGGAGGGAAGTGTGACGTTCCTGGGAGGCACGCACCGTCCGGAGGGTCTGGCGAGGTGAAGGAGAGCGGTCGGTGGCCCAGGATCTCTTCACGTGCTGTTAACGCGGTGTTGTGTGGCCTAGTACACAAGCCCGGCTCGCCCGTGTGCAGCCACCGAACACATGAAGGAGTTGGCTGGCGACCGCCACCGTCTTGTAGATTCGAACGAAGAGCGCGGAAACAGTCACCTCACTGTTCCCCCGTGGAAACGGCGGCACCACGCCACCGACCACATCGCGACACCCACCCACCACCACGAGAAGGAACGGCGGCGACATCATGCGGCTGCGCGCATTGCTGGAGAACGACGCGCTGGGGCTGCGCCTGCTCGGCGGCGACGACGAGCTGGACCGGACCGTGCGTGGCGTGATGACGACGGACCTCAAGGACCCCAGTCGCTACCTTTCCGGGGGCGAGCTGGTCCTCACCGGCCTCGCCTGGCTCCACGAGCCGGCCGACGCCGAACCCTTCGTGCGCATCCTCACGGGCGCCGGAGTGGCCGCCCTGGCGGTCGGTGAGGCGGAACTCGGCGACATCCCCGGCGATCTCGTGGAGGCGTGTTCTCGCCACCGTCTGCCGCTGTTCGCGGTGAACGAATCCGTTGCTTTCGCGACGATCACCGAACACGTTGTTCGACAGGTCTCCGGCGAGCGGGCGGGCGACCTGGCGGCGGTGGTCGACCGGCACCGGCGCCTGATGACCTCCGGCCCGGCCGGCGGCGGCCCCGAGGTCGTCCTCGACCTGCTCGGCTCCGACCTGGACCTCCGGGCCTGGGTGCTCTCCCCCACCGGCCGCCAGATCGCGGGCGCCGGGGAGTCCCTCGACGCGTCGCTCGCCGCCACCCTCGCGGGCGAACACCTGGCCGCCACCCGTACCGGCCGGCGCGGCCCGCACCGGCTGACCGCGAGCGGAAGCACCTACTCGCTCTTCCCGATCCGCAACACCGGCCGCGGCGCCACGCCCGCGTCGCGCGACGTGCGCGAGACCGTGCTCTCCGACTGGCTGCTCGCCGTCGAGGCCGACGCCGGCGACTGGCCGGCCGCCCGCCTCGACCTGCTGCAGGGCGTCACCCAGCTGATCGCCGTCGAGCGGGACCGTAGGGACGCGGCCCGGACGGTACGCCGCCGGCTCGCCCAGGAGGTCCTGGAGCTGGTCCAGACGGGCGCCGCGCCCGCCGAGATCGCCGCCCGTCTGCGCGTCGCGGCCCCGGTGCTGCTGCCCGGCCTGGGCACCGCCCCGCACTGGCAGGTCGTGGTCGCGCGCGTCGAGTGGGACCAGGAGGCCGGCCAGAACCAGATCGACAGCGGGCCGGTCGCCCAGGCCCTCCTGGAGGAGATCCTGGTCGACCCCGCGGCCTCCGGCGCCGAGTCCGCCGACCGGATCGCCGTCGCCCACAGCGGCGACGAGGCCATCGCGCTGGTGCCGCTGGCCGCCGCGCCGCTGCCGGACAGCGAGGACGAGCTGCCCCCCGTGGCGGTCGGCCTGCACGCCGACGCGCTGCTCGCCGCCGTCCGCGCCCCGCTGTCCGCCGGGCTCTCCGACGACGGCCGGCTCACCCTGGGCGTCAGCGCCGCCGTGCACTCCGCGGAGGGCCTCCGCGGCGCCCTGGAGGAGGCCCGGCACGCCCGCCGGGTCGCCGCCGCCCGTCCGGGCCGGGTCTGCGCCGCCGGGCACCACGAACTGGCCTCGCACGTCCTGCTGCTGCCCTTCGTCCCGGACGACGTCCGCCGGGCCTTCACGGCCCGCCTGCTCGACCCGCTGCGCGACTACGACCGCCGGCACCGGGCGGAGCTCATCCCGACCCTGGAGGCCTTCCTGGACTGCGACGGCTCCTGGACCCGCTGCGCGACCCGGCTCCACCTGCACGTGAACACGCTGCGCTACCGGGTGGGCCGCATCGAGCAGCTCACGGGCCGGGACCTGTCCCGCCTGGAGGACAAGCTCGACTTCTTCCTGGCCCTGCGGATGAGCTGACCTCCCGGTTCATCTCTTCGGGTGATCGCGGGAACTGACGGGGCGGCAGGCGACTGCCGCCCCGTTGCGGCGTCAGGCCCGGTCCCGGACGCCCCTCCCCTTGTGAATTCTTTCACCCGACCCCTTGGCCCCCGCCCCGCGCCCGTGCTGAGATGCCGTCCTACTCACAGCTCGATGGCGTGCTCGGGGAGGGCAATGTGGCGTACGGCCGGGAAACCCCACTGGAGACCGCGGTCTGGAGACTTCGCTCCCGCGGCTGCTGGACGGACGCCGCCGAACTCCTCACCCCCCGAGCGGCCGAGCCGGCCGCGGCCCTGGAACGGGCGGCCCTGCTGATCGAACGCTGCCTGTACACCGAGCAGGGCTGGGCCGAGGCGGAGGAGGCCCTGCGGGCGGCGGAGGCGGTGGCCAGGACCGACGAGGAGCGCGGGGCGGCCGCGTGCGAGCGCGGCTACCTCGCGTACGCGTCCACCCTGCTGGCCGTACGGGACCGGGCGGACGAGGCGAGGGCCGCGCTGGGCCGCGCGGCGGCGCTCATCGGCCCGGAGACGCCGGGCCGGGCCGTGCTGGACTTCCGGCGCGGCCTGATCGCGCAGAACCTGGGCGACTCGCCCCAGGCGGCCCGCGCCGCCTACCGCCGCGCCCACGCGGCGGCCACCGCCCACGACGACGCCCTGCTGCTGTCGTTCACCTGGCGACACCTGGCCGGACTCGCCCTGCGCGAGGGCGAGTTGGCGGAGGCGCGACACGGATTCGCCGAATCCCTGCGCATCCGCGAGGAGTTGGGCTACCTGGTGGGCACGGCCCCGGCCCTGGCGTCACTCGCCGAAGCGGAGACCGAACCGGAGGCGGGCCGCCTCCGCGCCGAGGCCACCCGCCTCTTCCGTCTGCTGGGTGGCGTCCCGACCTGGCTGGCGGGCCAGCTGACACCACGTCCGGCGATCTGAGGGGGCTCCGTCCGGCGGAGCCGGCGTGCGGGCCGGGCGCGCCGGGCCGGGGGGCGTTCGCCGGGCCGGGCGCCGACCGGGCGTTCGCCGGGTGGCCCGCGGGAAGGCTGCCGCGACGGCCGCGGCCCGTGCGAGGAGCCCGGGCGCCGGGTCAGTCGGCCCGGCGCTCCAGGCGGACCAGTGCGTCCTCCAGGCCGACCACGAGGGCGCCGTCCGCCGTGACCGTGACCGCCCGGACCGGCGGGCCGGGGCGGTAGGTCACGTGGTGGGACCGTTCCACACGGTGGAGTTCGACCGTGCCGTCCGCCCAGGCGACGCCGAGGACCGGGCCGTGCGGGGTCTCGGTGGCGGCCAGCGAGACGACCGGCGAGGAGCGCTCCGCGAGCGGGGCCGGGTCGGGGTCGCGGCCCGGCGTCCAGCGGCGGACCGCACCGTCGGCGCCGCCGCTGCACACGAAGGGGGTCGCCGACTCGACGGCCGCCACGGCCGTGACCCGCCCGCTGTGCAGCGCCGCCTGGTGCAGCCCGGTCAGTCCGAAGGCGTGCACGGAGCCGAGCCGGTCGCCCACCACCACGGAGCCCGCGATGGCCGCGAGCGCCGTGCCGGGGTGCCGGGTCAGGGTGGCCGAGACCGCCTCCGTGAGGCGTTGCAGGTACGGCGCGCGCGGCTCCCGTCCCCGTAGGGTGTGCAGCCGGCCCCGTTCGTCCAGCAGCAGCACGGTCCCGTCCGGCGCCGGAGCAAGCGCTGTCACGCGTCCGGTCACCGGGTGGTCGAGCCGGCCCAGCGGGCGCGCGTCGGCGGCCGCGAGCAGCCGTACGGTGCCGCCGAGGTCGGCGACGAGCAGCGTGCCGTCCTGCGCGGCGAGCGCGGCGACCGGGCCGGGCCACGGCGGGGCGACGTCGCCCACGACGCGGGACCACCGCATCCGCCAGGCGGCCTGTGCGGACAGTTCCTCCAGGGCGGGCCGCAGCCGCGGGTCTGCGCCGTCGCCGAGGACGGCGAGGAGCCCGAGGGCCCGGTCCGCCGGGTTCCGGGCCGCGCACAGCGCCTGACCGGCGCGCAGCCAGGCCGCGCGCAGACCGCCGTGGGCGTCGTCCGGGTCCCGTACGTAGCCGGTGGTGACCGTGACCGGGTCGGCGGCGCACACGGCGGCGGGGTCCGAGAGCTCCACGGCGGGCCGCGCCGGCGGCTCCGGCTCCGCGGTGGACTCGTCGGCGTCCACCTCCGCGAAGCGGCCCTCCGCGAGGAGCTCGTACTCCGGCGTCCCGGGCCGCGCCTCGACGACCAGCCGCACCCGCCCGAGCCGCGCGAGGTCGGCGAGCAGCGCCGCGACGGCCTCGGGCTCGGCGGCCGCGTGCAGCGCGGGAAGCAACAGCACCGTGCGCGCGGCACGGCCGTTGTCGCTGGTGGCGAGGGCGCGGACGAGGTCGGCGGGGGACGTGGCGACGACGCCCAGGTGGTCGGCGACGGCCCATGCCGTGCCGAGCGCGGTGCGTCCGGTCAGCGGGACGAGCGCGCGGGCGCTGCGGTGACGGCCGGCGGCCCGGGGGCCGTGCGCGGCGAACCAGCCGAGCAGCCCGGGGGCGTCGGTGACGAGGCAGAGGCGGGGGGCCTCGGGGTCGGTGAGCCAGCCGAGCAGGGCCGAGGCCCCGGGGCGCTCCGCGCGGACGGACGGCATGGACACCTCTCGGTCGGCGCGGCTGGGACGGAAAGCGGGCTGACGCTGTCGACCTTAGTCGTCAGTCCTGCGCTCCGGTGAAGTGCTCCCGTACGAGTGACGAAACCACCGCGAGGTCCTGGGCGACAAGGGCGTCGAGGAGGGCGGTGTGCTCGGCCGCGTCGGCGACGAGTTCGCCGTGCCGGGTGGCCGGGGCGCTGACGAGGGGCCACTGGGAGCGCCGGTGGAGGTCGTCGGCGACGACCAGGAGCTGTGCGTTGCCGGCGAGGGAGAGGACGGCGCGGTGGAAGGCGCGGTCGGCCTCGGCGTAGTGGGCGCGGTCGCCGCGCGCGGCGGCGGTGGCGGTGGCCTCGGCGAGCGGCCGCAGCTCGGCCCAGCGGACGGCGGGCACCGTGCGGGCGAGCCGGAGCATGACGGGCACCTCGATGAGCGCGCGCACCTCTGCGAGCTCGGCCAGCTCGCGGGGGGTGCGTTCGGTGACGCGGAAGCCGCGGTTCGGCACGACCTCGACGGCGCCCTCGGTGGCGAGCTGCTGCATGGCCTCGCGGACCGGGGTGGCGGACACGCCGAAGCGTTCGCCGAGGGCGGGGGCGGAGTAGACCTCGCCGGGGACGAGTTCGCCGCCGACGAGGGCGGTGCGCAGGGCTTGGAGGATCTGTCCGCGCACGGAGTGCCGCCGCACGGTCCGGGGCGCGAGCCCGGGTACGGGTTCCTCGCCGTGGACGTGTTCACCGCGGGCCTCGTGCCCGCGGGCCTGCTCGGGGACGCGCGCGGGGTCGCGGTGGGCCCAGGAGGCCGCGCCGGAGGACGCGCCCCGCCGGGAGGCCGGGTCGTGGGAGGCCGGGTCGTGGGACGCCGGGTCGTGGGAAGCGGGGTGGCGGGAGGCCGCGTCGCCGCCCGGCGAGCCGGGCGAGGCCGGGTGACGCGAAGCCGGATCACGGGGAGCCGGATCACGGAGCGCCGGGTCGCGGGAACCCGCGCCGAGGCCCGCCTCGTCGGCCTCCGCCGGCGCGGCGGACGGTCCTGTCGTCCGCCCGCGCGTGCTGCCCTGGTCCACCCGGGTCCTCCTGCGCCTTCGTGCCGGGCCCGGCTCGCGGCGCCGGGGTCCCCCGTGCACGATAGGCGGACGGCGTCGCAGTTCAAACATCGAACGCATCGGGTAAGGTAAGGCTAACCTGCCAACGATCGCGATTCGGTGGTCCCGCATGGCCCTGCCCACCCTGCTGCCGTCCCTGCCCGCCTCGCCCGTCGCGGCCGCCTACGCCCGGCTCGCCGAGGTCTTCCCCGGTCTGCACATCGACGAACGCGGCCGGGACGCGCGGCTGCCGGACGGTGCGGACTGGATCGGCACGGAACGGATGGCGGCCGGCGGCGAGGAACTGGACACCTTCCTGGCCTGGGACGAGGAGCAGGTGCGACAGGACTACGAGGCGGTCGCCCGGCCCGACGTGGTGGCGAGCTTCGGCCTGCACCGGTACGCGTGGCCCGTCTGCCTCCTGGTGACGCTCCCCTGGTTCCTGCACCGCCGGGTACCCCGGCTGCCTGCCCGGAACGTGGCCTTCCACCGGCCGCTGGGCCGGCTCGCAGTCCGGGTGGAGGAGTTCGCCTGCCTGCCGGGCGACCCGGCCGCCGCCCTGCCGGGCGCACGGGTGGTCGCGGACGAGGAGGCGCTGCGGGCGGAGGTGCGGGACGCGCTGGCGGAGCACTTCGAGGAGCTGCTCGCCGGGTTCGGACCCCGGATGCGGCGCGGCCGCCGGGCCCTGTGGGGCATGGTGACGGACGAGATCGTCGAGGGCCTCTGGTACGTCGCGGCGCTGCTCGGCGAGGAGGGCCGGGCGCTCGCCGAGCTCGAACGCCTGATGCCCGGCACGGCGAAGCCGTACGTGGGGAAGGCCGGCTTCCGCGAGCTCACGGGCTCGGCCGAGGTGTGCGGAACGACCCGCTCCACCCGCGACCGGGCGACCTGCTGCCTCTTCTACACCCTGCGGCCCGAGGACACCTGTCTCACCTGCCCGCGCACCCCCGACGCGGAGCGGGTCCACCGCCTCGCCGCGACCGCCTGACCGGCTCCCGCCGATACGCCACCCGCCCGGGTGGTGTGAATCGAACGTAACTCCCTTTCCTAGGGCGCCAGTTCGAGTAGATCGCCCCTCTTCGCCTGCCGTACGCCCCCGATGGCGTGCTCTTGCCCCGAAACCCCCTGCCCACCCCGCGCGGTCGGCCAATATGGGCGGCCGTATCGCCCTACTGCGAGGCACTACTGCGAGGCAAGGGACACCGCAATGAGACTGACCGACATATCGCTGGACTGGCTGCTTCCGGGCGGCGTGATGGTGGCGGGGGTCCTGACGGCGGTGGCGGTGCTCGCGCGCGGGAAGCGCGCCGGTGACCAGGCCGCGGCCGAGGACTCCTGGGAGCGCAGCGAGGAGCGCCGCCGACGCAAGGAGGCCGTCTACGGCACCGCCTCCTACGTCCTGCTCTTCTGCTGCGCCGCGGTCGCGGCGGCACTGTCCTTCCACGGGCTGGTCGGGTTCGGCCGGCAGAACCTCAACCTCACCGGGGGCTGGGAGTACCTGGTGCCCTTCGGCCTCGACGGGGCCGCGATGTTCTGTTCGGTGCTCGCCGTCCGCGAGGCCAGCCACGGCGACGCGGCCCTCGGCTCGCGCCTCCTCGTGTGGACGTTCGCGGGCGCGGCGGCCTGGTTCAACTGGGTGCACGCCCCCCGCGGCCTGGGCCACGCGGGCGCCCCGCAGTTCTTCGCGGGCATGTCGCTGTCGGCGGCGGTGCTGTTCGACCGGGCCCTGAAGCAGACCAGGCGGGCCGCGCTGCGCGAGCAGGGCCTGATCCCGAGGCCGCTGCCGCAGATCCGCATGGTCCGCTGGCTGCGGGCGCCCCGGGAGACCTTCGGCGCGTGGTCGCTGATGCTCCTGGAAGGCGTACGGACCCTGGACGAGGCCGTCGACGAGGTACGCGAGGACCGGCGGGAGAAGGAGCAGAACCGGATCCGCCGGCGGGAGCAGGCCAAGCTGGACCGTGCACGGCTGAAGGCGCTCAACCGGCAGCACCGGGCCTTCGGGCGGAGCGGCCGGCAGGTCGAGGTGGCGGCGCTGGGTGCCGCCCCGGGTGCGGGCTCCGCGACGGGGCCGGTGCAGGCCGCCGTCGCGGAGCCCGCCATAGCGGACCCCGGACAGCTGCCGCTTCGATCCCGGCCCTCCCTGCAGGCCGTGAGGGGAACTGACACCCGCACGGGCGAGCCCCGGACGGTGGACCTCACCGCCGAGGACGACACCCAGACGCTGCCCCGGCTGGACTCCCTGGAGCGCAAGCTCGCGGACCTGGAGCAGCAGTTCGGCTGAGCGTGCCCCTTTCTCACGGTCCGGCGGGGCCGCCCGAGGAGATCCTCAGGCGGCCCCGCCGTTCAGTTCGAACCAGACCACCTTGCCCACGCCGTGGTTCTCGACGCCCCAGGAGTCGGCGAGGGCCTGCACCAGGACGAGCCCACGGCCGTGCGTACCGTCGTCGGCGTGCGGTACGCGTCGGCCCAGCCCGGACATGAAGTCCCGCACTTCGACACGCAGTTGTTCGGGGGCGACGCTGGCGGTCACGACCGCGCCGTGGTCGGTGTGGACGAGGGCGTTGGTGACGAGTTCGCTGGTGAGCAGTTCCGCGACGTCGGTGGCGCCCGGCCCGCCCCAGGCCCCCAGCATCGCGCGTAAGGCGTGCCGTACCTCGGGTACCGCGGTGAGATCCGCGCATCCCACCTTTCTGTGCAGTTGAGTCGGCTGTGTCGCCTCCCCGGCCATATCCCCCACCCCGTCGTCGATCGAACAGGCTCACGGGGATGCATGCCCAAGCTCCGTGCCCGCATTCATCGGCGCGTACGGACCGTCAGGGCCGCGGCACGTTCCGCAGGTTCGACCGGGCCATCTGGAGCATCCGCCCCACTCCCCCGTCGAGCACGATCTTGCTCGCCGAGAGCGCGAACCCGGTGACCATCTCGGCACTGATCTTCGGCGGAATCGACAGCGCGTTGGGGTCGGTGACGATGTCCACGAGCGCCGGGCCCTTGTGCTTGAAGGCGTCCTTCAGGGCGCCCGCGAGCTGCCGGGGCTTCTCCACGCGGACTCCGTAGGCGCCGGCGGCGCGCGCGACGGCGGCGAAGTCGGGGTTCTTGTTCGTGGTTCCGTACGAGGGAAGTCCTGCCACCAGCATCTCCAACTCCACCATGCCGAGGGAGGAGTTGTCGAAGAGCACGACCTTCACCGGCAGGTCGTACTGGACCAGCGTGAGGAAGTCGCCCATCAGCATGGAGAACCCGCCGTCACCGGACATCGACACGACCTGCCGTCCGCGGTCGACGAACTGCGCGCCGATGGCCTGGGGCAGCGCGTTGGCCATGGAGCCGTGGCTGAAGGACCCGATGATCCTGCGCCGCCCGTTGGGGGTGAGATAGCGGGCGGCCCAGACGTTGCACATGCCCGTGTCGACGGTGAACACCGCGTCGTCGTCGGCGAGTTCGTCGAGCACGGCGGCCACGTACTCGGGATGGATCGGGACGTGCTTCTCGACCTTGCGGGTGTACGCCTTGACCACGCCCTCCAGGGCGTCGGCGTGCTTCTTCAGCATCTTGTCGAGGAAGCGCCGGTCGGTCTTGGCGCGGACGCGGGGAACGACGCAGCGCAGGGTCTCGCGGACGTCGCCCCAGACCGCGAGGTCGAGCTTGGACCGCCTGCCGAGCCGTTCGGGCCGTACGTCGATCTGCACGATCTTCACGTCGTCCGGCAGGAAGGCGTTGTAGGGGAAGTCGGTGCCGAGCAGGATCAGCAGGTCGCACTCGTGGGTGGCCTCGTAGGCGGCGCCGTAGCCGAGGAGTCCGCTCATCCCGACGTCGTACGGATTGTCGTACTGGATCCACTCCTTGCCGCGCAGCGCGTGTCCGACGGGCGACTTCACCCGTTCGGCGAACTGCATGACCTCGGCGTGCGCGCCGGCGGTGCCGCTGCCGCAGAACAGCGTCACCCGTTCGGCCTCGTCGATCATCCGGACCAGGGCGTCGATCTCCCCGTCGCCCGGCCGGACGGTGGGCCGTGCGGTGACGAGCGCGGTCTCGGCCGGCTTGTCGGGGGCCGGCTGGGAGGCGATGTCGCCGGGCAGGGAGACCACGCTGACGCCGCCCTGCCCCACCGCGTGCTGGATCGCGGTCTGCAGCAGCCGGGGCATCTGCCGGGGGTTGGAGATCAGCTCGCTGTAGTGGCTGCACTCCCGGAACAGCTGGTCCGGGTGGGTCTCCTGGAAGTAGCCGAGGCCGATCTCGCTGGAGGGGATCTGGGAGGCGAGGGCCAGCACCGGGGCCATGGAGCGGTGGGCGTCGTACAGACCGTTGATGAGGTGCAGATTGCCCGGGCCGCAGGAGCCCGCGCAGGCCGCGAGCTTCCCGGTGACCTGCGCCTCGGCGCCGGCGGCGAAGGCGGCCGTCTCCTCGTGCCGGACCTGGATCCAGTCGATGGCGGAGTCACGGCGGATCGCGTCGACGACGGGATTCAGGCTGTCGCCGACCACTCCGTAGAGGCGCTGGACGCCCGCGCGGACGAGGATGTCGACGAACTGTTCTGCGACGTTCTGTTTGCCCATGGGTCCATCAACCCACGGGCGGGGAGGTTACGCCTCCCAGACCGCCACCCCCGTACGGTCGTCGGCGTAACCGGTGACGCGCAGTTGGGTGTCGGCGAGGAAGGCGGCGAGGCCGGGCGGTTCGGCTGCCCCCGCCCAGCGGGCGGCGAGCTCTCGGGCGAGCGCCGGTTCGCCGCGCAGGGGGGCGGCGAGACCGGGCGAGGCGAGCAGCAGGGTGTCGCCTGCGCGGGCGACGGAGGCGCGGAAGCGGAAGGGTTCGGCGGGCGGCGGCAGCGGGTCCTCGACGAACGGCCGGCCGGGGGCGTCGGTGACGCCGAGCCTCATGGTGTGCCGGTCACCGTCCTCACCGGCCTCGGGCACGTCGGGAACCCCGGGGGCGTCCGGCGTCTGCTTCGCGGCCTGCGGTCCGGGACCCGGGGACGGGGAGCCGAAGCCGACGACGGGCGCGCCGACGGTCGCCGAGGGTTCGGGCAGGAGTGGCTCGATGTCCTGCCAGGAGCCGTCGCGGAGCCGGAACAGGCCGCCGGGCCCGATGCCGAAGAAGACCCGGGTGCGGCACTCGGGGTCGGCGGAGAGCAGCAGGCAGCGCAGCCCGGCCGTGTACTCCTCGGGGTCGAGGCCACGTTCGACGGCGCGGGCGCGGAGTCTGCCGTAGGTGCGGTCGGTGAGCCGGTGGAGGCCGGACTTGAGGGCGCCGCGGCGGCCGGAGCGGATGTCCTCGGAGAGCCGGGTGTGGCTGCGGCCGACGGCCTCGCCGATCCAGCGGCAGACATCGGCGGCGGCGAGGTGGGTGTGCTCGGTGGCCCGCCGGCCGGCGGCCACGGCGACGAGGACGAGGGCGGTCTCGTCCTGGCCGAAGCGGGCGGTGAGCAGGGCGTCGCGGCGGGGTTCGCCGCGGAAGCGTGCAGAGTCGCCGCGGACGGAGGCGGCGCGCAGGGTGTAGGCGCCGTAGCGGGCTCCGTCGAGGACGGTGTCGGCGACGAGTGCGTCGAGCTCGCCCGGGTGGGCGGCGGGCAGGTGGGTGGGCTCGGCCTCGTAGGTGGGGGGCCGGGTGCCGACGTGCCCGCTGTGGGGCCGGGGCGCGGGGACCTGCACGGTGGGCGCCTCGACGGACGGGCTCTCGGCGGACGCGCTCCCGGCGGTCGGGGCGGCCGGCTCGGGCGGCTCGACCTCGACGGTCGGCTCGGGCGGCACGGGCGGCACGGGCGGCTCGACCTCGACGGTCGGCACGGGCGGCACGGGCGGCGCGGCCTCGACCGTCGGCTCGGGTCGCACGGGCGACGCGGGGCGCGGGGGCGGCGGAGGTGCCTCGGCGGGCCGGGCGGGTGCTTCGGCCGCGCCGGCCGGTGCGGCCGTGGTGGTCCGGGCGGCGGAGTCGTAGCGCTCGTCGAGGCTGTCGCCGGTCGGGGCGGGCCCGGTGTCGGGCGCCGCCTCGTCGTAGAGCTCGTCCCACCAGCTGGTGTCCCCCTGCTGCGTCATGCCCATATTGTCCACCGCACAGGCCGTCAGAAAACGGGACATCCACAAATGTGTCGCGGTGAATCGGTGACGCGGGGGGTGGTCCGCCGGACGACCCCACCCCCCACGGGAAGGACGCCCGGCGGACCGGCGTGATCAGCGCACGTCGTAAGCGCGGACCACGGTCTGGGTGACGGAGTTGCCGTTGGCGTCCGTCAGTTCGGTCTTCAGGGTGACCTGCTTGCCGGTGGCGCCCGCGTGGTTCACGGTCGCGGTCCAGGCGTCGCCCTGGTGGGAGACCTGCGCTTCGGTCCAGGTCGTGCCGCCGTCGTAGGAGTACGAGAGCCTGGCCGAGGTGAGTGCCGCGGGGGTGTAGCCCGCGTGGCCCGTCACGCCGAGGCCGATCTGTTGGCCGTCGGTCGCTGCGAGGGTCTTGAGTCCGTCCTCCGGAAGGTCGTACCGGGGGAAGAGAATCGGGATGCCTTGAGAATAGACGTTCTCGTCAAGCTTGGAGGTGAATTTCCATGCCGAGTTGACCGAAACCGAGCGGGCCCACACCTTGCTGCCGATCTTCATGGTGTTCTGCTCCAGGGTGTACGTGCCCGGCTCGGCCGGCACCTCGAACACTCCGAACGGCCAGCCCGTCGAACCGATCTCCTCCCCGTCCCTGGTCAGCCGCAGGTTGCCGATGTCACCGAAGGAACCGGGCTCCGCGTGGTGCGTGCTGTCGCCCCACATGGCGTCGGCGAATCCGATGAGGTTGCCCTGCCGCTCGGAGACGAGCACGGGCCGGCCGGCGGGGTCGCGCGGGGCGGTCGGGGCGATGACGCCGTCGTACCAGTTCTCTGTGCGGTGCTCCCCGGGGGCGTAGGCGTGCCGTTCACCGACCATCAGCTCACCGAACGGGAAGCTGCTGCCGACGAGCGACTGCCAGGCGATGTCGCCGGTGGTGTGGTAGGCGGTGCGGGTGCCGGGCGCGGGGACGGTCTCCAGGGAGCCGAAGCTGACGACGGTGCCGTCGGGCCGGTAGGCCGCGGGGAACTCGACGAAGTCCGTCTCGACGCCGGAGGAGCCGTAGCGGGAGTCCGTGCGGCCCAGGTCGCGGTCCTCGACTCGGTAGGTCCGGTCGTCGTGGATCGCGCGGTTCTCCGGGAAGGCCAGGTTGTAGACGTACGGGCTCTTCGCGGTGGCCTTCCAGGTGAGCGCGACCTCGCCGGCGGCCAGCCTGCCGAGCAGCTGGGTGGCTTCCGCGGTGGGCACCGAGAGGACCGGCAGGCCGATTCCGGTGAAGCCGCCGCTCGGGTACCAGCGGCCTTCGGCCTGGTGGTACGCGAGCACCGCGACGGCGCCCGCCGCCTTGGCGTTGCGGGCGAGGGTGCCCGCCGCGGTGCTGTCGTCGGGCAGGCGGACCAGGGCGATCCGGCCCTTGACCTGGGCGGCGGCGAGCTCGGCGGGGGTGCCGGTGCCCGCGTCGACGAGCCGGGCGGAGCCGGTGCCGTCGAGGTTGTCGGAGGCGAGGGACCCGGTCAGCGGGTGCAGGCGCAGCCCGTCGGCCGTCCTGAGCTCGCTGATCTGCGGGGCGGCGGCCCGCCAGTAGCTGCCGAACCCGAAGGTGCCGTCCTCGGCGCGGCCTTCGACGGAGGCGTAGTAGCCGCGGATGGTGCGCGGGCCGGTGGCGGTGCCGGCGTGCAGCCAGGTGTCGTCCCAGGCGCGGCTGAACGCGAGTGTGGCGCCGCGGAGTTCGGAGGGCTGCTGGGTGCGGACCTGGAGGCGGTGGGCCCGGCGGGCGTCGAGGACGACCGTGGTGTCCTTCTTCAGCTCCAGCTGCGGGCGGGCCAGGTAGCTGACCGAGTCGTTGAGCGTGGCGCCCTCCCCCGCGTCGGGGGTGGTGACGAAGGAGGAGAGGAAGTAGCTGCCGGCGCGCAGTCGGTAGACCTGGTCGGCGGAGCCTTCGTTGAAGCGGCGCTCGCCGCGGGCGTCGTCGGTCCCGATGACGTCGAGCGAGGAGGCGCCGGCGGCGGCCTGGCCCTGACGGTCGATCAGCTTGACGCGCAGGGTGAGGGTTTCGGGCTCGACGTAGAGGGCGAACGGGGTGGAGACGTGGATGCGGCCCTTGCCGGCGGTGCCGGTGGCCACCACGCGTCCGGTGACGTCGCCGTACTGGGCGCGCTCCAGGCGGGCGGTGGGGTCGATCGTGAGCGGGACCTCGACGGTGCCGCCGGCCGGGACGGTCACGGTGCGCCGGGCGAGGCGGGCGACGGGGGAACGCACGGCGGAGCCGTCGTTGCCGGTGACCTTCTCGACGGCGAGGTCGAGGGTGACGGGCGACTTGCCGGTGTTGGTGTAGGGGACGGCGACGGTGCTGCGGTCGCTGCTGTCCTGCGGCCAGTCGAAGGTGCCGCCCTGGACGGCGGGGGCGCCGAGGACCGTCTGGTCGATCGCGGCCTTGACGTCGAGGCGGCCGCCGCCGACCTCGCGGGCGTCACCGGGGACGCCGCTGTCGGCGGAGGAGACGAGCGCGGCCTTGATCTGCTGGGCGGTCCAGTCGGGGTGGCGCTGCTTGACGACGGCGGCGGCGCCCGCGACGTGCGGGGTGGCCATCGAGGTGCCGGACATCGACTGGTAGGCGTAGACGCCGCGGCCGCCGGCCGCGGCCGCGGAGATGCCGACGCCGGGGGCGGCGATCTCCGGCTTGAGGGTGTGGGTGGCGTTGGCCGCGGGCCCGCGGCTGGAGAAGGAGGCGGTGGAGTCGTCGCGGTCGGTGGCACCGACGGTGAGGACGCTCGGCGCGCAGCCGGGCGAGGAGACCGTGTTGGTGGCGGGGCCCGAGTTGCCGGCGGCGACGACGAACAACGTTCCCTTGTTCTGGGAGAGTTGTTCGGCGGCGACGCTCATCGGGTCCGTGCAGTCGGTCTCGGAGGGGTTGCCGAGGCTCATGGAGACGACGTCGGCGCCCTGGGCGACGGCCCACTCCATGCCGGCGATGATCCACGAAGTGGCTCCGGATCCGGAGTCGTTGAGGACCTTGCCGTTGAGGAGGGCCGCGCCGGGGGCGACGCCCTTCTTCCTGCCGCCGCTCGCGGCGCCGCTGCCGCCGACGGTGGAGATGGTGTGGGTGCCGTGACCCTGGTGGTCGTCGGCGCTGTCGGAGTCGGTGAAGTTCTCCGCGGCGACGATCCGGCCCTTGAGGTCGGGGTGTTCGGCGTCGGCGCCGGTGTCGAGGACGGCGACCTTGGTGCCGGTGCCGTCGAAGCCGGCGGCCCAGGCCTCGGGGGCGTGCACCTGGGCGGTCGAGCGCTCCAGGGTGGCGTGCACCTTGCGGTCGAGCCACAGCTTCTTCAGGCCGCCGGCGGCAGACCGGGCTGCGGCGGGGCCGGTGACGTCGGCCCAGAAGGCCGCGGCCTGCTTCTTGTCTGCCTTGAGCGCGACCGCGTCGACGGTCTTCAGGACCTGGCCGCGGGTGGCGCCGCGCGGGGCGGCCGGCACCGCGCGGGCGGTGGCCAGATCCGTGCCGTAGACGGCGATGAGCGGCAGGGTGGCCGAGCCGGCGTCGTCGTAGCCCTGGCGGATGAGTCCGGTGACGTTGAAGAGCTCCTCGTCGACCCGGCCGGCGGCCAGCGCGGCGGTGGCGCCCTCGGGGTAGACGTAGAGGTCCTGGCCGGACCGGCGGGTCTGCAGGAACGGCACGGTGCCGTCCTCGCGGGGCAGCGCGGCGGCGGCCGCGGCCCCTGCGGCGTCGCGGGTCACCACGACCCGGTCGCCGGTCACGAGGGTGACCGTGGCGGTCCTCCCCCGGCCTTCGGCCGGGGGGACCCCCATCTCGCTTCGCTCGCCGGCGCGGGCGGCTGCCTCGCTGCCCACCAGCGGTCGCTTGCCGGTCGCCGGGGCGTCCTGCGGCGCTGCTGCCGCGGACGCCGCGACCGCGGTGACCGCCAGGACGGCGGCGGTCGCCGCCCCCAGGGCCGTACGCGAAATCGGGCGCATCGCTCTCCCCATCTGATTCCGGGCATGACGGCACAAGGTGCCTATGTCCGGAGGCTGTTGATGCTGCGGTGGCGCCACATTGGCAGAGGTGAGGGTGGTGCAGGCAGGATGGGCGCGGCGGGAATGCGCCGTGGCCGATTCCCGCCACGGCACCAACGGAACGAATGCGTCCGGTGGGCGTCCGGGAAATGTCCCGGGTCGTCCGGGGACGTCCGCGCGAGGGGTGGGGTCAGCGATGCTGGGAGCGATAGGTCTCGACGAACGGGCGGAGTCCGCCTACCGCGCGCTGGTCGCGATGGGCGCGGCCGAGGTCTCCGACCTGGCCCATCGGCTCGCCCTCCCCCAGGACGACACCGAACGGGCCCTGCGCCGCCTGGAGTCCCAGGGCCTGGCCGCCCAGTCCTCGGCCCGCACCGGCCGCTGGGTCGCGGCCCCGCCCGGGGTGGCGCTCGGTGCCCTGCTCACCCAGCAGCGGCACGAGCTGGAGCAGGCCGAGATGGCGGCGGCGCTGCTCGCGCAGGAGTACCGCGCCGAGGCGACCGAGCCGGCCGTGCACGACCTGGTCGAGGTGGTGACCGGCGCCAGCGCCGTCACCCACCGCTTCCTGCAGCTCCAGCTCGGCGCGACGGAGGAGGTCTGCGCGCTGGTGACGGGCAAGCCGATCGCCGTGTCCGGCCTGGAGAACACCGCGGAGGCGCTGGCCGTCGAGCGCGGCGTCCACTACCGCGTGGTGATCGAGCGCGAGGTGTTCGGCCTGCCCTCGGGCCTGGTCGAGCTGTCGGCGGCGCTCGGCCGCCACGAGCAGATCCGGGTGGTGGACCGGGTGCCCACCAAGCTCGTGGTCGCCGACCGCACCCTCGCGATGGTCCCGCTCACCGGCCGCGGCGCCGAGCCGGCCGCGCTCGTGGTGCACGCCAGCGGCCTGCTCGAATCGCTCATGGGCCTCTTCGAGTCGGTCTGGCGCGACGCCCTGCCGCTGCGGCTCGGCGCGGGCGCGCAGGTGACGGAGGAGGAGACCGCGGGCCCCGACCCCACGGACCTGGAGATCCTCAGCCTGCTGCTGGCCGGCATGACGGACGCGAGCGTGGCCAAGCAGCTGGACCTGGGCCTGCGGACGGTGCAGCGACGGGTGAAGGGCCTGATGGAGCTGACCGGTGTGACGACCCGGCTGCAGCTGGGCTGGCACGCGTACGAGAAGGGGTGGGTGGCCCGCCGCTGAGGCGCCCGGGGCCGTATGGCAGGGTGAGCGCCCGGTTTTCCTCCGTATCCTCCGAAGCACCTCAGGAGCACCGCCCATGAACGGAAGGCGCCGCCGCGCCCTGCTGACCACCGTCACCCCGATGCTGGAGCCCGGGGAGCGGGTGGAGGTCACCTCCCTCGTCAACCTGAGCTCGGTGTCGGTGCGCCGGACCGCCGCCTTCGGCATCGCGTCGGCGATCGCCAGCGCCGGGTCGGTCACGGTGGTCCCCGTACCGACGCCGATGTACCTGGCGATGACGGACCGCCGGATCTTCATCTTCCGGGCGGACCCGATGTTCGCGAAGCCGGTCGAGCACACGATGACGATCCAGCGGGAGGGCCTGTTCCGCTCGGAGATCAAGGAGCGGATCCTGAACTCCTCCTTCGTGCTCTCGTCGCCGTACAGCGAGACCTCCCTGAAGATCATCTTCCCGCTGGTCGACCGCAAGGCGCGCAATCTGGTCGCCGCGGCCCTGCCGATCGCCCACTGACCGCTCCGTCCCCCGTCCGTCCGCCTTGACCTGCGAGAACACCGGCCGTCCTGCACCCTTGGCAGATGGGTGTGTGGCAGCTCCTGCTGATCGCGATGGTGATGCTGCTCGGCCTGTTCGGGGTCCTGACGCCCGGCGTGCCGGGAACGTGGCTGGTGTGGGCGGCGATGCTGTGGTGGTCGCTGCACGAGCAGACCGGCCTCGCGTGGATCCTCCTCGTCTCCTCCACCGGCCTGCTGCTCCTCACCCAGGTGGTCGTGTGGCAGCTGCCGCCCCGCCGCTTCCGGGGCGTCGGCATCACCCGGCGGATGGTGGCGTACGCGGGGTTCGGCTCCCTCCTGGGCTTCTTCCTGATCCCGGTGCTCGGCGCGATCCCGGGTTTCGTCGGCGGCATCTACCTCTCCGAACGCCTCCGCCTGGGCGGTCACGGCCAGGCCAGGGCGGCCACCCGCACGGTGATGCGCGCGGCGGGGACGAGCGTCCTGGTGGAGCTGTTCGCGTGCCTGCTGATCGTGGGGGCGTGGGCGGGGGCGGTGATCTGGGGCTGAGCCTCGCCCCCGTGTCCGGAGCGGAGTCTCCCGGGACCGGTGAAGGCCGCCGGACCGGGCGGCGCGCGGATCCCCCGCGGGGCGGGGCGGATCCCCTGATAGCTCCAGGATCCCCTCGGGGGCGCCCCCGAGGGGATCCTGGAGCTATGAGGGATTTCGACGGTTTCAGCGAGGCCGAGCAGGCGTATCTGCGGACGCAGCGGCTCGGACGGATGGCCACGGTCGACCCCACCGGGCAGCCGCAGGCCAACCCGGTGGGCTTCTTCCCGCAGGACGACGGCACCGTCCTGGTCGGCGGCCGGGCCATGGGCGGGACGAAGAAGTGGCGCAACCTCCGCACCAACCCGAAGGTGGCCCTGGTCGTCGACGACCTGGCGAGCGTCCGCCCCTGGCAGGTGCGCGGCGTGGAGATCCGCGGAGAGGCGGAGCTCCTCGTGGGCCCGCACATCCTGGGCCCGTACTTCAGCGAGGAGGTGATCCGCATCCACCCGCGCCGGATCCACAGCTGGGGGCTGGACGAGGTCTAGGCGGGGCCTCGCCGGGCCCGGTCGGTGCCTTGTCGCGCCCCGGCGGGGCGTTGTCGGGCCGTCCTGCCGATCGGGCCGGGCTCGCGGTCGTCCGATCCGGTCAGGTCACCGGTCCGGTACGGGATCAGGCCGACGGTCCCCGTACGGGACCAGGCCGACCGTCCCCATACGGGACCAGGCCGACCGTGCCCATACGGGACCAGGCCGACCGTCCCCATACGGGACCAGGCCGACGGTCCCCAAGCGGGTCGACCGGCTCGTCGGCCGGTGAGCGGGTCGACCGGCTCGTGGCCGGTGAGCGGCGGGACGTCCCCGAGGGTGTCCGCGGATCACGCCGGGCGCGCGGCCCGGTCGGCGGGACGTTCCCCGGGGATGCGCAGGTAGCGGGCGGCGTACGAGCGCCAGGGCCGCCATTCCGGGTGGTCCGGGAGGCCCTCCGGCGCGACGTCCGGGTCCCCGAGGGCGCGCGTGCGGATGACGGCGGCGGCCCGCGGGGTGATCCCCGGGACGGCGGCGAGGGCGGCGGCGGAGGCGTCGCGGTCGGCGCCCGGGTCGAGCCGCAGGTTCCCGTCGGCGAGCGCCGCGGCCAGCGGGCCGGCGACCGGGTGGCCGGTGAGCGCGCCGGGCTCGGGGAAGACATGGCGGAGCGTGCCGCAGGGGGTCTGCAGGGGCGTGCCGTACCGCTCGACCAGCCGCGCGGCCTCCTCCGGCCCGACGACCGTCCGCAGGGCGAACTCCTCCGGCTCGGCCGTACCGGGTGAGCGGACGCCGGGCCGCCCCGCGACCTCGGCGGCGAGGGCCGGGTCGGCGCCGAGGCGCTCGGCGACGGCGTACGGGTCGGCGTCCAGGTCGAGCAGCCGCCGCAGCCGCTGGACGGCGGTGGTGAGGTCACGGAGCTCGGTGAGATGGATTCGGGCCTCCAGCCAGCGGCCCGGGGACCGCTCGTCGACGGACACGATCCCGATGCCGTACGGCAGCCGGAGCGTGCGCCGGTACGTGCGGGCGCCGGGTGCGCCGACGACCTCCTCGATGCCCGGGACCGCCTCGGCGGCCAACAGGTCGAAGACCTCCCCGGCGGCGTACGGACCCCGGTGCGCGAGCCGCAGCGGGACCCCGGCGGCGAGCGCGGTGCGCGGGCCCGCCCCGGTGCCGGACTCGGTGCGCAGCTCGGTGGGGGTGCGGGCGTAGACGGCGCGCATGGTGTCGTTGAACTGCCGGACGCTGGCGAAACCGGAGGCGAAGGCGATCTCGGTGACGGGCAGGCCGGTGGTCTGCAGCAGCAGCCGCGCGGTGTGCGCGCGCTGGGCGCGGGCGAGCGCGACGGGGCCCGCCCCGAGCTCGGCGGTGAGCTGCCGCTGCACCTGCCGGGCGCTGTATCCGAGGCGTACGGCGAGCCCGGGCACGCCCTCGCGGTCCACGACCCCGTCGCCGATCATGCGCATGGCCCGCGCGACGACGTCGGCCCGCACGTTCCACTCGGCCGAGCCCGGCACGGCGTCGGGCCGGCACCGCCGGCAGGCCCGGAAGCCGTGCCCCTGCGCCGCCGCGGCGCTGGGGAAGAAGCTGACGTTGCGCCGCTTGGGGGTGACGGCCGGGCAGCTGGGCCGGCAGTAGATGCCGGTGGTGGCGACCGCGAAGAAGAACACGCCGTCGAACCGCGCGTCCCTGCTGCTGACCGCCTCGTACCGGGTGTCCTCGTCCGCGCTCGCGCCCACTGCCGCGGTCGCCGTCGCCGTGTCCGTCATGCCTCCAGTCTGCGGGAGGGCAGGGAGCCCGGCTGGCGGATTTCGGACACGGAGACGGGTGCGGGCCCTGGGGCGTGCGGCGGGTGGCGGGCGGCCCGAGGCCCGCCCGCCACCGCCACCGCCACTCGGCGCCCACCACCCGGCGCCCGTCACCCGTCACCCGTCCGCTCGCGGCCGCGAGTGGACGGCAGGCTCAGCGCAGGCGGCCCCGCTTGATGTCCATCGCCGCACGGCCCTCCGCGCCCTTGCGCTTCCAGTCCTTGAGGATCTCGGCGCGGACGCGGGCGTCGGTCTTGGCCACCAGGCGCTGGTTCTCCCGCAGGAGCTTGTGGTAGCTCTCCAGACGCCGCTCGGGAAGGGAGCCGTCGGCGATGGCGGCGGTGACCGCACAGCCGGGCTCCGACGCATGACCGCAGTCCTGGAAGCGGCACTGCGCCGCCAGGTCCTCGATCTCCGCGAAGACCTGACCGACCCCGGCCTCGGCGTCCCAGAGGCCGACGCCCCGCAGGCCCGGGGTGTCGATGAGCACGCCGCCGCCGGGGAGGACGAGCAGGTTGCGGGTGGTCGTGGTGTGCCGGCCCTTGCCGTCCACGTCACGCGCCGCCCGGACGTCCATGACGTCGTCGCCGAGCAGGGTGTTGGCGAGGGTCGACTTGCCGGCGCCGGAGACGCCGAGCAGCACGCTCGTCCCGCCCGCCGCGACCGCGTGGAGCACGTCGAGCCCCTCGCCGGTGTGGGAGCTGACGGGCAGCACCTGGACGCCGGGGGCGACCGTCTCGACGTCCTCGACCAGGTACGACAGACCGACGGGGTCGGGCACCAGATCGGCCTTGCTGAGGACGACGAGCGGCTGCGCGCCGGACTCCCAGGCGAGCGCCAGGAAGCGCTCGATCCGGCCCAGGTCGAGCTCGACGGCCAGCGAGACGGTGATGATCGCGTGGTCGACGTTGGCGGCGAGGATCTGCCCCTCGGACCGCTTGGACGAGGTGGAACGGGCGAAGGCCGTACGGCGCGGCAGGCATGCCCGTACGTAGCGCGGATCGCCGACGCCCTCGGGGTCGACGGCGGCCCAGTCACCGGTGCAGACGACCCGCAGCGGGTCGTGCGGGGTGACGAACGCGGTGTCGGCGCGCACGAGACCCTCGGGGGTCACGAGGTCGCACTGCCCGCGGTCGACCCGGACGACCCGCCCGGGCAGCAGACCCTGAGCGGCGTACGGGGCGAACTCGGCCTCCCAGGCCTCGTCCCAGCCGTAGGCGCGCAGGGCGGAGGAGAAGGTGGAGGAGGAGAAAGAAGAGGAAAGCGAGGAAGACAAGGGGAGCCCTTCACAGGGTGGCCCCGGCGCTGCGCGCGGGCAGCTGGAAGAAGAGGTCAGCCGGTGGCCACGGAGGTGGAGTGGACGATCATCTGGATGCGGGCACGGCCCTTCGTGACGACAGCCATCGGTCACACCTCCTGGTCTCGACGGTCTTCCGGACCGCGGCCTTCTGGACCGCGGTCTTCGTGAGCGCTCACCGTAGCGCGGCCCCCACGGGGAGCGCCACGCATTTGTTCTCCCTCCCGCTCCCCTCCCTTCAGCGGCGGATCAGACGGTGTGTCAGCTCCATCAACCGGGCTCGGGCGTCGGTGTCGTACGCCTGCTCATGGGCCCGGCTGTCGGTGAACCGGTCGAAGTAGCGCCCCGTGGTGCCGGCGAGTTCGGGGTCGAGGAGCAGGCGAACGGTCGGCCGGACACCCTCCTCCGTGCCGACGGCGGGCGCCAGCCCGTACGCGCGGACGCCGGGCGTGTCCATGAGATGTGCGGGGTGCAGGGTGTTCACCGTCACCCCGGTGCCGCGCAGTTCGGCTGCGAGTTCGAAGGTGGCGATGATCAGGGCCAGCTTGCTGCGGCAGTAGGCGCGCAGGCCCTCGTAGGCGCGCTCCAGCATGACGTCGTCGAAGTCGACGGCTTCCTGGCCGATGGACGCGACGTTGACGACGCGGGCGGGAGCCGACGCCGTGAGCAGCGGCAGCAGGCCCCGGGTGAGGGCGTAGGGCGCCAAGTGGTTCACGGCGAAACGGAGTTCGTGCCCCTGGGCGCTCAGCTCGCGCACCAGCGGCCGGGCGCCGCCTCCGGCCACGGCGTTGTTGATCAGACCGTCGAGACGCGGCTCCGCCGCGCGGACGCGCTCGGCGAGGGTGTGCACCTGGTCGAGGTCGGCCAGGTCGGCGACGTACGTGCGGACGGTGGCGCCCGGGGCGGCGACGGCCCGCGCCTCGGCGGCCACGCCGTCCAGCCGGGCGCGGTCCCGGCCGTGCAGCAGGAGCGTGCCGCCGCGGGCGGCCAGGTCGAGGGCGAGGGCGCGGCCCATGCCGGAGGTGGCGCCGGTGACGAGAGTGGTGCGCTGGTTCATGGCACAGACGTTGTCAGGGTGCGGCACGGAGTGGGGAGTGGGTGATGGACCTGGTGTCGGCACCACCACCCTGGAGACGCGAGAGGGGGCGGAGGTGCGGGGTGCACGGTGTCCGATCCGTTCAAGACGCGCCGGGCGAGGCGCTCCTACCGTGCGGGGCATGAACGAGAACCGATCCACCCCCCGTCTCGACGTCATCGGCCTGGTCACCTCCGACATGGCCGCCTCCCTCGCCTTCTACCGCCTGCTCGGCCTGGACGTCCCGCCGGGCGCCGAGTCCGCCCCGCACGTGGAGGTGACCCTGCCCGGCGGCCTGCGGGTGCTGTGGGACACCGAGGAGGTCGTACGGTCCTACGACCCCGGCCGGACCCGCCCGGCCGGTGGCGGCGACCGGGTCGCGCTCGCCTTCCGCTGCGCGGACCCGCACGAGGTCGACACGGTCTACGAAGCCCTCACCGCTGCCGGCCACCGCGGCCACCTCAAGCCCTGGAACGCCGTCTGGGGCCAGCGCTACGCGGTCGTGCTCGACCCGGACGGGGCTGCGGTGTCGCTGTACGCGGACGGGACGGGGGAGGCATAGCGAGCCTGCCTGATCGGCACGGAACCCCTACGGGACCGCCGCGAGGTAGGCCGTCAAGGTGGTACCGGTGAGCGCGCGCATCTCGCGGGCCAGGTGGGCCTGGTCCGCGCAGCCCGCGCGGAGGGCCGCCTCGGCGTACGGCATCCCGGCCGCGGCGAGGTCCAGCGCCCGGCGCAGCCGCAGGATCCGGGCCAGGGTCTTCGGCCCGTACCCGAACGCGACGAGCGAGCGCCGGTGCAGTTGCCGGGCGCCGAGCCCGACCGTGTCCGCCGCGACCCCGACGCTCGCACCCGCGCGGAGCCGGGCGACCACCGCGCGCAGCAGCGGGTCGGGGGCGGGCGCGTCGGACGCGCGGCGCAGCACCAGTGTCTCCAGGGCGGTCCCCCGGTCGGGCGCGCCGGTCACGCCGTCGGCGAGGCGGCGGGCCGTGCGGGCGCCCCAGAGGTCGCCGAGGTCGACCCGCAGGTCGCGCAGGGCGCTCGCCTCGACGCCGAGCACGGTGGGTGCGTCGCCGGGCGCGAAGCGCACCCCGGCGTACCGGGCGGCGGGGCCCTCGGGGACGTACGCCCGGGTGTCGGGACCGGCCACGAGCAGCCGCCCGTCGGCCCAGATCAGATCCATGCACCCGTCGGGCAGGACCGGCCGGAAGCCCTGGCCGGTCGGGCTGTTGCTCCAGACGACCGCTCCGTCGAGCCGGGCGGGACGTTCCTCGTACACCCCCTCAGGGTAGGCCGGACCACCGGCACCGGCCCCGCGCCGGAGCGGCTCCCGGTCCGGGACGAGCAGTCAGTCCTTCTCCCACCCGGAGTGCAGACGCGACTTCACGTCGTCCGGCGGCAGGAACTTCGACCAGCGTTCCGGGAACTCCGACGGCATGTCGGGGTCGTCCTCGTC
The DNA here is from genome assembly GCF_044767915.1 of Streptomyces sp. NPDC101191. Classification (NCBI taxonomy): domain Bacteria; kingdom Bacillati; phylum Actinomycetota; class Actinomycetes; order Kitasatosporales; family Streptomycetaceae; genus Streptomyces; species Streptomyces sp. NPDC101191. Next base: position 37,361 of record NZ_JBIWOU010000008.1, read on the forward strand.
CACGTCGTCCGCCTCGGCACGCAGGCGGGCGACCAGGTCGGCGGCCTGGGCGGCGCGGGCGCGTTCGGTGGCCTCGCGGGCGGCGGCGGTGGCGACGGAGGGCCAGACGCGGTCGATGGCGGCGTTGACCGCGGCTCCGACGAGGACGGCGAAGGCGGAGATGCCGATCCAGAGGAGGACGGCGATGGGCGCGGCCAGGGAGCCGTAGATGGTGGGCCCCTCGACCTGGCTGGTCAGGTAGATGCGGAGCAGGAAGCTGCCGAGGACCCACATCGCGAGGGCGACGAGGGCGCCGGGGATGTCCTCGATCCACGGGGAGCGGACGGGGACGGAGACGTGGTAGAGCGTCGTCAGGAAGGCGATGGACAGGAGGATGACCGTCGGCCAGTACAGGACCGAGACGACTTCCGTGCCCCAGGGGACGATCTCGACGATCCGGTCGGGGCCGACGACCGCGAGCGGCAGCACCACGGCGCCGATGAGCAGGGCGACGATGTAGAGCAGGAAGGCGAGGAGCCGGGTCTTCACGATGCCGCGGTGCCCGTCGAGGCCGTACATGACGGTGATCGTGTCGATGAAGACGTTGACGGCGCGCGAGCCGGACCACAGGGCGATGGCGAAGCCGAGGGAGATGAGGTCGGGGCGTTTGCCCTGGGTGACGTCCTCCAGGAGGGGGCGGGCGATCTCCCGGACGCCGCGGTCGGAGAGGACGGTCCCGGCGGCGTGGAGGATGTTCTCCTCGATGCTGGCGACGGTGTCGGTGTTGGTCCACTCGTCCGCGTAGCCCAGGAGGGCGATCAGGCCGAGCAGCAGCGGCGGCAGTGACAGCAGGGTGAAGAACGCGGCCTCGGCGGCCAGACCGAGGATGCGGTACTCGATGCACGAGTTGACCGTGTCCTTGAGGAGCAGCCAGACCATCTTCCGCTTGGAGACGTTGCGGTAGAGGACGCGGGCGCGGTGGAGCCTGCTCCAGGGCCGCCGCTCGGGCCGTTCGGGTGTTTCGTTTGCTGCCTGCACCTCCTTACCGTATCGGCATGGCACCCGGCACCCACACCGTGACCAACCAGGCTCCGCCCCTGGTGGGGTACGACATGTTCGCGTCCGACGCGGCCCTCGCGGAGGCCGTGGAGCGGCACCTGCCGCAGGACGTCCACGACGAGGCGCGCGAGGAGCTGACGGCCCTCGGGGTCTCGGCGGGATCGGCGCAGGCGCAGGAATGGGGGCGGCTCGCGAACGAGTACCCGCCGCGGCTGCGGACCCATGACCGGTACGGGAACCGGATCGACGAGGTGGAGTTCCACCCGGCCTGGCACCGGCTGCTCGGCCGCGGGGTCGGCGCGGGGCTGGCGGGCGCGGCGTGGGGCCGTCCGGGTGGACATGTGCGGCGGGCGGCGGCCTTCCTGCTCGCCTCCCAGGTGGAGGCGGGGCACGGCTGTCCGCTGTCGATGACCCACGCGGCGGTGCCGGCGCTCCGCGCCGAGCCGGAGCTGGCGGCGGCGTGGGAGCCGCTGCTCGCGTCGCGCGTCTACGAGCAGGGCCTGCGGCCGCCGCTGGAGAAGGCCGGCGTGCTGCTCGGGATGGGCATGACGGAGAAGCAGGGCGGCAGCGACGTACGGGCGAACACGACCCGGGCCGAGCCGCTGGCGGCCGACGGGGAGTACGTCCTGACGGGGCACAAGTGGTTCTGTTCGGCACCGATGTCGGACGGCTTCCTGGTGCTCGCGCAGGCCTCCCCCGCCACCGGAGGGGACGGCCCGACCTGCTTCCTCGTCCCGCGGGTGCTGCCGGACGGGTCGCGCAACGCCTTCGCGGTCCAGCGGCTGAAGGACAAGCTCGGCAACCGCTCGAACGCGTCGGCCGAGGTGGAGTTCGACGGGTCGACGTGGGCGCGCCGGGTCGGCGAGGAGGGGCGCGGGATCCGCACGATCATCGGGATGGTGGCGGCGACCCGGCTGGACTGCGTGCTGGGCTCGGCGGCGCTGATGCGGCAGGCGGTGACGCAGGCGGTGCACCACGCCTCGTACCGCAGCGCGTTCGGCGGCCTCCTCGTCGACAAGCCGCTGATGCGCAACGTGCTGGCCGATCTGGCGCTGGAGTCGGAGGCGGCGACGGTGCTGGGGCTGCGGCTGGCGGCGGCGTACGACGCCGACACGGACGCGGAGCGCGCGCTGCTGCGGATCGCGGTGCCGGCGGCGAAGTACTGGGTGACGAAGCGGTGCACGCCGGTGGTGGCGGAGGCCCTGGAGTGCCTGGGCGGGAACGGCTACGTGGAGGAGTCGGGGCTGCCGCGGCTGCTGCGCGAGTCACCGCTGAACTCGATCTGGGAAGGCGCGGGGAACGTGCAGGCGCTCGACGTGCTGCGGGCGCTCCAGCGGGAGCCGCAGGCCCTGAACGCCTTCCTGACGGAGGTGGGACGGGCGCGGGGCGCGGACCACCGCCTGGACCGGGCGATCCGCGACCTGCTGGCCGAGCTCGCCGACCTGGAGGGCATCGAGGCACGGGCGCGCCGGCTGGTGGAGCGGATGGCGCGGGTGCTGCAGGGCGCGCTGCTGGTGCGGTGGGCGCCGCCGGAGGTCGCGGACGCGTTCTGCGCGTCGCGGCTGGGCGGCGACTGGGGCGCCGCGTTCGGGACGCTGCCGCACTCGCTGGACCTGGCGACGGTGGTGGAACGGGCGCGGGCGGTCGTCTAGGAAGGGGCGCGGGCGGTCGTCCAGGAAGGGGCGCGGGCGGTCGTCCAGGAAGGGGCGCGGGCGGTCGTCCAGGAAGGGGCGCGGACGGGGAGGCGGCCGCCCGGGGCGTGGGTGATAGCTGATCGCCGGGGCTCCGGCTCGCCGCCCTGCGGCCGCCGAACGTCGTTTCGGGAAGCCCGTCGTGCGAGTGAGTCCCGGACGGGCGAGGCGAGTGGCCGCGCGTACCGGGGGTGGACCCGAGGGGGTCGGCACGCGCGGAAAAGCCGAGGGTGGTGCTGCGCCGACACGGCACCACCCTCCGCTTCGGTTACACCCTCGTGTACGGGGTCCGGGGTCGCCAGAGTTGCAAAAGGTTGCAGGATTACCCGAAGCGCGCCGCGCGTGACGCTGCGGAGCGGCACCATGGGCGCCGGGACTCGCACAGTGCAGAACCGATACAGCACCGATACGGCACCGCGGGGACTGGAAGGGACCGATGAACGACACTCAGCTCGACCTGAACCGGCTTGCCGCCATGGATTCCGTCAAGGCGAGCCGTCTGCTGCACAGGGTCCGGGAGGAGACCCTGGCCGGCCGGACCCCGCCGGTGGCTCCCCGGCCGGTGATCGACGCGTCCTGGCAGCGGATGGCCCGGATCGGCCTCGACCCCGACCGGGGGACGAACAGTGTGCTGCTGCGCCGGGACGAGCTGGAGGAGCGGCGCCGTTCGACCGTGCTGGGCGAGGTGATGCGGACGCTCAGCGCGGGGCTCGCGGGCATCGCGGACGCCTCGATGCAGATCATGGTGGTGACGGACGAGCTGGGCCGGGTGCTGTGGCGCGAGGGCAACCTGGCGGTGATGCGCCAGGCCAACGGCATCTGTCTGGAGGAGGGCGCGGCCTGGAGCGAACAGACCACCGGGACGAACGCCGTGGGGACGGCGCTCGCCATGGGCAAGGCCGTGCAGGTCCACTCCGCCGAACACTACGTCCACACCCTGCACAACTGGACCTGCGCTGCGGCCCCCGTCCACGACCCGCGCGACCAGCGCCTTCTGGGCATCGTCGACGTGAGCGGTCCGGCCTCCAGCTTCCACCCGGCGACGCTCGCGCTCGTCGCGTCGGTCGCGCAACTGGCGGAGGCGGAGATGCGCCAGCGCCATCTGCGGTCGATCGAGCGGCTGCGGTCGGTGGCCGCGCCGATCCTGTGCCGGGTGGGCGGCCGCGCCGTCGCCGTGGACACGCACGGCTGGACGGCGGCGGTGACCGGTCTGGCACCGGTGGACCGGCTGGCGCTGCCCAAGTCCTTCCGCGCGGGCCGGGTCTGGCTGCCGTCGCTCGGCATGTGCGCGGTCGAACCGCTCCCGGGCGGCTGGCTGCTGCGGGTCGAGGAGGAGGCCCGCCCGGCCGACACCGCGTCCGGCGCGGCGAGCCACGTGGTGCTCGACCTGAGCCGGCCGCACCGCTGGACGGTCGCCGTCTCGGGCGCGGCCGGCAGCTGGACCCAGGAGCTCAGCCCGCGGCACGCCGAACTCCTCTACCTCCTCGCGCTCCACCCGGAGGGGCGTACGGCGGCGGACCTGGCCGAGGACGTGTTCGGCGACCGCACCCGTACGGTCACGGTCCGCGCGGAGCTGTCCCGCATCCGCCGCAACCTGGCCGGCGTCCTCGCCCACCGCCCGTACCGCTTCAGCGAGGAGGTGGCCGTGGAACTCCGCCGCCCCACCCACCCCTCGGGCCTCCTCCCCCAGTCGACGGCCCCGGCGATCCGGGCGGCACGGACGGGCACGACCGCGTAGCCCGGCGGCGCGGGCGGCGGCACGGACGGGCACAACCGCGTAGCCCGCCGGTCCGGGCGGCACGGACGGGCACAACCGCGTAGCCCGGCGGCGCGGACGCGGCCGGACGCGGCCGCTGGTCCTGCTGGGCGCCGCCGGGCGCGGCGCGCGGCCTGGCACGGCCTGGCACGGCCTGGCCCCGCTGGGCCGCGGAGGCGGGCCGCACGAGACCGCTCCCGGGGTCGTCGCCAGGCCGCACCGGGTGATCCGAGCCCGCCGCCGGCGGCGGGCTCGGATCACCCGGTGCGGTAAGAGGGGACGGGATGCGGGCACGGCGTCCAGCCGTGTCCGTATGCCGGACAGCTTGTCCGCCAGGACCGAACACGGTGGGAATCCTGCGCTCCGCATGATGCGATAAGCCCATGAGCATCACTCTCACCACCTGGTCCCTGGAACAGACCTCGCCCGCCGATCTGCGTCCGGTCCCCGCCCCCGAGGGCCGTGACGTCACGATCGCGCGGGCCGGGGTGCCCTCGGCGGAGTTCAGCCGCTTCCTCTATACGGCGGTCGGCGGCGACATCCGCTGGACCGACCGCCTGTCCCTGACGTACGCGCAGTGGCAGGAGATCGTGGAGAAGCCGGGTGCCGAGATCTGGGTGGCGTACGAGCAGGGGACGCCGGCCGGGTACGTGGAGCTGGACCCGCAGGACGACGGCGTGGTCGAGATCGTGTACTTCGGGCTCGTCCCGGCCTTCCGGGGTCACGGGATCGGCGGGCACCTGCTGTCGTACGGGGTGGAGCGCGCCTGGGACCTGGCGGAACGCTGGCCGGACCGCGAACCCACCAAGCGGGTGTGGCTGCACACCTGCTCCCTCGACGGGGAGCACGCGATGGCCAACTACGAGCGCCGCGGTTTCCGGCTCTTCGACACGAAGGTCGAGCAGGCCGAGGAGGTCGAGACCCCCGGTCCCTGGCCCGGCGCCCACGCCTGAGGGGCCGCAGGTCCCGCGTCGACGCACGGGACCGCGGCACCGCACCACCGCACGACCTGCCGAAGGGGCCCTGAGCTGGGCCCCTTTCGCGTGACCCACACCACACCGTCTCGTGGAGCGAGACGACCTTGTCCACATCGTGGACGAAGCTGGACTGGGTCCAAAGTCCCGTGACACGCTTCCGTCATGTCTGGAACTGGAATTGCCTTGGTGAGTCGGCGGCACGTCGACCTCGGCCGCATGTCCAGCGCCATCTGTTCGGCGCGCTGAGCACCTCAGCACCGCCGCACATTCTCCTGACGTCCCGTTCTCTGCGCACTGCCGCGCCACCCTCACATCCGAGCGCGAGTGTGCAGGTCAGAGCCGCCCTCCCGCAGTCCCGAAGGACATATCGCCATGGCCGCCACCCCGGAAAACCCCACTCCCGCCACCGCCCGCCGCAAGGCCGGGCGACACCGTGGCGAGGGTCAGTGGGCCGCGGGGCACTTCACCCCGCTGAACGGCAATGAGCAGTTCAAGAAGGATGACGACGGTCTCAATGTGCGGACACGTATTGAGACGATCTACTCGAAGCGCGGCTTCGACTCCATCGACCCCAACGACCTGCGTGGTCGCATGCGCTGGTGGGGTCTCTACACCCAGCGTCGTGAGGGTCTCGACGGCACCAAGACCGGTGTCCTGGAGCCGGAGGAGCTGGACGCCGAGTACTTCATGCTCCGGGTCCGCATCGACGGCGGCCGCCTGACCACCGAGCAGCTGCGGGTCATCGGCGAGATCTCCGAGGAGTTCGCGCGCGGCACGGCCGACATCACCGACCGGCAGAACGTCCAGTACCACTGGATCCGGATCGAGGACGTCCCGGAGATCTGGAACCGGCTGGAGGCCGTCGGCCTGTCGACGACCGAGGCCTGCGGTGACACCCCGCGTGTCATCCTCGGCTCGCCGGTCGCCGGGATCGCCCAGGACGAGATCATCGACGGCACCCCCGCGATCGAGGAGATCCAGCGGCGGATCATCGGCAACAAGGACTTCTCCAACCTGCCCCGTAAGTTCAAGTCGGCGGTCTCCGGCTCGCCGCTGCTCGACGTGGCGCACGAGATCAACGACATCGCCTTCGTCGGCGTGGAGCACCCCGAGCACGGTCCCGGCTTCGACGTCTGGGTCGGCGGCGGTCTGTCCACCAACCCCAAGCTCGGCGTACGGCTGGGCACCTGGGTCTCCCTCGACGAGGTGCCGGACGTCTACGAGGGCGTCATCTCGATCTTCCGCGACTACGGCTACCGCCGGCTGCGCAACCGCGCGCGCCTGAAGTTCCTCGTCGCCGACTGGGGCCCGGAGAAGTTCCGCCAGGTCCTGGAGGACGAGTACCTGAAGCGCAAGCTGACGGACGGGCCCGCCCCCACGGAGCCCGCCGGCCGGTGGCGCGACCACGTGGGCGTCCACCAGCAGAAGGACGGGCGCTTCTACGTCGGCTTCGCCCCGCGCGTCGGCCGGGTCGACGGCGCCACGCTGACGAAGATCGCCGAGATCGCCGAGGAGCACGGCTCGGGCAGGGTGCGCACCACCGCCGAGCAGAAGATGATCGTCCTCGACATCGAGGAGTCGAAGGTCGAGTCGATCGTCTCCGCCCTGGAGTCGCTCGACCTGCGGGTCACCCCCTCGCCGTTCCGGCGCGGCACGATGGCCTGCACCGGCATCGAGTTCTGCAAGCTGGCCATCGTCGAGACCAAGGGCCGCGGCTCCTCGCTCATCGACGAACTGGAGCGCCGCGTCCCGGACTTCGACGAGCCGCTGACGATCAACATCAACGGCTGCCCGAACGCCTGCGCCCGCATCCAGGTCGCCGACATCGGTCTCAAGGGCCAGCTGGTCCTCGACGACGACGGCAACCGGGTCGAGGGCTACCAGGTGCACCTGGGTGGCGCGCTCGGTCTGGAGGCCGGCTTCGGCCGCAAGGTCCGCGGTCTGAAGGTCACCTCGGCCGAGCTGCCGGACTACGTCGAGCGGCTGCTGAAGCGCTTCCAGGCGGAGCGCGAGGACGGCGAGCGCTTCGCCACCTGGGCGGCGCGCGCCTCGGAAGAGGCCCTGTCATGAGCGAGCGGGCGGCCCCGTTCCACTGCCCGTACTGCGGCGACGAGGACCTGCGGCCCAACGAGCAGGGGCACGGCGCCTGGGAATGCGCCGCGTGCAGCCGAGCCTTCCAGCTGAAGTTCCTGGGGCTGCTCGCCCCGGGCACTTCGAGCAACTCCGGCGGAGGGGAACAGCTATGACGATCACTCAGGACGCGACCGCGGCCGACCTGAAGGCACTTGCCGAGCAGGCCGGCCGCGAGCTGGAGGACGCCTCCGCGCTGGAGATCCTCCAGTGGGCGGTCGACACCTTCGGCGAGCGCTTCTGCGTCACCTCCTCCATGGAGGACGCGGTGGTCGCCCATCTCGCCTCGCGTGCCAGGCCCGGTGTGGACGTCGTCTTCCTCGACACGGGCTACCACTTCGAGGAGACCATCGGCACCCGTGACGCGGTCGACGCCGTCATGGACGTCAACGTCATCACCCTGACCCCGCGTCAGACCGTGGCCGAGCAGGACGCCGAGTACGGCCCGAAGCTGCACGACCGCGACCCGGACCTGTGCTGCGCGCTGCGCAAGGTGAAGCCCCTCGAAGAGGGTCTGACCGGCTACGCCGCGTGGGCGACCGGCCTGCGCCGCGACGAGTCCCCGACCCGGGCCGGCACCCCGGTGGTCGGCTGGGACGAGAAGCGGCAGAAGGTGAAGGTCTCCCCGATCGCCCGCTGGACGCAGGAGGACGTCGAGGCCTACGTCCTGGAGCACGGGGTGCTCACCAACCCGCTACTCATGGACGGTTACGCCTCCGTCGGCTGCGCGCCCTGCACCCGCCGGGTCGCCGAGGGCGAGGACGCCCGGGCCGGCCGCTGGGCCGGGCGCGCCAAGACCGAATGCGGGCTGCACGGCTGATGACCACCACCCCCCAGACCTCCCAGGAGAACCACGTGACCGGTGCCACCATCTGGCTCACGGGCCTGCCCAGCGCCGGCAAGACCACCATCGCGTACGAGCTGGCCGGCCGGCTGCGCGAGGAGGGGCAGCGCGTCGAGATCCTCGACGGCGACGAGATCCGCGAGTTCCTGTCCGCGGGCCTCGGCTTCTCCCGCGAGGACCGCCACACCAACGTGCAGCGGATCGGCTTCGTCGCGGAGCTGCTCGCCTCGCACGGGGTCAAGGTGCTGGTCCCCGTGATCGCCCCGTACGCCGACAGCCGCGAGGCCGTCCGCAAGCGCCACCAGGCCGAGGGCACCGCGTTCGTCGAGGTGCACGTGGCCACTCCGGTGGAGGTGTGCTCGGTCCGCGACGTGAAGGGCCTGTACGCCAAGCAGGCGGCGGGCGAGATCAGCGGGCTCACCGGCGTCGACGACCCGTACGAGGCACCCGAGACGCCCGATCTCCGGATCGAGTCCCAGAACCAGACCGTGCAGGAGTCCGCGGCGCAGCTTCACGCGCTGCTCACCGAGAGGGGTCTGCTGTGACCACCGTTGCCCACGCCCACGAGGCGACCGACAGTCCGTTCGCGCTGTCGCACCTCGACTCGCTGGAGTCCGAGGCCGTCCACATCTTCCGTGAGGTGGCGGGCGAGTTCGAGCGACCGGTGATCCTCTTCTCCGGCGGCAAGGACTCCATCGTCATGCTGCACCTGGCGCTGAAGGCCTTCGCCCCGGCGCCGGTCCCCTTCACGCTGCTGCACGTCGACACCGGGCACAACTTCCCCGAGGTCATCGAGTACCGCGACCGCGTGGTCGCCGAGCACGGCCTGCGGCTGCACGTCGCCTCCGTGCAGGACTACATCGACGCGGGCAAGCTGCGCGAGCGTCCGGACGGCACCCGCAACCCGCTGCAGACCGTCCCGCTGACCGAGGCGATCCAGCAGCACCGTTTCGACGCCGTGTTCGGCGGCGGCCGTCGCGACGAGGAGAAGGCCCGCGCCAAGGAGCGGGTGTTCAGCCTCCGTGACGAGTTCTCCCAGTGGGACCCGCGCCGCCAGCGCCCCGAGCTGTGGCAGCTGTACAACGGCCGGCACGCCCCCGGTGAGCACGTCCGCGTGTTCCCCCTGTCCAACTGGACCGAGCTGGACGTCTGGCAGTACATCCAGCGGGAGCGGATCGCGCTCCCGGACATCTACTTCGCGCACGAGCGCGAGGTGTTCCAGCGCAACGGCATGTGGCTGACGGCCGGCGAGTGGGGCGGCCCGAAGGAGTCGGAGACCGTCGAGACCCGGCTGATCCGCTACCGCACGGTCGGCGACATGTCCTGCACCGGCGCGGTGGACTCCGACGCCACCACGCTGGATGCCGTGATCGCCGAGATCGCCGCGTCCCGGCTCACCGAGCGGGGCGCCACCCGGGCGGACGACAAGATGTCCGAGGCCGCGATGGAAGACCGCAAGCGCGAGGGGTACTTCTAATGAGCACGTCCACCGAACAGCAGCCGGCCGCCGAGCTGGCGGCCACCACCCTGCTGCGCTTCGCGACCGCCGGTTCCGTCGACGACGGCAAGTCCACCCTGGTGGGCCGGCTCCTGCACGACTCCAAGTCGGTCCTCACCGACCAGCTGGAGGCCGTGGAGCACGCCTCGCGGTCGCGCGGCCAGGAGGCCCCGGACCTGGCGCTGCTCACCGACGGTCTGCGGGCCGAGCGGGAGCAGGGCATCACCATCGACGTGGCGTACCGCTACTTCGCGACCCCGCGGCGCCGGTTCATCCTGGCGGACACCCCCGGGCACGTGCAGTACACCCGGAACATGGTGACGGGCGCCTCGACGGCCGAGCTGGCCGTGGTCCTGGTCGACGCCCGCAACGGCGTCGTCGAGCAGACCCGCCGGCACGCCGCCGTCGCCGCGCTGCTGCGCGTCCCGCACGTGGTCCTGGCCGTGAACAAGATGGACCTGGTCGACTACCAGGAGCCCGTCTTCGCCACGATCGCCGAGGAGTTCACGACGTACGCGTCGGAGCTGGGGGTCCCCGAGATCACCGCGATCCCGATCTCCGCGCTCGCCGGCGACAACGTCGTGGAGCCGTCCGCCAACATGGACTGGTACGGCGGACCGACCGTCCTGGAGCACCTGGAGACCGTGCCGGTCAGCCACGACCTGACCGCCTGCCACGCGCGCTTCCCGGTGCAGTACGTGATCCGTCCGCAGACCCCCGAACACCCCGACTACCGCGGCTACGCGGGCCAGATCGCGGCCGGCGCGTTCCGGGTCGGCGAGGAGGTCACCGTCCTGCCCTCCGGCAAGACGTCGACGATCACGGCGATCGACGCGCTCGGCGAGTCCGTGGACATCGCCTGGGCCCCGCAGTCGGTCACCATCCGGCTCGCCGACGACATCGACATCTCGCGCGGCGACCTGCTGGCCCCGAGCGCCGACGCCCCGGCGACCAGCCAGGACGTCGAGGCGACCGTGTGCCACGTGGCGGACCGGCCGCTCGCCGTGGGCCAGCGGGTGCTGCTCAAGCACACCACGCGTACGGTCAAGGCGATCGTGAAGGAGATCCCGTCCCGGCTCACCCTGGACGACCTCTCCCAGCACCCGGACCCGGGTCAGCTCGTCGCCAACGACATCGGCCGGGTCAGGGTCCGCACCGCCGAGCCGCTCGCGCTCGACGCGTACGCCGACTCGCGCCGTACGGGCTCGTTCCTGCTGATCGACCCGGCGGACGGCACCACGCTGGCCGCGGGCATGGCGGGCGAGTCGTTCGCCACGAACAAGGCCGTCACCGCGGCCGAGGACGAAGAAGGGTGGGACTTCTGAGCATGGTCAAGAACATGTACTCCACGTTCGCCAAGGAGGGCGGCCGGGTGGGCTCCGGTGCCCTCGGGGCCGGCATGGGAGGTGTCGCGCGATGTGCGTGCTGACCTCCGTACGCCGCTGCGGCGGCGCTCTGCCGCTCCACCCGCAACACCTTGAAAGACATAGACACCGACTGCGAAGTCGCTGAACCGAGGGGAACCCTCCCGTGCCTGCCACCACCCGTACCACCCTGCGCCGCGGCCTGTTCGCGGCCGCCGCTCTGCCCCTGCTGGTCGGGGCGCTCGCCTCCTGCAGCTACGGCTCCGAGGCCAAGAACGACGAGAAGAAGGTGGCGGCCGAGGGCACGAAGCTCTCCGCGGACACCGTACGGCTCGGGTACTTCCCCAATCTGACGCACGCGACGGCCCTGGTCGGCGACCAGGAGGGCATCTTCCAGAAGGAACTGGGCGGCACCACCCTGCGGTCCACCACCTTCAACGCCGGCCCGTCCGAGATCGAGGCGCTCAACGCCGGCTCGATCGACATCGGCTTCATCGGCCCCTCGCCCTCCATCAACGGCTACACCAAGTCCAAGGGCACCAACCTGCGCATCGTCGGCGGCTCGGCCTCCGGCGGCGTGAAGCTCGTGGTCGACCCCAAGAAGATCAAGACCCTGGACGACGTGAAGGGCAAGCGGATCGCCACCCCGCAGCTCGGCAACACCCAGGACGTGGCCTTCCTCAACTGGGTCGCCGAGAAGGGCTGGAAGGTCGACTCCCAGAGCGGCAAGGGCGACGTCTCCGTGCTCCGCACGGACAACAAGATCACCCCGGACGCCTACAAGTCCGGTTCCATCGACGGCGCCTGGGTGCCCGAGCCGACCGCGTCGAAGCTGGTCAGCGAGGGCGCGAAGGTCCTGCTCGACGAGTCCGACCTGTGGCCGGACAAGAAGTTCGTCATCACCAACATCATCGTGTCGCAGAAGTTCCTCAAGGAGCACCCCGACGTGGTGGAGGCCGTGCTTCGCGGCTCGGTGAAGACCAACGCGTGGATCAACGCCAACCCTGAGAAGGCGAAGGCCTCGGCCAACGCCAAGCTGAAGGAGCTCTCCGGCAAGCCGCTCGGTGACAAGGTCATCAACAACGCCTGGCCGTCGATCCAGTTCATCGACGACCCGCTGGCCGCCACCCTCCGCGCGCAGGCCGACCACGCCGTGAAGGCGGGTCTGCTGAAGCAGCCCGACCTGAACGGCATCTACGACCTGACGGCCCTCAACAAGGTCCTGAAGGCCGCGGGCAAGCCCGAGGTCTCCGACGCCGGCCTCGGCGTCAAGTAACACAGTCCGCAGCCCAACCCAGGAGGTGACGACCATGGCCACGACCACCACGCTCGCCAAGGCCGAGGACCGCGTCCGCGCGGCCGGGCACGCCGCGCGCCTCGAGCACGTCTCGAAGTCCTTCGGCGGTCCCGCCGGCGGCCAGCTCGTCCTCGACGACATCTCGCTCGATGTCGCCCCGGGCGAGTTCGTCACCCTCCTGGGAGCCTCGGGCTGCGGCAAGTCCACGCTGCTCAACCTGGTCGCCGGGCTCGACCGGCCGTCCGCGGGGTCCATCGAGACCCCCGGCGGCCGGCCGGCCCTGATGTTCCAGGAGCACGCCCTGTTCCCGTGGCTCACCGCGGGCAAGAACATCGAACTCGCCCTGAAGCTGCGCGGGCTGCCCAAGGCCGAGCGTCGCCCGGAGGCCGAGCGGCTGCTCGAACTCGTGCGGCTCGGCGGCTCGTACGACAAGCGCGTGCACGAGCTGTCCGGCGGCATGCGGCAGCGCGTGGCGCTGGCCCGGGCGCTCGCCCAGGACAGCGACCTGCTGCTGATGGACGAGCCGTTCGCGGCGCTCGACGCGATCACCCGCGACGTGCTGCACGACGAGCTGACCCGGATCTGGCGCGAGACGCGCCTGTCGGTCCTGTTCGTCACCCACAACGTGCGCGAGGCCGTGCGGCTGGCCGAGCGTGTCGTCCTGCTCTCCTCCCGGCCCGGCCGGATCGCCCGGGAGTGGACCATCGACATCCCGCAGCCGCGCCGCATCGAGGACGCCGCCGTGGCGGAGCTGTCCGTCGAGATCACCGAAGAACTGCGTGGGGAGATCCGCCGTCATGGCCAGCACTGACACCACCGCCGACGCGGTGAAGACCGACGACCTCGCCGGCCTGGAGGCCGGGCTCGACGCCCTGGACAGCGTGCAGGTCCGCAGGACCCCGGTGCGCGAGGTCCTCCTGAAGAAGGTCCTGCCGCCGGTCCTGGCGGTCGTGCTCGTCGTCGTGGTCTGGCAGCTGCTCGTGACCGCGAAGGTCGCCGACGAGGGCAAGCTGCCCTCGCCCGGGGCGGTCTGGGACAGCCTGTCCACCATGTGGCTGGAGGGCACCCTCCTCGGCGTGCTGTGGACCAGCGTCTCCCGGGCCCTGCTCGGCTTCCTGCTCGCGCTGGCGATCGGTACCCCGCTGGGTCTGATCGTCGCCCGGGTGGGTGTCGTCCGCACCGCGATCGGCCCGATCCTGTCCGGTCTGCAGTCGCTGCCCTCGGTCGCCTGGGTGGCGCCGGCGGTGCTGTGGCTGGGCCTCAACGACAGCATGATGTACGCGGTGATCCTGCTCGGCGCGGTGCCGTCGATCGCGAACGGCCTGGTGGCCGGCGTGGACCAGGTGCCGCCGCTGTTCCTGCGGGCGGGCCGGACGCTCGGCGCGACGGGGCTCAGGGGCGCCTGGCACATCGTGATGCCGGCCGCGCTGCCGGGCTATCTCGCGGGCCTGAAGCAGGGCTGGGCGTTCTCGTGGCGCTCGCTGATGGCGGCGGAGATCATCGCCTCCTCGCCGGACCTGGGGCTCGGCCTCGGCCAGCTCCTGGAGAACGGCCGCAACAACTTCGACATGCCGGGGATCTTCCTGGCGATCATCCTGATCCTGCTCGTCGGTGTCGCCATCGACCTGCTGTTCTTCAGCCCCCTGGAGCGCGCGGTGCTGCGCCGTCGCGGCCTGCTGGTGAAGGCCTGACCATGAGTTACCCCACCCTTCTCGTCATCGCCCACGGCAGCCGCGACCCGCGGCACGCGGCGACCGTCCAGGCCCTCGTGCGCCGGGCCGGCCTGCTGCGGCCGGGGCTGCGGGTGGAGACGGCGTTCCTGGACTTCAACCTGCCGTCCGTCACGGGGGTGCTCGACCGGCTCGCCGCGGACGGGGTGCGGGAGGTCGTGGCCCTGCCGCTCCTCCTCACCCGGGCCTTCCACGCGAAGGCCGACGTCCCCGGCGTCCTGCGCCAGGCCCCCGCCTCGCTGCGGGTGCGGCAGGCGGAGGTCCTGGGCCCGTCCCCGCTGCTGCTGGCGGCGGTGGAACGGCGCCTGTACGAGGCCGGGCTGACGCCCGGCGACAAGAGCACGACCGGGGTCGTCCTGGCCTCGGCGGGCTCCACCGACCCGGAGGCGATCGCAGTGATCGCAGAAACGGCGCGGGAGCTGCGGCGCACCGGTTGGTGCTCCGTGCGGCCTGCGTTCGCCTCCGCATCCCTTCCTCGCACGGAGGACGTGGTCCGCGCCCTGCGCGCGGAGCCCGGGGTCGGCCGCGTGGCGGTGTCCCCGTACGTGATCGCCCCGGGACGACTCCCGGACCGCATCGCCGGCGGCGCGGTCGAGGCCGATGTCCTCGCGGACGTCCTCGGCCCCTCCCCCGAACTGGCCCGGCTGCTGGTGGAGCGTTACGAGCAGGCCGTACGCGCCCCGGAGCGGCTGGCGGCCGCCGGTTAGGGCGTGCGGCCGCTCACCGCGAGGGCCCGCGTGAAGGCGCCGGCCCCGGCGGGGGCGGTGACCGGGGCGGCGAAGCCCTGGTACTCGCGGTACATCCCGGCGTAGCGCTCGACGACGCCGAGCAGATGCCGACCGGTCTCCTCGGGCACGGTGAACTCCTGGTCCGTGGCGAGTGCCAGGTCCCAGCCGTGCAGGGCGAGTTCTGCCAGCAGCATGGCGGCGATCTCGGGCGCGGGCACGGCGCTGCCGCCGAGGTCGACGTCCCCTTCCCACGCCTCGGGCTTCGCCCAGGCGGCGAGCGCCCGGTCGAGCTGGGCCGCGTACCGCTCGGACCAGTCGGCGTCCGCGGTGAAGTCGCGCCGGACGGTCTCCTCGGGGAGCTCGGTGCGCAGGGCGCGGTGTTCGAGGCCGTGGGCGGTGTAGAGGACCAGGTGGTTGGCCAGCTCGCGGACCGTCCAGTCGGTGCAGCCGGTGGGCCCGGCGAGCTGCTCGGCGGTGATCCCGCGGCTGACGCGGGCGGCTTCGGCGGCGCAGGCGGTGAGGTGAGCGTGGATCTCGTTCATGCCACCCACGGTAGGGAGCACCCCGTGGGCCGGTCTTGAAGAATCGCGACACCCCGCACCGGCGGACGCCGCGAGCCGGACACGACCAGGTGTATTGATCACCAGCGTCAACAACGCTCGTGATCAATACACCTAGCTGAAGTCGAGCCCGCCGGTGCGGGTGCGCTTCATCTCGAAGAAGTCGGGGTGGCGGGCGAGGACGCGGAAGGCGTCGAAGAGTTCGGCGGCCTCCTCCCCGCGCGGGACGGCGCGCAGGACCGGCCCGAACCAGGCGGTGCCGTCGACGTGGAGGGTGGGCGTGCCGACGTAGGCACCGGCCTCGGGGTCCTTGCCGGCGTCGTGCCGGCGGCGGACGGCCTCGTCGTAGGCCGGGTCGTGGGCCGCGGCGGCGAGCTCGGCTGGGAGGCCGAGTTCGGCGAGGGACTCGGCGATCACGGCGTCGAAGTCCTGGTTCTTCCGCTCGTGGATGCGGGTGCCGTACGCGGTGTAGAGCGGGCGCAGGATCTCCTCGCCGGCCTTGTCGGCCGCGGCGGCGGCGACCCGGACGGGGCCGATGGAGGCGTCGACGAGGGTGCGGTACCAGTCGGGCAGGTCGTTGCCCTCGTTGTGGAGGTAGAGGCTCATGAGCCGGAAGCGGAGATCGATGTCGCGGTGCCGCTCGACTTCGAGGATCCAGCGGGAGGTGATCCAGGCGAAGGGGCAGGCGGGGTCGAAGGAGAAGTCCACGGTCGTCGTCATGCGGGAAGCGTAGTTCTGCTTTGGCCCGTCGTTCCGGGCCATTCGCACACTCTTCCACTGGGCCACTTCAGGCGTGGGGGCCGGTCATCTCGACGAGCTTGACCACGGTGTTCCAGTTCCGCGCGGTGACGGTGAGGCCCTTGAAGAGGGCGGGCCGGGAGAGGACCTCGCCGAGCTTGGAGCGGCCCAGGCCCTCGGGGGCGTAGAGGTAGAGGACGCGGTCGCCGAGCGCGAATTCCTCGGGCAGGTAGGCCGCCCGGTCGACCGCGGCGAGGCGCTGCTCGTCGAGGGGGCCGGAGAGGTAGAAGGCGTGCAGCTGCTTGCCCTCCAGCTCGGCGGCGGGGAAGGGGCAGTTCTCGGCGACGGCGGCGAGCCGCTCGTGGTCGAGGACGAGGCAGTCGACGTGGAAGCCGAACCGCTCCTCGATCGCCCCTTCGAGTGCCGCGGTGAGTTCCGCGGGAGCGGTGTCGGCGTCGGTGGTGAAGACCGCGTTGCCGCTCTGGAGGTAGGTCTTCACGTCCCGGTGGCCGAGCTCCTCCAGCAGGGAACGGAGCTGCGCCATGGGGACCTTGCGGTGTCCGCCGACATTGATCCCGCGCAGCAGCGCCGCATAGCTCGTCGTCATGATCACACCATAAGGCGGCCGCCATGCCCCGTGGGGGAGGGCACGGCGGCCGCCGTATCAGGGGATCGCCGTCGCTACTCGACGATCTTCAGGAGCTTGTTGGCGGTGCCGGGGCTGGCGTTGCCGATCTTGTCGGGGGTGGCCCCCGAGGTCAGCGCCTCGGCGACCTGGTCCGGGGTGGCGTCCTTGTGGGCCGCGAGGTACACGGCCGCGGCGCCGACGACGTGCGGGGTGGCCATCGAGGTGCCGGAGATGGTCTTGGTCCCGGTGTCACTGTCGTTCCAGGCCGAGGTGATCTCCGAGCCCGGGGCGTAGAGGTCCACGACCGAACCGAAGTTGGAGAAGTCGGACTGCTGGTCGTCCTTGGTGGAGGAGGCGACGGTGATCGCCTCGGGCACCCGGGACGGCGAGCCCTGTCCGGCGTCCGCCGACTCGTTCCCCGCGGCGACGGCGAAGGTGACGCCGGAGGCGATGGCCTTCTTGACCGCGTCGTCGAGCGCCGGGTCGGCGCCGCCGCCGAGGCTCATGTTGGCGACGGACGGGCCCTGGTGGTTCTTGGTGACCCAGTCGATGCCGGCGACGACCTGCTCGGTGGTGCCGGAGCCGGCGTCGTCGAGCACACGGACGGCGACGATCTTGGCCTTCTTGGCGACGCCGTGCTCGGTTCCGGCGATGGTGCCGGCCACGTGCGTGCCGTGGCCGTTGCCGTCCTGGGCGGTGTCGTCGTTGTCGACCGCGTCGAAGCCGTTCGAGGCACGGCCGCCGAAGTCCTTGTGGCTGATGCGGACGCCGGTGTCGATGACGTACGCGGTGACGCCCTCGCCGCCGGAGTCGGGGTAGGTGTACTTGGAGTCGCCGGCCGTGTCGGTCTGGTCGACCCGGTCCAGGCCCCAGGACGGGGGGTTCTCCTGGGTGGCGCTGATGGAGAACGTGCGGTTCTGGACGACCTTGGCGACGGCCGGGTCCGCGGCGAGGCGCTTGGCCTCGGTCTCGGTGAGGCCGTTCACGGAGAAGCCGTTGACGCTGGAGTCGTAGCTGCGGCGCAGGGTGCCGCCGTACTCCTTCGCCAGGTCGCCCTTGTTCGCCTTCTCGTCGAGCAGCACGACGTAGCTGCCCGCGACGGCGCCCTCGACGCCGAGTCCGTAGACCGTTCCTTCGGCGGGCGTGGGGGCCGCGCCGGCGAACGGGCCGGTGAGGACGGTGATTCCGGCCGCTGCCGCGATCGCGGTCGTGACGGCGATGATCCGGACGTGCTTGCGGTCACGCTTGTGTATTGCCATGAAGAGGGGTCTCCTCGTCAGGATTTGTGGGGGGTTGGGCCGTTGGAAGAAAACCTTCCGGCGACCCGTTCGAAACCCTGACCGATTGACGAGTGCAAATCAAGGCCTTCACAGACTCATGACTTTTTCAGCAAGGTTTCTTAATAAGAAAACGGGGCGAGTCATCACAACTCGCCCCGCCCACATGCGCGTTTACGTCGTCATGATTTCGCCAGCTCCGCCTCGATCAGGTCAGCGGCCCACTTCGTTCCCCCTTCAAGCATCATCCCTTCTGCTATCTCCCGCTCTCCGCGGGCGACTTCGGGATCGCAGGCGAGGACGGGCACGGCCTCGCGCGGCCGTTCGGGCATGTCGTCCCCCGCCGGCAGGTGCCGTGCGCCCCCGAGTCCCCGGCGCGGGCGCGTCATGAAAGGAAAATGCGTCGAACGCGGAGCCGACCTCTGAGAAGGTCCTGAGTGCCCCGGAACTGCCGCGAAAGGAAGCCCGTGCCGCGCGCTGTCACCTTGATCCGTTCCGCCTCCCTGTCCGATGTAGCGGAGTACGCCTACGCGGCCACGGCCCCGGCCGAGTCGCGGCTGATCTTCCTGGCCGGAGCATGTCCTCTGAACGAGGACGGCTCCACTGCGGCGATCGGGGACGTCGCGGGGCAGGCGGCCAGGGCCGTGGAGAACATGCGGACCGCTCTGAAGGACTCGGGCGCGTCACTCCTCGATGTCATCAGCACCCGTGTTCTCGTTGCCTCTCACCGGCGGGAGGACCTGGTGACGGCGTGGGAGGTCGTGCGGGACGCGTTCGGTGAGCACGACGTGCCGAGCACCTTGATGGGTGTCACCGTGCTCGGCTACGACGGCCAGCTCGTAGAGATCGAAGCCGTCGCCGCCGTACTCGATTCCTGAGCCGACGGGCCGTCCGGGCCGCCTCTTTCGGATCCTGCCGGGCTCGCGAGCGTGCGTGCCAGACCCCGCGAGCCCGGCAGGATCCGAAAGAGGCGGCCTAGTCCCGTTGGTAGCGGGCGAGCACCCGGTTGCCGTCCACCACCAGCCGGCGTCTCAGCTCCTCCGTTCCGATGGCGCCGCTGTAGTACTCCTGGAAGGCGGGCGTGGCGACCTTGTCCTTCCACTCCGGATAGCCGCGCACCGACTGGGCGGGGGCCGGGCGCAGTTGCCGGGCCACGGCCGCGCCGGTGGCCCAGCCGTACGCCGGGGTGTGCAGGGCCGGGTCGGCGAGGGCGGTCGTGGAGGTGGGCAGCATCCAGTCGCCGAGGGCGAGCCGGACCATGTTGCGGGGCTGGAGGAAGAAGTCGAGGAACCTCGCGGCCTCCCGCTTGTGGGGGCTGTCCTCGGCGATGGAGAGGGTCTGCGGGCTGACCCCCTGCGCGAGCCCGCCCGCCCCGGCCGGAGCGGGCAGCACGATCCAGTCGAAGCCCTTGGGCGCCTGCTGCACGATCTGCTGCCGGTACGAGAAGCCCAGCGGGACCATCGCGTACCTGCCCCCGAAGAAGCCGGGCAGCGTGTCGGAGCCGCCGCTGCCGAGGGTGGCCCGGGAGGCGGTGCGGTCGGTCTCGACCATGGCCCGGACCGTGCCGGGGACGACCGCGTCGGCGTCGGTGAAGCGGAGGGTGGTCCTGCCGTCCGCGCCGCGGTGGAAGAGCCGGCCGCCGGCCGACAGGCCCAGGTTGAGCGAGACGGAGACCGGCTCCTTGAGCGGCCAGGCGACGGCGTAGCGCCCCTCCCCCATGCGGGCCGTCAGGTCCCGGGCGATCCGCCGGAACTCCTGCCAGGTCCAGGGGCGTTCGGCGGTCGGGATCCGGACACCGGCGTCGGTGAGGAGCCTACGGTCGGCCATGATCATGCGCGGTTCCTGGAGGAACGGCACGCCGTAGACCCCGTCCCCGAAGGTCGTGGTGCTCCAGCTGTGCGCGGGGATGTCGGCGCGCAGCCGTTCGGGCAGCAGCGTGCGCAGGTCGGCGAGGTAGCCCCCGTAGGCGAAGTCCGCGAGGTCGTCGGAGGCGTCGTGGACGAGGTCGGGCGCCTCGCCGGCCTCGAAGGAGGTGAGCAACTGGTCGTGGACGGAGTCCCAGCTGCCCTGGACGTAGTCGACCTGGATGTCGGGGTGGGCCGCGTTCCACTCCCGTACGAGCTCCTTGTTGGCGTCGACCGACTCCTTCTGCCAGGCGAGCGACTGGAAGCGGAGCCGGATCACTCCGTCGTCGGCCTCGCGCGCGCCGCCGGCGGTGCAGCCGGCGAGCAGCAGCACGAGGGCGGCGAACGGAGCGAGGATCCGCAGGGGACCGAACCGGGCTCGGAGCCCGGCGCGACCGGGCCGGGCGCGCCTCATGACTTCACCGCCCCGGCCAGCATGCCGCCGGTGATCCGCCGCTGGACGATCGCGAAGACGACGAGCGAGGGGAGGGTGGCGAGGAAGGCCGCGGCGGCGAGCGGCCCGAGGTCGGCGGCGCCCTCCGCGCCGAGGAAGTGGGTGAGGACCACGGGCAGCGTCTGTTTCTCCGGGCTCTTCAGGAGGACCAGGGCGAAGAAGAACTCGTTCCACGCGGTGACGAAGGCGAAGAGCGCGGTGGCGACGAGGCCGGGGGCGAGCAGCGGGCCGGTGACGGAGACGAGGGTGCGCAGCCGTCCGGCGCCGTCGACGGCCGCGGCCTCCTCCAGCTCGGCGGGGACGGCCCGGACGTAGCCGGTGAGCATCCACAGCGCGAAGGGCAGCGACCACACCACGTACACGAGGGTCAGGCCGGCCAGGCTGTTGACCAGGTGGAGGTTCTTCAGGACCAGGAAGAGCGGGATGATCAGGAGGACGAACGGGAAGGCCTGGCTGACCACGACCCAGCCGGTCGCCGCGCCGGTGAGCCGGGAGCGGTGGCGGGCGAGGACGTAGGCCATGGGGGTGGCGACGACGACCGCGACGAGGGCGGCGGTGAGCGCCGCGAGCAGGCTGTTCCCGGCGGCTCTCAGCAGGGGCTGCTCGTCGAAGGCCTGCCGGAAGTTGTCGAGGGTGGGGTCCTCCGGGATCCAGGTGGGGTGCAGGGAGCCGAGTTCCGTGGCGGGCTTGAAGGCGGTCGAGACCAGCCACAGGAACGGGAAGGCGAGGAAGACCAGGTACGCGAGGAGTGCCGCGTACTGGCCGGCGCGGGCGGGCCCGCTGGTACGGAAGGCGCTCACCGGCCTCTCCTCACTGTTCCTCCTTGAGCCGGCCGACGAGATACAGGGCGAGGAGCACGGAGACGACGGCGACGAGCACACAGCCCATGGCGGCCGCGTAGCCGAACTGCCCGTAGCGGAAGGCCTCCTCGTAGGCGAAGAGCATGGGGAGCCGGGTGCGGCCGCCCGGTCCGCCGTTGGTCAGCACGTAGACCAGGGCGAAGGAGTTGACGTTCCAGATGAAGTTCAGCGCGGTGATGGCGAGGGCCACCGGGCGCAGCGCGGGCCAGGTGACCGTGCGGAAGCGGCGCCAGGCGCCGGCGCCGTCGAGCGCGGCGGCCTCGTGGAGTTCGCGAGGGGTGTTCTGCACGCCGGCGAGCAGGGCGACCGTGGTCTGCGGCATGCCCGCCCAGACGCCGACCACGATCACGGCGGGCAGGGCGGTGCCGAGGCCGCTGAGCCAGGCCCGCCCGTCGCCGAGGCCGAGGTCGTGGAGGGTCTCGTTGAGGATGCCCGCGTCGGGGTTGTAGACCAGCCGCCACATGATGCCGACGACGACCTCGGGCATGGCCCAGGGGAGGATCGCGAGCGCCCGGGCGAGCCAGCGCAGCCGGAGCCTCTGGTTCAGGAGCAGCGCGAGGCCGAGGGAGAGGAGGAACTGCGGGACGGTGACGCCGACGGCCCACAGCAGGCCGATGCGGAAGGACTCCCAGAACAGGGTGTCGTGCAGCAGGTCCTGGAAGTTCAGGGTGCCGATCCATCGGGTGGCCTGGGTGCGCCCGGACTGGGCGTCGGTGAAGGCCAGTGCGATGCCGTAGAGGAGGGGGCCGACGCTGAGGACCAGGATCGGCAGGAGCGCGGGCAGGACCAGGAACCAGGCACCCAGGTCGCGGCCCGGGCCGCCGGGGGCCCGGCCCGGGGTGGTGCGCGCCGCGGACCGCCTCGGCGCGGTCGTCACACTCACCAATGCTCCCCCTGTGCGCGGTGTGCCACCTTGCCTGGGACCCGGTCATCGTCCTGAGGGGCCGTCGGTTCGTCAAGGTGACCTGCACGGATGCGAGACTTTGGCGAGATCGCACCTACGGTGCGCACCTGCTGTGGGGAGAGAACGATGGACGAGGCCCGGGCCCGGGAGATCCTGGCCGCCGCGGGACTGCGGGCGGCCGACGCGAGCCTGCTCGCTCTGGGCGAGAACGCGGTCTTCGCGCTCGGCGACCTGGTGGTGAAGGTCGGCCGTGACCCCGAACTGCTGCCGCGCGCCGAGCGTGAACTGACCCTCGCCGGCTGGCTGGAATCGGCCGGAGTCCCGGCCGTCCGGGCCGCCGAGGCCGAGCCGCTGGTGGCCGAGGGGCACCCGATCACGCTGTGGCACCGGTTGCCCGCGGCCGTCCGGCCGGCCGAACCCCGCGACCTGGCCCCGCTGCTGCGCCTGATCCACGCCCTGCCCGAGCCGGCCGGCCTCACCCTGCCGCGCCGCGAACTGCTCGGCGGGGTGGAGCGCTGGCTGCGGCTCGCCGGTGACGCGATCGACCCGGCGGACGCGGCCTTCCTGCGGGAGCGCCGCGACTCCTTCGCCCCGGCGGCGGCCGCGCTCACCCCGCACCTCACGCCCGGCCCGATCCACGGCGACGCGCTGCCCCGCAACGTCCACGTCGGCTCCGAGGGACCGGTCCTGGTGGACCTGGAGACCTTCTCCTCCGATCTGCGCGAGCACGACCTCGTGGTGCTGGCCCTGTCCCGGGACCGGTACGGGCTCGACCCGGCCGCCTACGACGCCTTCACCGAGGCCTACGGCTGGGACGTCCGGGAGTGGGAGGGCTGCGCGGTGCTGCGGGGGGCACGGGAGACGGCGAGCTGTGCCTGGGTGGCCCAGCACGCGCCGGTGAACCCGAAGGCGCTCGCCGAGTTCGAGCGGCGGGTGGCCTCGCTGCGGGACGGTGACCCCGAGGTGCGCTGGTACCCCTTCTGACATCATGAGCCCTGTCGAACCGGCCGGTAACGAACGGGGTGTTGGGATGCGGATGGAACTGTCGGACGTCACGCTCGACGTCGATGTGAGCGGCGAGGGACCGGCCGTGCTGCTGGTGCACGGCTTCCCGGACTCGCACGAGCTGTGGCGCCATCAGGTCCCCGCCCTGAACGCGGCCGGCTTCCGGACGATCGCGCCGACCCTGCGCGGCTACGGCGGGTCGGACCGGCCGGAGGGCGGCCCGGAGGCCTACCACCCGGCGAAGCACGTGCGCGACATGCTGGAGCTGCTCGCCCGGCTCGACGTCGACCGCTGCCACGTCGTGGGCCACGACTGGGGCTCCGGGGTGGCACAGGGGCTCGCACAGTTCGCCGCCGAGCGGGTGGCGAGCCTGACGGTGATGTCGGTGGGGGACATCTCCGTGGTCCTGGGGCCGGACGGCTGGCAGGAGCGCCAGCGCATGTGGCACATGACGATGTTCCAGTTCGAGGGGCTCGCCGAGGAGTGGCTGTCCCGTGACGACTTCGCGAACCTGCGCCAGATGCTCACCGGCCACGCCGATCTCGACAAGGTGCTGGAACCCTTGCGGGCGCCCGGCGCCCTGACCGCGGCTCTGAACATCTACCGCGCCGCCCTGCCGATGGAGGTCCAGCTGGGCGTGCCCCCGACGCCGTCGGCCTTCACCGTGCCGGTGATGGGCGTCTGGTCCGCCGACGACCGCTTTCTCACCGAGCGCCAGATGACCGCCATGGCCGCGCGCGTCCCCGGGCGCTGGCGCTACGAGCGGGTCGAGGACGCCGGTCACTGGCTCCAGCTGGACCAGCCGGAGCGGGTCAACGACCTGCTGCTCTCCTTCCTGAAGGAGAACGGCTGACCGGGACGGCTAGGAGGCCACGACGACCGCCGAGCGGACCGGCCACACCGGGTCGACGACCGCGTCCGCGTCGCCCTTGCGGCGCAGGAAGGCCTGGAAGTCCTCGGCCCACTCCCGGTACCAGCCGATCTGGCGCTCGTGCAGCGCGGCCGGGTCGAGGGCGGCGACCGAGGCGTGCCGCTCGGCTATCGCGATCGCGACCCGGACGGCGGCGAGCGCGTCGGCGGCCGCCTGGTGGGCGGCGGTGAGCTCCACCCCGTACTCCGCGCAGACCGCTTCCAGGGTGCGCTTGCCGCGCCGGTAGCGGTCGACGGCCCGGTCGATCGTGTACGGGTCGACGACCGGGCCCAGGCCCCTGCCGCCGAGCCGCTCGTCCAGCGAGGGCAGTCCGTGCCGTCGCAGTTCGGCGGTGAGCAGGGTCAGGTCGAACGAGGCGTTGTACGCCACGACGGGGACGCCCTGGGCCCAGTAGCCGGTCAGGGTCTCGGCGACCTCGTCGGCCACCTCGCGCACCGGGCGTCCCTCGGCGGCCGCGCGCTCGTTGCTGATGCCGTGGATCGCGGACGCCTGCGCGGGGATGCGGATGCCCGGGTCGGCGAGCCAGTCGCGCTGCCGGACCACCCGGCCGCCGTGGACGCCGACGATCGAGGCCGTGACGATACGGGCCTCCAGCGGGTCGGTGCCCGTCGTCTCCAGGTCGAAGCCGACCAGCGGTTCCCCATGCCAAGCCATCGGGTCCTCCTTACGTGATCTCCCCCGTGGTGAGGAAAACCCTCGCACGGCCCACTGACAATCCGGTCCGGGGCGTCAGGAGACCGGCCGGGAGTCGAGCCACACCGACTCGAACTCCTCCCTATATGTGGCGAAAAGTCCGGTTTCACCGTCCCGTTCGAAGCCCTGCCCTGCCCGCACCACGTTCCGTCCGCCGCCACGCAGCACCAGGACCGGGGCCTCCATGCCGCGGGCCTTGCGGAGGTAGGACTGCACGACCCCGACCCCGTCCGGCCCGTCGCCGTCGACCAGGTACGCGGTGAAGCGCGGGGTCTCGTCGAAGACGTGGATCTGGAAGGCACCCGGGTCGCGGAGTTTGGACCGCACCCGGCGCATGTGCAGGATGTTCATCTCGACCGACCGGCTGAGCTCGCCCTTCTTCAGCCCCAGTTCTCGCTCGCGCCGCTTGACGGCGCTGCTGGCCGGATTGAGGAAGAGCAGCCTCGTGCGGCAGCCGGACTCGGCGAGCCGCACCATGCGCCGCCCGGAGAAGTTCTGCACGAGCAGATTGAGACCTATGCCCGTGGCGTCGAGGCGGCGGGCCCCGCCGAACAGGTCCTCGGCCGGGAGCTGCCGCTGCAGCCGGACCCGGTCGGGATGGACCGAGACCACGTCCGCGTACCGGTCGCCGACCAGGTCCTCGACGGCGTCGACCGGCAGCCGCTCGGCCGAGGGCACCCCCGCCCCGCTCCCGAGGATCTCCAGGAGCCGCGCGGAGGCCCGCTCGGACTGGGCGAGCACGGTCAGCGACAGCGCCCGGTTGCGGGAGACGACGTTGCGGGTCACCTCCAGCTCGTCCAGGGCGAGTTCCACCTCGCGCCGGTCGTCGAAGTAGGGCTCGAAGCAGGGCCAGTGCTGGACCATCAGCTCCCGCAGCTGCGGAAGCGTGAGGAAGCTGAGGACGTTGTCGTCGGCCGGGTCGAGGAGATAGCCCTTGCGGCGCGAGACCTCACGGACCGCCACCGCCCGCTGGACCCACTCCTGGCCGGCCGGTCCGGCGGCCGCCACGACCCACTCCTCGCCGTGCACCGGCTCGTAGACCGGCCGCAGCACCGCCGCGACGACGGCCCGCAGCCGCTGCTCGACGAGATTCAGCCAGATGTAGGCGCGGCCGGCCCGCTGGGCCCGGGTGCGCACCTCGCTCCACGCCTCCGCGCCCCACTCCAGCTCGGCACCGATCTCCACCGGCCGTGCGACGGAGACCGCGCCGGGCGGGCCCTCCGCGGGCTCGGCCGGTCCTCCCTCGTGACCCGCCTCGCCCGAGGGCAGCTCCAGACCTCCCGAGCTCACCCGCGCACCGCCTTCTGCTCCCGGACATCCGGTCCGGCCGACTGGAACACCATCTGACAACGATCGGCAACGATCAAGGAAGGGTACTCCGGGAGCGGGAGGCGGTGCAGCAGGATCGACCGGCCGGTTGCTCAACTACCCTGACGCGGCTGCCCGTTCTGGCCGGCGAGATCGGCCGGAGTGAGCGGATTCATAGCGGTTACGTCCCTGGGCGCGAGCTGGAAGCCCTGCCAGTGCACGGGCATCGGCTGCTGGTCCTCGTCCCGGGCGACGTGGTGGAACCCGATGTTGACCCACACGGCCGGGTTGGTCAGCGTCTCGCCGTTGACCCACTTGTCCACGCTGTCGGGGGCGTTGCGTCCGCAGTCGAGGATGTTGTTGCTGGCGAACTGCTCGCAGGCGCGGGCCTGGGTGAAGTAGACGTCGTGCTGGGTGAAGCCCCGGCCCGCGTAGGTGTTGGTGTGGCCGGGAACGATCTCGTACGAGCGGGCGTGGCCGTCCTTGTTCTTGCCGGTCGCGCTCACCACCCGCCACCAGCGCATGTTCCGGGCGTCCCCGGCGAGTTCCCTGGTGACCGGGGTGCGCTTGGTCTTCACGGTGGGGCTGCCGTCGCGGGCCGGCGGGGTGACCGTGGAGTCGTACTGCTCGACGCGGCCCTTGTTGCTGCCGTCGAGGCCGAAGTCCAGCTTCCAGAAGACGTTGTGGGCGTGGCTGGTCGCGTAGTCGCGGGCGCCCTTGCCGATGGGCCAGCCGCGTCCGTCGGTGGCGTTGTAGTCGCCGGGCGACAGGCTGCCGGTGGCGCCGACGTTGGCGGCGATGGCGCCGTCGGAGGAGAAGCGCCACTCGGTGATGTACTCGTACCAGCCGACCTTGTTGACGCTGTAGACGAGCAGGTCCTTGCCCTGGGCCTGCCAGACCTTGGTGCCCTCGTCGTTGGCCATGCGGTAGGCGTGGCCGCGGGCGCGGGTGGTGGTGCACAGGCCCTTGACCTGCCCCACGTCCGGCACCTTCACGGAGGTGATGGTGCCGCCGGGACACTCCCCCGGCTTGAGGTTCTGCAGGCCCCAGCCGAAGCCGGCGCCGGTGAGGTCGTCGTACTCGGCGTTGCCGTCGTCGTACGGGACGTGGATCTGGGCCAGCTTGGCGCTGTTGAGGACCCGGATGGGCGCGGGCTCGCCGGGCGGCTGGTAGGTCACCTTGTCCAGGACCAGCCCGGAGTCGGTGGAGTAGCGCCAGCACATGCGCCACACGGTGCCGCCGTCGAGCTTCTGCTCGATGCGGTACGCGGCGGAGCAGTCGGCGGGCGCGGGGGCCGCCGGGGCGGCCGGGGCGGCGCTGACGGGCGTGGCGCCGCTCGTGGTGGCGACGGTGCCGAACAGGGCGCCGGCGGCGAGGACGGTGCCCGCGGTGCGGGCATGCCGGAGTCGCGGAGAGGTCATGGCGAACGTACTCCCTCGGTACGGACGTGCGGGGTGGGACCGGGCCGGTGGTCAGCCGACGCGGGTGACGCTCCTGGCGCTGAGGTCGACGATCAGGTCGCGGGTGTCGATCCAGGAGCCGTTGCGGATCTTGGTGACGAGCCGGAGGCAGCGGTGCTCGCCGCACTTCCGCAGCTGCGCGGGGACGTTCGCCTCGCGGTAGGTGCGGTAGACGTCGCCGTTGAACCAGAGCTGCCCGGTGGAGGTGAGCTCCTTCCCGGTGGCGTCCTTGTAGTCCTCCTTGACGCCCTTGCCGAGCGGGCTCGCCAGGATGAGGTCCAGGGCCGCGCGCAGTTCCTCGGGGTGGGCGGAGGGCTGCACCCCGCGCTGCGCGCCGGACTGCTCGACCTTGCCGGTGTCGAGGTTGACCGTGCGGGTGACGAGCTCGTCGCGTCCGTAGTCGTAGAGGCGGACGAGGGCGCGGCGCGGTCCGGTGGCCGGCTCCCCGGGGAGCGGATCGGCGAGTTCGGTGCCGAGGCGCTGGGGGCCGCGGCCGCCCTCGGCGTTCCTCCCCCAGCCTCCGGCCGGGGGTGCCCCCAGGGCGGCGCCCGGCGGGGTCAGCGCCAGGGCCTCGGCCCGCTTGAGCTCGTCGTCGGTGAGCGGGTCGGTGCCGATGCCCTTCGCGCCCTCGGGCGGCGCGGAGGCGAGGGTCGCGGGGCCGGGCTCGGGCCCCTCCGTGCGCGGCGCGCCCGGGGACCCCGGGGCCGTGCCGTCGGTGGCGGCGGCGCCGCGCGGCACCTCGTCGGCCCCGGCGCTTCCGGGCAGGGCGACCGCGACGGCGACGGCGGTTCCGGTGATCGCCATGGCCGTGCCCGCCACCACCTTCCCCAAATGGCGGCGCACTATTTCGTACATATTTCCCCCCATTTTTTTCAATTTCCCCCTATTGAGATGAGTGGTCACCCGGTAGGACGGGTCGAAGTCCTAGGAGGTTGCGCCTGTTTCGGGCAGGATCTGGCCGAAGAAACCCCCTTGCCCCCGGATCAGAAGTGGAAGAGTTTCGCCTATGCAGGTCTGGCCGGGACAGGCGTATCCCCTGGGCGCCACCTATGACGGCGCCGGTACCAACTTCGCGGTCTTCTCGGAGGCCGCCCACAGGATCGAGCTGTGTCTGCTCCACGACGACGGCTCGGAGACGGCGGTGGAGCTGCGCGAGACCGACGCGTTCGTGCGGCACGCCTATCTGCCGGGCGTGATGCCCGGCCAGCGCTACGGCTTCCGGGTGCACGGCCCGTACGCGCCGGAGCACGGTCAGCGGTGCAATCCCGCGAAGCTGCTCCTCGACCCGTACGCGCGTGCGATCTCGGGCCGGGTGACGTGGGGAGAGGCGGTGTACGGCTATCCGTTCGGACGGCCGGACGCGCGCAACGACCTCGACTCCGGCCCGCACACGATGACCTCGGTCGTGGTCAACCCGTACTTCGACTGGGGCGACGACCGGCGCCCGCGCACCGAGTACCACCACACGGTGATCTACGAGGCCCACGTGAAGGGCCTGACCATGCTCCACCCGGACCTCCCGGAGGAGCTCCGCGGCACCTACGCGGGGCTCGCCCACCCGTCCGTCATCGGCCACCTGAAGGAACTCGGCGTCACGGCCCTGGAATTGATGCCGGTCCACCAGTTCGTGAACGACCACCGGCTGGCCGACGCGGGGCTGTCCAACTACTGGGGCTACAACACCATCGGCTTCTTCGCCCCACACAACACGTACGCCTCCTGGGGCGACCGCGGACAGCAGGTCCTGGAGTTCAAGTCCGCGGTGCGGGCGCTGCACCAGGCCGGCATCGAGGTGATCCTCGACGTGGTCTACAACCACACCGCCGAGGGCAACCACCTGGGCCCCACGCTCTCCTTCCGCGGCCTGGACAACCCCTCGTACTACCGGCTCGCCGACGACCCCCGCTACTACATGGACACCACCGGCACCGGGAACTCGCTGCTCATGCGGTCCCCGCACGTCCTGCAGATGATCATGGACAGCCTGCGGTACTGGGTCACGGAGATGCACGTCGACGGCTTCCGCTTCGACCTGGCGGCCACCCTGGCCCGCCAGTTCCACGAGGTGGACCGGCTGTCGTCGTTCTTCGACCTGGTGCAGCAGGACCCGGTGGTCAGCCAGGTCAAGCTGATCGCCGAGCCGTGGGACCTGGGCGAGGGCGGCTACCAGGTGGGCAACTTCCCGCCCCAGTGGGCCGAGTGGAACGGCAAGTACCGCGACTGCGTGCGGGACCTGTGGCGCGGCGAGCCGCGCACGCTCGCCGAGTTCGCCTCCCGGCTCACCGGCTCCTCGGACCTCTACCAGGACGACGGGCGCCGCCCGCTCGCCTCGGTCAACTTCGTGACCTGCCACGACGGTTTCACCCTGCACGACCTCGTCTCGTACAACGACAAGCACAACGAGGCCAACGGCGAGGGCAACCGGGACGGCGAGAGCTACAACCGCTCCTGGAACTGCGGCGCCGAGGGCCCCACGGAGGACATCGGGATCCTCGAACTGAGGGCCCGACAGATGCGCAACTTCCTCGCCACGCTGATGCTGTCGCAGGGCGTGCCGATGCTCGCCCACGGCGACGAGTTCGGGCGCACCCAGGGCGGCAACAACAACGCCTACTGCCAGGACAGCGAGGTCGCGTGGGTGCGCTGGCCGAAGTCCGGCAGTGAACCGGAGGCCACGCTGCTGGAGTTCACCCGGGCGATGGTGCGGCTGCGCCGCGAGCACCCGGTGTTCCGGCGGCGCCGCTTCTTCCACGGACGCCCGGTGGAGGGCACTCACGACGAGCTCACCGACATCGCCTGGTTCACACCGCAGGGCGAGGAGATGACGGCCCGCGACTGGCAGGCGGCGCACGCAGGGGCGCTGACGGTCTTCCTCAACGGCAACGCGATCTCCGAGCCGGGCCCGCAGGGCGAGCGGATCACCGACGACTCCTTCCTCCTCATGTTCAACGCCTCCTCGGAGGAGCTGGAGTTCGAGGTGCCCGACAGCCACGGCGAGTGCTGGACGGTGGTCGTGGACACCTCCCACCCGGAGGGCATGCCGCCGCAGCAGGGCCCGAAGGTGGACGCCGGCGAGCGCGTGACCCTCGCCCCGCTCACGCTGACGGTGCTGCGCCGGCCGGCCTGAGGCGGCGGGCGGCGAGGCGGCGGCGGGCGGACTGAGGCGGCGGCCCGCCCGGCACCATCGGCCGGTGGCGGGCGCGGCCCGGCACGGTCGGCCGGTGGCGGGCGACCCTGCACCGTCGGCCGGTGGCGGGCGGCCCGGCACCCGTCGGCCGGTGGCGGGCGACCCCGCACCGTCGGCCGGTGGCGGGCGGCCCGGCACCCGTCGGCCGGTGGCGGGCGACCGGCGACCGGGAGGTCCCGACGGGGCGGCGGGGAGCCATGGCGGGGGCCGCCCCGGCCCCCGGCCGAGCCGCCGCCGGGGTGGGCACGTCCGTTCGGCGGCACTCGTACGAGTGAACCTCCGCCCGGCCACCGCCCAGGTCGGCCGCGGGCCGCACCCGTACGTAACGCGCGCCACACGAACGGACGCGGGCGGCGATGACACAGACACCTCCGCGCGGGGTACGTACGTTCGCATGACGTCCTCCTCGGAACGGGCGCTGCCCACCGCCACCTACCGGCTCCAACTCCGTCCGGAGTTCCCGTTCGGCGCGGCCGAGCGGGCCGTGCCGTACCTCGCCGAACTAGGGATCTCGCACCTCCACCTGTCCCCGGTCCTGGAGGCGGTGCCCGGCTCCTCACACGGCTACGACGTGACCGACCACCGCTCCGTACGGGCCGAGCTGGGCGGCGAGAGCGGGCTCCGCGCGCTCGCCGCCACCGCACGGGCGCACGGCGTCGGCCTGGTCCTGGACCTGGTGCCCAACCACATGGCGGCCTCGCCCCGGCACAACCACGCCCTGCGCGCGGTGCTGCGCGAGGGCCCGGACTCGCCGTACGCCCGCTGGTTCGACGTGGACTGGGCGGCGGGCGACGGGCGGATGCTGCTGCCGGTACTGCCGGCCCGCCTCTCCGAGGTCCGCGAGCGGATGCGGGTCGCCGACGGGGTCCTCACCTTCGACGGACAGGAGTTCCCGCTCCGGGAGGGCACCGAGGAGCTGCCGCTCGACGAGCTGCTCGACGCCCAGTGGTACCGGCTCGGCTGGTGGCGGCTGGCCCGCACCGAGCTCAACTACCGCCGCTTCTTCACCATCTCCGACCTCATCGGGGTGCGGGTCGAGGACCCCGAGGTCTTCGCCGCGACCCACGGGAAGATCCTCGAACTGGTCGCGGACGGGGTCGTGGAGGGGCTGCGGATCGACCATCCGGACGGACTCGCCGACCCGGAGGGCTATCTGGAGCGCCTGGAGGAGGCCACCGGCGGGCGGTGCTGGACGGTGGTGGAGAAGATCCTCACCGGGACCGAGCCCCTGCCCCCGTCCTGGCCGGTGGCCGGCACCACCGGCTACGACGCCCTGCGCCAGGTGGACGGGGTCTTCACCGACCCGGTGGGTGCCGCCGAACTCACGGATGTCTACCGGGAGTTCGTCGGCCGGGCCGGGGACCGCGGCGGCTACTGGGAGGCGACCGCCCGCCGCGCCGCGTACAAGGTGGTGACGCACGAACTGGCCGCCGAGACGACGGCGTTGATGCGGATCGCCGACCGGATCTGCGCCACCGACCCACGGCTGCGCGACCACGCGCCCTGGGCGCTGCACACCGCGATCCGTGAACTCCTCGTCCGGGTGCCGGTGTACCGGTCGTACCGCACCGGCGGCGAGGAGGTGCTCACCCCGGAGGCGGCACGCGGGGCGAAGGCCGCGTTCGCGGTGCCGGAGGAGGCGACGGCGGTGGACACGGTCCGCGACCTGGCACTCGGCCTGTGCGGGGACGGTCCGGAGCACCGGGCGTTCCGGGCCCGCTTCGCCCAGACCTCGTCGGCGCTGCGGGCCAAGTCCGTGGAGGACACGGCCTTCTACCGCTACACCCCGCTGCTCTCGGCGAACGAGGTGGGCGGCGACCCGGGCCGCCCCGCGGTCGCCCCCGACGAGTTCCACGCCTACTGCGCGCGGCTGGCCCGCGACTGGCCGGCCACCGGGACCGTGCTCACCACCCACGACACCAAGCGCAGCGCGGACGTACGGGCCGGGATCGCGGTCCTGGCGCAGTGCCCGCAGCGCTGGGCGGAGCTCCTGGAGGAGGTCTCCGGGGTGCCCGCGCCCGATCCGCACCTGGCGTGGACGGCCTGGCAGACCGCGTTCGGCTTCGGCAGCCCGGACGCCGCGCGGCTCGGGCCCGCGATCCTCAAGTCCGTACGGGAGGCGGGGCTGCACACCAGCTGGACCGAGCCGGACGCCGGGTACGAGCGGGCCGTGGCCGAGTTCGTGGCGGCCGGGCCGGGCCGGATCCCGCTGCGCGGCGCCTCGGAGTCGGCGTTCGCCCTCGAACCCCACATCCGGGCGCAGATCCTCGGCACCGCACTCGTCCAGCTGACGATGCCGGGCGTGCCGGAGCTCTACCAGGGCACCGAGCGGGAGTACCGGGCGCTGGTCGACCCGGACAACCGGGCGCCGTTCGCGGTCGGCGCGGACGACGACAAGACGGCTCTGGTCCGCGCGGCCCTGCGGCTGCGCCGCGCGTACCCGGAGAGCTTCGGCCCCTCGGGCACGTACGCCCCGCTGTCCGCGACCGGCCCGGCCGCCCCGCACTGCCTGGCCTTCGGCCGCGCGGACCGGGTCCTGACGGCCGTCACCCGGCTCTCGCTGCGGCTCGCGGAGGCGGGCGGCTGGCAGGACACCTCGCTCGCGCTGCCGGCGGGCCGCTGGGTCGACGCCCTGGACGGCATCCGGGAGTTCACGGGCGGGCCGGACACCCCGGTGAAGCTGGCGGAGCTGTTCGAGGCGCGTCCGGTGGCGCTGCTGGTGCGGGAGTCCGGCACGTCCGGCGGGGAGCCGCGATGACCGGATGACGGTCACGGGAAGGGGGCGAGTCGGACGGCTCATCGGCGCGGCGTTCGGGCTCGTGTTCGTCCAGGCGGACGTAGGCACCCTGCCGGTCCGCATCGGCACCGCCCTGCGGCCGCCTTCGTGGCCCCGGTCGTCCTCGGTCGGCGCACGGCGGCGGACGGGGCTGCGCCCGGAGACGGGGACGACGGAGGGGCGACGGCCTCAGGGCAGCGCTCCTGGTACGTGGTGGCGGCCGAAGCGCTCGGGCTCATGGCCCGGCTCGTGGTGATCACCCGGGTGTTCCACGCGCCCCAGGCCTCCGTGGGCCGGATCGCCCTCGTCGTCGGGGTGCACTTCTTCGCACTCGCCGCCGTCTGGCGCGGGCCGTCCCTGCACCTGCTCGGCGCGGGCATCGCGGGCTGCGGCGCGGCGGGCCTGGCCCTGGCGGCCGGCGGCGCGTCGGCCTCCCTGATCCGCGTGACGGCCGGCGTCCTGCCCGGCGTGCTGCTGCTCGGCTCGGCGTGGTGCGCCGGACGGCCACGGACCGGCGTGACTCCCACGGTTTGCTAAGGGGGGCGCCGCCCGTGCGGCCGCCGGGAGACCAGGGCCACGTCGAACTGCCGGACGACGGCGCGCCCTTCACCGGGGGACGGCTCGCCGTCGGGGCGGGACGCGCAGGGTCTGCCGTACGACCAGGCGTTCGAGAGTGGAGCGCATGGCGGCGTGGGCGCAGGCGTCCACGCCCGCGGCACACGGATTCCGCCAGGTGCGCGTCCGGCAGGCATAGGTCCGGCGCCAGCGGTTACGCGAGGAGCAGGCGAGTGCAGGCGTTGAAGGGAGAGCGGACATGTCCGAACCGTGGCGACGCGGCGACCGCGCCGGACACACGGCGGCGGCACCCCCGGCCGGCCCCTGGCGGACGACGGGGCGACGGGTCTACGCCGACCTGGAGTTCCCGATCGAGGTGACGTTCTCCTACGATCCCGACGATCCGTGGGCGGTCCGGGTCTCCTTCGGGGAGATCGGCCGCACCGTCGACTGGACGCTCTCGCGCGAGATGCTCCACACCGGGACCCGCGCCTCCTGCGGGGAGGGCGACGTGCAGCTGTGGCCGCTGCGGGCCGGCGGCCGCGCCGGCCGGCTCCGGATCCGCCTCGGTGGTACGGGGGTTCCGGTGATGGTCGACGTCGACCGTGCGGCGCTCCGCCGCTGGCTGTCGACGACCTTCGACACGGTGCCGGCCGGGACCGAGGTGGAGCGGATCGACTGGGCGGCCGAGGCGACGCACATAGGACCGGGGGTCGCTCCGCGGCAGCCGGAGGACTAGGGGGTGTCCCGGGAACTCCCCCGGCGTCCTCCGCCCCTGAGCGGGGCCGGGCCTGCCCAGCGGCCGTGCGGGCCGGGGATCGGGGTGGCCGGGCTCGTCCCCGTACTGCCGTAGTCGGCCGCCGAGTTCGAGGGTCATCCGGTCCACGCTGGAGGTCGACGGCCTGTGCCGCACCCGGAATTCCCGCGCCGTGACGCGGCTCGCCCACCAGTCGCTCAGGACGGCGAGCCCGGCAAGATCCGAAAGAGACGGCCTAGCCGCCCGGCCGGACGATGAGGCTCTGGGGGGCTCTCGTGATCACGCCCGTGCGCTCGGGGCGGAAGCCGTCGGCGAGGCGGAGGCGGGGCATGGCCCGGAAGAGGGCGCGCAGGGCGTACTCGGCCTCCAGGCCGGCCAGGGCGACGGCCGGGCAGAGGCCGCTGCCGTAGGTGAGCTGACCCGGGTCGTCGCGCAGCGGGTCGTAGCGGTCCGGGTCGCGGAAGCGCTCGGGGTCGCGACCCGCGGCGCCGATGAGCAGGGCCACGGGGGCGCCGGAGGGAAGGGTGCCGCCGGAGACCTCGATCTCGCCGTGGGCGCGGCGCATGACGATCTGCACCGGCGGGTCGCGGCGCAGGGACTCGGTCCAGGCGCGGGCGACGAGCCCGGCGGGTGCCTCGCGGAGCGCGGCGACCTGGTCGGGGTCGGCGAGGACGTCGGCGAGGAAGCCGGCCAGGGCCTTCTCGCGGACCGCGATCTGGGCCGTGCACTGCCCGGCGAGCGCCGAGGCGGCCCGGCCGCGGACCAGCCGCATCATGTCCCGGTAGGGGACGCCGACGGCGGCGGCGACGGTGCCGGCGGGCAGCCAGTGGCAGAAGTCCGCGACGAGGTCGGCCCGCGGACGGTCGGCGAGGCGGCGGGCGAGGACGAACGCGGTGCGCTCGGCGACGGACCGCAGTTCCGCCTCGTCCACGTCGGTGTGGGTCTCGGCGCACGGCGGGTCGCCGGGCCGGTGGCCGTGGGTGAAACGGGCGTCGGTGAGCGCACCCGCCACGTCCGCGTACCGGCTGAGCACCCAGGACCGCAGCAGCGGGTCGTAGGTGAGCGGGAACTCCTCGCGGAGCACCCGGTAGGTGCGGTACGGGTCCCGCGTGGCGCCCGGCTCCAGCGGGCTGGGCGCGACCCGGCGGACCGTGCTGTCCGCCCCGGCGGTCGCGGCCCGGCTTCCGGCCGGTGCCATGGCGGGCACCTTGGCCCCGTGGCCGCGCCATGGTGCGCGGTGCGGCGTGTGCTTCGGCTCGTCGCTCATCTGGCCCCCTCGTCGGTCAGCGGCGCGTCTCCCCAGCCCACCACCGGGTGGACCCGGTCGCAGCAGGTATACCGCCGAACGGGTGATTCCAGGAGGTGAAGGTGCGCCACTTCGCAGCGTCGGCGAGAACGACCGGTTCTGGGCGTGAAAGGCCGGTTCGAGGGGGCAGGGCGGTGGTCGCGGTCGTCAGGGGCCCACGGCAGCCGGGCGTGCTGGGCGTGCTGGGCGCCCATGGCGGCCGGCCGCGCAGGGGTCCACGGCGACCGAGGCGGGCAGGCCGGGCGCGTGGGCCGGGCGCATCAGCGGACCGAGCAGGCCGGGCCCCAGGGCGAGCGGGTGCGGAGGCCGCCACCCCTCCCGCCACGCGCCCCCTCGAACACGCAGGCCCGCCACGTCACCCAGCGCGAGCTCACCCGAACACGCAGGCCGGCCACGCCACCCAACGCGCCCGCCCGCCACGCGCTCACCGCGGGCCCGTCGCCGTCAGTTCAGCGAGAGCCGGAACGCCATCTGTCCGAAGGACACCGCGTCCCCCGCTCGTACGACCACCGCGCCCGTGACCCGGCGTCCGTTGACCGTCGTGCCGTTCGTGGACCCCAGGTCCCGCAGTACCCAGAGGCCGCTCTGCAGCGACAGTTCCGCGTGCAGCCGGGAGACCGTCTCGTGGCTGAGCCGCAGACCGTTCACCGGGTCGCGCCCGATCCGCAGCGGATGCGGCCCCGGCTGCGGGAGCAGCAGCTTCGGCAGCCGCTCGGCCTGCCAGGCCCGGCCCAGCTTCGCCGTGAACGCGGACATCCGCTCGACCGCGCTCACCACCTTCCTCGTCCACGTCGACTCGGTCGCGAGGTCGGCGGTGAGCAGCGCGAGTTCGTCGGAGCGGCGGGCGACGAGCGCCCGCTCCATCCGGAAGAGGAAGGTGTCGTGCGACAGACGCCCCTGCGCCGCGCCCTCACGGAGCACCGCGAGCGCGCGCTCCCGCTCGGCATCGGTCAGCCGAGGGGCGTCCGGCGGGTTCGCCGGGAGCTCGTAAGGGGTCGTCACATCCGTGATTGTCGGCCGCAAGGGGCCGGGGTGTCCAGAAGGGCCCCGACAACCCGGGTGCCTCACGGCGTGATCATTGCTACGGTCTGCCCCTTCGACTACCTGGGGGATCCCTGTATGACCGCTGAACCTGCGCTCGTCGTCCGGCCGCTGTCCGGACCGCAGGAGCTGGACCTGTTCAACCGTCTCGACTACGTCCTCGACCACGAGCTCGAGGACGACCTCGCCACCGGCCGCCGCCGCCCGGAGTGGATGTGGGTGGCGCTGCGCGGGGACCGGCTCGTGGGCCGCATCTCCTGGTGGACCTCACGGGCCGGCACCGAGCCGCAGGCCCTGGACTTCCTCGACCTCGATCCGGGGCTTCCGGCCGACGAGGCCGCGGAGACCGGCCGCCGGCTCCTGGAGACCGCCTCGGCGGCGGTCCTCGGCGACGGCACGCGCCCGGAGTACGGGCGCTTCATGCCGGCGGACTGGCGCGAGGTGCCGGAGACCCGCGCGTATCTGGAGACGCTCTTCGGGGTCCTGGAGGCCTCGGGCGCGCGCCCGCTGGTCGAGCGGCTGCGCCTGGAGTGGCAGCCGGGCGCCCCCGTGCCCGAGCCGGGTGACCGCCTGGCCTTCCGGCCGGTCCGGGACCGCGAGGACCTGCTGGCGCTGATGGCCCCGGTGATGGAGGGCACCCTCGACGCCCACGGGCAGGCCGACCTGGCCTCCGGCCTCTCGCCGCGCGAGGCGGCCGAGCAGCACTACGACGAGGAGCTCGCGCACTACGCCACGCCCCGCGAGTGGTGGCGGATCGCCGAGCTGCCGGGGACCGGGGAGCCGGTCGGCTTCGTCGTCCCCGCACGCAACAACTACCACGCGATCATCGCGTACATCGGCGTGCTGCCCGGCCACCGCGGCCGGGGTTACATCGACGACATCCTGGCCGAGGGCACCCGGGTGCTCGCCGCGCAGGACGTGCCGCGGATCCGGGCGGCGACCGACCTCGGCAACGTGCCGATGGCGAAATCCTTCGCCCGGGCCGGTTACGTGAACTTCGAGCGGGCGATCAACTTCGTGTGGGACGTGCCGGGCACGCCGGGCGACTGACTGCCAGGATGGTCCCGTAGCCGTGTCCAGGCGCACGGGCACCGGCTCCAGGATCTGGATCCGGTGCCCACGCGCCCTCGACGAGGGGACCTTCGCGTGCTGTTCGAGGTATGGGCGCCGCACGCCCGTGACCGGGTGACGCTGGAGCTGAACGGCGTCCGGCATCCGATGGATCGGGACGCCGAGCGGCCCGGCTGGTGGACGGGCGTCGTCCCCGCCACCGACGGCGACCGTTACGGCTTCGCCCTCGACGACGGGCCGCTGCTGCCCGACCCGCGCTCGCGGCGCCTCCCGGACGGCCCGGACGGCCTCACCGCCGTCCTCGACCACGACACGTACGCCTGGCGCCACGACACCCCGCGGCTGCGCCTGCGCAGCGGCGTCCTGTACGAGCTGCACGTGGGCACCTTCACCCCCGAGGGCACCCTCGACGCGGCGGCGGAGCGGCTCGGGGAGCTCGCCGGGCTCGGCATCACCCATGTGGAGCTGATGCCGCTGTGCCCGTTCCCGGGGGTCAACGGCTGGGGCTACGACGGGGTCGCCCCCTGGGCGGTGCACGAGCCGTACGGGGGGCCCGAGGCGCTCAAGCGCTTCGTGGACACGGCCCACGGGCTCGGCCTCGGCGTGGTCCTGGACGTGGTGCACAACCACCTCGGCCCGGACGGGAACCATCTGCCCTCCTTCGGCCCGTACTTCACCGAGACCCACCACACGCCCTGGGGCGCGGCGGTGAACCTGGACGCGCCCGGCTCGGACGAGGTCCGGGCGTACTTCCTGGGCAGCGCGCTCGCCTGGCTGCGGGACTACCGGATCGACGGGCTGCGGCTGGACGCGGTGCACGCACTCGCCGACACCCGGGCGCTGACCTTCCTGGAGGAGCTGTCGGCGGCCGTCGACGCGCTGGCCAGGGAGCAGGGCCGGCAGCACTTCCTGATCGCCGAGTCCGACCTCGGCGACCCGCGCACGACCACCCCGCGCGCGGTCGGCGGGCTCGGCGTCCACGCCCAGTGGAACGACGACTTCCATCACGCCCTGCACACCGCCCTCACCGGCGAGTCCCAGGGTTACTACGCGGACTTCGCGCACGCCCCGATGGCCGCCCTCGCCAAGACCCTCACCCGGGTCTTCTTCCACGACGGCACCTGGTCCGGCTTCCGCGGCCGGCGCCACGGGCGCCCGGTGGACCGCGAGCGCACCCCCGCGCACCGCTTCCTCGGCTACGCCCAGACCCACGACCAGATCGGCAACCGGGCCACGGGTGACCGTCTTTCGGCCACCCTCTCCCCCGGTCTGCTCGCCTGCGCGGCGGCCCTGGTGCTGACCGGCCCTTCGGTGCCGATGCTGTTCATGGGCGAGGAGTGGGGGGCGCGCACGCCCTGGATGTACTTCACCGACCACACCGACCCGGAGCTCGCCGAGGCGGTACGGCGCGGCCGGCGCCGGGAGTTCGCGGCCCACGGCTGGGCCGAGGAAGATGTGCCCGACCCTCAGGAACAGGCCACCCGGGACCGCTCGGTCCTGGACCGCTCGGAGCGCGAACGCGAGCCGCACAAGCGCCTGCTGGCCTGGCACCGGGAGCTGATCGCCCTGCGCCGCACCCAGCCTGACCTCACCGACCCGGACCTGGCCGGGGTGAAGGTGGCGTACGACGAGGAGGCCCACTGGCTGGTGTTCCGGCGCGGCTACATCCGGGTCGCGGTCAACCTGGGCAAGGAGCCGGCGGACATCGCGCTGGGTTCCAACGGCCGCGACCGGGTGCTCGCCGCGTGGGAGCGGACGGAGGCACCCGGCCGGGACGGTCTGCTGCGGCTGCCCGCGGAGTCGGCGGTCGTCCTGGCGGACGGCTGAGGGACCGAGGAGCGGGGGCCGGCCCGGGTACGGCGCCCGGGCACGGCTACTCGACGATCGCCATCTCCCGCGAGGTGTTGTTGAAGCGGCGCCCGGTGCCGTCCTCGGTGAGGGTCACGATGTCCTCGATGCGGACGCCGAAGCGGCCGGGCAGGTAGACGCCCGGTTCGATGGAGAAGCACATGCCGGGGACGATCGGGCGCTCCTCGCCCTCGATCATGTACGGGGGCTCGTGGGTGGTGACGCCGATGCCGTGGCCGGTGCGGTGGATGAAGTACTCGCCGTAGCCCGCATCGGTGATGACCTTGCGGGCCGCCCGGTCCACGTCCTGGCACGCGGCCCCGGAGCGTACCGCCTCGAAGCCGGCCTGCTGCGCCTCCCGGACGAGCTCGTGGACGCTGCGCTCCTCGTCGGTCGGCTCGCCCACGTGCACCGTGCGCGTGGTGTCGGAGCCGTAGCCGTGCTTGAGGCCTCCGAAGTCGAGGACGACCATGTCGCCGTGCTCGATGACCCGGTCGCCTGCCTCGTGGTGCGGGTTGGCGCCGTTGGGGCCGGAGCCGACGACGGTGAAGTCGACCTGGGAGTGGCCGAAGCCCATGAGCAGCGTGGCGAGGTCGGCGGCCACCTCGGTCTCCTTGCGGCCGGCGAAGCGGACCTTCACGATCTCGCCGTACGCCCGGTCGGCGGCGGCGCCCGCGGCCTCGATCCGGGCGAGTTCGTGCGCGTCCTTGACGGCGCGGAGCATCGGCAGGGCCTCGGTGAGCGAGACGTAGGAGGTGCTCGGCAGCGCCTGCTGGAGTCCGAGCAGGTGCATGGCCCAGGCGTTGTCGCTGACGCCGAAGCGGCCCGCGGCGTCGAGCAGCGGGGCCGCGACCGCGTACGGGTCCTTGCCGTCGGTCCAGTCGCGCAGGGTGAGCGCGGCGGCGCCCGCGGCCTTCTCGGCGTCCGGGGCCTCCAGCGTGGGCACGACGAGGACCGGCTCCCGTCCGGGGGTGACGACGAGGACGGTGAGCCGCTCGGTGATCGCGGTGGGCTGGTAGCCGGTGAGATAGACCAGGTCGGGGCCGGGGGCGACGAGGACGCCGGCGAGGCCCGCCGCGGCGGCGGAGTCGGCGGCGCGGGCCATCCGGGCCCGGTAGTCGTCGGCGGTGAAGGGGGCGGGGGCGGTGCTCTCGGACATGTGGGGTCTCCTCCTCGACGTACGCCATCCTGCCCGTGGGCCGTCGGGGGCGCGACCTGGAAAATGGGGTCCAGGAGTGCCCTCGTGGTCGGCCCGTGGTGACCCCTTCGGGGCGCGGTTCGGCTGCCTCGGCCGTACCGGCTCAGGAACCCGGCGCACGGGGCCGAGCCCGAGGGCCCTCGCTCACGGATCCCGCGACGGAGACGCCGGCGCCTCGGAAACGGGAGCGGCCCGTCCTGGCCCGGGAGTCCGGGAGTCCGGGAGTCCGGGAGTCCGGGAGTCCGGGAGTCCGGGAGTCCGGGAGTCCGGGAGTCTGGGAGAGGGTGTCAACATCTCCCCCGCAGCGTGCCTGCGTGCATGGCTTCGTTTCAGGGGCTTGGTTGCTCCTCATGTGGAATCGCCTCGCTCTCCGACTGGCTGTTCTCCTCTTCGCCCTCACGCCGACTCTTGCCGCGGCGCCGGCCGACACCGTGGCCCAGCAGACATGCGCGGCGGCGGACGGGCACCGGCTGGCGGGGTCGCTGGATCGAGCCAAGAAGCTGTACGAGTCGGTGAAAGCAGGCGACGGGAACCAGCGTTGCGCAGCGGACGGTCTCCGCCTCGTGGCCAAGGCACGCCAGGACGCGGCGGAGCTCGTCACCGCCGGGCAGTTGCTGATCCGGTCCGGGGACCTCGAGGGAGCCGAGGACAGATTCCGCCGCGCACTCCGCCTCGATGCGGCCAGCACCGCCGCGGGCGCCGGTATCGGCCGCGTCCTTGAGCTGCGGAGCCGGCCTCTGCCGACCGCGGTGTCGAACGGGGACCGCTTCTACCGGGACTGGGCCCTTCCTCTCGGAGGACTGGCCGTGTTCGCGGCCGTCGGGATGCTGGTGCTCTTCGCCCTCTCGGGACTGTGTTCGCGGTGGCTGGTGAAGGTGGACGCGGTTGCCTGGACGAAGTGGCCCCGGCGGATCGCCAAGGCGCTCGGCGGATTCCTGCTGTTCGCCGCCGCGGTCATGACGCCTCTGTTCGCGATGTTCAACCCCTTCACACCGACCTGGACGCAATGCCGGGTCGGTGTGCTGGTCCTCCTCGTGGTCGGCGCGGGCGCGGCCTTCCTGGCGTTCTGGGGCGCGGACTGGAAGGCGTTCCCCCACTGGCGCGCGTTGCTCGTCTCCCTCGGGGTGGTGACGGTGGCCCTGGGGGCCGTGGCCCTGCTCGCTTCCGGCCTCAGCCATGACGTCCGGCTGATGGGCGTGCACGTCGGTCTCGCGGTCATCGGTGTGCTGGTGACGGCGGCGGCGTTCGGGCAGAACCTGCGTCTCCAGGTCGAGGTGCAGGAGTCGGACGGCTCCGTGAACGCGGCCTCCTCCGACTATCTGCTCGCCAGGATGAAAAGTCTCGGCACCGAGGACCCGGCAGCGCTGCACAAGGCGACGTCCACTCCGGGGAACGCGCCGCTGAGCCAGATCCCCGTGGAGGAAATGAGCGTCCTGCCCGCGGGCAAGGTGGTGGGAGCGCTGTCCCGTCTGTTCTTCGCCCTCAGACCCGACCTCACCTGGCGGGCCAGGGTCACCCTGGTGGACGACAACCGGGTGGCGACCGCCTTGACCCGCAACGGGCAGCACGCGGCGAGCCAGGTGTTCAGCCGACCGGACCTGAGACTGCCCGCGGAGAGCGACACGGACCGCGCCAAGGCGCAGATGCTCACCGGAGCCGCCGCCTTCATCCTCGTACAGCTGAGCACGGTGTACCACGAGCTTCAGGACGGCCTGTACGGTGCGCGCCACTGGAGGAGCGTCGCTCTGCAGGTGATCGCGAGGAGCAGATCCCTGCTCGCCGACGACTCCACCCGTACCGCCACGCGGGTGCGGCTCCTCGCCAAAGCCGTCGACGAGGATCAGAACAACGAGATGGCCCGGTTCGCGTACCTGTGGGCGGAATACGAGCACAGGCCTTACTCCGAGACGGACTTCGGCGCGTTCGCCCGGATCATCGACCAGCAGTACAAGGCCTCCACCGTCTCCGGCGTCACCGACGAGCAGGAAGGATGGATGCCGCTGAAGCTCAGTGTCCTCTACAGCAGTGCGACGCAATGGCTCAACTCCTATGTCGAGGGCGACGGCACCGCGGAAGAGCGCGCAGAAATGCTGCGCAACTCGTACGCGTCCGCCGCGGAGCTCGACCGCTTGTGCGACGCCCAGCGAGTCCCCTGGAAGGGGAAGGAGTTGCGACGCCAGCAGGCACTGATGCATCCGCACGCCCGCAACCTCGTCAACTGTCACGAGGCGCTCTCCCCCGGCCCCACCTCCCTCGGCACCGAGCAGGAACACAGCCATGACGGCCCGCCCGCCCCGCCACGGCTTGCCTACGACCACGCCTGCCTGCACATGCTCGTCGCGCGACGCTCCGACAGGACGGAACAGGATCGCCGTCGGCAGCGGGACTACGCGATCGAGGACCTGGCGCGCGCCCTCGTGACCGAGTCGGACAGACAGGACGCGAAGGGCGACCCCTGCTTCGTGGAGCTGCAGACCGACCCACGCTTCCGGAAACTGGTGAGGGCGGGACTCACCCCGTCGGCCGGCTCGCCCGGGAAGGCGGTGGCCGGCCGAGCCGCTCCGGCCCACAAGGCGTTCCGGATTTGGCGTCCGAAGCGGGTGCGCGGGCCGGCCCGGGAGCCGTAGCGCTCGGGCCCGTCAGCCCCGGTGCGGTCCGGGGCGGATGCGGTCCCACGGGTCGCCCGGCGGCCGTCGGGGGCGCGACCCGTCAGTCGGGGCTGTCGGGGCGCCGCACGATGAGGCGTTCCAGGAGGTCCTGGAAGTCGTCGCCGACGACGATCCGCAGCTGCCCGTCCTCCTCGCCGTGCTCGCTGAGCTGGGTGAGCGTGCCGGCCCGCCACCAGAAGACGTACGGGCTGATGGCACCGGGCGTGTCCTCGTAGCCGGAGGCGGCGAAGGAGGCCATCGCGCCGAGCGCGGGCACGATGGTCGTGTCCCGGATCGGGTGGAAGGCC
This sequence comes from Streptomyces sp. NPDC101191, assembly GCF_044767915.1. Lineage (NCBI taxonomy): Bacteria > Bacillati > Actinomycetota > Actinomycetes > Kitasatosporales > Streptomycetaceae > Streptomyces > Streptomyces sp. NPDC101191. The sequence continues at coordinate 81,831 of NZ_JBIWOU010000008.1, forward strand.
AGCTGGTGCCGGAAGGGCATGGCGACGAGGGCGCCGTCCTCGCCGAGCGGCCGGCCGGTGACGCGCCGGACGACGGCGTCGAGGTCGAGGACGCGGCTCGCGGTGTAGAAGGAGTCGCCGAGGATGACCTCGAAGCGCATGCCGTCGGAGTCCTTGACGGTCTCGTGGCCCTCGACGGGCAGGTCACGCAGGTTGTGCAGGGCGCGCTCGCGCAGCCGGGCCGGGTCGCCGAGCCGTTCCAGGGCCTCGTCGGTGAGCGTCATCACGCTCTCCGGCAGGTCGAGGGCGAGGACCTCGTAGAGCCCGGGGGCGACGGTCCTCGCATAGCCGAAGGCGCCGGGGTCGATGCCCTCGCCGCTGACCACCCGCGGGTAGAGCTGACGGCGGATCTGCTCGGGCGGCAGGGTGTCGAGGGCGGACGGGCCGTCGAGGGCGCGGACCACGAGCCGCACGTGGCGGGAGATCAGCTGGGGCCAGATGCGGGTGCCGCGCGGGTCCTGGTGGCAGACGGCGGCCAGATTGCCGAGGCCGAAGCGGCGGCCGGCGTCGTCGGTCACGGAGTCGGCGTAGACCGTGACTTCGAGGCCCATCTCCGCGAACGCCGTGCGGACCCGGCCGCGGAAGAGGGCGGCCTCGCGCTCGGAGAAGTACGTGAACTCCGGGTCCCGAGGCACGTCCTCGACGTCCCGCCTGGGCCCTCGCCGGAACCACCCCACGCCGTCCCGCCTTTCGTCGCCGTTCCCGCCGTCTACCCCGCCGTGGGCCAGATTAGCGACCGGCCGTCGGGCGGGTGGCGAGACGGCGGGCCAACTCGGCCGCCGGACCGTCCGGTTCACGACCGGTGTGGAGGAGTTCGGTGCGGTGCACGAGCCGGGGCGCGGCCAGCGGGACGGGGACCGCGCCGGGGACCCCCGCGACGGCGAAGGCCGGCAGCAGGGCGAGGCCGTGACCCGCGGCCGCCAGGGTGGCGAGGGTGCGGGCGTCGGTGCCGTCGTAGCGCAGGGCGGTACGGAAGCCGTGTCCGGCCGGGCCGCCGTGGACGGCGCGCAGCCGGTCGAGCGGGAGCCCGGCCCCGGGGGCGTCGAGCCAGCGGGCGTCGACGAGGTCGGCGAGATCGAGCCCGGTGCGCCCGGCGAGCGGATGGCCGGCGGGCAGCACGACGGCGAGGGGCTCCTCGGCGACCCGCCGGGCGGTGAGCGGGGCGACGTCGGGCAGCCGCAGCGGGTCGCTGGACGCGGTGAGGCCGTCCACGAGTCCGAGGTCGGCCTCGCCGACGGCGACGGCCGCGGGGATCTCGTCGCGGGGCAGGGTGCGCAGCGTGACGCCGGTGGCGGGCAGCGCGGCGAGGACGTCCGGGTGGAGGGCCAGCGGGGCGGCGGCGAGGGTGAGCGTCTCCCGGGGCGCGGCGGCGAAGCGGGCGAGGTCGGCGCGGGCCGCGTCCAGCCGCAGCAGCAGCGATCCGGCGTGTTCGAGGAGGCGCTCTCCGGCCGCGGTGGGGGCGACGGGCCTGCGGGTGAGCAGCGGCAGGCCGAGGTCGGCCTCCAGGGCGGCGACGTGCTGGGAGACGGCGGACTGGGTGTAGCCGAGGTCGCGGGCCGCCTCCGAGAAGGAGGCGTGCCGGGCGACGGCGACGTACGTGCGGAGCAGGTGCGGGTCCACCGGCTCAGGACCCCTGGGGCGTCTTCAGGAGGTCCTTGGCGTAGTGGGCGAGGGAGCGGTTGTAGCGGGGCAGCAGCGGGGAGAGGGCGCCGAGCGTGAGCGACAGGGCCTCCCGGTCGCGGCCGGTGTCGGCGAGGGCGAGGGCGAGGAAGGCGTCGACGGCGGGGGCGAGGGCGGTCTCGTCGGCGTCGAGCCGCTCGGCGGGGATCGCCCGCTCCTCGGTGAGGAGTTCGACGCTCCGGTCCGGGCGGCCGAGGTTGCGCAGGCTGCTGGCGAGCTGGATGACGGCGCGGCGGCGGCGCAGTCCGGTGAGGCCGCCGTCGAGGGCCCGTCGGTAGAGGCGCACGGCCTGCTCGGGCTCGCCGGTGGAGTCGTGGGCGGCGCCCTGCTCGAAGAGACCGACGGGGTCGTCGGCGGGCCGCTCGGCGGCGAGTTCGGCGATGCGGGCGCGGAACGCGGCGGGGTCCTCGTCGCTGTCGAGTCCGTCCCACGCGGCGGCGAGCCGCCGCTCCCAGTCGGGGGTCTCACTGGTGGTCATGGTGGCAGCCTATCGAGAGCGGGATAAGCGTTCGTGATGGTGAGTCCAGGAATCATCGTTGGACGTGAACGGGCGGGCCCGCGAAGGATGGACGCCATGAACACGCACCCCGATTCCCGTACGCCGGCGCCCGGTACGACGGCCCGTGCCGCCTCGCGCCTCCCTCGGATCGCCCTGGTCGGCGACCGCTCTCCGCACGTCAAGTCCCATGTCCGGATCCCGATGCTGCTCGACGCGCTGGCCGAGAGCGACGGGCTCGTCCTCGACGCGTACTGGATCCCCAGCGGTGACGCCGAGCAGCCGGGCGCGGTCGAGGGCTTCGACGCCGTGTGGCTCATCCCGGGCAGCCCGTACGCGAGCGAGGCGGGCGCGCTGGCCGCGGTCCGCACGGCCCGCGAGGGCGGGATCCCGTTCCTCGGGACCTGCGCGGGCTTCCAGCACGCGATGATCGAGTACGCGCGGGACGTCTGCGGCCTGACCCGCGCCGCGCACGCCGAGAACGATCCCACGGCCGACCCCGGCGACCTGCTGATCGCCCCGCTCGCCTGCTCGCTCGTCGGCCACGAGGGTGCGGTGCGCGTGACGCCCGGCTCGCTCGCGGAGGCGGTTCTGGGCGCCGAGCGGACGACCGAGCGCTACCACTGCAACTACGGTCCCGACAGCCGTCATCTGGACACGCTGCGGGCGCACGGGATGCGGTTCACGGGCGAGGACGAGGACGGCCGGATCCGCATCCTGGAGCTGCCCGGCCATCCCTTCTTCATGGCCACCCTCTTCCAGCCGGAACTGGCGGGCGACGGCAGCCGCCCGCACCCGGTCGTCCGGGCCCTCGCGCGGGCGGCGACCGGGAGGGCCGCACTCGCGCCGGCGGCGCTCACCCCGGCGTGACCCCTCGGGCCGGCGGGCGGAAGTCCACGTCGGCCGCGGCCAGGACGCGGATGCTGCGCCCGGGGAAGTCCAGGTGACGGAAGATCTCGTTGTGGTGGGCGACGGACGCGTCGGGCGCGGCGTAGGGGCCGTCCGCCTCCTCCCGTACGGAGGTGGTGTGGCCGTCGGCGACGAGCACGAGGTCGTAGCGGCGGCTGAGGGCCTGGCGGGCGGTGGTGTCGACACAGATCTCGGTGGCGAAGCCGGTGACGAGGAGCTCGGTGGTGCCGAGCGCGTCGAGGGTCGCGGCCAGCTCGGTGTCGAGGAAGCTGTCGGCGCTCGTCTTCGCGACGACCGGATCGGCTCCCTCCGGGGCGAGTTCGGGCACGATCCGCCAGCCGTCGGTGCCGGGTTCGAGGCCGCCGCCGTGGTGCTGGACGGTGATGACGGGGATCCCGGCGGCGCGGGCACGGGCGCTAAGCCCGGCGATCACGGAGACGGTCTCGGCGGAGCGGTGGGCGATCGCGGCGAGGGCGTTCTGCATGTCGATGACGAGGAGCGCCGGGGCGTGGGTCATGCGCGCATGCTAGGGGGTGTCCCGTCGATCGGGCCGGGTCAGGGGCGGTGGCCCCCGCGAGCCCGGCCTGATCGCCAGAACACCCCCCAGGGCAGACCCCGGAGCCCTTCAGCTCATCCGTACGACGAGATGGGCCCGGTCCCGACTCCGCGCCACCAGGCGGGCGTTGGCCTCGTCGGACTCGGCGACCCAGCGGGCGGCGCGCGCCGGGTCCTTGCCGAAGCGCACGTGCCGGGCGACGAGCCTCGGGACGCGCCGCCGGTCGTCGAGGTCCAGGTACCAGGCCTCGTCGAGCAGGGGGAGCACGCCCGCCCAGTGCCCTTCCTCGTGCAGCAGGTAGTTCCCCTCGGTGATGACGAGCGGCACCTCTGGCGGTACGGGTATCGCCCCGGCGACGGGCTCCTCCAGGGCGCGGTCGAAGGCGGGCGCGTAGACGGTGACGCCCGGCTCGGCGGCACGGAGCCGGACGAGGAGGGCGGTGTAGCCGGCGGCGTCGAAGGTGTCGGGGGCGCCCTTGCGCCCGGCGCGGCCGAGCCGCTCCAGCTCGGCCTGGGCCAGATGGAAGCCGTCCATCGGGACGAGCGCGGCGAGCCCGTCGAGGCGGGCGGTGAGGCGGGCGGCCAGCGTGGACTTCCCGGCCCCGGGCGGCCCGGCGATCCCGAGCACCCGCCGCTGCCCTCCGGCGACGAGCGCACGGGCCCGCTCGGCGAGGAGACCCAGTTCCCGCGTGTCCATGGGGGGCATTCTCCCACTCGTACGTGTGCACGACAGGGGCGCGGCCCACGTCGGCGGGGGCGGGACACGGGCGCGTGGGCCCGGGCCGGCCGGCGAAGGGTACGGACCCACCGGGCCGATTCGGACGGTCGGAACAGGGGCGCGCGCCTACGGCGAGCCGGCCCGTGCGACCCCGGCGCGTACGCGGCGTCGACCCGTCCAGGACACCGGCACTCACGCGGCGCCGACCCGCCCAGGACACCAGCACTCACGCGGCGCCGACCCGCCCAGGACACCGGCACTCACGCGGCGCCGACCCGCCCAGGACACCAGCACTCATGCGGCGTCGGCCCGTCCAGGACACCGGCGCGCACGGCGGGTCGGCCGGCACGGAACACGGGCACGTGGGCGGGCCCGCCGTGACATCGTGGGTGTCATGAGCATCGAAGTCCGCCCGGCCTCGGTCTACGAGGACGTCCGCGCCGTGATCGGTCCGAAGTCGCCGACGGCCAACGTCTGCTTCTGTCTGAGCTACCGGATCGGATCCCGGCTCAACACGTCGCTCGTCGGCCCGGCCCGCGGCGAGTACGTCGCCGGACTGTGCCGCGCGGACCCCCCGCCGGGAGTGCTCGCCTACGACGGCGACGAGCCGGTCGGCTGGGCCGCCGTGGCGCCGCGCGCGGAGACGTCCTTCGCCCACAGCCGCAAGATCCCGCACGTCGACGACCTGCCGGTCTGGTCCCTGTGGTGCGTCCGGGTCCGCCCCGGCCACCGCAAGCAGGGCGTCTCGCACGCCCTGATCGCGGGCGCGGTCGCCTTCGCCCGCGAGCACGGCGCCCCGGCCGTCGAGGCCTACCCCCTGGACAACGGGGACGCGAGGGTCGACCTGACGATGGCGTACGCGGGCCTCCGCAAGAACTTCGCACGCGCGGGCTTCGTGCACGCGGCGGACACGACGTCGGTACTGGCGGGGCATCCACGGATCCTGATGCGGCTGGACCTGCGCTGAGGGTCGGACCGGCACCGGCAGGCGGGCACGCGCCCGGCAGGCCCCAGCAGACCCCGGCAGGCCCCGGCAGGCGAGCGCCCCCGCCGGCCGCGCGCCCAGGGCAGGCGCCCACCGGCGCGCACCCAAGGCAGGCCCCCATCCGCGGGCCCGACCCGCGCCGCGCCTCCGTTGGCACGGCAGCCGTCATACGTATTACCTTGGCCTCATGTCCGGCACTCCGCAGCTCCCCACCCTCGCCCTGGTCACCCTCGTCGTCGGCGACTACGACGAGGCGATCGACTTCTACACCCGCGCCCTCGGCTTCGAGCTCGCCGAGGACACCGACCGCGGCGACGGCAGCCGCTGGGTCGTGGTGCGCCCGCGCGGCGGGCAGGGCACGGGGCTGCTGCTCGCCAAGGCGAAGGGCGAGGCGCAGGCCGCGGCGGTCGGCGCCCAGACGGGCGGCCGGGTCGGCTTCTTCCTGTACACCGACGACTTCGCCCGCGACCACGCGCACATGACGGCCGAGGGCGTCCGCTTCCTGGAGGACCCGCGCCACGAGCCGTACGGCTCGGTCGCGGTCTTCGAAGACCTCTACGGCAACCGCTGGGACCTCCTCCAGCCCGCCGGCGCCTGACCCCGGACCCGCCGGTCGTCCCCTGACGGCCTGGTCCACGACCGCGAGCGCCGAGAAGGGGCCGGCCCAGGTACGGGCCGGCCCCTTCTCGGTGTGCGGGGAGCGGTGCGGGACTAGAAGCCCTTCACCACCCAGTCCTGGACGTCGGGGGTGGGGCTGCCCTGGGTCCACAGGGTCAGCCAGACGCCGTTGCCCAGCGAGTTGCCCTTCGGGGTGAGGGCCTTGCCGTAGGCGTTGACGGCGCTGCCGTCGGCCGACGGGGAGAACCGCTGGACGTCACTGGCGGGGTTGCACGTCCACAGGGTCAGCAGCGCGCCGTTGGTGTTCGCGCCGTTGGCCTCGGGGGTGATGCACTTGCCGCTCGCCTTGTGGACGATCAGGCCGTTCTCGTACTTCCACCGCTGGGCGTCCGACCCGGTGCAGGTCCACACCGTGATCGGGGTGCCGTTGGCGGTGCCGTTGCCCTGGGGCGTCGCGCAGACCGAGCCCGCCACGTGGAAGTTGGAGAGCCAGCTCCAGCCGTCGACGGGCTTGCCCGCGTCGGGCTCGATGTTGAAGACGACCCTGCGCGGTCCGCTGGCGTCCACCAGTGCCTCGTTGGCACCCCAGAGCCGCTTGGCGAGGGGGTCCCAGGACAGGCCCTGGGTCAGCTGGGGCGCCTGGGTGAGGACGTGCGGGGCCTCACCGGGCTTGGCCACGTGGATGCAGGACCAGAGGTCGGTGCCGCCCGGCCAGTACGTGGGGCAGGTGCCGCTCATGTAGTAGTTGGTGCCGTCCGTGGCCGTGCCCTGGATGCCCCACACGGGAGAGGTGTATCCCGTGGTCTCCGAGGCGACCGTGGTGGGAAGGCCGGTGCCGAGGGCGGACAGCGGCCAGCGGACGATGCGGGCGCCCGCGCCGCTCCGGTTCTCCACCGAGACCAGGGCCGGCGTCGCGCCGGAGCGGTCGACGCTCAGGCTGCTGAGGCACAGGATGTCGCTGACGGACGGACCGCAGGCGCGCGGGCTGTTGTTGGCCCAGGCGGTGGTGACGTTGTCGACGACGGCGGTGCCGACGGTGCTGTAGCGGGCGACGAGCGGCATGGCCCACAGGTGGAAGCGCGCGGAGGTCTTGCCCGACTCCAGGCTGGTGAGGGCGCTCGTGGTGTCGTTCATGCGCCACATGCGCGTGAGGTCGAAGACCTGGAGTTCCGCGCCGTTGGCGACGAACAGGCGGTTGCCGTACCAGGCGACGCCGTCCGAGTGGGAGGGGTACTGGAGCGGCTTGAAGTTGCCGGCGACCGGCTCCACGAGCGCGATGTGCCCGTACTTGACCTGGCCGCCGGCCGACTCCGCGATCGTGACCCTCGCGTAGTCCTCGACGGTCTTCGGGGTGCGGCTCTCCACGTACGTGCCGTGGTACCAGGAGGTGGCGGTGAGGGAGCGGCCCGCATACAGCCCGTCGGCGGTGGCGGCATGCGAACCCGCGAAGCCCTGCGGCATCCAGCCACCGCCGCCGTCCGCGTAGTTGGACCGGTCGTCCTCGTCGTCCCAGCAGAACCCGTCGGGCTTGAGTGCCCCGTTCAGCGCGGTGGCGTGGCACAGCCCCGGACGCCCGGTCCGGGTACCCAGGACGTCGGTGACGGACGCCTTGGCGACTCCGGCGGCCTCCGCGGAGTCGATGAGGCCCGTCTTGTCCCCGTCGACGCGAGTGAGCTTGAAGTTCGCGGCGAACGGGTCCAGGCCCGAGGCGGCCTGGGCGGGCTGGGTGGGAAGCAGGACGGAGGCGGCCACGGCCGCGCCGAGCGCGAGCTGGGCGAAGCGGCTTCTTCGTCCGAACATGAGTTTCATTCGGGCAGGCTAACCGCCACCCTTCCCTCATGATCATCTTCTTCACGAGGCCTTCACCGCAGGTCACAGAGTCGCCCCAGTTGACAGCAGGCGCGTCACGCGACCCCGCGCGGACGGCTCAGACCTCCGACAGGATCCCCTCCGCCAGCTCCCGCGCCGCGTCGGCCGGGTCCGCGCCCGGGCGGGTGGCCCCCACCGCGAGGACGCCGTCGACGAGGACGAGGAGCTGGGTGGCGGCGCGGGCCGGCCGCGGGTGGCCGAGGCGGACCAGTTCGCCCTCGAGGAGGCCGGTCACGCGCTCGCGGTACGCGCGGGTGACCGCCCGCCCCGGGTGCTCCGGGTCCGCCAGGGCGAGGTCCGCCGCGAGATACCGGCAGCCCCGGAAGTCCGGCGCCGCGATGATCCGCCCCAGCTCGTCGAACACGGCCAGCAGCCGCTTCCGCGGGTCGTCGCCCGCAGCACTCATGGTCCGCACGTACCCGGCCTCGTCCTCGTCGGCGCTGCGTCGTTCAGCACCGCCCCCACCGGCCCCGGCACCACCTCCTCGAACGGAGCCTGAAACGTGCGCAGTTACCACGTCGACAGCGGCGCGGGCATCGACGGGCTCGCGCTCCGTGAGCACCCGGCCGTCCCCTCCCCCGGCCCCGGGCAGGTCCTCGTGGCCGTGCGCGCGGCCTCGCTGAGCTATCGCGACCTGCTGGTGCTCCGCGGCACCTACGTCCTGCCCGTGAAGCCCGACGTCGTCCCGCTCGCGGACGGCGCCGGCCAGGTCGTCGCGGTGGGGCCCGGCGTCACCTCCGTACGGGTCGGGGAACGCGTGGCGGCCTCGGTGTTCCCGAGCTGGCAGGACGGCCCCTTCGACCTCCGGCACCTGCCGCAGCTCGGCGGCTCGCTGGACGGCCTGCTCACCGAGTTCGCCGTGCTCGACGCGGCCGCGCTGGTGCCGGTCCCCGAGCACCTGTCGTACGAGGAGGCCGCGACGCTCCCCGTCGCCGCCGTCACCGCCTGGAACGCCCTGACCGGCGACGGGAACGGCGGGACCGGCGGGCTGCGCCCCGGGCAGACGCTCGTCACCCTCGGCTCCGGCGGCGTGTCCCTGTTCGCCCTCCGACTGGGCAAGGCCCTCGGCGCCCGCGTGATCGCCACCACCAGCGGTCCGGCCAAGGCCGCGCGCCTCTACGAGCTCGGCGCGGACGAGGTGATCGACTACCGGGCCACGCCCGACTGGCACGAGGCCGTGCGGGAGTTGACGGCAGGTCAGGGCGCCGATCGCGTGGTCGACGTCGCGGGCTCGCTCGACGCGTCCCTGAAGGCGGTACGGGTGGCGGGCCGCGTCGCCTGCGTCGGCTTCGTCGCCGACTCCGCACCGCCCCTCGACCCGCGGGTGCTGTTCGGCTCCGGCGCCACCGTGCGTGCGCTCGCCGTCGGCAGCCGCGCGCAGTTCCTGGAGATGAACGAGGTCGTCGAGCGGGAGCGGATCCGCCCGGTCCTGGACCGCACCTTCCGGTTCGACGAGGCTCCGGAGGCCTTCCGTCACTACGCCTCCGGAGCCTCCTTCGGAAAGGTCGTGATCAGCATGACGGGCGCCGGCGACGCGTGAGCCCCCGCGCCCGCCGCACCTCGGGGACCCCGCACCGGCGCCCGCCCCGCGGTCTCAGACCCGCGCCCCCGGCCGGGTCGACAGGTACTGCTCGAAGGTGATGCGCCCTTCCGCCCGCCCCGGTGCCAGGTGCCCGCCCGCACGGAAGGCCCGGTACGCCTTGCCCGCCAGGGGCACGTTCAGGAGGCCGCGGCGGCGGCCGCTCGCGCGGAGGTAGGCCCGGGCCAGGTCGGGGAAGGCCCGGACCTCCGGGCCGCCCATGTCGGCGACGCGCCCCGCCGGATCGCCGACGGCCAGCGCGCACAGCCGGTCGGCGACCTCGCCGACGTCGATCGGCTGGTCGGAGACGCCGGCCGGGAGCGGCATGACGGGCAGCTTGGCCGCGTACTCCAGGACCTGGAGGACGAGGTCGTGGAACTGGGTCGCGCGCAGGAGCGTCCAGCCGAGCCCCGACTCCTCGACGATCCGCTCGACGGCCAGCTTGGTGGTGTAGTAGCCGAACGGCACCTGGTCGACGCCGACGATGGAGATGTACACGAGGTGCCGGACGCCCGCCCGGCGGGCCGCCCCGACCAGATGGCGCGCCGCCTGCTCGTCGCCGCCGCGCGGCGTGCTGGCGCAGTGCACGACGGTGTCCACGCCGTCCAGGGCCGCGTCGAGCCCCGGGCCGCCCTCGCGCAGGTCGACGGCGTACGGCTGGGCGTGCCGGCTCAGCACCCGCACCTCGTGCCCGGCCGCGCGCAGCCGCTCCGTGACGAGCCGGCCGAGGGTGCCGGTACCGCCGGTCACCAGGATCGTGGTCATCGCGGTCGTGTCCTTCCGGTACGCGGGGCCCCCGGTGGAGCGCCCGTCATCGATGAGGACCGCCGGGCGCCCGGAAATGTGACATCGGGGCGTACTGCCGCCCCGCGAGGACCAGCTTGTCGGGGTTCGTCATGATCCGCACCCCGGCGGGCGGAGGTGGCCCCGTCGGGAACGGAGTCCCGCCGTCGCGCGGAGGTGGTGGCCGCCTGCGCCCGCCCGACCGTCACTTCGACATGATGAAGTCCAGGGCCATGCCCTCGGCGGTCGTCCAGTACGTGACGAGCTGGCCGTCGTCCGCGTACAGGGTTGCGACGGGCAGGGGCACGTCGATCGGCTTGCTCGCCCTGCTGCCGGCCTTGCTGCCCTGGAGGGTCAGGGTGATGCTCTTCGCCTGGTATTCGTCCCTGTGGCCACCGGCGACGAGCAGGGCGACGTGGGCCTCCTCGCCCGGCGCGAGGGTGACGGGCCGGCCGGGGTCCGGGTCGCTGTCCTTGATCACGGGCACCGTGGTCCGCGCGTCCGCGCCGAGTCGCACGTACGGGAAGCGGTAGAGGACGCACTTCTCGCTGCCGGCGTTCTGGACGGTGAGGAGGAGGTGCCGGGCCTCCTTGCTGTCCGCGGGCTCCTTCCGGGACGAGACCCCGAGGTCCTCCGCGGTGCAGGCGGCGACGGTGCCGCCGCTCCCGCCGCCCTCACCGCTGCCGCCGTTCCCGCCCGGGTTGGCCGAGGTGCCGCTCGGCTTCGGTGCGGAGGTCCCGCCCGGCTGTGCCGAGACCGTCGGGGTCGGTGCGCCCGTCGCGCTCGGCGGGGCCGAGGGCGTGCCCGTGCCCGCGGCGTCGGACGCGCCGGGCTCGCAGGCCGTGGTCCCGAGCAGGGCGGCCGCCACCGCGGCCCCTATGGCACAGGACTTCCAGTGAGTCTTCATGTCGTATCCCCCGTGGTCGGCCGCAGGCGGCCGCTCTCGACTCTCGTCTTCCTGAAAAGTCTGTACCTGACCGCCCCGCACGCCATGCGCGCCGTGTCGTCCTGTTACCGACGAGGTACAGGGAACAGGCGATTCCGGCCCTGGAGCTCGCCGGCCGTGACTCAGGTGACACCCGTGACGCCCGTAGCGCCCCTGGCGCCCGCGCGGAGGTGGCGTGTCCCCGTGGACGAGAGGTCGAGTTCGGCCCGGACCGTCTTGCCGATCGGGACGCGGTCCAGGATCTCCCAGCGGGTCGCGAGCGCGTCGACGAGAAGGAGGCCCCGGCCACGGTCGGAGAGCGGGGCCACCTCGGGCCGTACGGGGCCGGGCCGGCGTTCCGTCCGCGTGTCGGAGACGTCGATGCGCAGGCTCTCGCCCTGCCGGTACGACAGCGCCAGCTCGAAGTCCCGGCCAGGTACGCGGCCGTGGGTGACGGCGTTCGCCGCGAGCTCCGCGACGATCTGCGCGGCGGCGTCGGAGTCCGCGCTCCCGTGCGGGACGCCCCACCGGTCGAGCTGGTGGAGGGCCAGCCGACGCGCGAGCCGGGCTCCGCGCGGCGTCGAGCTGAAGCGCTGGGTGAACACACGTACGGTGACCGGATCTTGGCGGGTCTGCTGCGTCGTCATGGGGCCAATGTGGCGGCGCCGGGTGCGGGTTCCCAGGTCAGCAACTCGTACGCTGCGTGAGCGTACGAGTGCGAAGGGTGGACAGTACTCATCACGGCCCGTGACCATACGGGGTGGGAGGTGCGCGTGATGACGACGGACGGAATCGCGGAACCCGAGACCTCGGACAGCCTGAAGGCCTTCGGGGAGGTGGTCAAGGCGTTCCGCAGACGGGCGGGACTCACCCAGGAGGAGTTCGCCGCGCAGGTGCGGTATTCGCGGGAGACGATCGCGTCGGTCGAGCAGGGGCGACGGTTCCCGTCGCCGACGTTCGTCGACCGGGCGGAGTCGCTGCTGGACGCGTTCGGGGTGGTCCGGGCGGCGGCGAAGCACCTGTCGCGGCAGCCGGGGCTGGCCAGTTGGTTCCAGCGGTGGGCCAGGCTGGAGGCGACGGCGCTGTGCCTGTACACGTACGAGAACCGGCTGGTGCCGGGGCTGTTACAGATCGAGCCGTACGCGAAGACCCTGTTCGAGCAGCAGTTGCCGCCGCTCGGGGACGGGGAGGTCGAGGAGAAGCTCGCGGCGCGGATGGGGCGTCACAAGCTGCTCGCCGAACGCCCCAACACCGCCTACAGCTTCATCGTCGAGGAGCACGTGCTCCGTCGCCGGACGGGCGGGACCGAGGTGCACCGCGCGCAGATCGAGCACATCCTGCGGATGTCCGAGCAGCGCAACATCGAGATCCAGGTGATGGAGCAGGGACGGGGGCATCACGCGGGGCTCGCCGGACCGATGCGGTTGCTGGAGACACCCGAGAACCATTGGTACGCGTACTGCGAGGGGCAGGAAAGCAGACTGCTTGTCACCGACTCCAAGGTCGTCGGCATCCTCCAGATGCGGTATGCCAGGATGCGCTCACAGGCTCTTACCCTGGAAGACTCCCAGAGCCTGTTGCGGCAGATGCGAGGAGCGACATGAGCACCACAGACCTGGCCTGGTTCAAGAGCAGCTACAGCAGCGGCGGCGACGGCGACTGTGTCGAAGTGGCGCTCTCCTGGCACAAGTCCAGCTACAGCAGCGGCTCCGGCGACGACTGCGTCGAGGTGGCCGCCTGCCCCGGTACCGTCCACGTCCGCGACTCCAAGCGCCCCAAGGACGCGCAGCTGGCGCTCGCGCCCGCTGCCTGGGGCGCGTTCGTCGCGCGCTGCGAGCAGATCTGATGACGTATCTGGACGACCTGTTCTCCCTCTCCGGACGTACCGCCCTGGTCACGGGCGGCAGTTCGGGGATCGGCAAGGCCATCGCCCGTGCCCTGGCGCGGGCCGGGGCGAAGGTCGTGATCGTCGCCCGGCGCGAGGCCGAGCTGAAGGCGGCCGTCGACGAGCTGACCGGGTTCGGCGCGACCGCGGCCTGGGTCAGCGGCGACCTCGGCACCCGCGAGGGCGTCCGGGCGGTCGCCGAGGAGGCCGCGGCCGTCCAAGGCGAGCCGGACATCCTCGTCAACTCGGCCGGGATCAACCTGCGTCCGCCGCTGTCCGACCTCTCCGACGAGGTCTGGGACCGGACGATGACCGTGAACCTGGAGGCGCCGTTCCTGCTCGGGCAGCGCTTCGGGCCCGGGATGGCCGAGCGCGGTTTCGGGCGGATCATCCACGTGACCTCGCAGCAGGCGCACCGGGCGTTCGTGCAGTCCGGGGCCTACGGCGTGTCGAAGGGCGCGCTGGAGTCGCTCGCGCGGTCGCAGGCCGAGGCCTGGTCCCCGTACGGCGTCACCGTCAACACCCTGGTGCCGGGCTTCGTGATGACCCCGCTGAACGAGCGCCTGTCGTCCGACGCGGCGAAGGTCGCCGAGCTCGCCGCGCGCACGATGATCGGGCGCAACGGGCTCGCCGAGGACTTCGAGGGGGCCGCCGTGTTCCTGGCGAGCCGGGCCTCCGCGTACGTCACGGGGCAGGCGGTCTTCGTGGACGGCGGCCTGTCCGTCCACTGACGGCGCGGGGAGCCGGGGTGCTACGCCGCCGGCTCTCCCGGCCCGGCCGTGAACCACTGCTCCCCACCGCCGGCCTCGCCCGCGGCGTCACGGGCCGCGTCACGTGCGGGGTCGGCGGGCACCTCGGCCGGCACCTCGGCGGGCACCCCCTGCGAGGGCACGGGGGCCGTCAGCCGCGCCTTGAGGGCGGCGTTCTCGGCCTCCAGGGCGCCGATGCGCTTGCGCGCGAAATAGAGCTCGACGACCGCGTCCTGGAACTCCGCGACCAACTCGTCCGGGGTGAGCTGCACCATCGGTTTCTTCTCTCTCCTTATGCCGGGGCTATTCGGGTACGGGTGCCGGCGGAGCCGCGCCACCACAGCTCGCCGTTCTGGGCGTAGAGCGTGCCGCCGCCGGCCGCCGAGACGGTGCCGGCGGGCGGGGTGGCGGTGTTGCCGACCTCGACGGTGCCGTCGACCAGGAGGCCCGGCTTGTCGGTGCGCTGCACGATGTGGACCTGGGCGCGCGGGGTGGCGCCGCGGTCGATGCCGATGCCGATGAGGCCGGTGCCCTTGACGGTGAGGTCGTCGAGGTTCGCGTTGTTGCGCAGCACGAGCAGGGCGCCGGTGGTGGGGCCGTGGGTGGCGGTGACGTAGATGCCCTGGGCGGCGGTGCCGGGCTTCTGGGGGTCGGTCGCGCCGGGGGTCTGGAGGTCGATGGAGAGCGCGGCGGCGTTGGCGTCCGAGGCGTCGGTGTAGCCGCGGTGGGCGATCTTCAGGGTGCCGCGGCCGGTCTCCGTACCGGAGAGGTACATCGCCGACGTGCCGGGGTTGTCGGAGATCACGTTGAGGGCGACGCCGGTGCCGCTGGTGCCGGCCTGGTAGACCGTGGCGGCGTGCTCACCGGTGGACGTGGTCTTCAGGAAGGCGGAGTTGGTCGCGGAGTTCGTCGTGAAGCGCTCCGCGTGCACCTCCCCGGCGAAGGTCTCGACCGGTCCGGCCGCCTCGGCCTCCCCCGCCGTCGTGCCGACGGCCACGGTCACGGCCCCGGCCGTGAAGCCGCCCATGAACAGTCTCCTGCTGACAGCCATGTTCTTCTTCCCTCCCCTTGATCCATCTGTGTCGGCGTCATTCTGACAGGACGTCCGGGTGATGTTCATGCGCGCCGGGCGTCCTCGGGCGGGCGGCCCCGGACTTCGGCTGACCGGCGAGGCGTGGGCGCTGGATCCGGCGCGCTCGGGTACGACCAGGGCCCCGGGCGGGAGATCCGCCCGGGGCCCGGGGTCCGTTCACGCGCCCGTCAGGCGCGAGCCGTTCAGCGCAGGTCGAACCGGTCCAGGTCCATGACCTTGGCCCACGCCGCGACGAAGTCCGTCACGAACTTCTCCCGGGCGTCGTCGGAGGCGTAGACCTCGGCGACGGCGCGCAGCTCGGCGTTGGCGCCGAAGACCAGGTCGGCACGGGTGCCGGTCCACTTGACCTTGCCGGAGGCGTCACGGGCCTCGAACGTGGTCTGGTCGTCGGAGGTGGACTGCCAGACGGTGCCCAGGTCGAGCAGGTTGACGAAGAAGTCGTTCGTCAGCTTGCCCGGGGTCTCGGTGAGGACACCGAGGGAGGACTGCGGCTGCGTGACGCCCAGGGCGCGCAGACCGCCGACGAGGACCGTCATCTCCGGCGCGGACAGGGTGAGCAGGTTCGCCTTGTCGACGAGCAGGTACTCGGCGGGGAGGCGGTGGCCCTTGCCCAGGTAGTTGCGGAAGCCGTCCGCGGTCGGCTCCAGGGCGGCGAAGGACTCGACGTCCGTCTGCTCCTGGGAGGCGTCGACGCGGCCCGCGGAGAACGGGACCTGGACGTCGAAGCCGGCGTCCTTGGCGGCCTTCTCGACGGCCGCGCTGCCCGCGAGGACGACGAGGTCGGCGATCGAGACCTGCTTGCCGCCGGCCTTGTTGAAGGACTCCTGGACGCCCTCCAGGACGCGCAGCACCTGGGCGAGCTCGTCCGGGTTGTTGGCCTGCCAGCCGCGCTGCGGCTCCAGGCGGATGCGGCCGCCGTTGGCGCCACCGCGCTTGTCGCTGCCGCGGAAGGAGGCGGCGGCCGCCCAGGCGGCGGAGACCAGCTGGGTCACCGAGAGGTCGGAACCGAGGATCTGCTCCTTGAGGGAGGCGACGTCCGCGGCGTCGATCGTCTCGCCCTGGCGCGCCGGCAGCGGGTCCTGCCAGAGCAGCTCCTCGCTCGGGACCTCGGCGCCGAGGTAGCGCACGACGGGGCCCATGTCGCGGTGGGTGAGCTTGTACCAGGCGCGGGCGAAGGCGTCCGCGAACTGGTCCGGGTTCTCGTAGAAGCGACGCGAGATCGGCCCGTAGACCGGGTCGAGCTTGAGCGCCAGGTCGGTGGTGAGCATCGTCGGCAGGTGCTTCTTCGACGCGTCGTAGGCGTCGGGGATGACCGCCTCGGCGTTCTTCGCGACCCACTGGTGGGCGCCGGCCGGGCTCTTGCCGAGCTCGTACTCGTACTCGAAGAGGTTCTTGAAGAAGCCGTTGCCCCACTGGGTCGGCGTCTCCGTCCAGGTGACCTCCAGGCCGGACGTGATGGCGTCCTTGCCGACGCCCGTGCTGTAGGAGCTCTTCCAGCCGAGGCCGAGCTGCTCGATGGGCGCGGCCTCCGGGTCCTCGCCCACGTTGTCCGCCGGGCCGGCGCCGTGCGTCTTGCCGAAGGTGTGGCCACCTGCGATGAGGGCGACGGTCTCCTCGTCGTTCATCGCCATCCGCGCGAAGGTCTCGCGGATGTCGCGGGCCGCGGCGATCGGGTCCGGGTTGCCGTTGGGGCCCTCCGGGTTGACGTAGATGAGGCCCATCTGGACGGCGGCGAGCGGGTTCTCCAGCTCCCGGTCGCCGGAGTAGCGCTCGTCGGCGAGCCACTCCGTCTCGGGACCCCAGTAGACGTCCTCGTCCGGCTCCCACTCGTCGACGCGGCCGCCGCCGAAGCCGAAGGTCTCGAAGCCCATGGTCTCCAGGGCCACGTTGCCGGTGAGGACCATGAGGTCGGCCCAGGAGATGGCCTTGCCGTACTTCTTCTTGACCGGCCACAGCAGACGGCGGGCCTTGTCCAGGTTCGCGTTGTCCGGCCAGCTGTTCAGCGGGGCGAAGCGCTGCTGACCGCCGCCGGCGCCGCCGCGGCCGTCGCTGATGCGGTAGGTGCCGGCGCTGTGCCAGGCCATGCGGACCATCAGCGGGCCGTAGTGGCCGAAGTCGGCGGGCCACCAGTCCTGCGAGGTGGTGAGCACCTCGGCGATGTCCTGCTTGACGGCGGCGAGGTCGAGGGCCTTGAAGGCCTCCGCGTAGTCGAACTCCTCACCGAGGGGGTTCGAGACGGCGGTGTTCTTGGCGAGGATCTTCAGATTGAGCCGCTCCGGCCACCACTGGCGGTTGCCCCCGCCCTGGGTGGGGTGCGCGGCACGGCCGTGCGCGACCGGGCAGCCGCCGGTGCCTTCCGCCGCCGCCTCGTTCTCGGTGACAAGGGGATCGTGCTTCTGCTCAGACATCGGTCTTTCCTTCCGAACCATTCGGATCGCGGAGCTCGGGAACTGCCGAGGCGTCGGGGTGACGACACCGGTGTGACCGGCGTACACCCTCTTGGCTACTACTGGAGTCGATCCTATGGTGGACCCAGTCCAAGTCAATACGACAGCCGGACTCATACGGATTACTCGCACAGCAAGGCTGGTGACCATGAGCAATCTGCTGGAACGGCTTCGCCGACGTGGCTGGCGCATGACCGCCCAGCGACGCGTGGTCGCCGAGGTCCTCGACGGCGAGCACATCCATCTGACCGCCGACGAGGTGCTCTCCCGCGCCACGGCGCGACTGCCGGAGATCTCGCGCGCCACGGTGTACAACACGCTGGGCGAGCTCGTCTCGCTCGGCGAGGTGCTGGAGGTGTCCAGCGTCGGCCGCGCCAAGCGCTACGACCCGAACGCCCACCGGGCGCACCAGCACCTGGTCTGCGCGGGCTGCGGCACGGTCCGCGACGTCCACCCGGAGGGCGATCCGCTGGACGGACTTCCGGAGGCGGAACGCTACGGCTTCACGGTGACGGGGGTGGAGGTCACGTACCGGGGGGTCTGCCCGGCGTGCGGGGCAGCCGAGGCGGTGGCCGGAAACAGCTGAGCCGACCGGCGCTCGGGGCGCCGATCGGCTCAGGTGCGTGTCCGTGGTCCGTACCGCTCAGCTCTCGTCCGGCTCCAGCCGCAGCGAGATCGAGTTGATGCAGTACCGCTGGTCGGTCGGGGTCGGGTAGCCCTCGCCCTCGAAGACGTGCCCCAGGTGGGAGCCGCAGCGGGCGCAGCGCACCTCGGTGCGGATCATGCCGTGGGACGTGTCCGCGACCAGCTCGACGGCGGAGCTGTCCTTCGGGTCGTAGAAGGACGGCCAGCCGCAGTGCGACTCGAACTTCTCCGTCGACGTGAAGAGCTCGGCGCCGCAGGCCCGGCAGGAGTAGACGCCCTTGGTCTTCGTGTCCGTGTACTCACCGCGGAAGGCGGGCTCGGTACCGGCCAGCCGGAGCACCTGGTACTCCGACGGCGTCAGCTCCGCCTGCCATTCCTCGTCGGTCTTCTCGACGTCGTACGCCATCGTTCGCTCCCTCGGCGGCCGGTCGGCTCCGGTCCGCCCTCGATCAGCTCGACAGGTGGGCGAGGATCTTCGGACCCAGGTCCGTGACGTCACCCGCCCCCATGGTCAGAACCAGGTCACCGGGCTTCGCCATTCCCGCGACGACCTCGGGCACGGCGGCCTTGTCGCTCACGGGCGTGACGTCGGCCCCGGCCGTACGGGCCGCGGCGATGATCAGCTCGCTCGTGACGCCCGGGATCGGGTCCTCGCGGGCCGGGTAGATGTCCAGGACCACGGAGGCGTCGGCGAGCGCGAGGGCCTCGCCCATCTCCCGGCCCAGCTCCTGGGTGCGGGAGAAGAGGTGCGGCTGGAAGACGACCAGCAGCCGGGAGGCGCCGGCGGCGCCCCGCATGGCCTCCAGGTCGGCGGTCATCTCGGTGGGGTGGTGCGCGTACGAGTCGATGACCTGGACGCCCGCGGCCTCGCCCTTGAGCTGGAGGCGCCGGCCGACACCGGTGTAGGCGGTGAGGGCCTGGGCCAGCTCGGCCGGGTCGATGCCGACGCGGGAGCCGGCCGCGAGGGCCGCGGCGGCGTTGTGGGCGTAGTGGCGGCCGGGGACGGAGACGGTGAAGGTGTGCTCGGTGCCGTCGAGGGCGACGGTGACCTCGCTCTTCATGCCGTTCGGCACGATCTTCAGGATGCGGGCGTCGGAGTCCTCGGACTCGCCGACGGTCAGGACCGTCAGGCCCTCGCGGCCGGCCACCCGGCGGGCCAGCTCACGGGCGCCGGAGTGCTCGCCGACGACGAGGGTGCCGCCGGGGCGGATCTTGGCGGCAAAGGCCTCGAAGGACTCG
This sequence comes from Streptomyces sp. NPDC101191, assembly GCF_044767915.1. Classification (NCBI taxonomy): domain Bacteria; kingdom Bacillati; phylum Actinomycetota; class Actinomycetes; order Kitasatosporales; family Streptomycetaceae; genus Streptomyces; species Streptomyces sp. NPDC101191. The sequence continues at coordinate 101,045 of NZ_JBIWOU010000008.1, forward strand.
TAGATCTCGTCCATCGACGCGTAGTTGGCGTGGTGGTCCAGCTCGACGTTGAGGACGATCGCGACCTCGGGGTCGTACTTCTGGAAGCTGCGGTCGCTTTCGTCCGCCTCGGCCACGAAGACCCGGCCGTCGCCGTGCCGGGCGTTGGTGCCGGGGCCGGCGAGGTCGCCGCCGATCGCGTACGAGGGGTCGAGGCCGAGCTCGGTGAGGGCGACGGCCAGCATCGAGGTGGTCGTCGTCTTGCCGTGCGTGCCGGCGACGGCGATCGCGCTCAGGCCGTCCATGAGGGAGGCGAGCGCGTCGGAGCGGTGGACGACCGGGATGCCGAGCTCCGCGGCGCGGGCCAGCTCCGGGTTGTCGGCGCGGATGGCGCTGGAGACGACGACGGCGGAGGCGTCGTCGGCCAGGTGCTCGGCGGCGTGTCCGATGTGCACGGTGGCGCCCAGCGCGCGCAGCGACTCGGCGGTCGCGGACTCCTTGGCGTCACTGCCCGCGACCTTGGCGCCGCGCTGGGCGAGGATCTTCGCGATGCCCGACATTCCGGCACCGCCGATGCCGATGAAGTGCGGCCGTTCCATGGCGGCAGGGATGGCGGGTGCCATGCGGATCTCTCCCCGGGGGTACGTGCGGATGTCGAGACTCCAGCCTAGTGGCTGGCGACGGGCGCCCCGGGCGGCACGCCCTCGGCCCCGGGCGACCGGGGCGGCGGGGGCGGCACGCCCTCGGCCCCGGGCGACCGGGGCGGCGGGGGCCGGGGAGGCGGGGGCCGGGGGCGTGGGGGCCGAGGGACAGGCCGCGTCGGGGCCGGGGCGCGGGGAGCCGCGGCGCGGGTGGGGCGGAGGGCGGAGGCCCGGAGGCCGAGGGACAGGCCGCCTCGGCGGCGGGGGCCCGGGGCGCCGCGGCGCGGGTGGGGCGGAGGGCGGAGGCCCGGAGGCCGAGGGACAGGCCGCCTCGGGACCGGAGGCCCGCCGCCCGGAAGGGGCGGAGGCCCAGGGTCCCGCGGCGCGGGAGGAGCGGGCCCGGGGACCCCCCGCCCGGAAAGGCCGGAGGCCGAGGATTCCGAGCGTGGGAGGGACGGGCCCGGGGGACCCGCGGCGAGGGGCCGAGGGGCCGAGGGGCCGACGGCCCTCGGGGCCGGGGCCCGGGGAGCTGCGGCGTGGGAGGGGCGGAGGGCGGTGGCCCCCGGCGCGAGAGGGACGGGGCCCGGAGGCCCGCGGCGCGGGAGAGGCGGAGGGCGGTGGCCCGCGGCGTGGGTGGGGCGGAGGGCGGTGGCCCGCGGCGCGGGAGGGGCGGGCCCAGGGGCCCGCCGCCCGGAAAGGCCGGAGGGCTAGGGTCCCGCCCTGCGGGAGGCGCGGGGCCCGGGGGCCCGCCGCCTGGAAGGGGCGGAGGCGCCCAAGGGCCCGCGGCGGTGCCGCTACGCGCTCACTCGCTGTGCGCGAACAGTTTCAGGACGGGCACCCCGACCTTGTGGCGGGCCCGGGACGCCCAGTCGCGGTGGAAGAACTCCTCCACGTAGTGCGGGGCGGTCAGCACGATCACCTCGTCGGCGTTCACCTCGTCCACGACGGACTTCATCTTGTCCAGGGGATGGTCCTCGACCACCTGCCCGACGGCCTCGCAGCCCGCCTTCCTCAGGGCCTGGAGCGAGACCTCCAGGGCCTGCTCAGCGAGCGGCCGGGCGTCCTTGCCCTCGGGCTCCTCGCCCTCCCGGGTCGCTTCCTTCAGTTCGCCCATGGCGACGTCGTCGATGGCACGCAGCAGGACATCGGCCTGGTCACCACGCGGCTGCATCAGCACGATGAAGGACACGCCCTCGTCGCCGTGCAGGGTGGTGACGAAATCCACGTCGACGGACGTGAGGGGCTTCTCGATCATCAGAACGCTTGTGAACACCTCAGGAGCCCTTCTGCGGAAACCATCCTTCCCCGTGCCCACACGGGGACTGCGAGAGTAAGTGTGCCCAGCGGACGCTAAGCGGAACGACAAATTCCGCCGATTGTCAGATCCGACGGTAGCGGGTGAAGAGAAAGCCGTCCTGCTCCAGCACCGACGCCACGGCGAAGCGTTTCGGAACCGCCACGGCAGGGCCTCCGGCGATCCGCTGGGCGGTGCCCGCGGTCATCGTCGGAGAGACGGTCAGGCACAGTTCGTCGAGCACGCCCGCGGCCACGAACTGGCCCAGCAGACGGGGTCCGCCCTCGGTCAGCTGCCGCCGCAGACCGCGCGCCGCGAGGGCCGTGACGGCACGTTCCGGATCGACCCCGGGACCGTCGCCGGCGACGAGCACCTCGGCGCCCGCCCGCTCGGCCTCCGCCCGCCGCTCCGGGGAGGACGCCGCGCCCGTCAGGATCAGGGTCGGCACCAGCGGCTCGGTGAAAAGCGGAAGCGAGAAATCCAGGTCCAGCGAGGCCGTCACGACGGCGATCACCGGCGCCGGACCCTGCCCCGCGGCCTCGCGCCGGGCCGCGAAGGCGTCCCGCGCCCGGGCCGGTCGGTAACCCTCCGCCCGCACGGTCTCGGCGCCGACGACGACCACGTCGGCCAGGCCCCGCAGGGTCCCGAAGATCCGCATGTCGGTGTCGGAGGACAGCGGCTGGGACCGGCCGTCGTGCTGGCCTGCCCCGTCGAGCGAGGCGACCATGTTGGCGCGCAGCCAGCGCGAGCCGGCGGCGTCCGCCGGGTAGGCGTAGGCGTCGGCGAGCTCGTCGAGGGACCACTCCCGGTCGGAGGTGTCCGGCGCGGCCGCCGTCGCCCCCTTCGCCTCTTTCGCGTCCTCCGCGTCCTGGGCGTCCGCCGCGCCCGTGGCACGGTCGGTGGCTGTCATGTCCGTCACAGGGAACAGGCGTCGCATCCCCGCAGTCTGACATGGCGCTTACAGTGGGGAACTGTGTCGACCCGTGCCATAACCGAAGCGGCTTCCACCGAAGCGGCCCCGCTCTCGCTCTGCTCCCGAGAGCCGCATGTCCCCGCCGACCGCCTCGTGGCGGAGATGGTGCCGCCGCCCCGGTTCGACGCCGTGCGCTTCGACACGTACATCCCGGACCCGAACCAGCCCAGTCAGATCGAGGCCGTCAAGGTGCTGAGCGGCTTCGCCGAGGGGCTGGGCGGCGCCCACGCCTCCGGCGCGGGCAGGCGCCGCTGGTTCTCCAGGGCCCCGAAGAAGCCGGCCGCGACCGGCCCGCGCGGCGTCTACCTCGACGGCGGCTACGGCGTCGGCAAGACCCACCTGCTCGCCTCCCTCTGGCACGCCACCCCGGCCGAGCCCTCGCTCAAGGCCTTCGGCACCTTCGTGGAGCTCACGAACCTGGTGGGCGCCCTCGGGTTCCAGCAGACCGTGCAGACCCTGAGCGGGCACCGGCTGCTGTGCATCGACGAGTTCGAGCTGGACGACCCGGGCGACACGGTGCTCGTGTCCACCCTGCTCGGCAAGCTGGTCGACGCGGGCGTCGCGCTCGCCGCCACCTCCAACACCCTGCCCGGCAAGCTCGGCGAGGGCCGGTTCGCCGCGGCCGACTTCCTGCGCGAGATCCAGGGACTGTCGGCGCACTTCCGGCCGCTGCGGATCGACGGCGAGGACTACCGCCACCGCGGTCTGCCCGAGGCCCCCGCCCCGTACTCCGACGAGATCGTCGCGAAGACCGCGTACGCGACCCCGGGCGCCTCCCTCGACGACTTCCCGCATCTGCTCGACCACCTGGCCAGGGTGCACCCGAGCCGCTACGGCGCGCTCACCGACGACCTCGCCGCGGTCTGCCTCACCGACGTCCAGCCGATCCCGGACCAGTCGACCGCGCTGCGCCTCGTCGTGCTCGCCGACCGGCTCTACGACCGCGAGATACCCGTGCTCGCCTCGGGGCTGCCCTTCGACCGCCTGTTCAGCGAAGAGATGCTGAACGGCGGGTACCGGAAGAAGTACTTCCGGGCGATCTCGCGGCTCACCGCGCTCGCGCGGGACGCGAAGGGACTGGTCGCGCAGTAGCTTGGGGGCCATACCCGATCGAAAGGGATACACCATGGCCACCGTGCGTCACGCCCACACCGTCTGGGAGGGCGACCTCCTCAAGGGCAAGGGCGAGGTCACGCTCGACTCCTCCGGCATCGGTTCCTACGAGGTCTCCTGGCCGTCGCGAGCCGAGGAGCCCAACGGCAGGACCAGCCCCGAGGAGCTCATCGCCGCCGCGCACTCGTCCTGCTTCTCGATGGCCTTCTCCAACGGCCTGGCCAAGGCCGGCAACCCGCCGACCCGCCTGGAGACCAAGGCCGACGTGACCTTCCAGCCGGGCGAGGGCATCACCGGCATCCACCTGACCGTGCGCGGCGAGGTGCCGGGCCTGGACGCCGACCAGTTCCAGGCGCTCGCCGAGGACGCCAAGAAGAACTGCCCCGTCAGCCAGGCGCTGACGGGCACCACGATCACGCTGACGGCCGAGCTGGCCTAGCCGCCGCCCCTTGAGGCACCGCGTGGCCCGCATGGTTCACGTGCCACCCCTGTGCGTGGTACACACATGCGGGTCACGCGTCACACCACGCTCTTTCGAGTCCTGTCCGCCAACAGGAAGTGGGTTGGTTGCCTCATGTCCGCAACACGACGTCAGATCCTCGCCGGCATCGTCTTCTCCGGTGCCCTCTCCGAACTCTTCGCCGGTACCGCGGTCGCCGCACCGACGACCGGCCGTCACGCCGGTTACGGCCCGCTGGTCCCCGACCCCGACGGCCTGCTCGACCTGCCGGCCGGCTTCCGCTACAAGGTCCTGTCCCGGCAGGGCGACCCGCTCCGCTCGGGCGAGGGGCTCGTCCCCGGCAACCACGACGGCATGGGCGCCTTCGCCGGCCGCCGCGGCCGGGTCCACCTCGTCCGGAACCACGAGAACCGCGTCACGGCGCCGACCTCCGTGCCCACGGTCGAGGGCCTCACGTACGACCCCGCGGCCAAGGGCGGCTGCACCGCCCTCGAACTCGACGGCCGGAACGACGTCCGCGGTGAGCGGGTCGCCATCGCCGGCACCGCGGTCAACTGCGCCGGCGGGCCCACCCCCTGGAACACCTGGCTGACCTGCGAGGAGACCGAGGACCGGGCCGGCACCAACGGCTACACCAAGGACCACGGCTTCGTCTTCGAGGTCGACGGCGCCGACCCGCGCCGCACGGGCGCGGTGCCGCTCACCGCGATGGGCCGCTTCCAGCACGAGGCCGTCGCGATCGACCCGCGGAGCGGGATCGTCTACGAGACGGAGGACGCCTTCCAGCAGCCCTTCGGCCTCTTCTACCGCTTCCTGCCGAACAGACCGCTCGGCGGCACCGGTTCGCTGCGGGCCGGCGGCGCCCTGGAGGCGATGCGGGTGCCGGGCGTGCCGGACCTGTCGGCGGTCCAGGAGACGGGGGCGCGCTTCGAGGGCGTCGAGTGGGTGCCCGTACCGGATCCGATGGCCACGCGGACCCCCGTCCGGCTCCAGGACTTCGGCCCGAAGGGCATCACGCACGCGCAGAAGCTGGAGGGCTGCTACTGGGGCGGGAACGGCGGCGGCCCGGGGGCGGTGTACTTCGTGTCCTCCTTCGCCCGTGCCAAGGACGGCTCCGCGGCGACCCACTTCGGACAGGTGTGGAAGTACGAGCCGCACCGGCGCCGCCTCACCCTCGTCGTCGTCTTCGGTCCGGACACGGACGTGCGGCTGCCGGGCGAGTCCCCGGACAACATCTGCCTGGCGCCGGCCGGCGGCCTGATGGTCTGCGAGGACGGGGACGGCGCACAGCACGTCTTCGGCGTGAGCCGGAAGGGCGAGGTGTACGCGATGGCCCGGAACGCCCAGGCGCTGACAGCGGCCGCCACCGCAGCGGGCGGCACCCCGGAGACCCTGGAGTGGGGCGAGTTCGCGGGCGTCACGTTCTCGCCGGACGCTTCGACGATGTACGTGAACTGCTACACGCCGGGGACGACGTTCGCGGTGACGGGCCCGTGGCGCCGGTGAGGGCCGCCCGCGGGCCGGTGAGGTTGCCGGTGACGGGCCGGTGAGGTTGCCGGTGACGGGCCCGTGGCTCCGGTGAGGGGCCGCGGGGCCGGGAGCCGACGGGCCGGAGACCCGGCCCGGGCGCCTGATCAGCCCAGCGGGTAGCGCACGTCGGTGAGCCGCTCGGAGAGCTCCCACAGGCGGCGGCCGGTCTCCGGATCGGTCGCCGCCGGCGCGTAGGCGACCGGCCTGGGGGCGCCGCGCAGCTCGCCGGGCCCGTCCGGCCCGAGGAACGCGCCGCCCTCGACGCCCGGGGCGGTCGCCGCGTACAGCTGGGGCCGGGCGCCGGACTCCGGTGCCTGGGCGAGCAGCGGGCCGAGGACCTTCCCGTACACCCACCGGACGAGGGCGACGGGGGTGTCGTTCTGGAGGTTGGTGGCGGTGTAGCCGGGGTGGGCGAGGACGCTGCGCACCGGGCTGCCGGCGGCGGTGAGGCGCAGGTGCAGCTCGTGGCCGAAGACGGTGTTGGCGAGCTTGGCCTGGTTGTAGTGCCCCATGGGCGAGTAGCGGCGCGCGCCGTCGATGTCGTCGAAGTCGATGCGCCCCTTTCGGTGCTGGAGGCTGCTGACGGTGACGACCCGCGGGTCCCGGCCGGCCGCGAGGCGGTCGAGCAGCAGCCCGGTGAGGGCGAAGTGGCCGAGATGGTTGGCGGCGAACTGGAGCTCGTGGCCCTGGGCGCTGAGCGTGCGCGGCGGTGCCATGACGCCGGCGTTGTTGACGAGCACGTCGAGGCGCGGGTGCTCGGCGCGCAGCTTGTCGGCGAACTCCCGCACGGAGTCGAGGTCGGCGAGGTCGACCCGCCGGACGTCGAGCCGGGCGCCCGGGACCTCCCCGGCGATCCGCTGCGCGGCGGCGCGCCCCCTGCCCCCGTCGCGTACGGCGAGGACGACGTGCCCGCCGTGGCGGGCCAGCTCCCGGGTGGTGGCGAGGCCGAGGCCGCTGTTGGCCCCGGTGACGACGAAGGTCCGTCCGGTGAGGTCGGGGATGCGGTCGGCGTTCCACTGCTCTGTCGCATGGGTCATGTGACACACGCTGCCGCTGATGACACTTGGTGTCAAGCATTGCCCCGAGTGCCAGCGGGCCGGGCTAGGATCGGCGCATGACGTCCGACAACCTCTCGCTGGCCGAGCGCAAACGCCTTCTCGTGGCGACGGAGCTGACCGAGGCGGCACTCCAACTCCTCGCCCGGCGCGGCTTCGACGCCGTGACGGTGGACGAGATCGTGGCCGAGGCCGGGGTGTCGAAGCGGACCTTCTTCCGCTACTTCGCGTCCAAGGAGGACGTCGTCGTCCAGTTCCTCTCCGGCATGGGCACCGAGATCCACGCGGCGCTCGCGGAGCGCCCGGCCGACGAGCCGCCGTCCGCGTCACTGCGGCACGCCGTCGCCGTACCGCTCGCCGCCTGCACCCTGGACACGCCCGAGCACGCGGCCCGCGCACTGCGCGTGGTCCAGCTGATCCTGCGCACCCCGGCGCTGCTCGGGCGCCTGCTGGAACGGCAGGCCGAGTGGCGCGCGACCCTCGCGACCGAGCTGGCCCGCCGTCAGGGCCTGGACCCGGCCGCCGACCTCTACCCGCGGCTCGCCGCCGGGACGGCCCTGGTCGCCTTCCACACCGCGCTCCAGCAGTGGGCCGACGGCGAGGCCGCGGAGGACCCGCTGCTGCTGCTCGACCGGGCGTTCGCGGTGGTGCGCCCGGCGCTCGACCCGCAGGATCGGTGAAGGGACCGCCGTACGGGAAGGGCGAGAGATGCCGAAGGACAAGAAGCGTCCGCTGAAGGACCGACTCAGGCTTCCGGTCGGCGAGAGCGTCGACCTCGCCTCGTACGACACCTCCGCGACTCCCGGCGGCCCCGACGGCAAGGCGGCCGGTCTGGCCGCCACCGCCGCGCTGGGCCCGCGGCTCGCGGACCTCCAGGAACGCCTGTACGCGGCGAGCACCGCCGGCGACCGGCGCCGGCTGCTCCTGGTGCTCCAGGGCATGGACACCAGCGGCAAGGGCGGCACGGTCAAGCACGTGATCGGCCACTTCAACCCCTCGGGCTGTCGCATCCGTGCCTTCAAGGCCCCGACCGAGGAGGAGCGCGAGCACCCCTTCCTGTGGCGCGTGACGAAGGCACTCCCCCAGGCGGGCGAGATCGGCATCTTCGACCGGTCGCACTACGAGGACGTCCTCATCGCCCGGGTCCGCGAGCTGGTCCCGCGGGGCGAGATCGAAGACCGTTACGGCGAGATCGCGGGCTTCGAGAAGGGTCTGGCGGACAGCGGCGTCACCCTCGTGAAGGTGTTCCTGCACATCTCCTACGAGGAGCAGCGCAAGAGGCTCCTGGAACGCCTGGACAACCCGGAGAAGCACTGGAAGTTCAACCCTGGCGACATCGAGGAACGGGCCATGTGGCCCGCCTACCAGGACGCCTACGAACTGGCCCTGGAGCGCTGCGCGACCGACCGCGCCCCCTGGTACCTGGTCCCGGCCGACCGCAAGTGGTACCGCAACTGGGCGATCAGCACCCTGCTGCTGGAGCACCTGGCGGAACTGGACCCGCAGTACCCGAAGGGCGACTTCGACGTGGCGGAGGCGCGGAGGCGGCTCCTGGAGTCGTGAGACGCGGGGCGCCGTTGCGGCGCCTGAGTGTCCGTCCGGCACGTACGCGTCGAGCCGCGGACCGGGACGGAGTCCGATCGGATAATTTCACCGGGTGACCATTCCTGCACGAAAACTATCGGCACTGGCCCTCCTGGGTGCCGTACTGGTCGGCTGCGGCGGGGGCGCGGCCGACACGGCCGGGCGCAGCGGCGCGGCGTCCCCCGCACGGCCCTCCGGCAGCACGAGCGCCGCCCCCTCCGGCACCACCGCCGGCGCCGACCCCGCCCACGAGCCGGGCGGGCAGCCCAGCGCCAAGGCGGGGGCCCCGCCCGCCCCGGGCCACCGGGCGGCCCCCGCACGGAAGGCCCCGCCCACGCTCGCACCGGCGGCGGGCGGCCTGACCCCGGTCTACAGCCACCGGGCGAAGAGCACCGAGAAGGTCGTGGCGCTCACCTTCGACGCCGACATGACGGCCGACCAGGGACCGCGCGCGGCCCGCGGCGAGCACTTCGACAACCCGCAGCTGATCGCGACCCTGCGCCGGCTGAAGGTCGACGCGACGGTGTTCATGACGGGCCGCTGGGCCGAGGAGTACCCGGACCAGGCCAGGTCGATCGGCAACGACGCCCGCTTCGAGATCGCCAACCACTCCTTCAGCCACTACGCCTTCGCGAACCCCTGCTACGGGCTCCCGACCGTCGCGAGGCCCGACATGGCGGCCGACGTCCAGCGCGCCTTCGACGCCTTCCGCGACGCCGGGGCCACCAACGTCGTGCCGTACTTCCGCTTTCCCGGCGGCTGCTACGACGACGAGGCCCGCCGCGCCCTCGCCCCGGCCGGCGTCACCGCCGTGCAGTGGGACGTGGTCAGCGGGGACGCCTTCGCCAAGGACGCCGACGCCGTCGCCGAGCAGGTCCTGTCCGAGGTGAAGCCGGGCTCCCTGGTCGTCATGCACTGCACCCGCAGCGCGGCCCCGGTCACCGAGCGGGCGATCCGCCGGATCGTCCCGGAACTGCGCGCGAAGGGCTACCGCTTCGTGAAGGTCTCGGAGCTGATGAGCCGATAGGGAGCGCGGGTGACCCGGCCCTACGGCCGGGTCATCAGATCGAGGACGATCCAGCCCTCCCTGGTCGCCTTCCGCCACGGGTACTCGCACACCATCCGGTCGACCTCGGTGAAGTTCTCGGCCACGGTCCGCGTGGGGAAGGGCTTGCACTTCCCCTTGTCGGCGTACTTCGGGCAGGAGCCGTCCGGCTTGCGGAACTGGTGGGCCTGCCAGGCCAGCGTGCCCGCGAGCTTCTCGTCGGGGTGGGTCGGCAGGTACTGGTTGCTGAAGAAGGACCCGATCATGCCGCCCGCGAGCGCCATGGCGAGCAGCACGCCGACCGCGGTGAACCGCTGCGGCGGCGCCTGGCCCGGCTTCTCCTCGGCCCTCAGCCGCTTGACGAGGGGAGCGAGCCGCTGGGCGGCGAGCACGCAGGCCAGGACGGTGAGGGCGGTCAGCGTCACCTGAATCTGGATCATGGTCCGCGGGAAGAGCTGCACCTGCTGGTCCGCCTCCATGTGGCCGGCCAGCCAGAAACGGATGAGCCACGCGCTGCCGAAGCAGGCGAGCGGGGCGACGACCACGGCCTTGCGCAGGCCGAGCGCGACGGCGAAGCCGAGGCCGATCAGCACGATCACGGCGTACATGTGCAGCCCGGAGAACTCGCCGAAGCCCGGGTACTCACCGGGCTCGTCCCAGGCGCGGCTGCTCAGCGGGGTGGTGCCGATGTACGCGGGCTCGGTGAGCGTGTAACCGGAACACCACTGGTCACGCGTGCTGGTCGCCCCCAGCAGCACCCGCAGGTAGACCCCGGCGACGAGCAGGAATCCGCCGAGCGCGCTGCCGAGGAGGACGAGCCCGCGCAGCGGCCCGGTCCGCCACGGGTAGAAGAACAGCACGGCGACGATCACGCCGGGCAGCGACCACAGGTGCCAGCCGGAGTAGACGAGGAAGAGCAGCCCGAAGAGCAGCCCGAGGAAGCCGCCGCGCAGGACCGTGCCCCGCGTGCTGAAGCGCGGCGAGGCCCGCAGCCACAGCAGCAGCTTCGCGATGAGCGGCAGGAGCAGGACGAGGACGAAGGGGCTGTAGGGCTTGTGAGGGAGCGTCTGCTGGAGGGCGGGCAGCAGACCCAGGGCGAGCGCGGGCAGCGGCTTGAGGCACATTCGCCACAGCAGGTACGCGGCGGGGCCGGTGAGGGCCACGATGGCGATGAAGACCCACTTGAACGCGAGGGCGGGCTCGCCGTCGAAGAGCCCGGCCTTGGCGAGGTAGCCGATGGTGTAGGGCACGGCCGGCGGGTAGAAGGCGTCCATGGCGCCGGTGTGCAGCACCTCCTCGGCCCAGCCGAGGATGCGGTTGTTGTCACCGTAGGGACCGTTCAGCGGCCAGGGCGTGCCCCGCAGCGCGAAGATCTGGCCGGCCCCGATGAACCCGGTGGAGAGGCCTGCGACGGCCGCGGCGGCGAGGCGGTTGGTGATCTGCTTGACCCGGTCGGTCGCCCGGACGGTGACCCACCCCACGACGGCGAGGACCACGAGCACGACGACCGCGAACCGCAACTGAAGGGTGGAGAGCCCGCTGACCTGCCCCACGCGCGTGACGGGGCTGTTGCCGATGCTCAGCCCCCAGACGGTGAACCCGAGCGCGGTCGCGGTCGCCACCGCCACCTCTCCGGCAGCGGGCCCCCAACGGCGGGCCACCCTCCTGAGCAGGTCCTGCGGCGCCCGGCGCGGGGGTCTCTGATGGGCACCGGTGGCGGGCTCCGCCGCCTCCAGCGTCGTGGCTGTCTTCAACTGTCTCTCCAGAACGGCGGCCGGGCCCCGGGCCCGGCGTCGCAACCGCTTGCATCAAGGGGGAGGCGCCGCTCAGGGCACCAGAAGTCCAGAACTCAGACGATCCTCCACGCCGTTGGGTTGCCATCCAACTGGGGTGACCTTCGCCACGCGTCACAGAGGCCAACCCAATCCTGCCGCGAGTCCGCCGCGACATCGTTCCTCCACGCCACCACCACCCCGGCCGGCAGCAACCCCACGCAGCACCCCCGCCTCCCACCGCAACCGTGCAAACGGAGACGGCACGATGATGTGCTGCTCGGCTGGGACGAGGACGGCACCCCCATCGTGCTCAACCTCGCCTACTCCGCCCCCGCCCTCGTCGCCGGCCTCACCCGCTCCGGCAAATCGATCACCGTCAACACCCTCCTCGCCTACGCCTCGCTCATGCGGGATGTGCGGCTGATCGTGATCGATCCCAACCTCGGTGCGGTCGCGCCCTGGTGGCGTACCGCCTACAAGGTCTCCGACGCCATTCACCCAGACGAGCCGACCAAGATCCTGCGCTGGGTGCGCGAGGAGATGCAGCGCCAGGAACGGCTGTTCTAGTCCGGCCGCACCGACCGCATCACCGAATTCAGCCCCGAGCTGCCGCTGCTGCTCGTGGTGATCGACAGGAGCGACATTTCCACTGGGGCAAACGGGGCAGTGCTCCACCCTTTCGGGTGTCGGGCTTCACACGTGACCGAGAACGTGTTTGTCAGGTGAAGGTCACGTGTTGATCCCGGGGCTGCCCACGGCCCGGTGCCGCGCAACCTCGTCGGAACGGAAGAGCCAGCGGAGCCGCGGCTCGATCAAGGGCCGCATGAGGCGGTGCACGGGTCGCGTGCACAGCGCGAGGGCCAGGCCCGCCGAGAGGACGGTGAGGACCGCCTGCCCTGGCACGCCCTGGAAGAACTCGTGGTCGTAGAGACCGCCGTGGAGGGCGGCCTGCCGGACGAACGCGTGCAGCAGGAAGGCGGACATCGTGCCGGCCCCCAGAGCCGTGAACCAGGTGCGGCGGCTCGGGACGAGCACCAGGAACGCGCCGGTGAGGACGAGACCGACCGCGTAGACGGCCGAGGCCTGAACGAGCCAGTGCAAATAGGAGACGTGCAGCTCCGAGGCGCCGGCACTCCGGTAGAACCACACCGCGCTGATGTCCGGTGCGATCACGTAGGCCCCCACACCCGCGGTGACGAAGGCGACGACGGCCGCCGGCCTGGCCCACACCCTGTCGCGCAGCCACGCCAGCCGCTCGGGCGACACGGTGAGGCCCAGCACGAAGAAGGGCAGGAACTGCAGGACTCGGGTGATCGAGAGCTGAGCGCCGAGCGAGAAGGCGCCCGCGGCGAGGAAGACCGCCGTGGTGGTCGTCACCGGCGCCCGCAGGTTCTGCCACAAGGGCGCGGACAGCCGCCACAGGAACAGGGCGATCAGGAACCACGTGACCCAGACGGGAGTGAGCGGCAGGAGCTTCGGCTGCGTCTCCGTGAGAAAGCTGTTGAAGAGGGCGAGGAGCACGCCCCACAAGATGAAGGGGATCAGCACGCCGGTCGCCAGTCGGCGGACCTGCCGCGGCTGAGCCGTGTACGTCCTGGTGAAGTAGCCCGATATGAATACGAACGCCGGCATGTGGAAGGCGTAGACCAGCAGATACAGAGCCTTCACAGGGCGCTGCTCGGGCTGACCGATCAGGGGCTCCCAGAAGTGGCCGCAGACCACGAGGACGACGGCCAGCAACTTGGCGTTGTCGAAGTAGGCGGCGCGCCCGGGCGCGGCTGACTCGGAAGTGCCGACCTTCTGGGTCGGCAGGGCGGGCATGGACACGGAATTCCTCTGGGGCCGGCTGGTGACAGGACGTCCATGGCTGGGCGGCTCTGCAGCGCGGCACATGACACGGGTTTCGTCCGAGGCAGAGTCAATCACGGTACGGGAAGGTCCTGGGTCGGCCCCGGGCCTTCACGACCGCCAGGCCGTCGCCCGGCACGCGAGGGCCACGGCGCCCGTCGCGAGCGCCAGGGCCGCGCCCAGCGCGGGCCACGGGAGGGTGACCGCCGGCGCGCGGGCGTCGGTGACCAGGGCCGTCACGGCGGTCCGCACCGGGGAGCCCGCGGTGACCAGGGCGAGGAGGGAGCCGAGGAGCAGGGTCGCGAGCGACCAGCCGCGCGAGGGGATCAGCGGGCGGGTCGTGAGGGCGCCGACGGCGGCGCCGGTCAGCACGCAGACGGCGGCCGCGAGCAGGCCCTCGGCGCCCGCCTCAGGCGCGGTGACCCCGTGCCGGTCGCTCACCGCCGTCACCCCGAGAGCCGTTCCGGCGCCGGTGAACAGGACGGCCGCGGTGCCGGTCAGGATGGCCGCCAGGTGCGCGCGGGCGCGGCCGGCCGCCGCCGCGGTCACGGCGCGCGCGGCGGGCGGTTCCTGGTTCAGGCAGATCCGCACCGCCCAGGCCGCCACCGGGACGAGACCGGTCACCGCGTAACCGAGCGCGCCGAGTACCGGCTCCCCCGGTCGGATGCCGACGCCGACGTACGCCACGTAGAGCAGGAAAGGCGCGAGCCAGCGCTGCGAGCGCAGGAGCAGGGCGGCCTGGTAGCGGAGCAGGGCGGACATGCCCGTCATGCGCGGGTGCCTTCGGTCGTCGCCTCGGGGGTCAGGTGCTCGATGTGCCAGTCCGCGTCCAGCAGGGCCCGCAGGACGGCGTCGGAGTGGTCCGCGTGGACCGTCGCGACCAGCTGGTGACCGTGCCACGCGCAGTCCGGCGCGCCCGGCAGCCCCTCGGGCAGCCGCGTGCCGCCCGAGGCGGTGATCCGGGTACGGGTACCGGCGCCGGGGTGGACGGGGTCGCGGGTGTCGGCGCCCGGGTGGACCGGGTCGGAGGTACCGGCGCCCGGGTGGACGGGGTCGGAGGTGCCGGCGCGCGGGTGCACAGCCCGGGACGGAGCCGGTCCGGCGGGTTCCGTCCGGTGGAGTCTCCCGTCCGAGACGGCGTACTCCGCGTCCGCCTCCCCCTCCAGCCGGCCCGGGTCGTGGTCGACGAAGACGACCCGGGCGCCTGCCGCGACGCGTTCCCGCACCGCGCGGTCGAGTTCCGCGCGGGCGGCCGCGTCCAGACCGGTCCAGGCCTCGTCGAGGACGAGGAGGTCCGGCTCGGCGAGGAGCGCCTGCGCGACGGCGACCTTCTGGCTGGTGCCCTTGGAGAGGGCGGCCAGCGGGGTGTTCCCGTACGCGGCCGCGCCGAACCGGTCCAGCCACTCCCCCGCCCGCGACCGCGCCGTACGCCCGTCCAGGCCCTGGACACGGGCCAGGTGGACGAGGTAACCGCGCGCGGTCAGCGGCAGGGCGGCCGGGAAGCGTTCGGGGACGTAGGCCGTGCGGGCGGGGCGGGCCGTGATCCGCCCCTCGCTGGGAGCGTCGATGCCGGCGACCAGCCGCAACAGGGTGGACTTGCCGGTGCCGTTGGTGCCGTTGACGCGCGTCAGGGTGCCGGCGGGCAGGCCGAGGCCCACCTCGCGCAGCACCCAGGGCCCGCGTGGTGCGTAGCGGCGTCCGACGCCCTCCAGGATCACGGTCGCGCCGGGATCAGTTCGCGACCTTCTGCGGGGTCGCCTCGCTCGGGCGGACGATGACGAAGCCCTGGCCCTCCAGCTTCAGCTGGACCGCCTCGCCCGAACCGCCGCGGATCATCGAGCCGAAGGACTGGGAGCGGTGCAGCGAGGTCTGCAGGCGCTCGCTCCAGCCGACGACCGCGTCCGTGTCGACGAAGACCGGCTCCTGCGGGTTGACCGGGATGACGATCGGATTGCCCTCGCACATCAGGGCGATCTTGCCGTAGCCGGTGAAGACGCTGTTGAACAGGCCGCCACCGGTCATGCCGGCGCCCTTCACCGTCTTGATCTCGTAGTGGAGCGTGGAGTCGAAGCACAGCACGTTGCGGCCGTTGACGGTCAGGGCGTCGCCCTGCTCGATCTCCACGATGAAACAGTTCTGCGCCTCGTGGGCGAACCACGCCTCGCCCTGGCCGCGGACGGCCATCAGGGCCAGGCCCTCGCCGGTCACCGCGCGCTTGAGCAGGCCACCGAGGCCCTGGCTCTTGTGCTCGAACTGCAGGTTCCCCCGGAAGGCGATCATCGAGCCCTGTCGGGCGTGCATCTCCCCGTTGACGGTGTACTTGACCGACTTGGCGTTCTGGAGGGTCATCCCCGGAAACGTCGCCGCCTCGGCGAGGTGCTCACTGGCGAAAAGATCACTCTTCATGGACGGCATCCTGTCCCGGAAGCCCTCATTCCCACAAGAATCGCTCGTACGGGCATCCGGACGGGCTGGCAGACTTGCCGGGTGAGCAGCAACGACACCCGTGACGACAAGCCGCAGTTCGTCCTCCCCCTCGTGGTCCGCATCGAGAAGGCCGCGCCCCCGGCCCGTACCGACGCCCTGGAGACGGCCGCCCGCGCGGTCCTGGAGATCCTGGCCGACGAGCGGTCCCACGGCGAGGGCGAGTGGGCGCAGGCCATGACGGACTGGCAGGACGCCCGGATCCGCAAGGTCGTACGGCGGGCCCGCGGCGCGGAGTGGCGCCGGGCGGCGGCCCTTCCGGGGATCGCGGTGACGGGCGCGGGCGGCGGCGACGCCGACGGCGACGTCCCCGCCGCGGAGGTACGGGTCTTCCCGCCCGTCCCGCTCGACGGCTGGCCCAAGGAGCTGGCCAAGCTCCAGGTCTCCGGCACCGACCTCGACGACCCCGTCGAGCCCGGGCCGGTGCCGGAGGGCACGGTCGTGCTGTGGCTCAATCCGCAGCTGGACATGTCCGCCGGCAAGACCATGGCCCAGGCCGGGCACGGCGCCCAGCTGCTGTGGTGGGAGCTGTCGGACGCCGACCGCAGGACCTGGCGCGAGGCCGGCTTCCCGCTCGCGGTCCGCACCGCCGACCCGGAGCGCTGGGCCCGGCTGACGGCGGGCGGCCTCCCGGTCGTCCGGGACGCGGGCTTCACCGAGATCGCGCCAGGGTCGTGCACCGTCGTCGCCGAGGGCGGGGAGCGGGTCGGCGCGCGGCTGCGGCTGCGCGCGCAGGAGGACGTGTCCTTCGGTTGAGGGCCGGCGCGATCCGCAGGATCGTCCACGGCCCGCGTGGCAGGAAGAGGGCGTCGCCGGTGGTCACCACGGCTTCCGGCCGCGGCGAACCTCAAATCAACCTCTGAACGTCTCCCCGTCCGGATTCGAACGGCGGCTTCCGGGCCATCACGTGAGGGACCGAAGGAGGGGGACATGAAGGAACTCGGTATCGGCATCGGCTGGCGGCCCGAGATCGCGGACGCGGTCGAGGCGCTGCCCGGTGTCGACTGGGTGGAGGTCGTCGCGGAGAACGTCTGCGCCGGCCATCTGCCCGACTCCCTGCAGCGGCTGCGGGCGCGCGGGGTGACGGTCGTGCCGCACGGCGTCTCGCTGGGGCTGGGCGGTGCCGACCGACCGGACGCCGGACGGCTCGCCGCGCTCGCCGAGAAGGCCACCGCTCTCGGGGCGCCGCTGGTGACGGAGCACATCGCGTTCGTACGGGCCGGGGGGCCGCTGACGGCGACGCCGCTCCTGGAGGCGGGCCATCTGCTGCCCGTCCCGCGCACCTGGGACGCGCTGGAGGTGCTGTGTGAGAACGTCCGTGCCGCCCAGGACGCGCTCCCGGTGCCGCTGGCCCTGGAGAACATCGCGGCCCTGGTCGCATGGCCGGGCGAGGAGCTGACGGAGGGCCAGTTCCTGTCGGAGCTCGTGGAGCGCACGGGGGTGCGGCTCCTGATCGACGTGGCCAACCTGCACACCAACCACGTCAACCGGGGCGAGGACCCGGCGGAGGCGCTGTCCTCGCTGCCGGTCGAGGCCATCGCGTACGTGCACGTGGCGGGCGGCCTGGAGCGGGACGGGGTCTGGCACGACACCCACGCCCACCCGGTGTCCCGGCCCGTCCTCGACATCCTGGCGGACCTGGCTTCCCGGGTCTCCCCTCCGGGTGTCCTGCTGGAACGGGACGACCACTTCCCGGCGCCGCGGGAACTCGCGGCCGAGCTCTCCGCGATCCGCGCGACGGTCACCGGGGCCCGGCCCCGGCCCCTCCTCATCGGCGCGGGCGCCCGGGTCTCGGGGGGCCCGATGCCGGCACCGTCGGCGGACGGCGAGCCCCGCGTGCCCGCCCAGGCACCGGCCGGAGCGACCCGCGTCCCGGCGGAGGCCGGAGCCCGTACGCCGGTGCCGGTCCCGGCGGAGGCCGGAGCCCGTACGCCGTCGGTGCCGGTCCCCGCCGGAGCGACCCGCATCCCGGCAGAGGCCCGAGCCCGTACGCCGTCGGTGCCGGTCCCGGCCGGAGCGGCCCGCGTCCCGGCAGAGGCCGGAGCCCGTATGCCGGCGCCGGTCCCCGCGGAAGCCGGAGCCCGTACGTCGTCGGTGTCGGCCCCCGCGGGGACCGGAGCCCGCTCGGCGGCTCCCGGCGCGGCGCCGCTCCCGGCGCACGCGACCGGAGCCCGCTCGGCGGCTCCCGGCGCGGCGCCGCTCCCGGCGCACGCCCCGGCCGTGGCGGCCCCGGGGGCCGCCGCCCCGTCGGCGGGCGCCCCCGCGGCCGCCCGCCAGCGGGTCGCCGTCGCCGAGGCGGCGCTGCTGTCGGCGCTGGTGGCCGGGACGCCCACGCCCGAGGGCTTCGACGTACGGCGGCTCGGGGTGCAGAGCCGGGCGCTCGCGGCGAAGCGGGCGGACGTCGTGGCCAAGGTGGCACCCGAGCTCCCGGAGATCCTGGGCGAGGGCTACCGGCCGGCGTTCCTCGCGTACGCCAGGAACCGGCCCATGACCGACGGCTACCGGCACGACGCCCTGGACTTCGTCGAGGGCCTGCTCGTGGCCGGCCGGCCCGAGGACCCCGACGCCAGGCGGCGGCTGACCGCCTGGTGGAAGGAACGCGCCGGCATCCGGCCGCCCGGCCCGGCGGCGCGCCTCGCGCACCGGGTCCGTACCGCACTGGGAAAGGGGTGAGGCGGCCATGAACACGACCGCTGTCGTCTTCTCTGTCATCGCCGTCGGCGTCGCCGCCCTGCTCGTCACGAAGCTGCGGCGCACCCGGCGCGGCTCCGGCGGGCCCGTCCACGACCGTTACGAGGTCGCCTTCCTGAACGGCGGCCCGGCCCGGGTCGTGGACAGCGCGCTCGCCTCGCTGCAGGCGAACGGCCGACTCCTGATCGGCGGCCCGGGTCTGGTGTGGGCCGCCCAGCAGGGCGCCGTGGCGCAGGACCCGGTGGAGCGGGCCGTGCTCGCGTCGCTCACGGCGGCGGGCAACGGCGCGCTCGCCCCGCTGCGGATCGAGGTCATGCGGCACCCCGCCGTGCAGGAGACCGGCGACGCGCTGGCCGCGCGCGGGCTGCTCGTCGAGCCCCGGGCGCGGCGCTCGGCGCTCCGCTGGAGCATCGGGACGGGTATCGCGAGCCTCTGCATGCTGCCGGTGACCCTGATCCTGACCGTCGTGGAGATGACGGGCCCGGGCAGCCCCGTGCCGTTCGTCCTGAAGGTGCTGCCGGCGCTGGTCGGTGTGCTCGTCACGGCCGTGGTCTGCGCGTCCTCGGTGGCGAGCCGGACCACGCCCGCCGGCCGGGCGGCCGTCACGGCCTTCGGACGGGGGCACGCGCACCTCGCGGACCCGGGCACCCTGGTCGCCCTGCACGGGCTGCGGGCGCTGCCGGACCCGGAGCTGCGGCAGCAGCTGGCCACCGCGGCCCGTACCCCGGTGCACCGTCCCCGTCCCCACACCTCGCACCGGGTCCGTTCCTCGTCCGGGTCCGACTCGTCCTACGACGCCGCCGTCCTGCCGGTCATGTGGTGCGCGTCGGCCGCGGGGGGCGAGACCGGGGGCGGCGGCTGCGGGAGCGGCAACTCCTGCTCCGGGGGCGGCGGGAGCTCCTGCTCGGGCGGGAGCAGCTGCTCAGGGGGCGGCAGCTCCTGCTCCTCGTCGTCGAGTTCCTGCTCCTCCGGCAGCAGCTCCTGCTCCTCGTCGTCGAGTTCCTGCTCCTCCGGCAGCAGCTCCTGTTCCTCCAGCTCCAGTTCCTGCTCCTCCAGCAGCTGACGGGGCGCCCGGGAGGACCGCCATCGGGGTGGCGGTCCGGTCCGTCCTGCCGTACAACCTGATCGTGGTCTGGGTCCCGCTGCTCCTCGTCGCCCTCGTGGTCTCCGGTGTCGCCTGCGCGCGGGTGTGCCGGGACGCCGTCGCGGGCGACCGGCCGGCGCACGGGGACGCGCTCTCCGTCCGCGAGGCCGCGTATCTCGCGGGCGGGCCGCTGCGCGTCGTCGACCTCACGCTGGTCGGCCTGCACCGCTCGGGGCTCGTGCTGCTGGCGCACACCGGCTGGGCGACCGTCGTGGACGGCGCGGGCGGCCGGGACGTGCTCGAGCGCGCGGCGCTCGGCGCGATCGGGCCCGGCGGGCAGGCGCGGATCGGGGACGTACGGGAGCTGGCCGCCGGCGCCGCGGGCGTACGGGCGCTGGCCGACGGTCTGGTCGAGCGCGGGCTCGCGCTGCCCGAGGCCGAGCGGCGGGTGACGGCCGCGGGTGCGCGCGGGGTGCGGGGCGCGTTCCTGCTGACGCTGCTGCTCGGGGCCTGTGCGGTGCTGCCGGCGCCGGCGGGCGAGCGGGGACCGCTGGCGGCCTGGTTCTCGCTGCCGCTGGTGGCGTCCGGGCTGTGCCTTCTGATCGCCCGCGCCGACGACCCCGGCCACGGCTGCTGGGCCTCACCGGCCGGGCGGCGGCTGCTCTCGCAGCTGTCCGCCCACGACCCGCTGACGGCCCTCGCGCGGCGGGGCACCGAGGTGCTCGAACCGGAGCTGCGTGCAGCCTTCCGGGTACATGACAGGCGACACCCCGCCTAGGTCCTGGACGGGGCCGGTGCCCAGCGCCGACCCTCCTCGTGTCCGCTGCTCCGCGGCTACGAAGGGAAGGCGTCGATGAAGGCGGTCGCGCTGCACGCGCTGGTGCTGTCCACCCTCCTGACCCCCGCCGTGGCCGGTCCGCCCCGGCTCGACGCGCCGCCCTCCGAGAGCCGCGGCGTGTCGGCCGCGGCACGGGCCGCGGCGGCCACCGGGATCCGCTTCGGGCCGTGCCCGGCGGCGGAGAAGCTGCCGGCACCGGTGGAGTGCGGCACCGTACGCGTCCCGCTCGACTACGCGCACCCCGAGGGCACCCGCATCCCGCTCACCGTCAGCCGCGTGAAGGCCTCGGGCCCCGCGGCCGACCGGCAGGGCGCACTCGTCTACAACCCGGGCGGCCCCGGGGCCTCCTCCACGTACTTCCCGCTCGCCGCCGGGCTCCCCGCCTGGCGGCGGATCGCCGCCGCGTACGACCTGGTCGGCTACGCCCCGCGCGGGGTCGGGCGTTCCGCACCTGTGTCCTGCCAGGACCCGGCCGACCGCGTGACGGGCCCGACGCTCGCGCCGACCCACCCCTCCGACGTCTTCAAGAAGGAGCGGATCGCCCGCGCCACCACGTACGCGCGGGGCTGCGCCCGCCGCACCGGGGCGGCGCTGCGGCACTACCACTCGCTGAACAACGCCCGCGATCTGGAGGTGCTGCGGGCCGCGCTCGGCGAGCGGCGCCTGACGTACATGGGCGCCTCCTACGGCACGTACTTCGGCGCGCTGTACGCGACGCTGTTCCCGCACCGGGTGCGCCGGATGGTCTTCGACGCGCCCGTGAACCCCTCGCCGCGGCAGATCTGGTACGTCGACAACCTCGACCAGTCGCTCGCCTTCGAGCGCCGCTGGGCGGACTTCCGCGCCTGGGCGGCCAAGCACGACCGGGTGTACGGGCTCGGCACGAGCGCCGCCGCGGTGGGCGAGCAGTACGAGAAGGTGCGCGTCGAGCTCGCCGCCGCCCCGGCGGGCGGCAGGGTCGGGCCCGGGCAGCTGCACCGGGCGATGCTGCAGGCGCTGTACGACGACCGCTTCTGGCCGGCCCGGGCGGGTGCCCTCGGGGCCTACCTGCAGGGCGACCCCCGGCCGCTGATCGCCCAGGCGGCGCCGGCCGGCCCGGCCCGTTCCGGCGAGGCCGCGACCGGCGACCCCGGCAACGCGACCGCCGTCTACACGGCCGTGGAGTGCAACGACGCCCCCTGGCCGGAGGACTTCGCGCTGTGGGACCGGGACAACACCCGGCTCGCCCGCCGGGCACCGTTCGAGACCTGGGACAACGTGTGGGCCAACCTGCCCTGCGCGTACTGGCAGGCCCCCCGCCAACGGCCGCTGGACGTGCGGACCGGTCCGGGAGTGCTGCCGCCGGTGCTGATCCTGGCGGCCGAGCGGGACGCGGCGGCGCCGTACGAGGGGGCACTGGAGCTGCAGCGCCGCCTGGCGGGCGCGGCCCTGGTGACGGAGGCGGACGCCGGGTCGCACGGCATCGGGGGCGGCGCGAACGCCTGCGTGAACGCCTATCTGGAGCGCTATCTGCTCACCGGAGCGGTGCCCGGCGCGAAGGCGGGCGTGACCGCGGCTGCGGAGGCCGGCGCGGATGCCGGGAGCGACTCCGAGGAGGTGACCAGCGCTGCGGCCGGCACGGAAGGGACGCCGGTGCGGCGCGCGTCGTGCGCGCCGCACCCGGAGCCGGACCCGGTGTCGCTGGAGCGGCAGGCGGAGGTCCGCGCGCCGTCTGATCTTCCGGGTCGAGGGATCACCGCCGGGCTGGGCGCCGGGCGGTGACCGGGTCGGGTGGGCCGGGCCGTCAGGCCAGGCCGGCCACCAGGTCCGCCACGCTCTTGCGGCGGCCGGTGTAGAACGGGATCTCCTCGCGGACGTGCAGCCGCGCCTCGGAGGCACGCAGGTGACGCATCAGGTCGACGATCCGGTACAGCTCGTCGGCCTCGAAGGCGAGGATCCACTCGTAGTCGCCGAGCGAGAACGAGGCGACGGTGTTGGCCCGCACGTCCGGGAAGCCGCGGGCCATCTTGCCGTGGTCGGCGAGCATGCGACGGCGGTCCTCGTCCGGCAGCAGGTACCAGTCGTAGGAGCGGACGAACGGGTACACCGAGACGTAGTCGCGCGGGGTCTCGTCGGCCAGGAAGGCCGGGATGTGCGACTTGTTGAACTCGGCGGGGCGGTGCAGCGCCATGTTCGACCAGACCGGCTCGAGGGCACGGCCCAGCCTGGTGCGGCGGAAGAGGTTGTACGCCTCCTGGAGCTGGTCGCTCGTCTCGGCGTGCCACCAGATCATCACGTCGGCGTCGGCACGCAGACCCGAGAGGTCGTACGTGCCGCGGACGGTGATGTCCTTGGCGGCGAGCTGATCGAACAGCTCCTGGACCTCGTCGGCGTAACCGCCGCGGTCCTCGGGCAGAACGTCGCGCAGCTTGAAGACAGACCACAGGGTGTAGCGGATGACCTCGTTGAGGTCCTTCGCCTTCTTACCGGCGTTCGGGATCTTTTCGGGCGCACTCATGCGTCCATTCTCGCCCGTCACGAAGAGTGCCCTGCACCAGGGTGGGTGGTTTTCGACGTGGCGATGATCTCGTCGGCGGCACGGCTGCCCGAGGCGATGCACGCGGGGATGCCGACGCCCTCGTACGCGGCGCCCGCGAGGGCGAGTCCGGGCAGGCCCGCGACGGCGGCGCGGACGCGCTCCATCCGGGCCAGGTGGCCGACCGGGTACTGGGGCAGGCCGCCGATCCAGCGGGTCACGGCGGCGGCGACGGGCCGGGCGGCGAGGCCGGTGGCGGCGGACAGGTCCCGGAGGGAGACGTCGACGAGGTCGGCCTCCTCCCGGTGGACCTGCTCCTCCTCACCGTGGCGGCCGACGGAGGTGCGCAGGACGAAGAGGTCGGGGGCGGCGTCGGTCACCCAGCGCCACTTCTGGCTGGAGAAGGTGGACGCCTTGATGGTGTGACCGTCGACGGGCGGGACGAGGAAGCCGGAGCCGGGGAGCGCCGCCACGTCCGCGCGGCGGAAGGCGAGGGTGACGAGGGCCATGGAGGCGTACTCGACCGCGCCGAGCTCGGTCGAGGCGGTCGGCGCGTGGGCGGCGAGGAGCGCGGCGGCGGGTCCGGCGGGGGTGGCGAGGACGACGGCGTCGGCGGTGTACGTGTGCTCCGGGGTCACGGCCTGCCAGCCGTCCGGGCCGGTGCGGCGCAGCTCCGTCACCGGGGTACGGGTCAGGACCGTGCCGCCCGCGGCCCGGATCGCGTCGGCGACCGCGCCGGGCAGGGTCCCCACGCCGCCCCGGACGCCGGCGAACACCGCCGCGCCGAGACCCGTGCCGCCGAGGCCGGTGGCGGCGCCCGCGGCGTCACTCGGGGTGGCGGCGCCGGCCTGCTGGACGGCGCGCACGGCCTCGGTGAGCGTGGGGTGCCGGCGGGCGGCCGCGAAGAGCGCGGGCACGGCGGCCCTCATGGAGATGCGGTACGCGTCGCCCGCGTAGACCCCGCCGAGGAGGGGCTCGACGAGCCGGTCGACGACCTCGTGGCCCATGCGCTCGGCGACGTACGCGCCGATGGCGACGTCCTCGCCGATCTCGGTCGGCGGGAGCGCGAGGTCACGGCCGATCCGCGCGACGGCCTCGGCGGACAGCAGGCCCTCGACCGCGCGGCCGTCGCCGGGAACGCCCATGACGTGGCCCTTGGGCATGGGCACGAGCGTGCCGCGGGACCAGACGGAGGCGGTGGTGGTGGCGGGGGCCTGGAGCCGGTCGCCGAGACCGACCCGTTCGGCGAGCGCGACGGCCTCGGGGCGGCGGGCGAGCAGGGACTCGGCGCCGAGGTCGACGGGAGCGCCGGCGATCTCCCCGGCGAGGAGCTTGCCGCCGAGCCGGTCGGAGCCCTCCAGGAGGGTCACCCGGGCGCCCGCGGTGACGAGGCGGTGGGCGGCGGCCAGGCCGGAGATGCCGCCGCCGATCACGACGACGCGCGGTCCGGCCGCCCGGCCGTCGCCGACCCGCCCGTCGGTGGTCCGCCCGTCGCCCGTCCACCCGTCGGTGGTGCGGGCGTCGCCGGTCCACCCGTCGGTGGTCCGGGCGTCCGTGGTCCCGGCGTCCGTGGTCCGACCGTCCGTGCGCTGCGCGTTCGCGTTCATGGGGCCGTTCATGGGACCACTCTCTCAAATCGCCCGCGCGCACCCGTTCCGAGGCCCGAACGTGACCGCTTCGCGACCGCCGGACCGAAACCCGCTCCCCCACCCTGGCGTCCAAGGGGCACCACAGACCGAGACCTTGGGGGGTACGGCATGCGAAGAGGGCGCACGGCCGCGGCGGCGGCGCTGCTGACGGCTTCACTCGTCCTGACCGGTTGCGCGGGCGGCGCCGACGACGCGCGGGGGGACGCCAAGGGCCTGAGCGCGGAGAAGCCCGGATACGCGGGCCCCGAGGCCGCGTCGGACGGCGCCGCGGACACCGCGTCGGGCGCGGGGCGGAGCACCGCGCCGCAGCCCAGGACACCCGTCGCGGTGCGACATCACGTCATCCGGACCGCCGAGCTGACCGTGGAGGTCGAGGACGCGGCGAAGGCGACGGCCGCGGCGCGCCGGGCCGTCGGGAACGCGGGCGGCCACGTCGAGAACGAGACGACCGAGCGGGTCGACGACACCCACGTCACCTCGCGACTGGTGCTGCGCGTCCCGCAGGAGCGCTACGACGCCGTCCTCGCCGAACTGGCGGGCGCGGGCAAGCTGCTGTCGCGCAAGGCCGACGCCAAGGACGTCACCGAGCAGGTGGTGGACGTGGAGAGCCGGATCGCGACCCAGCGCGCCAGCGTGGCGCGGGTGCGAGCGCTGATGGACCGGGCCACGCGGCTGAGCGACGTGGTCACCCTGGAAGGCGAACTGAGCCGCCGTCAGGCGGACCTGGAATCGCTGCTCGCCCAGCAGTCCGCGCTCCGGGACCGTACGTCGATGGCGACGATCACCCTCCAGCTCACCGAGCCGGAGACCGCGCCGGCCGGGGAGGACACCGACCGGCCGGGCTTCCTCGACGCGCTCTCGGGCGGCTGGGACGCGCTCGTGGCCGCCGCCGCCTGGATCCTGGTGGTCCTCGCCGCGCTCGCGCCGTGGCTGGCGGTGGCAGCTCTCGCGTACGCGGTGTGGCGGTGGGTGATCCGGCCGCGGCGGACCCGGACGCGTCCCGTGCCGCCCGCGGAAGCGTCCGTACCGGCCGCGCGAGGGGCCGGAAACCGGCCCGGGGCATCCGCGGAGGAGGGGCGGGTCCGCTCCGGCGCGCCCGGAGAGGAGGCGAGCCCTGAAGAATAGGGCTCATGAGCGAACGACTGGTGGTCATCGGCGGTGACGCGGCGGGCATGTCCGCCGCGTCGCAGGCGCGCAGGCTCAAGGGGCCCGGGGAGTTGGAGATCGTCGCCTTCGAACGGGGGCACTTCAGCTCGTACTCGGCCTGCGGCATCCCCTACTGGGTGGGCGGGGACGTCCCCGTGCGCGACGCGCTGATCGCCCGTGCCCCCGAGGAGCACCGGGCGCGGGACATCGACCTGCGGATGCGGACCGAGGTCACCGAGCTCGACGTGGCCGGGCAGCGGGTGCGCACCCGGGACCTGGAGTCGGGCGCGGAGGCCTGGACGGGCTTCGACAAACTGGTCATCGCGACCGGCGCGCGGCCGCTGCGCCCGCCCCTTCCGGGCATCGACGCGCCGGGCGTGCACGGCGTGCAGACGCTGGACGACGGGCAGGCGCTGCTCGACTCGCTGTCCGCGGCCCGCGGCCGTCGGGCGGTGGTGGTCGGCGCCGGGTACATCGGGGTGGAGATGGCGGAGGCGCTCCTCGGCCACGGCTTCGAGGTGACGGTCCTGAACCGGAGCGAGCAGCCGATGGCGACGCTCGACCCGGACATGGGGCGGCTGGTGCACGAGGCGATGGACGGCCTGGGCATCACGACGGTCGGCTCGTCACCGGTGACGAAGATCCTCACGGGCGAGGACGGCCGGGTGCGGGCGGTGGCCACGGACGGGGGCGAGTACCCGGCCGACGTGGTGGTGCTCGGCACCGGCGTGGTCCCAGAGACCTCTCTGGCGCGGGCGGCGGGGCTGCCGCTCGGCGCGTACGACGGGCTGCTGACGGACCTGTCGATGCGGGTGCGCGGGCACGGCAACATCTGGGCGGGCGGCGACTGCGTGGAGGTCCTCGACCTGGTGTCGCAGCGGGAGCGGCACGTGCCGCTGGGGACGCACGCCAACAAGCACGGCCAGGTGATCGGCTCGAACGTGGGAGGCGGCTACGCGACCTTCCCGGGCGTGGTGGGGACCGCGGTGTCGAAGGTCTGCGACCTGGAGATCGCCAGGACCGGGCTGCGGGAGAAGGACGCCCGGGAGGTGGGGCTGCAGTACGTGACGGTGACCGTGGAGTCGACGAGCCGGGCGGGCTACTACCCGGGCGCGGCGCCGATGACCGTGAAGATGCTGGCGGAGCGGCGTACCGGGCGCCTGCTCGGCGTGCAGATCGTGGGCCGGGAGGGGGCCGGGAAGCGGGTGGACATCGCGGCCGTGGCGTTGACGGCGGGGATGACGGTGGAGGCGATGACGGCGCTCGACCTGGGCTACGCGCCGCCGTTCTCACCGGTGTGGGACCCGGTCCTGGTCGCGGCGCGCAAGGCGGTGGGGGCCGTACGGGCAGCGGGCTGAGCAGCCCTGGCCGCGGCGCGCGAGGCCGTGGCGGCCGTACGGGCGGCGGGTTGACCCGGGCGAACTGCGCGCTGCGCGCGCCTGGTCACGGCGCGCGGGGCGGTGGCGGCCGTACGGGCAGCCGGCTCCCGGGCGTGCTGCGGCGGGGCGCGTTTCCGCCGTACGAGCGGCGGGCGGTCCACGGCGGGGCGTCCCCTTCCGCGGTACGGGCCGCGGGTCGACCCGGGCGGCCGACGGCGGAGCGGGCGCGCTTCGCCGGCGGCCGGGCGGCCCGGCCGCCGCCCGCCGGGTGCCGTCGGGCGGGCGGCGGACCGCGGGTGTCAGGCGGCCGTGCGCGTGTGGACGTAGTCGACCAGGCGCGTCAGGGCGTCCGGGTCCATCGCCGGCATGACGCCGTGGCCCAGGTTGAAGACGTGCCCCTCCAGGCCCTTCGCGGCGGCGAGGACCTCGTCCGTCTTCGCCTCGACGACCTCGCGCGAGGCGAAGAGCACGGCCGGGTCCAGGTTGCCCTGGAGCGCCTTGCCGGGGCCGACGCGGCGGGCGGCCTCGTCGAGCGGGACGCGCCAGTCGACGCCGACGACATCCGCGCCGGCCTCGCCCATGAGGCCGAGGAGCTCGCCCGTGCCGACTCCGAAGTGGATGCGCGGGACGCCGTAGGAGGCGACCGCGTCGAAGACCTTCACGGAGGCCGGCATCACCGAGCGGCGGTAGTCGGCCGGGGCGAGCGCGCCCACCCAGGAGTCGAAGAGCTGGACGGCGGAGGCGCCGGCCTCGATCTGCACCTTGAGGAAGGCCGAGGTGATCTCGGCGAGGCGGTCGAGCAGGTCGGCCCACAGCTGCGGGTCGCCGTACATGAGCGCCTTGGTGTGCTCGTGGCTGCGCGACGGACCGCCCTCGACGAGGTAGCTCGCGAGGGTGAAAGGCGCACCGGCGAAACCGATCAGCGGAGTGGACCCCAGTTCGGCAGTGAGCATGCCGATCGCCTCGGTGACGTAGTGGACGTCCTCGGGGGTCAGGTCGCGCAGCCGGGCCAGGTCGGCGCGGGTGCGGATGGGCTCGGCGACGACCGGGCCGACGCCCGGCTTGATGTCGAGGTCGACGCCGATGGCCTTGAGGGGGACGACGATGTCGCTGAAGTAGATCGCCGCGTCGACCTTGTGCCGGCGCACCGGCTGCAGGGTGATCTCGGTGACCAGCTCGGGCCGCATGCACGACTCGAGCATGGGGATGCCCTCGCGGACCTTGAGGTACTCGGGCAGGGACCGCCCGGCCTGCCGCATGAACCAGACCGGCGTGTGCGGCACGGCCTCACGCCGGCACGCCTTCAGGAACGCGGAGTCGTACGTCTGCGGCTGGTGCTTCGTCGGGTTGCCCTCAGGGCGGTCATTGGCACTCACGCCCAGAATCTTCGCATGTGGCGAGAAGCCGCTCGCCCGGCCCGGGTGTCCCTCCCTGCGCACGGGCCCCGTTCCGCCTACTCTTCCCGGCATGGCTGCGGCTCAGGGACATTCTTCCGATCATTCCGACGGCATTCGAGGGACGGAGAAGGCGGCGGGCGACAGGGTGGACCCCACGGATCCCACGCCTCCGGAGGCGCCCCCGGAGGCGGACCCGCTGCCGCCCGCGTTCCTGCGGGCGGTCGAGGGACTGGACGCGGTCCGGCTGCGGCCGGAGATCGAGGTCGACCCGACCCGGCCGCCGCAGCGGCTCGCCCCGTACGCCCACGCCCTGGAGGCGGCGGTCGTGGACGGCGAGGACGACCTGGCGGACGGGCGTCTCGTGCTGCTGCACGACCCGGCGGGGCACGACGCCTGGAAGGGCACCTTCCGCCTGGTGACCCTGATCAGGGCGGAGCTGGAGCCGGAGATGGCCTCGGACCCGCTGCTGCCGGAGGTCTGCTGGTCCTGGCTGACCGGGGCGCTGGAGGCGCGCGGTCTGGCGTACGGGGAGGCGAGCGGCACCGTCACGATGGCGGGCTCGCACTACTTCGGCGGGCTCGCGGAGCGGCGCCCCGCGACGCAGATCGAGATCCGGGCCTCGTGGACCCCCAAGGAGGGCCGGACCGGGGTGCCGGACACCGGCACGCACCTGGCGGCCTGGTGCGACCTGCTGTGCCAGGTCGCGGGGCTGCCGCCGTCCGTGGACCCGGTCCCGGGGGCCGGCGCCGGGACGACCTCGGGTGCGGGCGTCGTCTCGCTGCCGCAGCGGCGCGGACCGCAGCATCCGTGACGCGGACGGCTCGGGCCCGGACGGCGGCTCCGTGACGCGGACGCCTCGCACGCGGACGGCTCGGGCCCGGACGGCGCCTCCGTGACACGGACGGCTCGCACGCGGACGGCTCGGGCCCGGACGGGCTCCGTGACACGGACGGCTCGCACGCGGACGGCTCGGGCCCGGACGGCGGCTCCCCGGCGCGGCCGCTCAGCGCGCGCCCCCCTGGCCCGGACCGCCGCTCCGTAGCGCGGACCCCGGCATTCGGAGGGTCGATTTCCGGACACTTTCGAGTGGGGCGGGCGTGAGGCTCGTACGATGATCGATCACTCGTCCGAATTGCCCCAATTGTTACTCACCAAATCGTGATCTTTCTCTAAAGGCGGGCGGCCCAGCTGCCGAAGGAGTCAGTGACCCCTTCACAGCACGGGTCCGCCCCCGGCTTCTTCCCCGAGCCGGCTCCGTCCCCCCACCTTCCCCAGGAGGCCTGGTGTCCGTTCTCCTCGAGCAGCCCGCAAGCCTGGTCGCCTACCGCCCGAACAAGCCGACGGCCATGGTCGTCGTGGCCGACCCACGCGTCCGCTCCACCGTCACCCGCCACCTGTGGGCGCTCGGAGTGCGGGACGTCATCGAGGCGTCGTCCATCGCGGAGGCCCGTCCCCGAGTCGGCAACCCACGCGACATCTGCGTGGCCGACGTCCACCTTCCCGACGGCAGCGGACTGACCCTGCTGTCCGAGACCCGCGCCGCGGGCTGGCCCAACGGCCTCGCCCTCTCCGCCGCCGACGACATCGGCGCGGTGCGCAACGCCCTCGCCGGGGGCGTCAAGGGCTACGTCGTCACCGGTACGCGCACCAACATCGGGCACCCCACCCGCCCCGGCGCCGCCCCCATCGGTTCCGCGGCCGCCCGCCTCGGCCACCGCCGCCCCCCGGGTGCCCCGAGCCACCCGGGCGGCTACCGCGAGCTCTCCGGCCGTGAGGTCGAGGTGCTGCGGCTGGTGGCCGAGGGACAGTCCAACAAGGCGATCGGCGTCTCCATGGGCCTGTCGGCGCTCACGGTGAAGAGCCACCTCGCCCGCATCGCCCGCAAGCTGGGCACCGGCGACCGGGCGGGCATGGTCGCCGTGGCCCTGCGCACCGGGATCATCCACTGAGCGGCACGGCCCCACGAAGGGCGTGAAGCGCGGCAGCTGCCTGTCGACGGAACGTTCCCTCTCGCTCCGACCGGTCCGGCCGGCGGTCGCGGGTTCGGGCTGTTCCGTCGATGGGCTCTTGCCATTCACAGATACCCTTGACAGGTGACCGACGCCCAAGACACCGCGAGTGACACCGCACTGCGCACCACCGGGGGCGCCCCCTCGGACGACGACGTCCCTGCGGATGGGCTGCCGATCCCGCTGCTCGAACCCCGCGAGGGCATTCCGCCCGTCGTCGCGACCGAGGACGCCCTCGCCGAGGTGATCGCCGCCTTCGCGGCCGGCCGCGGCCCCGTCGCCGTCGACGCCGAGCGCGCCTCCGGCTACCGCTACGGGCAGCGCGCCTATCTCGTCCAGCTGCGCCGGGAGGGCGCGGGCTCCGCGCTGATCGACCCGGTGGGCTGCCCTGATCTCTCCGCGCTCGGCGACGCGCTCGCCGGGACCGAGTGGATCCTGCACGCCGCCACCCAGGACCTGCCGTGTCTGCGCGACATAGGCATGGTGCCGACGCGGCTCTTCGACACCGAGCTCGCCGGGCGGCTGGCCGGCTTCCCGCGGGTCGGCCTCGGCGCGATGGTCGAGACGGTCCTCGGCTACGCCCTGGAGAAGGGCCACTCCGCCGTCGACTGGTCCACCCGGCCGCTCCCCGAACCCTGGCTGCGCTACGCCGCGCTCGACGTGGAACTCCTCGTCGACCTGCGCGACGAGCTGGAGAAGGAGCTGGACCGGCAGGGCAAGCTGGAGTGGGCGCTCCAGGAGTTCGACGCCATCGCCTCCGCGCCGCCCGCGCCGCCGCGCAAGGACCCCTGGCGCCGGACCTCGGGCATGCACAAGGTGCGCCGGCGCCGCCAGATGGCGGTCGTACGGGAGCTCTGGACGGCCCGCGACAAGGTGGCGCAGCGGCGGGACGTCTCCCCCGGCAAGGTGCTGAGCGACGCGGCGATCATCGAGGCCGCCCTGGCCCTGCCCCCGAACGTCGGCGCGCTCTCCGCGCTGCCCGGATTCGGGCAGCGGATGGGCAGGCGCCAGCTGGAGCAGTGGCAGGCGGCCGTGGACCGGGCCAAGGCCCTGCCGGACGCCGAGCTGCCGCAGCCGGGCCAGCAGGTGGCGGGCCCGCCGCCGCCGCGGGCCTGGGCCGACAAGGACCCGGCCGCCGCGGCCCGGCTGTCCGCGGCCCGCGCCGCGGTCTCGGCCCTCGCGGAGGAGCTGAACCTGCCGCAGGAGAACCTGATCACCCCGGACACGGTCCGCCGCGTCTGCTGGGAGCCGCCGTCCCCGGCCACCCCGGAGACGGTCGCCGCGGCCCTCACCGGGTACGGCGCCCGCCCCTGGCAGGTCGGCCTGGTCACCCCGCTGCTGACACGGGCCCTGGCCGCGCAGGCCTGATCCGGCCCAGCCGCATTGCTCGACGTCGACGAAGCCCCCCGTGCCCTCGCACCGGGGGCTTCGGTCGCCTCCCCCTCGGATGTTCCGCACCTGCGAGGTCCCTTGCTGAACCGTGTCCGTACCGTCCGGCACGGAGGGCGGGGCACGCCCCCGCCGGGGCCATGCGGTCCACAAGGGCACCCTGCGCAAGTGTGACGTTCGCCGCTTGGGGCGGGGGGGCTGGGCAGTCTGGTTACCCGCAAGTAGCATGGGGGGAGCAAGCGCGCGCTTAGCCGCGTGCCGGGCAGCGCGCCCGCAGCAGTGCCATCCCGCACCCTGGAGGAGAGCCATCGTGCCTCGTACCGTCAGGGACGTCGTCTTCGTCGACGGCGTCCGTACCCCGTTCGGCAAGGCGGGCCCGAAGGGCATCTACCACGAGACCCGCGCCGACGACCTCGTCGTCAAGGCCATCAGGGAGCTGCTGCGCCGCAACCCGGGTCTCGACCCCGCCAAGATCGACGAGGTCGCCATCGCCGCGACCACGCAGATCGGCGACCAGGGCCTGACCCTCGGCCGTACCGCCGGCATCCTCGCGGGCCTGCCGCAGTCCGTGCCGGGCTACTCCATCGACCGCATGTGCGCCGGCGCGCTGACCGCCGTCACCACGACCGCCGGTTCGATCGCCTTCGGCGCGTACGACGCCGTCATCGCCGGTGGTGTCGAGCACATGGGCCGCCACCCCATGGGCGAGGGCGTCGACCCGAACCCGCGCTTCGTGTCGGAGAAGCTCGTCGACGAGTCCGCCCTCTTCATGGGCATGACCGCCGAGAACCTGCACGACCGCTACCCCACCATCACCAAGCAGCGCGCCGACGAGTACGCCGTGCGCTCGCAGGAGAAGGCCGCCAAGGCGTACGCCGACGGCAAGATCCAGCAGGACCTGGTGCCGATCTCGGTCCGCCGCACCTCGCCCGAGGGCGGCGAGACGGGCTGGGGCCTGGTCACCGCCGACGAGCCGATGCGCCCGGGCACCACGCTGGAGTCGCTGGCCAACCTGAAGACGCCGTTCCGCGTCCACGGCAACGTCACCGCGGGCAACGCGGCCGGCCTGAACGACGGCGCCACCGCCTCGATCATCGCCTCCGAGGACTTCGCCCGCGAGAACAACCTCCCGGTGAAGATGCGCCTCGTCTCCTACGCCTTCGCCGGCGTGGAGCCCGAGGTCATGGGCTACGGCCCGATCCCGGCCACCGAGAAGGCGCTGGCCCAGGCCGGCCTGTCCATCTCGGACATCGGTCTCTTCGAGATCAACGAGGCCTTCGCCGTGCAGGTCCTCGCCTTCCTGGAGCACTACGGCATCGCCGACGACGACGCCCGCGTGAACCAGTACGGCGGCGCCATCGCGTACGGCCACCCGCTCGCCTCCTCCGGCGTCCGTCTGATGACGCAGCTGGCCCGCCAGTTCGAGGAGAACCCGCAGGTCCGCTACGGCCTCAACACGATGTGCGTCGGCTTCGGCATGGGCGCGACGGTCATCTGGGAAAACCCCCACTGGGAGGGCAAGTGAGCACCACCGCTGAGCTTCTGAAGGGCGCCGCCGAGCTCTTCCCGGACGAGGTCGTCACCTCGGCCCACGTCCGTCACTTCGAACTCCCCGCGGGTGCGGGCCGGTTCGCGCTGATCACGCTGGACAACGGCTTCGACCACACCAAGCCGACCACCTTCGGCCCGCAGTCGCTCGCCAACCTCAACACGGCGATCGACCAGGTCGAGGCCGAGGCCGCGAACGGCGAGATCGTCGGCGTCGGCGTCACTGGCAAGCCGTTCATCTTCGCCGTCGGCGCGGACCTCAAGGGCGTCGAGCTGCTCAAGCAGCACTCCGACGCGCTCGCCATCGGCAAGGGCGGCCACGACGTCTTCAAGCGTCTGGCGGGCCTGGCCGTCCCGACCTTCGCGTACTACAACGGCGCGGCCATGGGCGGCGGCGTCGAGGTCGGTCTGCACTGCACCTACCGCACCGTCTCGAAGGCCCTGCCGGCCTTCTCGCTGCCCGAGGTCTTCCTCGGCCTGGTGCCCGGCTGGGGCGGCTGCACGATCCTGCCGAACCTGATCGGCGCGGAGAAGGCCGTCTCGGTCATCATCGAGAACAGCCTCAACCAGAACCGCCAGCTCAAGGGCAAGCAGGTCTTCGAGCTCGGTATCGCCGACGCCCTCTTCGAGGGCGCCGACTTCCTGGAGCAGTCCCTCATCTGGACCGCGCAGGTCCTGAAGGGCGACGTCACCGTCGAGCGCCCGGAGATCGACCGCGGCGAGGGCTGGGACCAGGCCGTCGCCAAGGGCCGTGCCATCGCCGACTCCAAGGTGCACGGCGCTGCCCCGGCCGCCTACCGCGCCCTCGACATCATCGAGGCGTCCAAGGACGGCGACCTGCAGAAGGGCTTCGACGCCGAGGACCAGGCCCTCGCGGACCTGATCATGGGCGGCGAGCTGCGCTCCGGCATCTACGCCTTCAACCTGGTGCAGAAGCGCGGCAAGCGCCCGGCCGGCGCGCCGGACAAGAACCTGGCCCGCCCGGTCACCAAGGTCGGTGTCGTCGGCGCCGGTCTGATGGCCTCCCAGCTGGCCCTGCTCTTCCTGCGCCGCCTCGAGGTGCCGGTCGTGCTGACCGACATCGACCAGGAGCGCGTCGACAAGGGCGTGGGTTACGTCCACGCCGAGATCGAGAAGCTGCTCGGCAAGGGCCGCATCAACCAGGACAAGGCCAACCGTCTCAAGGGCCTGGTCTCCGGTGTCCTGGACAAGGCCGAGGGCTTCGCGGACGCGGACTTCATCATCGAGGCCGTGTTCGAGGAGATGTCGGTCAAGCAGAAGGTGTTCGCGGAGGTCGAGGCGGTCGCCCCGGCGCACGCGATCCTCGCCACCAACACCTCCTCGCTGTCGGTGTCGGAGATGGCCTCCAAGCTCCAGCACCCCGAGCGCGTGGTCGGCTTCCACTTCTTCAACCCGGTCGCGATCCTCCCGCTCCTGGAGATCGTCCGCGGTGAGCAGACCGACGACGCCTCCCTGGCCACCGCGTTCGGTGTCGCCCGGAAGCTGAAGAAGACCGCGGTGCTGACGAAGGACGCCCCGGCGTTCGTCGTGAACCGCATCCTGACCCGCTTCATGGGCGAGATCCAGAACATCATCGACGAGGGCACCCCGGTGGCCACGGCGGAGAAGGCGGTCGAGCCGCTGGGTCTGCCGATGTCCCCGCTGGTCCTCCTGGAGCTCGTCGGCCCGGCCATCGGTCTGCACGTCTCCGAGACCCTGAACCGCGCCTTCCCCGAGCGCTTCACGGTCTCCCCCAACCTGAAGGCCGTCGTCGAGGCCGGCAAGCGCGGCTTCTACGTCTACAACGCGGAGAACGGCTTCAAGCCGGAGCTCGACCCCGAGGTCGCCGCGCTCCTGAAGCAGGGCGACGTCGTCCTGACGGAGGAGCAGGCCCGGGACCGCGTCCTGGACGCGGTGGCGCAGGAGATCGGCCTGATGCTGGAGGAGGGTGTCGTCGCCGAGGCGCAGGACATCGACCTCTGCCTGATCACGGGCGCGGGCTGGCCCTTCCACCTGGGCGGCATCACGCCGTACCTGGACCGTGAGGGCGTCTCCGAGCGCGTCAACGGCAAGCGGTTCCTGGCGCAGGGCGTGGCGAGCGTCCCGGCGTAACCCGCGCGCTCACGCGTACGTGTGAACGGCCCCGGCACCCTGGTGGTGCCGGGGCCGTCATGCTGGGTGCATGGATCTTCTGATCGTGGACGGCGCCAACGTGGTCGGGTCGGTGCCCGACGGATGGTGGAAGGACCGGCGCGGGGCCGCCGAGCGGCTGCGGGACCGGCTCGCCGAGCGGGGCGGGCCCGAGGGCGGGCCGTACGAGATCGTGCTGGTCGTCGAGGGCCGGGCCCGTGGTGTGGCCTCCGTGCCGGGGGTCCGGGTCGATGAGGCGCCGGGCAGCGGCGACGACCGGATCGTGGAGCTGGCCCGGGAAGCGGCGGGCCGGCCGTGTGTGGTGGTGACCGCCGACCGCGAACTGCGGCGCAGGGTGGAGGCGGAGGGCGCCCGGACGACGGGGCCGCGTTCGCTGCCGTCCTAGGCGGGCGGCCGGGGCGGCTCCCGGAAGCGTGGCTTCCATGATCGACAATGGCTAGGATCGCCGGATTCCCCGGACCTCCCCTCCCTGTCGAACGGAACCCTCTCGATGCGCATACGCGCCCTCAGGCGTCTCGCGGCCGCCTCGGCCCTCGTCGTCGCCACCTCGCTCCTGGGCGCGCCCCAGGCGCTGGCCGAAGACCCGGCACCCGTCACGGTACGGGCGAAGGCGGTCTTCAACGACCCGGCGACCAGCCCGAACGCCGTACGCGACGAGCTGGTGACGCTGATCCGGAACACCGAGCCGAACGGTCTGATCCGCGGCTCGATCTACCTCTTCACCGACGGCGTCGTCCGCGACGCCCTCGCCACGGCCCACCGGGACCGGGGCGTCCGGGTCCAGATCCTCTTCGACCACGACGCCGTGGCCGACCAGAAGCTGGTGGACGGGGTGTGGAAGGCGACCGGGAGCGAGTTCTCCACGCTGGGCCAGCGGCTCGGCCGGGTCGTGGGCTACGGGGAGAGCGTCGACGCCGACGCCACCGGCTCCTTCGTGCTCGGCTGCCCGGAGAACCGGGGCTGCATCGGCAACCGCGGGCTGAAGAAGTCCGACGGCGGCGTCGAGTACGCCATCAACCACAACAAGTACTTCCTGTTCTCCAAGGTCGGGGCCACGCCGAACGTGGTCTTCCAGTCCTCGGCGAACCTGACGGCCAACCACCGCACCGGCATGTTCAACAACGCGGTGACCGTCCCGCACACGGGGCTCTACGACGAGTACACCCACTACTGGAAGGACCAGCTCACCCACGGCACGAGCGGGGCAGGGCTCGACGACTACTACCGGAGCACGGACGTCGGGGCCTACAAGACCTACTTCTTCCCCCGCATCGAGTCCGACCGTGACACCAGGGACACGTCGGCCGTGGATCCCCGCGAGGACGCGTCCACCGACACCGTGGTGTCGCTGCTGAAGAACGTCTCCTGCGCCACGACCCCCGCCACCGAGATCCGGGTCGCTATGTACGCCTTCACCCGGACGCAGGTCGCCGACCGGCTGGCCGCCCTCCAGGCCGCCGGCTGCCGGGTGCGCGTGGTGGTGAACGGGGAGGACGGCAACGTCGGGTCGGGCGTGCGCGCCGCGCTCACCTCGGCCGGCCTGACGACCCTGCGGCAGTGCGCGGGCACCGACGCCGGCTCGTACGGCGTCCACTCCAAGTACCTGCTGATCGACGGCTCGTACCTGGGCAGCCCGCGCAAGGTGGTCTTCACCGGGAGCCACAACTACACGTACCCGAACCTGCGTTCGCAGGACGAGACCCTGCTGAAGATCGACCAGGCCGAGATCTTCGAGGCCTACCGGCAGAACTTCGACACGACCCTGCTGGGCAGCGCCGCGTGCCAGGGGGCGCTCTCCTCGGCCCCGTAGCCGACGCCACGACCCCGTAGCCGACGGCACGACCCCGTAGCCGACGGCACGACGGCCCGGCGGGCCCTGACGGGCCGGCCGGGCCGGTACGGCGCTCCGTGGGGTCAGTACTTCGCCTCCTGCCCCACCTTGCCCAGGCGGCTGTGGCCGCGTCCGTACAGGAAGTAGACGACCAGACCGATCACCATCCAGACCGCGAAGCGGAACCAGGTCTCGCCCGGCAGGTTGAGCATCAGCCAGAGCGAGGCGGCGATGGAGAGGATCGGCAGGACCGGCACCCACGGCGTACGGAACGCCCGGTGCAGGTCGGGGCGGGTGCGGCGGAGGATGATGACGCCGACGGCGACCATGACGAAGGCGAAGAGGGTGCCGATGTTCACCAGCGTCGCGAGCTCGTTGATGCTGGTGAACCCGGCGACGACCGCGATGATCGCGCCGAGCAGGATGGTCGGCCGGTACGGGGTCCGGAAGCGCGGGTGCGTGACGGAGAAGAAGCGGGGCAGCAGCCCGTCGCGGCTCATGGCGAAGAAGACCCGGGTCTGACCGAGCAGCAGGATCAGGCACACCGTGGTGAGGCCGACGGCGGCGCCGAAGCTGATGACGCCCGCGTAGAACGGATGGCCGACCGCCTTGAAGGCGTCGGCGAGCGGCGCGCTGACGGACAGTTCCGTGTAGTGCTGCATGCCGGTCACGACGAGGGCGACCGCCACGTAGAGCACGGTGCAGATGAGCAGCGAGCCGAGGATGCCGCGGGGCATGTCGCGCTGCGGCAGCTTGGTCTCCTCGGCGGCGGTGGCGACCACGTCGAAGCCGATGAAGGCGAAGAAGACCACGGACGCGGCGGTGAAGATGCCCATGACGCCGAAGTTGCTCGGCTCGTAGCCGAAGATCAGCCCGACCATGGGCTCGTCCCACCCGGAAATACCACCCGGAGGGGTGACGGCCGGCGGGATGAACGGCGTGTAGTTGTCGCCGACGATGAAGAACAGACCGGCGATGATCACGATCATCACCACGGTCACCTTGATGGCGACGACGATGGCGGTGATCCGCGCGGAGAGCTTCATGCCGAGGACCAGGATGGCGGTCAGCACGAGGACGAGGATGAAGGCGAGGATGTCGAAGGTGCCGCCCGGCACGTCCGGGCCTTCGAGCGCGGCCGGTAGGTGCCAGCCGATGTTGTCCATGAGCGAGCGCACGTAGCCGGACCAGCCGACGGCGACGACCGCGGTGCCGAGCGC
This sequence comes from Streptomyces sp. NPDC101191, assembly GCF_044767915.1. Classification (NCBI taxonomy): domain Bacteria; kingdom Bacillati; phylum Actinomycetota; class Actinomycetes; order Kitasatosporales; family Streptomycetaceae; genus Streptomyces; species Streptomyces sp. NPDC101191. The sequence continues at coordinate 139,673 of NZ_JBIWOU010000008.1, forward strand.
GAACTCCAGGACGAGGTCCCAGCCGATGATCCAGGCCGGCAGCTCGCCGATGGAGGCGTACGCGAAGGTGTAGGCCGAACCGGCGACCGGCACCGTGGAGGCGAACTCCGCGTAGCAGAGCGCCGCGAGCGCGCAGACGATGCCCGCCGCGACGAACGCGAGGGCGGTGGCCGGGCCCGCGTTCTCCTTCGCCACCTTGCCGGTGAGGACGAAGATGCCGGTGCCGATGATGACACCGACGCCGAAGACGGTGAGGTCCCAAGCGGACAGGGACTTCTTGAGCGCGTGCTCGGGCTCCTCGGTGTCACGGATCGACTGCTCGACCGTTTTCGTCCGGAACATCCCGGTGTTCGCGCGTGGCTGCTGATCCGTGCTCACGTCGTACCTCCCTGGCATGGGGCTGCCCGCCCTGAGGCCAGGATGCACGCGGAAGGGCCGATCGGCACCCGAAGGTGTGGTCCGACCGGCCCAAAGGTGACGCCGAGTGAGGTGCTGCCGCGTCAGTCCCGCGCGGGCTCCACGGCCTGGCTGCTGCTCTCGAAACGGCCGTCCAGGCGCGAGACCAGACCGGTGACCTGGCGGGCGATGTCCGGGGCGGTCAGCCCGATCTCGGCCATGACCTCGGCGCGCGAGGCGTGGTCGAGGAACCGCGGCGGGATGCCGAAGTCACGCAGCGGTACGTCCACGCCCGCGTCGCGCAGGGCCTGGGCGACGGCGGAGCCGACGCCGGCGGCGCGGCTGTTGTCCTCGACGGTGACGACCACCCGGTGCTGCTCGGCGAGCGGGGCCAGGGCCTCGTCGACGGGCTTGACCCAGCGCGGGTCGACCACGGTGGTGGTGATGCCCTGACTGTCCAGCAGAGCGGCGATCTCCAGGCACATCGGGGCGAGCGCGCCCACCGAGACGAGCAGCACGTCCGGCGTGTCGCTGCCGGCCTCGCGCAGCACGTCCATACCGCCGACGCGGCGCAGCGCGGGGACGGCCGGGCCGACCGCGCCCTTGGAGAAGCGGACCACGGTGGGGGCGTCGGTGACCTCGACGGCCTCGCGCAGCTGGGCGCGGACCTGGTCGGCGTCGCGCGGGGCGGCGAGCCGCAGGCCGGGCACCACCTGAAGGATCGACATGTCCCACATGCCGTTGTGCGAGGCACCGTCGGTCCCGGTGACACCGGCCCGGTCCAGGACGAAGGTGACACCGCACTTGTGCAGCGCCACGTCCATCAGGACCTGGTCGAAGGCGCGGTTGAGGAAGGTCGCGTAGACCGCGAACACCGGGTGGAGCCCCCCGGTGGCGAGGCCGGCGGCGGAGACCGCGGCGTGCTGCTCGGCGATGCCGACGTCGAACACGCGCTCGGGGAAGGCCTTGGCGAACTTGTCGAGGCCGACCGGCTGCAGCATCGCGGCGGTGATCGCGACGATGTCCTCGCGCTCCTTGCCGAGCGCGACCATCTCCTCGCCGAAGACACTGGTCCAGTCGGCCCCGGAGGACGCGATCGGCAGACCGGTGTCGGGGTGGATCTTGCCGACGGCGTGGAAGCGGTCGGCCTCGTCCTGGAGGGCGGGCTGGTAGCCGCGGCCCTTCTCGGTGAGGCAGTGCACGATGACCGGCCCGCCGAAGCGCTTGGCGCGGGTGAGCGCGGACTCCAGCGCCTCGATGTCGTGCCCGTCGATGGGGCCGACGTACTTGAGGCCGAGGTCCTCGAACATGCCCTGCGGGGCGATGAAGTCCTTCAGGCCCTTCTTGGCGCCGTGCAGGGTCTCGTAGAGCGGCTTCCCGACGACGGGGGTGCGCTCCAGGATGTCCTTGCCGCGGGCGAGGAAGCGCTCGTAGCCGTCGGTGGTGCGCAGGGTCGCCAGATGGTTGGCGAGGCCGCCGATGGTCGGCGCGTAGGAACGCTCGTTGTCGTTGACGACGATGACGAGCGGGCGGTCCTTGGCGTCGGCGATGTTGTTGAGCGCCTCCCAGGCCATGCCGCCGGTGAGGGCGCCGTCGCCGATGACCGCGACGACGTGGTCGTCCTTCTTCAGGACCTGGTTCGCCTTGGCCAGACCGTCGGCCCAGCCGAGGACGGTCGAGGCGTGCGAGTTCTCGATGACGTCGTGCTCGGACTCGGCCTGCGAGGGGTAGCCGGACAGGCCGCCCTTCATCTTGAGCTTGGAGAAGTCCTGGCGGCCGGTGAGCAGCTTGTGCACGTAACTCTGGTGGCCGGTGTCCCACAGGACCTTGTCCTTGGGCGAGTCGAAGACGCGGTGCAGGGCGATGGTCAGCTCGACCACACCCAGATTGGGACCGAGGTGCCCGCCGGTCTTGGAGACGGCGTCCACGAGGAAAGTCCTGATCTCTCCGGCCAGCTGGTCCAGCTGTTCCGAGGAGAGCCGGTCCAGATCTCGCGGTCCCCTGATACGGGTCAGCAGAGCCACCCGTGCCTCCTTGCGTTTGAACTGGTCGAGCTTGCCGATTTGTCGAGTCTAATGTTCCGTCTTGGATCGTGGGCAGCGGGCCGGGGGTGGCGCGCCACCCCGATGGCCGACACACCGCTGATCCGTGCGGCCGGTGCACTGGTCCGGACGCAGCAGCGCCCGGCGCCGGTTCTCGGCGCCGGGCGGACTGTGGCGAGCGTTACCCTCGCCGGCCGGGCATCAGGCTCGGCCCGCGGTCTTCTGCGTACGGCGGGAGACCGAGTCGATCACGACGGCGGCGAGCAGCACCGCGCCGGTGATCATGTTCTGGATCGCGTTGGACATGCCGATCATGTTCAGGCCCTGCTGGATCGACTGGATCACGATCATGCCCAGGAGCGCCGACCAGACCTTGCCGCGGCCGCCGAAGAGGCTGGTGCCGCCGATCACGGCCGCGGCGATGACCAGCATCAGCGTGTTGCCGCCGCCGAGGCTCTTGGTCGCACCGCCGGAGAGGCTCGCGATGAACAGGCCGCCGAAGGCGGCGAGGGTGCCGGAGATCGCGAAGACGGCGATCCGGACCAGGTCGACGTTGATGCCGGCGCGGCGGGCCGCCTCGGCGTTGCCGCCGACCGCGAAGACCTTGCGGCCGAAGAGGGTGCGGCGGGCGACGAAGTCGGCGAGCACCAGGACGGCCAGGAAGAGCACCAGGGCGAGCGGCAGGCCGCGGGCGCCGGCGGGCTCGTTCATCACGTAGGCGACGACGAAGACCAGGACGGCGACGACGGCGGCGCGCAGCACGATCTCGCTGACCGGGCGGGCCGGGAGCCGGGCGGCCTTGCGGCGGCTGCTGTCACGCAGCAGGGAGAGCACGTACGCGGCGACCGCGACCAGGGCGAGGCCATAGGCGGCGATCTTGTCGGCGAAGAAGTAGTTGGTGAGGTTCTCCACCACGCTGCCGGACGGCGTGTTGATGGAGCCCTCGCCACCCATGAGCCACTCCTGGAAGCCCATCCAGCCGAGGAAGCCCGCGAGGGTGACGACGAAGGCGGGAACGCCGATCTTCGCGAAGAAGAAGCCGTGGAGCGCGCCGATGGCGGTGCCGGAGAGCACCGCGAGCACGATGGCCACCCACTGGTTCATCCCGTTGCTGACCTGCAGGCCGGCCCAGACGGCCGCGCCGACGCCGGCGACGGAGCCCATCGACAGGTCGATCTCGCCGAGGACGAGGACGAAGACGATGCCGACCGCCATGATGCCGAGGCCGGAGGCGTAGACGGCGACGTTGGCGACGGAGCTCGCGGACAGGAAGTTGCTGTTCTGGAGCTGGAAGACGATCGCGATGACGATCAGGCCCAGGACCACGGGCAGGGAGCCGAGCTCACCGCCGCGGATCTTGCGGGTGAACTCCGTCCAGTAGCCCTTGAAGCCCTCCTCGCGGACGAGGAGGCGGGGGTCGACGGCCGGGACGGGCGCCGCGGAGGCCTCGACGGGTGCCCCGGTGGCCTCGGAGGGCGCCTCGGGGACCTCGGAGGCTTCGGGGGTCTTGGCGAGCTCGCTCACTTGGCGGCCCCCTTCACGGCGGTGTTCTCGGTGGTCTCGGCCTTACGGGCCTGCCTGCGGGTCACGGCGTTGTCCGTGGCGCCGGTGATGGCGGCGATGATCTCTTCGTGGCTGGTCTCGGCGACCTGGAAGTCGCCGTTGTTGCGGCCGAGGCGGAGCACGGCGACGCGGTCCGCGACGGCGCGCACGTCGGCCATGTTGTGGCTGATGAGGATGACGCCGTGGCCGCGCTCGCGCAGCCGCTCCACGAGGTCGAGCACCTGTGCGGTCTGCTCGACGCCGAGGGCGGCGGTGGGCTCGTCCAGGATGACGATCTTCGGGTCGCCGATCAGGGCGCGGGCGATGGCCACGACCTGGCGCTGGCCGCCGGAGAGGGCGGCGACGGGTATGCGGACCGACGGGATCCGGATGGACAGGGTGTCCAGGAGTTCCCGGGCGCGCTTCTCCATGGCGATCTCGTCGAGGACGGAGCCGGAGCTGAGCTCGCTGCCGAGGAAGAGGTTCGCGACGACGTCCAGGTTGTCGCAGAGTGCGAGGTCCTGGTAGACGGTCGCGACCCCGAGGTTCTGGGAGTCGTGCGGCTTGGTGATCTGGACGGGTCGACCGTCCCACTCGATGGTGCCCTCGTCGATCGGGTGGACACCCGAGATCGTCTTGACGAGGGTCGACTTGCCGGCGCCGTTGTCGCCCACGAGGGCGACGACCTCTCCGGCGTGGATCTCCAGATCGACATCGGTGAGCACCTGGACGGCGCCGAACCGCTTGGAGACCCCGCGCAACGCCAGCACGGGCGTAGCGGACACGTGAATCATCTCCTTCGCCGCCTGACCGGCGGGGATGTGGTGCGAGGACCCCCTCGGAGGGGAGGAGGGGGTACGTGGGGAGTCCGGCGCCCCGCCCCCGCTTGCGGGGCGTGGAGGACGGGGCGGGGCGCCGGACCGTTTCTGCGTGGGGGGCGCGGGCGGGCCCGGGGGCCCGGCGGGCTACTTGATGCCCGCCGCCTCGCAGGCCGCCTTGTACTCGGCGGTGCAGATGTCGGCCGCCTTGTAGACGTTGTCGGCGATGATCGTGGAGGCGATGTTCTCCTTGGTCACGACCTGCGCGTCGTAGAGCTTCGCCGGGATGTCCTTGAACTCACCGGTGAGGCTGGTGACCTTGACCGGGACGAGGTCGTCGATCTTCTCGCCCTTGAGGAGCTTGACCGCGATCTCGGCGGTCGTCTCGGCCTCGGGCTTGATCTGCTTGTAGATCGTGAAGGCCTGGTCGCCCTTCAGGATGCGCTGCAGACCCGCGAGTTCGGCGTCCTGGCCGCCGACCGGGACCTTGACGGCCTGCTTGTTGAGGGCGGTGATGATGCCGCCGGCCATGCCGTCGTTGGCGGAGTACACGCCCTGGAAGCCGGTCTTGCCCAGCGAGTCGATGGCGGCACCCATCTTCTTGTTGGCCTCGTCCGGGGACCAGTCCGGGATGTCCTGCTCGTAGACGACCTTCTTGACGCCGCTGTCGAGGACGCTGTGGGCACCCTTCTTGAACAGCGGGGCGTTGGGGTCGGTCGGCGAGCCGTTGATCATGACAACGTTGGCGTCCTTCGCCTTGTCGCCGAGCGCCTTCACGAGCGCCTCGCCCTGGAGGCGGCCGATCTTCTCGTTGTCGTACGAGACGTAGGCGGAGATCGGGCCCTCGGCCAGGCGGTCGTACGCGACGACCTTGACGCCCTTCTTCTCGGCCTGCTGGACCCAGGACTTGGTGGCCTTGTAGTCGACCGAGTCCAGGATGATGACCTTGACGCCCTGCGTCACGAGCGCGTCGAACTGCTTCTTCTGCGTCTCGGTGTCCTGCGCGGCGTTGTTGTACTTGACCTCGCAGTCCGAACAGAGGGCCTTGATCTTCGCCTCGATGATCGGGCGGTCGAAGGTCTCGTAGCGCGTGGTCTTGTTCTCCGGCAGCAGCAGACCGATGGTCTTGCCGTCGCCGCCGTTGCCGTCGCCGGACCCGTTGTCGCCGGCCTGGCCACAGGCGGCAAGGGAGAGGGCCATGGAAACCGCGGCCGTGCCTATGACGACGCGACGCGTCACTGCGTTCATGTGGGGTTGCCTCCCTGACGAGGCCGCGACATTGCGGCCGAGGTGGCTGGAAGTCAACTCGGCCGCCGGGTCGACGTCAAGGAGTAAATCCTTAACGAGACGACAACGGTGCCATTCGTTATCTAAGTGAAGGCAGGCGTCCGAGTCGCCGCGGTGCCCGACGGGGTGCCCGCATTGCTCGCGGACCCCCCGGAGCCTTCCAAAAGAGTCGAATCGCCCATCTCGCTAAGAACCAGGGCAAGGGCGCCGAGCACCTCCGCGCGCCCGCCCAGCGCCCCAGGGGCCAGCGAAAGCTGCCGGGCGGCGCTGGGGATGGCATAGCGCGACACGGAGTCCCTGATGGGCGCCAGGACCAGTTCTCCGGCCTCTGCGAGGTCGCCGCCGAGCACCACCCGGCTGGGGTTCAGGAGGTTACAGAGGTTGGCGATACCGCTGCCGATGTGCCGCCCGACGTCGGCGATCACCCGGCGGCAGCCGGGGTCGCCCTCCCTGGCCAGCTGGACCACCCGTTCCATGGTCAGGTCCGGGCCGTGGCTGGGCTGCAGCAGCGGCAGCACGTAGCGGGCGGCCGTGAAGGTCTCCAGGCAGCCCCGGTTGCCGCAGCGGCAGACCGGGCCCGACTCGTCGAGCGTGATGTGCCCGATCTCCCCCGCGGTGCCGCCCGGGCCGCGGTAGACCCGCCCGTCGATCACCAGACCGGCGCCGACACCGCTGGCGACCTTGATGTACGCGAGGTCCTTCACCCCCCGGCCGCTGCCCCAGACCAGCTCGCCGAGCGCGCCGAGGTTGGCGTCGTTGTCGACGTGCACGGGGACGCCGAGGCGGCCGGAGAGCTCGTCGGCGGGATTGATCCCGCTCCAGCCCGGCAGGATCGACGTGGAGCCCAGGGTGCCCGAGGAGACGTCGATCGGGCCCGGCACGCCGAGACCGACGCCGACGACCTTGTCCCGGCCGATGCCGGTGGCCGCGATCAGCCTGCTGACCAGCTGCTCCGCCCGGTCGAAGCCCTCCGCGGACGAGGCGTCCACGTCCAGCGGCTCGGCCTCCTCGGCGAGCACCTGGTGGGCCAGGTTGCCGACCGCGACCCGCAGGTGGGTGTGGCCGAAGTCGACGCCGATGACGATGCCGGCGTCGCCGCTCAGCGAGACGCTGCGGGCCCGGCGGCCCCCGGCGGAGGTCGGGGTGACCTCGACCGTCCCACCGTCCTTCAGCTCCCGCACGATGTTGGAGACCGTGGCGGCGGACAGGCCCGTCGCCCGGGCGATCTCCGCCTGGGTGAGCGATCCGGCCATCCTTACCGCCCGGACGACCCGCTCGAGATTGGCCCGGTGCAGCGAGGACTGCGACCCCGGAGTCTCCATTGACTCTCTCCACCCTACGACGTGTACAAGTTATGAACTCCAAGCTCCTTCGTAGGGCTTGTCGTCGTCAAGTCCTCGACGGTAGTCGAAAACGGACGCAAAAGGTCCGGTCCCGGGACGGAGCCCCGGGACCGGACCGTGGATCGGCGACCTTGTTACTTGAGCGTGGCCGAAGTGAGACCCGCCTGGACCTGCCGCTGGAAGGACAGGTAGACGACGAGCATGGGGATCATGGCGATGGTCACGCCGGCGAAGAGCACCGGCAGGTCGGTCTCGTAGCCCTGCTGCTGCTGGAGCTGGATCAGGCCCTGGGTGAGCACGTAGCGCTCGGGGTCGTCACCGCTCTGCGGCTGCATCAGCACGGTCGGGAGCAGGAACTGGTTCCACTGCCCCAGCGTGTTGAAGATGCCGACGCTGAGCAGGCCCGGCTTGGCCATCGGGAGCATCACCTGGAAGAAGGCCCGGGTGTGCGAGGCGCCGTCCAGGATCGCGGCCTCGAAGACGGCCGTCGGCAGCGTCCTGAAGAAGGAGTGCATGAAGAAGACGGTGAACGGCATCGAGTAGGCGACGTACACCAGGACCAGGCCCTGGTACGTGTTGAGCATCCCGAGCATCTTGACCATGAAGAAGAGCGGGACGAGCGCCAGGAAGACCGGGAACATCGCGCCGGCCACGAAGAAGTAGTAGATGAGCCGGTTGCCCCAGAACTGGTAGCGCGCCAGCACGTAGGCCGCCATGGAGCCGAAGAGCATGGTCAGCGGCACCGAGAACACCAGGACGACGATCGTGTTCACGAAGTAGTCGCCGATGCCCTTGTTCCAGGCGCGGCCGAAGACGTCGAGGGACCAGTTGGCCGGCCAGCCGAAGGCCGACCCGGCGATCTGGGAGTCCGTCTTGAAGGAGCTCAGTACGAGCCAGATCAGCGGCAGCACGATCATCAGCGCCCAGAGGGCGAGGAAGCCGTGCGAGAAGACGTTGAGGACGGTGCCCTCACGGGCGGGGCCCGGGGCCGGGGTGCTCCCCTTGCCGGCCGCGCGCTGCCGGGGTACGGCGGCACTCGTGACGGGGGCGTCGGACTTCTGGATGGGTGCAGTCATCGTGGGTTCTCCCGCTCAGAACTCGAGGCGCTCGCGGCGGGTGGCGCGCAGCGTGACCACGGACACGATCAGGGTGAGCAGCAGCATGACCACGCCCATGGCGCAGGCGTAACCGCTCTTACCGAAGTAGAGGAAGTTGCGCATCATGACCGTCGACATGGTCTCGCTGTGGTGGTCGGGGCCACCGCCGAACTCGCCCTGGGTCATGGTGGAGACCAGGACGAACATGTCCATGGCCACGATGCCGAGGTAGACCCAGGCGGTCTGCACGGCGTCCCACAGCAGCGGCAGCGTGATGCGGAAGAAGGACTGGGCCCGGCCGGCGCCGTCGATCAGCGCCGCCTCGTAGATGTCCCGGGGGATGGACTGCATGGCGGCGGAGAACAGCACGAGGTAGAAGCCCACGCCGTGCCAGACGACGACCGCGACGAGGGCCCACAGGACGAAGCTGGGCTCGTTCAGCCACTCGACCGGCTGGTCGGCCTCGATGAGGCCGAGCTTCAGCAGCAGGCCGTTGAGCATGCCGCCGGTGTCGCTGCGGTACACCGCGCCGAAGAGGACGGCGAGGATCGCGAGCGAGAGCACCTGCGGGAAGAAGTAGACGACCTTGTAGAACTTGGACCCGGCGACACCCGCGACGCCGCCGGCCCGGCTCCGCCCGCCCGCGTTCACCATGAAGGCGAAGAAGAGGGCGAGCAGAATGGTGATCACCGGGATGAACACCAGGAACAGGATGTTGTGCCAGACCGCTCCCAGGAAGATGTCGTCCTCGAACAGCGCGACGTAATTGTCGAGCCCGACGAAGGAGAAGGTCTGCGACTGGCCCTTCCAGTCGGTCAGCGAGTAGCCGAACGTCTGGATGTACGGCCAGATGACGAAGACCAGATAGAGGGCCACGGGTATGAAGAGAAATCCCGTGACGAACTTGTACTGCCCTTTGCGCATGGCGTTCCTGTCCCTGATGTCCCCGGCGGAGTGATACGCGAGTAGGTTCCGCGTGTCAGGCGCGGTGGTTGTTCTTGGACGCCGGGTCCTTGGCCGCCTTGTCGACCGCGGCCTGCGCCCGCTTGAGCCATTCCGCGGGCTGGATGCGCTTGGCCATCAGCTCGTTGGAGGCGTTCTGGATCTCCGTGTCCATCTCGCTGTACCACTCGGTGTACAGGTAGCGGAACGTGTTGGTGCCGGCCGCCTTGGACGCCTCGACCGTGGACTGGGTGCCGGGGCGCAGCTTGACGCCCGGGTCCACGCCGTCCTGCAGGATGGTGAGGGAGTTGGCCTCCTTCGCGAAGAGCGTCGACCACTCCTTCGAGAGCATCATCCGCATGAACTCCTTCGCCTCGGCCAGGTTCTTGGCCTTGGAGGGGATGATGAAGGGTTCACCGGAGCCGGCGCGGATCGCCTCGTACGGCATCGCGCTGCCGGGCAGCACCGGCATCGGCATGAACTTCATGTCGAAGTCGGCCGGGGTCTGCTTGAGCTGCTCGTTCTCCAGCCAGGAGCCACAGGTGATGAACGCGGCCTTGTACTGGTTCCAGCGGGTCTGCGACTCGGTGTGGGTGAGGCCGTTGGTGCCGGGCATGAGGTAGCCCTTCTCGACCACCTCGTAGATCGCCTCGACGGCCTCCTTGGCCGCGGCGGAGCCGACGAAGGCCTTGGGGTCGAGGTTGTCGATCGCCTTCATGGCGTCCAGACCGCCCTTCTTGGCGATCAGGTCCATGATGGCGACGTTGATGTAGTACGGGAACTTGCCCTGGTGGGCGAGTCCGCCGATGCCCTGGGCGGTGGCGTCCTTGCAGATGGCGAGGAACTCGTCCCAGGTCTTCGGCTCCTTCCAGCCCTTCTCCTTGAAGAGCTTGCCGGAGTACCACAGGCCCCACACCGTGTAGATGTAGTTGAGGGCGACGGTCTTGCCCTCCAGGACACCGGCGTCGATGGTGCCCGGGATCAGGGTGTCGCGGACCTTCTTGGCCGGGTCGTCCACGGACGGCGCGTCGAGGACCTCGGCGAGGTCCAGCAGCTGCCCGTTCTTGTGCAGGACGTCGATCTTGATCTTCTGGGCGCCGGAGTCGTCGACGATGTCCGGCGGGTTGCCGGCGTTGAAGCGCGGCTGGAGCTTGCCGGTGATCTCCTGGGTGCCCGTGTGGGTGGCGGTGATGCCCCACTTCTTTTCGAAGCTGGCCTCCCACGCCTTGGCGTAGTCGTCGCCGTATCCGCCCTTGAAGACGACGACGTCGATCTTGCCGCCCTTGGCGACGCCGAACGGATTGTCCTTCGTCTTCTCGCCCTTGGGCTTGTCGTTGTCCGTGCTGTCGCCACCGCTGGAGGCGCACGCGGACAGGAAACTCATGGTCGGCACCGAGATCAGACCGAGGGCGGCGGAACGCTTGATCAGATCGCGACGGCCGAGGCCCTCATCGTGCCGGGCGGAGGTGGATCCCATGCTCAAGTCCTCGCCTTCATTCAGGACTCAGGCGGTGTACCGGTCGCCCGTACAGAATTCGCCACAGGCGAAGGGCCCCGCCACCGCGGTCAATTGCAGCTGGGTCGTGCAGGCGTCGGGCCGTCGTCGGTGTCTACGACGGGCGGGACGCCGACAGGTATAGTCCACTTCCCGCCGCCGGAGCAAGATCGAAACCAGCTTTCCCCGGCAGTCTTCTCCGAGTTGAGACCTGCGGGATATCCGAGGCGTTTCTGCCCCGTTTCCTCCCTCGAATTGCCGTCAACACCCTTGACACCACCTGCGACTTGCCCTTCTCCTTGGTTCTTGCGCGACCGGTTTGACAACGTTGTCTAGAACCAGCGGCAGGAGCGACGACACGGCATGCACCCCCATCTCAGAGCGGTCTCCCTGGTGGCCTCGGCGGCGCTGGTCCTGAGCCTCACCCCCGCGGTGGCTCAGGCGCTTCCGGGCACAACGGAACAACCCGGCGGATCCGTACGGGAGTTCACCACCTCCTTCGAACCGGAGGAAACCCAGCCCACCTGGCGCAACACCGTAGAAGTCGGACCCGACGGGAGGAAGCGCGCCTCGGGCGTGGACGGCGGATTCGTCACCGGCATCCCCGGCAACGTCACCGACCACGTCACCACCGTGCGCGCCAGCGGCGAGAACGCGGGCTCCGGCGAGGTCAAGGAGAATCTGGTCGACCTCCAACCGGGTACCAAGTGGCTCGTCTTCGAGCCCACGGCCTGGCTGGAGTTCGACCTCGACCAGCCGGTGAAGCTCGCGACGTACGCGCTGACCTCGGCCAACGACGCCGCGGAGCGCGATCCGCGGGACTGGACCCTCAAGGGCTCGACGGACGGCAACGAGTGGACCGTCCTCGACACCCGCGCCGGCGAGAGCTTCACCAAGCGCTTCGAGACCAGGACGTACGACATCCCGGGCGGCGGCGCGACGGCCTACGCCCACTACCGCCTGGAGATCACCAAGAACGCCGGTGCGGGGCTCACCCAGCTCTCCGACGTTCAATTCTCGAACGGGGACACCTCACAGCCCGTCCCGGAGGAGATGCGCAGCCAGGTCGACCGCGGCCCCAGCGGCTCCCCCACCGCCAAGGCCGGCGTGGGCTTCACCGGCAAGCGCGCACTGCGCTACGCCGGCACCCACAAGGCCGACGGCCGGGCCTACTCGTACAACAAGGTCTTCGACGTCGACACCCGGGTCGTGCGCAACACCGAGCTCTCCTACAAGATCTTCCCGTCGATGTCGGCGTCCGAGACCGACCTGAACTACCCGGCCACGAACGTGTCCGTGGACCTCGCCTTCACCGACGGCACCTATCTGAGCGAACTCGGCGCCACCGACACCTACGGCGGACTCCTCACCCCGCAGGGTCAGGGCGCCGCCAAGCGCCTCTACGTCAACCAGTGGAACCAGGTCACCGCCCGGATCGGCGAGGTCGCCAACGGCAAGACCGTGGACCGGATCCTGGTGGCCTACGACTCCCCCAAGGGCCCGGGCAAGTTCCAGGGCTGGCTCGACGACCTCTCGATCGCGCCGGAGCAGCCGCGGGAGCCGTACGCGCGCCTCTCCGACTACGCCTCGACCCTGCGCGGGACCAACTCCTCCGGCTCCTTCTCCCGCGGCAACACCTTCCCGGCCACCGCGGTGCCGCACGGCTTCAACTTCTGGACGCCGGTGACCAACGCGGCGACGCAGAGCTGGATCTACGAGTACGCGCGCGGCAACAACGCGGACAACCTGCCGACCCTGCAGGCGCTGTCCGTCAGCCATCAGCCGAGCCCCTGGATGGGCGACCGGCAGACCTTCCAGGTGATGCCCTCGGCCGCCGCGGGCAGCCCACCGGCCGACAAGGGCGCCCGCGCGCTCCCCTTCCGCCACACGAACGAGTCGGCGAAGCCGCACTACTACGGCGTCACGTTCGAGAACGGTCTGAAGGCGGAGGTCGCCCCGGCCGACCACGCGGCCGTCATGCGGTTCACCTATCCGGGCGAGGACGCGAGCGTCGTCCTGGACAACGTCACCGCCCAGGGCGGACTCACCGTCGACCCGGCGACCCGTTCCTTCACCGCCTACTCCGACGTGAAGAGCGGGCTGTCCACGGGCGCGGGCCGGATGTTCGTGTACGGCGTCTTCGACGCGCCCGTCACGGACTCCGCGGCACAGGGCGTGCGGGGGCACCTGCGCTTCGACGCGGGCGCCGACCGCACGGTGACCCTGCGGATCGCGACCTCCCTGATCTCGGTCGACCAGGCGAAGGCGAACCTCGCCGGCGAGATCCCGGAGGGCACGGACTTCGGCACCGTGCGGGCGCGGGCGCAGGACGCCTGGGACGAGGTGCTCGGCCGGATCACGGTCGAGGGCGCGACCCACGACCAGCTCGTCACCCTCTACTCCAGCCTCTACCGGCTGTACCTCTACCCCAACTCCGCCTACGAGAAGGTCGGTTCCGAGGACAGGTACGCCAGCCCCTTCTCCGCCCCGGCCGGGCCCGACACCCCGACCCGGACCGGCGCGAAGATCGTCACGGGCAGGGCGTACGTCAACAACGGCTTCTGGGACACCTACCGGACGACCTGGCCGGCCTACTCCCTCCTCACCCCGCGGAAGGCGGGCGAGCTGGTCGACGGCTTCGTGCAGCAGTACAAGGACGGCGGGTGGATCTCCCGCTGGTCCTCCCCCGGCTACGCGGACCTGATGACCGGCACCTCCTCGGACGTGGCCTTCGCGGACGCGTACGTGAAGGGCGTCGACTTCGACGCGGAGGCGGCGTACGAGGCGGCCCTGAAGAACGCGACCGTCGTGGCTCCCAGCCGGGGCGTCGGCCGCAAGGGCATGGAGACCTCCCCGTTCACCGGCTACGCCTCGACCGAGACCCACGAGGGCCTCTCCTGGTCCCTGGAGGGCTATCTCAACGACTACGGCATCGCGAGGATGGGCCAGGCGCTCTACGAGAAGACCGGCAGGAAGCGCTACCAGGAGGAGTCCGCGTACTTCCTCAACCGTGCGCGCTCCTACGTCTCCCTCTTCGACACGAAGGCCGGCTTCTTCCAGGGCCGGGACGCCGCGGGCGCCTGGCGCGTTCCCTCGGCCTCCTACGACCCGCGGATCTGGGGCTACGACTACACGGAGACCAACGGCTGGGGCTACGCCTTCACCGCCCCGCAGGACTCCCGGGGCCTCGCCAACCTGTACGGCGGGCGGGCGGGCCTCGCGAAGAAGCTCGACGCGTACTTCTCGACGCCGGAGACGGCGAGCCCGGACGTCGCCGGCTCGTACGGCAGCGTCATCCACGAGATGACGGAGGCGCGGGACGTGCGGATGGGCATGTACGGGCACTCCAACCAGGTCGCGCACCACGTGCCGTACATGTACGACGCGGCCGGGCAGCCCTGGAAGACGGCTTCGACGGTCCGCGAGGTCCTCTCCCGCCTGTACACCGGCAGCGAGATCGGGCAGGGCTACCACGGCGACGAGGACAACGGCGAGCAGTCGGCCTGGTTCCTCTTCTCCGCGCTCGGCTTCTATCCGCTGGTGATGGGCAGCGGGGAGTACGCGATCGGCTCCCCGCTCTTCACGAAGGCGACCGTACGGATGGACAACGGGCGCACGCTGGTCGTCGAGGCCCCGCGCAACAGCGCGCGCAACATCTACGTCCAGGGCGTGAAGCTGAACGGGCAGCGGTGGAACTCGACGGCGCTGCCGCACGACCTGCTGGCCCGGGGCGGCACGCTGAAGTTCGACATGGGTCCGCAGCCCTCGGCCTGGGGCACGGGCGCCTCGGCCGGCCCGGTCTCGATCACCAAGGACGACAAGGTGCCGGCACCGCGCGCGGACCTGGTGAAGGGGGCGGGGCCGCTGTTCGACGACACCTCGGTGACGGCGGGGCCGGTGTCCGGCCCGGTCGGGCTCCCGGTGGCGGGTCCGGTGAAGGCTGTCCAGTACACGCTGACCTCGTCGGCGGACCGGGCGAAGGCGCCGGCGAGCTGGGTGCTCCAGGGCTCGGCGGACGGTGTGACCTGGAAGGACCTGGACCGGCGCGACGGCGAGTCCTTCGCCTGGGCGCGCCAGACCCGGGTGTTCTCGGTGTCGGCGCCCGGCACGTACGCGAAGTACCGGCTGGTGGCGGCCGGTACGGGCGGTGAGCTCGCGGAGGCCGAGCTGCTCGGCTGACGTTCCGCGGACATGCGTAAGGGCCCGTCTCCTCGGAGACGGGCCCTTACTGCTGATCCTTAGCCGCGGATCAGGTTGCGCAGCACGTACTGCATGATGCCGCCGTTGCGGTAGTAGTCCGCCTCACCGGGGGTGTCGATGCGGACGACCGCGTCGAACTCGACACCGGTGTCGGTGATGACCTTGACCGTGCTCGGGGTCGTGCCCTCGTTCAGCTCGGTGATGCCGGTGATGGAGAAGGTCTCCTCACCGGTCAGACCGAGCGAGTCGGCCGACTGGCCGGCCGGGAACTGCAGCGGCAGGACGCCCATGCCGATGAGGTTCGAGCGGTGGATGCGCTCGTACGACTCGGTGATGACGGCCTTGACGCCGAGGAGCGCGGTGCCCTTGGCCGCCCAGTCACGGGACGAGCCGGAGCCGTACTCCTTGCCACCGAGGATGACCAGCGGGGTGCCGGCGGCCTGGTAGTTCTGCGAGGCGTCGTAGATGAAGGAGACCGGGCCGCCCTCCTGCGTGAAGTCACGCGTGAAGCCGCCCTCGGTGCCCGGCGCGATCTGGTTGCGCAGGCGGATGTTGGCGAAGGTGCCGCGGATCATGACCTCGTGGTTGCCACGGCGCGAGCCGTAGGAGTTGAAGTCGCGACGCTCCACACCATGCTCGGTGAGGTACTTGCCGGCCGGGGTGTCGGCCTTGATGGCACCGGCCGGGGAGATGTGGTCGGTGGTGACCGAGTCGCCGAGCTTCGCCAGCACGCGCGCGCCGGTGATGTCGGTGACCGGGGTGGTCTCCATCGTCATGCCCTCGAAGTACGGGGGCTTCCGGACGTAGGTCGACTCGGCGTCCCACTCGAAGGTGTTGCCGGTCGGGATCGACAGCGCCTGCCACTGGGCGTCGCCGGCGAACACGTCCTGGTAGGACTTCGAGAACATGTCCTCGCCGATGGCGTTGGCGACGACGTCGTTGACCTCGGCCTCGGAGGGCCAGATGTCGGCCAGGTAGACCGGCTTGCCGTCCTGGTCGGTGCCGAGGGCGTCCTTGGTGATGTCCACCTTCATGGACCCGGCGAGGGCGTACGCGACGACCAGCGGCGGGGAGGCCAGGTAGTTCATCTTGACGTCGGGGTTGATCCGGCCCTCGAAGTTCCGGTTGCCGGAGAGGACCGAGGTGACCGCGAGGTCGTGCTCGTTGACGGCCTTGGAGACCTCCTCCGGCAGCGGGCCGGAGTTGCCGATGCAGGTGGTGCAGCCGTAGCCGACGAGGTTGAAGCCGACCTTGTCGAGGTACGGGGTCAGGCCCGCCTTGTCGAAGTAGTCGGTGACGACCTTCGAGCCCGGGGCGAGGGTGGTCTTGACCCACGGCTTGCGGGTCAGGCCCTTCTCCACGGCCTTCTTCGCAACGAGCGCGGCGGCGACCATGACGTACGGGTTCGAGGTGTTGGTGCAGGAGGTGATGGCCGCGACCGTCACCGCGCCGTGGTCGAGCGTGTAGGTCGAGCCGTCGGGGGCGGTGACCTGGACCGGGTTCGACGGGACGGTGCTGCTGACGGCCGGGGCGTCGGAGGCCGGGAAGGACTCCTGGCCCGCCTCGTCGACCATGTCGACGTAGTTGCGGACGTCCTGGGCGAACTGCTCGGCGGCGTTCGCGAGGACGATGCGGTCCTGCGGGCGCTTCGGGCCGGCGATCGACGGGACGACGGTGGAGAGGTCGAGCTCCAGCTTCTCGGAGAAGTCGGGCTCGGCGGACGGGTCCAGCCAGAGGCCCTGCTCCTTGGCGTACGCCTCGACGAGCGCGACCTGCTGCTCGGAGCGGCCGGTGAGCTTGAGGTAGTTCAGGGTCTCGCCGTCGATCGGGAAGATCGCGGCGGTGGAGCCGAACTCCGGCGACATGTTGCCGATGGTGGCGCGGTTGGCGAGGGAGGTGGCGGCGACGCCCTCACCGTAGAACTCGACGAACTTGCCGACGACGCCGTGCTTGCGCAGCATCTCGGTGATCGTGAGGACCAGGTCGGTGGCGGTGGTGCCGGTGGGCAGCTCCCCGGTGAGCTTGAAGCCGACCACGCGCGGGATCAGCATGGAGACCGGCTGGCCGAGCATCGCGGCCTCGGCCTCGATGCCGCCGACGCCCCAGCCGAGGACGCCGAGGCCGTTGACCATGGTGGTGTGCGAGTCGGTGCCGACGAGGGTGTCGGGGTAGGCCTGGCCGTTGCGGACCATGACCGTGCGCGCCAGGTGCTCGATGTTCACCTGGTGGACGATGCCGGTGCCCGGCGGGACGACCTTGAAGTCGTCGAAGGCGGTCTGGCCCCAGCGCAGGAACTGGTAGCGCTCGCGGTTGCGGCCGTACTCCAGCTCGACGTTCTGCGCGAACGCGTCGTTGGTGCCGAACTTGTCGGCGATGACGGAGTGGTCGATGACCATCTCGGCCGGGGAGAGCGGGTTGATCTTCGCCGGGTCGCCGCCGAGCGCCGCGACGGCCTCACGCATGGTGGCGAGGTCGACGACACAGGGGACACCGGTGAAGTCCTGCATGATCACGCGGGCCGGCGTGAACTGGATCTCCTGGCTCGGCTGGGCCTGCGAGTCCCAGTTGCCCAGGGCCCGGATGTGGTCGGCGGTGATGTTCGCGCCGTCCTCGGTGCGGAGAAGGTTCTCGAGGAGGACCTTCAGGCTGTAGGGGAGCCGGGCCGAGCCCTCCACCTTGTCCAGGCGGAAGATCTCGTAGGACTCGTCACCCACGCGCAGCGTTGCGCGGGCGTCGAAGCTGTTCGCCGACACGACAGTCTCCTTCATATATGTGCGCGTTCCACCACATCCTGCCGCCACGTACACGTCGTCGATCCGCTAAGGTAAGGCTAAGTTAGGTAATCCTTACCGGGGTGGCGGCAGCGGTGCGCCTCGGCAGATATCTCGATGTCGAGATAACTCTAGTACATGACCGGCGGTCGGTCATGCCCGGCATGCGCCCGAGCCGCTGCGGCTTCGCCGCGAGGACGGCGCGCACGCGGTCCGAGTCCGCCGGGTCGGCGGCGCCGCGCTTCGGAAGGACGGCGCGGATCCGCTGGCGGCGCCGTCCCCGGTCCACCCTCTCGTCCGCCTCTGCCCGATCACCCGCCTCCGCCGATCAGGCGGTGCCCAGGAAGGTGAGGAGCGACGCCGTGAAGGTGTCCGGGTCGTCGAGCCAGGGGTAGTGCCCGGCTCCGGGCTGGACGGTGACGGAGGCATCCGGCATCAGGTCCAGGAGTTCGGCCACCGCGCTCGGCGGGCTGTTGAGGTCGAACTCCCCCGCGAGCAGCAGCACGGGCGAGGCGAGACGGGCGAGCGCGGCACGCGTGGCGGCCGGGGTGAAGGCGCCCTCGGCGCCGAAGCCGGCGACGGCGTCCGCATTGTCCGGCCGGCCCGCGGCGTGGTGCCGGCGGGCGGCATCGTCCCAGCGCCCGTACCGGAAGGGCGCGACGGCCTCCCAGTCGGAGCCGGTGCCGTCGTTGATCGCTTCCAGGGCGGCGAAGGCGGCAGGGAACCAGGGCTCGTGCGCGCGCCGCAGGGCGAGGGCGAGCCGAGCCTCGGCCGGGACGTCGACGCCGACCGCGCGCAGCCCCGGGGTGACGAGGACGAGCCGGGCCACCCGGTGCGGATGGCGGGCGGCGTACTGGAGGGCGATGTTGGCCCCGGCCGAGTGGCCGAGCAGATCGACCCGGTCGAGGCCGAGGTGCGCGCGCAGCGCCTCGATGTCGTCGACGAGCCGGTCGCAGCGGTACGTGGCGGGGTCCGCGGGCCGGGCGGAGGCCCCGGTACCGCGCAGGTCGGGGACGACGAGGGTGCGGCGGGCGGAGAGTCCGCCGAGGTCGCCGAGGTAGGCGGAGTCGGCGGGGCCGCCCGGGACGCAGAGGAGGGGGCGGCCCGATCCGGTGAGGCGGTGGGCGAGCCGGGTGCCGTCGGCGGCGGTGAGGGTGTCACGTCGTTCTTGATGCATAACCACGTTGTACAACCTGGTTATGAGATCTGTCGAGTCCCTGCCGGATGCGGGTATAACTGAGTTGTGACAGACGACGAGAGCGCGGGCAGGCCCCAGGAGCGGACCGGGGGGATGTCCGGCGACCAGATCGGCCGGATGCCCGAGGAACAGGTCGGGCAGATGTCCGAGGAACAGGTCGGGCGGATGTCCGAGGAACAAGTCGGGCAAATATTCGCGGGAATGAACGAGATCATCCGCGCGGGCGAGGAGATGCGCCGCCTGCGCGCCGAGATGATCCAGGCCTTCGCAGGGGCCGGCTGGACCCAGGACCGGCTCGCCCGCCTCGCCGGCATGAGCCAGCCGGCCGTCTCCAAGCAGGTGGCCAAGGAGCGGACCGTCGGGGCGGTCGACATGTCGCTGGACCAGCACGACACCCCCTGGCTGGAAGGGCGGCTGTGGGGGCTGGCCGAGGAGATCTCGGAAGCCCTGGACGACGGCGCCCACTGCTCGCGCCTGGTGCACGTCCTGGCCCGGGGCCGGAAGCGGTTCACCGAGCAGAACGTGGACGCGCTCCGGCGCCTGATGGAGGAGGACCTCCGGGAGCATGCGACGGGGGCGGCATTTCCCGCATACCGGGTCGTCTATGACGCAATCGCGCGTTGCCTGGACGTGCGTTCCACGGCCCGCACGGACGAAGGACCGGCCGGGTCGGCGTCGGCACGGCGGACGCTCGCGTGCCAGATCCAGCGCGTACGCCTGCGGGGCGACATCTGAGCCCGGATGGCCGCAACACAATTGCCGCGAACCGGACTGACTCCGACAATTGAGTCATGTTCAGCGGCGCGCATGTGATCCTCTACAGTCGGGACGCGGAGGCGGACCGGGACTTCCTCAAGGACGTCCTCGGCTTCGACCACGTCGACGCCGGGCGCGGATGGCTCATCTTCAAGCTGCCGCCGGCCGAGATCGCGGTGCACCCCACCGAGGGCGAACCCCGCAGCGAGGTCTACCTGATGTGCGACGACATCGCCGCGACCCTGGCCGCACTGGAAGACCGCGGGGCCGTGGCCCCACGACCCGTCACCGACGAGGGCTGGGGCCGGGTCTGCTCCGTACGGCTGCCGAGCGGAACCGAACTGCCGCTGTACGAACCGCATCACCCCATTGCCCACAGCCTGTCACCCTGATGGCCTACCCCACCGCGAGCGTCATCTCATATCTGAGATAACGTGACGCCATGGCAGACGACTACCTCGTACGCATCGGCAAGCTCATCCGTGACGCCCGTCAGCACCGCGGCTGGACCCAGACGCAGCTGGCCGAAGCACTCGGCACCAGCCAGAGCGCCGTCAACCGGATCGAACGCGGCAATCAGAACATCAGCCTTGAGATGATCGCCCGCATCGGCGAAGCCCTCGACAGCGAGATCGTCGCTCTCGGTTACGCCGGACCGATGCACCTGCGGGTCGTCGGCCGCCGTCGGCTCTCCGGCGCCATCGACGTCAAGACGAGCAAGAACGCCTGTGTCGCGCTGCTGTGCGCCTCGCTCCTCAACTCGGGCCGCACGGTGCTGCGCCGGGTCGCCCGCATCGAGGAGGTCTTCCGTCTCCTGGAGGTCCTCAACTCGATCGGCGTCCGCACCCGCTGGATCAACGAGGGCGTCGACCTGGAGATCGTGCCGCCGGCCGAGCTGGACATGGAGTCCATCGACGCCGAGGCCGCGATCCGCACCCGGTCGATCATCATGTTCCTCGGCCCGCTGCTGCACCGCATGGACCGTTTCAAGCTGCCCTACGCCGGCGGCTGCGACCTCGGCACCCGCACGATCGAGCCCCACATGATCGCGCTGCGCCGCTTCGGCCTCGACATCACCGCGACCGAGGGCCTCTACCACGCGCAGGTCGAGCAGTCCGTCACCCCCGACCGCCCGATCGTCCTGACCGAGCGCGGCGACACCGTCACCGAGAACGCCCTGCTCGCGGCCGCCCGCCACGACGGCGTCACGGTCATCCGCAACGCCTCCTCCAACTACATGGTCCAGGACCTGTGCTTCTTCCTGGAGGCGCTCGGCGTCCGGGTCGAGGGCATCGGCACCACGACCCTGACCGTGCACGGCATCCCGCAGATCGACGTCGACGTCGACTACTCCCCCTCCGAGGACCCGGTCGAGGCGATGAGCCTGCTCGCGGCGGCCGTCGTCACCGAGTCGGAGCTGACGATCCGCCGGGTCCCCATCGAGTTCATGGAGATCGAGCTCGCGGTCCTGGAGGAGATGGGCCTCGACCACGACCGCTCGGCCGAGTACGCGGCGGACAACGGCCGCACCCGCCTGGTCGACCTCACGGTCCGCCCCTCCAAGCTGGAGGCGCCGATCGACAAGATCCACCCGATGCCCTTCCCGGGCCTCAACATCGACAACGTCCCCTTCTTCGCGGCCATCGCGGCCACCGCCCAGGGCAAGACGCTCATCCACGACTGGGTCTACGACAACCGCGCCATCTACCTCACCGACCTCAACCGCCTCGGCGGCCGCCTCCAGCTCCTCGACCCCCACCGCGTCCTGGTCGAGGGCCCCACCCGCTGGCGCGCCGCCGAGATGATGTGCCCGCCGGCCCTGCGCCCGGCGGTGGTCGTCCTCCTCGCGATGATGGCGGCGGAGGGCACCTCGGTGCTGCGCAACGTCTACGTCATCAACCGCGGGTACGAGGAACTGGCGGAGCGCCTGAACTCGGTGGGGGCTCAGATCGAGATCTTCCGGGACATCTAGGACGAAGCGCCCGGATGAGCCGCTGAGGCCGAGGCCCCGTCACCCCCGCTCCGGGGGTGACGGGGCCTCCGGCCGTTTGCGGGCCGCCCGTCGGACGCCGGTGCGGCCGCGGCCGCTTCGGCGTCCGCATCACCCTCGGCGTCCGCATCAGCCTCGGCGACCTCGTCCGCCCCGGCGTCCGGAAACTCGTCGCTCGGGGCACCGCCCGGCGGTTCCCCCCGGGCCCCCGCCTGGGTATTCATGGGTCCGGGACCGCTGTTCGCCGACGTCGAGCCGGTCCGAGGGAGGCACGACGGTGCACCACTACACGGGTCCCGGTACCGCGGTGGAGTCCAACGAGTATCTGAGGAGACGGGCCGACGGCGGCGCGCGGGCGCTGGCCGTCGTCGTCGACGTCCCCACCCGGCAGGGCTACGACTCCGACAGCCGCGAGGCCGCCGGGCGGGTGGGGCGGGCCGGGGTGGCGATCGACTCGGTCGACGACATGCGCGTGCTCTTCCGGGGGATCCGGCTGGGCGCGGTGTCGGTGACCCTGACCGCCGCCGACCCGGCCGGGGCGCTGCTCCTGCTGTGCCAGCTGGTCGGCGAGGAGCAGGGCGTTCCGGCCCGCCGGATGAAGGGCGTCCTGGGTACCGGGGGTGCGGGCGGGCCACGGGTCTTCCCGGCGTCCGCCGCGCCGCGGCCGGGCGCCGACGTCCTCGCGTACCTCCGCGCCGAACTGCCCGGCTGGACCTTCCGCGAGGTGGCCGCTCCCCCGCCGGACGCGGCCTGTCTGCCGTGCCCGGTGCTGGAGTCCCGGCAGCGGGAGCGGCTGGCGAAGCTGCGGGCCTGGCGGGACCAGGACCTGGTCGGCGAGGCGCTGTTGCGGGTGCACAAGGCCGCCTGGGGTACGGACGGGGTGCTCCCGCCGATGAAGGACGCGCTCAGGTCGGGCGCGACGGTGGGCGAGGTCTACGGGACGCTGCGCGAGGTGTGGGGCGGCGGGGTCGGCCCGCAGGGAGCGCCACGCCGGACGGCCTGAGGCCGGGCCGGCCCGCAGGGAACGCCACGCCGGACGGCCTGAGGCCGGTCGACCTGCCGGGGCGCCGCCGCGCCGGACGTGAGGCCGGGACGGCGCCCCCGACACCCGGGGCCCTCAGCCCGGTGGCACCATCGCCCCGCCCTGCAGGCGTTCGAGGTCCGAGGCGCGGACCTTGATGACGAACAGGGCGATGAAGAAGGCGACCACGCCGAAGATGGCGGCCGTGATGAATCCGGCCGAGACGCCGGAGGTAAGCACCTGGTCGGCCCACGGTGGGGGGAGTTCGCCGGTCTTGGCGAACGCGGCCTTCTGCAGGGGGGTCGCCTGCGAGAGGAAGAGGGGCACCTGGGTCTCCGCCTCGTTGCGGCTGGCGGTGCCGAAGACCGTGACGAGGATCGACAGGCCCAGCGAACCGCCCACCTGCTGCATGGCGTTGAGCAGTCCCGAGGCGGCTCCGGCCTCCTGGGGTTCGACGTTGGACAGCGCCATGATCGTGAGGGAGACGAACATCAGGCCCATGCCGAGACCGAAGACCAGGATCGGTCCGAGGATGCTGCCGAGGTAGGTGGAGTCGACGTCGGTCAGCGTCAGCCAGGACAGGCCTCCCGCGGCCAGGAGAGAGCCGGTCACCATGAAGGGTTTGGGTCCGTAACGCGGCAGCAGGTTGGAGGTGAGCCCCGCGCCGACCGCGATGATCGCGCTGACCGGCAGGAAGGCGAGTCCGGTCGAGAGCGGGCTGAAGCCCAGGACCTGCTGGACGAACAGGGTGAGGAAGAAGAACATCCCGAAGATCGCCGCCGCCAGGCACAGCATGATGGCGTAGGTGCCGGAGCGGTTGCGGTCGGCGAACATGTGCAGCGGGGTGATGGGCTGCTGCGAGCGCCGTTCGTTGAAGACGAAGGCCACGAGCAGGAGGATGGCCGCCACGAAGGAACCGATGGTGTAAGGATCCCGCCAGCCCTCCTGGGCGGCGCGGATGAAGCCGTACACCAGGGCGACCATGCCGAGGGTCGAGAAGAGGGCGCCGGCGAGGTCGAAGTGTCCGGGGTGCCGTTCGGACTCCTTGACGTGCCGGGGCGTGAGGAAGGCGATGAGCACGGCGATCGGCACGTTCACGAAGAAGATCCAGCGCCAGTCGAGCCATTCGACGAGCATGCCGCCGGCGACCAGGCCTATCGCGCCGCCGCCCGCCGAGACGCCCGCGAAGACGCCGAAGGCCCGGTTGCGCTCCGGTCCTTCGTCGAAGGTCGTGGTGATGAGGGAGAGCGACGTCGGCGAGGCGATGGCGCCGCCGACGCCCTGGAGCGCGCGGGCCGCGAGGAGCTGGCCCTCGCTCTGGGCAAGTCCGCAGAACAGGGAGGCGAGCCCGAAGAGCAGGACGCCGAACATGAAGACGCGGCGCCGGCCCAGGATGTCACCGGTGCGCCCGCCGAGGAGCAGCAGGCCGCCGAAGGTCAGCGTGTAGGCGTTGACGACCCACGACAGGCTGGTGGTGGAGAAGTCCAGCGCTTCCTGGATGTGCGGGAGGGCGACGTTCACGATGGTGATGTCGAGGACCACCATCAGCTGGCAGGAGGCGATCACGAAGAGGGCGATGCCCTTGCCGTCGCCGCCCGACTTCGGGGCGGCGGTCTGTTGCGGGGTCGTCGGCTTCGGAGTGCTCATGACGCATCGTGCCCTCACCTGCGGGAAGGGGCCGGTCAGTCCACCTTTCGACACTAAGCCCGGCCCCCGGGCGTGACCAGTTGATCAAGGGCATCCCCCGTCCGGGGGAAACCGGTCAGTCCAGCACCGCGAAGCCGTCGAGTTCGACCAGGGCCGGGTCGTCCCACAGGCGGACGACCCCGATCACGGCCATCGCCGGGTAGTCGCGGCCGGCCAAGCGGTGCCAGATGCGGCCGAGTTCGGGGGCGTTCCGGCGATAGGCGTCGACGTCCGTGGTGTAGACGGTCACGCGGGCGAGGTCCGCGGGCGAGCCGCCGGCGTGCCGGAGGGCGGCGAGGAGGTTGGCGAGGGCCGTCTCGAACTGCTCGGGCAGGGTGTCCCCGGTGACCTTGCCGTCCCGGTCGAGGCTGGTCTGCCCGGCGAGGAAGACCAGCCGCGTGCCGGTGGCGGTGACGGCGTGGCTGAAGCCGGTGGGCGGGGAGAGCTCGGCGGGGTTGTGGCGGTGCAGGCTCATGGACGGACCTCCCGGTAGAGCTCCTTGGCGATGATGGTGCGCTGGACCTCGGTGGCCCCTTCGTAGATCCGGGGTGCCCGCACCTCCCGGTAGAGGTGTTCCAGGAGGTGTCCGCGCTGCAGGGCACGGGCGCCGTGCAGCTGCACGGCGGTGTCGACGACGTACTGGGCGGTCTCCGTCGCGAGCAGTTTCGCCATGGCCGCGCGGCGCGGCACGTCCGCCCCGCCGCGGTCGTACGCCTCGGCCGCCGCGTAGACGAGGAGCCGGGCGGCCTCGGTGCGGGTGGCCATCTCGGCGACCTGGTGGGCGACGGCCTGGAGGTCGGCGAGCACGCCGCCGAAGGCGGGCCGGGCGGAGGTGTGGGCGAGGGTGGCGTCGAGGGCGGCCTGGGCCATGCCGACGGCGAAGGCGCCGACGCTGGGGCGGAAGAGGTTGAGGGTGGTCATGGCGACCCGGAAGCCCTCGCCGGGCGCCCCGAGGACGTCCTCGGGGCCGACGGGTACGCCGTCGAAGACGAGGCTCCCGAGGGCGTGCGGCGCGAGCATGTCGAGGGGCTCGCCGGACAGCCCGGGGCGCCCGGCGGGCACCAGGAAGGCGGTGACGCCGCGGGCGCCGCCCGTGCTGTCGCCCGTTCGGGCGAAGACGGTCGCGAAGTCCGCCTCGGGCGCGTTCGAGATCCAGCGCTTCTCGCCGTGGAGGCGCCAGCCGCCGGTCGCCGGGTCCGGTACGGCGTCCAGGGCCAGGGCGGCGGCGTCGGAGCCGGCGCCCGGCTCGGAGAGGGCGAAGGCGGCGACGGCGCGACCGGCGACGACCTCGGGGAGCCAGCGGGCGCGCTGGGCGGCGCTGCCGTGGGCGGCGACGGGGTGGGCGCCGAGGCCCTGGAGAGCGAGGGCGGTCTCGGCCTCGGTGCAGGCGTGGGCGAGCGACTCGCGCATGAGGCACAGGTCGAGGGCGCCCGAGTCGAAGAGGCGGGCGAGCAGTCCGTGGCTGCCGAGGGCGGCGACGAGCGGGCGGTTGACGCGGCCGGGCTCGCCCTTGTCGGCGAGGGGGCGCAGTTGCTCGGCGGCGAGGCCGCGCAGCGACGCGCACCAGGCGGTCTGTTCGGGATCGAGCGAGAATGCGGCCATCGGGGCCCTCTCTGGCGCGCCCGTCGGCCGCCGGACGGGCGACGAGCTGGCTTGTATCGCGAACCGTTGACTGTCGTCACCATCACGATACGCTCGTGGGGCGACGGTCGACCCCATCACGACGAGCCAGCGATCCGCGAAAGCCGCACGAGCCTCGCGATCCCAGCGAGCCACGCACACCACGCGACAGAGGAACATCCCACCGAACAGGGGGACGGACGTGGAGCTGACGCCCTCGGCCCATCTGGACACCTTCGCCCGCGACCATCTGCCGCCCGCCGGACAGTGGCCGAAGCTCCTCTTCGACCTGCCCTCGCTCGCCTACCCCGACCGGCTCAACTGCGGCGCCGAGCTCCTCGACCGCACGGTGGAGCGGTTCGGCCCCGAGCGGAAGGTCTTCCTGGACGGCGAGGGCGGCGTCTGGACGTACGGGCAGCTGCGCGAACGGGTCGACCGGATCGCCCACGTGCTCGACGCCGACCTGGGCGTCCGCCCCGGCAACCGGGTGCTGCTCCGCGGCCCGACCACGCCGTGGCTCGCGGCCTGCTGGCTCGCCGTGATGAAGACCGGCGCGGTCGCCGTGACCGTGCTCGCCCAGCAGCGGGCCCGGGAGCTGGCCGTCATGTGCGAGATGGCCCGCTGCACCCACGCCCTGTGCGACGTGCGGGCGGTCGACGAACTGCTCGCGGCCGAGGTGCCGGGCCTGCGCATCACGCCGTACGGCGGGGACGGCCCGGACGACCTGCTCAGCCTCGCGATCGGCAAGCCCGCGCGGTACGACGCGGTGGACACCGCCGCCGACGACGTGGCCCTCATCGCCTTCACCTCCGGGACCACCGGGCGCCCCAAGGGATGCCTGCACTTCCACCGTGACGTGCTCGCCGCCGCCGACACCTTCTCCGCGCACGTCCTGCGGCCGGAGCCGGACGACGTCTTCGCCGGCTCCCCGCCGCTCGGCTTCACCTTCGGTCTCGGCGGGCTCGTCGTCTTCCCCCTGCGGGCCGGGGCGTGCGCGGTCCTGCTGGAGCAGGCCGGCCCGCAGCAGCTGCTCGCCGCGATCGAGCAGCACCGGGTGTCGGTGCTGTTCACGGCGCCGACCGCGTACCGCGTGATGCTGGACGAGCTCGACAAGCCCGGGCACGGCCACGACCTCGACTCGCTGCGCCGCTGCGTGTCCGCGGGCGAGAACCTGCCGACGGCGACCTGGGAGGCCTGGCGGGAGCGGACCGGGGTGAAGCTGATCAACGGCATCGGCGCGACCGAACTGCTGCACATCTTCATCTCCGCCGCCGACGGCGAGATACGCCCCGGCACCACCGGCCGGCCGGTGCCCGGCTGGCAGGCGCGGATCGTCGACCGGGAGGGGCCCGGCCTGAAGGAGCTGCCGGACGGCGAGGAGGGGCTGCTCGCGGTCCGCGGCCCGGTCGGCTGCCGCTATCTCGCCGACCCGCGGCAGGCGGAGTACGTGAGGGACGGCTGGAACATCACCGGCGACACCTACGTACGCGACCCGGACGGCTACTTCCGCTACGTGTCCCGGGCCGACGACATGATCATCTCGGCCGGGTACAACATCGCCGGCCCACAGGTCGAGGAGGCCCTGCTCGCCCACCCCGACGTCGTGGAGACGGCGGTGATCGGCCGGCCCGACGAACGGCGTGGCCAGGTCGTGGTGGCGTACACGGTGGTGCGGGACGGGGTGCCGCACGACTCGGCCACGGCCGCGGCGCTGCGGACCTTCGTCCGCTCCCGGCTCGCCCCGTACAAGTCGCCGCGCGAGATCGTCTTCATGGACGCGCTGCCCCGCACGGCGACGGGGAAGCTCCAGCGCTACCGGCTGCGGGACGACGCGCGGGACCCCGGCCCCCTAAAGTGATCACGTGGCCGAGCAGCACACCCCCCGATCCCTGATCGTCTCCCTGTACGGCGCGTACGGGCGGTTGCCCGACGGCGCGCCGATGCCCGTGGCGGAGCTGATCCGGCTCCTCGCGGTGCTCGGCGTGGACGCCCCGTCGGTGCGCTCCTCCGTCTCCCGGCTGAAGCGCCGCGGGCTGCTGCTGCCGGGGCGCACGGCGGACGGCGCCGCCGGGTACGCGCTCTCGGACGACGCGCGGATGCTCCTGGAGGACGGCGACCGCCGTATCTACGCCCGCACCGAGCCGGCCCTGTCGGACGGCTGGGTGCTCGCCGTGTTCTCCGTGCCCGAGGCCGAGCGCCACAAGCGCCACCTGCTGCGTTCGCGGCTCGCCCGGCTCGGCTTCGGCTCGGCCGCCCCGGGTGTCTGGATCGCGCCGGCCCGCCTCCACGAGGAGACCCGGCACACCCTGGAGCGGCTCGACCTCGCCGCGTACGTGGACCTCTTCCGCGGCGACCACCTGGGCTTCGCGCCGACGGCGGAGGCGGTGGCCCGCTGGTGGGACCTGCCGTCGATCGCCAAGCTCCACGAGGAGTTCCTGGACGCCCACGAGCCGGTCCTGCGCGCCTGGTCGGCCGCCCCGGGCACCCCGGAGGAGGCCTACCGCGCCTATCTGCTCGCCCTCGACTCCTGGCGCCGGCTGCCGTACGCGGACCCGGTCCTGCCGCTCGCGCTCCTCCCGGAGAACTGGCCGGGCACCCGCTCGGCGGAGGTCTTCCTGGCCCTGCACGAGCGCCTGCACGCCCTGGGCGCGCGGTTCGTGCGGGTGTGACCGGGCCGGATCAGCCCTTGTACTCGGCGATCTGGATCAGGTTGCCGCAGGTGTCGTCGAGGATCGCGGTGGTGACCGGACCCATGTCCACGGGCTCCTGGGTGAAGCGGACGCCGAGGGCGCGGAGCCGGGCGAACTCGGCGTGCACGTCCTCCACGGCGAAGGAGTTCACCGGGATGCCGTCGGCGGCGAGCGCGTCCTGGTAGGCCTTGGCGGCGGGGTGCTGGTTGGGCTCCAGGACCAGTTCGACGCCGTCGGGGTCCTCCGGCGAGACGACGGTCAGCCAGCTGTGGCCGCCGAGCGGGACCTCGGTCTTCTTCACGAAGCCGAGCACCTCGGTGTAGAAGCGCAGGGCCTTGTCCTGCTCGTCGACGAAGACGCTGGTCAGGTTGATCCTCATGGGGTGCTCTCCGGGGGGTCGGGCCTGAGCCACCGGGTCGCGATGCGCTCGAGCGGCTCGGTTTCCAGGTCGTGGAATTTGTAGCGGCCCTCGCGCCGGGTCCGGACCAGGCCGGCGGCCTCCAGGACGGCGAGGTGCTGGCTGACTCCCTGGCGGGAGAGGCCGAGGCCGTGCCGGGTCGCCAGGCGCGCGCAGATCTCGAAGAGGGACTGCCCGTCCCGTTCCGCCAGCTCGTCGAGGACGATCCGGCGGGTGGGGTCGGCCAGCGCCTTGAAGAGTTCGTCGTCGTCCGCCACCGCTCCACCATAGGCAAGCTGCCACTTGCCTATCAAGTCGATCACCGGGTCGTCGGCCGGCGTTTCGCCGGCACCGGCCGATGTCAGGGGCACCGGCCGGTGTCAGGGGCACCGGCCGATGTAAGGGGCACCGGCCGGTGTCAGGGGTCCTTGCGGCCCGTCGGCGGACGGCGGCTGCCCGCACGGTACGGGGGCGGCCAGGGGGCGGCGGAGCCCGCGTAGCCCTGTTCGGCGGCGGCGTGCAGGGTCCAGTGCGGGTCGTAGAGGTGGGGGCGGGCCAGGGCGCACAGGTCGGCACGACCGGCGAGGAGCAGGGAGTTCACGTCGTCCCAGGAGGAGATCGCACCCACCGCGATCACCGGTATCCCGAGCGCCGAGCGGATCCGGTCGGCGTACGGGGTCTGGTACGAGCGCCCGAACTCGGGGCGCTCCTCGGGGACGACCTGGCCGGTCGAGACGTCGAGCGCGTCGGCGCCGTGCGCCGCGAAGGCCCGGGCGATCCCGACGGCGTCCTCGGGGGTCGTGCCGCCCTCGGCCCAGTCGGTGGCGGAGATGCGGACGGTCATGGGGCGGTCGGCCGGCCACACCTCCCGTACCGCGTCGAAGACTTCGAGCGGATAGCGCAGCCGTCCGGCGAGGTCGCCGCCGTAGGCGTCGGTGCGCAGGTTCGTGAGGGGGGAGAGGAAGCCGGAGAGCAGATAGCCGTGGGCGCAGTGGAGTTCGAGGAGGTCGAAGCCGGCCCGGGCGGCCCGGCGCGCGGCGGCGGTGAACTCCTCGCGGACGGCGGTGAGTCCGGCCCGGTCGAGGGCGTGCGGGGTCTGGTTGACACCGGGGCGGTACGGGAGCGGGGAGGCGGCCACGAGCGGCCAGTTGCCGTCGGGCAGCGGCTCGTCGATGCCCTCCCACATGCGCCGGGTGGAGCCCTTGCGGCCGGAGTGCCCGAGCTGGACGCCGATCGCGGTGCCGGGGGCCTGCGCGTGTGCGAAGGAGGTGACGCGGGCCCAGGCCTCGGCCTGCTCGTCGGTCCACAGACCGGCGCAGCCGGGGGTGATCCGGCCCCGTTCGCTCACGCAGACCATCTCGGTCATGACCAGCCCGGCGCCGCCGAGGGCGCGGGCGCCGAGGTGCACGAGGTGGAAGTCGCCCGGGACGCCGTTCTCGGCGACGTACATGTCCATGGGCGAGACCACGACCCGGTTGCGCAGGGTCAGGCCGCCGAGCCGGAAGGGCGTGAACATGGGCGGGGTGCCGGGCGGGCAGCCGAACTCGTCCTCGACGGACGCGGTGAAGGCGGGATCGCGCAGCCGCAGGTTGTCATGGGTGACCCGGCGGCTGCGGGTGAGCAGGTTGAAGGCGAACTGGCGGGGAGGCCGGTCGAGCTGGCCGGCGAGCTCCTCGAACCAGCGCAGGCTCGCGGCGGCGGCCCGCTGGGTCGACTCGACGGCGGGGCGCCGCTCGGCCTCGTAGGCGGCCAGCGCCCCGGTGAGATCGGGGTGCCGGCCGACTGCGGCGGCGAGGGCGACGGCGTCCTCGACGGCGAGCTTGGTGCCGGAGCCGATGGAGAAGTGCGCGGTGTGGGCGGCGTCGCCGAGGAGGACGGTGTTGCCGTGGGACCAGCGGGCGTTGACGACGGTACGGAAGGCGGTCCAGGCGGAGTTGTTGGAGCGCAGCGCGCGGCCGCGGAGCGGTTCGGCGAAGAGCTTGGCGCAGCGGGCGGCGGACTCGGCCTCGTCGAGCTCGTCGAAGCCGGCGGCCCGCCAGACCTCCTCGCGCATCTCGACGATGACCGTGGAGGAGGTGTCGGAGTAGGGGTAGGCGTGGAGCTGCATCACGCCGTACTCGGTCTCGGCGATGTCGAAGCGGAAGGCGTCGAGGGCGAAGTCGGCGGCGAGCCAGATGTAGCGGCAGCGGTGCGTGGCGATCGTGGGCCGGAAGACCTCGGCGTGGGCCTCGCGGGTCCGGCTGTGCACGCCGTCGGCGGCCACGACGAGGTCGTGACCGGCGGCGAGGACGTCGGCGGGCGGGGCCTCGGCACGGAAGCGGAGGTGCACGCCGAGCCCGGCGCAGCGCTCGTGCAGGAGCTCCAGGAGCCGGCGGCGGCCGAGGGCGGCGAAGCCGTGGCCGGTGGAGGTGAGCAGATGGCCGCGGTGGGCGATGTGGATGTCGTCCCACCGGACCAGTTCGCGGCGCAGGGCCGCGTGGACCTCGGGGTCGGCGTCCGCGATGCCGCCGAGGGTCTCGTCGGACAGGACGACGCCGAAGCCGAAGGTGTCGGTGGGGGCGTTCCGCTCCCAGACGGTGACCTCGCGGTCCGGGTCGTCCCGCTTGAGGAGCGCGGCGGCGTAGAGCCCGCCTGGCCCGCCGCCGACGACCGCGACCCGCAGGGCCCGGCTCCCGCCCCGCGCCGCGCCGGTGCCGCCCGGCGCGGAGCGGGGGTTGGGGGTGACGGGGGAGCCCGGGGCGGGACGGGAGGTGGGGGCGGGACGGGAGGCGAGGGCGGGACGAGAGGCGGGGGCGGGACGGGAGGTGGGGGCGATCAGGGAGCCCGGGGTTGGACGGGAGGTGGGGGTGACCGGGGAGCCCGGGGCGGTACGGGAGCCCGGGGCGGGACGGGAGACGGGGCCGGTACGGGAGGTGAGGGCCCGCGTCGCCGGCGTGCGTGGGGCGCCCGGCGCGGTGCCGGGGGACGGGCCGGGGCGGGGAGCCGGGGCGGGCACGGTCACCGCCCCCGCCACTTGGCGGGGCGTTTCGCGGTGAAGGCCGCGTGGAACTCGGCGTAGTCCTCCCCGTGCATGAGGAGGGCCTGGGTGGCGGCGTCCATCTCGACGGAGGCGGCCAGCGGCATGTCGAGCTCGGCGGTGAGCAGCGCCTTGGTCTGGGCGTGGGCGAGGGCGGGCCCCTCGGCGAGCCGGCGGGCGAGGGCGGCGGCGCGGGCGTCGGCGGCGCCCTCCTCCGTGAGCTCGCTGACGAGGCCGATGCGCTCGGCCTCGGCGGCGCCGACCGGGTCGCCCAGCATGAGGAGCCGGGTGGCGTGCCCGAGTCCGACGACCCGTGGCAGCAGATAGGCGGCGCCCATGTCGCCGCCGGAGAGCCCGACGCGGGTGAAGAGGAAGGCGAAGCGGGCGGTGGGGTCGGCGACCCGGAAGTCCGCGGCGAGCGCGAGGACCGCCCCGGCGCCGGCGGCCACGCCGTGGACGGCGGCGATCACCGGGAAGGGGCACTCGCGCAGGGCGCGCACGGTCTGCCCGGTCATCCTGTTGAAGTCGAGGAGCTGGGCGGTGTCCATGGACAGCGTGGCGCCGATGATCTCGTCGACGTCGCCGCCCGAGCAGAAGCCGCGGCCCTCGCCGCCGAGGACGAGCGCGCGGACGGCCCGCTCGCGGGACAGCTCGGCGAGCAGGTCGCGCAGGTCGGCGTAGGCGCCGAAGGTGAGCGCGTTCAGTTTCTCGGGGCGCGCGAGCGTGATCGTGGCGACCCCGTCGTCGACGGTGAGGCGCAGGTGCCGCCAGCGTTCGGTGCGGGTCGCGGAGCCGGTGAAGGGGCTCATCCGGGAGAACCTCCCTGTTGTGTGCACGTACGGGTACGGCATCACCTCCTGGAGGGTATCACTCACCTGTGACTGTCGTCACGAGTGCGCGATATCGGTCCCGGGCCCCCGGGAGCGAAGGTCCCGCGCAGGGCGGACGCAGGTCCCCGACCAAGGCGGGCGACCGCCTCTGTTTCAAGGTTTTCGGGTCCGTAAGGTGGAAACCAGGACGTCGCCCCCACCCGGCGTCCACCTCCCCCTCCCCCTCCCCCACGCCAGTCCCCGCCCGACTCCCCCACACCCCGGCCCCCACGCCCCCGTCGAGCCCGAACGGAACCCCGCCGTGTTCGAAGCCTCCGGTCCCGCCACCTGGCGCGTCGAGCTGCCGCACACCACGGCCGCCGTGCCGATCGCCCGTGCCCTGGTCCGCTCCGTCCTCACCGAGATCGAGCGCGCGCGGCGCGCCGCCGCCGACCGCGACACGGCCGAGCTGCTCACCTCCGAACTCGTCGCCAACGCCGTCGAGCACACCCCCGGCGACCGCCCGATCGAGCTGGTGGTCGAGCTGCTCCCGGCCTTCGGCGGCTGCCAGATAGAGGTCCACGACGGGCGCGCCGCGAACCCCGGCGAGCTGCTCCGCCCGGGGCCCGTCACCCCGGTCGACCCGTGGCAGGAGCACGGCCGCGGACTGCTCCTGATCCGCGCCCTCAGCAGCGACTGCGGTCACCGTCCCACCGCGCACGGCAAGGCGGTCTGGTTCACGCTCCCGGCCGTGCCGGCACCTCGTCGGAGTCCGGAGCAGTGAAGGGCGTGTTCCTATACGCGGCCGCCGGTTAGGCGTGCGAACTCCCAGGGGTCGTGCGCCGAGAAGACCGTCACCTCGTCACCGTGGTCGCGGACCAGCTCGCGCAGCCGGGCCTGGGTGCCGATCCGCAGGTCGCGATGGACCTGCGAGCGCGTCTGGACGACGTCCATCACCGGATGAACCTCCTTCGCCTCCTCGACCTCGCGGTGGTAGTAGTACGCGTCGCCGCAGTGCAGCAACCACCGGTCGGCGTCCCGGACGGCGACGCCGGTGTGACCGGCGGTGTGACCGCCGAGCGGGACGAGCCGGAACCCCTCGGGCAGCCCCTCCGGCCGGTGGGCGGCGAAGCCGAACCAGTCGTCGGCGTGGTCGGGGGCCGGGACGGGCCCGGTGTCGGGGTCGAGGTCGGAGGGGAAGGAGTACGTGACCCAGTCGGGCTCGTGGGCCCAGTGGGCGGAGCGGTAGCGGTAGCTGGGGGCCTCGGCACGCGCCGCGGCGAGTTCGGCGGCGAGCACGTGCACCCGGGCACCGGGGAAGTCGGGCAGGCCGCCGCAGTGGTCCACGTCCAGGTGGGTCAGCAGGATGTGCCGCACGTCGGCAGGGTCGTACCCGAGCCGGGCGACCTGCCGAATCGCCGTCTCCCCCTCGTCGAGCGCGGGCTGGGCCATGGCGACCCAGTCGGCGCCCAGCGTGACCTCCGGGTCCCGGACGTCGCCGAGGCCGAGGCCGGTCTCGACCAGGACCAGGCCGTCGGCATCGGTCTCCACGAGCAGGCAGTGGTTGACGGCGGGCAGGGACGCGGGGCCGTCGTAGGTGGGGTCGATGGTGCGGACCGAGCCGCAGTTCAGGTGATGGATCCTCATGACGGGTAGGCTGCGACTTGAAGCGCGGTTCAAGTCAAGGCCGGCAGCCGGACGAAGAGGAGACGGGCGTGCACGGGACCCTGCTGGACATCGCCGAGGTCGCCGAACGCTCGGGCCTCGCGCCCTCGGCGCTGCGGTTCTACGAGAAGAAGGGCCTCATCGCCCCCGAGGGACGGAACGGCCTGCGGCGCGCCTACCGCCCGGACGTCCTGGAGCGCCTCGCGCTCGTCACATGCGCCCGGAGCGCCGGATTCTCGATCGCCGAGATCGAGCGCTTCGTGGTGGCGCGCCCGTCCGACGCGGACGTTCGCGCCCGGATGACCGCCAAGGCCGACGACCTCGACGAACAGATCGGGCGGTTCACCCGGCTCCGCGACAGCCTCCGGCACGCCGCCGTCTGCGACCACGAACCGATCGTCGACTGCCCGGACTTCAAGCGCGCCGTCGGGAACGTGGCCGCGACGCCGACGGCGACTGCCCCTGCGGACGCGCCAACGGAGGCGTCCGCGGAGGCATCCGCGACAGGGACAGCGCCAGACACAGCGACAGCGACAGCGACAGCGAGGGAAGCAGGAACGGCGACGGCCGGCACCGCCGCGCGGATCGCCTAGCGGCGTTCGCGGTCGGGGCGTTCACGGGCGGCGAGCAGTCCGCCGACCGCGCGCCGCGTCCTTCCTGTGCGTCCACGGCCGCCTACCGCGTTGCCCGCTCGTCCCGCGTTGCCCGCTTGTGCCGTGCTTCCTGCTCGTCCCGGGTTGCCCGCTCGTCCCGTGCTTCCCGCTCGTCTCGGCATGGCTCTCCTCCAGGGGTCGGCACGGTGCGCGTCCTCGCATCGCGACCAGAGCCATGGTCGAGTCCTGCGGCGGTGAAGTCCGGCGGCAGGGGCCCAGCGGTGACGGGGGATCGCTGGGCGTCTGCACAGAGGGCCGGGGCAGG
Source organism: Streptomyces sp. NPDC101191 (assembly GCF_044767915.1). NCBI lineage: Bacteria > Bacillati > Actinomycetota > Actinomycetes > Kitasatosporales > Streptomycetaceae > Streptomyces > Streptomyces sp. NPDC101191. The sequence goes on from NZ_JBIWOU010000008.1 coordinate 175,372, forward strand.
TCGGCGGCCGGGGTGGCCGGCTGGGCGGGCCTAGGAGCTGTCCGGTCGATCATGTGACTGTCGCCTGGTCTGATCGTTGTCCCGTGTATGGGGCGGGGTGATCTGCGTGATGCCGAGTGGGAACGGCTGCGGCCGTTCCTGCCGGTCAGTAACGGGCGGTGTGGCAGGTGGCGGGATCACCGGCAGGTGATCGACGGGATTCTGCACCGGGTGCGGACCGGGGTGCAGTGGCGTGACCTGCCCGAACGGTTCGGGCCGTGGAAGACCGTCTACGAACGCCACCGCCTGTGGTCGGCCGACGGCACCTGGGAGCGTCTGCTCCAGCAGGTCCAGGCCGCAGCAGACGCCGCAGGTGAGATCGACTGGGACATCTCGGTCGACTCCACCATCGTCCGTGCGCATCAGCACGCGGCCGGCGCCCGCACCGACCCGCCTCGGCCCCGGGATCAAAGGGGGCCGCAGGGATGGAACATCAGGACGAGACGCCGGGGCAGAGCCTGGTCGCCCGCTTGGTGGAGGTGGTGCTGGAGGTGAGGGTCTGGGCCGCTCGCGCGGCGGTTCACCAGCAAGCTCCACCTGAGCGCGGACGGCCGCTGCCGACCCCTGTCCCTGATCGTCACCCCAGGTCAGCGGGCCGACTGCACCCAGTTCAAGCCAGTCCTGGAGAAGATCCGAGTACCCAGATCGGGCCTGGGACGGCCACGCAAGAAGCCCGCCAGCCTCGCGGCCGACAGGGCCTACAGCAACGGCCCCGTCCGCGAGTACCTGCGACGGCGGGGAATCCGCCACACCATCCCAGAGAAGACCGACAGCCAGGCCGCCCGCCTGCGCAAAGGCGCACGCGGCGGACGACCACCCGGCTTCGACGGGGACCGCTACAAGAAACGCAACACCGTCGAGCGGGCGATCAACCGCCTGAAGCAGTCCCGGGCGGTCGCCACTCGCTACGACAAACGCGGCTACGTCTTCCTCGGCACCGCCACCGCCGCGGCCCTCGTCATCTGGCTCCGGACCTGAGCTCCTACGCGACCCAGCAGTAGACACTCTGGCCCTGGCGGCGGGCGGTGCTGACGAGAGCAGCGAGATCTCCCACGATCGCGTCGGCGATCTCCGTGCCGATGACCTCGCCGTCCTCCGCACGCAGCCGGATCCACGAGGCGGCGACGTCGCTCAACCTGGCGTGCGTGGCGTCCGCGAGCGCAGTGGACAGGCGAGGCGAGAGCGCGAAGACGACGCACCCGTCGTTGTCCTGGCCGGCGACGATGCGAGGCTCGCCGGCCTCGACGAGTTCCTCGAAGCTGCCGCCGGTCAGAAGGCATTCCCACTCGACCACGGCTTCTTCGGGATCGAAGTTGCCGAAGGAGAGCGACTCGGATGCCCGTCCCGGCCCGGACTGGAGGGCCAGACTCGCTGACCTGTCGTCCGGCGCCACGAAGAACTTCACGATGATGCTCACCCGGGCATCATGCCCGACAGCCTGCACCCATGATCGGCCGGACAAGTCCTAGGCGGGGTCGCCCATCGTGGCCACCATGACGGCCTTGATCGTGTGCATCCGGTTCTCGGCCTCGTCGAAGACGACCGAGTGCGCCGACTCGAAGACCTCGTCGGAGACCTCGAGCTCGGTCAGGCCGTGCCGGGCGTGGATGTCGAGGCCGACGGCGGTGCCGAGGTCGTGGAAGGCCGGGAGGCAGTGCAGGAACTTCACGTCCGGGTTGCCGGTGGCGCGGATGACGTCCATCGTCACGGCGTACGGGCCGAGCGCGGCGATCCGCTCGTCCCAGACCTCCTTGGGCTCGCCCATGGAGACCCACACGTCCGTGGCGACGAAGTCGGCCCCGCGCACGCCCTCGGCGACGTCCTCGGTGAGGGTGATCGTCGCTCCGCTGGTCCCGGCGAGGCGACGGGCCTCGGTGACGAAGTCCTCGGCCGGCCAGTAGGCCTTGGGGGCCACGATGCGGACGTCCATGCCGAGCAGGGCGCCGGTGATCAGGTAGGAGTTGCCCATGTTGAAGCGGGCGTCGCCGAGGTACGCGAAGGTCATCGCCTCGAGGGCCTTGTCGCTGTGCTCGGTCATGGTGAGGACGTCGGCGAGCATCTGGGTGGGGTGCCAGTCGTCGGTGAGCCCGTTGAAGACGGGCACCCCGGCGAACTCGGCCAGCTCCTCGACGGCGGCCTGGCTGTCGCCCCGGTACTCGATGCCGTCGAACATCCGGCCCAGCACACGGGCGGTGTCCTTGACCGACTCCTTGTGCCCGATCTGGGAGCCCGAGGGGTCGAGGTAGGTGGTGGACGCGCCCTGGTCGGCGGCGGCGACCTCGAAGGCGCAGCGGGTGCGGGTGGAGGTCTTCTCGAAGATCAGGGCGATGTTCCGGCCCCGCAGCCGCTGCACCTCCGTACCGGCCTTCTTCGCCGCCTTGAGCTCCGCGGCGAGCGCGACCAGACCGCGGAACTCCTCGGCGGTGAAGTCCAGCTCCTTGAGGAAGTGGCGGCCGGTGAGGTCGGTGGCCATGGGGGGCTCCTGAGATACGGTCGGTGACGTCGGGGGACGAGGACGGTGGAAGTCTATACGCGATTAGACATTCTTATACAGCCCCTCCTGGGCCCTGCCTCCTGGCCCCTGCCTCCCCGTCCCCCACCTCGGCCTCCGCCGCGCCCCCCGGGACCGTCACCCGCTCGTGCGCCTACGCGGGCACGCGGGATCCCCGCCCCACGGCCGCCGGGTCACACGGCGTCACGCTCGACAGGGCAGCTCATACAACGGGGCCCGCCCCTTCCCCGGCCGAGCTCGCTCCCCGGGATCTCGATCACCTCGATGCCCAGCTTGCGCAGATGCGTGTTGGTGGTCACGTTCCGCTCGTAGGCGACGACGACTCCCGGCTCGACGGCGAGCACGTTGCACCCGTCGTCCCACTGCTCCCGCGCCGCCGCGTGCACGTCCTGGGTGGCGGTGAGCACACGGATGTCCTGGAGGCCGAGGGCGGCGGCGATGGCGCTGTGCATCTGCTCCGGCGGGTGGTCGGTCACCCGCAGGGACTGCCCCTCGTCGCCCGGCTCGATCGTGTACGAGCGGAGCATGCCGAGACCCGCGTACTGGGTGAAGGTGTCCTGGTCCACCATCGTCATCACGGTGTCGAGGTGCATGAACGCGCGGCGCTTCGGCATGTCGAGCGCGATGATCGTACGCGCGGAGCCGGCCGCGAACATGCCGCGGGCGAGCATCTCCACGGCCTGTGGGGTGGTGCGCTCGCTCATGCCGATGAGGACGGCGCCGTTGCCGATGACGAGGACGTCGCCGCCCTCGATGGTCGAGGGGTAGTCGGACTGCCCCTCCGACCAGTGGTGGAAGTTCCCCGCCTCCGAGCCGGTGAACAGGGGGTGGTGCTTGTAGATCGCCTCGAAGTGCACGGTCTCGCGCTGGCGGGCGGGCCAGCGCATGGCGTTGATGGACACCCCGTCGTAGATCCATGCGGAGGTGTCGCGGGTGAAGAGGTGGTTGGGCAGCGGGTCGAGGACGAAGTCGTCCAGATCCAGGGCGTGGAAGCGGACCGAGGTCGGCTCGCGGTGGCCCGCGAGGAACTCGCGCTTCGTCATCCCGCCGACGAGCGCCTCGACGAGGTCCGGGGCGTCGAGCGCGTCGAAGGCCGCGCGCAGGTGGTCGGTGGCGAGCGGGCCGTACTCCTTCTCGTCGAAGACCCGGTCGAGCACGAGTGCGCGTGCCGCCGGCAGTTCCAGGGCCTCGCGCAGGAGGTCCCCGAAGAGGTGGACCTCGACGCCTCGGTCGCGCAGCACGTCCGCGAACCCGTCGTGCTCCTGACGGGCCCGGCGCACCCACAGCACGTCGTCGAAGAGGAGGGCGTCCTTGTTGGTCGGGGTGAGCCGCTTCAGCTCCAGATCCGGTCGGTGCAGGATGACGCGGCGCAGCCGCCCGGTCTCGGAATCGACATGGAATCCCATGCGCCCATCCTGACGGAGCGGGACGGCCCGCGCGTGGTACTCACGGTGTCAGGAGCGCCGCGAAGATGACGACGACGAGCGACACCAGGAGGAACAGGGCGCAACCGAGCACGGCGTAGGCCACCCGCCCGTCGCTGCGTTGCCTGGCGGACGAGGGGTCGGGGACGGGAGGACGGGCGGCCGGGGTGGGTGGATCCGTGCTGGACGGGGGTGCCGGGAAGGCCGGGGCCGGGGGCGGAGAGGGCGGGCACGAAGGGGACGGGGAGGAGGCCCTCGGGGCGGGGGCCGAGGACGCGGAGGAGGCCTTCGGGGCGGGGGCCGAGGACGGCGGAACGGCCGGGTGCGGGACGAGCGGGTTCGGCGAGGTGAGGCGGACGTCGAGGACGAGGGTGCGCCAGACCGACTCGGGCAGCCCGGGGCGCTCGCCCCCCACGATCCGGCGGAAGGCGGCCCGGGCGGCGGGGTCGGGACTGGTACGGAACCGGGCGAGCACGAGGGCCAGCCGTTCGACCGGCCCGTCGCCCTCCTTCGCGCCGCCGAGCATCGGGCGGACGGCCCAGTCGTGCAGCTCCGCGGCCTCGGCTGCGCGTTCGGCCGCGGCAACCCGGTCGTCGGGGTGGGCGCGTCCGACGAAGTACTCCTCGGCGATCACGAGGTCGCGCAGCTCCCGCCGCAGCTCGCGCCCCCAGGCCGGGAAGCGGCGGACGACCTCCTGGATCAGGACGGTGGTGACGAGGTGCGGGCGCCCACGGTCCCGGAGCGCCAGGAGCAGCTCCCCGTCGGACGCCTCGTCGGCGGCCTCCCGTACCTCCCCCCGTCCGTCGGCCCGTACGAGCCGCCCTTCCAGCCCGGTCTCCCGCCGCACGCGCTTCCGGCGCCCGCGGTACCTCCGCCGCGTCTCGACGGGCCCGGCCCAGGCGGACCCGAGCACACCACCGGCGCGGGGCTCGGCGACCGCGTCGGACGACCGGTCGGGACCCGCCGTATCGTCCGACGGGTCCGGACGCTCGGCGGCGGATTCGAGCCGCCGCGCGCCGAACGGACGGGCCGTGGTCTCCTCCGTGCCGGCCGGGCACTCGGCCCCCGGATCGGACGACCGGAGGCCGCCCTGCCCCGCCGGCCCCCGCCCCTCGGCCGACGACCGGGAGCCCCGGCCCTCCGCGGAGGACACGAAGGGCCGCGGGCCGGACCGGACCGGCGAGGCCGTGCCGTCGGCCGGCGGCCAGGCGTCCGAGCCCTGCGGAGCCCCCTGGGCCGGCGGCACCCGCGGCGCCCCGGGGAGCGAGGGCCCCCCGCCGCCCGACGGAGCCTCTCGGACACGGGGAACGCCTGGAACCGGCGAACCCCCTGGGACCGCCGAACGCCCAGGGACCGGCGGGGCCTCCGGGATCGAGGGAACGTCGCCAGGGACCGGCGGGTCCTCAGGAACCGAAGGAACGCCGCCAGGGACCGGCGGGGCCTCCGGAACGGGGGGAACGCCGCCTGAAATCGGAGGGACCTCCGGACCCGGGGCAGCACCGGGGATCGGCGACCCCGCCGGGACGCCGCCCGGGACACCGCCCGGGACCGCCGAGCCGTCCGGCCCCGACGGTACTCCCGGGGCCGCCGAGCCTCCGGATCCCGACGCTCCCGCCGTCCCCGAGCCCCACGAGGCCCCCGGCGCCCCCGCCGTCCCTCCGTCCCCCGTCGTGCGTCGACCGCCTGCGGCGGCGCTCCCGCCCCCGCCCGCCGGATAGCGCCTGTCCAACCGCGTCACGGCACCCCGGGCCGTCGCCATCAGCGGGGCGCCCGGCCGGGTCAGGGCGTGACGGAGGGCGGCGCCGACGGCGTACTCGCGGTCGGCGCCCGCCGCCACGCCGCGCAGGTGGTGGTCGACCAGGCGGGCGGCCAGGGACTCCGCCTCGTCGCCTGCGCGTTCACGGGGATCGGCGCGGTGGCGGTCGGTGTTGCTGCTTGCCGCACCGGCCCAGCGGCCGACGAAGACGAAGCGGAGGGCACGGAGTTCGGCCGTGTCGTGGCTCGCGAAGGTCCAGCGGAGGTCGGTGAGTTCGCCGAACATGCTGTAGAGCCCCCACAGCACCGGCAGAGCCGTGTCGCCCCGCTCGTCGAGGAGCGTGAAACGCCCCTCGGGCCGGCGCAGCAACTCCGCGACCGCGCCCGTGAGTTCGTCGGCGACCTCCGGGAGGCGTGTGTCGAGCGCGTGCTGGCCCAGGCCCGCCGCCGGGATCAGCGCGTCCTCCCGTACCTCCGGAAGCCCGCCCCGTACCGCCGCGAGCGGCAGGTCCGCGCCCTCCCAGGTCCAGCCGTGCAGCCCCAGGCAGAGCGACGGGTCCAGGAGGTCGGAGGGGCCGACGAGGGCGTGACAGATGGTGGAGGCCCCACCGCCGGGGTCGGTCCAGGGGATGCGGCGGATCAGCATGGCCTCCGTGCGGCGCTGGAGCCGGATCAGGGCCGGCCGGGTCTCCTCGCCGCTGGCCCTCAGCACCGTCCCGGCGCTGCGGAAGAGTGCCTCCGCCTCGTCCCTGCCGCCGGACCAGGCCACCGGTCCGAAGCCGGTGGTGCCCGACGCGTTCCCGCTGTCCCAGCGGAACACGATCTGGTCGACCCGTTCGGCCGCTCCGTCGGTGGGCGCCATGGGTCACTCCCTTCCTCGAAGCAGCCCGCACGCGGCGAAGACCGACAGCAGCGGTGCCAGGACCCGTCGCGGCCGGGCACCGTGCGGGAAGCGGTCGCCGCGGGCCTGTCCCCCGGTCGCGGCGACGAAGTGCAGGGTGCAGCGGGCGCAGTCGTCGAAGGGCCGCAGCCAGGCGGCGCTCGCGTGCCGGTCCAGGAACGCGTACGCGTCCCGGCTCTCGTCCTGCTCGGCAGCCGCGTCGTGGCGCTCGGGCAGGGCCCGCCCCAGCCAGCGGTCCACGGCGGGTTCGAAGCGCACCAGATCGCTCTTGTTCACGGCGAGCGCGGCGGGCGCCGCGACGAACCCGTCCCTGCGGGGCAGCCGGTTGAGGACGGTGGTGAACGCCTCGTCGCCCAGGTCGCGGCGTGGCAGCCCGTAGCGCTCGCGCACCGGGTCGAGGGCCGGCATCCGCAGGGCCCGCAGCGGGTCGACGACGAAGACGAAGGCGTCCACCCCGGTGAGGAAGCTCGTCACCTCCCCGTCCTGCGCGAGGTCCTCGCCCGCGAGGTCGAAGAAGACGACGGGCCGCGGGGTCCGGCCGGGCGCGGAGACGAGGAGTCCGTCGGCGAACCGGGCGAAGGTCTGCTGGCCGGTGCGCCCGAGCTGCCGCCCCTGCTGCAGGTTCTGCACGCGCTCGCGCAGATACGTGCGGTGCGCCTCCGGGTTGAGCGGCAGGCACTTGAGCCCGTACGGCTCCAGGCCGCCGAGCTCGACCTCGCCGAGCATGGCCGCCATCAGATGCGTCTTGCCGACGGCGGAGCTGCCGACGAAGGCGATGGACAGCGGCTCGCCGTTGGTGAGATAGGGCACGGGCAGTTCGTGTGCCTCGTCGCCTTCTCCGGTGTGCGGGCACAGGTGGTACGCGGTGCGCATGAGGTCCTGGCGGCGGCCGGGGCGGTGCTCGGCGGCGAGGTCGAGCGGGACGCGGTTGCCCTTGGCGTCGATGGTGACGAGCAGCCGCTCGTCGTACTCGACCGGCAGCAGGCAGTGCGGGCACAACCTCCCCCGCTGCGAGGGCGGTTCGGCCGCGGCCGGTGCCCGTGGCGGCGGGGACGGCGGCGGTGCTTCGCCGAAGAGCAGGGCGCGGAAGCCCCGCCGGGGCGGCGCGTTGTCCGCCTCCGATTCGGCCGCCTCTCCGCGCGCGGTCCGCAACGCGGTCCTCTTGCGGTCCAGTTCGGCGTCGTAGCGGGCCCTTCCGGCGGCGAGCGGGTCGGCGGTACCGACGGCGTGGGCGAGCGGGTCGGTCAGCCGGAGCAGCCGCAGGAGGTCGGCCGGGGACGGCCGGGCGGCGGCCTCGGCGGCGAAGAGGCCGCTCTGGGCGAGCGCGGCGAGCCGCCGGTAGTCACCGAGGTCCTCCGGCGGCCCGTCGGCCCGGTCGGTGCGGCCGGGCGGTCCGGGGTGGCCGGAGAGCAGCAGGTAGGCGATCCGCGCGAGCGACCACAGGTCGTCACGGCTGTCGGCGGCGCCCCGACCCGCGCGCTGCTCGGGCGAGGCCCAGGGGGCCGTGCCGAAGGGCTCGCGGGCCTCCCCGGCGCGCTGCGCCGCGTAGGGCTCGCACAGCCGCACATGGCTGCCGTCCCAGCGTACGGTCTCGGGTGAGAGCGCCCGGTGGACGTACCCGGCGTCATCCAGGAGCCTTACGGCGAGGGCGAGTTGTCCCACAATCCGCTGCTGCTCGTCCGCACCGAGCCGGGTCAGGCACTCGGTGAGCGGGGTCCCACCGGAGCGGCGGTAGAGCACGAACGGCTCGGAGCCGTCGAGGTCGAAGCCCACGATCCGGGTGAACACCTCGGCGTACTTCTCACCGCCGTAACGCCGTTCGAGGGCGATGGCCGCGGCCACCTCCCTTTCGAGCAGGGCGTACGCGTGCGGGTCCCCCTGGGCGGAGGAAGGCAGCCGGAACTGGATCACCGGCCAGCCCGCGCCCAGGGTGACCGGCCGCGTCCTCAGATACGGCCGCCCCGGCGCGCGGGCGTCCTCGCCGAAGCGGACGGCGAAGCGGATCGGCTCCTCCTGCGCGGTGAGGAACTCGAGCTCCTCGTCGGGCCCCTGCTCCTCGGGAGGACGGTCCTGGGGTCGGTCTGCGGTCGTCATGGGGCTCCCCCCTCCTCCGCCCTGACGGTGTGCACGACGTCGGACCGCAGCGGTACGAGACGCAGGACGCCCGCGTGCCGGCCGCCCCCCGTCCACACCACGTCCTCCACGGCGCCCCGCCATATGTCGTCACCTGCGGTCCCCCGCCGCATGGTCTCGGGCACGAACCGCACCCGGCGCACCGCGCCCGGCTCGTGGGAGAGCAGCCGCAGGTGCTCGGGACCGCACAGCGGAACGGTGAGGGCCGGCTCGTCGTCGGCGGCGAGCAGCCGGACGACGCCGTCCGGGGCGACGCCGATGAGCCGGGCCGCGTCGGGGCGGTCGCCGCGCTCCCGGCCGGGCGGCGGGGACGCGGCGGCATCCCGTTCCAGGCGGGTGCGGGTCTCGTCGAGCAGGGCGGTCATCGGCGCTTCCAGGGGGAGCCGGCCCGCGTTCCCGGGGTCGCGTTCGATGCCGGCCCAGCAGGTGTCGAGGATGCCCGTGACCCCCTCGACCAGGTCGGAGACCAGGGTGTCGACGAGGTCCGGTCCCCCGTCGCCGTACCGACGGTCGAGCCACTCCGGCGCCGGTGCGGGGGGCGCGGGAGCGAAGACCGGGGCGGCCGTCGGGGCGGCGCCCGGGGACGGCGGGAGCGGAGCGGTCCGGCCGGGCTCCTCCCGGTCGGACCAGACGTCGTCGTCGGCGCCGTCCGCCCAGCCGTCCCAGTCCCAGCCGGTATCCGCCGCGGTGCCGTCGCCCACGGCGCCGGCACCGTGCCCGCTCGCGGCACCCGTGCCGAACGGGTCGGCGGACACGTACGGATCGGAGCCGCCGTGCGGGTACGCGCCGGGCGCGCCCGGACCCGCGTACGCCTCCGCCGTCGCCGCGAGGCCGCGCAGCAGCCGGGCGACCGCGCCGGCGCCGTCCGAGCAGTGGTGGCGCACGTCGGCGAAGAGCCAGTCGTGCACGGCGGTCGTGACCACGAGCGTGTGGACCTCCTTGAGGGCTCGGCCGGCGTCCTCGGGGTCCACCCGGTCCCACCAGTCGTCCACGGCCCGGTTCCAGTCGCGCAGCGCGAGCAGCACGACCGCGGCGACGGCCAGGGCCAGGGCGGTCGCCGTCACCCAGAGCGGCAGGCCGAGGGCCTGTCCGGCGCCGGCGCCGGCGAAGCCGCCGACGAGACCGCCGAAGAGCCGTGCCCCCCAGCCGGTACGGGCGCCGCCGTCCAGGCGTCCGTCGGGCGACCGGTTGGGCCGGCGGCGCAGCATCAGCAGGGCGAGGACGGCCGCGAGCAGTCCCGTGGCGGGGCCGAGGACCCACCCGGCGCCGGGCCACAGGCCCGCGAGCAGGGCGAGGACACCGGTCACCAGCGCGGCGCCGGACTGCGAACCGCCGGCCAGGAACGGCTGCTGGGCGCCGAGCCGGTCGAGCCGCTCGGGCCCGCAGACGGCGTCGAGTTCGGCGAGGCGGGCGGCGCTGCCGGCGGGGGCGGTGCGGGCGGCGAGGGCCGCGAGCCGGGCGGCGACCGAGCGCAGCGGGAGCCGGCCGGCGATCAGCTCGTGGGTGTGGTCGCGGAGGGCGGGGACGATGCCGGTGCGGGTGATCTCGCGGGGCATCTCGGGGAGCCGGATGCCCCGGTCGCCGAGGAGTCCGCGCTCCTCGGCGCTGGGCCGGGTGGCGCCGGCGACGGTGAACGCATCGGCGACGGCGCCGCGGAAGCCGCGCAGTTCCAGGGCGAGCCGCTCGACGGTGCCGGGCAGGTCGGCGTCCCGGCCCGCGCGGGTGAGCAGCCCGGCGGGGCCGCGCACGCGCGCGTGGCCGTCGAGGGCGTCCTCCAGGGCGTCCTCGCAGGCCCGCAGCCGGCCGCCCGCGCGGCCGCCGGCGGGCAGCCAGCCGTGTGCGGACAACGAGCGCGGCACCGACTCGTCGAGCAGCAGGGCGAGTTCGCCGGGGACCTTGCCGACCGAGCCGGCGGCCGGGACGTCGGGGCCGGTCAGCGCCTCCACGGCCTGCCGCCAGGCCCTGGCCCGGGCCTCGTCGCTCAGGTCGTGCTCCAGGACCCGTACGGAGGGGACGGCGACGCCGCCGGCGACCCGCCCGAGGGCGCGCAGCACGGCGTCGAAGACCTCCGGGGCGGCGAGCACTTCCACCAGCGGACGCAGGGCGTCGGCGCCGGGCTCCTGGAAGCCGTCGAGCAGCCACAGCACTCCGGCGGCCGGCGGCCGCAGGGTCAGCGTGCGGCGCAGGGTCCGCTCCCCCGGGGCTCCGACGGCGAGGCACACGACGTGGGCGGGGCCGTAGGAGGAGAGGCGTTCGTGGAGGAGCTGGTGGCCGACGAGCCGGTCGGCGTCGTCGACGACGAGGAAGCGGCGCTCGCCCGCGGGCTGCGGGGCGGTCAGGGCCCGGTGGACGGCGTCCTCGGGCGCCTGCCGGTCCCCGGGGTCGTACGCCGCGGCCCGCAGGTCGAGGCAGACCGCGTGGCCCGGTAGCGGACGGTCGGGTACGACGGGCCGGCTCACTCCTCCTCACCGTCCCAGTCCCACGGGTAGCCGCCGTCCGCGGGCTCAGGTGCGGGCTGCGACGGGCCCGCCGAAGGGTGCTGCGGCGGGGAGGACTGCGGCGGCACGTGGGCGGAGGCGGTGCCGGCCGGCGCGGGCCCGGCCGGCGCGGGCCCGGCCGGCGCGGCGGGTCCGGGTACCGGGGCCGGGTTCTGCACATGCGCGTGGGAGGGCGCCGGGGCGGGCGCCGGCGGGTGCGCGGACGGCTGGACGGTGGACGGGGCGTGCCGCTCGTAGAGGGCGCGCAGGGTGGGCCGGGTGGGCTTGCCCGCGCCCGCGAAGCGCATGTCGAGGGCCCCGGGGAGGGTGACCTCCCAGAAGTCGCGCAACGGCGCCAGCCACTCGGCCTCCTCCTCCCCGTACTCGGCGGCCACTTCGTCGAGGAGCACCCGCTGGCGCGGGGCGACCTTCTCGACGAAGTGGACGAAGAGCGGCGAGGGCGGCGCCGGGGTGTGCGAGAGCCCCTTCGGCAGCGCCTGCATCAGACGGCCGCAGAACTCCTCGATGATCTGGCCCTCGTCGAGCAGCGCCCACCGCTCGTACGCCCTGAGCAGTCCCGCCCAGCTGGACAGTGCGCCGTCGAAGTCCTCCAGGCGCAGCGACATCGTCGCGGACTCGCCCTCCTGGAGCCGGATGCGGACCAGATGGGGCGAGTCCACCGGCCCCTCCGTGTGGATGTGCCCGTTCCACATCGCGCACAGGAGCCGGTGCATGATGCGCCGCCGGTCCTCCTCCGTGGAGACCAGCCAGTCGTCCTGGTGCCCCAGCCGCTGCCGCCAGTGCAGGAAGTCCTCCTGCCCGCCGGAGTCGCGCGCGTCGGCCCACTGGCTGAGGACGCCGCGGACCTCGGAGATGTCGGTGAGGTTCATACCGCTGCGGAAGAGGACGACGGTGATGGAGTCGGTGTCGACGGCCCGGTACTCCTGGGCGGCGCGGGGCGGCAGGTTGAGCTCCTGGCGCAGGTAGTCGGCCGCGCGGCCGTCGGACTCGCTCGCCGGGTGCACGATGAGGATCTTCAGGGGGCCGCCGCCGTCCGGGGTGAAGCCGACCGGGAGGAGTCCGGCGAGCGCGGCACGGAACTGCTCCAGCCAGCGGGCGTCGACCTTCGACTCGGCGGACTCGTCGCCGGACGCGGCGCGCAGCAGCAGCTCCATGGAGGGCAGCAGGGGACGGGTGAACCGGTCGTCGTTGGCCTCGCCGAACAGCTTCTTCACCCGCCGCTCGACGACCTGCTTGATCTCCTTGACGGCGGCGCCGGGCGACCGGCGCACGGCGTCGAGCGCGCTGCGCCACTCCTCGGGACGGACCAGCCGTTCGAGGAGGCCCGCCGCGTCGGTGTTCTCGGGCAGGCCCTCGCTCTGCACGAGCCGGGCGAGGACGTCGTCGTAGAAGGCGCGCAGACTGTTCTGCGGCGGCAGGAGGTAGGAGATGCCGGTGCGGTCGTCGCGGTAGAGCTCACGGCGCCGGTCGGCGAAGGCCTTGCCCTCGTCCTGCTCGTGGGCGCGCAGCACCTTGGCGAACTCCCCCAGCTCGTGCAGGGTCTTGGTGAGCGCGGGCCGCCACTGCGCCTCACCCGCCTGCCAGGCGCGGTGCCACAGCACCCTGGCCCGCCACTGGTACCACGCCTCCTGACGGGCCAGTGCCTCCTGGACGTCAGGGTCGCTCCACCGGGCGGCGACGATGCCGCCGGCGGTGCGCCGGATGTGCGGGATGGCGGGGGCGGAGGTCTGGACGTCCGCGGGCCTCTCGGGGTCGTTGCGGCGGTTGTCGAGCATGCCGGTGAAGCCGGCGGCGGCGACCCGGTCGGCGTGACCGTGCATGCCCTTCAGAACGGCCTCGATGCGGAACGGGCTCATGGGGCCGAGGAGTTCCCGTGCGGCCGTGCCCGGCTTGAAGTCCTCGGTGAGCCGCGGCACGTCACGGGCGAGCTCCGCCTCCAGGCGCCGCAGCGCGTCCCCCATGTCGCCGATCCGGTTGCGCAGCTCCTGGGTGATGGCCTTGCCGCCCTTGGGAAGGTGCTCGGGCAGCGGCACGTCGGGCGCCTCGCGGGCCCACAGACGCCCGATGCCCGAGCGGTTGAACATGTCCTGGACGAGGTGCTTGTCCTCCGGGGTGACCCGGCGCGCCTTCTCCCCGAGGCCGCGGACGGCCTGCGCGAGCAGCCGCGCGGCGACGATCTCGGCGAGGTCGTCGACCGGCACGGTGAGCGACGCCGCCAGGCTGGTGGACATGCCGCGGTAGCCGATGCCGGTGCGGGCCGGGGTGGAGCGCTCGACGCTCTTGTTGATGAAGCTGGCCGCGAAGGACTGGTAGTCGTCCTCGGCGCGCCCGGCGGCACCGGTCTCCTCGCTCAGCTCGGTGCCGATGAGGGACATCACCATGGCGGTGATCGAGCGGCGCAGGTCCTCCGTGCCGATGACGGCCGGCTTGGAGAAGAGGAAGGCGGTCTGCACCGTGGACGGGCGCAGGGCGACCACGCCGTCGCCGGGGTACTGGACGCTGATCCGGCCGCGCTGCTCCACGTCGCCGACGTCGTCGAGGGCGTCGGGCACGTTCTGGTCGTCCACGAGCCGGGAGAGGTCGACGAGGGCGCGGGCGGCGTTGAGTTCGGCCTCGCGGCCGCCGCCCGCCTCGGGCGGGAAGGCGGAGGGCATGACGACCAGCGGGTAGATCTTGACGCCGGGCACCTTGCCCTTGCGGAACTCGTGCCCGATGAGGTGGATGAAGTCGTAGAAGATGCCGGCGCCGGTGCCCCCGGCGACGGAGAAGGCGACGAAGACGTCACAGCCCCGGATACGGCCCCCGCCGACCCGCTGGAGATCGCCGGCCGCGTTGCCGATCGCGCCGATGGCCTCACGGAGCTGGCGCAGGACGGGGTCGAGGCCGGAGCGCATGGTCGCGAACAGCGCGGCCCGGCCCACCGTGGGCAGTTGGCCCGCGCCGTTGTGGAGCGGTGCGACACGTGGCTGGCGGGCCTGCGGCGGCAGCCACGACCGGGTCTCCTCGTGCAGGGCGACCCGCAGCATGCGGGTGACCTCGGGCGAGGAGTCGTAGTCGGTGGGCAGCAGGTCGCGCACCATGCGGGAGGTGCGGGCGTAGGCGGCGTTCTCGGCGCCCTTGGCCCGGAACTGCGGCTGGCGCTGCAGCTCCGCCTCGCTGAAGTCGGCGTACACGAACTGCAGGCAGTCGGGCAGCTGGAAGGGCAGCCGCCGGCCGCCGTCGACGAGTTCGGTGCCGTCGGGACCGCACAGCTCGCGGCGCAGGCTGCGTTCCAGCTCGCTGCCGATGCGACCGCCGGTGCCGCCGAGGCCCACGAAGAGCATGGGCTGGTAGATCTTCATTGTCGTCTCCCCTGGGGACCCGAGGGCCCGTGGTTCGTTCGTGGGGCGTGGTGTGGGGTGCGGGAGGGTGGGATGGGTGCGGGGCTGTGGGATCGGGCTGCTGTTCGGACCCGTGACGGCCTGGGGCCGGACCGGGCGGACGGGGTGGCCCGGCAGACGCGGGACCAGTCACGTGTGCGTACGGGGCCGCGCGGACGCGTGACCGTCGGACGGGGGACCGGCTGTCGCCGGGAGCCGGCCGGGCCTGGAGACCTGCCGGGCCCGGGACCGGCGGACGTGGGCGGGTCAGAAGTCCGGGTCCCAGCCGCCTCCCGGCGCCGTCGTGGTGGTCGTGGGGTCGGGGGCGGCCGGGTCGTCGACGCGCGGGGCGGTACGGGGACCCGGGGTCGTACGGCCACCTGGCCGGGGAATGCGCGTGCGAGGGCGCAGGCGGCTCCGGCCGGGGCTGCTGCCGTCGCGGACGACGACCTCGCACTCCTCCACCTCGACCGGCTCCCCGGCCCGTATCGGCGCCTCGCGGCCCCGGTGCGGCCGGAACAGGAGTTCGCCCGAGCCGGTCCTGCGCAGCCGGTGCGCCGCTCCGGCACCGCGGGCCCGGCGCAGGGTGGGCGCGGCGCCGCGCGGCTCCTCGACACTGAAGAGGAACTCGCCGCCCGCGCTCTGACCGGTGCGCACGGTGAGGGTGTCCAGGAGCCTTCCGTCCTTGAGGAGTTCGATCCTGACCCCGGCCAGGTCCTGACGCCGCCGGCGGGCGGCGAGCCGGACGCCGGCGACCGCCGCGGCGGCGAGGAGCACGAGGGCGCCCCCGACGACGTACGCCCACCAGAGGTCCCACCAGGTGGGCCGCGCCTCGACGAGGACGTCGAGGAAGGAGGTGTCGAGGACCCGGTCCCCCCGGGTGGTGTCCACGACCGTGAGCAGCCCGCCGAGTTCGCCGAGCGGGGTGTCCGGCGGAAGGGTGAGGGTGAACTCCGCGCGGGTGGCGGGTCCGGGCTTGGCCACCACCGTGGCCGGCGCGATCGCCGGTACGGAGCCCGGCGCCCCGGCCGCCTGCGCCGCCCCCGGGCCGCCCTGACCGCCGGTCCCGCCCCGCTCGTCGCCGAGTCCGAGCCGCAGGGTGTGCGGGGCGCCGTCGTCGTTGGTGATGTCGAGGAATCCGCGCACGGTGTCGCCCGGGTGGACGGTGACCCGTTCGACGGAGACCTGGGCGCTGAGCAGCGGGGTGCCCTCGGTGACGGCGGTGTGGAACGGGCGCCGGTCGGACGTGACGCCCGGCGCGGCCATCTCGGTGACGATCTCCAGGTCGCCGGTGGCCCCGGACGGCACCGTGAACGTGCCGGTGAAGCGGACGTCGCCGGCCTTGCGGTCCGGAGCCTTCCCGTCGTCGGAGAGGCGGACGCTCACCGGGGTGAATCCGGCGCCGGACAGCCGGGCGGCGACGGTGACGCCGGCCAGCTGACGCGGGTCCGAGATGACGACCCCGCGCCGGGTCTGCATCCGCACCTCGACCACGGCCTCCTGGCCGGGGCGCGGCGCGACGGGGTCGAGGAGCACGGCGGAGCTCAGCCGGCCCTGCCAGATCGCGCGGACGGCGACCTCGCGGTCCCGGTGCCCCTCCGGGGCCTCGACGTGCACCCGCCAGCGGCCGGGCAGGGGGTTCTTGACGCGCAGCGCCTCCACGGGCCCGTCCTCGCCGCTGACTTCGAAGGCGGAGCCGTCGAAGTCGCCGTGCGTCGGCACCTTGCGCTCCTGCGGGTCGTAGTAGGTGACCCGCACCTTGGGGTCGTGCTTGCTCACGGTGAGGGAGCCGTCGGTGGCGATGGGCGGGATCGTGACGTACAGGTCAGCGGGCGGCTTGCCGACGGTGCCCTCGGAGACGCGGGCGCAGCGGGCGGCGGCGAAGGTCTCCTGGAGCGCCTTGTCGATCCCGGCCGAGTCGGCGACGACCCGCATCCTGGGGACCGAACCGGGCACGTCGGAACACGCGCCGCGATAGCCGCCGTCGGCCATCGCGGCGAGCGCGGCCCGGTCGATCTCGTCCCCGAAGCCGAGCGGCCAGATCTGCACACCGGCCTCACGGGCGCGGGCCAGCTCCTCTTCGAGGCGCTTCTCGCCGTTGGCCCGGCGGCTCGCCGGGTCGGCCCCGTACTCGGGGCTGTCGGCGACGTCGAGCCGCCCGTCGGTGAGGAGGAAGACCACCTTGGGGGTCTTCGCGTTCCCGGCGTCGGCCACGCCCGAGCCCGCGCCACCGTCCGCACCGCCGGTGTTCCCGGTGCTGCCGGTGTTCCCGGTGCTGTCGGTGTTCCCGGTGCTGTCGGTGTTCGCGGTGCTGTCGGTGTTCCCGGTGCTGTCGGTGTTCCCGGTGCTGTCGGCGCCATCGGTTCCATCGGCGCCGTCAGTGCCGTCAGTGCCGTCAGTGCCGTCAGTGCCGTCAGTGCCGTCGGTGTTCTCGGTGAGGCGGGCGACGGCCTGGCGGATCGCCGCCGGGAAGTCGGTGCCGGGGCCGACCCGGTCCCGGTCGCGGCGCGCGAGCTGCTTGACGCAGTCGCTGAGGCGCCCGCGGCCCGCCGCGTCGACGACGGTCAGCGGACACACTTCGCGCACCGGCGACTGACCGGGCTTCTCCGAGCTGCCGAAGCCGATCACGGCGGCTCGGGACCGTTCGGAGATCTCGCCCTGGCTGAGCAGGGCCGCGGCCTCGGTCTCCCGGGCCAGGTCCTCGTCGGCGAGGCTCTCCGACTGGTCGACGACGACGGCGAAGTCGATCGGGTCGGCTCCCTCCGCCACCGGGACGGCGGACGCCGCGAGGGGCGCCCGGGCCACGGCGGCGGGGTTGCCGAGCGGTCCGGACAGGGCGAGCAGCGCCCCGGCGAGGAACAGCGCGCCCCTGCGGCGGCTGTGCCGGGTCAGCATCACGGTCACGTGCATGGACTCACCACAGTTCGCTGAAGAGGGCCAGAAGGGCGCCGAGCGCGAGGGCGGTGACGCCGAGTCGCAGCCAGCGGTACTTGGCGGCGAGCACGACCCCGTGGACGCTCGCCTGTTCCAGGAGCCAGCCGGTGACGTCCGCGCCGGAGGACTCCAGCCGGGCCCGCAGGCTCGCCGCCGAGGTGCCGGAGGTCAGCTCGCGCAGGAGCGTGCGCTCGGCGCCCGGGCGGGTGCGGGGCAGGACGACGGAGACCAGCATCACGACCCCGGCGGTCCACAGCGCTCCCGCCGCGACGAGCACGACGAGGCCGCCGCCGGACGGAAGCGGGCCCTGGTCCCGCGAGAAGACGACGGCGAGGAAGGCGAGGGCGCCGGACAGCAGGATCGCGGCCTTGGTGTCGGCCCGGCCGATGTCGTCCCGGACGGTGGTGAGCAGTTGCTCGGCCATCCGCCGCAGCTCGGCGGCGTCGGGCGCGGGCACGGGCACGGGGCCGGGGGCGGGGGCGCCTTCCCGGGTGGGAACGGCTTCAGGGTCGGAGGTGGGTTCGGTGGCCGGGGTGGGGACACCGGTCGGCTGCGGAGTGCTCATTCGTCGTCCCAGTCGTCGAACTCGGCGCTCGGACGGGAGCGCCGGGGAGCGTCGTACGGATCCTGCGGGGCGCGCTCGGCGCGCGCGGGCGCCTGCCGTTCGTCGAAACGGTCGTCGAAACGTCCGTCCGACCGGTCGTCGGAACGGTCGTCCGACCGGTCGTCGGAACGGTCGTCGAAACGCTCGTCCGACCGGTCGTCGAAACGGGCCTCGTAGCGCTCTTCGGGCCGGCTCGCGCTCCGGTCGGCGAAGCCCTCTTCGCTTCGGTCGGAGAAGCGGCCGTCGAAACGGGCCGCGGGCTCGTCCCGCTCGAACGAGGCCTGGACGCGGGTGGGTTCATAGATGCGGGGGTCCGGTGCCGATTCCGGCTCGGGCTCGTCGTCCCAGTTGGGTGCGGTGGGCTCGGGGCGGGAGCGCTCCAGGGCCCGCCGGTCGGTGCGGTGCGCGGGGTCGAGGACCTGGCCGGCGACCCCGCCGATGATGGCTCCCGTGCTGCTGCGCAGGTGCTGGATGATCTGGTACGCCTGCTCGTCGACCTCGTGGCGTTCGAGCACGCCGGAGTCGAGCAGCCGGTTGAAGACGGCGAGGAGATCGGCCTGGCCCTCGCGCTTCTCCCGCTGCAGCTGGGTGCGGATCTCCCACTCCTGGTCCGGGTTGCGGGCCATGTGGTGGGCGATCTGGGCCAGGTCGCCGCGCCGGAACATCGCTTCCAGCTCACCGGCACGGGCCGCGATCCGCTT
The DNA here is from genome assembly GCF_044767915.1 of Streptomyces sp. NPDC101191. Classification (NCBI taxonomy): domain Bacteria; kingdom Bacillati; phylum Actinomycetota; class Actinomycetes; order Kitasatosporales; family Streptomycetaceae; genus Streptomyces; species Streptomyces sp. NPDC101191. Next base: position 194,232 of record NZ_JBIWOU010000008.1, read on the forward strand.
CCGCTCCCACTGCTCCTTGCGCAGCTCGGCCTCTGCCTCGCGGGCGTCGGCGAGGCTGGTCACGTCGACCAGGTCGGCGCGGGCGACCTCCCCCTTGATCTGCTCGTCGAGGTCGAAGAACACGTAGACCTGGGTGCGCAGTCCGATCTCCCGGCCGACCACGAGACGTCCGGTGGCCAGCTCGTCCCGTACGGCCTCGTCGGCGCGCTGGGCCTCGGTGAGCCGGAAGCGGCGGGAGAGCGAGCGCAGTCCGTCGAGCAGGTCGTCGTGGAGCAGCTCCGCGACGTTCCACACCTGCTCCCTGACGACGAGGTACGGGTCCTCGACCGTCCACTGGACCCGGACGCGCGCGTTGAACGTGGCGCCGTCCCCGGCGGCGGGCAGCTGGAGAGCGAACTCGGTGACGTTCCGGCCGAGCTGGACCTCGAAGACGGTGTACGGGGAGCCGAGCAGGGGCTTGTTGGTGTCCTCGTTGCGGTCGGGCCACATGATCCGGTGACCGCCGTTGCGGTAGAGCAGGACGGCCGCGATGAGCCCACTGGTGCGCCGGTACGGCGGCGGGCACTCGCGCAGCAGCGGCCCGACCGGCCCCTTGCCGGCGCCCTTGCCGCCCCCGGCCTGCTGCGGCCGCCCCTGCTGTCGCGGCGCACCCGCACGGGCCCGATCGCCCTGACCGCCGCGCGCGGCGCGGCCGGCCGGTCCGCGCTGCTCCGGTCCGCCCTGGTTCGGCGCGTTCATCGCTTCGCTCCTTCCGCGACGGCGTCCCACATGCGGCGCGCCGCGTTCTTGTCCAGGGGCCGGTCCCGGTCCCGTACGAGCTCGTTGAGGAGTCCGCGGAGCCGGTCGCGGTCGCGGCGCTCGGCCGCGAGCAGGGGCAGCAGGGCGCAGACCAGGTCGAGGGCGGTGGCGTCCTTGGCGGCGCGCCGCAGCAGGCTGCCGAGGCCGTCGAGGGCGGCCTCGCCGGCGCGCGCGGTGTTCAGGCTGTGGCGCAGCAGGGCGCCGAGCGCGGGGGCGAGATCGGGACGGGTGGCGAGCAGCGCGACCAGCAGCGGCCGGGCGGCGTGCTCGTCGAGCTCGGGCACGTCGCGCAGGCCCCACAGGTAGGTGGTGCGGGTGGTCAGGGTCCTGATCACCGCCATGTGCACGAGGTTGGCCAGGTTGAGCCGCCCGTCGGTGAGCCAGCGCTCCAGTCGCCGGACCACGGGCTCCGGGTCACCCGAGGCGAGCAGCCGGGCGACGCTGAAGGAGGCGGGCACGAGGATGCCGATGTCGTCGGCGTCGTGCGCGCGGACCACGCGGGCGACCGCGTCGAGCGAGCCGCGCGGGCCGCCGGCGGCCAGCAGGTAGCCGTGGGTGAGCAGTGCGGTCTCCAGGAGGTTGCCGTCGTCGGAGCCGGCCCATTCCTTGACGGTGGCGGCGACGGCGGGCCGGACGGCGGAGTCGCGGGCGGCCTCGGCGAGGGCGGTCGCGGCCGCCATCCGGGCCACCGGGTCGTCCGTCCCCGCGAGAGGGGCGACGAGTTCGCGGAAGCCGTGGATCCAGTCCCAGGAGCAGAGCACCCCGGCCGCGATGGAGGCGCGGACCCACACCTCGGGGCGGGGGTCGTCGCAGAGGGCGCGCAGCCAGCGGGCCACCGGGCCGCGGACGTTGTGGTAGCCGTGCCAGACCTCGCCGAGCACGGCGGTGGCGAGCGCGTCGCCCTGGAAGCGCACGGCGCGCACGGGCACCCTGACGGGGCCGAGGTCGAGCTCGGTGTCCTCGAGGACGGACCGGGCGAGTACCGGGCGGTGCTCGGCGTGGGTGCCGAACAGGCGCCGTCCGGAGGGGTGTTCGGGATCGAGAGTGACGGCGAACTCCCAGGTGAGGAGCTCGGCTGCCTCGGTGGCGATGCTGTACGCGGAGCGGTTGAAGACGGCTACGGCGATCCGGAGAGCGGCGGCGCCGAGCGAGGGCAGCGCCTCGGGGAGCGTCCCGGGCCGGTCGGCGCCCGCGAACCACTCCCGGGCCTGCACGCGCACGAGGTCGGCGCACTCCTCCAGGAGCCGGTCGTCGTCGAGTTCACCGCGCTGCCGTTCCGCGAGGTGCTCGGCGAGGCGGGCGGCCTCGCGCGGCCTGAGTTCTTCCAGGCCGATGGCGGCGACCACGTCGGGGCGGCCCGCGAGGGCCCGGGCCCCGGCCAGCAGGTCCTCGGACGCGCCGCGCAGCAGCAGCCGCAGGTGGCGGTGCAGGACCTCGTCGGCGGGCGGGGGCGCGCAGTACATCCCGTAGCGGCCGCGCAGCAGCCGGTCGGCGAGGTCGCCGTTGCCGACGACGACCACGGCGTATCCGTCGATCGCGTCGAGCAGGTCGGCGAAGCGGTCGAGGTGCAGTTCGGAGAGGCGCACCGGGGGGCGGCGCGCGGGGTCGGTGCGTTCGCCCCGGGAGTGGCGCGGCTCGCTCTCGGTGCGGACCTCCTCGGCGAGGTGTTCGAGCAGGTGTCCCGCCTTCTCGTGGAGGGCGTCCGCGGTGATCTCGTCGACGCCGTGGCGCGGGTCGAGCCGGAACACCTGGCGCCGGGCGACCTCGGAGAGCAGCGCGAGCGCGGTGGCCTTGCGACCGCTGCCCGGCTCGCCGCAGAGGACGAGGACCCGGTGGCTGCGCAGCCGCTCCTTCATGCGCTGATATCCGGCGGTCTCGCAGTACACGTCGTCGAGGTGGTCGAGGGTCTCGCCCGGGACGGTGCCCTGGACGAAGTGGGTGCGGTCGCCGAGCTGGAAGTGGAGGCGGTCGCCGTAGTGGACGTAGGCGTCGCGGCCGGCCGACGTGCGGTGGTCGCCCGGCCGCGGCCCCGCGAGCGACCGGCGCGCGGCCCGCGCGGTGCCCGCGCCGCCGGTGGTGCCGGCGCCGCCGAGGGGGCTGCGCCCGGCACTGTCGAACGGGCTGGGCTCACGCGGCTGTTCACCCGGCGCGCCGTCGCCGCCGCTGCCCGCGGCCCCACCCGCGGAGCCGGAGCCGGAGGCGGATCCTGAACCCGATCCGGATCCGGAGGCGCCGGCCGCGCCCTGGCCCCCGCCCTTCTCCCCTCCCGCGTTCCCCTGCGGGGAGTCGCCCTTGGGCTCCGGGTCGCCGGCGGCTCCCCCGCCGCCGTGGTCGAGGTCGTCGTCGCTCATGCCGGGACCTCCGTCTCGTCGTCCCCACCCAGGGGGTCGGCGCCGTGCCCGGACCCGGGGGTGTCCGGTTCCTCGCTCGCCGGGCCGTTACGGATGCCGGTGAAGCGGCCGTGGAAGGTGTTGCCCTCGATCACCTGGATGTCGCGGCCCGCCGTGTACGACCGGTTGCCCGCCGGCGCCCTGGGCGGTGAGCCGTCCCCCCGCGACGGCCCACCGCCGGTCCTTGGGTCACCACCCCGGCGTTCCGGCCCGCCGGGGCGCGCGGCGCCGGGAGCCGTCGGCGGCTCGGGAAGCCCGGGCACGTGGAACCAGGCGTCCTCGTCGGTCTCCTTGGAGACGACGGCGGCCCGCCGGTAGCGGTCGGGCTCGATGTAACGCCCGCCCTCGACGACCACGTTCCGGTAGAGCCAGTCGGACACCACGATCAGCAGGTCGACCTCCGGCGCGTCCGCCATGACGCGCTTGGCGGGGGCGCTGTCGCACAGCCGGCAGGCGAGGTCGACGGCCCGGCCGACGAGACCGCGGCCGTCGTCCAGGACGAGCCCCGCGTTCATGCCGACGCGCATCCGCAACCGCCCGCGACGGCCCGCGTTGTGCACGCGCAGGCTCTCGTGGAGGGTGTCGATCCAGCGTCCGACCATGAGCGCGGGGGGCACGTCCGGGCGGAGCGCGGCGAGGATGCCGTCGCCCCGGTCCTCCTGGTGGACGGTGCCGGGCTCGATGCCCACGGAGGCGTACGCCTCTCCGAAGGCCTCGTACATGGCGGCGCGGGTCAGCCGCTTCTCGTCCATGCCGAGGCGTCCGGAGCCGACGACGTCGCCGAAGACGACGAGCCGGTGGAGTGCACCGGCGCTCGCCCCCTCGTGCGCTTCCGCGTTCGCTCCCGTACTGCTCACTCGGACTCCTCTGATGCGGTTCAGGTGGTTCCGTGGTGGTGACGCGTCCAGCCTGGCGGCTGCGGCTCGCGGGCGATGTAGCCGTTTACACAGCCGGGGGTTGTTTGTCGGAGGACTGCGCGCCGGGGTGCGCGCGCCCCTGCGCGAGCAGGACGAGGACGGGCATGTCGACCACGATCACGGTGCGGTTGGCGGTGCGGACGACGCCCTGTTCGCGCAGCAGCCGCAGCGCCTTGGCCACGGCTTCGCGGGTCGCCCCGATGGCCGCCGCCAGGTCGTGCTGGGGCAACGGCAGTTCCAGTACGGTGCCGGACTCGGCGCGCCGGCCGGCCCGCTCGGCGAGCTCGACGAGACGGGCGGCGAGCCGCTGGAGCACGGTCTCCGACGCGAGCGAGCGCCGCTCGACGTCGGCGCTGCGCAACCGGGTGGCGAGCTGCCGCAGGATCAGGGAGGTGGCGTGCGGCCGTGCGGCCAGGAAGCGCCGGAAGCGGTCGCCGGAGATGGCGACGGCCTCGACCCGGCCGAGCGCGGTCACGGTGGCACTGCGCGGCCGGCGGTCGACCGCGGCGAGGTCGCCGACGACCTCGCCGGCCCCGCGCAGCGCCAGGATGAGGCGGGCGCCGCGCTCGGTGCCGACGGAGACCACCGACCAGCCCGAGAGGAGGGCGAGGACGTACGCGGAGGTCTCCCGCTCGCGGATCATGATCTCGCCCGGCTCGTACGTCCGCGGAGCGCCCTCGGCGAGCAGCGCCCGGCGGTCGGCCGCGGGCAGGGCGTGCAGGAAGGAGCGGTCCTGGCCGAAAAGACTCAACGGTCGCTCACACCCCCGCACGACTGGCGCATTCGCGTGCTTGTTCCCACCCCAACCAGCAAACAGCGTCACATTGTTGACGCTCCGTCACTCCGTGGGGTGAAGAACGCTAGGGGCTCACGAAGAATCACGTCAACGCGGGTGGTGCAGACACGAGGGGCGCAAGGGAGCGCTGTTTTCAGCCCCCTTGCGCCCCCTGTGCCCAGCCTGTGACCACCCGCACACCCGCCCGCAACCTGCCGGTTCCCCTGCCGGCCACCACCGCGCCCCCAGCGCGAACGCGGCGCGAACGCGTCCCGGGGCGGGGGGCGGGGGCCCGGGGTGCGGGGGCCCGGGGTGCGGGGGCCCGGGGTGCGGGCCCGGGGGGCGGGGTGCGGGCCCGGGGGGCGGGGTGCGGGCCCGGGCGCGCGGTGCGGGCCCGGGGCGCGGGGTGGGGCGCCCCGCGATGCGGGGCACGACACGATGCGGGGCGCGACACGACACGGGGCCACCCCCGACCGTGGAACGCCCCGCCGCGCCTCGGACCCGCGGGCCGGCGCCAGCGGGTCTCACCGTCCCGCGAGGCCGCCGGCGCCGCCTCACAGCCGTGGGTCCACCGGCTCCGACTCCAGCGCGAGGACCGCGAAGACGGCCTCGTGGACCCGCCACAGCGGCTCCCCCTCGGCCAGCCGGTCGAGCGCCTCCAGCCCGAGCGCGTACTCCCGCAGTGCCAGCGAGCGCTTGTGGCCGAGGAAGCGGTTGCGCAGCCTCTCCAGGTTGTCCGGGCGGGTGTACTCGGGGCCGTAAATGATCCGCAGGTACTCCCGGCCGCGCACCTTCACGCCCGGCTGCACCACGCGCCCGTCCGTGCCCCTGGCCACCGACGCGAGCGGCTTGACGACCATGCCCTCGCCGCCCGCCGCCGTCATTTCGAGCCACCAGTCGACACCGGCCGCCACGGACTTCTCGTCGGCCGGGTCGACCACGAGCCGTCGCGTGACCTGGACCAGCCCGGTCGGATCGTGCTCGACCAGACGGTCGAGCCAGGCCAGTTGCTCGTCGTGCGGTACGGCGGCCAGCGAGCGCCCGCGCGCCGCGAGCACCTGGAACGGCGCGAACCGCACGCCCTCCAGGCCCTCGGTCGGCCAGCAGTAACGCCGGTAGGCGTCCGTGAACGCGACCGCGTCCGAGGCCCGCTCGCGCTGCCGGCCCAGAAGCTCGTCGAGCCCGGACACACCGCGCGCGACGGCCTGTTCGAGCGCCCCGAGGGCGCCCGGGAAGACAGCCCGCGAGGCCGCGCCGACAGCGGCGTACTGGGAGCGCAGCAGACCGGCCGACTTCAGCGACCACGGCATCAGCTCGCCGTCGAGCAGCAGCCAGTCCGTGTCGAGCTCCTCCCAGAGCCCGGCGGCGCCGATCGCCGCCCGCAGGCGTGCGAGCACCTGCTCGGTGGTCTCCCGGTCGTCGAAGAACGGGCGCCCGGTCCGGGTGTGCAGCGCACCGGTCACCCCGTCCGCCGCGGCCACGCCGAACCGTTCCGCCGCCACGTCCGCGTCCCTGCAGACGAGGGCGACGGCCCGCGACCCCATGTGCTTCTCCTCGCACACGACCCGCCCGACCCCGTCCGCCGCGTACTGCGCGAACGCCTCGGCCGGGTGCTCCAGGAACCCCTCCTCCTTCGACGTCGCGGTCGGCGCCATCGTCGGCGGCAGGTAGGCGAGCAGCCGCGGGTCGACGGCGAAGCGGCTCATGACCTCCAGCGCGGCGGCGGCGTTCTCCTCGCGCACCGCCACGTTGCCCGCGAGCCTCGTCTCCACGATCCGCCGGCCGTGCACGTCGGCGAGGTCGAGCGGCCGGCCCTGGTGCCCGCCGGGCGCCTCGGGCGCGAGCGGCCGGGCCGGCTCGTACCAGACCCGCTCCGCCGGCACGTCGACGAGCTCGCGCTCCGGCCAGCGCAGCGCGGTCATCCTGCCGCCGAACACCGCGCCGGTGTCGAGACAGATGGTGTTGTTGATCCAGGACGTGTTCGGCACGGGGGTGTGCCCGTAGACGACGGTCGCGCGGCCCCGGTAGTCCTCGGCCCACGGGTAGCGCACCGGCAGCCCGAACTCGTCGGTCTCGCCGGTGGTCTCGCCGTAGAGCGCGTGCGAGCGCACCCGGCCGGAGGTGCGGCCGTGGTACTTCTCCGGCAGACCGGCGTGACAGACGACCAGCTTGCCCTCGTCGAGGACGTAATGGCTGACGAGCCCGTCGATGAACCGCGCGACCTCGGCGCGGAACTCCTCCGGCTCGCGGCCCAGCTGCTCGATGGTCTCGGCGAGGCCGTGGGTCTCCTGGACCTTGCGGCCGTGCAGCCAGCGCCCCAGCTTGTTCTCGTGGTTTCCGGGCACGCACAGCGCGTCCCCGGCGGCCACCATGCCCATCACACGGCGCAGCACGCCCGGGCTGTCGGGACCGCGGTCGACGAGATCACCGACGAAGACGGCGGTCCGGCCGTCCGGGTGGTGCCCGTCGACGTAGCCGAGCTTCGCGAGCAGGGTCTCCAGCTCGGAGCGGCAGCCGTGGATGTCACCGATGATGTCGAAGGGGCCGGTGAGGTGACGCAGGTCGTTGAAGCGCTTTTCCAGCACGACCTCGGCCGCCTCCACCTCCTCCGTACTGCGCAGGACGTGCACCTTGCGGAAGCCCTCGCGCTCCAGCCCCTTCAGCGAGCGCCGCAGCTCGCGGCGGTGCCGCTGGATGACGTGCCGGGGCAGGTGGGCCCGGTCGGGGCGGGCGGCGTTGCGTGCCGCGCACACCTCCTCGGGCAGGTCGAGGACGATCGCGATCGGCAGCACGTCGTACTCGCGGGCGAGCTTCACCAGCTGCCGCCGCGCCTCGCTCTGCACGCTGGTGGCGTCGACGACGGTCAGCCGTCCGGCCGCGAGCCGCTTGCCCGCGATGTAATGGAGGACGTCGAAGGCGTCCTTGCTGGCGCTCTGGTCGTTCTCGTCGTCGGCGACGAGCCCTCGGCAGAAGTCCGAGGAGACGATCTCGGTCGGCTTGAAGTGGCGCCGCGCGAACGTCGACTTGCCGGAGCCGGTGGCGCCGATCAGGACCACGAGGGAGAGATCGGTGACGGGCAGCGTGCGGCGCTGGGTCCCGGTGGTGTCGGTCATGCCGCGTCCTCCTTCGTGCTCCGGCCGGTCTCGGGGCTCTGCTCGTAATGCGCGCTCCGGTCGCGCTGCGCACTCCGCCTGGTGGGCGCCTGCGCGCTCTGGTCGTTCGGGGTGCTCCGGCCGGTGTCCACGCTCTGGTTGTCCGGGGTGCTCCGGCCGGTGTCCGCGCTCCGGCCGCCGGTGTGCGCACCCTGTTCGACACGGGTGAAGACGGCCATCTGCGTGGGCGGGCCGACCTCGGGGTCATCGGCCCCGACGGCCACGAACTCGACACCGTATCCATGGCGTTCGGCGACGCTCCCGGCCCACGCCCGGAACTCCTCCCGGGTCCACTCGAAGCGGTGGTCGCTGTGCCGGACGTGCCCGGCCGGCAGCGACTCCCAGCGCACGTTGTACTCGACGTTCGGCGTCGTCACCACGACCGTCCGCGGCCGGGCGGAGCCGAACACCGCGTACTCGAGCGCGGGCAGCCGCGGCAGGTCGAGGTGCTCGATGACCTCGCTGAGCACGGCCGCGTCATAACCGGTCAGACGCTTGTCGGTGTACGTGAGGGAGCCCTGGAGCAGCTTCACGCGGGCCGCCTGCCGCTCACCCATGCGCTCCAGGCGCAGCCTGCGCGCGGCCACGGTCAGGGCACGAGCCGACACGTCGACGCCGACGATCTCGGTGAACCGCACGTCCTTGAGCAGGGCCTGCACCAACTGCCCCTGGCCGCAGCCGAGATCGAGCACACGAGCCGCGTCGGCGGCACGCAGCGCACCGAGAATCGCCTCGCGGCGCTGTTCGGCCAGTGGCACCGGCCGGTCCTCGGTGTCCTTCGTCTCGTCGACCGCGTTGTCGACGTCCTCGACGTCCAGTCCGTCGGCCTCGGCGAGCCGCACCAGTTCCAGACGCTCGGTCGCCTCCCTGGTCAGCCCCCAGCGACGCGAGAGGTAGCGGCTGGTGATCAGCTGCCGGTCCGGGTGATCGGCGAGCCAGCCGTCACCGGCGCGCAGCAGCTTGTCGACCTCGTCCGGGGCGACCCAGTAGTGCTTGGCGTCATCGAGCACGGGAAGCAGCACATACAGCTGGTTGAGGGCGTCGGCGAGCCGCAGTTCGCCCTCCAGGACGAGCCGCACGTAGCGCGAGTCGCCCCACTCGGGGAACTCCGGGTCGAGCACGACCGGCTCCGCCTCGACGGCGGCCCAGCCGAGCGGCCCGAACAGCCGGGCCACGAGCCCTGCACCGCCCCGCGCGGGCAGCGCAGGGACCTCGATCCGCAACGGCATCGGCGTGGCGGCCCGCTCCGGCAGCGCCGCGCACGCACCGTGCAGGGCGCTCTTGAACACCTTGGCGAGCGCGACGGCGAGCAGCGAGGAGGCCGCGTAGGGGCGGTCGTTCACGTACTGCGCGAGCGCCGCGTCGGGCGCTCCGCCCCGGCCCTTGCCCTTCCCGCGCCGCACGAGCGCCACGGGGTCCACCTCGAGCAGCAGTGCAGCCGTGCACCGCTCCGCGCTCGCCTCGGGGTAGAGGACGTGCGCGGTGCCGTGAGAGGTCGAGAACGACTGCGCCTTCTCGGGATGCTTGTGCAGCAGAAAGCCGAGATCGGTCGCGGGCCGCTCATGGGTACCGGTGGTACTGATCGTCAGGAACACCCCTCCGAGTATGGCCACCCCCGCCCCACCCGACCAGGCATTTTCCCAGCAGCCTGCCCCCCGGGGGCCCTCCCCCGCCCCGCCCCCACCCCGCCCCCTCCCCCGCCCCCCTCCTCCCCTCCTCCTGCTATCCCTCCCCCTCCTCACCCCTCCAGCGTCGTGGCCAGGTCCTCGATCGCGGCAGGGCCGACGCGGCAGCAGCCACCGATGAGCCGGGCGCCGGCCGTTCGCCACGTGGTGGTCGTGGCCGGGGCGAAGGAGGCTCCGCCGTGCCAGGAGCGGGCCGTGGCGTCCCAGTGCTCGCCGCTGTTGGGGTAGACGACGACCGGCTTGCCGGTCACCGCGGCGGCGATCTCCGCCGCGGGCCCGACGTCGGCGGGATCGCAGCAGTTCACGCCCACCGCCACGACCTGGTCGACGCCCGCCGCGAGCCCGAAGGCGTCCTCCAGGCGCTGACCGGCCCGGGTGAGCCGGCCGTCGATCGTGTACGAGAGCCAGACCGGCACACCGCACCCGTCGACGGCCCGCAGCAGGGCCTCGGCCTCGTCGGCGTCGGGCACCGTCTCCAGGGCCAGGACGTCGGGCCCGGCCGCCGCGAGGACCTCGACCCTGGGCCGGTGGAACCGCTCCAGGTCCGTCACCGAGAGGCCGTACCGGCCGCGGTACTCGCTGCCGTCCGCGAGCATCGCCCCGTACGGCCCGACCGAGGCGGCGACCCAGATCTCGCGCTCCGACCGCTCCCCCGCCGCCCGGGCGAGCTCCACGCTCCGGCTCAGGAGCCGCGCCGCCTCCTCGTGGCCGGTCCCGCGCCGGGCGAAGCCCTCGAAGGTGGCCTGGTAGCTGGACGTGATCAGCACCTGGGCCCCGGCCCGCGCGTACGCCGCGTGGGCCGCCTCGATCTGCTCCGGCGCGTCGGCGAGCAGCCGCGCGGACCAGAGCGCGTCGGAGAGGTCGCAGCCCTGCGCCTCCAGCTGGTTGGAGAGCCCGCCGTCGAGGACGAGCACGTCCTCGGCGAGGGCGGCGGCGAGCGAACGGTCGGGTTTCATCGGGTCACCCCAGCTGCGTCTGAACCTGTGCGGAGATCAGCTCCAGGTGGTCCAGATCGTCCAGGTCGAGGACCTGGAGGTAGATCCGGGTGGAGCCGAGGGCACCGTACCTGCCGATCTTGTCGACCACCTCGGCGGGTGAACCCGCCAGGCCGTTCGCCTTGAGCTCGTCCACGTCCCGACCGATCGCGGCGGCCCTGCGGGCGACCTCCGCGTCGTCCCGGCCGACGCAGACCACGAGCGCGTTGGAGTACACCAGCGCGTCGGCCGACCGCCCGGCCTCCGCCGCCGCGGCCCGCACCCGGGCGAACTGCCGCTCGGTGTCCTCCAGCGACGCGAACGGGATGTTGAACTCGTCCGCGAAGCGCGCCGCCAGCCGGGGCGTCCGGCTCGCGCCGTGGCCGCCGATCAGGACCGGGATCCTCGCCTGGGCCGGCTTCGGCAGCGCCGGCGAGTCGGCCAGCTGGTAATGCCTCCCGTCATACGAGAACGTCTTGCCCACCTCGGTGCCCCACAGCCCGGTGACGATCTCCAGTTGCTCCTCGAGGCGCCCGAACTTCTCCTTCGGGAACGGGATCCCGTACGCCCGGTGCTCCTCCTCGAACCAGCCCGCACCGAGTCCGAGCTCGATCCGCCCGCCCGACATCCGGTCGACCTGCGCCACCTGGATGGCCAGGACGCCGGGGAGCCGGAAGGTGCCGGCGGTCATCAGGGTGCCGAGCCGGATGCGCTTGGTCTCGCGGGCCAGACCCGCCAGGGTGATCCAGGCGTCCGTCGGGCCGGGCAGGCCGTCGGCCGAGCCCATGCTCAGGTAGTGGTCGGACCGAAAGAAGGCGTCGAAGCCGAGCTCCTCGGTGGCCCTGGCGACCTTGAGCAGGGTGTCGTAGTCGGCCCCTTGCTGGGGTTCCGTGAAGATTCGAAGATCCATACCTCCCATCCTGCACCCCCGGGCGCACGTCAACCTTTTCGTCACCGGATGATCTCCACCGGCTCGGTCGGGTGAATATCCCTCCCTCGGGCGGGCGGCGTCCCACCAGGGCAGTGACCGGGGCCGGGGAGCCGTCGTTGGCTCGGGCGGAGCCGGACCGCCCGGCCCGCGCGCCGGCGGCCGCTGCCGGTGCGTCGCTCTCTTGTGGTCCTTCCCTCGCCGGAGGGCCCCCGGGCCGAGGAGGCCGCCATGTCCCAGGACGCCGCACCGGAGCTGCCCGTGTCGTCGGTGCCACCCGCGCCGCCGTCGGTGTCGGTGCCCGAGCAGCAGGACGGTGGCGCCCCGAAGGGCCTGCTGCAGCAGATGGAGGAACTGATGGCGGCCCTCACCGCCGACCTCTCGCAACTCGACGCCGACCTCCAGTCCTCGGGCGACCGTCAGGCCTCCGCTCCCGACCGCCCCGGCGCCGGCACTGGCACTGGCGCCGGCACTGGCACTGGCACTGGCACTGGCACTGGCACTGGCACTGGCACCGTCTGACGGGTGACGGGCCCCGGGCAGCCGCCCGCTCGCCCCATGCCCGGACGCCAGGCCCCCGGCACTCCACTCACCGGCGGACCACCCGAGCCGATCCGCCACCGGCCACGCGGCACCCGGCACCGTCACGCGGCACCCGACGCCCGCCACCGGTCATCCGTCATCCGGCACCCGGCACCCGGCACCCGGATGCGACGCCCAGCCCGCCCCGGCCAGCAGCCGACCGCGCCGCAGCATCCGCACCCGCAGCCGCCCGCCGCCGCACCGTCCATCCACGCACCCGGACGTCCACGCACGGACGTCCACGCACCCCTCAGTCCGACCGCCCCGACGGACCCGCCCTGCCCCGGGCCGGGTCGGGCGGGCGGGCGCGTTCTCGGTCGCGGTCGCGGGCCGCGAGGCGGCGGAGCATGGCGCGGACCCGGTCGCCCGCCTCGTCGGCGGCGTCGATGGCTTCGATGCACTGCCAGTACAGCCCCTCCTCATCGGTCGCGCAGGCCACGCCGACGAGGGCGATGCCCACTTCGCCGAGAAGCGCTCCGAGCGCGGTCAGCGCCGCGCGCGCCTCCGACACGCCCGTGAGCTGCGCGGCACGCAGCCCCGTGCGCACGGCGGGGTGGTCGGCCAGGCCGCGCCCGCCACCTATCTCGCCCAGGCCCCGCGCCTCGCTCCGCAGCTCCAGTGGGCCGCAGAGCGCGAGATGACTTCCTATCGCCTGCGCCAGGGCCTGTGCCTGCCAGGCCTCCGCCACGATGTCCAACGCCGTGCGGCTCTCGGTCAGCGCGTGCCGACCGGTCGCGATGAGTCGCTCCGCTTCCATCAACGCCGCCCCCGTTCTTGTGACTTACCGCTCACTCATTCCATTACCCAGCGTGAGGCCCGCTGAGCCCAAACACCAGGGGAATTCGGAAATCTGTGGACAGGAAGCTCGATGGGGAAAACTCGATCACTCCGAAGAGTGACGATCAGCGTCCTCGGCCGGCGTCGCGGGCTCCGCGGGCCCGCCTCGCCGGGCCGGGAAGCGGAGTTCGTTGCGGTCGATCTTCGCCGAGAGAGCCGCGAGCGGGTCGATCCCCGACACCTCGCAGAACTGGAGCAGATAGGCCAGGACGTCCGCGACCTCGTCGGTGACCCGGTGCGCCGTGTCCGGGTCCGCCATCACCCGCCCGGCCTCCTCCGGCGTCAACCACTGGAAGATTTCTAGGAGTTCGGCCGCCTCGACGCTCAGCGCGGCGGCCAGGTTCTTGGGCGTGTGGTACGGCTGCCACTCCCTGGCCGCGGCGAAGTCGGCGAGGCGGCGCTGCAGGCCCGCCACATCATGTTCTGTCACGTCCCAGGTCTACCACCGCCACCCCGGTCGCATTCGGCACGTCCGCCGGGCCGGCGCCTGCCCATCCGTCCTCCCCCGCCGGTACGTCCTCCCCCGCCGGTACGTCCTCCCCTACGGTCGCCACGAGCCTCATGTGGCCGCCGGCGCCGATCTCCCCCGCCAGCTCCAGCAGCGCGCGCACCTGCCGGGCGTCGAGCCCGCGGTCCAGGCCGTCGGTGAGGACGGTGAGCGTCTGCATGGCCTGGGGGACCTCGGCGACCGGATCCATCGCGAGCACCCCCGGCCCGGTCAGCAGGACGAGCCCGAGGGCGAGGTAGCGCAGTTCGCCGTCGCCGAGCCGGCCCAGCGGGGTCGGCGTACGTCCGGGGCGTTCGAGTACGGCCTGGACCGTGCCGCGCTCCGCCGACTCCCGTAATCCGAGCGCCGTGACCGGCCCCACGCAGCCCGCCCCCGCGAAGGCCGCCAGACGCGCGTGCCGTCGCGGGCACTCGTGGGCCGTGCGGTGCAGCACCTCGGCGAGGTTGCGGCAGTCGCGTCGCAGCCGCCCCTCGCCCACCGGCACCTCCGCCCGCATGCGCCGCGGCTGCGGATCGCAGGCGAACACCGACCGCAGCCCCACCACCACCTGCTCCGCGGCGGCCAGGACGTCCCGCTGTCCCGGGGTCTTCCCCGCGACGCGCAGGGGGAGCAGCGCCGTACCGAGCAGATCGTCGGGGAACGGTGCCCGGGTGACGGGCGTGCTGCCCGCCGTGTGCCACTCGGCCTGAACGGTGCCGCGGCCGGGGTCCCGGAGCGCGGTGGCAAGGAGGGTGCGGCCGTCCTGTCCGGTGAGGCGTTCGCCGACGATCCTGAGGGTCGGTTCGGCCTGTACGGCCACGTCGAGGTGAACGGGGCCGGCCGGGCCGTCGACCGTGCAGCCGATCCGGAACCCACGCCTCCCCTGGGCGTCGGGCCGCGCCGATTCCGGTACGCGGTCGACCGCGTCCGGCAGCGCCTCCGCGAGGCCCGCCCCCGCCCCGAGCGCCGCCAGCACCTCGTAGGCGCGCAGCACGGTGGACTTGCCGCTGCCGCTCGGACCCCTGACCAGGGTCACGGGCCCGAGCGGCAGGACGGTTCCGCGATGTGCTCCGAAGGCGGAGAGCCGCAGCTCCGTGACGGCGGGCCGGACGAACGCCCCACCCGCTCCTCCCGCGGAAGCGAACGCGCGCGCGGAACCGGAACCGGAACCGGGTGTGGACGCGGACCCGCGCGGGGATGCGGACGCACGTGCGGGGACAGGGGCAGGTACGGGGACAGGGGCAGGGACGGGTCCGCGGGCGCGCCCCTGCGCGGGGACGTGCGTCCGCTCGGGCGCCGGTCCGGCCAGAGGGCCGGCCGACGGGCGGTGCGTACGGTCGGGGGCGGTGCCGCCGGTGGTGGTCATGATCGGACGGTACGCAGCCGCCCGGACGCGGAACCGTTACGTCTGAAGGACCTTCCTACGAACGAGGGACCGCGCCCTCTTCGAGGTTCTCCGCGTTCTCGTCTTCGGCGCCCTCCACCTCGGTACCGGCCGGGGCCAGCAGGAACACGTTGCGGTCGACACGGTGCATGCCGCTGCCGAGTCCGAAGACGACACCGCTGCTGAAGTCGAGGATGCGCTTGGCGACCTCGGTGTCGGCGCTCGTGAGGTCGAGGAGCACGGGGATCTGGGCGATGAGGTACTCGGCGACCTCGCGGGCGTCGGCGAAGACCTGGACCCGCAGCACGACCATGCGGCGCTGCTCGGCGGTCTCGTACTGCTCGGGGAACGCGCGATGGTCCACTCTGGACGGCCATTCGTCACGGCCTCGCAGGGGAACGACCTGGGCCAGACCCTCCCACTGCTCGTCGGTGACGTCGTACCTCTCGTACCTACTCATGCACCCATCCTCCCGTTACTCACCCGTTCGGCCCAACACCGACACGAACCGACTGCGAAGGCCTCGAAGCCTCGAAGCCGTCCGGCAGCCCTCGAACCGGCGTCGGCGGCTTCCGAAACCCCGTCAACAGCTCTCGAAACGCCGTCAACAGCCCTCCGAACGGCGTCAGCGGCCGCCGACGAGCGTCGAAGGCCGTCGCTGCGGACCGTTCTCCCGGCGTTCGACCGCACGCCCTATGATCTCCCGCCGGTACGACGCCGGACGGACACCTGACGCTCCGTGGGGGAACCATCGTGAACGGACCGGATGACCGCCTCGCCGCGGCCACGCTCAACAGTGAGCAGCGCGGCGGGGACGGTGCGCATGGCGAGCAGGGTGAGCCCCTTGAGGGCGATCTCGTGCGTGCTCGTGGTGATGGGCGATGCGCCGCCACAGGCGGGTCGCCAGGGAGCCGGCGTAGGTAAGGCCCGGGCCGGTGGTGGCGCCCAGCAGTACGGCCAGGACCGCGCCGGGTCCGGAGGGCGCGGCCGGCGTGACGAGGGCGGGAACTGAGGGCGGGGACTGAGGGCGGGAACCGACCGGCGCCTCCACCAGGCGCACCGGTCACCCCGGTCACCCCGGTCGCGCCGCCCCGACCGCGCCGCGCCGACCGCGCCTAAAGCAGGGCTTGCCCCTCGCCCCGGTAGGTGGGCAGCTCGGCGGTGATGCGGTCGCCGTCCACGAGGTGGAGGACGTTGACGCGCTCGCACAGCTCGCCCGCCTTGGTGTGCCGGAACCAGACGCGGTCACCGACGGAGAGGCGCGCGGCGCCGGGACCGGTGAGCGGGGTCTGGACCTCGCCCGCGCCTTCGAGGCGGGTGAGCCGCAGACCGGGCGGCTCGACCGGGGTGGGGAGCCGGTCGCGGCCGGCGGCGCCCGAGGCGGGCCAGCCGCCGCCGAGGACGGTCGCGCGGGCGGCCGAGGGGCGGCGCACGACGGACTGGACGAAGAAGGCGGCGGGCCAGGGGCGGAAGGCGCGGTAGGTGTCGAAGAGGGTCGGGCCGTAGAGGCCCGAGCCCGCGCCGAGTTCCGTCACGACGGGCTCGGCGGCCGTGGACTCCAGGCTGCCGGTTCCGCCGCCGTTGACGAACTCCAGCGGAGCCACCTGCCGTACGGCCGCGATCGCGGCCTCGCGCCGGGACCGCAGCTCGCGCCGGGACACGCCCTGAAGGGCCCGGATGGCGGCCCGGCGCAGGAACGGTCCGGGAGCGTCGTCGCCGACGCCGGCGATCTGCGCCTCGTACGCCATCACCCCGACCAGCCGCAGTCCGGGGCGCTCGACCACGGCCCGCGCGAGGGACCGGGCCTGCTCGGGGCTGTGCAGCGGCGAGCGGTGGGTGCCGAAGTGGAGTCTGCCGCCGAGCGACTTGAGCGAGGCGTCGAGGTCGAGGCAGACCCGCAGCGGGCGGCCACCGGCGGCGGCGGCCGCGGCGATCAGGTCCAGGTGCTCCGGGCAGTCGGCCATCACGGTCACCCGGGAGGCACGCCGGGGATCCTCCGCGAGGCGGCGCAGGGCGGAGTCGTCGGCGGTCGGATAGCCGACGAGGATGTCGTCGAACTCCTCGGCCAGCCAGAGGGCTTCCGGCAGGGTGAAGGCGAGGATCCCCTGGAAGCCGGGCATCGCGAGGACCGAGCGGATGACGGCCCGGCTCCGTACGGACTTGCTGGCGAGCCGGATCGGCTTGCCGCCGGCGCGGCGCCGCATGGACGCGGCGTTGAGCCGCAGGGCCGCCGCGTCCAGCACGGCGAAGGGCGGTCGGAGGTCGCGGGTGGCCCGGTCGAGGGCCGTGAAGTCGGGCATGGTCATCGGTCGGCACCTGTCGGGTCGGAGACGGGGAGCGGGCCGGGCGCCCCGGTCACGACCGCCCTGCCGGAGCGGGGCCGAGGACCCGGGCGACGTAGTCGTTGGTGAACGTCCCCTCGGGGTCGAGGCGGGCGCGGACGGCCTGGAAGTCCTGCCAGCCCGGGTAGCGCGGGGCCAGCGTGGCGGCGGTCTGGAAGTGGCGCTTGCCCCAGTGGGGGCGCCCCTCGTACTCGTCCATGATCGCCTCGACGCCGCGGAAGAAGGCCTCGTACTCGGCCCCGGCGACCTGGTGGACGGCGACGTAGGCGGTGTCGCGGCCGTGGGCGGTGGAGAGGAAGGCGTCGTCGGGCGCGGTGAAGCGGAGCTCGATCGGGAACAGCACCGGCAGCCGCCGGTCGACGATCAGGGCCCTCACCCGCTCCAGGGCCTCGGCGGCGTGGGCGCGCGGGATCGCGTACTCCATCTCCGTGAACCGGACCCGGCGCCGGTGCGCGTAGACCCGGTGGCTGTCGTCGAGTTGCTCGTACCGGCCGAGCACGCCGGCGACGGCGCGGGCGATGCCGGGCACGGCACCCGGGAGCAGGCGGCCGAGTCGGCAGGCGGCACCGAGCCCGGCGTTGGGGAGCGCGTCGTCGTTCCACCACGCGGTGAGGCGGCCGGGAGGCGCCGCGGGGCGGTCGGTGCGCTGCGAGGAGTAGGTGAGGACCTTGTCGGTGTGCGGCAGGGCGAGGAGTTCGAAGTGGTCGTGGGCGGCGACGAGTCGGTCCAGGTCGGCCAGGACGGCGGCCGCCGGGCGTACCTCGTCGATCCGGTGGATGCGGAAGGCGGGGACGCAGCGCAGCGTGTAGTGCGAGATCACGCCCAGCGCCCCGAGCGAGACACGGGCCGCGCGCCAGGCGTCGGGGGCGCTCGCCTCGTCGATCGTGAGGACCTCGCCGGTGGCGGTGACCAGTCGGCAGCCGATGACGTTGGCGGACAGGTTGCGGAAGCGTTCGCCGGTGCCGTGGGTGGCGGTGGCCAGTGCCCCGGCGAGGGACTGGGTGTCGATGTCGCCCTGGTTCTCCAGCGCGAGGCCGTGCCCGTGCAGCTCGGCCGTCAGGCGGTGCAGCTTGATGCCGGCCTCGACGGTCACCAGACCGCTCGCCGTGTCGACGTCGAGGACGCGCTGCATGCCGGTCTGGTCGACCATGACGCCGTCGGTGAGGCAGGCGGCGGTGAAGGAGTGCCCGCTGCCGACGGGCCGCACCCGCAGACCGTCCCGGACCGCGCGGGCGACCGCGTCGCTGAGCTGCTCCTCGTTCGCGGGCCGCTCGACGCGGGCGGGGGTGCAGGTCTGCTGGCGGGCCCAGTTGCGCCACTTCTCGGCCACTGCGGGCTCCTTCAGGGATCGGGGCGGTCATGGCCGCCGCAGAGGTGAGGCGGTGGGGACAGGACGGTGGAGAAGGACGGTGGAGAAGTGCGTCGCCGTATCGTCGCCGTACCGCCAGCCAACGTAGAGGCGCGGCGTTACCCAGGGAAACAACGAGTTGGGCCCGCACCTACAATCAGCGGTTGTGGATGTGGCGACGCAGAAGCTGCGCAATTTCGTCGTGGTGGCCGAGGAGCTGAACTTCAGCCGCGCGGCCGGCCGCCTCTTCGTCACGCAGCAGGCGCTGAGCAAGCAGCTCCGCGACCTCGAGGACGCGGTCGGCGTACGTCTCCTCGACCGCACCACCCGCAGCATGGCGCTGACTCCGGCCGGCGAGGCGTTCCTGGCCTCGGCACGGGAGTCGCTGGCCGCGCTGGACGCGGGGGTCGCCGCGGCGCGCAGCGCGGACCGGGGCGGGTCGGGCACGGTCCGCCTGGGCTTCCTCACGGGCGGCGCGCTGGAGTTGACCACGCCGATCCTGGCGGCGTTCGCGGCACGGCATCCGGACATCCGGCTGGAGCTGCGCGAGACGGCCTTCGACGACCCGTCCGCCGGACTGGCGGACGGATCCTCCGACGTCGCGATCGTCCGGCTCCCTCTGTCCGTGCCGGGCCTCGACTCGCTGACGCTGTTCGTGGAACCCCTGGTCGTCGGACTGCCGCCGCAGCACCGCCTGGCCGGCCGGAGCACCCTCACGGCCGAGGACGTCCTCGACGAGCCGCTGGCCATCGGCCGCACCACCGACGCGGTGTGGCGGGCCTACTGGACCCTGGACGCCCAGCGCGGCGGCCGTCCGCCCGCGTCCGTACGCGAGACGTCCTCGCACACCGAGGAAATGCAGCTGGTCGCCGCCGGCCTGGCCTGCACGATCACCATCGCCGGCGCCGAGCGCCACACCCCGCTCGCCGGCGTGCGCTACGTCCCCCTGACGGGAGTCCCCGGCTCGACGGTGGCCGTCGCCTGGAGCCGCGACCACCGCACCACGGGCGTGGACCATTTCGTGACCGTCGCGCGAGAGGTCCGCGACCGGGAACGGGCGATCGTCCGGGCCATCGAGCGGCCGCCGTCAGCGGGCCGGGGCGCGGGGGCGTAGGCCGCAGCCCCCTCGCAGCCCGCACCTACGGGGCGAGCACCCGTCAGGTCGGGCGCGGGAGCGTAGGCCGCAGCCCCCTCGCAGCCCGCACGTACGGGGCGAGCACGCGTCAGGTCGGGCGCGGGGGCGTAGGCCGCAGCCCCTCGCGGCCCGCACGTACGGGGCGAGCACCCGGCAGGTCCGGGGCAAGGCCTCCCACGGGTCGCAGCCAACCCCGGCATGTACGCTCTTCGGCCCAGTACGAGACCACGGAAGGCGACCTCTCCTGGCGTGTCCGGCGCTCGCCGCGCGCCGCCGGACGGAGGATGACCGGCGACGATCCGCCTCTGCCGCCAGGAGACTCCGTGCTGGAACGCAAGAAGCTCAAGGACCGCACCCAGGTCACATTCGTCCTGCCCGCCGATACGCCCCCCGGGCCGGTCAGCGTGGTCGGTGACTTCAACGACTGGCGGCCCGGCGCCCACACCCTGGTGCCCCGCAAGGACGGCACGCGCGCGGTCACCGTCGCCCTGCCCGGCAAGAGCGTGCACTCCTTCCGCTACCTGGCCGCAGGCGACTACTGGTTCGACGAGGACCACGCCGACGGCCACGACGGGACCAACAGCCGCCTGCACACCTGAGTCCCCGCGCGTGGGCGGGCACCCGAGTGCCCGCCCACGTCGTGAAGGTCCTCGGAGCCGCCAGGACCGGGCCCCGTGCACGGCCGGAGAACCGGCCCGGGGCGCACCGGTCACCGTCCGAGCCGACGCCGACTCCGACTCCGACTCCGACTCCGACTCCGACGAGATCATGCGCCCGATGCCGACCACCCGGTAGGGCGCCTGCCCGTCATCGGCGGCCACCGGCGCGTCGCCACCGGAAGGCCTGGCGTCGCGGAGTGGAAGCACCGCGCCCGCCGTGTCGCCGAGGACTCCGGCCCCGCACGCCGGACTTCGGAGTGTGCGTCCGTAGGCGGGGTATGCGCCCCGCGTGGATCACTCCGCGCGTATGCCGGCCATCGGTCGCCCGACGAACCGGCGGGTCGCGTCGCCTCGGGAACAGGCGTCCGTGCCGCTGCCCGGCCCCGTGGCGGAGGACGGCTCCGTATGGCCCGCTCGGGCGACATCGGCCCGGCCGCGCGGCGAAGACCGCTCCCCCAGGGCAGGGAAACCTGCGCTTCCATCCCGTAATCGGCACTCCCGGAGGACATCCATGGACGCCATCGTGCTTCTGCGTGACGACCACAAGACCGTCGAGAAACTGTTCAAGCAGTTCGAGAAGACCGGGGACGAGGACACGGACGAACGCCGGAAGATCGCCGACCAGGTCATCGAGGAGCTGACCGTCCACGCCTGGATCGAGGAGCAGATCTTCTACCCCGCCGCCCGCGAGGCAGCGCCGGACACCACGGACCACATTCTGGAGAGCATCGAGGAGCACCACGCCGTCGTGTGGATGCTGTCCGAGCTCAAGGGCATGGACGCGGCCGACGAACGGTTCAAGGCGAAGATGAGCGTCCTGATGGAGAACGTCCGCCACCACGTCGAGGAAGAAGAGAAGGAATGGTTCCCCGACGTCCGCAAGGCGATGGGACGCAACCGGCTCACCGAACTCGGTGAGCGGCTGGAAGCCGAGAAGCCGAAGGCGCCCCGGGATCCGTTGGCGACTCCCAGCGCCGGCAGCCGATGACACCGGGAGCCGGCTCCCGCCATGCGGCTCCGCGGGCGGCCGGTGCCCTGGCCCTGGCGGGGCTGCTCGCGGTACTCCTGACGGGCTGCGGAGCGTCCGCGACACGTGTGGACGGTGCCCGGGACGCCGGCCGCGCCTTCGAGCAGGCGCTCGCGTCGCGGGACTACCGGGCAGCGTGCGGCCTACTGGCCCCCGAGACCCGCGCGGCGCTGCAGGAGGACGAGAAGCAGGCGTGCGCGAAAGCGCTGGAGGGGCAGGACCTGCCGGTGGCGGGGGCGGTGAACGGCGCCGAGGTCTACGGGCGCCAGGCTCTGGTCCACGCCGGCGGCGAGACGCTGTTCCTGTCGCAGTTCACCGGCGGATGGCGGGTCGTCGCGGCAGGCTGCACACCGCAGGAGGACAAGCCCTACCAGTGCGCCGTGAAGGGCGGATGAGCATGCGCGGACTCTTCATTGCCTGCCTCGTCGTGATCGTGGGCGGGCTCGGCTACTTCATCGCGATCGGAGCGATGGACCGATGAGCGGAAGCCGGCGGGGGAGCCAGGAGCACGGGAACTTCTGGAGGGACAACAGCCTCACGCTCGCCTTCGGCACGGCGTTCCTGCTGGTGCTGCTCGGTCAGGCGTTGGCGGGCCACGCCGACTTCAACGGCCAGCTCACCGACAACGGTCTCCAGCGCATGAGTCTGGGCGAGTACATGACGTCCTCGGACTTCGCCGTGGACGTCACGGAGAACTGGCAGTCGGAGTTCCTGCAGTTCTTCCTGTTCATCTTCGGCACCGTCTGGCTCGTCCAGCGGGGCTCACCCGAATCGAAGGAGCTCCACAAGATCGGTTCGGAGTCCGACCGCGAGCAGCGCCTGGGCGATCACGCCGGGAAGGACTCACCGCGCTGGGCCGGCACGAAGGACTGGCGGCAACTGGTGTACTCGCGCTCGCTGGGCCTCGTCATGGGCGGTCTGTTCGTCCTGTCCTGGCTGGCCCAGTCCATCGCGGGAGTGGCCGCCTACGACGAGCAGCAGCTACGAGAGCTCCAGGACCCCATCGGCTGGGGCGCCTACCTGGTCGCACCGGACTTCTGGAGCCGGACCCTGCAGAACTGGCAGTCGGAACTCCTGGCCGTGGCCGCCATGGTCATCCTGTCCGTCTACCTGCGCCAGCGGGGATCGCCCGAGTCCAAGCCGGTCGGCGCCGCCCACACCTCCACCGGCGTCGAAGGATGAGGCCATGAATGTCCGGCCGGCCGAGGTGTCGGTCCCCCGGTGGCCCACGGCGCAGCCCCGGGGGCGTTCGGCCGGGCCGGGTCCGTCCCACGGGTGACCACGGCCCGGCCCGGAATGGAAGCGGAGCCCGCGAGAAGAAGGTCTCCGGGTACGGATGAGCGGACGGCGTGGCGGGCGCCGCCGCGGAGGTCGTCGGGAGGCGGCATGGGCAACCGGGTGGACCGGATCGCGGAGCCTTGGGGCGGCCGTACGCCGTACGGACGGCACCAGCAGTGGCCCGCGCGCCAGGACACGTACCTGGCCGGGGGTGTGAGCCCGGACGACGTCGAACAGTGGGTGCAGACCGCGTCGATCCTTCACTCGGACGGCGACGCCATGGACATCGCCGTGCGGGACGGCGCCATGGTCGGCGTACGCGGCCGGGTGGTGGACCGGGTCAACCGCGGCCGGCTCGGCCCCAAGGACGCGTTCGGCTGGCAGGCCAACGCCTCGCCCGATCGGCTCACCCGACCCCTGGTCCGCGAGGGCGGGCGGCTGGTCGAGACGGACTGGGAGACCGCGATGGACCTGGTCGTCTCCCGCTCCCGCGCACTGCTGGAGAACCGCGGTCCCGGCTCGATCGGCTTCTACACGACCGGCCAGCTGTTCCTGGAGGAGTACTACACGCTCGCCGTGCTGGCCCGGGCCGGCATCGGTACGAACCACCTGGACGGCAACACGCGGCTGTGCACCGCCACCGCGGCCGAGGCGCTCAAGGAGTCCTTCGGCTGTGACGGACAGCCCGGCAGCTACGACGACATCGACCACGCCGACGTCATCGCCCTGTTCGGCCACAACATCGCCGAGACCCAGCCCGTGCAGTGGATGCGCATCCTCGACCGGCTCGAGGGCACCGATCCGCCGCGCCTGGTCTGCGTGGACCCCCGCCCTACCCAGGTGGCCCGCCGGGCCGCGGTCCACCTCGCGCCGCGCGGCGGAACGAACGTGGCCCTGTTCAACGCGCTCCTGCACGAGATCGTCCGCACCGGCCGCGTGGACCACGCCTACGTCGAGGCCCACACCGTGGGTTTCGACGAGCTGGCGAGGAGGGTCGCACCCTGCACGCCCGAGTGGGCCGCCGACATCTGCGACGTGCCCGCGGCGAGGATCAGGGAGGCGGCCGAGCTGCTCGGCACGGCCGACAGGCTCCTGTCCACGGTCCTCCAGGGCGTCTACCAGTCCCACCAGGCCACGGCCGCCGCCGTGCAGATCAACAACCTGCACCTCATCCGGGGCATGCTGGGCCGGCCGGGAGCCGGCGTGCTCCAGATGAACGGGCAGCCCACCGCCCAGAACACCCGTGAGTGCGGCGCCAACGGCGATCTGCCCGGCTTCCGCAACTGGGAGAACGACGCCCATGTGGCCGACCTGGCGAAGGTGTGGAACGTAGATCCGAAGACGATCCCGCACTACGCCCCGCCCACCCACGCCCTGCAGATGTTCCGCTACGCCGAGCAGGGCTCCCTGCGGATGCTCTGGATCAGCGGCACCAACCCCGCCGTGTCCCTCCCCGAGCTGTCCCGCATCCGCTCGATCCTGACCCAGGAACGGCTCTTCACCGTCGTCCAGGACCTCTACCTCACCGAGACCGCGCAGCTCGCCGACGTCGTCCTGCCCGCGGCGACCTGGGGCGAGAAGACCGGCACCTTCACCAACGCCGACCGCACCGTCCACCTGTCGGACAAGGCCGTGGAGCCGCCCGGCGAGGCCAGACCGGACCTCGACATCTTCCTCGACTACGCCCGACGCATGGACTTCCGCGACAAGGACGGCGGCCCGCTGGTCACCTGGCACGATCCGGAGTCGGCTTTCGAGGCGTGGAAACGCTGCAGCGCCGGCCGGCCCTGCGACTACACCGGCCTGTCCTACGGAAAGCTGAGCGGCGGCAGCGGCATCCAGTGGCCGTGCAACGCGCAGGCCCCGGAGGGCACCGACCGGTTGTACGGCGACGGCATCGCCTGGGCCCACCCCGACACCTGCGAGACGTACGGCAAGGACCTCCTCACCGGCGCCTCCGTCCCGGCGGTCGAATACCGGTCGCTCAACCCGGACGGCAAGGCCGTGATCAGGGCCGCAGAGTACCTGCCACCGCGCGAGGCGCCCGACGGTGACCGCCCGTTCCAGCTGACGACCGGCCGCACCCTCTACCACTTCCACACCCGCACCAAGACCGGCCGCACACCGCAGCTCAACGCCGCGGCACCCGAGGTCTGGGTGGAGATGTGCGCCTCCGACGCGGCCGCCCACGGCCTCGGCGAAGGCGACCTGGTCGAGGTCAGCAGCCCGCGCGGCTCCCTGGAAGGACGCCTGCGCATCACCGGCATCCGGCCCGGGCTGCTGTTCGTCCCCTTCCACTACGGCTACTGGGACACGCCCTCCGGCTCCGGCCCGGACGCCGTCACCCCGGGCAGGGCAGCCAACGAGACCACCGTCACCGACTGGGACCCGGTCTCGAAACAACCCCTGTTCAAGACCTCCACCGCGGCTGTCACCCTCGTGGAGAAGGCGGACGGCCGGCCTTCCGCGGCACCCACCACCACCGCGTCCGCGCCCGCGCCCGCGTCCGCGTCCGCGCCCGCGTCCGCGGTGCCCGCCACTGAGGGCGGCCCCACGGCCCAGGTCCTCGAAGTCCTGGAACCGGACGCCGACAACCCCCTGGGAGGCGCACGGTGAACGGCATCACCCTCACGCTCCGCGCCCTGCACCACGGCGAGCGCGGCCTGGCGAAGCGACTGGCCGCCGCGGCGGAACGCCACCGCACCGAGCACGAGGTCCACCACGTGGCCCAGGACCTCGTCCTCTGGTCGGACGACCACTGCCGGCGCGTGGCGGAGACGGGCCGTCACTACGGCCTGGACCTCGACGGGCCGCCCGAGAAGTCCGCTCCCGGCCTGGTGACGGCGCTCCGGGAAAAGACGGCCGAGGCCGTCGGCCACCGGCCCGAACCCGGCCTGCTCCTGCTGCACGACCTGCGGGAGCTCCACCTCGCCGCGGCCGGAAACTCCCTGTACTGGGAGATGCTGGCGCAGGCCGGGCAGGCCGCGAAGGACGACCGTCTGGTCGAGCTGGCCTCCTTCTGCCACCCGCGCACGCTCCGTCAGATGCGCTGGACCAACACCATGATCAAAACCCTGTCACCGCAGATCCTGACGAGCGTGTGACACCACGCCCCCGGCGTGCCGGGGCCTGAATCCCGGGGCGAAGCGCCCCGCAGGCAGGGCACCACCCTGTCCGCGGGGAAGGGGCGCGTGCCGTCGCGTCTCGTGGGACCCACCCGGGCAGTGGGCAGGGACCGGCCTCCGGGCGCGCGGGATCAGGCCACCAGGCCGCGTGCGCGACCTCGTGGGCAGGGACCGCGTACCGGGCGCGCGGGATCAGGCCACCAAGCCGCGCGCCCGACCTCGCGGGCACGGACCGGGGCACCCGTCGGGGCGAGATCAGGCCACCAAGCCGCGTGCCCGGCCTCGGCTCAGCGCGCCTGCGCAGCCTGCGGAGAGGTCCGCGCCCTACTGCAGCACGGTGGCGGCCAGGGACAGGTCGGCCACCAGTCCCGCGAAGGCCGCCTCCCGGTCGTCGGCCCGCAGGACGGCGGAGGGGTGGACCGTGGCCAGCAGCCGGCCGGGGGCGGCTGGCTGCCGGCCGAAGAGGTCCGGCATCGGCAGCAGGACACCACGCCGCTCGCCCACCCGGAACGAGGACCCGAGCAACGCCTTGCCCGCCGTTCCTCCCAGCACCACCAGCACCTCGGGGGCGACCCGTTTCAGCTCCTCCGCCAGCCAGGGCGTGCACGCGGTCATCTCCCGCAGGCTCGGAGCCTTGTGGATCCGGCGCCTGCCGCGCGCGTCCGGTGTGAACTTGAAGTGCTTCACCACGTTGGTGAAGTACGCCTTCTCGTCACCCAGCCCGGCCTCGTCGAGCGCCCGGCGCAGCAGCTGCCCCGCCGGGCCGACGAAGGGCTCCCCCTGCACATCCTCCCGGTCTCCGGGCTGCTCCCCGACCAGCATCAGCCGTGACCCGGCCGGGCCCTTTCCGAAAACCGTCTGCGTGGCATCGAGGAAGAGCGGGCACCCGTGGCAGTCGGCCGCCGCCCGGCACAGAGCCGCCAACCCGCCGCGCGAGGGCAGGTAGGGAGTGGCGTCGTACCCCTGGCCGCTGTCCGCGGCGGAGGCAGTACCCGCGTCAGCGACCATGACCGCCACCTTCGAGCCGTGGATCCCGTTCGTACGTCCTCGGTCGCCGTGAGCGCACGACCGAACGGCAGTCGGCGTGTGCCCGAGCGGCTCGGCCCGAAACCACCGGGCGGGCGAGCGACGTCGCCCGGCCGGTCGAGGGCGATCACCTCCCTCGAGGGCGATCACTTCCCCCCCGCCGATGGGAGCGGCGCCGCTCGGGTACCCAGGCCCGCAACCGGTCGGCGACCTGGTCGGCCCGCTGATCGGGTACGAGCCGGAACAGGAGGTCGGCGCCGACTTCCGCCTGAATGGGCGAGTGCGGGTGCGTTCCCAGGCGCCGAGCCTTCATGCGGCGGGGCTCCCGGCGGCGCGGTCGGTCTCGTCGACCGTCCGGCTCACGGCGCCGACCGGGCGTCGAAGGCGATGTCGTTCACCGGGGAGATCACGGCGGACATGTTGGTACGCATCATCCGCAGGGCCGCGGCGGCCAGCTCCGCGTCGATGTGGGCGACCGCGTCCTGCGCCACGACGACGTCGAAGTGCCGGATGTGAGCGTCCAGGGCCGAGTACAGCACGCACTGCTCGGTCACCTGGCCGCACAGGACCAGGCGCTCGGTTCCGAGCTGGTTCAGCAGGTACGCCAGAGCGGTCTCGAAGAAGATCGAGTGCCGCGCCTTCACCACGAAGAGGGACTCGTCGTCAGGTGCCACCGGTTCCACCAGGTCGGCGTGCCGGCCGGCGAGGGCGGCTCGCAGGATCTCCCCGTGATGGGAGCGCCATTCGCCGAAGTTGTCGTTCACGTAGACGACCGGGGACGCACTCGCCCGCGCGTTCTCGAGGAGTGTGGTGATCGCGGGAAGGGCCTCGCGGACGGACGGGACCAGGGCGTCGGCGTCCTCGTGGGCGTAGGTGTTGAGCATGTCGATCACGATCAGCGCCGTACCGGGCGTGGGAGTCGCCACTGCTACTCGTCCTCCTCCCCTCGCGAGACGGGTCCGGGCCTGGCGGAGCGGTGAGCGGGTAGCTCAGCGGCACTCTTGGGCACCAGTGTGCCCCGCGGGTGCGCATCCCGCCCCGCCGACGAGCCGGGGGCGGTCGGTTGATCCCCGGGCCTTCGCCGGCATTCGGGCGGCCCGGGGCGGTCGGTTGATCCCGGGGCCTTCGCCGGCATTCGGGCGGCCCGGGGCGGTCGGTTGATCCCGGGCCCTTCGCCGACCCTCGGGCGGCCCGGGGCGGTCGGCTGACCCCCGGGCCTTCGCCGACCCTCAGGCGGCCGGGGGCGCGGCGGCCGTTCACTCGAGCCCGAAGGCCTCCACCAGCCCGCCTTCCCACTCGCTCACCCCGTCCGGGTGGGCCGCGATGACCGCGTAGCGCCAGGAGCGGCCGTCCGGCGGCGCGTCCGCGTAGAGGACCACCCCCTCCCCCCGCGCCGGGTCGAACGCGAGCCGGTGGGCACGCAGCCGGTCGAGGGCTTCCGCCAGACCGAATGCCGTCCGGGCGTGCCCCTTCGACACCGTCCACGCCGGGTGGGCCGCGCCCGACGCGGCCGCGAGCCGGGTGACCATGGCGTGGGGCGTGGTGGTGGCGGTCCTGCGGACGTTGCTCTCACTGGCGTACAGCACTCCGTCCGCGTCCACGAGTGCGTCGATTCCGAACGGGCCGAGGTAGCCGTGGGCGGCCAGGTGGCGGCCCAGTTCCCTCCCCCACTCCTCCAGCTCGCCGGCCACGTGCGCACACGACATCGGCAGGGGTGACGCGTATCCGGTGAAGGAGCCCTGTTCCGTCCGCATCGCCCCGCTGAACATGGCACGAGTGCCTGAAGCCGTGTTCTCCATCTGGATGCTCACCGACTCGGCCACGGCCACGCACTCCTCCACCACCCACGTTCCCCGCGGGCCGCCGACCGTCGCCAGCGCCAGGCCCGCTCCTTCCCCGTCCTTCCCTGAGAGGAAGCGCATCCCGTGGCCCCCTGCGGAGCGGTCGGGCTTCACCACCACCTGCTCGTACCGCGCGAGCAGCTGCCGTACGACCTCCTCGACTTCGGGTCGGCGGCAGACCCGTCCCGCCGGCAGTCGCATGTCCAGCCGCGCGGCCGCTCGGCGGAAGCCGGCCTTCGTGTTCAACAGCATGGTCACCGGCAGAGCGGCGGCGGCATCGTCGACCGTCTCGTACGGATGGACGGTCAGCCCGAGTTCGCGCGCGAACCCGACGGCCGACGCGTCGGCAGCGGTCGGCAACAACGCCGTCCCCGGCCGCGCGTGAGCGGCCACCCGTTCCATCAGCCCCGCCTCGCGTACCGCCCGGGCCAGCGGGACCGCGCCGGCCGGTGGCACCTCGATGACGGTCGTCCGTTCCCGGGCCACCCCCGTCAGGTCGCTCACGTACCGCCGGAACCCCTCGCTCAGCGAGCCGGGGGTGACCAGTGCGTCGCCCTCCCGCAGCAACCACGCCTTGCGCGGCGCCTGCTGGGCCCACTGCGCCAGCACCCGGCCTTCGTTCAGGTCGACCGCCAAGTCCGAGAGGAAGTTGGCAAACAGCAGCAGGGGTCCTGCGTCCGGCTCGTTCACGGCTGTTCCTTTCACGCCGCACCGCGGAGGGTCCCGCTGGTCGGGCCTGCGGCGTCCCCATACTGCTTCCGGTCGGCTTCCGGTCGGTGGACCGGCACAGCACACCACGCGCGCCGACGACGATGTCGTCGGCGCCCCGAAGCCGGTACCGGCCACGGGCGGGCACGGGACGCACCGTCCGATCCACGTGAGATTCGGGCCGATCCACGTCAGATGCGGGCCGACCCACGTGAGATGCGGGCCGATCCGGGTACGCGCACGATGACCTTGACATCACACCCACGAGGACGAGGCGAAGAACGCCGCGTCGAGGGCCGCTCACCATGAACACGCAGCAGCCGAAGACCGCTCTCGGTCACTGACCACAGTCGATACGGAGTGGCCGCCGTCTCCCGGCACCCCTGCCGGTGGAACGGTGACGGGCACTCCCCGATCCGCCCGGACGGGCGCCCCATGGAGATCCCATGTCGCACGAAGAACGGCACGTTCCCGACCCCGTGACCCGCCACCCCCGCCCGCCCTTTCCCGACCAGGAGCAGGACCACCCCGGGTTCACCGAGGGGATGGATCCCCGGCCCGACCACGGTGAGGACTCCTACCGGGGGCACGACCTCCTCTTCGACCGGGCGGCCGTCGTCACCGGGGGCGATTCCGGGATCGGCAGGGCCGTGTGCCTGGCCTTCGCCCGGGAAGGCGCCGACGTCGTCTTCACCCATCTGGCCGAGGAATCGGACGAGGCGGCGGAGACGGCCCGGCTGGTGCGCGAGGCGGGCCGCACGGCCGTGGCCGTCGCGTGCGACATCCGCGACGAGGAGGAGTGCACGGCCCTGGTCGACCGGGCCGTGGCCGAACTCGGGCGCGTCGACATCCTCGTGAACAACGCCGCGTACCAGATGTCGCAGCCCGACGGGATCGAGGCGATCACGACGGAGCAGTTCGACCGGGTGATGAAGACGAACCTGTACGGGATGTTCTGGCTGACCCGTAAGGCCCTCGCGCACATGCCGAAGGGCGGCTGCGTCATCAACACGACGTCCGTCCAGGGCTACCAGCCCAGCCCGCATCTCCTCGACTACGCGATGACCAAAGCAGCGATCGTGTCCTTCACGCATGGGCTGGCGCAGATGCTCGCCGAGCGGGGCATCCGCGTCAACGGGGTCGCACCCGGGCCCGTGTGGACGCCGCTCATCCCGGCGACGATGCCGGACGCGAAGGAGTTCGGCGCCCAGTCGCCGCTGGGCCGGCCGGCCCAGCCCGCCGAGATGGCACCCGCGTACGTGTTCCTCGCCTCGCCGCAGGCGAGCTACATCACCGGCGAGATCGTGAACGCCACGGGCGGCACGCCTCTGCCGTGATGGCCCCTGCCGTGGTGATCCCTGCCGTGACGGCCCCTGCCGTGACGGCCCCTGCCGCGGTGATCCCTGCCGCGGTGATCCCTGCCGCGGCGATCCCTGCTGCGGTGATCCCTGCCGTGATGCGCGTGACCGCTCCGGAACCGGCCGAGAACGGTTTCGGCCGCCGTCCGACCGACACCTACCCCCCGGCAGGTGTCTCCGGCGGTGCCGAAGCCCTCGGCGAAGGGGCCCGGGACGGGGCGGCGGCGCGGGGCAGACGGTGGAGCGTCACGTCGTACAGCCTCGCGTCGGCCACGGTCAGCGTCATGAAGGAGCAGAAGGGCTGGCGCCTGCGGTCCGTCGGCGAGCCCGGGTTCAGCAGACGCAGACGCCCGGCGCGGGTGTCCCACGGGATGTGGCTGTGACCGAACACCAGGACGTCCACGTCGGGGAAGCGCGCGGCGCAGCGCCGCTCCCGGCCCGCGGCCGCACCCGTCTCGTGCGCGACCGCGAACCGCAACCCCTCCAGCTCGGCGTGGGCGACCTCCGGAAGCCTGCGGCGCAGTCCCGGGCCGTCGTTGTTGCCGTACACGCCGATCAGCCGGCGGGACCGCGACTCCAGCAGGTCGAGCGTGGCTTCGTCGATCCAGTCACCGGCGTGGATGACGGCGTCGGCGTCGGCGACGGCTGCCATGAGGGCTTCCGGAAGGGACGCGGCGCGGGCGGGGACATGGGTGTCCGAGGTCAGCAGGAGCCGCATGCGTCCCACGGTAGGCCGTCGCAGCCGCCGACGCCTCCGCGGGCGCGGCCCGTCCGGGAGTCGGCGGCGCTGCGGGGACCGCGGGAGCCCGCCCGGTGCGCGGACGCCGACGCGAGGGCGCACCGGTGGGGCGGGGGAACGGCGGTGCACCCGTCCGGGCGGAGCGACCGCGCATCAGTTTCGGTTCCGCGGGCAGCCGCAGACCATGCAGCGACTTCCCGATGCCGGACGGTCCTACTGGATGCGGACGGTGGCCTTTCCGTCCTTCGCCCCCCTTACCCGACCCGCCGAGGCGGACGTCGCGGTCATCGGCAGCGGCATCGCGGGGTTGAGTACGGCCTGGGAGCTCGCGCGGACGGGGCGGAGCGTCGTCGTGCTGGAGGCGCACCGGCTCGCGAGCGGCGTCACCGGGCATACGACGGGGAAGCTCACCGCCCTGCACACCTCCGTGTACGACACGCTTCGGAGAACCCACGGGGAGCGAGCGGCCCGCGACTACGCGGATTCCCAGAGCGCCGCCCTGCGCCACGTGTTCGACGTGGCCGGGCAGCTGGGCGTCGACTGCGAGCTCGAGACCCGCCCGGGCCTCACCTACTGCGAGCGACCGGACGCCGTCGACGCGCTGCGAGCCGAGGCCGAGGCGGCGCGCTCGGCCGGCCTCGCCGCCTCGTTCGTCACCGAGACCGGTCTCCCCTTCCCCGTCGCCGGCGCCGTCAGGGTGGAGGACCAGGCCCAGTTCCATCCGCTGAAGTACCTGCGCGGGCTCGTCGACGACATCGTCGCGCACGGCGGCCGGATCCACGAGGGCACCCGGGTCACCCGCCTCGACGACGGTGATCCCTGCCGACTCACCACGGAGGCCGGGGTGACCGTCTCGGCCCGCCACGTCGTGGTGGCCACGCACCACCCCGTCTTCGACCACGCCGTGCTCGCCGCCCGGCTCACCCAGCACCGCGACCTGGTGGTCGCGGGCTCGCTGCCCGCCGGTCGAGACCCCGACGGCATGTACATCACCACGGAAGGCGGCAAACGCTCCGTCCGCACCTCTCCCCTCGCGGACGGCAACCGCCTGCTCATCGTCACCGGCGAGGCGTTCACCCCCGGCACCGGCGAAGACACCGAGGCGGGATACGCCCGCCTGGAGGCCTGGACCGAGCGGCACTTCCCGGAGGTGGAGATCTCCCACCGATGGGCGGCTCAGGACAACAGCCCGACGGACACCGTGCCACTCGTGGGCAGGCTCCCCACGGGCGGCGAGAACGTGTACGTCGCCACCGGCTTCGGCGGCTGGGGAATGACGGGCGGGGTCATGGCCGGGGCGCTCATCGCCTCTCTCGTCGACGGCGCGCCCCACCGGTGGGCCAGCCTCTACGACCCCGGCCGTCTCGGCTCCGCCGTGCAGGCCGCACCGGCGTTCCTCAAGGCGCAGTGGGACACCGGCAAACACTTCGTCAAGGACCGCCTCGACACGTTCGGCGACGGCACGGGGGGCTCCGTCGGAGACCTGCGGCCTGGTGAGGGGACCGTGGTCCGGGTGGAAGGCAAACCGTGCGCCGTGCACCGCGACGACGAGGGCGAGCTGCACGCGGTGTCCGCCGTCTGCACCCACCTGGGGTGCATCGTCGCCTTCAACAACGCCGAACGCACCTGGGAGTGCCCGTGCCACGGCTCCCGCTTCGGCATCGACGGCGACGTGGTGCAGGGCCCGGCCCTGCACCCTCTGGAACGGCGGGACCCCCCGGAGTCGTGACGGACCAGCGAGGCGTCGAGCTCGCCGGAGCGATGAGGGTCGCGCGACCGCGGACCCGCGCGCCCCCGCCGTACGCCCCAAGGTCCTCGCGCGTGCGTGGCCCCGGCATCGGCGCCCTGCCCACGCCCCGCCCTCCCCTGCCCACGCCCCACCCTCGCCCTGGCCGCGCAAGAGGCTCACGGCCGAAGTTCCGAAACGGTCGGTCGCCAGGACCGCGCGACCGCCACGACCGCCACGACCGCCACGACCGCCACGACCGGACAGGCTAGCCAAGGTTTCAGGAGGCATGGCTTCCGGTCACACGTACAGGGCCCGAGGGCACCCCCTGCTTGCGTCTGGAGATGTGATGTCCGAGAAGAAACCGGTGAAGGCTGTCGCCGACAAGAACGCCGCCCTGCACTCGGGTCCGGCAGAGGGCCCCGAAGGGGGAGTCCCCGGCAAGCCCGCTCCGGTCTCTCCCCAGCTCGTCGAACCCGTTGTTCCCGTGGAGCCGCTCCCGCCGAAGGCGGACCAGAGCGGCCCGGAGACGGTGAGCCCGACCGGGCAGCCCACCGGCGCGGAGCAGGCCAGGTCGGCGCAGAGCGGCGCGTACCTGACCACGGCCCAGGGCACGCGCCTGCCCGATACCGACCACTCGCTGAAGGCGGGCCCGCGGGGGCCGGTGCTGCTGCAGGACCACCATCTGCGCGAGAAGCTCATGCACTTCGACCACGAGCGGATTCCGGAGCGCGTGGTCCATGCCCGAGGCGCGGCCGCGCACGGCGTGTTCCAGTCCTACGGCACGGCGCAGGAGGTCAGCAAAGCCGCTTTCCTCGCCCGGGACGTCGAGACGCCGGTCTTCGTGCGGTTCTCCACCGTGCTGGGCTCGCGCGGCTCCGCCGACACGGTGCGCGACACCCGCGGCTTCGCCACCAAGTTCTACACGGAGGAAGGCGTCTTCGACCTCGTCGGGAACAGCATTCCCGTGTTCTTCATCCAGGACGCCATCAAGTTCCCCGACATCGCCCACGCCGCCAAGCCCCACCCGGACCGGGAGATCCCG
This sequence comes from Streptomyces sp. NPDC101191, assembly GCF_044767915.1. Classification (NCBI taxonomy): domain Bacteria; kingdom Bacillati; phylum Actinomycetota; class Actinomycetes; order Kitasatosporales; family Streptomycetaceae; genus Streptomyces; species Streptomyces sp. NPDC101191. The sequence goes on from NZ_JBIWOU010000008.1 coordinate 228,498, forward strand.
CAGGCCCAGTCCGCGCACGACACGTTCTGGGACTTCGTCTCCCTGCACACCGAAGCCACCCACCACACCCTGTGGAACATGTCCGACCGGGGCATCCCCCGCTCGTACCGGATGATGGAGGGCTTCGGCGTCCATACCTTCCGCCTCGTCAACGCCGAAGGCATCACGACGCTGGTGAAGTTCCACTGGAAGCCCAGGCTGGGCGTCCACTCCCTCGTCTGGGAGGAGGCGCAGATCCTGGGCGGGGTGGATCCCGACTTCCACCGCCGGGACCTCTTCGACGCCATCGAGGCGGGTGCGTTCCCGCAGTGGGAGCTGGGGATCCAGACCTTCCCCGACACCGACGACCAGATGTTCGAGGGCATCGACCTCCTCGACGCGACGAAGTTCGTGCCCGAGGAGCTCGCGCCGGTGAAACCGGTCGGGCTGCTGACGCTGAACGCGAACCCGTCGAACTTCTTCGCCGAGGTGGAACAGGTCGCCTTCCACCCCGGCCACCTCGTCCCGGGCATCGACGCCACCGACGACCCGCTGCTCGCCGGACGCAACTTCTCCTACCTGGACACCCAGCTCACCCGGCTCGGCGGCCCCAACTTCGCGCAGATCCCGATCAACCGCACGCACGCCCCCGTCAACGACATGCTCCGCGACGGCTTCCACCAGACGGCCGTGCACCGGGGGGCCGCCCCGTACAAGCCCAACAGCCTCGACGGCGGCTGCCCCTTCTTCGCCGGCGCCGACACCGGGGCGTTCATCGAAGTACCGGTGGAGGTACCGGCCGGACGCAAGGTCCGGGAGGCCCCGGCCTCGTACGACGACCACTTCTCCCAGCCGCGCCTGTTCTGGCGGAGCATGAGCCGCGTCGAGCGCGAGCACATCATCGCCGCCTACGCCTTCGAGCTGTCCAAGTGCTACGAGCAGGCGATCAAGGAACGCACCCTGGCCGTCCTCGCCAACATCGACCCGGAGCTGTGCGCGCAGGTCGCCGCCGGCCTGGGCCTGGCCGCGCCCGCCGCCACCGAACCCCTCGCCGACGTCACCCCGAGCCCCCGCCTGTCGCAGGTCGGCGCCACCTGGCCCCTGGACGGACGCGTCGTCGGCATCGTCACCGATCAGGCCGTCGACACGACCGGTGTGCGTGCGGTCCGCGAGGCCGTACTGGACGCCGGCATGGTGCCGCTGGTCGTGGCGGCGGCCGGCGGAGTGCTGGGCAAGGGCGGCGACCCTGTCACCGTGCAGCGCACCTTCGCCACCGCCCGCTCCGTCGAATTCGACGCCTTGGTCTTCCTGGGCGCCCCACAAGCCGGGGCCGACGCGTACGGCGCCCGCGACGCCAAGGCGGGCGCTCCCGGCCAGGCCATCGGTGACCCGCGGGTGCTGACACTGCTGACCGAGGCGTACCGGCACGGCAAGGCCCTCGCGGGCTGGGACGGAGCCGAAGCACTCTTCGAGGCCGCCGGCATCTCCGCCGGTGAACCCGGCGTCATCCTGTCGGACGGACCGCAAGCGGTACCCCGGTTGCTGGAACTGCTGGCGTCCCACCGTGTCTGGGAACGCTTCCCCGCAGCCGTGTGACGCCCTCCCCCGCCGCGGACCGTGCTCCGCCCCTACGGGCTGGCAACGGTCCCCTGCGGGCGGGATCACGCACTGCCCCCGGCTGCGCACGGGCCCGCCGATCAGCGGACCGCGGCCCGTTGCGGGCTCAGAGACCGGGGCCCGCCAAGGAGCCGCCGGTCACTGACTGCCGCAGGGGGCCCTCAGCTCTGACGTCATGCCAGAACGGGCGGCACGAACGTCATCTCAGCGTCGGATATCGCCCGCCACGTCCACCACGCACCTCATGCACCCGCAGAGGATCTCCGGGACTGACCGGCAGCAAGGGGATCGCCGTATAGCATTTGAAATGCGATACTCGCCCTATGGCTGACGACGACACCGACTTCCCTCCCGGCGACGGTCCCAGCAGCGGTATCTCCGTCTCCCTGACCGCCGGCACCCTGCAAGCGATCCGTGAGCGGGTCGGCAAGCGGGGTGTGTCCGCATACCTGGAGAAGGCCGCGCAGCGGCAGATCGAGCGCGACAACCTGGACGAGTTGATCGCCGACTTCGACAAGACCCACGGGCCCGCCGACCCGGAGGCGGTGGCCGCCAAGCGGGCAAAGCTCACCGGCGGCGCCTCCTCCGGGACCGGGGCTGCCGCGTGAGCGGCGCCCTGATCCTGGACAGTGAGGGCCTGGCCAAGGCCGTCCAGCGCGACCGCGAGGTCCACGAGTGGCTCACGGCCGCCCGCGACGCCGACCTTCCAGTGCTCACCTCCGCCGCGGTACTCGTCGAAGTGATCCACCCCCGAATCAACGATGCCGCTCTGAAATGGACGCTGTCCCGCCTCCGGGTCGAACCGGTCACCCAGGCCCTCGCCCAGTCCGCCGCCACCCTGCTACGCACAGCCGGGCTCCACGGTCACAAGTACGCCATCGATGCCATACTTTGCGCCACCGCGCTCGCCCAGCCGGGCCGCGTCACGATCCTGACGTCCGACGTCGAGGACATCACCCTGCTCACCGCCGACCACCCACGCGTAACTGCCGAGAAAATCTGATCCCGGCCACGCCGCCTGCCCTGACGCACGACGGAGTACGCAGAAGGAGCGGCGCCCCGGAGCCCGGCACAACCGCCCCTTCGTGTTCAGCCGTCCGCCGGTCATGAGGCCCCGCGGAGGAATTCCTCGTAGAAGGCGTGCTTGCCTTACCCGGTCTCCAAGATCTCCAGGAGGTCACGCGCCTCCTCGCGGCCCCACGAGCTCGGCCGCCACCTCAAGGTACCCACGGCTACACAGCCGAGGGCTCCGCCCGGCGGTCGCCAATCACGCATGCCGACCCATCAGAAACCGCGCCGTCCGTGCGTCATACGTGCGCCGCGTGCGTCGAATATGCCTCAAGATCGCACCTAACGCACGCAACACCCATAACGCACACTCGGAGAAACAGCAGGTCAGCGGCCCTTATCGGCCGGCTCAAGGATCGCCACGCACTCCACATGATGCGTCATCGGGAACAGATCGAACGCCCGCAGCGTCCGGACCCGGTAGCCGCCCTCGCGGAAGTACGCCAGGTCGCGGGCCAGGGCCGCCGGGTCGCAGGCGACGTAGGCGATGCGGCGGGCGCCGAGGGAGGCGAGGTGCTTGACGGTCTGCTTGCCGGCGCCGGCGCGCGGGGGGTCGAGGACGATGAGGTCCACTTCGGTGATGCCGGTGCGCGGGAGGACCGACTCGACCTTGCCCTGCTCGATGCGGACGCGCGGGAAGTCGGCCAGGTTGTGGCGGGCGTCCTCCACCGCGCGCTTGCCGGACTCGATGCCGAGGACGGCGCCCTGGTCGCCGACGCGGTCGGCGAGGGCGCCCGCGAAGAGGCCGACGCCGCAGTACAGGTCGAGGGCCGTCTCGCCCTTGCGGGGCGTCAGGCCCTGCATGACGGCGAGCATGAGCGTCTGCGCGGCCTTCGGGTGGACCTGCCAGAAGCCGCCGCTGCCGACGCGGTAGGTGCGCTCGTCGGCGCGCTCGCGGACGAAGGGGCGGCCGTGGACGCGGTGCACGCCGCCGTCCTTCTCCTCCACGCGCATCACGGAGACGGGCTTGTCGAGCTCCACGATGGGAAGGCGGGCGCCCGGGCGCGGGGTGAGGATCACCTGACGGTCCTGCGAGCCGCTGGCGGCGATGGCCTCGACGGACGCCATGCCCTCCCAGGTGCGCTGCTCGATGCCCAGCTCGGAGACGCCCTCCGCCGCGATCATGCAGTGGTCGATCACCTCGACCTCGTGCGAGCGGTGCTTGCGCAGGCCGGGTCGGCCGAATTCGTCGATCGCGTACTGGACGCGGGTGCGCCACTGCGGGACCTCGCCCGCGGGGACCTTGTCGCCCTCGGCCGGCGAGACGGTGCCGTCCCAGCCGGCCTCCTCGGGGGTCAGGCCGGCGAGCCGCTTGAGCTGCTCGGCGATGACCTCGCCCTTCAGGCGCCGCTGGGCGCCCGGCTTGGCGTGCTGCCAGTCGCAGCCGCCGCACTTCCCGGGGCCGGCGAAGGGACACGGCGCCTCGATGCGGTCCTTGGAGGCCTCGAGGATCTCGACCGCGTCGGCGCGCAGGAAGCGCGAGGTCTCCTCGCCCTCGGTGACCCGGGCCCGGACCCGCTCGCCCGGCAGCGCGTGCCTGACGAAGAGGACCCGGCCCTCCTCGGTGCGGGCGATGCAGTGACCGCCGTGAGCCACCGGGCCGACCTCGACCTCGTACTCCTCCCCGACCAATGACGCAACAGGGGTGTTCTGCATGACCGGGGGCTCCAGGGAGGAAGGGGGAAGACTGGTGGGCTGCTGTCGTGACAGCAGCCCACCAGTCTAGTTGTTCTTTTTCAGTGGTTCTTTCCGGCCGGTTCCTTCGCGCCCTTCTCGACCGGGCCGCGGCGCACCGAGCCCGGCGCGTTCCACTCCTGGCGCTTCCTCGCCCGCTTCTTCGCGACCTCGGAGGACTGGAGCTGGTACGGGACCGAGGTCACCATGACGCCCGGGGTGAAGAGCAGGCGGCCCTTGAGGCGCAGGGCGCTCTGGTTGTGCAGCAGGTGCTCGTACCAGTGGCCGACCACGTACTCGGGGATGTAGACCGAGACGGCGTCGCGCGGGCTCTCCTTGCGGAGGTTCTTCACGTAGTCGATGACCGGCCGGGTGATCTCGCGGTACGGCGAGTCGAGGATCTTCAGCGGCACGTTGATGCCGCGCCGCTCCCACTCCTCCTTGAGCGCCTTGGTCTCCGCCGGGTCGACGTTGACGGTCAGCGCCTCCAGCTCGTTGGCGTGGAGCAGCTTCGCGTAGGCGAGGGCGCGCAAGGTGGGCTTGTGGAGCTTGGAGACGAGGACGACGGACCGGACCCGGGAGGGGCGGACGTACTCGTCGGGGCGCTCCTCGGCGGCGGCGATCTCCGCGGCGACGGAGTCGTAGTGGCGGCGGATCGCGGTCATCGTCACGTAGAAGATCACCATGCCGAGCAGGGCGACCCACGCGCCGTGGGTGAACTTGGTCGCGAGGACGACGACGAGGACGAGGCCGGTGAAGAAGGCGCCGAAGGTGTTGATCGCACGGGAGCGGATCATGTGGCGGCGCTTGGCCTGGTCCCGCTCGGTGGCCAGGTGCCGGTTCCAGTGCCGGACCATGCCGATCTGGCTCAGGGTGAAGGAGACGAACACACCGACGATGTACAGCTGGATGAGCCGCGTCGAGTCGGCGCCGTAGATCCACACCAGCAGGGCGGCGGCGCCGGCCAGCAGCACGATGCCGTTGGAGAAGGCGAGGCGGTCGCCGCGGGTGTGCAGCTGGCGGGGCAGGTAGCGGTCCTGGGCGAGGATCGAGCCCAGGAGCGGGAAGCCGTTGTACGCCGTGTTGGCGGCCAGGAACAGGACGAGCGCGGTGGCGGCGGCCAGCAGGATGAAGAAGAACGTGTCCTGGCCGAAGACGGCGGCGGCGACCTGCGAGATGACCGGGTCCTGGACGTAGCCCGGGCCGACCGGCACGCCGTTGAGGAGCAGGTCCTCGGCGGGCTTCTCGGCCATCCGGACGTCGGTGGCCATGGCGAGGAAGATGATGCCGCAGAACATGGTGACGGCCAGACCGCCCATGAGGGCGAGCGTGGTCGCGGCGTTCTTCGACTTCGGCTTGCGGAAGGCGGGCACACCGTTGGAGATGGCCTCGACACCGGTGAGCGCCGCACAGCCGGAGGAGAAGGCCCGCAGCAGGAGGAACACAAGGGCGAATCCGGCCAGCCCCTGGTGCTCGGCCTTGATCTGGAAGTCGGCCGTGGGCGCGCGCATGGTGTCGTCGAGGACGAGACCTCGCCAGGCACCCCAGAGGATCATCACGAAGACGCCGAAGACGAAGACGTACGTCGGGATGGCGAAGAGGCCGCCGGACTCCTTCACGCCGCGCAGGTTCATCAGCGTCAGCAGCACGATCACCGCGACGGCCGAGGCGACCTTGTGCTCGACGACGAACGGCACGGCCGAGCCGAGGTTCTCGATGCCGGAGGAGATCGACACCGCGACGGTGAGGACGTAGTCGACGAGCAGGGCGCTCGCGACGGTCAGTCCGGCCTTCGGCCCCAGGTTGGTGGTGGCTACCTCGTAGTCGCCGCCGCCGCTCGGGTACGCGTGGACGTTCTGCCGGTACGAGGCGACGACCGTGAACATCAGCACCACGACGGCCAGCGCGATCCACGGGCTGAAGTGGTACGCCGACAGGCCAGCGACGGAGAGGACGAGAAGGACCTCGCCCGGCGCGTACGCCACCGAGGACAGCGGGTCGGAGGCGAAGACGGGGAGGGCGATCCGCTTCGGGAGAAGGGTCTCTCCGAGCTTGTCGCTGCGCAGGGCCCGCCCGATCAGGATCCGTTTGGGCACGTCGGTCAGTTTGGACACGCAGAGGATCGTAAGCGTTCGAAAAGGGCGGCGCCGACCCACCACCCCTATCCGCACGGAATCTCCCTGGGTACCACCTCCGCGCGGGCCCCGGCGAGTACCCCTCGGCACGGCTGACGCGGTCATGACGGTGTCTTGACGCGTTTCTAACGAGGGCTGCGTGAGGTCCCCACCCCCGTGGCCGCATAAGCTCGTTCCGGACAGCACGTCGGTGCCGGTCCGCCACGGCCCGGGCCAGACGGGCCGGGCACCTGTCCGAAACGGGCCGGTGTCAGGCCGGCGTCGAGCCGGACGGGTTGGCCGCATCCGCGGCCAGGAAGTTGTGAGCAGGGTGTTTTCGCAGGTCAGTAAGACGATCAGGAGTGCGGGGTAAGGGGACGTGCACATCGTCATCATGGGCTGCGGGCGAGTGGGAGCCGCTCTCGCGCAGACCCTGGAGCAGCAGGGGCACACGGTCGCCGTCGTGGACCAGGACCCGACGGCGTTCCGCCGTCTGGGCTCGGGCTTCGGGGGCCGCCGGGTCACGGGCGTGGGCTTCGACCAGGACACGCTGCGTGAGGCGGGCATCGAAGAGGCCGGCGCCTTCGCCGCGGTGAGCAGCGGCGACAACTCCAACATCATCGCGGCGCGGGTCGCGCGCGAGATGTTCGGCATCGAGAACGTCGCCGCCCGCATCTACGACCCCCGGCGCGCCGAGGTCTACCAGCGCCTGGGCATCCCCACCGTCGCGACGGTCCGCTGGACCGCCGACCAGATGCTGCGACGGCTGCTGCCGTCCGGCGCCGAGCCGCTGTGGCGTGACCCGAGCGGCGGCGTACAGCTCGCCGAGGTGCACACCTCCCCGGCGTGGATCGGCCACAAGGTCAGCCGGCTCCAGGAGGAGACCGGCGTGCGCGTGGCATTTCTCACCCGGCTGGGCGAAGCGATTCTTCCGACCTCGCAGACGGTGCTGCAGGAGGGCGACCTCGTGCACGTCATGATGCGCACGGACGAGATCGACAAGGTCGAGGCGGCCTTCGCCGAGGGTCCCGAGGAGGGCGGTCACTGATGCGTGTCGCTATTGCCGGCGCCGGCGCGGTGGGCCGGTCCATCGCGGGCGAGCTCCTGGAGAACGGCCACGAGGTCCTGCTCATCGACAAGGCGCCGACCGCCATCTCGGTGGAGCGGGTGCCGCAGGCGGAGTGGCTGCTCGCGGACGCCTGCGAGATCACCTCGCTGGACGAGGCCGCGCTGCAGCGCTGCAACGTCGTGATCGCCGCGACCGGTGACGACAAGGTGAACCTGGTCGTCTCGCTGCTCGCCAAGACCGAGTACGGCGTGCCCCGCGTGGTCGCCCGGGTCAACAACCCGAAGAACGAGTGGCTGTTCAACGAGGCGTGGGGCGTCGACGTCGCCGTCTCCACGCCCCGCCTGATGTCGGCCCTGGTGGAGGAGGCGGTGAGCGTCGGCGACCTGGTCCGGCTGCTGCGCTTCAGCCACGGCGACGCCAACCTGGTCGAGCTCACGCTGCCGCCGGAGTCGGCGATCGCGGGCACGCAGGTCGGCGACGTGGCCTGGCCGCAGGACACCTCGCTCGTCACCATCATCCGCGGCTCGCGGGTCCTGACGCCGAGCGCGGAGGAGACCCTGGAGGCGGGCGACGAGCTGCTGTTCGTGGCCACCCAGGCGCGCGAGGAGCAACTGGAGGACCTGCTGTCGGTCCGCCGGGAGCCGACGGAGAGCTGACGGCCTTCGGGAGGCGCCTCCCGAGGGCGCCGCTCGCCGCTACGCGAAGGGGCCCGGGACCTGTGACAGGTCCCGGGCCCCTTTCCGTACGAGGTACGCGGTACGAGTACGCGGTACGCGGTACGAGCTGCGTCGGCGGTGCGGCGTGCGTCCCGCCGTACGGCACCGCGGCCGCTGCACGGCAACGGCCGCCGCCGCACGGCTACGGCTCGATACGCCCCTTGGCCGCGGCCTCCTTGCGGGCCTTCTCGGCCTCCTCCTCGGCCTCCATCTCCGCGAAGACGTCGATCGGCGGCGGCGCCTTGGCGAGGAACACCCAGGTCAGATAGACCGCGAGCAGGAACGGCGGGATCTTCAGGGCGACCAGCACCCAGCCGAGCTGCGCCGTGTCCGCCCACCAGTAGAGCGGGAAGAGGATCGCGCACTTGGCGAGCAGGATCAGGCCCCAGGCCCAGCTGGCCTTCGCGTACGCCTTCTTGCGCCCCGGGTTGCGGGTGCGCCAGGAGAGGTTCTCCTTGAAGACCGGGCCGAGGATCAGGCCGATCAGGGGCACGCCGGCGAGGGTCGTGACGATGTACGCGAGCGCGAGACCGAGCGTGTAGATCATGCCCGGCAGGTAGAAGTCCTTCGCGTTGCCGGTCATCATCGCGAAGACGACACCGAATGCCACGCCGAAGACACCGCTGAAGGCGTGCTTGACGGTGTCGCGGCGGACCAGCCGTACGACCACGAGGACGACCGAGACCGCGAGCGCGGCGATCGCCGAGACATGCAGGTTCTTGTTGATCGTGTAGATCGTCACGAAGAGCAGGCCCGGCAGGACCGTCTCCACCATGCCGCGAACCCCGCCGAACGCCTCGAAGAGCGCGGCCTCGGTCACCGCCTTGTCGGTCCGGGCGTCCTGGTCCGGGGCCGACGGGTCTGCGGTCGGCTTGTCGACTGACGTCACCGGCTACTCCTGTCCGAGCGGTCGGAGCTCGTATTTGGGATTGAAGAGGACCCGCCGGCCGTGGCTCATCGAGATACGGCCGGAGGCGATCAGCTTGCGACCCGGTTCGATGCCCACGATGGACCGGCGGCCCAGCCAGACGACGTCCAGCGGTGCCGTGCCGTCGAACAGCTCGGCCTCCAGCGCGGGCACCCCCGCCCGGGGACGCAGGGTGACCGTGCGCAAAGTACCAGTCACCTTGACTATCTCGCGGTCGGAACAGTCCGAGATGCGGGTGCACCCGGAGGCCGCGGAGTCTTCCTGGAGCTCCACCGACTCCAGCTCCTCCTGCGAAGTGGAGAGTCGGTCGAGCAAGCGGCGGAAGCGCCCGGCCGGCTTCTCTGTACGGGGTGCAGCACTCATACAGAAAGCGTACCGGCCCCCGTCGACACGGAACCCGGCACCGAACTCAGTGTTCGAAGCGGTAGCCCATGCCCGGTTCGGTGACGAAGTGCCGCGGATGCGAGGGGTCCTGCTCCAGCTTCCGGCGCAGCTGCGCCATGTACACCCGGAGGTAGTTGGTCTCGGTGCCGTACGAGGGTCCCCACACCTCCTGGAGCAGTTGCTTCTGGCTGACCAGGCGGCCGCTGTTGCGGACCAGGACCTCCAGGAGGTGCCACTCGGTCGGGGTGAGCCGCACGTCCTTGCCGTCGCGGTGGACCTTCTTCGCCGCCAGGTCGACGCTGAAGCCGTCCGTCTCGACGACCACGACGACGCCCTCCTCACCGCCGCCGACCGGCTCGGCCCGGCGGACCGCCGCACGCAGCCGGGCCAGCAGCTCGTCCATGCCGAAGGGCTTGGTGACGTAGTCGTCGGCGCCCGCGTCGAGCGCCTCCACCTTCTCGTCGGAGGTCTGCCGGGCCGAGAGCACCAGGATCGGCACCCGGGTCCAGCCGCGCAGGCCCTTGATCACCTCGACGCCGTCCATGTCGGGCAGACCGAGGTCGAGGACGACGACGTCGGGGTGCCGCTCGGCGGCGAGCCGCAGGGCGGTGGCGCCGTCGGGCGCCGCGTCGACCTCGTACTTGCGTGCCTTCAGGTTGATCACCAGGGCGCGGACGATCTGTGGCTCGTCGTCGACCACGAGGACCCGGGTCATGGAGGGGTGCCCTTCTTTCCGTGGGTAGGCGGTGCGGGGGGGGAGGTGGAGGCAGTGGGTGCGAGTCGGCGGTACGGGGCAGGGCCCGCGCTACGTGAAGGTGTGGACGGACGTCGTGTGGGCGGACGCCGTGCGGGCGGACGTCGTCGCGGCGGCCTCGGGGGGCGGGGGCGCGGTGCCGGCGGCGGTCCTGAGCGTGAGGACCATGGTGAGTCCGCCGCCCGGGGTGTCCTCGGCGGAGACCGTGCCGCCCATGGCCTCGACGAAGCCGCGGGCGACCGCCAGGCCCAGGCCGACCCCCGAGCCGCGCGGGGCGTCGCCGAAGCGCTGGAAGGCTTCGAAGATGCGCTCCTTGCCCGCGTCGGGGACGCCGGGCCCGCGGTCTGTCACGCGCAGTTCGAGCCGCTCGCCGAGCACGCTGGCGCCGACGGCGACCGGGACGCCCTCGGGGCTGTACTTCACGGCGTTCTCGACGATGTTGGCGACGGCCCGTTCCAGCAGGCCGCGGTCGACGGCGACCATGGGCAGGGTCTCGGGGATGTCGAGTTCGACGCTCCCGTCGGGGACGCCGCCCAGCGCCATGGGCACCACCTCGTCGAGGTCCGTCGGACGGATGAGCGGAGTCACGGTGCCGGTCTGGAGCCGGGACATGTCGAGGAGGTTGCCGACGAGGTGGTCGAGCCGGTCGGCACCCTCCTCGATGCCTTCGAGGAGCACGGCGCGGTCCTCCTCGGACCACTCGACATCGTCGGAGCGCAGGGAGGAGACAGAGGCCTTGATGCCGGCGAGCGGGGTGCGCAGGTCGTGGCTGACGGCGGCGAGGAGCGAGGTGCGGATCTTGTTGCCCTCGGCGAGCCGGCGGGCCTCCTCGGCCTCGCCGACGAGGCGCTGACGGTCCAGGACGACGGCGGCCTGGGCGGCGAACGCACCCAGCACGCGGCGGTCCTCGGCGGGCAGCACCCGGCCGGTCAGGGCGAGCGCGAGGTGGTCACCGACGGGCATGTCGACGTCGGCTTCCTCGGGCCGGTCGACGGGCCGGGCGCCGACGCTCGCCGCACAGGTCCACGGTTCGAGGTCGCCCGAGCGTTCCAGGAGGGCGACGGAGTCCATGGAGAAGGTCTCGCGGACGCGTTCGAGGAGGGCCTCCAGGCTGGACTCCCCGCGCAGGACACTGCCCGCCAGATGCGAGAGGACCTCGGACTCGGCGCGCAGCCGGGCGGCCTGGTGGGTGCGGCGGGCGGCGAGATCGACCACGGAGGCCACGGACATGCCCACGCCGAAGAACACGGCAATGGCCACGATGTTCGTGGGATCGGCGATGGTCAGCCGGTGGATCGGCGGGGTGAAGAACCAGTTGAGCAGCAGCGAGCCGAAGGCCGCGGCCACGAGGGCCGGCAGGAATCCGCCGAGGAGGGCGGCGGCGACCGTCAGGGCCAGGAACAGCAGCATGTCGTTGGCGAGCCCGAGGTCCGCGTCGACGTTCGTGAGCAGCAGGGTGAGCAGCAGGGGCGCGACGACGCCGACCACCCAGCCCCACAGGATCCGCGCCCGGCCGAGCCGGGCACCGCGGGCGACGGGCAGACCGCGGCCCTTGGCGGCCTCCTCGTGGGTGACGATGTGCACGTCGAGGTCGGGTCCGGAGTCGCGGGCGACGGTCTGGCCGACACCGGGACCGAGCACGTACTGCCAGGAGCGGCGCCGGCTGGAGCCGAGGACGATCTGCGTGGCGTTGACGCCACGGGCGAACTCCAGGAGGGCGGACGGCACGTCGTCGCCTATGACGTGGTGGAACGTTCCCCCGAGGTCCTCGACGAGGGTCCGCTGGTCGGCGAGCTCCTTCGGGGAGGCGGAGGTGAGACCGTCGCTGCGGGAGACGTAGACGGCGAGGACCTCCCCGCCCGCGCCCTTCTCCGCGAGGCGGGCGGCGCGGCGGATGAGGGTGCGCCCCTCGGGGCCGCCGGTGAGGCCGACGACGATGCGCTCGCGGGCCTGCCAGGTGGAACGGATGTTGTGCTCACCGCGGTACTCGCGCAGGTACTCGTCGACCCGGTCGGCGGTCCAGAGCAGCGCCAGCTCCCGCAGCGCGGTGAGGTTGCCGGGGCGGAAGTAGTTCGACAGGGCCGCGTCGACCTTGTCGGACTGATAGATGTTCCCGTGCGCCATCCGACGTCGCAGGGCCTGCGGCGACATGTCGACCAGCTCTATCTGGTCGGCCCGCCTGACCACCTCGTCGGGTACGGTCTCCCGCTGCCGTACGCCGGTGATCGACTCGACCACGTCACCCAGTGACTCCAGGTGCTGGATGTTGACGGTCGATATGACGTCGACCCCCGCGGCGAGCAGTTCCTCGACGTCCTGCCACCGCTTCGCGTTGCGTGAGCCGGGCACGTTGGTGTGGGCGAGCTCGTCCACGAGCGCCACGGCGGGCCGTCGGGCCAGCACGGCGTCGATGTCCATCTCGGGGAAGGCGGTCCCCCGGTACTCGATCCGCTGCCGGGGCACCTGCTCCAGCCCGTGCAGCATCACTTCGGTCCGCGGCCGCCCGTGGTGCTCCATGAAGGCGACCACACAGTCCGTCCCCCGCTCGACGCGCCGATGCCCCTCGGACAGCATCGCGTACGTCTTGCCGACGCCCGGTGCCGCGCCCAGGTAGATCCGTAGTGTCCCGCGTCCCATGGCTCGACCTTACGTCCAGCGAAACGGACATTCCGTACGGGTGTGGGCGGCCTGGGCGGGTATTGACGTGATCCTGATGCCCCCGGGGGCCTCCCCCCCTCCCCCTCCCACCTCCTCCCCCCAGCGCTCCTCGGAGCGCGACACGGCTACGGCTCGCCACCGCCGCGCGCCCCCGTGACAGCCGGGCACCGCGCAGCTCCGTACCCGCCGCCACCCCACTCAGCGCTCGCCGATCCCGCCGTCGCCCGGCCGCGCACCTCCGCACGCGGCACCACCCGGCTCAGCACACCACGATCTCGCAGTCGCCCGACCGCGCACCTCCGCACGCGGCACCACCCCGCTCAGCGCTCCACGATCTCGCCGTCGCCCGACCGCGCACCTCCGTACCCGCCGCCACCCCGCTCAGCACTCCACGATCTCGCCGTCGCTCAGCTCCAGAACGCGGTCCGCCAGGCCGAGGAGCTGGGAGTCGTGGGTGGCGACGAGGGCGGTACAGCCCTCGCTGCGGACCACGGCGCGCAGGAGTTCCATGACCGCGAGGCCGGTCTCGGCGTCCAGCTGGCCGGTCGGCTCGTCGGCTATCAGGAGCGCGGGGCGGTTGGCGAGGGCGCGGGCGATGGCGACGCGCTGCTGCTGGCCGCCGGAGAGCTCGCCGGGGCGCTGCGCGGCGTGGTCGGCGAGGCCGACCAGGGCGAGGAGCAGGGCGACGCGCTCCTCGCGCTCCTTCGGGTCGGCCTTGCGCAGCCGCATCGGCACGCCGACGTTCTCGGCGGCGGTGAGGATCGGTATGAGGCCGAAGGACTGGAAGATGAAGCCGATCCGGTCCCGGCGGAGTTGCAGAAGGCCTTCCTCGCCGAGGTCGGCGAGGTCGGTGCCGTCGATGACGATGCGGCCCTGGTCGGCGGTGTCGAGGCCGCCGACGAGGTTGAGCAGGGTGGTCTTGCCGGAGCCGGAGCGCCCCTTGAGGGCGACGAGTTCGCCGCGCGGGATGTCGAAGGAGACGCCGCGCAGGGCGTGGACGGCGGCGGCGCCCGTCCCGTACGACCGGTGCAGGTTCTCCACGCGGACCATGGGCGCGCCGGCCGGGTCCTCGATGACGGCCGTGCCGGCCCGCGCGTTGCTCTCACTCACCGTGCTACCCCCCTGGTGCGAACGTGTGCGCCGCCAGTATGGGCACAGGGCGGCGGCGGGTGCCAGGGCTGTGGATAAGCCGGCGCGGGGTGGGAGGGGCGCCTGTGGAAAAGCCCGGTGGGCCGCTCCCGGGGTCGGGGGCGGCCCACCGGGCCTCGGTCCTGTCGTGCGGTCAGCGGATCTCGGAGATCTCCGGGCCGCGCTGCAGCTGGCCCATGCCGCCGGAGAAGCGGGAGCCGGCCTGGTCCTCCTGCTGCACGCCGTCCGGCACCATCTGCGCGTCGTTGGGCAGCTTGAGGACGATCGGGTCGCGCGGGGCCATGGGGCCCTCGCCGCGGACGACCACGGTGTCCCGGAAGATCTGCTCCAGCAGACCGGCGGCCTCGGGCTGCACCGCGCCCTGGCCGGAGATCACACCGCGCAGGAACCAGCGCGGGCCGTCGACGCCGACGAAGCGCACGAGCTGCACGCCCCGGTTGCCGTCGGGCAGCTGCACGGGGACCTGGGCGCGCAGCTCCCAGCCCAGGGGGCCCTCGATCTCCTCGATGGCGCCGCCCTGCTGGGTGATGCCCTCGGCGATCTCGTCGCGGACCTCGCCCCAGATGCCTTCCTTCTTCGGCGCTGCGAAGGCCTGGAGCTGCACGGCGCTGTCGCGCAGCACGACGGTGGCCGCGACGATCGCGTCGCCCGCCACCTCCACGCGCAGTTCCATGCCCTCGACGCCGGGCACGAAGATGCCGCCGAGGTCCACGCGGCCTTCCTCGGGCGTGCCGACCTCGGAGATGTCCCAGGGCCCGTCGGGCCGGGGCGCCGGCGGAAGGTTCACCCGGCGCGGCGCGGCCGCGTCCTCGGTGTCGACCGCGTCGACGACCTGCTCGGCCTCGCCCGCCGCGTCCTCCGCGGCACCGCTCTTCTTGCGACGTCCGAACACGTCACTGTCCTTCCCGGTCGGATACGACCGAAGCGTATCGATTCCCACCCGTTGTGCCGTCCACGTCGGCATGACCGCCGGTGGACCCGAAGCCCCCCTCGGCCCGCGCGGAGCCGGGAAGCTCCGCGACCTCGTGGAAGCGCACCTTCTCGACCTGCTGGACGACCAGCTGGGCGATCCGGTCGAACCGTTCGAACCGCACGCTTTCGCGCGGGTCGAGATTGACCACGATCACCTTGATCTCTCCACGGTACCCGGCATCGACCGTCCCCGGGGCATTCACGAGGGCGACTCCGCAGCGGGCGGCGAGACCGGAGCGTGGGTGCACGAAGGCCGCGTAGCCGTCGGGCAGGGCGATGGAGACGCCGGTGGGCAGGACGGCGCGCTCACCAGGGGCGAGCTCGGCGGCCTCGGTGGTCACCAGATCGGCGCCCGCGTCGCCGGGGTGCCCGTAGGCCGGGATCGGCACTTCCGGGTCCAGGCGGCGGATGAGTACGTCGACGGGATTGCGCATCAGGGGTTCACCTCGAAGGCGCGGGCGCGCCTGACCTGGTCGGGGTCGGACATGGCGGCCTGGATCTCCTCCGGGCGCCCGTTGTCGATGAAGTGGTCGACCTTGACCTCGATGAAGAGGGCGTCGGCGCGGACGGCGACGGGGCCTTCGGGCCCGCCGATCCGGCCGACGGCGGTCGAGTAGATCTTGCGGCCGTGTACGGCGGTGACCTCGGCCTGCAGGTGGAGCACGGTGCCGACCGGCACGGGCCGGGCGAAGTCGGTCTCCAGGCGGCCGGTCACGGCGATGACCCGCAGCAGCCAGTTCAGGGAGCCCAGTGTCTCGTCGAGCGCGGTGGCGAGGACGCCGCCGTGCGCGAGGCCGGGGGCTCCCTGGTGGTCGGGGGTCACGGTGAACTCGGCGGTGACGGTCACGCCCTCGCCCGCCCGCGCCTCCAGGTGCAGCCCGTGGGGCTGCCCGCCGCCGCACCCGAAGCAGTACTCGTAGTGCGCACCGAGCAGCTCGCCGGGGGCGGGCGCGTCCGGGTGGCGTACCGGCGGTATGGCGTCGGCCGGCGGGGTGAGAGCGGCAGATGTTCCAGTCACAGGCGCAGACCTTACCCGCGCGGCCGGGCGGCGGTCGCGCCGTGCCAAGCTTGGACGCATGCAGCCTTCCGCAGCGTCTTCCGCACAGCCCGCCGCGCCGAGCTTCGACGAACGTCTCACCGCCCCTGCCTCCTGGTGGGTGATCGTGGCCCTGCTGGGTCTTTCCGGCGGTCTGGTGCTGTTCCCGCTGGGCACGGTGCCGACGCTGGTCGGTGTGGTCGCGGCGGCGGCGCTGGCCGCGGTGGCGGTGTCCTCGTACGGCTCCGCCCGGGTGCGGGTGGTGTCGGGGTCGCTGGTCGCGGGGGACGCGCGGATTCCGGTGTCGGCCCTGGGTGTCCCGGAGGTCCTGGACGCGGAGGAGGCGCGCGCCTGGCGCTCGTACAAGGCCGATCCGCGCGCCTTCATGCTGATGCGCAGCTATGTGCCGACGGCCGTGCGGGTCGAGGTGACCGATCCGGCGGATCCGACGCCGTACGTCTATCTGTCCAGCCGTGATCCGGAGGCGCTGGTGAGCGCCCTGGAGTCGGCCCGCGCCGAGGCCCGCTAGCCGAGCGTCCGCCGCCCGGGGCGCGTCCGCAGGTCGAGCCGCGTCCGCCGGTCGGCCGGGCCGTACCGCGGGGGGCATCAGGGGAGGGGCACCGCTCGCGGCCTGTGCGCGCCCGTGCGAGAGGCCCTGGTAACGGCGAGCGCCCGTGCGCGAGGCCCCCGGAACGCGCGCGCCCGTACGCGAGCGCCTGTACGCCGGGCCCGACGCAACCCCCCGTACGCAGGGCCCGGTACCCCGAGCGCTCTCACGCACGCCCGACGCAAGCGCCCTTGCGAGCCCGTAACAGCGCGCCCCCTGCCTCTACGCGCCCTCTGAGCTGCGCTCCTCGACGCCCGCTAGTTTGCTCGTAGATGTCCATGCGCACGCCCGTACGCGCGCGTGGGGGGTGGCCGGTGCTCCGCAGGACACCCGGGAAGGGCGGTGGACGGCCTCTGGAGGGCGTCCGGGCCCCGGAGTGGTCCCTGCGGGCACCGGGGGTCTAGAAGTCGATCTCCTTGGGATTCTCCGGCTGCTCCAGCGGAGGCAGGTCCGGGAGGGCGTCCCACGGGATCTGGCGGGCGCGCAGGTCCTTGCGAACGTGCGCGGCGACTTTTCTGGTGTCGCGCCGGTTCATGACCGCGCCGACGGCCGCGCCCACCATGAACGGCGTGAGCATCGGCAGGTTGCGCACCATGCGCTTCATGATCTGCTGGCGCAGTTCGCGCTTGAGCTGGCCGCCGAGGGCCGCGTTGACCGTGGTCGGCTTGGTGGGGTCGATGCCGCGCTCCTCCGCCCAGGAGGTCAGGTACGCGGTCGAGCGCTGGGTGAGTCCGCCGGGCGGCCGCAGGCCGTAGACCTCGTGGAGCTCGGCGATGAGCTTGATCTCGATGGCGGCGACGCCGGTGATCTCCGCGGCCAGTTCCGCGGGCATCGCGGGTGGTACGGGCAGCATGGCGGCGGCGCCGATGCCGGCGCCGACGGTGGCGCTGGCGTTGGCCGCGCCGGTGATCAGCTTGTCGGCGATCTGCTCGGGGCCGAGCCCGGGGAAGTGCCGTTGCAGGGTGGCCAGGTCCCGGACGGGCACGCGCGGGGCGAGCTCCATGACCCGGTCCGCGAGATACCCGATGCCGGCCTTGGCCCCCTGACCGCCGCGCTTGACTCCGCGCCGTACGGCTTCGATGCGGGCGTTGTCGAGCTTGATGCGGTCGAGCTGGACGCGCGCGGGGTTGGCCACGCGCCTCAGGACGCCTCCCTTGGGGGTGTCGTCCTGCTGCTTGTCCGGGGCAGGGCCGTCGTCGGCCTGGTGCGGCGCATCCGCTGCTTCGAGCGAGGCCGCATGGCCTCGCTCGTCGTCACGTGCGCCAGGTGAGGGCAGGTGGGCGGAGTGCACGGCGGAGGAAGCGTCCGTGACGCCCTCTGCCGAGCCTGAGCCGCCCTTGTACGTCTCCGACCTCCCAAGGAGTCGGAGCCGCCGCTTCCGAGACGGTGTGTCGCCTGCCACGGCCGCTCGATCTCAGTCGCAGTCGCGGCAGATCGGCTGGCCGTTCTTCTCCCGAGCCAGCTGGCTGCGGTGGTGCACGAGGAAGCAGCTCATGCAGGTGAACTCGTCCGCCTGCTTGGGCAGGACCCGGACGGCCAGCTCCTCGTTCGAGAGGTCTGCGCCCGGGAGCTCCAGGCCCTCGGCGGCCTCGAACTCGTCGACGTCGACGGTCGAGGTCGACTTGTCGTTCCGGCGGGCCTTCAGTTCCTCAAGGCTGTCCGAGTCGACGTCGTCGTCGGTCTTGCGTGGGGTGTCGTAATCCGTTGCCATGTCGCTCTCCCCCTCTGGGTGGTTTGCGGTGTCTCCAGCGCACGTAACGCGTGAGAGGCCGGACTTGTGCCCGACCCGAGGCGGAGATTTTGCCTCACATCAAGGTCTGTTACTCAATCGACACCCAATCCGCCCTCTCACGAGTGAGCGGCTTTGGGTGGCGATGCGGACCGTACACGGTCCGCAGGCCCTCCTTCACGGGTGCCACCCCGTGTACTTCCCGTCATTCCGACCCCCGGAAACCCGGACTTTTCCGGGTTTTCCGAAGAATTCTCGATCACGGAGAGTGGAGGTCCGGACACTGATTCCTGTGATCGATCACACAGGACCGTCTCAGGAACGAGACCCGGAAATTCCGCGCAAGGCGAACAAATCCGGTTGGCACGTGAAGTGTGTCAGATCGGGAGCGTGACACGCATCACGAGGCCACCACCCTCGCGGGGCTCCGCGATGATACGGCCGCCGTGGGCGCGCGCGACGGAGCGCGCGATCGACAGGCCGAGGCCGACCCCCTTGTCGCTGCCGGTGCGGTCCTGACGGAGGCGCCGGAATGGCTCGAAGATGTTGTCGATCTCGTACGCCGGAACCACGGGTCCGGTGTTGGTGACGAGCAGGACCGCCTCGCCGTTCCGGGTCTCGGTCGTGACTTCCACCCAGCCGTCCTCCGGAATGTTGTACCTCACGGCGTTCTGCACCAGGTTCAGGGCGATCCGCTCCAGCAGGACGCCGTTGCCCTGGACGACGGCCGGGGCCCGCTCCCCGCGGCACTCGACGCCCTTGGCCTCGGCCTCGGCATGCACCTGGTCCACGGCCCGCGAGGCGACCTCGGCGAGGTCGACCGGCTTGCGCTCGACGATCTCGTTGTCGCTGCGGGCGAGCAGCAGCAGGCCCTCGACCAGCTGCTCGCTGCGCTCGTTGGTGGCGAGCAGGGTCTTGCCGAGCTGCTGGAGCTCCATCGGCGCCCCGGGGTCCGAGAGCTGGACCTCCAGGAGTGTGCGGTTGATCGCCAGCGGCGTGCGCAGCTCGTGGGAGGCGTTGGCGACGAAGCGCTGCTGGGCGCTGAAGGCGCGCTCCAGGCGGCCCAGCATGTCGTCGAACGTGTCGGCGAGCTCCTTGAGCTCGTCGTCCGGTCCGTCCAGCTCGATCCGCCGGGACAGATCGGATCCGGCCACCTGGCGGGCGGTGCGGGTGATCCGGCCGAGCGGGGAGAGCACCCGGCCGGCCATCGCGTAGCCGAAGGCGAAGGCGATGATGCTGAGGCCGAGCAGGGCGAACAGGGAGCGGCGCAACAGGTCGTCCAGGGCGAGGTCGCTCTGGTGCCGCAGGCACATGGAGACGGCGTTGTTGAGCTGCTCGCCGGTGGACTTGTCCGGCAGCCGGCACCAGTCCGTGGTGGCGGTGACCGTGCCGGTGACGACCTTGAAGGGCAGCTCGCTCGTGCTGTCCCGCAGGGCCTGCGCGGTGAACAGGTAGATGATCGCCAGCAGCAGGATGCCGGCGATCAGGAACATCCCGCCGTACAGCAGGGTGAGTCTTATCCGGATGGTCGGACGCAGCAGCGGGCGGACCGGGTCCCTCGGGTCCCACGTCGGCTTGGGAGGCGCGTGCACGGGCGCCGGGCTCTGGGGCATCGGGTCAGATCCGGTATCCCGAGCCGGGGACCGTGACGATGACCGGGGGCTCGCCCAGCTTGCGGCGCAGGGTCATCACGGTGACCCGTACGACGTTGGTGAACGGGTCGGTGTTCTCGTCCCAGGCCTTCTCCAGGAGCTGCTCCGCGGAGACGACGGCGCCCTCGCTGCGCATCAGGACCTCCAGCACCGCGAACTCCTTGGGCGCCAGCTGGACCTCCTTGCCGTCGCGGAAGACCTCGCGGCGGTTGGGGTCGAGCTTGATGCCGGCGCGCTCCAGGACGGGCGGGAGCGGGACGGTGGTGCGGCGGCCGAGGGCGCGGACGCGGGCGGTGAGCTCGCTGAACGCGAAGGGCTTGGGCAGGTAGTCGTCGGCGCCCAGTTCCAGGCCCTCGACGCGGTCGCTGACGTCTCCGGAGGCGGTGAGCATCAGGACGCGGGTGGGCATGCCGAGCTCGACGATCTTCCGGCAAACGTCGTCGCCGTGGACCAGGGGGAGGTCCCGGTCGAGGACGACGACGTCGTAGTCGTTGACCCCGACCCGTTCGAGGGCCGCGGCGCCGTCGTACACGACGTCGACGGCCATCGCCTCCCGGCGCAGGCCGGTGGCCACCGCATCCGCGAGCAGCTGCTCGTCCTCGACGACGAGTACGCGCACGTCGGTATGTCCTTTCCTGGAGCCCTGGTCCTGGAGGCGGACGGGGCGTTCTGCGCACTGACTGTGCGTGTCCATCCTGCCCCGAACGCGCGTAAACCGGCTGTAAGGCGGTCCTGCGGGGGTCGGCGGGCGGGCGTACGGGAGGGGCCGGTGGAGTGGGGCCGGAAGAATTCACCTGATTCACGGGCCAGTTGAGGTTTCTGTGAGGAAAGGGCTGGGGAGGACGACTGCACACCCCGCGATCACGCCCTGTAGGTGGCACGCCACCTACCGCTCTCTGTCCCCCAGAGGTAGCAGTGTGTGGTCCACCCACCCCCGGCACTCCCCGTGCCACCGACCCACCACGAGGGGGCGCACGATGGACGCTTTCACCGCAGGACTGCTGCACCGCATCAAGGCCACGCAGTCCGACCTCACGCGCGCTCGTGAGTCGGGCGACGACTTCCTCGCGGACGTCGAGCAGGCCGAGCTGGACGACCTGCACCGCCTGGCCGCCGAACACGGCGTGGAGGTCGGCGCGAGCTGCGCCTGACCCCCGGCACCATGGGTGGGCCCCCGGAGTCGGTGACTCCGGGGGCCCACCCATGTCGCGTCGCGATGCGGGTCAGTCGTGCCAGGCGCCCGCGTCCTCCAGGAACTCCTGGAGGACGTCGAACAGCCCCGGGGACGACGCCAGGGCCAGCTCCCCCGACGCGGCGACACCGGCGCGGCCGCCGGTGAGGGCGCCCGCCTCGCGGGCGATGAGGTCGCCGGCGGCGAGGTCCCAGGGGTTGAGGCCGCGTTCGTAGTAGGCGTCGAGGCGGCCGGCGGCGACGTCGCAGAGGTCGATCGCGGCCGAGCCGCCGCGGCGGATGTCGCGGACGCGCGGGAGGAGGCGCTGGGCGACGTCGGCCTGGTGGGCGCGGCGGGCCTGGAGGTAGCCGAAGCCGGTGGCGACGAGGGCCTGGTCGAGCGCCGGGGAGGGGCGGACGGCCAGGCGCCGGTCGCCGAGCCAGGCGCCGCCGCCGAGGACGGCGTGGAAGGTCTCGCCGCGCAGCGGGACCTCGACGACGCCGACGACGGCCTCGCCGTCCCGCTCGGCGGCGATGGACACGGACCAGGTCGGCAGGCCGTAGAGGTAGTTCACGGTGCCGTCCAGCGGGTCGACGACCCAGCGGATCCCGCTGGTACCGGTGCTGGAGGCGCCCTCCTCGCCGAGGAAGCCGTCCTGGGGGCGGTGCTCGGCGAGGAAGCCGGTGATCAGCTTCTCGGCGGCGATGTCCATCTCGGTGACCACGTCGATGGCGCTCGTCTTGGTCCGGGCCACCGTCAGGTCGTCCGGTCGCCCGTCGCGCAGCAGGGCACCGGCCCGGCGGCCGGCCTCCAGGGCCAGGTCGAGGAGTTCGGGCAGCAGGGGGTCGGTCACGGGGGCGGTCTCCTTACGCGTACGGGCTGTCGGCGCCGGCCGCCGCCGGCCGCTCGGCCCGGGCGGGGCAGCAGCTGATCGGGCAGAGGTCGTGGGAGGGGCCGAGCGCGCCGAGGGCGCAGCGTTCGACGCGTTCCCCGCGCTCGTGCGCGGCCCGCTCCAGGACGAGCTCGCGCACGGCCGCGGCGAACCGCGGGTCGGCCCCGACGGTGGCCGAGCGCCGCACCGGGAGTCCCAGCTCCGCGGCCTTGGCGGTGGCCTCGGTGTCGAGGTCGTACAGGACCTCCATGTGGTCCGAGACGAAGCCGATCGGCACCATGACGACGGCGGGGGCTCCGGCGCCGTGCAGCTCCTCCAGGTGGTCGCAGATGTCGGGCTCCAGCCACGGGATGTGCGGGGCGCCGCTGCGCGACTGGTAGACGAGCTGCCAGGGGTGCTCGACGCCGGTCTCCTCGCGGACCGCGTCGGCGATCAGCCGGGCGACGTCGAGGTGCTGCTTCACGTAGGCGCCGCCCTCGCCGTGGTCGGTGACGGGGCCCGAGGTGTCGGCGGCGGAGTCGGGGATGGAGTGGGTGGTGAAGGCGAGGTGGGCTCCGGCCCGTACGGACGCGTCGAGCTCCTCGAGGGAGGCGAGCACGCCCTCGACCATGGGGCGCACGAAGCCGGGGTGGTTGAAGTAGTGCCGGAGCTTGTCGACCCGGGGCAGCGGCAGCCCCTCCGCCTCCAGCTCGGCGAGGGAGTCGGCGAGGTTCTCGCGGTACTGGCGGCAGCCTGAGTACGAGGCGTACGCGCTGGTGGCGAGGACGGCGATGTGGCGTCGGCCGTCGGTGATCATCTCGCGCAGGGTGTCGGTGAGGTACGGCGCCCAGTTGCGGTTGCCCCAGTAGACCGGCAGGTCGAGGCCTTCGGCGGCGAAGTCCGCGCGCAGGGCGTCGAGCAGGGCGCGGTTCTGGTCGTTGATGGGGCTGACGCCGCCGAAGAGGAAGTAGTGCTGCCCTACCTCTTTCAGCCGTTCCTTGGGGATGCCTCGGCCGCGGGTCACGTTCTCCAGGAACGGGACCACGTCGTCCGGGCCCTCGGGGCCACCGAAGGAGAGCAGCAGCAGGGCGTCGTACGGGGCGGGATCGAGCTCGTCGGACATGGCACCGATCCTCCCACTCGCCTCGGACGGCCCGGGCCGCGGCCCGACCGAAAAAAGTGAGTGACCCCACCAGTTCAAAGCCGTAGGCTTTAGCTATTAATTACACGTGTTGAGCGCCCCGGCCCGACCCGTGCGCGTCCGCACGCCCTGCCCGATCCCGGAGATCCCCTTGCCCAGTCCCTATCGCGCGATCTTCACAGCGCCCGGCACCAGAGCCTTCTCCGTCGCCGGGTTCGTCGGCCGCCTGCCGCTGTCCATGATGGGCATCGGCATCGTCACCATGATTTCCCAGGTCACCGGGCGGTACGGGCTCGCCGGCGCGCTCTCCGCGACGCTCGCGATGTCCGCCGCGGCGATCGGCCCGCAGATCTCGCGGCTGGTCGACCGGCACGGACAGCGCCGGGTGCTGCGCCCGGCGACCCTGGTGTCGCTCGTGGCCGGCGCGGGACTGCTGTTCTGCGTGAAGTTCGAGGCGCCGGACTGGACCCTCTTCTTCTTCACGGCCTTCATCGGCTGCGTGCCGAGCGTCGGCGCGATGACCCGTGCCCGGTGGGCGGACATCTACCGGGGCGAGGCGCGGCAGCTGCACACCGCGTACTCGTGGGAGTCGATCGTCGACGAGGTGTGCTTCATCTTCGGCCCGATCATCTCGATCGGCCTGTCGACCGTCTGGTTCCCCGAGGCGGGCCCGCTGCTCGCCGGCGTCTTCCTCGCCATCGGCGTCTTCTGGCTGACCGCACAGCGCGCCACCGAGCCCGCCCCGCACCCGCGCGGGGCGCACACCGGCGGCTCCGCGCTGCGCTCCCCCGGCCTCCAGGTGCTCGCGCTCGCCTTCGTCGCCACCGGCGCCATCTTCGGTTCCGTGGACGTGGTGACGGTCGCGTTCGCCGAGGAGCAGGGCCACAAGGCCGCCGCAAGTCTGGTTCTGGCCGTCTACGCGCTGGGCTCCTGCCTGGCCGGCGCGGTCTTCGGACTGCTCCACCTCAAGGGCGAGCCGTCGCTGAGGTGGCTCCTGGGCGTCTGCGCGATGGCCGTGAGTATGATCCCCCTCCTACTGGCCGGGAACTTGCCGTTGCTGGCCGTGGCGCTCTTTGTCGCGGGCCTCTCCATCGCACCGACGATGGTGACCACGATGGCCCTCGTCGAAGCGCACGTACCGCGCACCAAGCTGACCGAGGGCATGACCTGGACAGGGACCGGGCTCGCGATCGGTGTGGCGCTCGGCTCCTCGGCCGCCGGCTGGGTGGTCGACGCGTCCGGGGCGAAGGCGGCGTACGTGGTGCCCGTGGTCTCGGGTGCGCTCGCGGTCGTGGTGGCGCTCCTGGGCTTCCGCCGGCTGCGCAGGCCGGTGCCGACGCGGGAGGGGCAGCGTGAGCAGGACGCCGAGGACACGGGCGACGCAGTGGTCGGGGAACGGGGCGGCGAGCAGCCCGTGGCGTAACTGGGCGGGGAACGTCACCTCCCGCCCGGTACGGGAGGTGAGCCCGGCCTCGGCCGAGGAGCTCGCGGACGCCGTGCGCAGGGCCGCCGAGGACGGGCTGCGGGTGAAGACGGTCGGCACCGGCCACTCGTTCACCTCGATCGCCGCCACGGACGGCGTGCTCGTCCGGCCCGGACTGCTCACCGGCATCCGGAGGATCGACCGCGAGGCGATGACCGTGACCGTGGAGTCCGGCACGCCGCTGAAGCGGCTCAACGTGGCGCTGGCCCGGGAGGGCCTGTCGCTCACGAACATGGGCGACATCATGGAGCAGACCGTCGCCGGGGCCACCTCCACGGGCACGCACGGCACCGGCCGCGAATCGGCCTCCATCGCCGCGCAGATCCGCGCGCTCGAACTGGTCACGGCCGACGGGCGCCTGATGACCTGCTCCAGGACGGAGAACCCCGAGGTCTTCGCCGCCGCCCGGATCGGCCTGGGCGCGCTCGGCGTGATCACCGCCATCACCTTCGCCGTGGAGCCGGTCTTCCTGCTCACCGCGCGCGAGGAGCCGATGTCCTTCGACCGGGTGACCGCGGAGTTCGACGAGCTGCACGCGGAGAACGAGCACTTCGAGTTCTACTGGTTCCCGCACACGGACAACTGCAACACCAAGCGCAACAACCGCAGCGCGGGCCCGGCGGCCCCGCCCGGGAAGGTCAGCGGCTGGATCGAGGACGAGCTGCTGTCCAACGGCATCTTCCAGCTGGCCTGTTCGCTGGGCCGGGCCGTGCCGCCGGTCATCCCGTCGATCGCGAAGATCTCCAGCCGCGCCCTGTCGGCCCGCACGTACACGGACATCCCGTACAAGGTCTACACCTCGCCGCGCCGGGTGCGCTTCCTGGAGATGGAGTACGCGCTGCCCCGCGAGGCGGCCGTGACGGCGCTGCGGGAGCTGAAGGCGATGATCGAGCGCTCACCGCTGAAGGTGAGCTTCCCGGTGGAGGTGCGGACGGCGCCCGCCGACGACATCACGCTGTCCACGGCCTCGGACCGGGAGTCCGCGTACATCGCCGTGCACCTGTACAAGGGCACGCCGCACCAGGCCTACTTCACCGCCGTGGAGCGCATCATGACCGAGCACGGCGGCCGGCCGCACTGGGGGAAGGTGCACACCAGGGACGCCGCCTACTTCGAGAAGGTCTATCCGCGGTTCGCGGAGTTCGTCGAGCTGCGGGACCGGCTGGACCCGGACCGGCGCTTCGCCAACGACTACCTGCGCCGGGTGCTCGGCGACTGACGGTCATTCGCCCGCCGTCCCCCGCGGGCTCGCGGGGGCGGTGGCCGGCGGGGTCGTCGGCGGCTCCGTGGGGGGCGGGGTCGTGCCACCGTCGGTGGGCTCGGCGGAGCCGGACGGCGTGGGCGCGGGGGTCGGGGTGACGTCGGGGGTCGGCGAGCCGGTCCCCGGGGTGGTGTCCGGGGTCGGGTGCGTCCCCCGCCCACCGGTGGAACCGTCGCCGCCGGTGCCCGGCGTGACGTCGGGCGTGCCGCCCCGGGACGGGTGCTCCTCGCCCTTGTCGCCGCCGGTGTCGCCGCTCGCCCGGCCGCGGACCGCGGAGCCGAAGGTGGTGGACCCCTGGGTGCCGCCGAGGTCCTGACCGGAGCTCAGCTCGTACGCGGTGATGCCGCCCATCGCGACCAGGAAGACCACGGCCGCGCCCAGGAAGGGGCGCTTCCAGCCCCGGACCCGGGTGCCGTGGGTGGTGGGCGCGCCGAACTCCTCGCTGTGGCCGGCCTCGGGCGTCACGGGCAGCCGAGGCCCGTGCGGCTTCGCCTGGGTGCCGGCCCCGCGCATCTGCTCGCCGGTGCGCTTGAAGACGTGCTGCAGGACCGGACCGCCGCAGGTGGCGATGACACTGATCACGCCGGCGCCGAGGATGGTGCCGTACACGCCCAGCGTGGAGGCGAGTTTGGCGGCGAGGACGGCGGCGATCGCGCTGCCCGCGACCTGAGGAACGCTCAGGTCGAAGCGTTTCCTCTCGTTCTCGCGCTCCTTTGCGCCGGTTTTCCGCTCCTCCGTGCCGGTTTCCGGCGTGTGACGCATGTCCAACCCCTGCTGTCCATCTGTTCCACCATGCACTCACAAGGGACAAATGGGCGAAGGGATTAGTTCCGTTTCTGGCGTTTCTGTGAAGAGGGACACGCACGGGGGGAGAAGGCGGAGACTCAACTCCCGAACCTCCCGAGAAGTTGGGCGGCGCGGCGGTCCACCCAGGTGGCCCGAATGGAGTACTGTGGCGAGCCCTGGGTCCGGATTCCCTCACGGGTGTCCGGAATCGACGGAAGGGGGCCGAAGGTGGCACTCGAACCGACGACGCCACGGCACGCACGGGCACCCGCGACACAGCGTGACGGCCTGTCACTCTGCGTCGCAATCAGGTAACCGTGCCATAACGGCGCTCCAGGGTCCATGCCCGACACGCCGGGCAACTCGGCAGGGTTGTGGCAGGCTGCACCCGGGCAGGCCACACTCGACTAGCGGAAGCAGCGACGCACGTGACGTCGGCAGGCACCACCCGGGAGGTTCCCATGCCCGAACTGCGTGTCGTGGCCGTCTCGAACGACGGCACACGACTGGTGCTGAAGGCTGCTGACAGCACGGAGTACACGCTTCCGATCGACGAGCGGCTGCGCGCCGCGGTACGCAACGACCGCGCGCGCCTCGGGCAGATCGAGATCGAGGTGGAGAGCCACCTCCGCCCCCGGGACATCCAGGCACGGATACGTGCCGGCGCGTCCGCGGAGGAGGTCGCGCAGCTCGCCGGCATCCCCGTCGACCGGGTACGGCGCTTCGAGGGCCCCGTACTCGCCGAGCGCGCGTTCATGGCGGAGCGGGCCCGCAAGACCCCCGTGCGTCGGCCCGGCGAGAACACCGGCCCCCAGCTCGGCGAGGCGGTGCAGGAGCGGCTGCTGCTGCGCGGCGCCGAGAAGGACACCGTGCAGTGGGACTCCTGGCGCCGTGACGACGGCACCTGGGAGGTGCTGCTCGTCTACCGCGTCGCGGGCGAGGTGCACACCGCGAGCTGGACGTACGACCCGCCCCGGCGGCTCGTCCAGGCCGTCGACGACGAGGCGCGGGCGCTGATCGGCGAGACCGACGACACGCTGGCCGCCGCCCCGGAGCCGACCTTCCCCTTCGTGCCGCGGATCGCCCGGCTGCCCCGGGACCGGCCGCTGGACCGTGCGCTCGACCGCCAGATCGAGCGGACACCGGTCCCGGCCCCCGAGCCGGAGGAGGAGCGGGACTCCCTGACCAGCCTCCTGGAAGCGGTGCCGAGCTTCCGCGGCGACATGGTGGTCCCGGAGCCGGCCGACACGGAACCCTCCGACGAGGTCGAGGCCGAGGAGCCGCCGGCCCCGGCGGCCTCCGCGGGCGCCGGTTCCGCCTACGCGGACGTCCTCATGCCCCGCGCCGTCTCGGGCCACCGCGACCGCCTCATCGGCACCACGGACCGCCAGGCCGAGGCCGACGGCGTCCGCCCGGGCCGCCGCGCGGCGGTCCCGAGCTGGGACGAGATCGTCTTCGGCACACGCCGCAAGAAGCAGGACTGAGGCCTGACGTGTGAGGGCCCGCGCCAGGGGCGCGGGCCCTTTCGCCGTGCGCGAGCCCGGGCCCACTCGCCGTGAGCCCGCGCCCGTTAGCCGTGTGCGAGCCCGGGCCCCCTCGCCGTGCACGAGCAGGGGGCCCGTTCGCCGTGCGCGAGCCCGGGCCCCCTCGCCGTGCGCTGCCGGGCGGACTACTGCGGATCCGGACCCGTGGCCACCGGGCGGCCCGGGTCGGCGGACCACTCGGACCAGGAGCCGGCGTAGAGGGCTGCCGGGCGCCCGGCGATCGCGAGGGCGAGGACCTCGTGGGCGCCGGAGACGCCGGAGCCGCAGTAGACCGCGACGTCCGCGCCCTCCGTGGCGCCCAGGGCGGAGAAGCGCGCCGCGAGGTCCTCGGCGGGCAGGAAGAGCCCGTCCGGGCCGACGTTCTCCGTCGTCGGGGCCGAGACGGCGCCCGGGATGTGGCCGCCGACCCGGTCGATGGGCTCCACGTCGCCGCGGTAGCGCTCGGCGGCGCGCGCGTCGAGGAGGAGGCCGGAACGGGCCAGGCTCGCCGCGCCCTCCGCGTCCAGCAGGCCCAGGGCGCCCGGGCGCGGCTCGAAGTCGCCCGGCGCCGGGTCCGGGACGTCCTTCACCAGCTCCCCCGGCCACGCGGCCAGCCCGCCGTCGAGGACCCGGACGTCCGGGTGCCCCGCCCAGCGCAGCAGCCACCAGGCCCGCGCCGCGCCCCAGCCCAGGCCGCCGTCGTAGACGACGACGGGGGTGTCCGCCGAGACGCCCGCCCGGCGCATCGCCGCGCCGAAGGCGGCGACGTCCGGCAGCGGGTGCCGCCCGCCGCTCCCGGGCGGACCCGCGAGGTCGGTGTCGAGGTCCACGTAGACGGCGCCGGGAAGATGGCCGGCCTCGTACTCGGGACGCCCGGGCGGACCGCCGAGGGTCCAGCGGACGTCCAGGAGGACCGGCGGCCTTGCTCCGGCCGATTCGCTCACGAGTTCGCTTGCGGAGATGATGGGCTTCATGGGGCCATCCTCGCTCAGCCCGCACGCCGAGATCGGACCTCTCCCGGATTGTCCGGGGCGCGCGGCGCGCTCCGTGGTGCAACGATCAGCGCAGAGCGTACGACCGGCGCAGGTGTAGGAGGGCCGGGCGGCGGGCAGTGACCCGCCGGGGCCCCCTTGGACGGACTTCCGGCCCCACCTCGTACGGCCACTGGCGAGGAGAGAGTGACGATGACCGAGGCGACTCGGCGCACACCCGGTACACCCTGTTGGGTGAGCCTGATGGTGCACGGACTTGACGCGACGCAGGAGTTCTACGGCGCGCTGTTCGGCTGGGAGTTCGTGCCCGGGCCGCAGCAGCTCGGACCGTACGTGCGCGCGCTGCTCGACGGCCGGGAAGTGGCCGGCATCGGCCAGCTGCCCCCCGACCGGCATCTGCCGATCGCCTGGACGACCTACCTGGCCACCGACGACGCCGACGCGACGGCGGAGAACGTCCGCTGCTGCGGCGGCACGGTGGCGGTCGGCCCGATCGACGCGGGCGAGGCCGGGCGCATGGCGATCTGCGCGGACCCGGCCGGCGCCGTCTTCGGCGTCTGGCAGGCCGAGTCCCACCACGGCACCGCGGCCGCCGGACGCGCCGGGACCCCGGTCTGGAACGAGCTCCTCACGTACGAGACGTCCTCGGTCGCCAAGTTCTACCGGTCGATCTTCGGTTACGAGGCCGAACCCGTCGTCTCCGCCGACTTCGACTATCTGACGCTCCACCTCGACGGCCGCCCGGTCGCCTCCCTGCACGGGGTGGGCACGGCGCTGCCGCGGGACCGGGGCGCGCACTGGATGACGTACTTCGAGGTCGAGGACGTGGACGCGTCCGCCCGCCTGGTCGGCGAGCTGGGCGGCCAGGTGCTGCGTCCGCCGCGCGAGGGCACGGCGGGGCGGCTCGCCCTGGTGACCGACCCGGAGGGCGCGGTCTTCACGCTGGTGCGGTCGACGCCCCGACGCTAGGACACGGCCGCCCGGAACCACGGCGGCCAGGGCGCACAAGGCTCCGGGCGCGCTCCTGCTCCCCCGCCACGCATGACGGCGAGACGAACGCCCGGGTGCCCACCTGCAGGCCTACGCCCGCGCCGGGATCCGCAGTGCCAGCTCCGCCAGCCGCTCCGCCGGGAAGTGGAGCGCGGCCGCGGGGCCGGTGCCGTGTGCCGCCAGGTAGGCGATCGTCTCGGTTCGCAGGCCCGGGTGCGCGGTCGGGCGCATGCAGTGGCCGACCGCCCGGACCAGCGGCGCGAGACTGTCGGGCGCCTCGCCGGGTACGGCGGGCTCGGCGGCGCCCTCCAGGTCGGGGACGAGGTGGTGGACGATCGTCAGCGGGACGCGGTTGCTGTTCTCGTACGGGGTGAGCCGGGCCAGCACGGTGTCGGTGCCCACGCGCGCGACGGGGACGCCGTAGTAGACCGCGGCCGTGAGCATCGCGGTGGAGAAGCAGCCGACGACGAGGCCGGGACGGCAGCGCTCGTAGAAGGTCTCGGCGAGCAGCGGCCCGTCCAGCACGGTCAGGGTCACGCCGGTGCGGGCGGCCTCCTCGTGGAGGGCGTGCGAATAGCTCGCCGGGGCCGTGGGGTGCGGCTTGAAGACGATCGAGCGGTGCCCGGCCGCGACCGCGCCGCGCAGCATCCGCAGGTGCAGCTCCTCTTCCTCCTCGCCGGTGAGGATGCCGAGGACGGCGAGGTACTGACCGAGCAGCAGCGCGGTCGGCGCGGCGGCGACGGCCTCCGCCAGCCGGCCGTCCTCGCCCCCGTCCTCGGCGATCTCCCGGAGAACGGCACGGAAGGCGTCGTCGGGGACGAGCTCGGCCCCGACGCCGTACTCGGTGAGCAGCAGCGGGCGCAGTCCCGGCACCAGGTCGAGGTGGAGGACCCGGCGGACCCGGGCCGCGATCGACTGGGGCAGTTCGTCGCGGGTGGGGCCGTAGCTCATGAGCCCGTCGGCGTAGACGTGGACGGCGCTTTCGGCGAACACGGCGGCGAGCGCCTTCGCCGGGTTGACCTGGATGGACTCGACGATCACCTCGACGGTGGCGGAGCCCAGGCCCCACGCGGTGCGGAGGACCCGCTGCCACAGCGGGGACTCCTCGGGGCGGGGCGCCCAGGAGCTGGGGTGGTGCGGGTGGACGGCCTCGTTCCAGTCGACGACCTCGTCGAAGCGGGCGGCGATCCGCTCGTAGCCGGTCATCGAGTCGATCCGGACGGCGGTCTCGGGGATCTCGGCGTTGTTCGCGACGAGGAGGAGGCGGCGGGCGTGGCCGGGGGCGCCGAACCGGCCGGCGTCGAGGGCGGCCGCCACGGTGGCGGCGCCGTAGAGCGTCGACACCTGGAAGATCTGAACGCGGTCGTGCGCCATGGGTCAGGCGGCCTTTCCGGTGTCTCGCAGGCTCCTGAGCAGGGTGCTGCGGGGGGTGTCCATGGTCGCGAGGGTCTCGTCGAGGACCGCCTGCGGCATCCGGCGCAGGGCGTCGCTGACATCGCGCCGGAGGCGCTTGGTGACGGCGGGCTCGTACTGGTCGGCCTTCGCCATGTGGAAGGCGATCATCGCGCAGTAGGTGCGGACGGCCTTCGGCAGGAAGCGGTCGGCGTCGCGGTCGCGGGAGACCTCGTCGAGCAGCAGGTCGTAGGACGGGATGAAGTCGAGCTGGCGGTTGTCGGTGATCTGGGTCAGCGAGGTGGTGACGCCGCGCCGGTAGAAGACTCCGTGCAGGGAGAGGGCCGCGTAGGTGCGGGCCGTGAGGTGGAGCCGCCAGATCCACAGCCGGTCCTCGGCGGTGCGCAGCTTCGTCTCGAAACGCGAGGCACCGTTCTCGAAGAGGCGGGCGCTGTAGATGCCGAAGGGGACGAAGGGGTAGTCGACCATCGTCACCATGCTGGCCGGGGCGATGCCGTCTCTCGGGTCCATGACGGTGTCGCGTTCCTTGGCCGGCGCGTAGCGGATCTGCCGGTTGCGGTCGGTCGACAGGACGTGGTCGGTGCGGGCGAAGTCGCAGCCGAGGCGGTCGATGCCGGCCACCATCGCGCGCAGGTGGCCGGGGGCGTACCAGTCGTCGCCGTCGAGGAAGGTGAGGTAGTCGCCGGTCGCCGCGTCGATGCCGGTGTTGCGGGCCTGTGCCACGCCGAGGTTGGTCTCGTGCCGGATCACGGTGGCCTGCGGGATGCGGTCCTTCCAGCGGTCGAGGAAGTCCGGGGTCTCGTCGGTGGAGTGGTCGTCGACCAGCAGGAACTCGGTGTCCGCATCCGCGTTGTCGGCGAGACTGCGCAGGGTGTCGGGGGCGTAGGGCCCGACATTGTGGAACGGCACGACGACGGACAGTTTCGGCACTCGGAATCCCCAACTCGCGTATCTGTACAGGCGGGCAGACTAGACAGCGCTCTTCTCCGGTGAACGAGCCCGATGTGCACGGGCGGTGAACTCTTGCCGTCCCTCGCGTGCACGGCCGCGGCGCCGGTGGAGCACGGCGGTGGCCAGGAGGGCGGCGAGGGCCGCCGCACCGACCGCGCCGCCGATCCGGACGCCCGGCGGGCGGAAGGAGCAGGTCACGGAGGTGGCCTTGCCGTCGAGGGGGACGGCGAGCAGGCCGAGCCGGCTGTGTGCGGGTGCGAGCGGGGCGTCGCCGGCGGCACAGCGCCAGCCGGAGATCCGGGGGACGGCGAGCACGGCGGTGCCGGTGCTGCCCGCGGGAAGGTCCGCGGTGAGGGTGTGGCCGGTGGTGCGCACCTCGGTCGCGCCGGTGGCGGTGAGGTCCCGGACGGCGGAGGTGAGCCTTTGCCGCTCCAGGCAGCCGACGGGTTGGGCGGGCAGCTTCAGCCGGGGCTTCGCGCCGTCCTCGGGGAGCAGCCGGATCCGTACGGCACCGGTGGCGGGGACGGTGCCGAGCCGCTGCATGGGGCCCAGTACGGCGGGAAGTCTGCCGGCGAAGCCCACTGCCGGGCCGTCCGCGAGCGCGGCGGTGCCCTGGTACTCGGGCGCCCAGAACCAGACCTCGGAGCCGGCCGGGCAGCGCACGTCGAGGGTGGCGGTGCCGTCGGGTGCGTCGGTACGGCGCGCGGCGGGGACCTCGTAGACGGTGTGGCCGAGCATGCGCTCCTGGCGGGCGAAGGCGTTCGCCGCGCTCGTCCGCGGCCTTGGGTCCGTCGGGTGGACGGTCACGAGCGGCGGTACGGGGGTGTCCGTGACGGTGATGCCGGCCTCGGGGAGCCGGTCGACGGCGAGCTCGGCCTTCGGGGTGGACCGCATCCGGGTGCCGATCGAGAAGATCGCGTCGGTGACGGGGTTGTCGAGGGTGACGGGGTGCCGGCCCTTGGCGAAGTAGCCGAAGCCGAGACCGGCGAGCGTCCGGGAGTACGTGTCGGCCGTGAGGCTGCTGTAGTAGTCGGCGCCCTGCCCGCCGACGAGCAGGACGTCGTTGCCGCCGGGCACCTCGCCGGGGTCGGTGCGGTGCCTCGGCCAGGCGTCCTTCTCCGCGACGGCGCGGGTCATGTCCGTGTGCCAGGGGCCGACACGTGGCGACCAGGAGACCTTGCTCAGCTGCTGTTCCTCCGTGCGCTTGCCGGTGACGAGGATCTCCCCGGTCTGCGCGGCGAGCAGCAGTCCGACCGCCAGGACCGGCAGCAGGCGCCGGGCGCGGCGGCCCGTGGCCCCGCGGGCGAGCAGTGCGGCGACGGCGGCGAGCACGGCCAGGGCCATGGCGCCGACGGCGGCTGGGTACGTCCATCGGTCGATGTCCCGGCTGACGGCGGCCGCGCGGGCGCCGAACACGAGCAGTCCGGCGCCGCCGAGCAGCGCGAGGGGCCGGGGCACGCCCCGGGCCACGGACAGCCAGGCCGCCATGAGGAGCAGGCCGCAGAGGACGAAGGTCTGGCGGTAGGGGATGCCGTTGGGCGAGGCGCCCGCGTGCCAGATCAGATGGGTCGGCTCCCACTGCAGGGAGAGTGTGACCAGGACGACCGCCACGGCCCAGCCGGTGCGGACCCGGGCGGCGACGGAGGTGTTGAAGGGCAGGGTGAGGGCGAGGGCGAGGGCGGGCGTGCCGATGAAGAGGGCGGGGGTGGCGACGCTCGCGGTGGCCGGCAGGAAGCGGGCGAGCACGTCCGTCCAGGCGGCGGGGGCGAAGGCGGTGGGCGGGGTCGGGTCGGCGACCTTGGTGGCGAGGAAGATGACCACGACGAGCGGGGCTGCCAGCCCGATGCCGATGAGGACGCTCCGGGCGGCCCGCAGTAGCGCGGCGAGGCGCGGGCGCCGCTGCCCGACGGTGCGGCGGGGGCCGTCGGAGCCGCCGCTGCCGTCCGGGCCGTCCAGGGCATTGGAGCCGCCGCTGCCGTACCGGCCGAGGGTCCGGCGCGGGCCGCCGGAGCCGCCGCTGCCCTCCGGGCCGTCCAGGCCGTCGGAGCCGCCGCTGCCGTACCGGCCGTCCGGATCACGGAGGCGGCCGTCGCCGTGGCGCGCGCGGTCGGCGTCGTGGGTGGCGTCGTGGGTGGCGGTGCCCGCGCCGGACGCGCGGCCGGGGGCGGCGCCGGTGCGTGTGACGGCGGGCCGGTCGGAGCCGGTGTCGTCGGTGGTGAGCAGCCGGACGACGAGGACGACGCCGGCGCCGATGGTGGCCATGTAGGCGGTGTAGAAGTTGGCGAACCAGGCGACGGCGACGACGAGCGGCCCCAGGACCGGCCGGCGCCCCTTGCGGGCCCACTCCCCCACCAGGCACAGCAGCGGGAAGGCGACGAGTCCGTCGAGCCACATCGGCACGGTGGCCGCGTAGTTGAAGGTCCAGCCGGACAGGGCGTACGCGGTGCCGAGGACGGCGGCGACCGGCCAGGGCCCGCGCCTGAGGGTGAGGAGCAGGGCCGCCATCGCCGCGGCCGCGGTGGCGATCTTGGCGGTGGTGACGACGTACAGGGCGAGTTCGGTGCGGTCCGCCGGAAAGAGGACGACGAGCAGATCGAACGGGCTGCTCAGATAGGTGCCGAAGTCGCCGAGGAAGTTGGAGCCGAATCCCGACGTCCAGTTGAGGAAGAGATCGCCGTGGCTCTCCCCCGTGAGCAGCGTCCGCCAGTACGCGTGAAACGGGAGGTACTGCTGGCCCAGGTCGACGATGTTCCGGGTCCTGGGGCCGAACGGATAGCTCCCCGCGAGGCGCCCCGCGAGGCAGAACAGCAGTCCGGTGAGCACGGCCGCCCCGGCCGCTGCCCGCAGCCGGGGCCGCGACGGGGGGTGCTCGGTCTCGGCAGCGGGTGGCACACGTCCTCCAGGGGCTGCTCGCCGGCCCGTTCGGCCCGTTCCGAGCGGATCGGCCCTTATGGCGCTTCGGCCCGGCGCGGGCGTTCTGATCGTCGTAGAAACGCATTACCTCCGAGTCGGGCGACCCCCGACCGAGCACGAGGAGGTTCCTGAGCGCACCTCAGGTGAACAGCCGGTGCCGCCGGCCGCGGCTACCCTGCGTATGCGAACACCGTTGCCGAACACCGGGCGGAGACCCATGAGCACCGTCGGACGCCTGATCGTCATCGTCCTCTTCGAAGGGGTGGACCTGCTCGACGTCACCGGACCGCCCGAGGTGTTCGCCCTCCTGCGGCGCGAGACGGACGACGCGGCGGCCTACGAGGTCGTCCTCGCCGCCGAGACCCTGGCGCCGGTCACCACCGCGGCCGGGGTACGCGTGCTGCCCGACGTCACCTTCGAGGAGGCGGCCGCCAGGAGCATCGACACGCTGCTGGTGCCCGGCTCCGTCGAGGTGGACGGCGAACGGCGCGTGCACGCCCTGGTCGATCCCGCGGTGGTCGCCTGGGTACGCGTCCTGGCCGAGCGGACCCGGCGCGTCGCCTCGGTCTGCGTCGGTGCGCACATCCTCGCCGCTGCCGGGCTGCTCGACGGCAAGCGCGCCACCACCCACTGGTCCACCGCGCGGCAACTCGCCTCGGATCACCCGGAGGTGGAGGTCGACGCCGACCCGATCTTCATCCGCGACGGCGACGTGTGGACCGGCGCCGGCATCAGCTCGTGCCTCGATCTGTCGCTCGCCCTCGTCGCCGACGACTTCGGCGAGACGCTGGCGCTGCGCGTGGCGCGGCAGTTGGTGATGTATCTGAAGCGGCCCAGCGGCCAGAGCCAGTTCAGCGTGCCCCTCGAACCGGTCTCCACCACCCGGCGCGTCGAGGACCTGCGCCACTACGTCACGCGCCGTCTCGGCTCCCCGCTCACCCTCGCGGAGCTCGCCGCGAGCGCCCACGTCAGCGAGCGCCAGCTCACCAGGATCTTCAAGGCCGAGCTCGGG
This sequence comes from Streptomyces sp. NPDC101191, assembly GCF_044767915.1. NCBI lineage: Bacteria > Bacillati > Actinomycetota > Actinomycetes > Kitasatosporales > Streptomycetaceae > Streptomyces > Streptomyces sp. NPDC101191. The sequence goes on from NZ_JBIWOU010000008.1 coordinate 265,111, forward strand.
ACGACCCCGAGCGCCTACGTCGAGGCGGCCCGCGTCGAACGCGCCCGCCACCTGCTGGAGTCCACCGACGCCACCCTCGAACGCATCACGAGCAGCTGCGGCTTCGGTACGACGGACACGCTGATCCGGGCGTTCCGGCGGCGGCTCGACACGACACCGATGGAGTACCGGCGCCGCTTCCGGGCGGTCCCGTCCCTCGCGCTGGGGGCGGACGGGGCACCCGCCGACGGGTCGGGGGGAGGCGCGCCGCCGGTCGGGCCCGGTGACCACGCCCCGCCGGTCGGGCCCGGTGACCACGCTCCGCCGGTCGCGCCCGCCGTACCGGAGGAGGACGGCCCGTCCGCTCCGTCCCCGGTGGACGGCGTGCCGGAGGCCTCCCCCGCGAACGCTCCCTAGGAGGCGTCGGGCACGGGCAGGACATCCGGGGACAGCGCCGCCGCGCGAGCGGTGGCGGCCGTCATGCGGCGGCGGTGGTGACGGCGGCACAGCACCTCGTAGCCGACCTCGTCACCCGCGTTGACGTCGCCGACGACCACCTGCGCGCCCTCGACCACCATCTCGCCGCCGACGGTCCGCGCGTTGTGGGTGGCGCGGGCACCGCACCAGCACAGGGCCTCGACCTGGAGGACCTCCACCCGGTCCGCCAGCTCGACGAGCCGCTGCGATCCGGGGAACAGCTTGGAGCGGAAGTCGGTGGTGATGCCGAAGGCGAACACGTCGAGCTCCAGGTCGTCGACGACCCGGGCCAGCTGGTCGATCTGCTCGGGCGCCAGGAACTGCGCCTCGTCGGCGATGACGTAGTCGCAGCGCCCGCCCTTCGACAGATGGGCGACCAGGTAGGCGTAGAAGTCGAAGCCCTCGGCGGCCTCGACGGCGTCGGTGACCAGGCCGAGCCGCGACGAGAGCTTGCCCTCGCCGGCGCGGTCGTCCCGCGTGAAGATCATGCCCTGGAGGCCACGGGTGGAGCGGTTGTGCTCGATCTGAAGAGCGAGGGTGCTCTTTCCGCAGTCCATCGTTCCGGAGAAGAACACCAGCTCGGGCATGGGAGGTCGAGGACCTTTCGAGATCGGAGAGGGAAGGGGGCGAGGGGCGGAGGCGGGTGGTGGCGGAGGCCTCAGGTGCGGACTTCGAGCAGCGGGACGAGCTGCTCCGCCGGGGTCATGGACCCGTGCATGCCGGCCATGGCGGACTCGTTCGGCTCGTTGACGGAGGCGGTGATGGCGAGGTCGCCCTCGGCCGCGGCGACCACGTCGCCGATCCGGCCGTAGACCCGCTCGTCGATCCGGTCGCCGAACCAGCCGAGCTCGATGGCCTCGTCGCGGCTCGCGACCCAGAAGCGGTCGCCGATGACCTCGCGCCAGCAGGTGAGGACGTCCGCCTCGGCGCCGGGAACGGCGTAGACGTGGCGGGCGCGGCCCTCGCCGCCGAGCAGGGCGACACCGGCCCGCAGCTCCCAGTCCTCGTCGAAGTCGATCCGGTGGTCCTCGTCGAAGGGGATGTCGACCATACCGTGGTCGGCGGTGACGTAGAGGGCCGAGCGGGGCGGCAGCTGTTCGGCGAGCCGCTGGACGAGCCGGTCGACGAACATCAGCTGGCCGCGCCAGGCGTCGGAGTCGATGCCGAAGCGGTGTCCGGCGCCGTCGAGCTCGCTGTAGTACGTGTAGACCAGCGCGCGGTCGCCTGCGGCGAGCTGCTCGGCGGCGCAGTCCATGCGCTCCTCGCCGGAGAGCCGCCCGAGGAAGGTGCCGCCGCTCAGCGCGATCTTGGTGAGCGGGGTCTCCTGGAAGATCGGCGAGGAGACCTGGGCTGTGTGGACACCGGCCTCGTCGGCGAGCTGGAAGACGGTGGGGTACGGCTGCCAGACGCGCGGCGGGGTCCAGGGCTTCCAGCGGAGCTGGTTCATCAGCTCGCCGGTGTCGGGATTGCGCACCGTGTAGCCGGGCAGGCCGTGGGCGCCGGGGAACTGCCCGGTGCCGACCGAGGCGAGCGAGGTCGCGGTGGTGGCGGGGAAGCCGGCGGTGAGGGGGCGCCCGGTGCCGCCGCGCGAGGTGGCGAGCAGCGAGGTGAGGTACGGGGCCTCGTCCGGGTGGGCCTTGATCTGCTCCCAGCCGAGTCCGTCGATGAGGAAGACGCAGTTGCGGTCGGCGGGCGCGAGCTCGGCGATCCGCGCCTCGCAGCCGGGCACTCCCTGCCCGGCGACGAGCGTCGGGAGCAGGTCGCCGAGCGACCCGCTGCCGTACTCGGGGAGCGGGGCCGCGGCGGGGTCCAGCGGCACCGGTTCGTCGGGCCAGCCCTGGGCGAGCGTGGCGGGCTGGGCCATCAGCGGGCGACCGCGGTGGCGGCGGTGGCTTCGGAGAGCGCCTGGGCGAAGGCCAGGGTCTGCCGGACGGTGTCGGGGCCGTCGCCGGCGTCGCTGACCCGGAGGCTGAGGTCGTCGGCGGTGGAGTTGCCGGTGTAGCCGTGGTCGGCGTCGCAGTTGGGGTCGCCGCAGGCGGCCGGCTCCAGGTCGATGCGCGAGACCGCGCCCCAGCCGATGGTCAGGACGACCTCGCGGGGCAGGGTGCCGGGGGTGTACGACTCGGGGTTGGCGACGACACGGCTGACGACGATCGACGAGATCCGGTCGAGCTTGACGGACTCGGTGGACGTCGTGGCGTACGGCGTCGGGGAGCTGTTGTCGGCGGACTGCTCGTCGGTGTGGCTGACGATGAAACGGTTGGCCGTGAGGACGAGGACCGTGACGTGGCGCCGGACCTCGTTGGCGTCGAAGGTGGTCTCCTGGTGGACCACGTACGACGTGACGGCCTCGCCGCCGACGGCGGACTCCACCGCCTCGGCCACGAGGGCCGGGTAGTAGCCGCTGCGCTCGATCGCCGCGCGCAGCCCCTGGGTCGTCGTACCGGTCTTCGCCATGGACTCCATCCTACGGGGCTGCGGGGCCCCTTCCGGCCCTCCGGCGGGGCTGGTCGGCTCGGTCATCTCACGGTCTCTCTAGTAGCTCGGCAGACGGCGCGGGCCGAGGTCGGTGCGGGGCGGCGGCGGCGCGAGGCGGACGGTGGCGCCGAGGACGGAGAGGCCGCGGGGCGCGACGACGACGGGTTCGAGGGAGATGGCGACGACCTCGGGGTGGTCGTCGACGAGCCGGGAGACGCGCAGCAGGAGCTCCTCCAGCGCGGGCGTGTCGACGGGGGCCGCGCCGCGCCAGCCGAAGAGGAGGGGGGCGGTGCGGATGGAGCGGACCAGCTCGGCGGCGTCCCGGTCGGTGGCCGGAACGAGCCGGTGGGACATGTCGCCGAGGAGTTCGGAGGCGGCGCCGGCGAGGCCGAAGGAGAGGACGGCGCCGACGGCGGGGTCGATGGCGGAGCGGACGACGGTGTCGACGCCGCGGGGCACCATCGCCTGGACGACCGGCTGGAGCTCCTCGGGCTTGCCGAGGGTCTCGGTGAGCTCGCCGTACGCGGTGCGCAGCTGCTCCTCGGTGGCCAGGTCGAGCCGGACGCCGCCGAGGTCGGGGCGGTGGCGCAGGTGGGGCGCGGTGGTCTTGAGGGCGACGGGGAAGCCGAGGCGGGCGGCGGCGCGGACGGCCTCGTCGGGGGTGGGCGCGGGCAGGGTGGGCAGCACCTCGATGCCGTACCGGCCGAGCAGTTCCAGGGTGGCGTCGAGGCCGAGGGTGACGCCCCGGGGGTCGGCCTGCGGCTCGCCGAGGCTGCGCTCGATGAGGGCGGCGGCACCGGTCTCGTCGATGCGGTCGAACTCGGGCACGCGCCCGGGGTCCGCGGCGCTCTGGCGGCGCCATTGGGCGTAGCGGACGGATTCGGCGAGGGCGCGGACGGCGCGCTCGGCGGCGGGGTAGGCGGGGATGGGGCCGGGTGCGGGGGCCTGCGCCGGAGCGGGCTCGGTCGCCGTGTCCGTCTCGGTCTCCGTGCGCGGCTCCCCCGTCGCCGGGGCCGCGGCGCCCGCCGGGGAGGAGGCGACGGGGGCGGTGCGGCCGGCCGGGCGGGTGCGGGTGGCGGCGGAGAGGGCCTCGGCGAGGGCGCCCATCTCGACGTGGACGACGACGACCGGCTTGGCGGGGCCGGGGGCGGCGGCGACGGCGGAACGGAGGGCCGCGGCGAGGACCTCGCCGTCGCCGGACTCGGTGGCGCCGTTCTCGCCGACCCAGGGGATGGCGGTGACGACGACGGCGTCGCAGGCGTCGTCGGCGAGGGCGGCGGTGAGCGCGGCGCGGAAGTCGGCGGGGGTGGCTCCGGTGGTCAGGTCGAGGGGGCGCAGCGGGCGCAGGCCCTCGGTGAGGCAGGCGTCGTAGGTGAGCAGGCCGAGGGACTCGGAGTTGCCGAGGATGGCGACGCGGGGGCCGGCGGGCAGGGGCTGGTCGGCGAGGAGGAGGCCCGCGTCGACGAGTTCGGTGACGGTGTCGACGCGGATGACGCCGGCCTGGCGCAGCAGGGCGGAGACGGTGGCGTGCGGGATACGGGTGACCGGGACGCGGTGGCCGGGCGGGGCGCTGCCGCTGTGCCGGGCGCCCTTGACGACCACGACGGGCTTGAGCGCGGCGGTCCGGCGGGCGAGCCGGGTGAACTTCCGGGGGTTGCCGATGGACTCCAGGTAGAGGAGGACGACGTCGGTGGCGGGGTCGTCGTACCAGTGCTGGAGGAGGTCGTTGCCGGAGACGTCGGCGCGGTTGCCCGCGGAGAGGAAGGCGGAGAGGCCGGCGCCGCGCCGGTGCAGTCCGGCGAGCAGGGCGATGCCGATGGCGCCGGACTGGGTGAAGAGCCCGATCCGTCCGGCGGCCGGCATCTGGGGGGCGAGGGAGGCGTTCAGCCGGACGGACTCGGCCGTATTGATGATCCCGAAGGCGTTGGGCCCGATGATCCGCATGCCGTACGAGCGGGCCTGGCGCACCAGTGCGCGCTGGCGTTCGCGGCCGTCGGCCCCGCTTTCGGCGTATCCGGCGGAGAGGACGACGAGGCCGCGGACCCCGTGCTCTCCGCAGTCGGCGACGGCCTCGGGGACCCGCTCGGCGGGGACGGCGACGACGGCGAGGTCGACGGGCTCCCCGACGGCGGCGACGGAGCGGACGGCGGGGACCCCCTCCAGCTCGTGGGGGCCCTCCCCCAGGGCGGCGTTCACGGCGTGGACGCGGCCGGTGTAGCCGGCGTCGAGGAGATTGCGGAGCACGGTCCTGCCGACGCCGCCGGGGGCGCGGCCGACGCCGATGACGGCGACGGAGCCGGGGGCGAGGAGCCGCTGCACCGAGCGGGCCTCGGCGCGCTGTTCGCGGGCGCGCTGGACGGCGAGCGAGCGGTCGGTGGGTTCGAGGTCGAGGTGGAGGCGGACGGATCCGTCCTCGAAGCTGCGCTTCTGGGTGTAGCCGGCGTCGGTGAAGACCTTGATCATCTTCGTGTTGGCGGGCAGCACCTCGGCGGCGAACCGCCGGATCCCGCGCTCCCGGGCGACGGCCGCGATGTGCTCCAGGAGGGCGGAGGCGACGCCGCGCCCCTGGTGGGCGTCCTGGACGAGGAAGGCGACCTCGGCCTCGTCGGCGGGGGCGGAGGCGGGGCGCCCCAGTTCGTTGATGCGGTCGTAGCGCACGGTGGCGATGAACTCGCCGCCCACGGTCGCCGCGAGCCCGACGCGGTCCACGAAGTCGTGGTGGGTGAAGCGGTGGACGTCCTTGGCGGAGAGGCGCGGATAGGGGGCGAAGAAGCGGTAGTACTTCGACTCGTCCGAGACCTGCTCGTAGAAGCTGACCAGCCGGTCGGCGTCGTCGACGGTGATGGGCCGGATGCGCGCGGTGCCGCCGTCGCGGAGGACGACGTCCGCCTCCCAGTGGTCGGGGTATGCGTGTTCCGACTGCTCCGACTGCTCCGACGCGCTCTGCATGGGCCAAGCCTACGGCGGGGGTACGACGGTGGCACCGGTCGCGCGCCGCTTGCCCGCCGTGCAAGGTAAGGAGGGCCGAGGGGCCCTCCCGCACCCGGGTCGAAGGTCGGTAGGAGCACGTCGCCACCCGTGAGAGACTGGTCTAGACAACCGCTGAAAGTTGAAGGGCAACCACCATGGCTGAGCGCCGCGTCAACGTCGGCTGGGCCGAGGGCCTGCACGCCCGCCCCGCCTCCATCTTCGTCCGTGCCGCCACGGCCGCCGGCGTCCCCGTGACGATCGCCAAGGCCGACGGCAACCCGGTCAACGCCGCGTCGATGCTCGCGGTGCTCGGCCTGGGTGCCCAGGGCGGCGAGGAGATCGTGCTCGCCTCGGACGCCGATGGCGCCGAGGCCGCGCTCGAGCGCCTCGCGAAGCTGGTGGCCGAGGGTCTCGAGGAGCTCCCCGAGACCGTCTGAGCCGTCTCCTCCCCGACGGCGGATCGCGAGGAAGCCGTGCCCTCCGGAATTCCGGAGGGCACGGCTTCTTTTGCCTCTTCTCGGCGAGGTCGAAGAATTTCGGGCAGCCGGAGGACCGTCACGGCATGCCGCCGAAGAATTCAGGCGTGCCGAATTGCGCCGAGGAATTCCTCGGTTCTTTGTATACGGCGCGCGTGTTAATTCCGGGGGCCCGCCATGTTGACGACGTGTTGCGAAACCCTCACACGGGGCCGGTCCGCCTGTTTCAGCCGGTGCAGCGCCACCGCGTGCTCCCCGTGGAGCGCGGTCAGGTTCCGGGCCCGCTCGGCGTCCCCGCGCGCGACCGCGTCCACGATCGCGCCGTGCTCGGCCCAGGCCTCCACGGGCCGCTCGGAGGGCTCCACCGCGTACATCCAGGCGATCTTGTAACGCAGTTGCGTGAGCAGCGTCGTGAGCGACGGGCTGCCCGAGGCCTGCGCCAGCGTCTCGTGGAACCAGCCGCCCAGCGAGGCCAGATCCTCTCCCCTGCCGCGCCTGGCCCGTTCCTGCCCCAGTCTGACCAGGCCGCGCAGCACCTTGAGGTGGGCTTCGGTGCGCCGCTGCGCGGCCCGGGCGGCGCCCAGGGGTTCCAGCAGGGAGCGCATGTCGAGCAGGTCGGCGGCCTCCTGCGCGGTGGGCTCGGCGACATGGGCGCCGGCGTGCCGGCGGCTGACCACGAAGCCCTCGGACTCCAGGGTGCGCAGCGCCTCGCGGACCGGGACGCGGGAGACGCCGTAGCGGCGGGCGAGCTGTTCCTCCGTCAGTCTGGCTCCCCGCGCGTACACCCCGGAGACGATGTCGTCCCGGATCGCCGTGCATACCGAGTGCGCGGGAATGCGCATGTCCGACCTCCGCTTTTGTCCGCGCGAATCCAGATCGAGCGGCGCCTGTCCGGCGACTCTATTGCAGGACGCGGGAATTTCCGATGCCGCCCGACGGAAAGGGACGCAAAAAAGCCCCGGCTCGTTTCGAGCCGGGGCTTTCGCACGGGATGCGACCGTCAGACGTTCACCCCGCGCGAGCGGAGGTAGCTGATCGGGTTGATGTCCGAGCCGTACTCGGCACCGGTGCGCGCCTCGAAGTGGAGGTGCGGGCCGGTGGAGTTGCCGGAGGAGCCGGAGACGCCGATCCGCTCGCCCGGCGTGACCGTCTGGCCGACGGAGACCTGGATCGCGGAGAGGTGCCCGTACTGCGTGTACGTGCCGTCGTTCATCCGGATCACGATGTTGTTGCCGTAGGCGCCGCCCCAGCCGGCCTCGACGACGGTGCCGGAGCCGACGGAGACGACCTTGGTGCCGTAGGCGGCGTGGAAGTCGATGCCGGTGTGGCTGCCGGAGGACCAGAGCGAGCCGCCGGTCTTGTAGCCGGTGCTCACGTAGGAGCCGGAGACGGGGAGCTGGAAGGACGCCAGGCGCTTGCGCTCGGCCTCGCGGGCGGCGCGCTCCTTGGCGGCCCGGATCTCCTTGGCGCGGGCCTCGGCCTTGCGCTTCGCCTCGGCGGTGGCCCTGGCGCGGGCGGCGGCCTCGTAGGCCTCCTTCTCCTGCGCGGAGGCCTGGGCGTCGACCCGCTGGGCGAGGGACTCCTCGGTGATCACCTGGGTGAGACCGGTGTCCTCGACGGAGGGCTGCTCCGTGTCGGCGGCGAGCGCCGGGGAGGCGAGGGTGCCGATGACGCCTGCGGTGGCGAAGGTCGCCACGCCGGCGACGCCCGCGCTGCGGCGCGCCAGACGGCTCGGACCACGATGCTTCCCGGTGGCACGGGTGAACGCCATGTAGTGGCTGATCCTTTCCTTCCCTCTCGCCTACCGGGTTAGCTGACGGGTTTGGAGCAGGAAGGTCTCCTACGGGCCCCTCCGCGTGGCGCGAAGGCGTCCGATTCACCCCAGGGGACTACGGGTGGGTCCCCGGCTCCCCAGGCTCGCGCCTTACGGGGACTCGGCGATGACTGTCCGTTGCCGCGGATGCGGCGTCGTGCAATGGCCGGACAGCCGGATCGACGCTAGGCCGATCTTCTGTCAATCGCCAAACACGGCAGCGGATTTGTTAGACATGCCACAGGTCATTAGCCCACAGCCGCTCCCAATACGGGCAAAGGGGAGGACCCCGGCGAACCAGGTCGCGGGGGTCCTCCTCCGTGCGTGACCGGAGCTCAATCAGCCCGTGACGACACGCACTTCACCGATGCCCAGGGCGCGCACCGGCTCCTCGATCTGCGACGCGTCCCCGACCAGGACCGTGACGAGGCGGTCCACCGGGAAGGCGTTGACCACGGCGGCGGTCGCCTCCACGGTGCCCGTCTCGGCGAGGCGCGCGTAGAGCTGCGCCTGGAAGTCGTCCGGGAGGTGCTGCTCGACCTGGTCGGCCAGCGTGCCCGCGACGGAGGCGGCCGTCTCGTACTTGAGCGGGGCGACGCCCACCAGGTTCTGCACGGCGACATCGCGCTCGGCGTCCGTCAGGCCCTCTGCGGCGAGCGTGCGCAGCACCTTCCACAGGTCGTCAAGTGCCGGACCGGTGTTGGGGGTGTCGACGGAGCCGCTGATGGCGAGCATCGAGGCGCCGTGGCCCTCACCGTCGGAGCGCAGCACCTGGCCGAAGGCGCGCACGCCGTAGGTGTAGCCCTTCTCCTCGCGCAGGACGCGGTCCAGGCGGGAGGTGAGGGTGCCGCCGAGGCAGTACGTGCCGAGCACCTGGGCCGGCCACACACGGTCGTGCCGGTCGGCGCCGACGCGGCCGATGAGCAGCTGCGTCTGGACGGCGCCGGGACGGTCCACGATGACGACCCGGCCGGTGTCGTCGGCGGTGATGGACGGCATCGGACGCGGCGCCGCCGGGGCACCCGTCCAGGCGCCCAGGGTCTCGTCGAGCACCTTGTCCAGCTCGACGCCGGTGAGGTCGCCGACGACCACGGCGGTGGCGGCGGCCGGCCGCACGTGCGCGTCGTAGAAGGCGCGGACGGCGGCGGCGTCGATCGCCTCGACGGTCTCCTCGGTGCCCTGGCGCGGCCGGGACATGCGCGCGGCGGCCGGGAACAGCTCCTTGGAGAGCTGCTTGGCGGCCCGGCGGGCCGGGTTGGCCGTCTCGTGCGGGATCTCGTCGAGCCGGTTGCGCACCAGGCGCTCGACCTCGGACTCGGCGAACGCCGGGGCGATCAGGGCCTCGGAGAGCAGGGCGAGCGCCTTGGGCAGCCGGGAGACCGGGACCTCGAGGGAGACCCGCACGCCGGGGTGGTCGGCGTGCGCGTCGAGGGTGGCGCCGCAACGCTCCAGCTCGGCCGCGAACTCCTCGGCCGAGCGCTGGTCGGTGCCCTCGGACAGGGCCCGGGCCATGATCGTGGCGACGCCGTCCAGGCCCTCGGGCTCGGCGTCGAGGGGGGCGTCGACGAAGATCTCGACGGCGACCACCTGCTGGCCGGGGCGGTGGCAGCGCAGCACGGTCAGGCCGTTGTCGAGCGCGCCGCGCTCGGGGGCCGGGAAGGCCCAGGGCCTGGCCGCGCCCGGCTGGGGCTGCGGGTGGAAGGTCATGCTCGTCAAAGACGCGGCAGCGTCGGTCACTGGTCCGCTCCCTCTTCCTCGTCGCTGTCGTCGGCGTTCTCGGTGCCCACCGGCTCGTAGACCAGGACGGCGCGGTTGTCGGGGCGCAGCCGGGCCTTGGCGACCTCCTGCACCTCCTCGGCGGTGACCTCGAGGACCCGGTTCACGGCGGTCAGGGCGAGCTGCGGGTCGCCGAACAGCACCGCGTAGCGGCACAGTTCGTCGGCGCGGCCGGCGACCGTGCCGAGCCGGTCCAGCCATTCGCGCTCCAGCTGGGCCTGGGCGCGCTCCATCTCCTCGGGCGTCGGGCCCTCGGCGGCGAACCGGGCCAGCTCCTCGTCGACGGCGGTCTCGATCTGCGGGACCTCGACGCCGCCGGAGGTCTTGACGTCCAGCCAGCCGAGCGAGGGCGCGCCGGCGAGCCGCAACAGGCCGAAGCCGGCGGCCACGGCGGTGCGGTCGCGGCGGACCAGGCGGTTGTGCAGGCGGGAGGACTCGCCGCCGCCGAGGATGGTCAGGGCCAGGTCGGCCGCGTCGCACGCGCGCGTGCCGTCGTGCGGCAGGCGGTAGGCGGCCATCAGCGCGCGGGCCGGGACCTCCTCCTCGATCACCTCGCGCAGCTGCTCGCCGATGACCTCGGGCAGGTCGCCGGGGCGCGGCGCGGGCTTGCCGTCGTGGCCGGGGATGGAGCCGAAGTACTTCTCGACCCAGGCCAGGGTCTGCTCCGGGTCGATGTCGCCGACGACCGACAGCACCGCGTTGTTCGGCGCGTAGTACGTGCGGAAGAAGTTCCGCGCGTCTTCCAGGGTGGCGGCGTCCAGGTCGGCCATCGAGCCGATCGGGGTGTGGTGGTACGGGTGGCCCTCGGGGTACGCGAGCGCGGTGAGGCGCTCGAAGGCGGTGCCGTACGGCACGTTGTCGTAGCGCTGGCGGCGCTCGTTCTTGACGACGTCCCGCTGGTTCTCCATGGACTCGTCGTCGAGGGCCGCGAGCAGCGAGCCCATGCGGTCGGCCTCCAGCCAGAGCGCGAGCTCCAGCTGGTGCGTGGGCATGGTCTCGAAGTAGTTGGTGCGCTCGAAGCTCGTCGTGCCGTTGAGCGAGCCGCCGGCGCCCTGCACCAGCTCGAAGTGCCCGTTGCCGTGGACCTGCTTCGAGCCCTGGAACATCAGGTGCTCGAAGAGGTGGGCGAGCCCGGTGCGGCCCTGGACCTCGTGCCGCGAGCCGACGTCGTACCAGAGGCAGACCGCGGCGACCGGGGTGAGGTGGTCCTCGGACAGCACCACGCGCAGGCCGTTGGCCAGCCGGTGCTCGGTCGCTGTCAGGCCGCCGGAGCCGGCCTCGGCCGTGGCCGTGTGACCCATGGGCATGTACGTCCCTTCGATCGCGATGTGGAAAAGTCCTGCCACTGTATGCAAGCGCGCCGACACCTGGCGAAGTTCCCGCCCGTTCGTGATGTCCCTCTTCCGGGTCGCGGTCGGCGTTGTCGGTGGCACGGTCCACAATGGTCCGCGTCAGATCAACCTTGTTGGTGAAGGAGCCGCAGCCGCGATGGCCCGCCGCAGCACGAAGACACCGCCGCCGGACGACGCGTTCGAGGAGCGAATCCTCGACATCGACGTCGTTGACGAGATGCAGGGCTCCTTCCTCGAGTACGCGTACTCGGTGATCTACTCGCGCGCCCTGCCCGACGCCCGCGACGGCATGAAGCCCGTGCAGCGCCGCATCGTCTACCAGATGAGCGAGATGGGGCTGCGGCCCGAGCGCGGCTTCGTGAAGTGCGCCCGTGTCGTCGGCGAGGTCATGGGCAAGCTGCACCCGCACGGCGACGCGTCGATCTACGACGCGATGGTGCGCATGGCGCAGCCCTTCTCGATGCGCCTGCCGCTCGTCGACGGCCACGGCAACTTCGGCTCCCTGGGCAACGACGACCCGCCGGCCGCCATGCGGTACACGGAGTCGCGGATGGCCCCGGCGGCCCTCCTCATGACGGACTCCATCGACGAGGACACCGTCGACTTCACGCCGAACTACGACGGCCAGGAGCAGGAGCCGGTCGCGCTCCCGGCGGCGTACCCGAACCTGCTGGTCAACGGCGCGTCCGGAATCGCGGTCGGCATGGCGACGAACATGCCCCCGCACAACCTGGGCGAGGTCATCGCGGCCGCCCGGCACCTGATCCGCCATCCGAACGCGGACCTGGAGGCGCTGATGCGCTTCGTGCCGGGTCCCGACCTGCCCACCGGCGGCCGGATCGTCGGCCTGTCCGGCATCAAGGACGCGTACGAGTCGGGCCGCGGCACGTTCAAGATCCGCGCGACGGCCACCGTGGAGAGCGTGACGGCCCGCCGCAAGGGCATCGTCGTCACCGAACTGCCCTTCACGGTCGGACCCGAGAAGGTCATCTCCAAGATCAAGGACCTGGTCGGCTCGAAGAAGCTCCAGGGCATCGCCGACGTCAAGGACCTCACCGACCGCAACCACGGCCTGCGCCTGGTCATCGAGGTGAAGAACGGCTTCGTGCCGGAGGCCGTCCTGGAGCAGCTGTACAAGCTGACGCCCATGGAGGAGTCCTTCGGCATCAACAACGTGGCGCTGGTCGACGGCCAGCCGCTCACGCTGGGCCTCAAGGAGCTCCTGGAGGTCTACCTCGACCACCGCTTCGACGTCGTCCGGCGGCGTTCGGAGTACCGCCGCGGCAGGAAGCGCGACCGGCTCCACCTGGTGGAGGGTCTGCTCGTCGCGCTCCTCGACATCGACGAGGTCATCCGGCTGATCCGGGAGAGCGAGAACTCGGCGGAGGCCAAGGCGCGTCTGATCGAGCGCTTCTCCCTGAGCGAGATCCAGACGCAGTACATCCTGGACACCCCGCTGCGCCGGCTGACCAAGTTCGACCGGCTGGAGCTGGAGAGCGAGCGCGACCGCCTCAACGGCGAGATCGACGAGCTGACCGGGATCCTGGAGTCCGACGCGGAGCTGCGCAAGCTGGTCTCGGCGGAGCTGGCGGCGGTCGCGAAGAAGTTCGCCACCGACCGGCGCACGGTCCTGCTGGAGTCGGCGGGCGCGCCGGTCACGGCCGTCTCCCTGGAGGTCGCGGACGACCCGTGCCGGGTGCTGCTGTCCTCGACGGGCCTGCTGGCCCGTACGGTGACCGCGGAGCTGCCAGCCGCCGAGGAAGGCAAGCGGACCAGGCACGACGTGATCGTCTCGGCGGTCGCGGCGACCCAGCGCGGTGACATCGGCGTCGTCACCTCGGCCGGCCGGCTGCTGCGGCTGGCGGTGATCGACCTGCCGCAGCTCCCCGACACGGCGAACGCTCCCAACCTGGCCGGCGGCGCGCAGCTGTCGGAGTTCGTCTCCCTGGAGGCGGACGAGACCGTGGTGTGCCTGACCACCCTCGACGAGGCCTCGCCGGGTCTGGCTCTCGGCACCCTGCAGGGCGTGGTCAAGCGGGTGGTGCCGGACTACCCGGCGAACAAGGACGAGCTGGAGGTCATCACCCTCAGGGACGGTGACCGGATCGTCGGCGCGACCGAGCTGCGGACGGGCGAGGAGGACCTGGTCTTCATCACCTCCGACGCCCAGCTGCTCCGCTACCAGGCCTCCCAGGTGCGGCCGCAGGGCCGGCCCGCCGGCGGCATGGCGGGCATCAAGCTGACCCCGGGCGCCGAGGTCATCTCGTTCACCGCGGTGGACCCGGCGGCGGAGGCCGTGGTGTTCACGGTCGCCGGTGCGACGGGCACGCTGGACGCCTCGGCCGCCACGTCCGCGAAGCTGACGCCGTTCGACCAGTACCCGCGCAAGGGCCGGGCGACCGGCGGCGTGCGCTGCCAGCGTTTCCTGAAGGGCGAGGACGTCCTGATCCTGGCCTGGGCGGGTGCCTCCCCGGCCCGCGCCGCACAGAAGAACGGCAACCCTGCCGAGCTTCCCGAGCTCGACCCGCGCCGTGACGGCTCTGGCACGCCGCTGGGGAACCCGGTGGACGTGGTGGCCGGCCCGGTGAGCTAGCCGGCCCGGGTCGCTCCCGTACGCCCCCTGTTCCGCGCGACCGGCGCGGTGCGGGGGGGCGTCGTCGTGTCAGGCGCCGGGCGCGTAGGTCGCCGCGATGCCGGCGACGATCAGGCGCAGCCCCTCCTCGAAGCGGCCGTCGTAGTCGGCGAAGATCTCCGCCCCGGCGGCCGCCGCGAGCGGGAACGCGGCGAGGCGTTCCGCGCGCTCGCCGACGTCCATACCCTCCCGGGGCTGCCCGGGCACCGGCTCGGTTCCCTGTTCCTCGGTGACGAAGCCGAGCGTGTACATGTACGCGGTGGTGCTGGCCCGGACCGCGTCTCGCAGCGAGAAGCCCGCTTCGACGAGCGCGCCGAGCTGCTCCTCCATGTCGGCGGCGTGGTCGGTGCCGGTGAACCGTGCGCCGCTGTAGACCTTGGCGCCGTCGCGGTAGCGCAGCAGCCCGGCGCGCAGGCCGCGGTTGGCCGCGAGGATCCGCTCCTGCCAGCTCACGTCGCCGGGCGGCCGGGCCGCGGGGTCGGCGGCCATCTGCCGGTACATCACGGTCGCCATCTCGTCGAGCAGCGCCTGCTTGTTCTTGAAGTGCCAGTAGAGCGCGGGCGCCTGGACGTCCAGCTCCTGGGCGATGGCGCGCAGGGTCAGTCCGTCGAGCCCCCGCTCGTTCAGCAGGCGCAGGGCGGTCTCCGCCACTGTCTCGGGTTGCAGCCGGGTCGTCTTCTTCGTCGCCACACCGTCACGGTATCCCCTTGACAGCTTAACGCCGTTAAGGGGATGCTCTCCATGTCGGAACTTAACGGCGTTAAGGGCTCGGAGGAGCGAACATGGACACGGACGTCGTCATCGTCGGAGCGGGGCCTACCGGACTGGTGCTCGCCATCGATCTGGCCCGCCGCGGGGTGCGCGCGGTGCTCGTCGAGAAGGGGGAGGGACTCTTCCCCGGCTCGCGCGGCAAGGGAATCCAGCCGCGCAGCCTGGAAGTCCTCGACGACCTCGGCGTGCTGCCCGCGATCCGGGCGGCGAGCTCGCTCTACCCGCGGATGCTCGGCTGGGAGGGCACCGAGCGCCTCGCCGAGTGGGACATGCTCAAGCGCTCGGAGCCGAGCGAGCAGGTCCCGTACGCGAACACCCTGCTCATCCCGCAGTCCCGGACCCAGGAGCTGTTGTACGAGCGGCTGACCGAACTCGGCGGCGACGTCCGGTTCGGTACCGCCCTCACCGGGCTCCGCCGGTCCGAGGACGGCGTCGAGGCGGACCTGTCCACCGGCGAGACCCTGCGGGCCGCCTATCTGGTGGCGGCGGACGGCGGGCGGTCCACGATCCGCAAGGCGCTCGGCATCGGCATGACCGGCGAGACCGTCGACCCCCGCCCGATGCTCGTGGCCGATGTCCGGCTCTCTCCCGACACGATCGTCGACCGGGGCAACTGGCACATCTGGCTCAAGGCGCCGGGCGGTGCCGTGGCGCTGTGCCCGCTGCCCGGGAGCGACCGCTTCCAGCTCATCGCCGCCTCCGAGGACGAGACGGCGGCCGTGGACACCTCGCCCGAGGCGGTGCGCGCACTCCTCACCGCCCGTACCCCCCTCACCGAGGCGGACGTCGTGGAGGTGCTGTGGGCCTCGGACTTCCGTGCGCGGGCCGCGATGGCGGACCGCTTCCGCGCCGGGCGGGTGTTCCTCGCGGGCGACGCGGCCCATGTGCACTCCCCGGCCGGCGGCCAGGGCCTCAACACCAGCATCCAGGACGCCTACAACCTGGGATGGAAGCTCGGTCAGGTGCTGCGGCACGGCGCCCCGCCGGCCCTGCTCGACTCCTACGAGTCCGAGCGGATGCCCGTCGCCGCCGACGTCCTCGGCATCAGCACCCGCATCCACCGGGCGAGTTCGGACGGCGCGAACGCCCAGCGCGGCGAGGAGGTCCAGCAGCTCATGCTCGGCTACCGGGACTCGGCCCTCGCCGTGGAGACCCGCGAAGGACTCCCCCAGGGCGCCCTGCAAGCGGGCGACCGTGCCCCGGACGGACCGTGCGGCGAGGGCCGCCTGTTCGACCTCTTCCGCGGACCGCACTTCACCCTGCTCGCGGTCGGTGTCCCGCTCCCGGCATCCGCATCGGAACAGGTGCGGACGGCCCGGCTCGCCGGGTACGAGGCGTACGGCAGGGGCCTGTTCCTGATCCGCCCGGACGGCTACGTGGGCTGGGCCGGCGAGACCACGGACGGCCTCGACGCCTACCTCGCGGCCGTGGGCGCACCGGTCCCGGCATGGGCCGCCGTCTGAGGGCGGCCCACGGGCCGGTCCGGGGGCCGGTCCGGCTCCTCGGCCGCCTACTCGGCCGGCACCTCGCCCGGCTCCTCATCGGCCTGCTGCACGTAACGCAGGACGCCCCACATGCTGTGTTCGTCCGGCACGTCCTGCGGGCCTTCGAGCTCGCAGCCGGAGAGCTCCTTGCGGAGCGCCGCGGCGTCGACGCCGGAGCCGATGAGGACGAGCTGGGTCAGGCGCTCCTCGCCGGCGGGCCAGGGCTCGGGATAGAAGCGCAGAAAGCGGCCGACGGCGTGGACGGCGTAGCGGTTGGCCGGGTCGGCGGCGCCGAGGTCGACGAAGCCCTTGATCCGGTAGAGGCCCTCGGGACGGGAGTCCAGGAAGGCCATCAGCCGACGGGGATGCAGAGGCGTCGCGGTCGCCAGCGAGACCGTCTCGTAGGCGGCGTGCGGGTGGGCGTGCTCGTCGTCCCCGGAGCCGTAGAGAATGTCCTCGATCGACATCTGGCCCGCGATCTCGTCCTCGGGCACGACCCGGTCGAAGAGCAGCTCGGGATCGATCCGCCCGTGTGCGGCCTCGATCACCGCCGCTCGCGGGGCCAGCCCGGCGACCGTGTCCCGCACCGTACGGAGGGCGTCCGGCGCCACGCGGTCGGCCTTGTTCACGACGACGAGATCGGCGGCCGCGAGATGGCGGTCGGTCTCCGGGTGCCGGTCGCGGGTCGCGGCGAACTCGGCCGCGTCCACCACCTCGACCAGGCCGCCGTAGACGATCCGCTCGTTGTCGCTGGCCAGGACCATGCGGACGAGCTCCTGCGGCTCGGCGAGACCGCTGGCCTCGATCACGATCACGTCCAGCCGGACCTCGGGACGGGTCAGCACCTCCAGGTACTCGTCGAGTTCGCTCGCGTCCACCGCGCAGCACAGACAGCCGTTGCCCAGCGAGACGGTGGAGCCGACCTGTCCGGCCACGGTCATGGCGTCGATGCCGATGTCCCCGAAGTCGTTGACCATGACCCCGATCCGCGTGCCGCGCGCGCTGCGCAGCAGATGGTTGAGCAGGGTGGTCTTCCCCGCCCCGAGAAACCCGGCCAGGACGACGACGGGGATCTGCTGGGTGGTCACGGGTCGAGCCTCCGGGCCTTCGGTGGGTACGGGTGGTGCCCGCGGTCGGTCCCTCGACCGCGAAGGCCCCAGGATAGGCAGGCGCCGGCGCGGATCCCGGCACCGGCGGTCCCGGCCGGGGCAGAGGCGGCATTTCCGGTCGGCGCCCCCTCACCCGTACCGTTTCCGCCATGAGCCCCGCATCCAGCCCCTCCGCGCGGCCGCCCGTCCGCCGGCGCCGGTTCGGGTGGCCGCGGCGGGTGTTCTCGCAGGTCCTGCTGATGCAGCTGGCCATCGCGACAGGGGTGACGGTGCTCGCGACCGGCCTGTTCCTGGCCCCGCTCAGTGCCCAGCTCGACGACCAGGCCATGCGCCGCGCCCTCGCCATCGCCCAGACCACGGCCTCCCCGCAGGTCGCCGCCGAGGTGGCGACCACCCGCCCGTCCGCCCGGGGGCCCGTGCAGACGGAGGCGGAGCGGATCCGGCGCTCGACCGGCGCCGAGTACGTGGTGGTGATGGACACCCACGGGGTGCGCTGGTCGCACACCGACCCCGAGCGGATCGGCAAGGTGGTCTCCACCGACCCGAGCGACGTGCTCGCCGGCCACGCGGTCATGGAGATCGACAGCGGAACCCTGGGGCGCTCGGCCCGCGGCAAGGCGCCGCTGCGGGACTCCCGCGGCGAGATCGTCGGCGCCGTCTCGGTGGGCATCGAGTACGACAGCGTCCGCGACCGGCTCGTGGCCGCCATCCCCGGCCTCCTCCGCTACGCCGGCGGGGCCCTGGCGGCGGGCGCGCTCGCCGCGTACCTGATCTCCCGGCGGCTCCAGCGACAGACCCACGACCTGGCCTTCTCGGACATCTCGGCACTGCTCGCCGAACGCGAGGCGATGCTGCACGGCATCCGCGAGGGCGTCGTGGCCCTCGACCGGACCGGCCGGATCCGCCTGCTGAACGACGAGGCGCAGCGGCTGCTCGGTCTCGGGCCCGAGGCCACCGGGCGCCCGCTGGAGGAGGTCCTGGGCGAAGGCCGGACGGCCGATGTGCTCGCGGGCCGGGCCACGGGCGAGGACCTGGTCACCGTCCGCGGCAGCCGGGTGCTCATCGCCAACCGCATGCCCACGGACGACGGCGGCGCCGTGGCCACCCTCCGCGACCGCACCGAGCTGGAGCGTCTCGGCCGCGAGCTGGACTCGACACGGGGACTGATCGACGCCCTGCGCGCCCAGGACCACGAGCACGCGAACCGGATGCACACGCTGCTCGGGCTGCTCGAACTGGAGATGTACGACGAGGCGGCCGAGTTCGTCACCGAGGTGGTCGGCGTGCACCGCGCCACGGCCGAGCAGGTCACCGAGAAGGTCCACGACCCACTGCTCGCCGCGCTCCTCGTCGGCAAGGCGGCCGTCGCCGCCGAGCGGGGCGTCTCGCTGCGCGTCGCTCCCGGCTCGCTGCTCCCGGACCGGCTCGTCGACCCCCGCGAGCTGGTCACCGTCGTCGGCAATCTCGTCGACAACGCGCTGGACGCCGCCTCCGGCAGCCTCCACGCGCGCGTGGAGGTGGATCTGCGGGCCGAGGGGCGGACGGTCGTGCTGCGGGTCGGGGACAGCGGCCCCGGTGTCCCCGACGACCGGCGCGAGCTGATCTTCACCGAGGGCTGGAGCACCAAGGAACCGCCGGCACACGGCAAGCGAGGCCTGGGACTCCCCCTGGTCCGCCGGCTCGCGGAGCGCCGGGGCGGCGGCGCCCGGGTCGGCACGAGCGCGGACGGGGGCGCCGAGTTCACCGTGGTCCTGCCGGAGGCGCTGACCGACGCAGCGGTCGGGGCCGACGCGCCACCGGCGCCCGCACCGGCCGGGGAGGGACGATGACCGGCGGGGCGGCGCGGATCGGCGTCCTCGTCGTCGACGACGACCTGCGCGTGGCGCGGATCAACGCCGCCTACGTGGCCAAGGTGCCCGGCTTCCGGGTGGTCGGCGTGGCCCACTCTGCGGCCGAGGCACTGGACCGCAGCGCCGAACTCGCCGCGTCCGACACCCCGGTGGACCTGATCCTGCTCGACCACTACCTCCCGGACGGCAACGGGCTCGCCGTCGTCCGCGAGCTGCGCACCCTCGGCCGCCCGTGCGACGTGATCATGGTGACCGCCGCCCGCGACGTGGCGACCGTGCAGGCGGCGATGCGCCAGGGCGCCCTGCAGTACCTGGTGAAGCCGTTCAGCTTCGCCGGCCTGCGCGCCAAGCTGGAGGCCTACGCGGCTCTGCGGCGGACCCTGGACGGTGGTGGCGAGGCCGAACAGGCCGAGGTGGACCGGATCTTCGCCCAGCTCTCGGCCGGCGCGGTCGAGCCCGAGCTGCCGAAGGGTCACTCCCCCACGACGGCCGAGCTGGTACGTCAGGTGCTGCTCGCGGCGGACGGACCGCTGTCGGCTCAGGAGATCGCCGAGCGGGCCGGCGTGAGCCGGCAGACCGCCCAGCGCTACCTCAAGCTCCTGGAACGGACCGGCCGGGTGCGGCTCTCGCTGAAGTACGGCGAGACCGGCCGCCCCGAGCACCGGTACGTCTGGGCTGTCTCGACGGACCGCTGAGCTCCCTCAGACCGCCCCGGCGCCGGTGAGCGCCCGGACCTCCGTCTCGGCGTGCCGGGCCTCGTCCGGCGGCTCGGGCGAGGTGACGGTGCCGAGCCAGCCCGCGAGGAAGCCGAGCGGGATGGAGACCACGCCCGGGTTCTGCAGCGGGAAGAGCTGGAAGTCGACCCCGGGGAAGAGCGATTCGGGGCTGCCGGAGACGACCGGCGAGACCAGCACGAGCAGCATCGCCGGGATCAGCCCTCCGTACACCGACCAGACCGCGCCGCGGGTGGTGAACCTGCGCCAGAACAGCGAGTAGAGCAGCACGGGGAGGTTCGCGGAGGCGGCGACGGCGAAGGCGAGGCCGACGAGGAAGGCCACGTTGAGGTCGCGGGCGAGCAGCCCGAGCCCGATGGCGGCGACCCCGATCCCGGCCGCGGCGAGCCGGGCGACGGTCACCTCGCTGACCTGGCGGGCGTGCCGGCGACGCAGCGAGGCGTAGAGGTCGTGGGCGACGGACGCGGACGAGGCGAGCGTGATGCCGGCGACGACGGCCAGGATGGTGGCGAACGCGACGGCGGCGACGATCGCGAAGAGCACGGTGCCGCCGGTGGACCCCGCCCCGCCACCGAGGTCGAGGGCGAGCAGCGGAACGGCGGTGTTGCCCGCGGCGTTGGAGGCACGGACGGTGTCGGGCCCGACGAGGGCGGCCGCGCCGAAGCCGAGCACGATCGTCATCAGGTAGAAGCTGCCGATGAGGCCGATGGACCAGACGACGGAACGGCGGGCGGCACGCGCCGTGGGCACGGTGTAGAAACGGGACAGGATGTGCGGCAGTCCGGCGGTGCCGAGGACGAGGGCGATCCCGAGGCTGACGAAGTCGAGGCGTGCGGACCAGTCGCCGCCGTAGCGCAGCCCGGGAGCCAGGAAGTCCCGGCCGTGCCCGCTGCGTTCGGCGGCGGTGGTGAGCAACTGGTCGAAGTCGCCGTGGAAGCGCAGCAGGACGAGCACGGTGAGGGTGATCGTGCCGGCCATGAGGAGCACGGCCTTGACGATCTGGATCCAGGTGGTGGCCCGCATGCCGCCGAGCGACACGTACACGACCATGAGCGCCCCGACCCCGATCACCGTCCAGGAGCGGGCGGCGTCGCTGGTCCCGCCGAGCAGCAGGGCCACGAGGCTTCCGGCGCCGACCATCTGGGCCACCAGGTACAGCACGGAGACGGTGACCGAGGAGGCGCCGGCCGCGATCCGGACCGGGCGCTCGGCCATGCGGGAGGCGACGACGTCGGCGAGGGTGAACCGGCCGCAGTTGCGGACGAGTTCGGCGACGAGCAGGAGGACGACCAGCCAGGCCACGAGGAAGCCGACGGAGTAGAGCATGCCGTCGTAGCCGAACAGCGCGATGAGGCCGGAGATGCCGAGGAAGGAGGCGGCGGACATGTAGTCGCCGGCGATGGCGAAGCCGTTCTCCATCGGCGAGAAGAGCCGGCCGCCGGCGTAGAACTCCTCGGCCGACCCCCGTCGGTTGCGGCCGACCCACGTGGTGATCCCCAGGGTGACCGCGATGAACACGCTGAACAGCAGCAGCGCGAGGGTCTGATGGTCTCCGCTCACGGCCGCGCTCCCCGGGTCATCTCCTGGGTGTCCCAGCGCAGTTCGAGGGCCGCGCGATCCCGGCGCAGCCGGGCGTGCCGGGCGTAGGCCCAGGTCAGCAGGAAGGTCGTGGCGAACTGGGCGAGTCCGGCGACCATGGCGACGTTGACCGCTCCGGCGACGGGGCGGGCCATGAGGCCGGGGGCGGCGGTCGCGGCGACGACGTACGCCAGGTACCAGAGGAGGAAGGCGGCGGCGGCCGGGAAGACGAACCGGCGGTAGCGGCCCCGCACCTCCTGGAAGGCGGGGCTGCGCTGGACCTCCAGGTAGATGTCGGCCGCGGTCGGGGCGCTCTGCTGCCGTGGCAGGGCGCCGGGCGCCGCCCCGCTGCCCTCGGGTCCGACCCCGTCGTGCTCGCCCCAGCCGGCGGCCAGCTCCTCGTACCAGGGATCGTCGATCCGCAGCGCTGCGGGGTCGCGCCCTTCCTGTTTGTCCACCCGTGAACTCTCCTTGTCAGCGAACCGTTTCGGCCGCGTGCCCAAGGATGGACAGAGCGGGAAGATCCCGGACTCTTCTCCCGCCCCTCTTCACCCCATTGTGTGACTTCGCCCCTGACACGCCTGACCGGCCCGTCCGACAGTCGTATCGGGCGGGCCGGTCAGGGCGGGTGGGCGGATGCCCGCGTCAGGCGTCGATGCGCGAGCGGTCGAGGGTCGCCGCGGAGCTGGTGATGAACTCCTTGCGGGGTGCCACGTCGTTGCCCATGAGCAGGTCGAAGACCTGCTCGGCCGCCTCCAGGTCACCGATGTTGATCCGGCGCAGGGTGCGGTGGCGCGGGTCCATGGTGGTCTCCGCCAGCTGGTCGGCGTCCATCTCGCCGAGGCCCTTGTAGCGCTGGATGGAGTCCTTGTAGCGGACCCCCTTGCGCTGGAACTCGAGCAGGGTCTGGCGCAGCTCGTTGTCCGAGTACGTGTAGACGTACTTGTCCTGGCCCTTCTTGGGCTGGACCAGCTCGATGCGGTGCAGCGGCGGCACGGCGGCGAAGACGCGCCCCTGCTCCACCATGGGGCGCATGTAGCGCTGGAAGAGGGTCAGCAGCAGGGTGCGGATGTGGGAGCCGTCGACGTCGGCGTCGGTCATCATGATGACCTTCCCGTACCGGGCGGCGTCGATGTCGAAGGTGCGGCCCGAGCCCGCTCCTATGACCTGGATGATCGCTCCGCACTCGGCGTTCTTGAGCATGTCCGAGACGGAGGACTTCTGGACGTTGAGGATCTTGCCGCGGATCGGCAGCAGGGCCTGGAACTCGCTGTTGCGGGCGAGCTTGGCGGTGCCGAGCGCGGAGTCTCCCTCGACGATGAAGAGCTCGCTGCGCTCGACGTCGTCGCTGCGGCAGTCGGCCAGCTTGGCGGGCAGCGAGGAGGACTCCAGGGCGGTCTTCCTGCGCTGCGCCTCCTTGTGCTGGCGGGCCGCGATCCGGGTACGGGCGGCGGCGACCGCCTTCTCCAGGACGGCGCGGGCCTGGGCCTTGGCGTCGCGCTTGGTGGAGGTCAGGAACGCCTTGAGCTCCCGGCTCACCACCGTGGCGACGATCCGGCGGGCCGCGGAGGTGCCGAGCACCTCCTTGGTCTGGCCCTCGAACTGCGGCTCGGCGAGGCGCACGGTGACGACGGCGGTCAGGCCCTCCAGGGCGTCGTCCTTGACGACGTCGTCCTCGGCGACGCGCAGCAGCTTGCTGGAGCGCAGCACCTCGTTGACCGTCTTGGTGATCGCCTGCTCGAAGCCGGAGACGTGGGTGCCGCCCTTGGGCGTGGCGATGATGTTGACGAAGGAGCGGACCGTGGCGTCGTAGCCGGTGCCCCAGCGCAGGGCGACGTCGACGCCGAGCTCGCGGGTGACCTCGGTCGGGGTCATGTGGCCGCGGTCGTCGAGGACCGGGACGGTCTCCTTGAAGGTGCCCTGGCCGGTGAGGCGCAGCACGTCGCAGACGGCCTTGTCCTGGGCGAGGAACTCGCAGAACTCGCTGATGCCGCCGTCGAAGCGGAACGTCTCCTCGCTCTTGCCGATCCCCTCCAGATCACGCTCGTCGCGGACGACGATGGTGAGGCCGGGGACGAGGAAGGCGGTCTGGCGGGCGCGCTGGTGCAGCGTCTCCAAGGAGAGTTTTGCGTCCTTGAGGAAGATCTGCCGGTCCGCCCAGTAGCGCACGCGGGTACCGGTGCGGGTCTTGGGGACGCGCTTGCCCTTGAGCAGGCCGCCCGCCGGGTCGAAGGGGCTGTCGGGGCCCTGCTCTGTGAAGATGCCGGGGACGCCGCGGCGGAAGCTGATCGCGTGCGTGGCGCCGTTGCGGTCGACCTCGACGTCGAGACGGGCGGAGAGGGCGTTCACCACGGAGGCGCCCACGCCGTGCAGACCGCCGGAGGCCGCGTACGAGCCGCCGCCGAACTTTCCGCCGGCGTGGAGCTTGGTCATGACGACCTCGACGCCGGTGAGGCCGGTCTTCGGCTCGACGTCGACGGGGATGCCGCGGCCGTTGTCCCGGACCTCGACCGAGCCGTCGTCGTGGAGGACGACGTCGATGTGGTCGCAGTAGCCCCCGAGGGCCTCGTCGACGGAGTTGTCGATGATCTCCCAGAGGCAGTGCATGAGGCCGCGGCTGTCGGTGGACCCGATGTACATGCCGGGGCGCTTACGGACGGCTTCGAGCCCCTCGAGGACGAGCAGGTGCCGCGCGGTGTAGTTGGATCCGTCACGGTCTGCGGTCAGCAGCGCACTGGACGGCACGGACTTCTCGGCGGTCACGCGGTTCGCTCCTCGCTGAATTTGAAATCTGGCCCGGTGGGGTAAGGCCCGGCGTCGGTCACCGGTCAGAGGGTACCGATGCCTGGTAGAGCCGTTGTCACGCCACCCTCCTGATTCTTCATGCTAGTCCAGTGTCGTATGGATGTTCGATCCCTCGATGGGGTGACGCGAACATCACGTTCCCTTCGACGCATGAACCATTTAGGGTTCGGGCACGTCCTCATGAACAACCGGCAACCCGCCGGAGGGACGCAACCACACACAGCAATGCGAAACCCGTAGAGCGAAGCAATACGGCTCATTCGCCGCCAACCGGCAGCAGACAGCCACCTGGAAGAAGTTTCGAGGAAAAGCCACGAGCGGGAACGTTTTCGGCCTGGTTGGATGTTGACCCTGGTACGACAGCTCGTCGAGCTAGAGAAGAGGCGACGTGACTACTGTTCTGACCCCCGCGAGCCCCCTGACGGCCGCTGACCGCTGCGACCGCTGCGGCGCCCAGGCATACCTGCGTGTCGTCCTTGTCAGCGGCGGTGACTTGCTCTTCTGCGCCCACCACGGGCGCAAGTTCGAGCCGGAACTCAAGAAGATCGCCGCAGAGATACAGGACGAGACCGACCGGCTCACCGACGTGCCGGCGCGCACCATGGGCGACGAGCACTGACGCCTCGCATCCACGACGAGCGACGTGCCGGTCCCTGAAACCGGCCGACGGGCGGCCACTCCCGCAGTTCGAGGGGGGTGGCCGCCCGCTCTCGTACCGTCACGACGTCTCGACGGAACGTCAGAGGCGTGGTGGCAGTACCGCGGACACCCGGGTGTAGACCCCGGGGTTCTCCGCCTGACCGCAGCCGCTCCCCCAGGAGACGAGTCCGATCAGGCGGCCCTGCGCGACCAGCGGCCCTCCGCTGTCGCCCTGGCACGCGTCCCGGCCCCCGTTCGGGTCCCCGGCGCAGAGCATGCTGTCGCCGCGGTACGAAACGCCGAAGCCGCCCGGGTACGCCCGCTCGCAGGCCCCGTCGGGCAGCACCTGCACCTGGGCCGAGCGTAGGGACGTCGCGTACGAGCCGTTCCCTGTGGTGTCCCCCCAGCCGTACACGGTGGCCGGCGTCCCCGGGTGCATCGCCGGGTCCTTCGGGGCGGCCACGGCGATGGCGTACGCCGTCGGCAGCGCCTTCTCGAGCGTGAGCACCGCCAGGTCGCCCGAGTTCCCCGCCGGGTCGTAGTCCGGGTTGACCCAGGTGTCGCTGACCCTGATCTCCTGGCCGCCCTGCCCGCGCAGGGACGTGCGCCCCGCGATCACCGCGAAGTCGGCGAGCTGCCATGGTTCTCCGCCCAGGACCTCGCGACCCAGGCAGTGGGCCGCCGTGAGCACCTTGGTGGGGGCCACGACCACCCCTCCGCAGAACTGGCCCGCCCGTGTACCCCCGAACCGGTCACGGCTGGACAGCGCGACGACCCACGGCGCCTCGGTGATCCGGGCCGGCTGTCCGCCGACCACGACGCTGTCGGCGGACGCCGGGGCCGTGGCGGCGAGCGGCGCCACGGCCCCGGCGAGCAGGCCCAGGGCACCGGTCAATGCTCGGGCAAGGGGACGACGCATATGGCCTCCTGACTCTCCGATGATGTCGGTTCACCCAGCGTCGTCCAGGCGTGCCCGCCGTGCACCCGCGCACGCGCCGAAGGGCCCGGCTCCCCGCGTGGGGGAATCGGGCCCTTCGTTCGTCGTACGTGCCCTCGGCCGGACGAGACCTGGAGAGGTCCCGGATCAGTCGAGGTAGTCGCGCAGCACCTGCGAGCGCGACGGGTGGCGCAGCTTCGACATCGTCTTCGACTCGATCTGACGGATGCGCTCACGCGTCACGCCGTAGACCTTGCCGATCTCGTCGAGGGTCTTCGGCTGACCGTCGGTGAGACCGAAGCGCATGGAGACGACACCGGCCTCACGCTCGGAGAGCGTGTCGAGGACGGAGTGCAGCTGCTCCTGCAGGAGCGTGAAGCTGACCGCGTCGGCCGGGACGACCGCCTCGGAGTCCTCGATGAGGTCACCGAACTCGCTGTCGCCGTCCTCGCCCAGCGGGGTGTGCAGCGAGATCGGCTCGCGGCCGTACTTCTGGACCTCGATGACCTTCTCCGGGGTCATGTCGAGCTCCTTGGCCAGCTCCTCCGGCGTGGGCTCGCGACCCAGGTCCTGGAGCATCTGGCGCTGCACACGGGCGAGCTTGTTGATGACCTCGACCATGTGCACCGGGATACGGATGGTGCGGGCCTGGTCGGCCATGGCGCGGGTGATCGCCTGACGAATCCACCAGGTGGCGTACGTGGAGAACTTGTAGCCCTTGGTGTAGTCGAACTTCTCGACGGCGCGGATCAGACCCAGGTTGCCCTCCTGGATCAGGTCCAGGAAGAGCATGCCGCGGCCGGTGTAGCGCTTGGCCAGCGAGACCACCAGACGGAGGTTGGCCTCCAGGAGGTGGTTCTTGGCGCGACGGCCGTCCTCGGCGATGATCTCCAGCTCGCGCTTGAGCTTGGGGGCCAGCTTGTCGGAGTTCGCCAGCTTGTCCTCGGCGAACAGACCGGCCTCGATGCGCTTGGCGAGCTCGACCTCCTGCTCGGCGTTGAGCAGCGGGACCTTACCGATCTGCTTCAGGTAGTCCTTGACCGGGTCCGCGGTGGCACCGGCGACGGCGACCTGCTGGGCCGGGGCGTCGTCCTCGTCCTCGTCGGACAGGACGAAGCCCTTGTTCTCGCCCTCGGCCTCTTCCTCGTCCTTGCCGGGCGCGGCGTCCTCGAGCAGCTCCTCGCCCTCGAGCAGCTCCTCGTCCTCGCCCTTCTTGGCCGTGGTCTTCTTCGCCGCGGTCTTCTTGGCGACGGTCTTCTTGGCCACCGTCTTCTTGGCGACGGTCTTCTTGGCCGCGGCCTTCTTGGCCGGCGCTCCGGCCTCGTCGGCCGGGTCCGCGCTCTCGGCCGCCGGGGCCGCGGTGGCGGCCGAGACGGTCTTCGTCACGGTCGTCCTGGCGGTGACGGTCTTGGTGGCGGTGCGCTTGGCCGGGCTCTTCGCTGCGACGCTCTTGCGGGCGCGCTTCGGCGACTCCGCTGCACTGACCATCAGCGTCACACCCTCTTCCTCGAGGATCTGATTGAGGCTGCGCAGAACATTCTTCCACTGGGTTGGCGGAATCTGGTCAGCCTCGAAGGCCCGACGCACGTCATCGCCGGCGATCTGCCCATCAGCCTTTCCCCGCTCGATGAGCGCCATCACAGACTCGGACTCGGCGATCTCCGGCGGGAGCGTA
The DNA here is from genome assembly GCF_044767915.1 of Streptomyces sp. NPDC101191. NCBI lineage: Bacteria > Bacillati > Actinomycetota > Actinomycetes > Kitasatosporales > Streptomycetaceae > Streptomyces > Streptomyces sp. NPDC101191. The sequence continues at coordinate 292,646 of NZ_JBIWOU010000008.1, forward strand.
CGGGATGTGCTGGCCGACACGAACAACCTCTCGGAACGATGGAAAACGGCTTCCGGCCCCGCCCTGGATCAGGCTGGAGCCGACGACCGTCGGCCAGGAATGTGCCGACGGCGCGGGCTGGACCGGGGAACTGCACAGCGCCGCGAGCGGCTGCTGTATTCCTTCCTCGGCTGTCACCTCTTAGGTCATCGCGCGGCTTCGAGGAGTGTTACGCCCAATCCGCGTGGCCCGAGTCACACCTCATTTGCGACGAATCCACCATGAAACCTCCGAAACGCGACACGATCAAGGGGTTCGGACCGACTGATTCCGGCCCCACCTTCCACGGTCGCACCTTCGCGCCGCCAGACCCGGGCGCTCCCGGGGGTGAATTTCCACCCCCGGGCCCCGCTCGGGTCCGGCGGCGCGTGGTGCGGGTGTGACGGCGCTCCTGGCCACGACTCGAGGATCAGTGCTCGCGGGGAGCCGGCACGACGCGCTCCACGTCGGGGTGGACGGTCAGCAGCTGCCGCATGGCGGACTCGGCGGCGACGGCGTCCCCCGCTGCGAGCGCGTCGACGATCCGGGCGTGGTGCGTGAGGGAGCTGTCGCTCGGGCGGTCGCAGCCGGTCGCGGGCGACCCGGAGACCTGCAGGGCCGCGCCGACGATGCCGGAGAGGTGTTCCAGCATCCGGTTGCCGGCGAGCTGGATGAGGAGGGCGTGGAACTCCGCGTCGGCGCGCGCGAAGGTGATCCCGTCACCCTGCGCGTACGCGTGGCCCATGATCTCGACCATGTCGGCGAGGCGCTGCTGGATGTCCGGGCGACCGTGCCCGGCGGCCAGCCGCGCGGCGAGGGGCTCGATGGTCCAGCGCAGCTCGTTCAGCTCGCGGCGCTGGTCGTCGCGCTGCGGACCGAAGGCGCGCCACTCGATGATGTCGGGGTCGAGCAGGTTCCAGTCGCTGACCGGACGGACCCGGGTGCCGACATTGGGGCGGGCGCTGACCAGGCCCTTGGCCTCGAGCACGCGCAGCGACTCGCGGACGACGGTGCGTGAGACCTCGAAGCGCTGGCCGATCTCCTCGGGGACGAGGGGACGGTCGGCGCCGAGGTCACCGGAGACGATCATCTGACCGAGCTGCTGGACGAGCTGTCCGTGCAGGCCGCGGCCGCGGCTGCCGGCGGTCCTGCGGCCGACCCGGCCGAGTTCTTCCGTCGCCTCCCAGGCGGGTGGACCGACGCGGTCGGCTCCGGGCGCCTCCGCGTAGGGGTAGCGGTCGAGGTCGCCCGGCGCGCCGAGGCCGGACTCGACGGGGCGGGCGGGGGTCATCATCGTGTGCGCAAGGGTACTCACGCATCCTTTGTCGGCGTGGCTCTCGTGCCCCTTGAGGTCTTTGGTGAAAAGCACACGAAAGGGTGATCGGCACCCCCTACACAATTGACGATTAATCGGACATAGAGGGCATTTCTGCGGGGAGTTACCGGTGAAGCGGAATCTTTCGATCCGAGGGTGATCACCAACGGGCCCTGCTGTGGCGCCCCGTGAGCACATAGGCGCAGAGCAGGACCGTCAACGTCAGGGTCAGGGCCACCCCCACGGGCTGTCCGACCACCCGCAGCGCCCCCATCAGCCACCGGTCGGCGTCCGACGCCCACTCGACGCGCGCGAACTCGCGCAGCCGGGCCGGAAGTCCGGTGACGGAGCGACGGGGCGCGCCGGCCAGGAAGCGCTGCAGAGGCGGCGCGAAGAGCACCGGCACGGCCAGGACCGCGGCGACTCCCGCGGCCGCGGCCCGGAAGACCCCCGCCCCGAGCACCCCGGCCCACGCGCAACCGACCACCAGACCGAACCAATTCGCACAGAGCGTGGGCCAGTTCCGCGGTACGGGGATCAAGTCGCCGCCGTAGACGAGACGCAGGGCCTCCAGGTCGGCCACGACGACCACCCCCGCGAGGCACGCCCCGACGGCCGCGGCGACCCCGAGCTTGGCGAGCAGCAGGCCGAGGCGGCGGGGGACGGCGCCCCGCCCGGTGGTCAGGGCGGGGTAGCGGTACTCCTCGCCGAAGGAGAAGGCCCCGAGGAGCCCGGCCCCGAGGGCCGCGGGTGGCAGCGGGGAGATCCCCGGCCAGCCGGCCAGGGCCGCGGGCAGGGGCGTCCGCCCGCCCCGGGCGAGCAGCACGGCGAGGGTCACGGACACCATCAGGACCCCCACGACGACCAGCGGCGTGGACGGCACACCGAGGAGCCTGCGGACCTCGTAGCGCAGCGGGCGGAGGGGGGAGCGGTACGGGGCGCGAGGCGAGCGGGGAGGCCGCCGGGAGGAGCGCCCGGCGGCGGCCCGCGCGCCGGGGGACGCGGTCCCGGAGGCGCGGGACGGGGCTCGGGAGTCCGAGGCCGCCGCTCCGGCGGCGGGGGGCGAGGCTCGGCCGACGGAGGTGGCCCCGGAAGCGGGGGAAGCGGCCACGGCCGCGGGCGCCCCACCGGCCCCTTTCCTCCTGAGCCGGTCCTTCCAGTCCGGCCTGTCCGCGGTGGCTCTCCCCCTGGCCCGCTTCTTGCGGACGGTCCCCTCTTCGGTCGGCGCCCCTTCGTCCCACCGCTCCCCCGCCGGGCGGGCGGCGGCGCTCCCCGCGACCGGCACGTCCGAGGACGCCTGGGCGAGGGCGGTCCGCCCGGCTCCCGCCCGGGTGGCCGTCTGGTCCGGAGCGGGGGCGGCGAGTCGCGTACGTCCGGCTCTCTTGCCACCCGCCCCGACCGCGGTGCCGAGATCACCCTCGGCACCGATCTCGTCGGCGAGTTGATGGATGAGCACACCGTTGCGGTAGGCGCTCTCGCCGACGGTCGCGCAGTCGCTCCCGTACACGGAGAGGCGGTTGCCGCCCTCCGTCACGACTTCCACGGGGCGGCGCGCGGCACGCGACTCCTGAGTGAGGACCGCGGCGAGCCGGGCGGCGTGCGGGGTGCGCACGGCGACACGGGGGCGCAGGCGGGTGCGGGTGAAGTCGGTGACGTCCTGGTCGGCGGCGAGCCGACCGCCGTCGAGGGTGACGACCCGGTCGGCGTTGCGGGCGGCGTCCTTCGGATCGGCCGTGGTGTAGACGACCGTGCCGCCCTCGTCGGCGTGGGTGCGCAGGAGTTCGTGGAACCAGGCGCTTTCGTTGACGGAGAGTCCGGCGACCGGCTCGTCCAGGAGCAGGGTGTGCGGGTCGCCCAACAGGGCCGAGGCAAGGCCGAGTCGGCGGTCCATGCCGCGGGGAAGGGTGCCGATGCGCTGGTCGTGGACTCCGGTGAGGCCCACGACCTGGAGCATGTCGTCGGCCCGGGCGCCGGAGACACCGGTCGCGGCGCAGAGCATGCGCAGCTGGCTGCGCAGGGTGCGGGAGGGGTGTCCGGGGACGTCGCCGAGGAGCACGCCGACCTCGCGGGCGGGGTGGGCGACGCGGTGCAGCGGGCGGCCCCGGAAGTAGGTGACGCCGCGGCCCGGTTCGAGCTGCAGCATCAGGCGCAGGGCGGTGGTCTTGCCGGCGCCGGCTGGTCCGAGCAGGGCGGTGACGGTGCCCGGCCGGGCCTCGAAGGAGAGATCGTCCACGGCGGGCGGTCGATCCCGGCGGGGGGTACTGGTGAGTCCGATGGCCTGGAGCATCGCTTCTCTCGCGGGTAGGTGAGACCGCTCCGCGGCAGGGCGGCTTTCCCAGCAAGATAACGCCAGATTTCGGACTTTTGGTGCATGGTTGGCGGCTCGGGTGGCCGGACGAGCGCCCGTCAGACCTCCGGCCGGAGCATGGGCGGGTTCAGCAGGGTGGCCCCACCAGCGCGGAACAGCTGGGCGGGGCGCCCGCCCTGACGGGTCGTGGTGCCGCCCGCCGGCACGAGGAAGCCGGGCGTGCCGGTCACCTTGCGGTGGAAGTTGCGCGGATCCAGGGCCACGCCCCACACGGCCTCGTAGACCCTGCGGAGCTCGCCGACCGTGAACTCGGGCGGGCAGAAGGCGGTCGCCAGGGAGGAGTACTCGATCTTGGAGCGGGCGCGCTCCACGCCGTCGCCCAGGATTTTGGCGTGGTCGAAGGCGAGCGGCGCCGGCGACTCACCCTCCGCTGCCGCGTCCTGCCCGAGAATCTCCTCCACGGGCGCCCAGCGCGCGCTGTTGGCGTCGCCGCCGGCCCGCGGCGCGGGCAGGTCGGGCGAGAGCGCGAGGTGGGCGACGCTGACCACGCGCATGCGCGGGTCCCGGTCGGGCGCTCCGTAGGTCGCCAGCTGTTCCAGGTGGGCGCCGTTGCCGGCCTCGAGCTCCGGTTCGCCGGGGGCGTGGACGCAGAGCCCCGTCTCCTCGACCAGCTCGCGCGCGGCGGCGGCGTCGAGATCCTCGTCGGCCCGGACGAAGCCGCCCGGCAGCGCCCAGCGGCCCTGGAACGGGGCCTCTCCCCGTTTCACGACCAGGGCGCACAGGGCGTGGCGCCGCACGGTGAGCACGACCAGATCGACGGTGACGGCGAAGGGCGGAAAGGCCGACGGGTCGTAGGGAGACATGCCCGTGATCATAGTCGTCTTCCTGACGATAAACACGTCCGCCGGAACGATCCGATACCACTTCTTCTCCGCCCCGCCCCTCCCCGTCCCCCTCTTCTTCCGCTGGGACCCGCCTTCGGCCGTGGAAACGCCCCGGCGGGGTCAGACACCCAGCTGAAGGCCGGGCGCGGCCTCCTCGACCATGCCGAGCCCGAGCCGCCCGACGCGTGCCGCGAACGGCTCGCCCGCGACCCTCAACCCCGAGAGGCGTACCTCGCCGAGCGGCGCCGACCGCAGCGGATGCAGCGCCACCGTGCGCCCGGGGACGTCGGGCCGAATGCCGAGGACCGCAGTCAGCAGCTGCACCACGGCCGCGGCTCCGACTGCGGCGGGCCGGCAGGCCGCGGGATGCGGCACCGGCAGGGCGCCGGTCGTCCGACGCTCGCCCGCGTACATCTCGGGCAGCCGGTGGTCGAAGGCCTCGGCGACGTCGAGCACCCCGCGCAGCAGCGCCGCCGCCTCGCTCTCGTGCCCCGCCGCCGCGAGCCCCGCGACGGCGACCGCCGTCTCGTGCACGCGGACCGCCCCCGACCGGTGCCCGAAGGGGCTGTACCCGGGCTCCTTCTCCCCCAGGCCGCGCAGGCCCCAGCCGGAGTCGAGCCCGGGTGTGGCGAGCAGCCGGGCCAGGCGCTCCGTCTGGGCCTTGTGCAACAGTCCCGGCGCGTCGCATCCGGCGACGGTCAGCCCGTTGTCGAGGAGATGGGCGGCCCAGCCGCCCAGGTGGGGAAGCGGCCGGTCGTCCACCGTGCGGGCCAGCACGGGCCGACCGCCGGAGGGGTCGTCGATCCAGAACCGGCTCCGGAACCGCTCGCGCAGTTCCCGGGCCCACTCGCGCCAGGCCTCCCCGCCGGGCCGTCCGCAGGCGTCGAGCAGCTCCGCTCCGAGCACGGCCGCGCGGTGCGCGTGCGCCTGGGTCTCGGCCCGCGCCGGTCCGGCGGGCCACGGGTCCGGCACGAACCCACAGGCGTCGACCGCACCGCGCAGCCGACCGAGGCAGCGCTCGGCGGCGGGGAGCAGCTCGGCCAGGTCCTGCTCGGGCAGCCCCCAGCGTCGGGCCTCGGCGAGGACGACGGGGAAGGCAAGGGTGGCCTCGACGCCGGTGCACCGGGGCGGGAGGTGCGGGCCGGCGTCCCTGAGCGGTCCCGGGATTCTCCCCGAATCGGCCCCCGTCCCGGCGATCTGGGTGCGGGCGAGGGCCCGCAGCGTGGTCGCGGCGAGCCGGGTGCCGAGCGGGAGTGCCATGCGGGCGGCCCAGAGCGCCTCGGCGGTGACGGGTCCCGAGCGCCAGGGCACTCCGGCGGCGAGGTACACGTCGGCGGGGTGCTCGGGGTCGCGCTGGAGCAGGGCACGCAGATCGGCGACGCAGGCGCGGAGCAGGGGGCCGAGGCGAGGGTCGTCCCCTTCGGCGACGGCGTCGGCGAGGACGTGCCCGCCGGGCCGACCGCTGCTCGCGCCGAGCGGCCGGCCGGAGCGTTCACCACGGACCCGGAGGGTGAGGGTGAAGGAGTCCCCGGGGGCCAGTTCGGCCTCCCAGCGGAGGAGTCCGGCGGCTGCCAGCGCGTCGCTGGGCGGCGGGTCCGCCGAGACGATGACGGCGGCACCGTCGTCGGCGGTCCAGCGGAGGCCGGTGCCATGGACGCTCGCGGAGAGCTCCGCGCCGGGCCGCCCCGCCGCCACCGGGCCCAGGTCCGCGAGATCCGTGCCCAGAGCGAGCTCCACCGGGAGCCGCAGCGGCCGGGCGACGGAGCTGCGCAGGGTGATGCGCTCCGTCCCGTCGGCCTCGCGCGACCGTTCGACGACGAGGCCGGGGTCCGGGCCGGTATCCCCGGGCGCCCGCAGGACACCGAGGAAGTCGGCGCGGTCCGCGGCGGTCGAACGGCCCCGGAGCGGGACGGGCTCGCGGCCGGCGACCCGCAGCACACTGCGGGCGAGAAGGCGGCGTCCGGCGAGGAAGACCCCTTCGAGGCCGGCGCCCGTGAGCTGTCCGTGCCGGGGGCTGACGACGAGGGCGGGGAGGGCGACGCCCACGAGCATGTCGTGCACGGCGGGCAGATCGCCGGGGCGAACCGCCCCGGCTCCCGGCCCCGGTGACGGAGCTCCGTTGCGGGCGGGATGTCCGGGGGCCTGGGCGGGACTGGGGACCATGACGGAAGTACGGGGCTCTCTGTGCGGTCCGGGCGGCGCGACCGGACCCGGCGACCGCCGTCGGGCCCGCGTGGGCGGCGCCGGCGGTCCGCGGGTGCGGCCGTGGGGCGGCGGCACGGCTCGTGCGGGACCGCCACAGACCTGAACGCCCTCACAGGCCACGGAGTCACGGCCGGGAGCGGAGCGGACCGTCCGATCCGCTCCTTCTCGAGGGCGATCGGGCCCCGATACGGAGAAAGGGCGTCCCGCACGGCGCTCGTCAGGCTCCTGCGCCGCTCCTTACCGCGGGCCGCCGGAGCGTGCCCCGGCGGGCTCTCGGCCGCCTCGGCCGCAGTCCCAGCGCCCCTGGGGTGAGCCGCTCGGCTCGGAGCGCCTCTGGGGCGAACCGCTCCGCTCGCCCCCGTCATGGCGCCGGGCGCGTCCACTGTCCTCCTCACTCCCCGCTCCTCGCCCCACGCCGCCGAGTCCGCGTCCGCCGCCCGGCTCCGGCCCTGGGGGGCCTGGGTTCCGCGTCGTGGCGGACGGCGGCCGTTCGCGCGGGGCCCCGGCCCGCTCCGGCGGCGCGGAGGGCGGCCTGACGGGTGGTGCGGCGGGCGGCCTGGCGGGCCTGCCTGCGCTCGCGGCCGGGCCCGTCGGAGCCCGTGGTGGGAGCCCGGTCGTCGCCCGGCTCCCCCGGGGCGGGGCCCCTGTCCTGTCCCGGTGCGGCCTCGGATGCGACGCGGGCGTCCCTTTCCCTCCGCAGGCAGTCGCGCAGCGACTCCGGGTCCAGTCCCTCGTTGCAGGCCTGGTGGAGCAGCCGTGCGAAGAGGTAGTCGGGGTCGGTATCCAGGGCGAGGCCGAGGGCGACACGGGCTGAGGGTTCGTCGCCGGTGGACCAGGCGACCCAGCCGGCGAGGGTCAGCGGGGCCGCCGCGTATTCCTGGTACGGAGCGACACAGCGGCGGGACAGGGCGCGCCACAGCCGCAGTGCGGGGAGGGCCTCCGGGCCCTCCATCCATTCGGCTGCCTGGTCGCGGGTCTCGCGGTCCTGCAGGCCGAGGATGACCGTGGCCGCCTCGTCGGAGGTCAGGAGTTCGTCGTCGCGGGCGTCGGCCGTCGCCGTGCCGGTCCCCACCCCGCTCGCGAGGCCGGCGAGACCGGCCGGAATCGCGTCCCTGCGAGTGGGATCCGGACGCTCCTCCGATCGCGAGAACCGCTCGATCAGGCGCCGGACGACGGCCAGGGTCGTCTCCCGTGTCTCCTGACGGGCCGGGCCGCTCGCCGGCGCGTCGAGGAGGCGGGGCACGATGACCGTGGCGGCCTCGTCGAGTGCGGCGCGCTGCACGGCGTCGCCGTCCGCGCCGCGCGGCTTCAGCCGGGCCTCCATGTCCTTGAGCGTGCCGCGCACCTGGATCCCGGCGTAGGCGGCGGACGCCGCCATCACCGACGTACCGGAGAGGGCGAGCGGTGTGCCGTCGGGCGGGCAGCAGCGGGCGTCCGGGCAGCAGTAGGAGAAGTAGAGGCCGTCGGAGATGCAGAGGGCTTCGAGGACGGGGATGTCGAGCGCGCCGCAGGCGGTGCGCAGGCGCTGGGCGAGGGGGCGCAACCGCTCCATCACCCGCTTGCCGGTCTCGCCCGGTGCGGGTTCCTGGCAGAGGAAGGCGACGATGGCGTCGGGGCGGTCCTCGCTACGGCGGGTACTGCCCTCGACGAGGCACTCGGCCAGGTAGTCGGCGATGGCGGACCATTCGCGCGGCGAGCCCGGGATGCCGACCCGCACGCGGCCGCCGAATCGTCCGCGCTCGCCGTGCAGCGCGACGAGGACGACGGAGTCGCTGGGGTGGAAGCCGAGCATGAACGGCAGCGCGTCGGCCAGCTCGGCCGGTCCGCGCAAGGTGATCTGCCGGCTCGTGGACGGTCCGTGTGATTCGTGGTGGTTCGCGTTCATGGTCACGACGGTCCCGCGAGCACCGCCGATCGCGAAACCCCTGTGGATAACTCCGGGCCGGGCGGCTGCGAAGTTATCCACAGGCTTCGCGGCTCGTTCGCGCTTTGTCGGACCGATCGGGTTGCATGGGTGCATGACCAACGCAGACCGCCCCGAGGACCGCGCCGCCCTGCGCGCGGCCGCCGACTCCGTGCTCGCCCGTCTCGTCTCGGACCCGACGGGTGCCGCGCGCCTGCGCGAGGACCAGTGGCGGGCCATCGAGGCGCTGGTCGCGGACAGACGCCGGGCGCTGGTCGTGCAGCGGACCGGCTGGGGCAAGTCGGCGGTGTACTTCGTCGCCACCTCGCTGCTGCGCGAGCGCGGCGCGGGTCCGACCGTGATCGTCTCTCCGCTGCTCGCGCTGATGCGGAACCAGGTGGACGCGGCCGCGCGGGCGGGCATCCGCGCCCGCACGATCAACTCGTCGAACACCGAGGAGTGGGACACCGTCCAGCAGGAGGTCGCGGCCGGCGAGGTCGACGTGCTGCTCGTCAGCCCGGAGCGGCTCAACAACCCCGATTTCCGTGATCAGGTGCTGCCACGCCTCGCGGCGGCGACGGGTCTGCTCGTCGTGGACGAGGCGCACTGCATCTCGGACTGGGGGCACGACTTCCGGCCGGACTACCGGCGGCTGCGCACGATGCTCGCGGACCTGCCGGGCGGGGTGCCGGTGCTGGCGACCACGGCCACCGCCAACGCCCGGGTGACCGCGGACGTGGCCGAGCAGTTGGGGACGGGCACGGACACGGACGCGCTGGTGCTGCGCGGTCCGCTGGACCGCGAGAGCCTGAGCCTCGGCGTGGTGCGGCTGCCTGACGCCGCGCACCGACTGGCCTGGCTGGCCGAGCACCTGGACCGGCTGCCCGGCTCCGGGATCGTCTACACGCTGACGGTGGCGGCGGCAGAGGAGGTGACGGCCCATCTGCGCCAGTGCGGGTACGCGGTCTCCTCGTACACGGGCCGGACGGAGAACGCCGACCGGCAGCAGGCCGAGGACGACCTGCTGGCCAACCGGGTCAAGGCGCTGGTGGCGACGTCGGCGCTCGGCATGGGCTTCGACAAGCCCGACCTCGGCTTCGTCGTGCACCTCGGTTCGCCCTCCTCCCCCATCGCCTACTACCAGCAGGTGGGCCGGGCCGGGCGTGGTGTGGAGCACGCGGAGGTGCTGCTGCTGCCCGGCAAGGAGGACGAGGCCATCTGGCAGTACTTCGCCTCGGTGGCCTTCCCTCCGGAGGAGCAGGTTCGGCGCACCCTGGACGTCCTGGCCCACGCGGGCCGCCCGCTGTCGCTGCCCGCCCTCGAGCCGCTGGTCGAGCTGCGCAGGACACGGCTGGAGACGATGCTGAAGGTCCTCGACGTGGACGGGGCCGTCAAGCGGGTCAAGGGCGGCTGGGAGAGCACCGGGCAGCCCTGGGTCTACGACACCGAGCGGTACGCGTGGGTGGCCCGGCAGCGGGAGGCCGAGCAGCAGGCCATGCGGGAGTACGCGGCGACGGGCGGCTGCCGGATGGAGTTCCTGCGCCGCCAACTGGACGACGAGGCCGCGGCGCCGTGCGGCCGGTGCGACAACTGCGCGGGGGTCAGGTTCGACCCGAAGGTCTCGGACGCGGCGCTCGACACGGCCCGGGGCGAACTGGGCCGGGCGGGGGTGGAGGTGGAGCCGCGCAAGATGTGGCCGACCGGACTCGCGGCCGTGGGCGTGGATCTGAAGGGGCGTATCCCCGCGGGCGAGCAGTCGTACACGGGCCGCGCGCTGGGTCGGCTCTCGGACATCGGCTGGGGCAATCGCCTGCGTCCGATGCTCGCCGACTCGGCTCCTGACGGGGAGGTGCCGGACGACGTCGTGCAGACGGTGGTGCGGGTGCTCGCCGACTGGGCCAAGGGTCCCGGGGGTTGGGCCTCGGGTGCGGCGGACGCCCCGCCCCGGCCGGCCGGTGTGGTGACCGTCGCCTCGCAGGGCAAGCCCCAGCTGGTGGGCTCGCTCGGGAACCGGATCGCCGAGATCGGCCGGATGCCTCTGCTGGGTGCTGTGGAGTACACGCCGGAGGCGGAGGACCTGCGGATCTCGCGGACGAACAGCGCGCAGCGGGTGGTGGGACTGCAGCGCGCGCTGGTCGTTCCCGAGGGGCTGACGGAGCGTCTGGCCTCGGCGGGCGGCCCGGTGCTGCTCGTGGACGACCTCGCCGACAGCGGCTGGACCTTGGCGGTGGCGGCGAGGCTGCTGCGGCGGGCGGGAGCCGAGGGAGTGTTCCCGCTGGTGCTCGCCGTCCAGGGGTGAAACGGGGCGTGAACAACAGGTAACTGGGCAGGGATATGAGAGTCATACCGGTTGATTCCAGTCAGCGGCCTCAATTGCTCGTTGCCGCCCGCGCACGGGCCAGGAAGAATTGGGAATCAGCCCCGCACGGCCCGAACGCGGTCCGGTTGGACCGTGCCGTGGTGCGCCCTCACCCGACCCTGCCCGCGGAGCGGGCGCGTCTCCGAAGGGAGGATCGTGACCCTCGGATTCGCTCCGTCCTCAGCCGTTCCTGCCGCGTCGTCGTCCGGTTCGGCCAGCCGCCTCGCCCGGATGCTCGAACCGGCGGAATGGACCGCGGCGGGGATCCCGCTGCTGCGCAGTCCCCGTGAGGTCGTCAGCGGCCTGCATTCCCGCCACACGCCCACACCCTCCACGGCGGTCGTCGCCGTCCTCGACCACGAGGAACGGCTCGTCGCCAGCGCCTCCTTCACGCGGCGGCCCACGCCGGCCGACGGCTGGGAGTTCCGCAACGCGCTGCTCGCCCACCTGCGCCGCGTCATCCCGCACGACCTGCGCCGCCGTGTCCCCGTACGCACGGCCGTGCTGCTCTACTGCCGCGAGGGTGACGAGCGCTGGACCGAGGAGGACGGCGCCTGGATGTGGGGGCTGCGGGACGCCTGCACGCTCCACGGGCTGCGCTGCGGGGCGTACATCACACTGACCGGGGGCGGCTGGCAGGTGCTCGGCGAGGGCCGGGGCGGGCGCAGGCCCGGTTCGGACTCGCCGCCGACTCCGCTGGGCGAGGACTCCGCCCTCGACCGGCTGGTGCCGCGCATCGCGAGCGGTGCGCCCGAGCCCCTGCGCCGGGCCGCCGCCCGCTGAGCGGACGGCCGACCTCGGGGAGCAGGGAACCGACCGCGCAGGGAACCGACCGCGCCGGAAGCGCGCGCCGGCACGAACCGGCCGGAGCGACCGGCCACATGAGACGCGAAGGACCGGTGCGACTGGTGCCGGGAGCACGGTCCGGCGCCTATGACCGACCACCGGAGCGACACGACGGACGCGATGGCCGGCGCGTGAGCGGGACCGATGCGCGGCTGCCCCGGCCGGGCGGCTCGCCGGCCCCGAAGGCGGGCAGGAACTCCCGCCGTTGCCACGCGCCGGAGGGGGATCGCCCGGGCGGTCGTCCCGCCTTGGAGGTCCGCCCGGCCGCCCGTCGGGCGGCCGGGGTGGGGGCGGATGTGGTCAGACGCGGGCGCCGAGCACGGAATCGACGCGCTCCTGGTCACCGCAGACGATCAGCAGGGCACTCGCCCGCTCCCTCGCCTCCGGCAGTCGGCGCGCGACGTCCTCGTCGGAGCCGCCGTTGACCGCGACGACCACCACGGGGCGGACGGCGGCCCGGGCCACGGCGGAGGCGTCCGCGAAGAACACGTCCTCGCGGGCGTCCTGCTGAGCCCAGTAGGCGTCCTCGCCGAAGGACAGCTCGTGCGCCGCCCACGGGTGCTGGTCACCGGTGGTCAGCACGAGGACGTCGCCGGGCGCACGGCCGGACTCCAGGAGCAGGTCCACGGCCTCCTCGGCGGCGTCGATCGCGCCGTCGACGGGGGCGGGGATCACCTGGATCTGCGGTCCGGTCCCCAGGTCGGAACGATTCTCCGCCCGGGGGGCGGGGACCGGTCCGGCGGCAGCGGGCGGGCGCGGCACCGGCGGTGCGGGCCTGGCCGGACCGGGGCCCGGACGTCCGGGACGCGGAGAGGCCGCGGAACGCGGGCCGGGTACGGGTCGAGGGGTCGGCACGGGGCGGCCGGCGGCCGCGGTCGCGCGGGGACCCTGGGCACTCTCGTGAATCTGAGGCTCCTCGGGGATGAGAGGCATGGGTGGATGTCTATCAAACGCCGTCGCACGGGGCTCCGGCGGGTGGGCACACAGGTGTGCCCCGGCTGCTGAAAGGGGCTCTGCCGGAGGGTTCCCAGGAGGAACACCGGAGAATCCAGGAGCCGGAAGTCAGAAGTCGAAGCCGAGCTGGCCCCCGCTTTCCAGTGCGGCCGCCTCGGCGGAGACGCGGACCTTCTTGAGATGCCGCCAGCGCGGCATCGCGTCGAGGTACGCCCAGGAGAGCCGGTGGTACGCGGTGGGTCCCAGTCCCTCGAGCGCCGCCTTGTGGACCGGCGAAGGGTAGCCCGCGTTGGCCGCGAAGCCGTAAGCGGCACATCCCTCCGCCTCGGCCTCCAGCTCGGCCATCAGGTTGTCGCGCCGGACCTTGGCGATCACGGAGGCCGCGGCGACGGAGACGCAGGACTGGTCGCCCTTGATCACCGTGCGGACCTGCCAGGGGCTGCCCAGGTAGTCGTGCTTGCCGTCGAGGATCACGGCGTCGGGACGGACCGGCAGAGCCTCCAGGGCTCGGACCGCGGCCAGTCGCAGCGCGGCGGTCATCCCGAGCTCGTCTATCTCGGCGGGCGAGGCGTCGCCCAGCCCGTACGCCGTGACCCACTGCTCGAGTTCCGCGGCGAGCGTCGTGCGGCGCTTGGGGGTGATCAGCTTGGAATCGGTGAGCCCGGCGGGCGGGCGGCGCAGGCCGGTGACGGCGGCGCAGACCGTGACGGGACCGGCCCATGCCCCGCGTCCGACCTCGTCGATCCCAGCGATGATCTTGGCGCCGGTGGTGGCTCGGATCGAGCGCTCGACACTGTGGGTGGGTGGTTCGTACGGCATGGCGTCCTCAGGTTACGCCGCCGGGAGCCCCGCCCGGTACCCGGATTCCCTCTGGTGATCCGTTACGGGCCGAAACGCGCTGCGCGTCCCGGCCCGCCCGGCCGCCCGGCAAACCCTCAGCGCCGTAGCAGGGGCACCATGACCAGATCGATCATCTCGGCGATCTCGGCGTCGCTCCATTCGCTTCCGCACACCTTGGCCCGGTACATCATCATCGCCGGCATCACGTCGTAGACCGCCTCGTGGGCCGCGTCCTCGCGCACCTCACCCCGGGCGATGCCGCGCTGCACCACGGCACGCAGCAGTCGCTGCGAGGGTTCGATCACTCCGGTGCGGATCAGTTCGTGGAAGCGCTCGGCGGACGCGTGGTCGCATTCGTGAAGGACGGCCCGCAGGGCGTAGCCGGGCTTCGAGTACATCGCGGCCCGCACCCTGCGGCACAGCTGGTACAGGTCCTCGCGCACACCGCCGTGGTCCGGCGTCTCGTCGAGGGTGGGGAGCGCCGTCCCGAGCGCGTCCGCGACCAGATCTTCCTTGGACGGCCACCGGCGGTACACCGCGGCCTTGCCGGTCTGTGCGCCGACGGCGACACCCTCCATGGTCAGACCGTTCCAGCCGACAGTGCTGAGCTGCTCGAGAGCGGCTTCCAGAATGGCGCGTTCCAGTACCGGACCGCGCCGCCGCGGTGCCGCCCCGTGCGGCCGAGCGGCGGCCTCGGAGTGCGAAGTACCCATCAGAACCTCTCTGTTGAGAACGAACACGGCGTCCGGCGGTGCTCAGTGAACGGTTGCGTTCCCTGAGGGGGAGTCACTACCGTGGACGACAGTGAACGAGTGCGTTCACTAAATTCTTCCGTGGGGGATGCACAGTGACAACATCGCCGGTGGACATCCAGGCCGATCCGGGCACCGCCCGGTATCCGAATCGGCCGGGAATCGCCCTCGCCGTCATCGCCGCCTGTCAGTTGATGGTCGTCCTTGACGCCACGATCGTGAACATCGCGCTGCCGCACATCCAGGAGGCGCTCTCCTTCTCGACCACCGACCTGTCGTGGGTCCTCAGCGCGTACACCCTGACCTTCGGCGGCCTGCTGCTGCTCGGCGGCCGGGCGGGCGACATCCTCGGGCGCCGCCGGGTGTTCCTGACCGGCATCCTGCTCTTCACCCTCGCCTCCCTGCTGGGCGGCTTCGCGCAGGAGCCGTGGCAACTCCTGGCCGCACGCGCCCTCCAGGGCGCCGGCGGCGCGATCGCCTCGCCGACCTCGCTCGCCCTGATCACCACGACGTTCCCCGAAGGCCCCGAGCGCAACCGTGCGTTCGGCGTCTTCGCGGCGGTCTCGGCAGGTGGCGGCGCGATAGGCCTGCTCGCGGGCGGCATGCTCACCGAATGGCTCGACTGGCGCTGGGTGTTCTTCGTGAACGTTCCGATCGGCCTGCTCATCGCCTTCCTGACGCCGCGCTTCATCAACGAGTCCGAGCGTCACCCGGGCCGCTTCGACCTCGCCGGCGCCCTGTCCTCCACGCTCGGCATGGCCGCCCTGGTCTACGGCTTCATCCGCGCCTCGGAGGAGGGCTGGAAGGACTCGCTGACCATCGGGTCGTTCATCGCCGCGGTGATCCTGCTCGCGGCCTTCGCCGTCGTCGAGTCCCGGGCCCGCGAACCCATCACGCCGCTGCGGATGTTCGCCGACCGCAACCGCTCCGGCACGTACGTGATCATGCTCAGCCTGGCCGCCGCCATGTTCGGCATGTTCTTCTTCATCGTCCTGTTCGTACAGAACGTGCTCGGCTACACGCCGATCCGTGCCGGACTCGCCTTCCTGCCGGTCACGCTCGCCATCGGGGTCGGCGCGGGGCTCGCCCAGCGGCTGCTGCCCGTCCTCGGCCCGAAGCCGTTCATGGTGACGGGAGCGGCGCTCACCGGGACCGGCCTGTTCTGGCTGACCTTCATCGAGCGGGACAGCTCCTACCTGAGCGGCGTGCTGGGTCCGATGGTCACCTTCGGCTTCGGCATGGGCCTCAACTTCGTGACGCTCACTCTGACCGCGGTCTCGGGAGTCGCCCAGCACGAGGCCGGCGCCGCTTCGGGCCTGCTCAACGCCACCCAGCAGGTGGGCGGTTCGCTCGGCCTGTCGATCCTGGTCACGGTCTTCGGCACGGCCAGCCGGAACGAGGGGGAGCGTCAGGTTCCGGACTTCCTCGCCCATGCGACCCCGGAGCAGAAGGCGGCGTTCCTCAAGGAGAAGCAACTTCCGGCTCCCTGGTCCCACGACGTGCTGACGGCCGGCATCTCCAGCGCGTTCACCGCCGCCGTCGCGATGGCGCTGATCGCGCTCGTCACCGCCGTGACGGTGATCCGGGTCCGCAAGAGTGACCTGGAGGCCCTCAGCGGCAAGGCGGAGGCCGCCGGTCCGGTCGCCTGACATCCGACGTCCCGGCCCACAACAGACGGCGTGCCTTCCTCCCGTACGGGGAGGGAGGCACGCCGTCTGTTGTACGAGGCCCTGGGGCATCAGGGAGCGTACGGATCCGCGTCCGGGTCGTAATCCTCGTCGCGGGTGGCTCCGCCGCACGAGGCCGCACCGCTCGTACCCCGCTCGGCCAGGATGTCCCTGGCCCGGGCCTCGGACAGGCTGGTCTCGTACCAGCTCTTCTCCCGGGCGTTCTCGAGCTGCTCGGCGATGTCCCGGAGGGCGCAGGAGCGCAGGGGCTCGGGCAGACGGTCGAGCGCCGGTACGGCGTCGGCGGAGAGGCCCCGCAGATAGCGGACGTCGATCTTGTCGAGCCGCTCGTAACGCTGGACGTTCTGCTCGGCGATGACGGCGTCGGGGCGGATCACGCCGAAGGCGAGCACGAAACCGGCCGCGCTGACCGCGAGGGCGCGGGGCAGCATCCGGGCACCCCAGATGCCGGCGGCCATGATGAGCAGGATCGCCGCGCCGAGCCAGATCTCCATGGCGGCGACGGAGATCCGCAGCCGGGTGAGCCCGTACGCGTCCACGTACAGGTCCATCCTGCGCAGCGCCGAGGCGACCACGACCAGGGTGAGGACGCAGAGGGTGCCGAGCACGGCCCGGACCAGCCGCCGGTCGCCGGCGCCGTCGCGCGGCGCCCAGCGCAGCGCGAGGCCGATCACGACGAGGGTGAGCAGGGTGGCCCACAGCAGCTGCCAGAAGCCCTGGCGCGCGTACTCGGCGTAGGTGAGGCCGGTCTCGCTGAGGACCTTGTCGTAGCCGCCGAAGAGCACCGCGAGCTGGATCGAGTTGAAGGCCGCGAAGAGCAGGTTCAGAACGATCAGGGGGAGCGCCCACTCGAACCGCCCGCGGGCCCGGCCCGGGTTGAAGGTCATCCTGTCCCAGCGCAGCGGGGCCGCTCCGGTGCGGGCGACCGCGAGGGCGCCGAACAGGCCGAGGATGAAGCACAGCACCCGCCAGGGCGCCTGTTCCAGCGAGATGTCCGGCATGAGCGAGCCGAGCAGGTCGGCGAAGGCCGCGTCCGCCCCGGCGAACAGGGCGCCGAAGACGACCAGGAGGCCGAGGGCGATCAGGACGGTGCGCAGCACCGGCACCCAGCGGCCCTGCGAGCCGCTCGCGCGCTCGCGCACGCCGCGCCATGTCCACAGCATGCCGGTGCCGACGGAGTCGAAGAGGCCGATCGGTCCGAACAGCATGCTCGGCCAGCTGCGGCCGCCGTGCAGGGCGAAGCCGGTGAGCCCCAGGGCGGCGACGATCGCGAGGAAGGTCGGCCAGCCCGCGTCGCTCAGCGCGGGTACGACCAGCAGGGCCGCACCGCCGATCGCCCAGACCAGCGTCCAGGGGCGCAGCCGGCGGCCGGCCGTGCGGGCGGCGAGGGCACCGGCGAAGGTCGCGGGCACGGCCACGAGCAGCAGGTTCACGCCCGCGCCCGCACCGATGAAGAGAGCGGCGAACAGCGCGGTGGCCACGATCGCCCACAGCGTCGCGACGGTCGGGCGGGCGGGCTCCGCGGGCCGCAGCTTGCTGGGTGGCGGCTTCCGCGGCTGGCCCCAGGCCTGGTAGGGCGGATAAGCCCCCGGCCCGTACGGCCCGGGTACGGGTCCCCCCGGTACGGGCCGGCCGGGTACGGGTCCCCCGTATGCGGGCCGACCGCCTGCGGGGCCGGCCTGCACGGCAGCGGCCGGTACCGCGGTTGCGGCTGGTACTGCGGAAGCGGCCGCAGCGGCGGCCGCTGCGGGAGCGGGCTGACCGGCGGCCGGGGGCAGGGCGTCAGCCGACGGCGCCGCGGGCGAGGCAGACGCGGCGACCTGCCGGCTCGGCTCCGGTGTCGGCGCGGTGGCCTTGTCGCTCCCGGTACTGCTCGCTGCGTCGCGCGCAGCGGCCTTCCGGGGCCCGGCGCCGTCCTGCGGCTCCGGGCTGTCCTTCGGCTGCTCGGCGGACGGTGGACTGTCCTTCGGCGGTTCTGCGGACGGTGTGTCGGTCACGGGACCCCCTCCCCGCCCGGTCCGCGCGGTCCTGCGGCGGAAGGCGGCGGTCCCGGGTGTCTCGTCGGCACGCTGTTGTCATGATCAGCGCTGCGGAGTGGCCGACTCTAATTGCGGGAGGTCCAGGTGAACCGGCCCGACCGCAGCTGTGGCAGGACCGTGACACTCGGGCCGCCCCGGCCGCGGCCGGTCGCGGGGCCGACGCGACACACGAAGGCGCACGCGGACGGCCCCGACGGCACTTAGGAACGGACCCCCTCGGGCATCCAGTCGGGAAGTCCCTCGGTCTGCTCCAGCCACGCGGCCGGCGGGGCGCCCGCCGCACCGGCGGCGGCCACGACGCCACCGGCGATAGCGCACGTGGTGTCCACGTCACCGCCCACACCCGCGGTGGTCCAGAACACCCGCTCGAAGTCGCCGAGAGCCCGGGCCGCCGACCACAGCGCGAACGGCACGGTGTCGTGCGCGCTCGTACGCCGGCCGCTGCCCAGGACCGCCGCGACCGTCCCGGCGTCGCCGTAGTCGAGCATGTCGCGGGCCCGGCGCAGCCCGGCCCCGACCGCGCTGCGCGGCACCAGCGCGACGACTCCGTCGAGCAGCGCCTCGGGCGTGGGCGGACCGGCCGGGTCCGCGGCGAGCGCGGCCGCGGCGGCGACCGCCATCGCCCCGACCACGGCCTCGCGGTGTTGGTGGGTGATGTAGGCCGAGATCTCGGCCTGGTGGGTCGCCTGTTCGGGGTCGTCGGCGTACCAGGCGCCGAGGGGCGCGATCCGCATGGCGGCGCCGTTGCCCCACGAGCCCTGCCCGTTGAAGAGCCCGGCCGCGAGCTGCCGCCAGTCCCCTCCCTCGCGGATGAGCCGGAGCATCCGGTTGACGGCGGGGCCGTAGCCGCGGTCGAAGTCGTGGTGGCGGGCGAAGGACTCGGCGAGCGCGTCCTGGTCGATCCGGCCGTGGGCGACCAGCACGGCGAGGACCGAGCAGGCCATCTCCGTGTCGTCGGTCCACTGCCAGGGACCGGTCGGCGGCTCGCGCCGCTTCAGCAGGGGGTAGTTGGCGGGAACGAAGTACTGGGAGCCCAGGGCGTCTCCCACAGCCAGTCCGCGCAGGCTGGCCAGGGCGCGGTCGAAGCGCCGGTCGAGAGAGGAGTCAGCGGTCATCGCCGTGCCACTCTATCCGGTGGGGCCGTACGGTTCCGGTGTACGCCAGCGTTCGAAGGGCCGGTCGAGCCGGTACTTCCCGTCCTCCCCCAGCAGCAGGATCCGGGTCTCCGCGTTGCCGGGGTTGGACAGGGACTCGAATTCGGCGACCGACCAGTGGAACCAGCGCATGCAGAACAGGCGCATGGTCAGCCCGTGCGTGACGAGCAGGACGTTGGGCGGGTGGTCGGGCGCCTCGAAGCTCCGGTAGAGGCTCTCCAGGAAGGCCCCGACCCGGTCGTACACGTCGGCCCCGGACTCACCCTGGGCGAAGCGGTAGAAGAAGTGCCCGTAGGCGTCCCGGTACACCTTCTGGAGGCGCACGTCCTCCCGCTCCTGCCAGTTTCCCCAGTCCTGCTCGCGCAGCCGGGGCTCCTCCCTGACCCGGGCGCGACGGGGGTCGAGCCGGAACGCGCGCAGTGTCTCGTGGGTGCGGCGGTACGGCGAGACGTAGACGCTGACCCGCTCCTCCCCGAACAGCTCCCGCAGCCGCTCCCCCGTCTCCTCCGCCTGTCGCCATCCTGTCGCGGTGAGCCTCAGCGCATGGTCGGGCTCCCGCTCGTACACGGTGTCATCGACATTGCCTTCGGACTCTCCGTGCCGTACGAGAACGATGCGCCGCGGTCGTGCCATGCGACGACCCTAGACGGCCCTCGGCCGGACGGCTCAGTCGAGCAGGCGTCCGGAGTCCATCCGGCGTATGCGGCCGGTGAACCTGCGACGCAGCTCGCGGTCGTGGGAGACGACGACCACGGCCCCCTCCCACCGCTCCAGGGCCTGCTCCAGCTCCTCGACCAGCCCCAGGGCCAGGTGGTTCGCGGGCTCGTCGAGGAGCAGCAGGTCGGCCGGACGGGAAAGCAGCCTGGCGAGCGCGAGCCTGCGGCGCTGCCCGGCAGAGAGGACGCCGACCGGCACGGTCAGGTCGGCGGGCCGGAACAGTCCGTACGAGAGGAGCAGTTCGGCCTGCTCGTCGTCGGTGAGGGCGAGACCGCGCCCGAAGGCCGCGAGCAGCCGCTCGGCGGGGCGCTCGGCCGGTATCTCCTGGGCGAGGAATCCGATCCTTCCGCGCCGCACGACCTGTCCGGCGTCCGGCTCGACGAGCCCTGTCATGACGCGGAGCAGCGTGGACTTGCCGGCGCCGTTGGCGCCATGGACGAGCAGCCGCTCGCCCGCGTGGACGGTCAGCGCGTCGACGGCGAGGCGGTCGGCGACCCGTACGCCGTTCAGCGTGATCAGTTCGCCCGCGGCGCGTCCCACGGCGGGGCGTGCGGTGAAGGCGAGCGGCCGGGGCGGCTCGGGCACGGCTTCCTCCCGGAGCCGGCGCAGCCGTTCCCGGGCGTTGCGCACGCGCCCGGACACCGAGGCCTGCACGCGGCCGGCGGCGCGGTCGTAGGCCATCTTGTTGTTGTCCTTGATGGCCCGTCCGGCGGCGACGCCGTGAGCGGTCGTCCGCGTGTACTCCTCCAGCCGCGCCGTCTCGGCACGCCACTCCTCGTGGGCCTGCTCCCAGCGCCGGCGGGCGGCTGCCCGCTCGGCGCGGAAGCCGGCGTACCCGTCGCCGTAGCGCACGAGCGTGCGACGGTCGGCGTCGACCTCGAGGATCGCGGTGGCCACCCGCTCCAGGAAGACCCGGTCGTGGGAGACGGCCACGACCGTGCCGCGGTGAGCGAGAAGGGCACCCTCCAGCCAGTCGAGAGCCCGCGCGTCGAGGTGGTTGGTCGGCTCGTCCAGGAAGAGCACCTCGGGTGCGGCGGCGAGCGTGCAGGCGATGCCGAGGCGGGCCTGCTCGCCGCCGGAGAGACTGCCGAGCCGTCGCTCACGTCGTATGTGGGCCAGCCCGAGTCCGTGCATCGACTTGTCGACGCGCGCGTCCGCCTCGTATCCGCCCCGTAATGCGAAGGCGGTCAGCAGTTCCCCGTACTCGTGGAGGGCGCACTCGCCCCCCGTGGCGAGCTCCGGCTCCAGATCGCGCAGGCGTCGCTCCATCGCCCGCAGTTCGGCGAGCGCGGCGTCGATCGCCTCGGCGACGGTGGCGCGCGCGGGCAGCTCGGGTGTCTGGGCGAGCAGCCGCGCGCCGCCCTCGGCCACGGCGACGGCCTCGCCGGAGTCGGGTGTGTCGAGTCCCGCGAGTACGCGCAGAAGGGTGGACTTGCCCGCGCCGTTCTCGCCCACGATCCCTATCCGCTCGCCGGGGCGCACGGTGAGCGAGACCTGATCGAGCAGCAGGCGTTCGCCGCGGGTCACGGTCACGTCGTGAAGTGAGATCTGCGTGGGCAAGGGGCGCCTCCAAGGGGCCACAGGGAACGACTAACGCAACAGGTGTCGCGTTACGTCGAGTGTGGCACACTCTTTCCACTAACGCAACGGGAGTAGCAATTGAACGAGTCGCAGCGCGTGTCGGCCGAGGCACCGACCGCCCCCGCTCCCGGCAGCCGGCGCCCCGGCGGCCGGACCGCCCGTACCCGCGCCGCCGTCCGCGACGCCGTCCTGACGGGCCTGGCCGAGCACGGCTATCCGGCACTCACCGTCGAGTACGTCGCGGAGCACTCAGGGGTCCACAAGACGACGCTCTACCGGCGGTGGGGCGGGGTCGAGGGGATGGTCGCGGACGCGCTCGCGCTCGCGGGCGAGGACGAGTGGACGGCCCCGGACACGGGGAGCCTCGCCGGCGATCTACGCACGCTCGCCCACGAGGTGGTCGACGCCTTCGCGGATCCGGGACAGGCCGCGGCGCCGACGGCGTTCGTGGCCGCCGCGTTCCAGTCCGCGGAGGCCGCCGCATCCCTGCGGGCGTTCTACGAGGAGCGCTTTCGGCGCTGCGAGAGCGTCGTCGACCGGGCCGTGACGCGGGGCGAGGCACCGGCCGACACGGACGCGGGCGCGGTGGTGCGCGCCGTCTCGGCGCCGCTCTTCCTCCGCCTGTTCGTCACGCGGGAGCCGGTCGACACCGCCGTAGCTGACCAGGCGGCGCGGAGTGTTCTGGCCGCAGTGGAGGCGGGCGCGTTCACCCGGGAGAACACCGCGCCGGCGGCCGAAGCCTCGAACGCCGCGCCCGCCTGACCACCGGCCGGAGTTCCGCCTCCCCGGACAACAGGGCGGAGGCCCGCCCGAAGCACAGCCATCCGGAGCGAAGTCGTCCGAAGCCCAGCCATCCGGGGCAAAGTCGTCCGGAGCGCAGTCACCCGGACCACAGGGCGGATCGCCCGCCCGAAGCCCAGCCATCCGGAGCACAGCCGCCCGAAGCGTGCGTCGCCGGCGGTCGCAGCCGTCCGAAGGCGATCCCCGTCCCTCACACCGTCCACGTCGGTTCGAGCTGCACCACGTCGCCCGTCATCGCCGCCACGTCCGCCTCGGTCTGCGCCCGCAGGCCGAGGCGCTCCACCCGTTCCACCCGGTACTTGCCGTGCTCCGCCGCCGAGTTCCACATCGACAGGACCAGGAACTCGTGCCCGGGCGCATCGCCGAACATGCCCCGCAGCATCCCGGGGGACCCGGCCATCGCCGGGTTCCACACCTTCTCCTGCATCAGGGCGAAGTGCTCGACGCGCTCCTCGTGCACCCGGCAGTGCGCGACCCGGGCCACGTCGGCGTCGGCGAAGCGCGGCTCGAAGCCGGTCTTCACGTCGAAGCGATGGTCGAAGAGCCTGACCTGGAGATCTCGGTGCGTGCCGACCTGTGCGGCGGCGAGCCGGTCGTGCGACCGCGCCATGAACGAGTCGTAGAACGCCCGGCTCTCCCAGAACGCGAAGACGTGGGCGACATCCGGCCGCCGCCGGCTCCATCCCCCACCCTGTCCCCGGAATCCCGGCTCTCCGAGCAGCCCCGCCCACTTCCGCTGCCCCCGCTCGAACCCTCGACGGTCCACCACGGTGCAGCGAATCCACTTGACCAGCACCGCGCCATCGTACGGGGCGGAGCGACACGCCGTCAGACCTCGCCGGAGTGCACCCGGAGCAGACCCCCGACCTCCTCGTCGTCCAGTTCGATTCCGAAGATCTCGGCGAGGGTCCCGGCCAACTCGGCCGGACCCACACGTCGTTCCTCCGGTCCCCGGTCGACGCGTGTCGAGCTCAGGCAGTCGCGGACCAGCGCCCTGCGTATCTCGGCGCCGGGCAGGTGGGCCACCACCTGCCCGAGAAAGCGCGAGCGGGGGTGGCTCGAGCTGTAGTGGTTCATGAGCTCGAAGTCGACGGGGTACAGGGCGTGCGGCGCGAAGGAGTACAGATCGGTCCACCCCTCCGGGCGAAGCGTGCGCAGCACGTGGACGCCCTCCGCCTCGCTGCCGACGCCGAAGACCCAGCCGTCCTGCTCGACGCGCGCGCCGTCGGTGAGCGGCACCGGCTCCAGCGGTCCCTGCCACCCGAAGCCGGCGTCCGCCAGCCACTGCTCGCCGTCGACCGTGACGACGAGCAGCGCGTGGGTGATCGGTGTCAGCGCATCCCCGCGCGTACGGTTCCGGGCGCCGCGCCCCGCCACCTGGAAGCCGATCCGCTCCAGGGCGGCTGCGAGCAGGCCGTTCTGCTCGTAGCAGTAGCCACCACGCCGTCGGCCGACCAGCTTGGCCTCAAGGTCCTTGACGTCGAGGGAGATCCGGCGCCCCAGCGCCACGTCGAGGTTCTCGAAGGGGATCGCTTCCACGTGCGCCCGGTGCAGGGCGCGCAGCGTCGCGAGGTCGGGCGTGAGGCCCCCCGAATACCCGATCCGCGCCAGATATGCGTCCAGATCCAGCTCTTCCCCGCCCCACATCCCGCGGCCCCCCTCTTCCGATGACATGTTGATCACATGACACCATGAACGGATCGTCAGGAACCGCGCAGAGAGAGGGGATTCACGATGAGCGGACTCAACAAGGGGGTCGGCAAGGTCGAGGTGGCGCTCAAGTGGGACCCCAGTCCGGCCGGCGCGCCCGCGCACGACCTGGACATCGTCGCGGGGGTCTACACGGAGGACGCCCCGTACGGTGCGCCGGACTACCTCGTGCACTTCGACAGCCGCTCCCCCGACGGCACCATCACCCTGCACCGGGACAGCCGCACGGGCCAGGGTTTCGGCTACGACGAGGCGATGACCCTGGAGCTCACGCGGCTCGCGCCGCGGTACGCGCGCGTGGTGGTGGGCCTCGCGATACAGCAGGGCGGCGGGCGGCTCACCTTCGGCCAGGTGGCCGGGCTGGGCGTCCGGGTCCGTGAGGGCTACACGGACCTCCTGGACGACGACCTGTCGTCCCTGGCGGACGCGACCGCGGCGACGGCCGCCGAGTTCGTACGCGACGGCGCGGAGGGCTGGACGTTCCGCCCCTTCCTCCACGGATTCGACACGGATCCGGGCGACTTCGGCGCCGTGATGGGCGCACGGCGCACCTGAGGGCTGCACCGAGGAGGGGCCGGCATCAAGGGGCCGCCCCCCTTCGTGTTCAGCGTCCCGCCCAGCCCGGGACCGTCGGCAGTACGCTCTCGGCGATCCGCAGCAGCGCCGTGTCGTCGGGCATGGCCTGGTCGGTGCGCCAGATGACGATCTCGTAGGACCCGCCGCCGTCCTTGGCGTCCTTGGCGACCAGCAGATGGCGGGCGATGCCGCCGGTGCGGGTCTCGGCCTTGCCCCCGCCACCGAGCGGCACGGCGAACGCGATGGTGCGGTCGGAGTAGAAGACGGCTTGGCGCCCCAGAACCTTCGTGGGCTCCGCCGTGTTCCCCAGGAGGCGGCCGAGTCGGGCGACGGGCAGTTTGTCGTAGGAGACCGCGAGCTTCACCTCGTACGTCTGCAGGGTCACGTTCCCCTCGGGCGAGGGGCTCCTGTCGTCCCTGTCGGTCCAGCCGTCGCTGCCCCAGGCCGTGCGTGCCTGATCGCCGGGCGTGCCGAGCAGGGCGGGAAGATCCGGACGGTTCAGCACCTCGCACAGCCGCGTCCCGGAGACGTACGGCGCCGGCATGGTCCCCGTCGCCGCCGTGCAGACGGCCGGCCGCTCCGCGGCGCTGCTCTCCGCCGAGTTCTTGGCCATGTACCAGAAGCCACCGGCCAGCATGCCGCCCAGGATCAGCGCGGTCGCCACCTGAGCGCCCACGTTCGGACGGTCGGCCGCCCCGGCCCCGTCACCAGCCATGATTCCCCCCTGCTGTCCGCGCTCGTCGCGCGCCGCAGAGCCTAACCGGTGATCGTTTCCCGGCGCACCGAGCGGTCGGTCAGGAGCGGACCGCGGACGCGGAAGAGGGCGCCGGCTCGTGGCCGGCGCCCTCATCTCATGCGCTGTTCAGGACGGTCAGCTGCAACCGCTGGTCGAGCCGCAGCCCTCGCAGATGTAGCAGGAGCCGGCGCGCTGCATCTTCGTACCGCAGGAGAAGCAGAGCGGGGCGTCCGCGCTGATGCCGAGCTGCATCTCGACGAGCTCCGCGGAGGTGTGGGCCTGCTTCGGGGCCGGGACCTCGACCTTCACCGGGGCGGCGACCGCCTTCAGCTCCTGGGTGCGCGGGGCGGACTGGGCCAGCCCCTCGACGTCGACGTCGACGTCCTCGACGGACTGCTCGTACGAGCCGGTCTCCAGGTGGCGCTGGCGCTCCTCGGCGGAGTGGATGCCGAGCGCGGAGCGGGTCTCGAACGGCAGGAAGTCGAGCGCCAGGCGGCGGAAGATGTAGTCGACGATCGACTGCGCCATCCGCACGTCCGGGTCGTCCGTCATGCCGGCCGGCTCGAAGCGCATGTTCGTGAACTTCGAGACGTAGGTCTCGAGCGGCACGCCGTACTGCAGGCCGACGGAGACGGCGATGGAGAAGGCGTCCATCATGCCGGCGAGCGTCGAACCCTGCTTGGACATCTTCAGGAAGACCTCGCCGAGACCGTCGTCCGGGTAGGAGTTGGCGGTCATGTAGCCCTCGGCGCCACCGACGGTGAAGGAGGTGGTGATCCCCGGGCGGCCCTTCGGGAGGCGCTTGCGGACCGGGCGGTACTCGACGACCTTCTCGACGGCCTCGCGGATCGTCGCCTCGGTCTTCGCGGTCACCTCGGCCTTCTCGTCCTCCTTCTTCTTGGCGGAGAGCGGCTGGCCGACCTTGCAGTTGTCGCGGTAGATCGCGAGCGCCTTGACGCCCAGCTTCCACGCCTCGAAGTAGATCTCCTCGACCTCCTCGACGGTCGCCGTCTCCGGCATGTTGACCGTCTTGGACAGGGCGCCCGAGATCCAGGGCTGGATGGCGGCCATCATGCGGACGTGGCCCATCGCGGAGATGGAGCGCTCGCCCATGGCGCAGTCGAAGACCTCGTAGTGCTCGGTCTTGAGGCCGGGGGCGTCGATCACGTTGCCGTTCTCGGCGATGTGGGCGACGATCGCCTCGATCTGCTCCTCCTGGTAGCCCAGGCGGCGCAGGGCCTGCGGCACGGTGCCGTTGACGATCTGCATCGAGCCGCCGCCGACCAGCTTCTTGAACTTGACCAGGGCGAGGTCGGGCTCGAGGCCGGTGGTGTCGCAGGACATCGCGAGACCGATGGTGCCGGTCGGGGCGATGACCGAGGCCTGGGCGTTGCGGAAGCCGTTCTTCGCGCCGAGGCGGACGACGTCCTGCCAGGCCTCCGTGGCGGCGGCCCAGATCGGGGTGTCCAGGTCGTCCATGCGGACGGCCTTGCCGTTGGCGTCGGCGTGCTGCTTCATGACGCGCTGGTGCGGCTCGGCGTTGCGGGCGTAGCCGTCGTAGGCGCCGACGACCGCGGCGAGCTCGGCGGAGCGCTTGTACGAGGTGCCGGTCATCAGGGAGGTGATGGCGCCGGCGAGGGCGCGGCCGCCGTCGGAGTCGTACGCGTGGCCGGTCGCCATCAGCAGGGCGCCGAGGTTCGCGTAGCCGATGCCGAGCTGGCGGAAGGCGCGGGTGTTCTCGCCGATCTTCTCGGTGGGGAAGTCGGCGAAGCAGATGGAGATGTCCATCGCGGTGATGACGAGCTCGACGACCTGGGCGAAGCGCTCGACGTCGAAGGACTGGTTGCCCTTGCCGTCGTCCTTGAGGAACTTCATCAGGTTCAGCGAGGCGAGGTTGCAGGACGTGTTGTCCAGGTGCATGTACTCGCTGCACGGGTTCGAGCCGTTGATGCGGCCGGACTCGGGGCAGGTGTGCCAGTGGTTGATCGTGTCGTCGTACTGGATGCCCGGGTCGGCGCAGGCCCACGCGGCCTCGGCCATCTTGCGGAAGAGCGACTTGGCGTCGACCTCCTCGATGACCTCGCCGGTCATACGGGCGCGCAGGCCGAACGAGCCGCCGGCCTCGACCGCCTTCATGAACTCGTCGTTCACGCGGACGGAGTTGTTGGCGTTCTGGTACTGGACGGACGTGATGTCGTCGCCGCCCAGGTCCATGTCGAAGCCCGCGTCACGGAGGGCGCGGATCTTCTCCTCCTCCTTGACCTTGGTCTCGATGAAGTCCTCGATGTCCGGGTGGTCGACGTCGAGGATGACCATCTTGGCGGCGCGGCGGGTGGCACCGCCCGACTTGATCGTTCCCGCGGAGGCGTCGGCACCGCGCATGAAGGAGACCGGGCCGGAGGCGTTGCCGCCGGAGGAGAGCAGCTCCTTGGAGGAGCGGATGCGGGAGAGGTTCAGGCCGGCGCCGGAGCCACCCTTGAAGATCATGCCCTCTTCCTTGTACCAGTCGAGGATCGACTCCATGGAGTCGTCGACGGACAGGATGAAGCAGGCGGAGACCTGCTGGGGCTGCGGCGTGCCGACGTTGAACCACACCGGGGAGTTGAAGCTGAAGATCTGGTGCAGGAGGGCGTACGCCAGCTCGTGCTCGAAGATCTCGGCGTCGGCGGGCGAGGCGAAGTAGCCGTAGTCCTCGCCGGCCTTCGTGTAGGTCTTCACGATCCGGTCGATGAGTTGCTTGAGACCGGTCTCGCGCTGCGGGGTGCCGACGGCCCCGCGGAAGTACTTGCTGGTGACGATGTTGACCGCGTTCACCGACCAGAAGTCGGGGAACTCGACGCCGCGCTGCTCGAAGTTGATCGAGCCGTCGCGCCAGTTGGTCATGACGACGTCACGGCGCTCCCAGTTCACCTCGTCGTACGGATGCACGCCGGGGGTGGTGTGGATGCGCTCGATACGCAGGCCCTTGCTCGCCGCCTTGGCTCCCTTGGTGCGGGAACCACGTGCCGGACCGCTCGCCGTCTCTGTCATGCCGCCTCCCATATACGGGCAAAACACACTGGAGCGCCAGGAAAATTCCAGGGCTCCGTTTTCTGTACTGACGTCTGTAGTGCTCTTGCCACGAACGCCTCACGGATCGCTCGGGGCAGGTCTTCTGGGGGCCGCGGGGCGGCCCCGGTCGCCGGACCTCCGGGGTCCGGCCCGCCGGTCTAGTCGGCGGCGGTGGCGGGAACGGGGACCCCGGGGGTCGCTCCGGTCCCCCCGTCCTCAGCAGGAGGCCGCTCACGGAGTTCCGCGATGGCGGCCTCGAAGTCTTCGAGGCTGTCGAAAGCCTTGTAAACGGACGCGAATCGCAGGTAGGCGACGAGGTCGAGTTCCTGCAGCGGGCCGAGGATGGCCAGCCCCACGTCGTGGGTGGTCAGCTCGGCGCTCCCGGTGGCGCGCACCGCCTCCTCGACCCGCTGGCCGAGCTTGGCGAGGGCGTCCTCGGTGACGGGCCGCCCCTGGCATGCCTTGCGGACGCCGGAGATGACCTTGGTGCGGCTGAAGGGTTCGGTGACCCCGGACCGCTTGACCACCATGAGCGAGCACGTCTCGACCGTCGTGAAACGACGGGAGCACTCGGGACACTGGCGGCGGCGGCGGATGGACGTCCCGTCGTCGGTGGTGCGACTGTCGACGACACGGCTGTCGGGGTGCCTGCAGAAGGGGCAGTGCATGTGGTTCCGACCCTCCCTCACGGCACGACTGAATAG
Organism: Streptomyces sp. NPDC101191; assembly: GCF_044767915.1. Lineage (NCBI taxonomy): Bacteria > Bacillati > Actinomycetota > Actinomycetes > Kitasatosporales > Streptomycetaceae > Streptomyces > Streptomyces sp. NPDC101191. Next base: position 321,787 of record NZ_JBIWOU010000008.1, read on the forward strand.
CCTCGCCAGGCCCGTCAGGGCCCCTCGAAGCGACCACCAGCATAGGCGATCCGAGCACCCCGGGCAGACCGGGGACCACTACTTGTGGGTGGCAGCTGACATGCAACCACTAGATCTTGGGTTGGTGCGCAATTTCGCCCCATGCGCGTGTCGCACGCACCGAGGGCGTTCCGAGGCGTCCGCGACCGGCCACGAGGGTACGGGAAGGGCGCGGCGGCACCGATTCCGGGGTGGCCGGTGCCACACTGAGGGGAGCACCCTCGGCCCGGCGCCCGACCGATCCGCCCCGGCGGCGAAGGCTACCGTAATGACCGATTTGAGACGGCGACGGGTCTGCCCATACACCCACACGCATACACGCGTAAGGCGAACTGCGAATTTTCACTCGAACGTGTGTTTGGCGCAACCTTTCGAAAGCTACTACCGTTGTGCCAGCCAGGGAGACCATTCGAGAGGGGCCGCCGACGTGACCACCACCGCAGACAGTGCCACCATCACTGCCCAGGACCGCTCCCAGGGCCGACTCGAGCCGGTGCACGCCATGAATGACTCAGTCATGAACGGGGAGGGGGAGCCCGGGCGACCCGCGCGCTCGCTCCCCGGACGACCTCCAGGCATCAGGGCGGACAGCTCGGGCCTCACCGACCGCCAGCGCCGTGTCATCGAGGTCATCCGCGACTCGGTACAGCGCCGCGGGTACCCGCCGTCGATGCGCGAGATCGGGCAGGCCGTGGGCCTCTCCAGCACCTCGTCGGTGGCGCACCAGCTCATGGCCCTGGAGCGCAAGGGCTTCCTGCGCCGCGACCCGCACCGCCCGCGGGCCTACGAGGTGCGCGGCTCGGACCAGCCGAGCACGCAGCCGACGGACACCACGGGCAAGCCCGCCGCCTCCTACGTCCCCCTGGTCGGACGCATCGCGGCCGGTGGCCCCATCCTGGCCGAGGAGTCCGTCGAGGACGTCTTCCCGCTGCCCCGGCAGCTGGTCGGTGACGGCGAGCTGTTCGTCCTCAAGGTGGTCGGCGACTCGATGATCGAGGCGGCGATCTGCGACGGGGACTGGGTCACGGTCCGCCGCCAGCCCGTCGCCGAGAACGGGGACATCGTGGCCGCCATGCTCGACGGCGAGGCCACGGTGAAGCGCTTCAAGCGCGAGGACGGCCACGTCTGGCTGCTGCCGCACAACGCGGCGTACCAGCCGATCCCTGGTGACGAGGCCACCATCCTCGGCAAGGTCGTCGCCGTACTGCGACGGGTGTGACCCCACCTCGTCGGCCCTGAACCGGGCCCCGGGACCCACTGCGCCGGTCCCGGGGCCTGCTGTCTTTTCCCGGCTGCCTTCGGCCTCGTTCGGGGGCTCCGTCACCGTGGGGGCCCACTACCAGGGCCACCACGGTGTCCGCCCCCGCTACGCCTCCGCCGCGGCCCGGGCCGCGGCGTCGATGGCCGCCAGGGACTTCCGCACCTGGTTGCGGTCCGTCGTGTACCAGAAGTCGGGGAGCGAGGCCTTCAGATAGCTGCCGTACCGCGCGGTCGCCAGCCGGGGATCGAGAATGGCGACCACACCGCGGTCCCCCGTCGCCCGTACCAGCCGGCCGGCGCCCTGCGCCATGAGCAGCGCCGCGTGCGTCGCCGCCACCGCCATGAATCCGTTGCCGCCGGCGTCCTCGACCGCCTTCTGGCGCGCGCTCATCAGCGGGTCGTCCGGGCGCGGGAAGGGGATCTTGTCCATGACGACCAGCTGACAGTTCGGCCCCGGGACGTCCACGCCCTGCCAGAGGGAGAGCGTGCCGAAGAGGCAGGTCTTCGGGTCGGCGGCGAAGTTCTTGATCAGCTCACCGAGGGTGTCCTCGCCCTGGAGCAGGACGGGCAGCTCGGGAATCCTGGTCCGCAGCTCCTCGGCCGCCTGCTGGGCGGCGCGCATGGAGGAGAACAGGCCGAGGGTGCGTCCACCGGCGGCCTGCATGAGCTCGGTCAGCTCGTCCAGCATGTCGCCGCGCTCGCCGTCCCGCGCGGGCCGGTTCAGATGCTTCGCGACGTAGAGGATGCCCTGCCGCGGATAGTCGAAGGGCGAGCCGACGTCGATGCCCTTCCACACCGGCAGGTCCTCGCCCTGGGTGCCCTCCGGGGCGAGGCCCAGCGAGGCGCCCACTCCGTTGAAGTCGCCGCCCAGCTTGAGGGTGGCGGAGGTGAGGACGACCGAGCGGTCGGCGAACAGCTTCTCGCGCAGCAGGCCCGACACCGACAGCGGCGCGACCCGCAGCGAGGCCCCGAACCGGTCGTGCCGCTCGTACCAGACGACGTCGTACTCGGAGCCCTGGGTGATCCGCTCGGCGACCCCGTGGACGGACTCCACGGACGCCAGGGCCTGCTTGCGGACCGCGTCCTCGTCCTGCACCGAGCGGTCCCGCGTGGAGCCGAGGGCCGTGATCACCGCACGCGAAGCGTCGCGCAGGGCCATCAGCGCGTAGGCGAGGTCCTCCGGGATCTTCTCCAGGCGGCCGGGCAGCGCCAGCTCCATCAGCCGCTCGAAGCCCTCCGCGGCGGTCTGCAGCTGATCGGCGACCTGCTCGTCGACCAGCTTCGCCGAGCGCCGGACCGCACGGTTGACCTGCCCCGGGGTGAGCTCGCCGGTGGCGACCCCCGTCACCCGGGAGACCAGCTCGTGGGCCTCGTCGACGATCAGCACCTCGTGCTGCGGCAGCACCGGCGCACCCTCGATGGCGTCGATGGCGAGCAGCGCGTGGTTCGTGACGACGACCTCGGCCAGCTTGGCGCGCTCGCGGGCCGCCTCGGCGAAGCATTCCGCCCCGTACGCGCACTTGCTCGCGCCCAGGCATTCGCGCGAGGAGACGGAGACCTGGCCCCAGGCGCGGTCGGAGACGCCCGGGGTGAGGTCGTCCCGGTCACCGGTCTCGGTCTCGTCGGACCAGTCACGCAGCCGCAGCAGGTCCTGGCCGAGCTTGCTGGTGGGGGCCGCCGCCTCGAAGGGGTCGAAGAGACCCTCCTCCTCGTCCTGCGGCACGCCTTCGTGGAGGCGGTGCAGGCAGAGGTAGTTCGAGCGGCCCTTGAGCATGGCGAACTCGGGGCGCCGCCGCAGCTGCGGGTGCAGCGCGTCGACGGTCCGCGGCAGGTCGCGCTCGACGAGCTGGCGCTGGAGCGCCAGCGTCGCCGTCGCGACCACCACCCGCTCTCCCTGCGCCAGCGCCGGCACGAGATAGCCGAGCGACTTACCGGTGCCGGTGCCGGCCTGGACGAGGAGGTGGGAACCGTCGTCGATGGCCTCGGCCACGGCCTCGGCCATGGTGACCTGGCCGGGGCGCTCCACACCGCCGACGGCGGAGACGGCGGCGTGGAGGAGATCGGGGAGGGATGGCTTCGTCATAGCCCTTCCACCCTACGGGGCGGCACCGACAGCCGGGGTCGTCACGGTGATCATGCGAGCGGGTTCGGGACGGTGCCGTGGACGGCGGCGTGGGGCCGCTCGGGGCGGTCGCGGTAGCCGTCGAGATGGAGGCGGTTGCGGTTCAGACAGAGCCGGTCGATCCGCGGCACGAGGAGGTCGAACAGCTCGAACCGTTCCTTCAGCTCCGGGAAGCGCGCCTGGTGCCGGAGGATCTCGGCGCGCACGAGCGTCCAGAACTCCTCCTCCGGGACGTCCAGTTGTTCCTCGAAAAGCGGCGCAAGGTAGCGGAAGACGCCCACGAAGAGGCCCGAATGGATGAACTGGGTGAGGAAGTCGGGCTCCTCCGTGAGCAGCACGGCCCGCACGTCGTCCGGCATCGTGGCGTGCTCGGGGAGCGGCACGGCGCTGATGTTCACGTCGTCCACGAAGTCCTTGATCGCCAGGCGCACGGGCACGTCCTGCTCGTCGAAGACGACGATGGCGTTCTCGCCGTGCGGGGAGAAGACCGTGCCGTAGCGGTAGAGGAAGTGCAGCAGCGGGGGCAGCAGGGCCGCGAAGAGGCGCTGGAGCCAGGCCCGCGGGGCGAGCCCCGAGCGCTCGACGAGCTCGGCGGAGAAGGCCCGGCCGCCGGGGTCGGTGTGGAGCAGCGAGGCGAGGGTGCGGGCGCGTTCGCCCGGGGGGAGCCGCAGGGGCTCGCGCCAGATGGCGCCGAGGAGTTCCTTGTACTGGTACGGCACTTCCGGCAGCCGGTCGTACAGCGGGTGCTCGACGGTGACGGAGGCGACCTCGCCGAGGAGGATCACGCCGCACTCCTCGCGCAGGAAGGGATCGGCGTCGCGCAGCCCGTGGACCCAGGCGGTGACGGCGGGGGCGGCGAGGGTCCGCTCGGTGGGCAGGCCGCGCCAGACCAGGGTGTTGAGGACGGACAGGGGCAGCTTGACGGTGTGCCGGTCGGGGCGGGTGGTGTTGAGGAAGGTGCGGATGGACTGCTGCGGCAGCCGGAGGTCGCCGTCGGCCGGGAGCGGGACCACGGCCCCGGAGGTGATGGCGGGGGCGAAGAGCGGCAGCAGGATCTCGTCCCACTGCCAGGGGTGGACGGGCAGCAGGAGGTACGCGTCCGGGTCGAGACCGCGAGCGCGCAGGGTGGCGTGGAAGGTCTCGCGCACCTCGGGGTCGAGTTCGCGGGCGTACAGCCGGTCGGGGGTGTCGAGGCCGGCGACACCGCGGTAGGCGGCGATCCGGCTGCTGACGGCGATCCACGGCAGCGGGGCGGGGCGGCGGGCCTCGGGGGCCCAGCGCGCGGCGTCGCCGGCGGAGAAGCCGATCCGGCCCTTGTTGACCACGAGCCACGGGTGCCCGGTCTGGTGCCCTTCGAGCTCCGCGTAGCCGAGGTCGGCGAGGCGGGCGGCGGGCAGGGCGGTGTGGGCGAGCCGGGCGTCCGCGGCGAGGGTGGTGCTGAGCTCGCGGATGAGGTGGCCGAGGGTGGCGCCGTCGAGGCCGAGGAGGCGGCGGGCGCGGACGAGGAAGTCCAGCGGGTCGGTGGCGGGGCGGCCGTCGAGGGTGAGCGAGTCGGGGTCGACGAGCCAGCCGAGGTACGCGCCGCGGCGGGCGGTGAAGGCGAGGGTGGCGCCGTCGTCGAGGGTGAGCGTGTAGCGGTCGGGGCCGTCGGCGGGCCGGGGCTCCACGATCTCCTCGTACGCGAACTCCGCGACGGCCTTGGCGAGTAGCCGGGAGGAGGCCCGCGACCAGGCCCCGGGGTTCAGCTCGGGTGGAGCGGACAGGACGGGCGGTGCGGATTGTGCGGAGTCGTGGGGTGCAGGGGACATCGACACGAGGACTCCTCGGAGTGGGAACCGCTGTGGGTCGAGCGGTGTATGTAAGGCAGAGGGTGTTCAGAGGACGTGACGCAGGGCGCGGTCGCGGACCATGAGCGCGGCTCGTTTGTCGGGCAGGCCGACTTCCGCGGAGAGCCGGAAGCCGGCGCCGAGGAAGGCGGCCACGGAGGGGGTGTTGCGCAGGTCGGGTTCGGCGAGGACCCGGGTGCATCGGGGGCGGTTGTCGAGGATGAGGTCGGCCACGGCCCGCAGCAGGGTGGTGCCGACGCCGCGGCCTCGGTCGGCGACTCCTCCGATGAGGAGGTGGATGCCGGTGTCGTGCGGGCGCGCGGGGTAGTGGCGGGCGAGCGGGTCGAGGTCGGCGCGGTAGATCTCGAAGTAGCTCATCGGCGTGGAGTCGAGGACGCCGAGGCAGGGCACGCTGCGTCCGTCGCCGTCGAGTTGGGCGCGGAGGTGCTCGGCGGTCACGCTCTCGGGGCCTTCGAGTTCCCAGAAGGCGGCCACGGCCGGGTCGTTCATCCAGCGGGCGATGAGCGGCAGGTCGCGGTCCGGCCTGACGGGGACGAGTTGGAAGCGGCCGACCGGGGTGGCGGCGGGCTGCCAGCCGGCGACGTCGTCGAGCAGGTCGCCGTGGGTGCGCTTGCTCGTCCGGTCCGGGGCGAGAAGGGCGACGAGTTCCTCGGGCAGGTGGAGGTCCAGGGTGTCGTCGGCGCCCCGGTCCACGGCGGGCGGGGTGGCGGTGCCGGGGTGCGCTTCGGTGGGAGGCACGGGTGCGCTCTCCTCTCGGCGGGTCGGTGACGGGGGTGAGGTGGGGCGGACGGACGGGTGCGCACGAGGGACCAGCGGTGTTCGGACGGTGGGAACGCCGCTCCCGGTGGTGCGAGGACGGGGCCGGATCGCGTGATCGGCCAGCGGTGTTCAGGAGCGGAGGGGGTTGGTGATGGTGACGTAGACGGACTGGGTGTCGACGGGCCCGACGAGCTCGTCGAGGCCGTGCAGGCGGGTGAGGAGGTTGGCCTTGCAGCGCAGGGTCGCTGCTTCCAGGAGCCGGTGCGGCAGCGGGGAGCCGAGGCCGGTGGCGGAGGCGAGGAACTGGCGCAGGGCGGCCAGCAGGACGCGTTCGTCGGCGAGCTGCTGGGAGCCGAAGGCGCCGATGAGGCCGAGGACGTTGTTGATGCCGAGGTAGTAGGCGAAGCGTTCGTCGGTGACCTGGTCGGAGACGAAGGTGTCGCTGAGGGTGCCGATGCCGGGGAGGCGGTTCTCCAGCTCGTCGCGGCGGGACTCGCGGAAGTAGTAGCCCTGGTTGTCGCGGTAGCGGCCGCCGGTGGGCCAGCCCTCGGGGTCGAGGAGGACCAGGGTGTTCTGCTGGTGGGCTTCGAGGGCCACACCGGCCTGGCCGTCCAGCCACAGCACGGGCCGGACGACGAGGTCGAGGTAGCGCAGGAACCACTCGGCGGCGACGGCCGTGGTGGGGCGTCCGGTGCGGGCGGCGAGCCGGAGGACGAGTTCGGCGAGGCGGGAGCGCATCCGCGGGGAGCCGGGCCAGGGGCGCGGGGCGGTGAGCGCGGCGAGGCAGACGGCGTCGTCGCCGGCTGCGAAGGGGTTGTGCCGGATCATGACGTCGAGTCCGGGCACGTGCTCGCCGTCGGGGGTGTCGACCGCGAGCCAGGCCGGGTCGCGAACGATGTCGAAGCCGGGGTGGGCGGCCTGCCACTGGTCGACGAGGCCGGTCCGCAGGAGGCGGTGCACCTCGACTCCCCGGTGGAGTTCCTTGCGGAGGTTCTCCCGGCGGGAGTTGGTGATCCGCACGCCGAGGGAGAGCTTGAGCATGGACCGGGCGCCGGGGCGGTGCACGGTGCGGACGGAGGAGGTGGGGTGCCAGGGGGCGCCGTAGGGGCCGAGGTCGTGGAGGAGGCCGGCGTCGAGGAGGGCGGCGACGGCGGGGCGGTGCCGGAGCTCGCGGGCCTGCCAGGGGTGGAGCGGCAGCGCGGCGGTGCCGGCGGGGAGGTCGAGGCCCTCGGCGAGGCCCGCGGTGAGCTGGGGGGCGGCGACGGGGCGGCCCTGTTCGGTCCAGGCGGAGTCGGTGGCGAGGACGGTGTGGTCGACGGCCATCCAATGGAGGGGGAAGGCGCCGTGCAACTCGGGTGAGTAGAGCCGGGCTTCGGCTTCGGAGAGGCCTTCGCGGCTTTTGGGGGTGGGGTGCAGCGGGTGGCCGAGCAGCAGGGACTGTTCGGCGGTGAGGAAGAGGTCGGCCTCGGGGTGGGGCCGGGGGGCGCGGCGGCGTTCGGCGATGAACTCGGTGGTGCGGCGGGCGGAGTCGGCGACGCGGCCGACGAGTTCGGTGCCTTCGGGACGGCCGGTCTCCCGGCTGAGCAGGGCGGCGACGGTGACGGCGTCGACGGCCGGCGCCGTGGCGGGGAGCCCTTCGAGGGTGGGGGCGCCGAAGCGGTGCCAGCCGGTGGGCGACCAGTGGCGGACGGGCACGAGGAGGGCGGTGCCGCTGGCGTCGAGGGGGATGCGCAGGGGGCCGCCGGCGTGGGGGGCGGGCAGGTTCTTCTCCCGTACCCAGCAGCGCAGCAGGTTCTCGACGGCGGCGCTGTCGGCCGCCCGGGCGGCGTCGGGGTCGTCCAGCGGGTCGGCCCAGGGGGCGGGCGCGGAGGTGGATGCCAGCGGCGGGGTGGGGACGGGCGCCGACCCGAGGGGGGTGTGGGGGCCGGGGTACTGGCGGGGGACGGTGGGCTCGGCGGTCAGCGGGCCGCCGGAGGTGCCGGTTCCGGTGGTCTCGGAGGCGGGGGTGGGGTTCACGGGGCTTCCTTGGGAGGGGGAAGGGGCCGGTCGGGGTCGGTCCGGATTCAGTGGGACGGCCCGGACGGGCGGGGCCGGTGGGTCCGTTCGGCGGCGGCCAGGGCGTCGGCGAAGCGGTCGAGGACGGCGGCCGCCTGCTCGTCGGTGAGGGTGAGCGGGGGCAGCAGGCGGACGACCGCGTTGTGGCGGCCGCCGAGTTCGACGATGAGACCGCGGTCGAGGCAGTGGCGCTGGACGGCGAGGGCGAGCTCGGGGTCCGGCGGCGGGGCGACGTCGTGGGTCCCGGGGGCCGCGGTGACGAGGGCCTCGGGGTCGACCAGTTCGACGCCGATCATCAGGCCGCGGCCCCGGACGTCGCCGATGCGGGGGTCGGCGGCGGCGAGGCCCTGGAGCTGTCCGAGCATGCGGGCGCCGAGGGTGCCGGCGCGTTCGGCGAGCCTGTTCTCCCGGACGTAGGCGAGGGTGGCGGCGCCGGCGGCCATCGCGAGCTGGTTGCCGCGGAAGGTGCCGGCGTGGGCGCCGGGTTCCCAGGCGTCGAGCTCCGCCTTGTAGACGACGACGGCGAGCGGGAGGGAGCCGCCGATGGCCTTGGACAGGACCATCACATCGGGGACGACGCCGCTGTGGTCGACGGCCCAGAAGGCGCCGGTGCGGCCGACGCCGGTCTGGATCTCGTCGGCGATGAGCGGGATGGAGCGGGCCTCGGTGATCTCCCGCATGCGGCGCAGCCAGCCGTCCGGGGCGGGGATGACGCCTCCCTCGCCCTGGACGGGTTCGAGGATCATCCCGGCGGGGTCGGGGACGCCGCTCTTGGGGTCGTCGAGCACGCTCTCGGTCCAGCGGGCGGCCAGTTCGGCTCCGCGGTCGCCGCCGACGCCGAAGGGGCACCGGTAGTCGCGCGGGTAGGGCAGCCGGGCGACGCGGACGTCGGTGGCGCCGCCTGAGGCGTCGAGGGCGCCGGCCGTCATGCCGTGGTAGGCGCCGCTGAAGGAGAGGACGCCCCGCCGGCCGGTGGCGGTGCGGACGAGTTTGAGCGCGGCCTCGACTGCGTCGGTGCCGGCGGGTCCGCAGAACTGGATGCGGGCGTCGGCGGCGAGCTTCTCCGGCAGGGTGGCGAACAGCTCGGTGACGAAGGCGTCCTTGACCGGAGTGGCCAGGTCCAGGACGTGCAGCGGCGCACCGGAGTCGAGGACCCTGCGGATGGCTTCCAGGACCACCGGGTGGTTGTGACCGAGCGCGAGGGTGCCCGCGCCCGACAGACAGTCCAGATAGCGCCGCCCGTCGGCGCCCTCGATGGTGAGTCCCCTGGCCCGTACCGGGACGATGGGCAGCGAGCGCGCGTAGGTGCGCGCCGCGGATTCGCGCTGCGCCTGCCGGCGCAGGATGCCCTCGTGCGCGCCCCCCTCGCCGGTCGCGCGACGGTCCTCGTGGATCAGTGCGCCCGGTGGTACGGCCGGAGCTGGTTCGGTCACGGCCACGGCTCGGTGTCCTCCCGCGATAACAGTTGCCTTGCACATCGGTACGTTGCAGGGCTGCCCGCCGGGCGTCCTGAAGGCTGCCGATGGGTCCCCCGTACGTACCAACGACGGGGCCCGCCGGGGATCACGGGCGGATGCGGAGTTCCTTGGCGTGTCCCGGATCACGGCACGGCAACGGCCTGGTGGAGGACGGAACCGCGGACCTGCGTCGTACCGTCCCACCCGGCACCGGCATAGTGGGAGCTTCGTGCGGCGCGGCATCCCGCGCCGACGCTGTTCACTGATGCACAAGTTGACGTAGTCCCAGGGGGATCACGAGATGCGATCGATTCGTCCGCTGCTGGCCGCAGCGTCCGCCGTCGCGGCGCTGACGCTGACGGCGACTGCCTGCGGTCCGACCGAGGACAACGCGGGGGGTGACAAGCCCAGCGCCACCGCGACCCCGTCCGGAGGCGGGAAGATCACGATTCCGGACGACGTGAAGAAGCGTCTGAAGGAGCACGGGATAGACGTCGACAGGTGGCGTGGCGGCGAGTGGAAGAACTGGGACAGGGACAAGTGGCTGCGTGAGGCCAAGGACTTCGTCAACCCGATCATCGAGGACCTCTGGGACCCGGACCGGATGCGGGACGCCGAGCGCCCGGACAAGCCGGTCGAGGAGGAGGACATCTCGGGTGACAAGGGTGTGACGGACCCGACGCCGGAGCCGGTGAAGGCGAAGGCCGTGGAGGCGCCGTACCACGCGAACTCGCCGGCCTCCGGCAAGGTCTTCTTCGACGGCCCCGAGGGCTCGATGGTCTGCTCGGCGACGGTCGTTCAGGACCCGGCGCACCCGGGCAGGTCCAACATGGTGTGGACGGCCGGGCACTGTGTGCACGCGGGCAAGAAGGGCGGCTGGTACCGCAACATCGCCTTCGTGCCGTCGTACAACAACGCCGGGAAGCCGACCGCCGCGCTGGAGAGCGCGACGCGCGAGGAGATCGCACCGTACGGCGTGTGGTGGAGCGACTGGGCGCAGACCTCGCAGCAGTGGATCGACCAGGGCGGGCAGACCGGCGGCAAGGGCGCTCCGTACGACTTCGCCGTGCTGCACGTGACGCCGGAGAAGGGCTCCACCGGCAAGTCGCTGGAGGAGACGGTCGGTTCGGCGCTTCCGGTGGACTTCAACGCGCCGGCGGTGCCGAAGATCGCGAACATGACCGCCACCGGTTTCCCGGCGGGCAAGCCCTTCGACGGGCAGAAGATGTACCAGTGCACGGACAAGCCGGGCCGGCTCTCGGTGAAGGCCGAACAGCCGACGATGTACCGCATCGGCTGCACCATGACCGGCGGTTCGTCCGGCGGCGGCTGGGTGGCCCCCGGCAAGGACGGCAGGCCGGCGCTGGTGTCGAACACCTCGATCGGTCCGGTGACGGCGGGCTGGCTGGCCGGTCCGCGGCTGGGCGCCGAGGCCAAGGCCCTCTACGAGGGCGTGAGCAAGAAGTACGCGAACCAGTAGGTCGCGCCGGTGGGTCGGGCGGGACCTACTGCGGTCCCGCCCGGCCCGTACGGGCATACTGTGCACCGCTAGTGACGCGTCCATGGCAATCACCTCCCGAGCGGCCGTAGCCGACCGCGGGACCGGACGCGCGAACACCCCAGGGGGACACCACTTCATGCGTTCCATACGACTCCTGCCCGCCGTCACCGGCGTGGCGGCGGCGCTGGCCATCGCGCTGACCGCCACGGCCTGCGGCCCCACGGAGACCCCGGCGGCGGACAAGCCGGCCGACACCACCGCCACCGCGAGCCCCTCCGAGGGCGGCTCCGGCTCCGACACCTCCGATCTGGCGAACGGCTTCGCCGACAAGCTGAAGAAGCACGGCGTCGACGTCGACAAGTGGAAGGGCGGTGAGTGGAAGAACTGGGACCGGGACACCTGGCTCCGTGAGGCCGAGGACTTCGTCAACCCGGTCATCGACGGCCTCTGGGACACCGAGCGGATGCAGTCCGCGAAGAGCCCCGACCCGACCGTCGAGACCCAGGCGACCTCCGGCGGCAGCGACCCCGTGCCGCGTCCGGTGACGGCGCAGCGCGAGAAGACGCCGTACCACCGCTACGCGGCCCCGGTCGGCAAGATCTTCTTCGACGCCCCCGAGGGCCACATGGTCTGCTCCGGCACGATCGTGAAGGACCCGCGCCGCCCCGGTAAGTCCAACCTCGTGTGGACGGCCGGGCACTGCGTCCACGCGGGCAAGAAGGGCGGCTGGTACCGCAACCTCACCTTCGTCCCGGCCTTCAACGACCTGGGCAAGTCCCCCGCCGCGCTGCGCAACGCGCAGCCGCACGAGGTCTACCCCTACGGCCAGTACTGGGCCGACTGGGCCGTGACCTCCGGCGAGTGGATCCAGGGCGGTGGCACCAACCAGGCCTGGCCGTACGACTACGCCGTGCTGCACGTCCAGCCGCAGCAGGGCCGCAAGTCCCTGGAGGAGACGGTGGGCGTGGCCCTGCCGGTCGACTTCTCGGCTCCGACCCCCGCGCAGGCCGGCACCGTCGGTGCCTGGGGCTACCCGGCCGCGCCGCCGTACAACGGCATGATCATGCACAAGTGCCTGGACCGCGCGACGCGTCTGTCCACGGCCCCGGTCACGCCGACCATGTACCGGATCGGCTGCACCATGACCGGCGGTTCGTCCGGCGGCGGTTGGTTCCGCGCGCTGCCCAACGGCACCACGGCGCTGGTGTCGAACACCTCCATCGGCCCCGCCGGCCGCAACGGCTGGCTCGCCGGACCGCAGCTGGGCCGGGGCGCCAAGGCCGCCCACGAGATGGTCAGCAAGAAGTTCGCCCGCTGACCTGACACGACACACGAAGGCGCCGGCCGTCTCCCGCGGGGAGACGGCCGGCGCCTTCTTCGTGTGCGACGCCCGAGGCGTGCGGCGTCAGTGCGCGGCCGGAACGTACGGCGCGAGCAGCGCCGCCAGCTCCTCGTGCACCCGCGCCTTGATCAGCGTGCCCTCCGGGGTGTGCTCCTCGGAGATCAGGTCACCCTCGGCGTGCATCCGCGAGACGAGGCCGCCCTGCGTGTACGGCACAAGAGCCTCGATCTCGACCTCGGGGCGCGGCAGCTCGGCGTCGATGAGCGCGAGCAGCTCCTCGATGCCCTGGCCCGAACGCGCCGAGACCGCGAGGGAGTGCTTCTCGACCCGCAGCAGGCGCTGGAGCACCAACGGGTCGGCCGCGTCCGCCTTGTTGACGATGACGATCTCCGGCACGTTCACCGCGCCGACGTCGCGGAACACCTCGCGCACGGCGGCCAGCTGCTCCTCCGGGTTCGGGTGCGCACCGTCCACCACGTGCAGGATGAGGTCGGAATCAGCGACCTCCTCCATGGTGGAGCGGAACGCCTCGACCAGGTGGTGCGGCAGGTGCCGGACGAAGCCCACGGTGTCGGCCAGGGTGTAGACCCGCCCGCTGGGCGTCTCCGCCCGGCGGACGGTCGGGTCGAGGGTGGCGAACAGCGCGTTCTCCACCAGCACGCCCGCGCCCGTGAGGCGGTTGAGCAGGGACGACTTGCCGGCGTTGGTGTATCCGGCGATGGCGACCGACGGCACCTTGTTGCGCCGCCGCTCCTGCCGCTTGATGTCGCGGCCGGTCTTCATCTCCGCGATCTCCCGGCGCATCTTCGCCATCTTCTCGCGGATCCGGCGCCGGTCCGTCTCGATCTTGGTCTCACCGGGACCACGGGTGGCCATGCCGCCACCGCCGCCGCCACCCATCTGACGGGACAGCGACTGACCCCAGCCGCGCAGTCGCGGCAGCATGTACTGCATCTGCGCGAGAGCGACCTGCGCCTTGCCCTCTCGGGACTTGGCGTGCTGGGCGAAGATGTCGAGGATGAGGGCGGTCCGGTCGACCACCTTCACCTTGACGACGTCCTCGAGGGCGATCAGCTGGCCGGGGCTGAGCTCACCGTCGCAGACGACGGTGTCGGCGCCGGTCTCGAGCACGATGTCCCGGAGCTCCTGCGCCTTGCCCGAGCCGATGAAGGTCGCCGGGTCCGGCTTGTCGCGGCGCTGGATCACGCCGTCGAGCACGAGGGCGCCCGCCGTCTCGGCGAGGGCCGCGAGCTCCGCGAGGGAGTTCTCCGCATCCTGCGCCGTCCCCGAGGTCCACACACCGACCAGCACGACGCGCTCCAGGCGCAGCTGCCGGTACTCGACCTCGGTGACGTCCTCGAGCTCGGTGGAGAGGCCCACGACGCGGCGCAGGGCCGCACGCTCGGAGCGGTCGAACTGCTCGCCGTCCCGCTCTCCGTCGATCTCGTGGCTCCAGGCGACGTCCTCTTCCATCAGGGCATCGGCCCGAAGGCTCTCGGTGCGGTTCGTCTCCGCGAAGCTCTGCTTGTCCTGGGAAGGGGAAGAAGAGGAGGTCATTTGATCCTTACGTCGAAGAAAAGTCCGTTACGGCAGTCACAACGCGTGACGCCCCTGAAGAATTCCCGGGCTCCGGCCGCGCCGCCGACCAGACGATGGTGACACGGCCGGACCGGGCCCGTCATCCCGGTTTCACGGCGCTCCGCCCGGCTGCCGCGCCGCCGGCCCCCGGCTCCGCCGCCCGCCGGGGCGCCCGGCTGCGCCAGTCGGGGTGCCCGGGCATGGGCGGGGTCTTCCGGGCGTACAGCCAGTCGGCGAAGAAGCGGGTGAGATCGCGCCCGGAGACCTCGGCCGCCAGCGCCGTGAAGTCGGCCGTGGTCGCGGTGCCGTCCCGGTGGTCCTCGACCCACCGGCGCTCCAGGCGCTCGAAGGCCTCCATGCCGATCTCGTGCCGCAGGGCGTAGAGCGCGAGCGCGGCCCCGTCGTAGACGACGGGGCGGAAGAGGCTGATCTTCTCGCCGGGGGCGGGCGGCTTCGGCGCGGCCGGCGGACCGCCGGCGGCGCGCCACGCGTCGGAGGCGGCGTAGGCGGCCTTCATGCGCCGCTCCAGGCTCGGCCCGCCCTTCTCCTCCGCGTACAGCGCCTCGTACCAGGTCGCGTGCCCCTCGTTGAGCCACAGGTCGGACCAGGCGCGGGGCGAGACGCTGTCGCCGAACCACTGGTGGGCGAGCTCGTGGACCATGACGGAGTCGACGTACCACTCCGGGTAGCCGGGCTCCGTGAAGAGGTCGCGCTCGAAGAGGGAGAGGGTCTGGGTCTCCAGCTCGAAGCCGGTGTCGGCGTCGGCGATGAGCACCCCGTAGTTCTCGAAGGGGTAGGGGCCGACCCGGCGCTCCAGCCACTCCAGGTGGCCGGGGGTGCGCCGGAGCCAGGGCTCCAGGAGGTCCCGGTCGGCGGTCCGGACGACGTCCCTCACGGGCAGGCCGTGGGGACCCTGGCGGTGCACGACGGTCGACTTCCCGATGGAGACCTGGGCCAGCTCGGTCGCCATGGGGTGGGCGGTGCGGTACGTCCACGTGGTGGTCGCGCCGTCCCGGGTGCGCCCCGAGGCCAGTCCGTTGGCGACGGCGGTGAGGGTGCTGGGGGCGGTGATCCGGAAGGTGAAGTACGCCTTGTCGGAGGGGTGGTCGTTGGAGGGGAAGACCCGGTGGGCGGCGTCGGCCTGGTTGGCCATGGCGAGGCCGTCCCCGGTGCGGACCCAGCCGCCGGAGTCGGCGGGGCCGCGGGGGTCGCTGGTGTGGCTGACGGTGATCTCGACCGTCTCGCCGCGGTCGACCGGCTCGGCCGGGGTGATCACCAGGTCCTCGCCGCTGCTGGCCCACGTGGCCGGCTCGCCGTCGACGCTGACGGCGGAGACGGTGCCGTGGGTGAAGTCGAGGTTGATCCTCTGCAGGTCGTCGGCGGCCAGCGCCTCGATGGTGGTGACGCCGGCGAGCGGCTCGGTGTTGCGGCCGGGGTAGGTGAGGGCGATGTCGTACGACAGGACGTCGTAGCCGGGATTGCCCAGGTGGGGGAAGAGCGGGTCCCCGATGCCCAGCGGGCCGGGCGCGGGCAGGGTGGCGGCGACGAGCCCCGAGGAGAGGGCGACGAGCACGGCGGAGCGCAGCACGCGCGCGCGTGCCGTCGATTTACGGGGCGTACGGGAGGGGAGCGGCATGGGCTACCGCTACCAGGGCCCGGGCCGCAGCCCTGGACGGCGCGCGCGCCCGCCACCCGAAGGGGGCATGCGCGGACCCCGGGTTCGCGCCGGGGAAATCGGCACCGGGCCCCTCGTCGCCGGGACGGGCGGCGCCATCGGCACCTGGGGGCCGGATCGCCATCGGGACCTGGGGGCCGGATCGCCACCGGGCCCCGGGGCCCGGATCGCCACCGGATCCCGGGGCCCGGAGATCGCCATCGGGTCCTGGGGGACCGGATCGCCATCGGATCCCGGGGCCGGACCCCCATCGGACCCCAGAGCCCGGGCCCCCATCGGACCCCAGAGCCCGGACCCCCCTCGGATCCCGGGCCCCCGATCAGAGCTCCGGCGACGCCGGGTGCCTCGCCCGGCTCACGTCGTAGACCCCCGGTACGTCCCGCATCGCGCGCATCAGGGCGGGCAGGCCGGCCGCGTCGGGCAGTTGGAGGGTGTAGGTGTGGCGGACCCGCTGCTCGCTCGGGGGTTCGACGGTCGCGGAGACGACGGCGACGCCTTCCGCGGCGATGGCCTCGGTGAGGTCGGCGAGGAGGCGGGGCCGGCCGAAGGACTCGGCGACGAGGGTGACGCGGCATTCGGCGGTGTCGCCCCAGTGGACGGGGACGGGGTCCCGGCCGAGCCGGAGCATGGTGTCCGCGGAGGCACAGCCGGTGCGGTGGACGGTGACGGCGCCGCCGCGGACGACGAAACCGGTGATCTCGTCGGGCGGTACCGGGGTGCAGCAGCCGGCGGGGCGTACGGCGCCGCCCGGGCCGGCGGGCAGGTCGGCGCGCAGTCGCGTCCCGGAGCGCCGGTCGGCGGTGACGCTCGCGGGCGGGCGGGGGGCCGCGGCGGGGGCGACGGCCTCGGGGTGGGCCTGAAGCCAGCCGGTGATGGCGATCCGGGCGGCGGGGGTGCGGGCGTGGGCGAGCCATTGCGGGGAGGGGCCGGAGGCGGCGTCCTGGGCGAGCAGGAGCTGGACGGTGTCCCCGTCGTGGAGCACGGTGCTGAGAGGCGCGAGTCGGCCGTTGACCCGCGCCCCGAGACAGCCGTGGGCGGCCTCGCCGTGCTGGGCGTAGGCGGCGTCGACGCAGCTGGCCCCGCCGGGCAGACCGAGGGTGCCGCCGTCGGTGCGGAAGACGGTGATCTCCTGGTCCTGGGCCAGGTCGGCGTGCAGCGAGGTCCAGAAGGTGTCGGGGTCGGGGGTGGCCTGCTGCCAGTCGAGCAGCCGGGAGAGCCAGCCGGGCCGGGTGGGGTCGACGCGTTCGCCGTCCTCGGGTCCTCGGGCGGTCTCCGGGCGCTCGGCGTCCTCGGCACCGTCGGGGGACGCGGCCGCGTACGGGTTGCCGAGGGCGACGACGCCGGCCTCGGCGACCTTGTGCATCCGGTGGGTGCGGATCAGGACTTCGGCGACGGCGCCGTCGGGGGCGGCGACGGCGGTGTGCAGCGACTGGTAGAGGTTGAACTTGGGGGCGGCGATGAAGTCCTTGAACTCGGAGATCACCGGGGTGAAGCAGGTGTGGAGTTCACCGAGGACCGCGTAGCAGTCGGCGTCCTCGGCGACGAGGACGAGGAGCCGGCCGAAGTCGCTGCCGCGCAGTTCGCCGCGCTTGAGGCGGACGCGGTGGACGGAGACGAAGTGCCGGGGCCGGACGAGGACCTCGGCGCCGATGTCCGCCTCGCGCAGGACGGCGGCGACCTGGTCGGCGACGGCGGTGAGGGCGTCGCCCGCACCGGAGTTGTCCGCGATGAGGGCCCTGGTGGTCTCGTACTCCTCGGGATGGAGGATGGCGAAGACCAGGTCCTCCAGCTCGGTCTTGAGGGCCTGGACGCCGAGGCGTTCGGCGAGCGGGATGAGGACGTCCCTGGTGACCTTGGCGATGCGGGCCTGCTTCTCGGGGCGCATCACGCCGAGGGTGCGCATGTTGTGGAGGCGGTCGGCGAGCTTGATCGACATGACCCGGACGTCGTTGCCGGTGGCGACGAGCATCTTGCGGAAGGTCTCGGGCTCGGCGGCGGCGCCGTAGTCGACCTTCTCCAGTTTGGTGACGCCGTCGACGAGGTACGCGACCTCGTCGCCGAACTCGCGCCGCACCTGATCGAGGGTCACCTCGGTGTCCTCGACGGTGTCGTGGAGCAGCGCGGCGGTCAACGTCGTGGTCTCCGCGCCGAGTTCGGCGAGGATCAGGGTGACCGCGAGCGGGTGCGTGATGTACGGCTCGCCGCTCTTGCGGAACTGGCCCCGGTGCGAGGACTCGGCGAGGACGTACGCGCGGCGAAGCACGGCCAGGTCGGCGTCGGGGTGGTGCGCGCGGTGGGCTTCGCCGACGTGCCCGATCGCGTCGGGCAGCCGGTCGCGGACGGCGGGTCCGGCGGTCGCCCCGAGCAGCGCGGCGCGACCCAGCCGGCGCAGGTCGATCCGCGGGCGGGATCGTCTGCGGCCGGGAGCGTCGGGGCCGGTGGCCCCGGCATCGCTCACGGGGTTGGTGGCCTCTGCGCTCATGGGGCACCTCCGGCGGCGTCGACCGGCGGTGGGGCCGGGCAGGCATGCCCGGCGGGCCGGTGCTTGATGCTACCGACCCCACCACGTGGCGCAGTCCCGCTCTCGCCGAGCGTGAACCGGATCACCCATTCGAGGGACGAATCAGTCGTTGACTGTTTCGATTCCGTCGCCTCCGGCGGACCGGAGGATCTCCGCGCGTGTCAGGCGTCGAGCCAGGAGGGCTCGACGGTTCCCTCGGCGACGATCACGGCCGGGCCGGTCATCTCGATCTCGCCGTCGGGGTGCTCGGTGATGATGAGCGTCCCGCCGAGGACGTCGACGGTGTACGTGACGGGGGTGCCGGTCGCGGCCGGGTCGGTGCCGTCCCGGCGGGCGGTGGCGACGGCGACGGCACACGCGCCGGTGCCGCAGGAGCGGGTCTCGGCGGCGCCGCGCTCGTGGACGCGCATGGCGACGTGGCGGGGGCCGCGGTCGGCGACGAACTCGATGTTCACGCCGTCCGGGTAGACCGAGGCCGGCGCGTAGGGCGGCTCGTCGTACAGGGTCCCGGCGTGGGCGAGGTCGTCGACGAAGGCGACCGCGTGCGGGTTGCCCATGTTCACGTTGCGGGCGGGCCAGCTGCGGCCCTCGACCGTGACGGTGACCCCGGCCTCGGGGAGCAGGGCCTTGCCCATCCGCACGGTGACGGAGCCGTCCTTGTCGAGGTGGACGCGCTTGACGCCGCCTCGGGTGGCGACGGACACCTCGCCCGCGGTGACGTGCCCGGCGTGCTGCAGATAGCGGGCGAAGACGCGGACGCCGTTGCCGCACATCTCGGCGACGGAGCCGTCCGCGTTGCGGTAGTCCATGAACCACTCGGCCTCGTCGGCCATGGGCCGCGCCTCGGGGTGGGCGGCGCTGCGTACGACGTGCAGGACCCCGTCGGCGCCGATGCCGGCCCGGCGGTCGCAGAGCCGGGCGACGGCGGCCGGGGACAGGTCGATGACGTTCTCCGTGTCGGGGACGATCACGAAGTCGTTCTCGGTGCCGTGTCCCTTGAGGAAGGCGAGGGGCGAGGTCTGCGCGCTGGTCACGGGATCAACTGTACGGGGCGGGTACGACGGGAGCCGCGACGGTCCACGGAGCGGTACGCGCCCGCTGGCCGACGCACGCGCCACGCCGCGGGGCCCTGCGTCCTGCGTCGCCCGGATCCGCTTCGCGCCCTGCCGGTCCCCGGCTCACACCGCCCGGGGCCTGCCTCACGCCGTCCGTGGCCCGCAGTCCGCCCCGCGCCGTCCGTGGCCGGGGTCCCCCGCACGCTGCCCGTGGCCCGGGGCCCGCCTCGTACCGTCCGTGGCCCGCAGTCCGCCCCGCGCCGTCCGTGGCCGGGGTCGCCCGCACGCTGCCCGTGGCCCGGGGCCCGCCCCGGCCGTGGGTGCGTCCCGCCGTGCTCAGCGCAGCCGGGCCACGCGCCAGACCGCGAGGGCGACCAGGAGGGCGCTGAGGGAGACGTACAGGGCGAGCACGCGCCAGTTCGGGCGTTCGCCGGAGCCGCGGGCGGGCAGCCCGGGCCAGGTGTGGCCGACCCGGCGGGCGGCCATCATGCCCCAGCCGGCCGCGCAGGAGCTGATCAGCAGGCCCAGCATGGCGACGACGGCACCGCCCTCGCCCGAGCCGAAGGCGAGCGGGAAGGCGAACATCAGGGAGCCGACGGCGGCGAGCCCGACGATCGGGGCGAGCTGCCAGATCCGCAGCCGGCGCTGCGGGCGCAGTTCCACCTCGACCTCCGCAGCGTCCACCTCGACGGCGCTGCCCTCGGCCTCGTCCGGGCCGTCCGGCGTCAGTCCGGGCGCCTCACCGGGGATTTCACCCCGGACGGCGGACTGCTGCTCTGTGTCGCGAGGGCCGGCCTCCATCGCCACGCGCCCTCCCAACTCGGACTCCACTTGGTCGATCGATGCTCGATGATGGCACGCTCCCGCCCCCCGGAATGACGGGCATGACGTCCCGATGCCATCACGTGATCAGGCTGTAACCGCTCGTTCGAGCAACGCCAGCGCCCGCCCCGGGAGTTCCCCGCGGTCCTCGACGGCGCCGCTGAGCCAGTGGACCCGGGGGTCACGGCGGAACCACGAGTCCTGCCGGCGCGCGAAGCGCTTGGT
Organism: Streptomyces sp. NPDC101191; assembly: GCF_044767915.1. Taxonomy (NCBI): domain Bacteria; kingdom Bacillati; phylum Actinomycetota; class Actinomycetes; order Kitasatosporales; family Streptomycetaceae; genus Streptomyces; species Streptomyces sp. NPDC101191. Next base: position 342,045 of record NZ_JBIWOU010000008.1, read on the forward strand.
GGCGCGCACCGTCTCGGCGCGGGCCTCGTCCTCGGTGCACTCCCCCGCGAGCGCCGCGAGCACCTGCTGATAGCCGAGGGCGCGGGCCGCCGTGCGCCCCTCGCGCAGGCCCTGCGCCTCCAGGGTGCGGACCTCGTCGACGAGTCCCGCCTCCCACATGCGGTCGACCCGGGTGGCGATCCGCTCGTCGAGCTCGGGGCGGGCGACGTCGACGCCGATCTGCACGGTGTCGTAGACGGAGTCGTGACCGGGGAGGTTCGCCGTGAAGGGCTTGCCGGTGATCTCGATGACCTCAAGGGCGCGGACGATGCGCCGGCCGTTGCTCGGCAGGATCGCCCGGGCGGCCTCGGGGTCGGCGGCGGCGAGGCGGGCGTGCAGGACGCCGGAGCCGCGCTCCTCCAGCTCGGCCTCCAGGCGGGCCCGGAGCCCCGGGTCGGTGCCGGGGAACTCCATGACGTCGAGGGCCCCGCGCACGTACAGGCCGGAGCCGCCGACGAGGACCGGGGTGCGGCCCTCGGCGAGCAGCCGGTCGATCTCGGCGCGGGCGAGGCGCTGGTACTCGGCGACGCTGGCGGCCTCGGTCACGTCCCAGATGTCGAGGAGGTGGTGCGGGACGCCGCCGCGCTCCTCCACCGTCAGTTTGGCGGTGCCGATGTCCATCCCTCGGTAGAGCTGCATCGAGTCGGCGTTGACGACCTCGCCGCCCAGCTGCTGGGCGAGGAAGACGCCCAGATCGGACTTTCCGGCCGCTGTGGGACCGACGACGGCGATGACCCGCGGGGCGGGAGCTGCACTTCTCACTTCCCCAGTCTCGCAAACCCGACGGCCCGTCCCCGAATGAGCTACGTGACGGCCTTCGTCCGGCCTTCGTTGCCTGTTGCGGAATAAGGACCCTGAGTACGCTAGGGAGCAGATATGGGCGTTTTCGCACTTTTTCGCCGGAAGAGCAAGGAAGAGGCCTCCGGGACGGAGACCGTGACGGAGGAGGCGGAGGCGGCCGCCGACGCCTCCGAGGTGCTCGCGTCCTCGGAGGCCGGCGACCCCGCGGTGGAGGCCGCCGGTGCGGCGCCGGCCGAGGTCGTCGAGATCCCCAAGCAGCAGTCGGCGGAGGAGGCCGCGGACCGCGAGGCCGGCGAGAGCGCCCGTAGCTAGACGGCACGGATGCGCACGTAACGGCCCGGACCCGATCGGGTCCGGCGGAGGGAGGGTGACCCCATGGGTCTCCTGGATTCACTGAAGGCCAAGCTCGCCCCGGCCAAGGACAAGGTCTCCGACCTCGCCAAGGAGCACGGCGGCAAGGTGGAGCACGGCCTGGAGAAGGCCGCCAAGGTGGTCGACGAGAAGACCAAGGGCAAGTACAGCGACAAGATCGAGTCCGGCACCGGCAAGGCCAAGGAGGCCATCGGGCGGATCGCCCACAAGGACGAGGGTCCGCCCCCGCCCCCGCCGCCGACTGCCTGACCTGGCCCTCCCCCACGGGGGGGGGGGGGGGGGGGGCCGCGCCCCCCCCCCGCCGCCCCCCGGGGGGGCGCCCCCCCCCCCCCCCCCCCCCCCCCCCCCCCCCCCCCCCCCCCCGGGGGGGGGGCGGGGGGCGGGGCGCCCCGGGCCCGTCCGCCGTTGCGCTCTCTCCGCCCGCCGTCGCGAGTCCGCCGCCGCTGCGCTCTCTCCGCCCGCCGTCGCGAGCCCTCCGCCCGCCGTCGCGCGCGAACCCCGACGGGCGGGACACGACAACGGTTCGCGCCCGGCTAGCTCCAGGCGGCGACGAAGTAGCCGACGCCGTACGGGGCGTCCTCGTAGAGCAGCCGGCCCCCCAGGTCCGCGCCCTCGGCGGCGCCCGCGAGCACCTGCCACGGGGCCCGGCCTGCCACCTTCAGCTCGTACGCGAGCCGCTCGTCCAGGGCGAGCAGTGCCGCCCGGTCCGCCGCGCCGAGCGCCCGTGCGGCCTCCGCGTCGAAGGCCTCGGCGCGCTCGTCGAGATAGCCGGGCGCCTTCAGCGTGCGGCAGGCACTGCCGTCGCCCATCACCAACAGCGCCACCCGCTCCGCCGACGCCGCGATCTCCCGGCCGGTCGCCGCGCAGCGCGCGGCCTCCAGCGGCTCGCCGACGCCGAGGCCCTCGATGGGTGCGTCGGCCCAGTCGGTGTGCTCCAGGAGCCAGCCGGCGACCGCGAGCGAGGCGGGCAGCGGTCGGTCGCCGCCGGGCCCGTCGCCGAGCCGTACCGTCAGGTCGACGCCGAATCCGGCGAAGGAACCGGACGAGCCGGCGGGGAACACGCCGCGGGCGCCCTCGGCCGCCGGGCCGATGACGACGAGCCGGTCGGGGCGGGACGCGGCGAGCACGCCGAGCGCGTCGGAGCAGGCCGTACGGGCCTCGGCGAGCTCGGACGCGGCACCGGCCGCGACGGCGGGCACGAGCAGCGGGGGGCAGGGGCAGACGGCGGCGGCGACAAGCATGATCCGCAGCCTACTGCGCCACCGCGCCAAGGGCCGGTCCCCGTCCGGGGTCCGGGACCGGACGCCCACGGCTGCGGATACGGCTCGGGTGGTCGTACAGCAGCTCAGTCGGGGTCGTACAGCGGCCCCGGGTGGTCTTCCGCGGCTCAGCCGGGGTCGTACAGCGGCCCGGGTGGTCGTACCGCGGCTCAGCCGGGGTCGTACAGCAGCCCGGGTGGTCGTGCCCCGGTGTCAGTGGCTCCCGCAGGCCGGTGCGTCGGCGACCGGAGGCGGCTCCGGGACGCCGATCTTCGGCAGGCCGAGGAGCACGCCGGCCGGCTTGGCGGCGGCCGCGGCGGTGCGCTTCTCCCAGGCGTCGCCCGCGCGGGTGCGGCGGACGGCGGTGGTCGGGCCCTCAGCGAGGAGGTGGTGCGGGGCGGCGTAGGTGATCTCGACGGTCACGACGTCACCCGGGCGCACGTCCTCGTCCGGCTTGGTGAAGTGCACGAGGCGGTTGTCGGGGGCGCGGCCGGAGAGGCGGTGGGTCTCGCCGTCCTTGCGGCCCTCGCCTTCCGCGACCATGACTTCCAGGGTGCGGCCGACCTGCTTCTTGTTCTCCTCCCAGGAGATCTCCTCCTGGAGGGCGACGAGGCGCTCGTAACGCGCCTGCACGACCTCCTTGGGGATCTGCCTCTCCATGGTGGCCGCGGGGGTGCCGGGGCGCTTGGAGTACTGGAAGGTGAAGGCGTTCGCGAAGCGGGCCTCGCGGACGACGTGCATGGTCTGCTCGAAGTCCTCCTCGGTCTCGCCGGGGAATCCCACGATGATGTCGGTGGAGATGGCGGCGTGCGGGATCGCGGCGCGCACCTTCTCGATGATCCCGAGGAAACGCTCCTGCCGGTACGAGCGGCGCATCGCCTTCAGGACCGTGTCCGAGCCGGACTGCAGCGGCATGTGCAGCTGCGGCATCACGTTCGGGGTCTCGGCCATGGCGGCGATGACGTCGTCCGTGAAGTCGCGCGGGTGCGGCGAGGTGAAGCGGACCCGCTCCAGGCCCTCGATCTCCCCGCAGGCGCGCAGCAGCTTGCTGAAGGCCTCGCGGTCGCCCAGGTCGGAACCGTACGCGTTGACGTTCTGACCGAGCAGGGTGATCTCGGAGACCCCCTCGCCGACCAGCGCCTCGATCTCGGCGAGGATGTCGCCGGGACGGCGGTCCTCCTCCTTGCCGCGCAGCGCCGGGACGATGCAGAAGGTGCAGGTGTTGTTGCAGCCGACGGAGATGGAGACCCACGCGGCATAGGCGGACTCGCGGCGGGTCGGCAGCGTCGACGGGAACGCCTCCAGGGACTCCGCGATCTCGACCTGCGCCTCCTCCTGGACGCGGGCGCGCTCCAGGAGCACCGGCAGCTTGCCGATGTTGTGGGTGCCGAAGACCACGTCGACCCAGGGGGCCCGCTTGACGATGGTGTCGCGGTCCTTCTGCGCCAGGCAGCCGCCGACGGCGATCTGCATGCCGGGCCGGGCGGCCTTCATCGGCGCGAGGTGGCCGAGGTTGCCGTACAGCTTGTTGTCGGCGTTCTCGCGGACCGCGCAGGTGTTGAAGACCACCACGTCGGCGTCGCCGTTGGAGCCCGCGGGAGCCTTGACGTAACCCGCCGCCTCCAGGAGGCCGGAGAGCCGCTCGGAGTCGTGGACGTTCATCTGGCACCCGTAGGTGCGTACTTCGTAGGTTCGCGTCACGCCCTGCTCGGCCACGGCTCCGGTCCCGTCTTTGCTGCTGGTCACCTGACAAGGGTAAGGGGGGCCGAGGGCTGCCCCGCTCCGCCCGACCGCCGCCCCGCCCTCGCTGCCCGCCGCCTCGCGGCCGGGGGCCCGCCCGCTGCGGCCAGCAGCCCGGGCCGCGGGCCGGCGCTGCGACCGCCGCCGCGCGGTCCCGGCCGCCGCTACGGCCTGCTGCCACTCGCCTCCAGTACGGCCGTGAGCTGGGCGGCGAGCGTGCCCGCGTCGGGGCGGACCGCGCCCGCGAAGGCCGCCGAGCCCACCGTGAAGGCGTCGGCGCCCGCCTCGGCGAGGGCCCGGATCTGCTCCTGGGTGGTGAGCGAGCCCGCGACGACGAGCCGGCCGGCCGTCGCGGCGCGGGCCGCCCGGACCAGGGCGAGGGGATCGGCCTCGGTGGCGCGGTGGGCGAGCAGGTCGACGCCCGCGCAGCCGGCGGCCTCGGCCCGTCGGCAGTCCGCCGCGACACGGTCCGGGCCGCCGGCCAGGCGGGTCGGATGCCCCTGGGGCTCGCCCACGAAGGGCAGGTAACGGATCCGTGTCCCGTCGAGCAGGGCGAGGGTCTCCTCCACCCAGGTGCCGCCCATCAGCCAGTCCACGCCGAGGTCGACGGCCGCCCGTACGGAGTCGAGCGCCTGGTCGCGGCCGGTGGCGACGACCTCCAGATGGCTGGTCGCGCCGAGCGCCCTGATCTGCTCGTGCAGCCGGCGCAGGGTGACGGCGTCGACACCGACGTCCTCGAAGCCGATGTGGGTGATGCCGAGCTCGCGGACCGAGTCGAGGACGTGGAGGCAGTCGGTGACGGTCCGGTCGTCCCGGGTGAGCATGAAGACGAAGTCCATGGGGGTCCCTTCCAGGGCGTGGTCGAAGAACCCGCCCTACGCGTGGGGGGCCAGCTCGGTGGCGTGGCGCAGGGCGGTGAGCAGGCTGGTGTGGTCGGCGGTGCCGGTGCCCGCGAGGTCGAAGGCGGTGCCGTGGTCGACGCTGGTGCGCACGAACGGCAGGCCGAGGGTGATGTTGACGCCGTGCTCCAGGCCCAGGTACTTCACCGGGATCAGCCCCTGGTCGTGGTACTGGGCGACGACGGCGTCGAACTCGCCCGCCCTGGCCCGCATGAAGACGGTGTCGGCGGGCCAGGGCCCGCTCGCGTCGATGCCCTCGGCGCGGGCCGCACGCACGGCGGGTGCGATGACGTCGAGGTCCTCGCGGCCGAAGAGGCCGTTCTCGCCGGCGTGCGGGTTGAGACCGGCGACGGCGATCCGGGGCCTGCGGCCGGCGCCCCCGGCCGAACGCAGGGCCTCGTGGGTGAGCCGGACGGTGTCCAGCTCGCGCGCGACGGTCAGGGCGTCGATCGCGGTGCGCAGGGACTGGTGGACGGTGACGAGGACGATCCGCAGCTCGTCGTTGGCCATCATCATCGCGTAACGCCCGGTGTGGGAGAGCTCGGCGAGGATCTCGGTGTGCCCGGGGAACGGCAGCCCGGCGAGCCGCAGCGCCTCCTTGTTGATCGGGGCCGTGACGACGGCCCGCACGTCACCGGCGAGGGCGAGCTCCACACCCTTGCGGACGTACGCGTAGGAGGCGGCGCCCGCCCGGGCGGCGACGGTCCCGAGAGCGAGGTCCGCGGGCAGCGCCGGGCCTTCCGCGAGGACGTCGAGGACGCCGGGGGTGCGACCGGCTCCAGCGGGGGTCCGGACGGTGCGCACCTGGAGCCGGGTGCCGGTGGTGCGGCAGGCGCGGGCGAGGGCGCCCGGGTCGCCGATGACGAGGAGCGGAGCGGCGGCGGGTCGGCGCGGGTCGGCGCAGGCCTTCACGGTGATCTCGGGGCCGATGCCGTGGGGGTCGCCCATGGTGAGGGCGAGGGGGCGGGGCGGGCGGGTCACCGTGCCTCCCCCGCGGGTCGGACGTCCCGTGCCGGTCGGGCGCCTCCGGCGGGTCGGGCCTTACCCGCCCCTCGGGCGTCCTTCGCCTCACCGGAGTGCCCGCCCTCCCCCGCACCTCGGGCATCCTTCGCCCCGCCGGAGTACCCGCCCTGCCCCGGGGCCCGGGCATCCTTCGCCCCGCCGGAGTGCCCGCCCTGCCCCGGGGCCCGGGCATCCTTCGCCTCGCCGGAGTGCCCGCCCTCCCCCGGGGCCCGGGCCGCGGCCGGGCCTTCCGCCTCCCCGGCGCTCGCGCCCGTCAGGACCGCGTGGAGGCGGACGAGGGTGCCGTCGTCGCCGAAGCCGCCGGCCTTGACCAGGACCGGGAGGCGGGGCGCGGTCGGTCCGTGGAGGGTGCCCCGGGCGATGCCCGGCTCCGGTTCGTCGTACAGCTCGATGCCGGTGGCGCCGAGGGCGACGAGGACGGCGGCGGCCGTCTCCCCACCGGTGAGGACCAGCCCGTCGGCGCGCCGCTCCCTGATCATCTCGACCGCGGCGCCGGCGAGCCGGTCGAGCAGACCGCTGGAGTCGGCGGACCGCTCGTCGGGCGTGTGCAGGGTGCGGACGGAGGCCCGGGGCGGCGGGGTGGTCGCGGTGTCGTGCGGGCCGCGCTTCCCGGACTCCGCGTGCAGCGCGGCGAGCTGGCGCCTGCTGGCCGGGTTGGCGCTGCCGACGACGGTCAGCGGACGGCGTACGGCGGGGAGTTCGGGAAGCGGGTCGGCGGGTCGGCGGGTGTGGCGGCGGGCGAGGGCGGCGGCCAGGCCCGGCGACCCCACCCACAGGACGTCCTGGGGGCGCGGAAGGGCCGCCACGACGGCGTCGAGATCCGCCTCCGTGACCGCCGAGCAGACGAACACCCCGCCGGAGTCCACCAGTCGGGGCAGGTCCGCCGACCCGGCGTGCCCGGGTTCGACGAGGACGGCCTCCGGCAGGAGCTCGGTGAGGTCGGCCGTGCGGACCGGGTGGGCCGGGTCACGGGCGAACTCGCTCGCGTCGACCCGTACGCCCCGCACGTACTGGACGCCGCCGACCGTCGTACGGCCCTCGGTCGGGAAGGCCGGGGCGAGGACCGCCGCGCGGCGGCCCGACCCGGCGAGCGCGGCGCGCAGTTCGGCGGCGACATGGCCGCGCAGGGTCGAGTCGACGGTCTTGACGAGGAGGTCCGCACCCGCGTACGCCTCGGCCGCCTCCCCCGTCCGGGCGGCCGCCTCCGGCTCCGCAAGGAGACGGGTGCCGAGGTCGACGGCGGTGACGCCCGGCCCGTGGGCCTCCGGGGCGAAGAGGACCAGGGCGCGGTGGCCGGAACGGCGGAAGGGAGCGGCGCCGTCGGCGGCGCTGGTGAGGTCGTCGGCGAGGACGACGACGGTGGATGGCGACATCTGGGCGTGTCCCCCGGATCGTGGTAGATCGTGGTTCCGTGACGAGATCAACCCTGTCTCGCCGCGAACCCGCAGGACAAGCGATTCCTTCTCACCCCACCTGTGACGGGATTTCACACATGACCCGGCCGGACCTGCCCCCGCTGAACACCCTGCTGCCCTTCGAGGCGACCGTCAGGCACGCGAGCATGACCCGGGCCGCCCAGGAGCTCCACGTCACGCACGGTGCGGTCAGCCGCCAGGTGCAGAACCTGGAGAAGGCCCTCGGAACGCCCCTGTTCGAGCGGGGCGCGCGCTCGCTGCGGCCCACGCCGCAGGCCCGCCGCCTCGCCGCGGCCGTACGGGACGCGCTCGACCTGATCGAGTCGGCCGCCCGGGAGGTCTCCGGGCGGGACCGGGGCGCCGGTCCGCTCGCCCTGTCCTGCGAGCCCACGCTCCTGATGCGCTGGCTCATCCCGCGCCTTCCGGACCTCGCGGCCCGGCACCCCGGACTGACCGTGCACCTGTCGGCGGGCGGAGGCCCCGTCGCGTTCGCCCGCGACACGGTGGACGTGGCGCTGCGCCGGGACGACTTCCCCGTGCCCGAGGGAGTCAGCCGGGTGCCGCTGTTCGAGGAGTGGATCGGCCCGGTCTGCCGTCCCGGGCTCGCGACCCGTCTCCTTGACGGGGAACCCGTGCCGCTGCTGCACACCAGCACCCGGCCGACCGCCTGGGACGACTGGCGCCGCCTGACCGGGCACGCCCGGGTCACGGACCGGGCCACGACCTCGGAAGGGGCCGCGGCCCGGGCCTCGACACCCTCCCAGGCCCCGAACCCGGCCCCGAACCAGGCCCCCAACCCTGCCCGAAACCACGCCCCCGTCGCGGCCCCGGACCAGAACCCGGAGCAGGCCCCGGTCGCGGACCAGACCCCGGCAGCGGCCCCGGTCGCGGCCCCGAACCACGCCCCGGTCGCGCCCCCGGACCAGACCTTCGAGCACTTCTATCTCGCGCTCCAGGCGGCCGTCGCCGGCGTGGGCGTCGCCGTCGGGCCGTACGCGCTGGTCCACGACGACCTCGTGCGGGGCCAGTTGGCGGCGCCGTACGGGTTCGTCGCGGACGGTACGGGCTACGGCCTGCTCAGCCCGCGCCCGCCGGAGCACGACGGGCGGACCGCCACCCTCCTCGGCTGGCTGCGGGAGCAGGCGGCGTCCCTGACGCCGCCTGCCGGGGAGCGGTTCGGCTCGCTGTGATCAGCCGAGCGGGACGGTGCGGAATCCCCGGACGCCCTGCGCGACGGGCACGGGGACGCTCCGGACGCCCTTGTCGGAGGAGTACGCGGGCCCCGTGGCGCCGACCGGAGTGGTGGTCATCGGCCGGTCGGCGGCACACCGCTGCTTCTCCGCCTCCGACATGGGGCCGGTGCGCTGGAGCAGCCGGTCCGGCACCGCCCGCGAGGGTCCGTCGATCACGGCGTGCAGCCGGTAGTCGTCCTTCTTGCCGAGGAACCAGCCCTCGACGCGCTCGCGGCTCGGCTGGAGCTCCACCCAGCTGACCTCGCCCGGCTGGATGCGTTCCACGACGTTGCGCTGGTCGCTGCCGAACCACTGCCAGGCGCGCTGCCAGCCCTGCTCGTACGCGAGGGAGAACTGCCCGGACATCGGCCGCTCCTTGATCCGCTTCTCGTCCTCGGCGCGGTCGCCCGACGTGGGCAGTTTGGCCACGTCGTTGAGGGGCAGCTGGGCGGCGGCGTAGGTCTGGGAGATGCTGTCGTAGCTCCGCTCGGAGAAGGCGACGACCCTGGTGTGTTCGAGGGTGTTGCGGGTGCAGTTGACGAAGGCCTCGCCCACGACCCGGGACCGGTCGTAGTAGCGGAAGGACATGCCGGGGACGGGCCGGAAGACGCAGGCGTTCTCCCCGTTGCAGGCGGCGGCCGCGTTGTGGAGGGTCTTCTCGCGCTCGTTGCCCTTGTACGCCTCCGCCGTGCCGAGGGCGGTCTTGTCGACGGTCTTGTCGACCGCGGGCGGCGTCTCGACGGCCCGGATGCGGGCGATCATCGGCGTGCAGGTCACATGGGTTTTGGTGTCGGTGACCTTGGAGGTGAAGGTGAGCAGCGGTTCGTTCTCGGCCGCTGTGAAGACGTAGCTGCGCTTGGTCCAACGCCCCTTTCCCGGCGTCCCCTTGACCCGGTCGGGGTCGCCGGCGGTGGTGACGGCCTGGACGGGGCCGCCGGAGGCCTCGACGGTGTACGGCTGCCCGTCGGCGACCTGTTCGCCGGTGCACTCCTTGGAGACGGCCGGGCTGTCCTCGTAACTGATGGTCACCTGGGCGCCGTTGCGCACGCCGCGCAGGCGTTGCCTGAGCGTGTTGCCGTCCTTCTGGAGGGCGACGCCGTGGGCGTTGTCGGTCCGGCCGGAGGCGGTGGGCGAGTAACGCTGGTTCTGGCCGTCCCAGAAGTCGAGGCCGACGGTGGTGGGGCCGTCGCCCTTCATGACGGGGTCGGCGAAGTCGCCGTTGAGGACGGGGACGGTCTGCGGGGCGGCGGCCCGGGCGGGGGCCTCGGCGGCGTCCGCGGTCCAGCCGCCGAGGGCGGCGGCCGGGAGCAGGAGGCCCGCGGCGGCGAGCGTACGGAGCGGCGAAGAGGGAGACATGGGGACGGACTCCTCGTGGGGTGGTGGTGCGTGCCAGGGGCGGGACGGGGAGGGCTTGGGTGCGGCCCGGAGCCGGCGTGCCGGGGACTGCCGACGGCTCCGGGGGACCCGCGGGACGCGGAGCGGATGCGGCTCGGGGACCCGCGGGACGCCCTGCGGATCCGGCTCAGGAACCCGCGGGACACCCTGCGGATCCGGCTCAGGAACCCGCGGGACACCCTGCGGATCCGGCTCAGGAACCCGCGGGACGCCGGTGCGGATCCGGCTCGGGAACCCGCGGGACGCCCAGCGGATCCGGCTCAGGAACCCGCGGGGCGCAGGACGTCGACGTGCTTGGGCGCCGCGCCGGGGACGAGGGCCTCCCGGGCGGGGAGGGTGCGGAGCTTCGGCGTGTTGTTGTCGCCGTCGGACGCGGTGTTCTGCGGCGGCCGCTTGCGCCCGCACAGCTGGTCCGGGACGGCGTAGGTCTGGGCGACGAAGGTGCTGGAGTTGACCATGGAGGGGCTGTCCACGGCGATCCCGGAGACCTGGGCGCCGCTGCTCGTGACGAGCGAGCCGACGACGCGTCGCATGGCCGCGCTCGCCCCGAACACCAGCATGTCGTAGGGCTTCACGGTGGTCCGGTACGTCGTGGTCTCGGTGTTCTCGACGGTCCACGACTTGGAGTACGTGGCCTTGAAGGCGGCCTCGAAGGCGAGTTTGGCGCTCATCGAACCGGCGACCTTGCCGCCGGCGGCGACGCTGGTCTTGGTGCCGTTCGTCGAGGTCGGACCGTCCTTGAGGTTGGGCGTCTTGTGCTCGCTGGTGATGTCGTTGGTGAGGTTGGTGGTGACCTCGCCGGAGGCGGTGACGGTGCCCTCGGCGGTGATCTTGCCGGAGATCTCGCCGCCGATGTTGTCGGTGCTGGACGTGCGCAGCGCCACGGCGCGGTCGACGCTCATGTCGCTGACCGTGCAGTTGACGACCGCGTTGCCGAGGGACTTCACGGCGGTGGTGAACTCGCGGCCGTTCTTGGGATCGATGACGAAGCGACAGGACTCGGGCTTGCTGTCGCACTCCTTCAGGACGTCGGCGACCTTCGCCGGGCGTCCTGCGGAGGTGCTGGCGCGCGGGGCGGGCGGCTCGCCGGGTGCCTCGTCGGCGCCGGCCGGCGGGGCGAGCGGCACGGCGAGGCCGAGGGCCAGGGCGGGGAGGAGGAAGAGCGCGGGACGGCGCGGGGGCATGGGGGACATCCCTTCGGGACGAGGGTGCGTGGGTGTGGGGGGGCGGCCGGCCGGGGTGCGCTGCCGACCGGAGCCCGGGTCAGGAGCCGAGCAGCTTGCAGAGGTCGGAGACGGGGAACTGGGTCTGTCCGGGATCCGTGGATCCCTCGGGCAGCAGGGCGGGGAAGTCCGCGCAGGTGCTGGTGACGGCACTCTGGGCGTTGTCCTTGGGGTCGGGCTGGAAGCCGTTGATCGTGGCCGTCATGCCCGTGAGGCCTTCCTTCTCGCCGTTGCCCTTGGCCAGCTTGTCCATGCAGCTGTCCGAGCCGGGCTTGCACTCCTCCAGCTGCTTGCCGACCTTTTCGATGTCCTTGCCGGCCTTGTCGGCCGACTCCTTGGTCTTCGCCTGCTGGGCGTCGATCTCCTTGGCCTCGGCGGCGTTGGCCTCGTTGTCCTTGCAGACCTGGTCGTCGGGCGCGCATTCGGCGGCGGAGGCGAGCGGCGCCCCTGACAGAAGGAGCGCGGAGGCGAGCACGGCGGCGCCGAGCACCCGCCGGACGGACGCCCGGGAACGGAGGATGGGCATGACAACTCCCTGGGGACATAGGTGAATTGACAGACGCGGGAAGAGCGCAGGGATCGCGGCAGGGACCGCCGACAAGATCGCCAAGACGCATGCCGACGCTAACCGGACGGGTCGCGGCGCCAGGGCAGGACACACGGCGCGGCGCCCGCCCCGCACCCCGCTCACCACATCGGCGGAGCGCATCCGCGGTCCGCCGGACGGCCCGTCGGAGGGCCGTCCCCGGGGGCCGTGCGGGTGCCCCTGCGGGAACCCGTCCGGATGGCTACCGGGCCGTACGGAGACGACCCCGGCACCGTCCCCGCCGGGCCTCTCACCCTGCCGGTCCGCCGCCGATCGGCGGCCCTGCCACGGGGGCGCAGGGGACCCGGCGCACTGCGCACGATCCGGTGAAAACCCCTCCCCGGACCGCTCCCCGAACGGGCGTCCGACATACGGGTGTTTCAACGCTCCCGGCTCGCGCCCATGATCACCGTCGGCGAGGCTGCTGCTGTGTCCGACGGCCCGTCCCGGCCGTCCGACCGGCCCCGGGCGTGCCATGCCCGCGGGCCGTCAGCTCCCCCGTACGTCCCCCACGAAGGAGAGCAGACCCATGTCCCGACCGTCCCGACCGTCGCGCTCACGGCGCGGTCCCTGGCGCGCCCTGCGCGGCCTGACGCTCGTCACCGCGCTCGCCGCCGTCCCGGTGCTGGCCCCCACCGCCACCGCCAACGAGGGCAACCCGACCGTGCTCAGCTGGGGCGCCGGCCGCACCGGCCAGCTCGGCAACGGCACCCTCGCCGACAGCCTCTCGCCCACCTCGGTCACCAGCCTGTTCCGCGGCGACGTCGACCAGATGTCGGCCGGCGGCACCTCGTCGGCGGACTCGTTCACCCTCGCCCGTACCGACAAGACCGTGAAGTCCTGGGGCCACAACTCCTCGGGCCAGCTGGGCAACGGTGGCAACGACAACCAGACCGTGCCGACGACCGTGCCGCGGCTGACCAACATCAAGGACATCGCGGCGGGCGGCAAGCACGCCCTCGCGCTCGACACCGGCGGCCAGGTCTACTCCTGGGGCGACAACTCCTACGGCCAGCTGGGCAACAACCGCACCGGCGACAGCCGCACGGTCCCCGACCGGGTGCAGGGCATGCCGAAGGTCAAGCAGATCTCGGCCGGCTGCGACTTCAGCCTCGCGCTCCTGGAGAACGGCAAGGTGTACGCGTGGGGCCGCGGCATCCACGGGCAGCTCGGCAACGGCAGCCGGGCCACCAGCTCCGTGCCCCGGCAGGTCCAGGGCCTGGAGAACATCGTGTCCATCGACGCGGGCTGCTACCACGCCCTCGCACTGACCGCCGACGACACCGTCAGGTCCTGGGGCTACAACCTCTACGGCCAGCTGGGCAATTCCAGCACCAAGTCGTCCACGGTCCCGGTCGACGTCGACTGGCTGGAGGGCGTCTCGGAGATCGAGGCCGGCGCCTTCCACAACTACGTCAAGACCAGTGACAGCCACGTCTGGGGCTGGGGGAACAACCAGTACGGGCAGCTCCTGGAAGGCGACGAGGCCTTCGGCGACAACGTCTCGCGCACCAACCGCACCGCCCCCGTCGAGATCCCGCGCCTGGAGGGCGTCCAGCACCTGGCGGCGGGCGCGCGCCACGGCGTCGCGGTGACGGCGGACGAGGTCTTCGCCTGGGGCCACAACAGCGAGGGCCAGCTCGGCAACGGCACGACCGTCTCCCGCTTCGAGTCGGTGAAGATCCTCAACGAGGGCTCGAAGGTGAAGGACGTCGCGGTCTCGCTGGGCGGCAACTCGACGTACGCGTACTGAGCGGGGTGCGTACGTCATGACGTACCGCCCCCTCGTACGCGCCGCCGCTGCCGTGGTCACGGTCCTCGCCACCGCCCTCCCCCTCGGCGCGCCGGCGCACGCCGGACCGGGCGACCCCTGGGTGCGGGCCTGGGGCGAGAACAACGCGGGCCAGCTCGGCAACGGCTCCACGATCGACCAGTACACACCCGCCCCGGTGAAGGGCCTCGCCCGTGAGGACGTGCGCGAGCTGACGAGCGGCGGCTGGACGGCCGACCAGGTGTTCGCCCTCGCGCTGCTGAACGACGGCACCGTCCAGTCCTGGGGCGGCAACGTCAACGGCCAGCTCGGCGACGGCACCACAGTGAACCGGGGCTTCCCGGGTGCGGTCGCCGGCCTGTCCGGGGTGACCGACATCGCCGCGGGCCTCGACTTCGCCCTGGCCCTGCGGGGCGGACGGGTGCTGTCCTGGGGCAGGGACGCCAACGGCCAGCTCGGCGACGGAGCCCCCGACGCCGCCGCTCCGGTCACCCGCCCGGTTCCCGTGCAGAGCCTGAACAAGGTCAAGGAGATCGCGGCCGGCTGCCAGTTCGGCGTCGCCCTGCGCGACGACGGAACGGTGTGGACCTGGGGCCGCAACCACGAGGGCCAGCTCGGCGACGGCTCCACGACCGACCGGAGCACCCCGCGGCGGGTGCCCGGCCTGGCGGACGTCGTCGCCGTCTCGGCCGGCTGCCGGCACGTCCTCGCCCTGACGGCGGACCACACGGTCAAGGCCTGGGGCCGCAACGGCAACGGGGAGCTCGGCAACGACAGCACCCAGGCGAGCCCTCTCCCGGTCGACGTCGCGCACCTCGACGGCGTCACGAGGATCTTCGCCGCGCCGTACCACAACCACGCGCTCCTGGACGACGGCAGCGTCCGCGCCTGGGGCTGGAACAAGAGCGGCCAGCTCGGCGACGGGACCGCGGTCAGCCGGACCACTCCGGTCCCCGTGACCGGACTGAGCGGGGTCACCTCGCTCGTCGGCGGCTACGGCTTCACCGTCGCCCTCCTCGACGACCAGTCGGTCGTCGCCTGGGGCGAGAACGATCTGGGCCAGCTCGGCGACGGCACCGCCGCCGCCTCCCTTTCCCCGGTCCTCACCCTGCCCCCGGGCAGCGGCACCACGCGGCTCGCCACCGCCATCGCCTGGAAGTCCGGCTTCGCCTACTGACCCGTCCCGGTCGGTCCCCCACTTCCCACCTCACATCGAAAGGCACGCAGATGACCCCACCCCTGCGCCTCACCCTGCTCGCCGCCCTGTCCCTGGCGGCCCTGAGCACCACCGCCCTGCCCGCGACCGCCGCCGGCACCGACCCCTGGGCCCGCGCCTGGGGCGAGAACGGACAGGGCCAGCTCGGCAACGGCTCCGTGCTCGGCCAGCAGACCCCGTCCGCCGTCACCGGCATCGCCCGTGACGACGTGCGCCGGCTGTCCGGCGGCGGGGGCGGCGCCGCTGCCGCCGCCAACGCCTTCGCCGTGGCCCTCCTCAAGGACGGCACCGTGAAGTCCTGGGGCGCCAACACCACCGGCCAGCTCGGCAACGGCACCACCACCGCCCAGAACTTCCCCGGCACCGTGGCCGGGCTCTCCGGGGTCAGCGCGATCTCGGCGGGCCTCAACCACGTCCTCGCCGTCAAGGGCGGCCGCATCCTGGCCTGGGGCAGCAACGCCTCCAAGCAGCTGGGCACCGGCCAGGACACCACCAACCCGTACAAGAACCCGATCCCCGTACAGAGCCTGGACAAGGTGAAGGACGTCGGCGCGGGCTGCGACTTCAGCGTCGCGCTGCGGCAGGACGGCACCGTCTGGACCTGGGGCAAGGGCGACAACGGACGGCTCGGCACCGGCAACAACACCACCCGCGAGACCCCGCAGAAGGTGCCGGACCTCGCCGACGTGGAGTCGATCGCGGTGGGCTGCGAGTACGTGCTGGCGCTGACGGCCGACGGCACGGTCAAGGCCTGGGGCAAGGGCGGCGACGGCCAGCTCGGCAACGACGCCACCGCCGACAGCAACAAGCCGGTCGACGTCGCCTACCTCGACGCCGTGGCCAAGATCTTCGCCACCAACGCGACCGGCTTCGCCGTCCTCGACGACGGCAGCGTGGCCGCCTGGGGCAGGAACACCGAGCGGCAGCTCGGGGACGGCACGGCCGCCAACCGCACGACCCCGGTCGTCCTCGACCACCTGAAGGGCGTCCAGGACATCGCGGGCGGTCTCGACTTCACCCTGGCCGCGCTCGACGACGGCTCGGTGATCGCCTGGGGCGCCAACGCGGCCGCCCAGCTCGGCGACGGCACCACGACCGGAACGACCGGTACGGCGACGACGACCGCGCTCCCGCCGGGCAGCGCGGTCACCCATGTCTCCGCCACCACCACCGGGAAGTCCGGCTTCGCCTACTGACGAGTAGCCCGACGCCGGAGCACCGTCCTGGCCGGGGCGTGACGTCCGCCCTGGCCAGGAGCGGGACCGAGCTGGCAGGATCGCGCCATGCCTGCCGCCCTGTCCCGCACCGCCCGCCGCCGCCTCTTCCAGGTCTCGGCGGCCCTGCTGGTGCTGGTCGGTGCGCTGACCTGGTGGCTGGTTCCTTTCGGTACGAAGACGCCGAGCGGGCACATCGCCTTCAGCACCGGCGTGCCGACGGGCGTCTACCAGAAATACGGCGAGCTGCTCCAGCAGGCCCTCGCCAAAGACCTTCCGGACGTCTCGATAACGCTGAAGAACAGCGAGGGGTCCCAGCAGAACCTCGCCCGGCTCGCCTCCGGCGAGGCCGACTTCACGGTGGCGACGGCGGACGCCGTGGCCCAGTACCAGCGGGACCGCAAGCCCGGCTTCGACCGCCTGCGCGGCTGCGCCCGGCTCTACGACGACTACATCCAGCTGGTGGTCCCCAAGGGCTCGAATGTGCAGTCGGTGGCCGATCTGCGCGGTCTGCGGGTCGGCGTCGGACAGTCGGGGTCGGGCGTGCGCCTGATCGCCGACCGGGTCGTCGCGGCGGCCGGGCTCACCCCGGACGTCGACATCGTCCCGGTGCCGGCCGGCATCGACACGATGCCGGGGCTCCTGGAGCGGCGGAAGCTGGACGCCTTCTTCTGGTCGGGCGGCCTGCCCACCGAGGCCGTCCAGAAGCTGTCCGAGCGACTGCCCGTCCGGCTGGTGCCGCTGGACGACGCCCTGGTGGAGAGCCTGCACGACGTGGGCGAGTCCACCCGCTACTACCGCTCGGCGACCATCCCGGCGGACGCGTACAGCCTCGCCCAGGACGGCAATCCCGTGGACACCCTGGCGGTGGCGAACATCCTGGTCACCACGGACCGGGCCGATCCCGACCTGGTCGAGGGCTTCACGCGCACGGTCATCGGCAGCCGCGACCGCATCGGCAACCAGGTCCACCCGGCGCAGCTGGTGGACCTGCGGACCGCGGTCTACACGGACCCGCTCCCGCTGCACGAGGGCGCCCGGCGCTACTACCGCTCCGTGAAGCCCTGACCCGGGCCGCCCGGGTCCCCGTCGCCGCCCGCCCACGGGTCGTCGCGCGGCACGCGGACGGTCACCTTCAGGCCGTGCGGCTGGTGGTGGGCGTACGCGATGGTGCCGCCGCCCGCCGTGAGCAGCACGCGGGAGATGGAGAGGCCGAGGCCCGAGCCGTTGACGTTCTGGTGCCGGCCGGAGCGCCAGAAGCGGTCGCCGATCCGCTCCAGCTCCTCGTCGGTGAGCCCGGGGCCGTGGTCGGCGACCTCGATCTCGACGGTCGCGCCACCGGGTGAGAGCCGGACCGCGACGCCGACCTCCTCCCCCGCGGGGGTGAACTTCAGGGCGTTGTCGATCACGGCGTCCAGCGCGCTGGAGAGCGCCACCGGGTCCGCCCAGGCGGTGAGGGCGGCGGTCTCGGCGACGATCCCGACGCCCTTGTCGTCGGCGACCGGGCGCCAGGAGGCGACCCGCTCGGCGGTGAGCGCGCCGATGTCGGTGAGCCGGAGCTCGGCGGCGGTGTGCTCGGCGAGCGCCAGGTCGAGCAGGTCGTCGAGGACCCGGGCGAGCCGCTTGCCCTCGGTGCGGACGGAGGCGATCTCCTCGTTGCCCTCGGGCAGCTCCAGGGCGAGCAGCTCGATGCGCAGCAGGAGCGCCGCCAGCGGATTGCGCAGCTGGTGGGAGGCGTCGGCGACGAAGGCCCGCTGCTGTTCGAGGACGTCCTCGACGTGGTCGGCCATCTCGTTGAAGGAGCGGGCCAGGTTGCGCAGTTCCGGCGGTCCGCCGGCGGCCGCGACGCGGGACTTCATCCGGCCGGTGGCGATGTCGTGGGTGACGGCGTCGAGGACCCGGACGGGGCGCAGGACCCAGCCGGTGAGCCGGAAGGCGGCGCCGACGGCGAGAAGCATGGCGGCGGCCTCGCCGGCGAAGATCAGCAGCCAGTCGCGCAGGATGCGCGAGCGCAGCTGTCCGGTGGGCGAGTCGGTGACCACGACGGCGACGACGTCGCCGTCCCGGACGACCGGGGAGGCGATGGTGAGCCGGGCGTTCCCCTGCCAGGGCCAGACCTGCGGCGGGTCGTGGCTGCGGCGGCCGAGCAGGGCCTCGTTGAACGCGCGCCGGCCCTCCCCCTCGTACGGGACGACCCAGTCCTCGGGGGCGGCGGCCATGGAACGGTTGTCGCGGTAGAAGATGCCCGCGCGGATGCCGTAGACGTCGTGATAGCTGGCGAGCTCGCCGCTGAGGGTGGAGCGGCGTTCGTCGGGGCCGATGTTCCGCTCGCTGACGAACTGGGCGAGCGCGGCGAACCGGGCCGCGTCGTCGAGCCGGTCGACGACCACCCGCTGCTGCTCGGAGGCGGCGGTGCTGGCGGCCAGCGGAAAGCCGAGGGCCAGCAGGACGCCGGCCATCAGGACGATGAGGAGCGGAAGGAGTCGGGTGCGCACGAGCGGGCCGGCCCCTTGGTTACGCGGTGGGCGCGACCAGGCGGTAGCCGACGCCCCGCACGGTCTCGATCAGGGTGGGCATGCGCAACTTCGAGCGCAGGGAGGCCACATGGACCTCGAGCGTACGACCGGTGCCCTCCCAGTTGGTGCGCCAGACCTCGCTGATGATCTGCTCGCGGCGGAACACCACACCGGGTCGCTGGGCGAGCAGCGCGAGCAGGTCGAACTCCTTGCGGGTGAGGGGGACGGCGTCGCCGTCGACGCTGACCCGGCGGGTGGGCAGCTCGATGGTGACCGAGCCGAGCTGCAGCGTGCTGTCCTCGGCGGCTCCGGCCTGCTCCTCGGCACCGCTGCGCCGGCTGACGGCGTGGATGCGGGCGAGCAGCTCACCGGTGTCGTAGGGCTTGACGACGTAGTCGTCGGCGCCGAGATTGAGGCCGTGGATCCGGGAACGCACGTCGGCGCGCGCGGTCACCATGATCACGGGGGTGGTGGTGAGCTTCCGGATGCGTCCGCAGACCTGGTAGCCGTCCTGGTCGGGCAGCCCGAGGTCGAGCAGGATCACCCCGTACGAGGGGCGCTCGCCGTGCGCGGCGGGAAGCACGGCCTGGAGCGCCTCCTCGCCGTTGCGGGCGTGGGTGACGGCGAAGCCGTGCCGGGCGAGGACCGCGGAGAGCGCGGCGGCGACGTGGTCGTCGTCCTCGACGAGCAGCAGTCTCATGGCCCTCCTCCGTGATCTCTCCGTGCGGCGCGAGGCGCGTGATGACGTTCTGTGTACCAGGGCATGAACGCCGATGGTCACGGTCACAGTCAAGTCCGCCCCGGTGAAGCCCGCGCTTCTGTTATCCACCCGGTACGGCACCGGCCATCCCGTTCACGCAGTGTGTCCGGTTGCGACCGGATCGTTATCCTCAAACTTCGCTCAGATGTGATGACGCTCCGCACACCCGGTCTCTAGTGTCCTCCCCAACCGAGCAGGACGGAGTGAGAAGCCGATGAGCGGAGTGTCAGTGACCAAGGGTTCGCAGGACGCGGTGCCGGCCACGGACGACCTGGTCGTGCTGTCCGACGTGAACAAGCACTTCGGCGCGCTGCACGTGCTCCAGGACATCGACCTGACGATCCGTCGGGGCGAGGTCGTGGTGGTCATCGGCCCGTCCGGGTCCGGCAAGTCCACGCTGTGCCGCACCATCAACCGCCTGGAGACCGTCGACTCCGGCAGCATCACGATCGACGGGAAGCCGCTGCCCCAGGAGGGCCGGGAGCTGGCCCGCCTGCGGTCGGACGTCGGCATGGTCTTCCAGTCCTTCAACCTCTTCGCGCACAAGACGGTGCTGGAGAACGTGATGCTGGGCCAGGTCAAGGTCCGCAGGACGGAGAAGAAGGCGGCGGAGACCAAGGCCCGCGCACTGCTCGACCGGGTCGGCGTCGGCACCCAGGCCGACAAGTACCCGGCGCAGCTCTCCGGCGGCCAGCAGCAGCGCGTGGCCATCGCCCGCGCGCTGGCCATGGACCCGAAGGTCATCCTCTTCGACGAGCCGACCTCGGCGCTCGACCCGGAGATGATCAACGAGGTCCTGGAGGTCATGCAGCAGCTGGCCCGGGACGGCATGACGATGGTCGTGGTCACCCACGAGATGGGCTTCGCCCGCTCGGCCGCCAACCGCGTGGTCTTCATGGCCGACGGCCGCATCGTCGAACAGGCCGCCCCCGACGAGTTCTTCAGCAACCCCCGCAGCGACCGCGCCAAGGACTTCCTCTCGAAGATCCTGCACCACTGAGTCCGCACCAAGGGGATCCCGCGCACGCGGACCCCCCGCACCACGGGGTCGCGCGCCGGCGCGGACCCGGCACCGACGCCACGCGCCCGGAACTCCTTAGTCACTGCACGCGACGTGCTGCACACTGACGATCAACTACCCTCGACCCTTAGGGATGTTCACGATGAAGCTCCGCAAGACCGCGGCCGTGGCCGTTGCCGTCCTCGCACTCACCGCGACCGCCTGTGGCGGCAAGGAGGGCTCGGCCGGTGACAAGCCCGCCACCAAGCCCGGCGACTCCGGCGCCCCGCAGCTCCCCACGTACAAGGTCGCGACCGGTGTCGACCTGGCCGCGTCGCCGACCTTCAAGAAGGCCAAGGAGCGCGGCAAGCTCATCATCGGCTC
Source organism: Streptomyces sp. NPDC101191 (assembly GCF_044767915.1). NCBI lineage: Bacteria > Bacillati > Actinomycetota > Actinomycetes > Kitasatosporales > Streptomycetaceae > Streptomyces > Streptomyces sp. NPDC101191. Next base: position 362,890 of record NZ_JBIWOU010000008.1, read on the forward strand.
CAAGGCCGACCAGCCCTACCTCGGCTTCGAGGACCAGGCCACGAAGAAGCGCTCCGGCTTCGACATCGAGATCGCCAAGATGATCGCCGCCGACCTGGGCTTCTCCGAGGACCAGATCGAGTGGAAGACGGTCGACTCCAAGCTCCGCGAGACCGCCATCTCCACGGGCCAGGTCGACTACTACGTCGGCACCTACACGATCAACGACAAGCGCAAGGCGCAGGTCGGCTTCGCGGGCCCGTACTACCAGGCCGGCGCCGACCTCCTGGTGCGCAAGGACGAGACCGGGATCACCGGCCCGGAGGGCCTGAAGGGCAAGAAGGTCTGCTCGATCACGGGCTCGACCCCCCTCCAGGAGATCAAGAAGCCGCAGTACGGCGCGGAGACCGTCGAGCTCGGCAAGTACTCCGACTGCGTCCAGCAGCTGCTCACGAAGCAGGTCGACGCCGTCACCACCGACGACTCGATCCTCAAGGGCTACGCGGCCGCCAACGCCGGCAAGCTCAAGGTCATCGGCAAGCCGTTCACCAAGGAGCCGTACGGCATCGGCATGAACAAGGAGGACAAGGCCCTCCGCGACAAGGTGAACGACGTCCTCAAGGCGCACGAGGACGACGGCACCTACAAGAAGATCTACGAGGCCACCCTCGGCCTCTCGGGCTCGGCCTACACCGAGCCGCCGGCGATCGTCCGCTACTGACGGCCGCCCCCCACGCGCGGACGCCCCGCAGCCCCGTAGCCACGTACACGTCCTCCCCGGACGCCGGCTCCGGTGCCGCGGGGCGTCCGCCCCTCAGCCCGTACACCTGCTGCCCGCAAGCCCGCCGCTGACTGCCGACGCGGAGTCCTCATGAACGTACTGCTCGACCATTTCGCGGAGTTCCGCAACGGATTCATAGGAACCGTGGAGATCACCGCCGTCAGTTCGGCCATCGCGCTGGTCCTCGGCATCGTCGTCGCCGGCTTCCGGGTCTCCCCCGTCCCCCCGCTGCGCTTCTTCGGCACCGCGTGGGTGACGCTGCTGCGCAACACCCCGCTGACGCTGCTCTTCCTGGTCTTCTTCTTCGTGGTCCCGGAGATCCTCTTCCCGGGCATGAGCCCGTTCCTGCTGGCCTCCCTCGCCCTCGGCTTCTACACCTCCTCGTTCGTCTGCGAGGCGGTCCGCTCGGGCATCGGCACGGTGCCGCTGGGCCAGGCCGAGGCCGCCCGCTCGCTCGGCCTGACCTTCTCGCAGACGCTGCGCCTGATCGTGCTGCCGCAGGCCACCCGGACCGTGCTGCCGCCGCTCAGCTCGATCTTCATCGCCCTGACCAAGAACTCGGCCATCGCCGGCGCCTTCAGCGTCACCGAACTCTTCGGCTGGCAGACGCTGATGAGCGAGGAGGGCTACGCGATCGGCCCGGTCTTCGCCTGGGTCGCCGTGGCCTACCTCGTCATCACCTTCGCCATCAGCGGACTCTTCCGTCTCCTTGAGCGCAACATGGAGGTCGCCCGATGAGCGCCAGCGTTCTCTTCGACGCCCCCGGCCCCAAGGCCCGCATCCGCAACCGGATCTACGCCGTCGTCGGCAGCCTCGTCCTGCTCGCCCTGCTCGTGATCAGCGTCATGCGGCTGAGCGACAAGGGGCACCTCGCCCCCGAGATGTGGGACATCTTCAACTACGCGGGCATCCGGCAGAACATCGCCGACGCGCTGCTCGCCACCCTGAAGGCCTTCGGTCTCGCCGCGGTCGGCTCCCTCGTGCTCGGCGTGCTGCTCGCCGTCGCGCGGCTCTCCGACCACAAGGCCGTCAGCTGGGTGGCCACGGGCTTCATCGAGGTCTTCCGGTCCCTGCCGCTGCTCATCACGATCTACGCGGTGTGGGTCGCCTTCCTGACGGACTACTCGCTGTGGGCCCTGGCCGTCGGCCTGTCCGTCTACAACGGCTGCGTCCAGGCCGAGGTGCTGCGCGCCGGCGTCAACTCGGTGCCGCGCGGACAGCGTGAGGCCGCCTACGCGCTCGGCATGACCAAGACCCAGGTGATGACCAGCGTCCTGCTGCCGCAGGCGATCCGGGCCATGCTCCCGACGATCATCAGCCAGCTCGTGGTCACCCTGAAGGACACCTCGCTCGGCTTCGTCATCCTCTACCCCGAGCTGCTCTACTCGGCCCGCCTGATCGCCTCCAACACGCTGGTCAACGGCCAGTACCCGTACGTGTCCGTGATCGTGGTCTTCGGCGCCGTCTACATCGCGCTGTGTCTGGCGCTCTCCGCGCTGGCCACCTGGATCGAGAAGCGCGGACGGCGGGCGAAGACCGGCATCAAGGTCTCCGACGCGGAGGCGCAGGCCGTCGTGGCGACCGCGGACGCCGGCACGCGTGGCGGCACCGGCGGCCCCGGTACGGCATAGAACTGACGGTATGTGACATCATCCGGGGGCAGTGGCGACGCCGCTGCCCCCGTCACTTGACGCACGCAGCCCCAGTGGGTTGCATACGTTCTGTGATCAAGCTCCGGGCCCGTGCCACACTCTGCTGTGCTTCCCGCATGACCGTACGGCCTCGCACGCCTTCAGGAGCCGCGCCGTGGACCCGGTGATCATCGTGGGCGCGGGGCCGGTCGGCCTCGCGCTCTCCCTCGCCCTGGCCGCCCAGGACGTGCCCTGCGTCGTCCTCGACGAGACGGCGGGCAAGGAGGAGCCCCGACCCGCCCGCACCGTGGTGCTGCGCGCCGACATGGCCGCCCTGGTGGAGCGGCTCGGCTGCGCCACGCTCCGTGACGAGGGGGTCCGCTGGGTCGGCTGGCGCTCGATGCGCCGCCGGCAGCAGATGCGGCACGTCCCGCTCGACCTGGGCCTGGCCGGCGCGGAGGGCGGTGCCGACATGCCGGCCGCCCCGCTGCACATCCCTCAGCACGCGCTGGCCCGCGGCCTGCGCGACGCCGCCGTGCGCGAGGAGCTCGTCACGCTCGTCACCGACGCGCGGGTCGACACCGTCGAGCAGGACGCGCACGGGGTCGGCGCGCACACCCGGGGCCCCGACGGCACCTGGTGGCGCGGCAGCCATCTGGTCGGCTGCGACGGCGCCCGCTCGACCGTGCGCAAGCTGCTCGGCGTCCGCTTCCCCGGGCGCACGGCGGTCGAGCGCTACGCGGTCGCCGCGCTGCGCACCGAACTCCCGTGGGCGGGCGAGGCCCTGTTGCATCGTCAGCCGCCCTGGCGGGGCGTCGGCGACGAGATCGCGGCCCGGCCGCTGCCCGACGGGGTGTGGCGGATCGACTGGCTGCTGCCGCCGCGCGGCGAGCTCGTCACCCCCGACGCGCTGGTGACCCGCATCCGCGACACGCTCGCCGGCTGGTGCGAGGGCACGACCCCGCCGTACGACCTGATCGACACCGGCGTCCACACCGTGCACCACCGGCTCGCCCGCCGCTGGCGGGTGGACCGGATCTTCCTCGCCGGGGACGCGGCGCACCTGCTGGGCGCGGTCGGCACCCAGGGGCTCGACGAGGGGCTGCGGGACGTCGAGAACCTGGCCTGGAAGCTGGCCCACGCCTGGCACCACCGGGACGCCTCGCCCACCCTGCTCGACAGCTACCAGAGCGAGCGCCGGGCCGCCGTCGCGGGCCTGCTGCGCGCCGCCGACCAGGCGCTGCCGCTGCTGCGGGGCGGCGGCGGGCTCCGTACGTACCTGTCCGGCGGCGGGCGGGGACACGACGCCCTGCTCGCCGACGGGCACCTGGGGCGCGGCCCGCTCGGGGCGCTGCCCGCGTACCCGCACTCCCCTCTGGCGCCGGAGCCCTCCGAGGGCCGGATCCCGGTGGGCACGCCTGACGGGGCTCCGGTCGAGGACGTCCGGGTGACGGCCCCCGACGGCACGACCGTGCGGCTGCGGGACCGGCTCGGCCAGGGCCGGCAGCTGGTGCTCCTGGTCGCTCCCGGCACCGGGGTGTGGGACCGGCGCCACTGGGTGAGCGCCGGTGTGATGCCGCGGCTCGCCGAGGCCGTGGACGCGCTGCCCGCGCCGGCCGAGCTCCTGGTGACGGAGGCGTACCCCGGGGCCCCGGCGCACGCCGTGCTCCTGGTGCGCCCGGACGGGCATCTGGCCGCCGCGTTCGCCGGGGTGCGGCCGGAGGAACTGCACGCCGCGGCGGACGCGGTGCGCGGCGGCGACCCGGCGGCCGGGGAACCGGCCGAGGACGAGGACGGGGACGGGGAAGCGACCGCGGACGTACCCGTGGACGCGTCCGTGGACGCCTCCTGACGGACGATTGACCGCCGCGGGCGTCCATGGTGTACTCCGGAGCGTGACCGACACCTATGTGCGCCTGTGGCGGAGGGTCCATATGGACCTGATCCGCTACGCGGGCTGCGTGTGTCGCCCGTCCTGCTGAATTCGCCTCCCCCTTCACGGCTTTCGCGCGCCCCTCCGGGTCCCGCGCGCTTTCGCGAACCTCAGGACGGTCCTACGTGCCTCAGACACAGCACACCGCCACGCCCGCTTCCGGGCCCTCGCCCTCCCCCGCCCCCGCCCCCGCAGCTTCCCCCTCGTCCGCCTCCTCCTCGGCTCCCACGGAGGCCGACCTGCTGGACTTCGTGCGGCGTAAGGCCGCCGACACCGCGCTGATCGACTCGCTCCCCCTCGATCCCGAGGGGCGTACGTGGGTACGGCTCGACGGGCCGGGCGGCAGCGAGGCCTGGCTCATCGGCTGGCCCCCGGGCACCGGGACCGGCTGGCACGACCACGCCGAGTCGTTCGGCGCCTTCGCCACCGCGCGCGGCTCCCTGCGGGAACACTCCCTCGCGGTACGGCTCCCGGCAGGCGGCTGGAAGAACCTGGAGCTCGCCGACGGCGTCGACCGCGGCCGGGAACTCCCGGCCGGCCGGGGCCGCGCCTTCGGCCGCCACCATGTGCACGAGGTGCTGAACGAGTCGCACGCCGAGCACGCGGTCTCGGTGCACGCGTACTACCCGCCGCTCCCCCTGATCCGGCGCTTCAGCCGGACGGGCGCGGTGCTCCGTCTCGAGCAGGTCGAACGCCCGGAGGACTGGCAGTGAGCGACGCACCCCTGCGCGGGACCGCCGGCGCGGCCACGGACGGACGGAGCCGCGAACCCATCGGCGAACGCGTCGGGATCGACGTGTTGTTGGAGCGGGTGCGGGCCGGCCTCGAACGGATCGACGCCCATTCCGCGTACGAGGCCTACGAGGCGGGTGACGTCCTGCTCGTCGACATCCGCTACGCGGCGCTGCGCGACCGGGACGGCCTGATCCCGGGCGCCCTGATCGTCGAGCGCAACGAGCTGGAGTGGCGGCTCGACCCGCTCGGCAGCCATCGCGTGCCCGAGGCGGACAGCCACGACCTACGGGTCGTGGTGCTCTGCAACGAGGGTTACGCCTCCTCCCTCGCGGCCGCCTCGCTGCATCAGCTGGGGCTACGGCGCGCGACGGACCTCGTCGGCGGCTTCCAGGCCTGGCGAGCGGCGGGCCTCCCAGTGCTCCTCCCGGCGAACCGGGAGCCGGTCCAGGAGCCGTCCTAGAAGACGGGCCCGGGAACCCGGAGCGGCGCTGGACCGCCGGGAAGCCCGACCGGGAGGGCGCGCGCGGGACAGGCGCGCCGGAAGGACGGGCAGGTCGGACAGGCAGGACGGACGGGGTGGCCGAAAGGGCGTCCGGTCGGACGGCACGGGAGGCGTTCGGGGAAACGGGAGGGAAGGCGAAGGGAAGCGACGGGGAGGGTGAGAGGAAGCAGGAGGGACGCGGGAACAGCGGGCTAGAAGGGCTCCTCCAGTCCCTCCGTGTCCTCGCCCTCCTCCTCCAGGGCCTGGCGGACCACCCGCAGGGCCATGCCCTCCGGGTATCCCTTGCGGGCGAGCATGCCGGCCAGCCTGCGCAGCCGCCGGTCGCGCTCCAGGCCGCGGGTCGCCCGCAGCTTGCGGTCGACGAGCTCGCGGGCCCGGACCTCCTCCTGGTCCGAGTCGAGCCGCTCGACCGCCTCCTGGATCACGGTGGGGTCGACGCCCTTGGTCCGCAGCTCGCGGGCGAGGGCCCGGCGGGCGAGGCCCCGGCCGTGGTGCCGGGACTCGACCCAGGCCCCGGCGAAGGCGGCGTCGTCGATGAGCCCGACGTCCTCGAACCGGGAGAGCACCTCGTCGGCCACCTCGTCGGGGACCTCCCGCTTGCGCAGGGCGTCGGCGAGCTGCTTGCGGGTCCGGGGGGTCCCGGTGAGCAGGCGCAGGCAGATCGCCCGCGCCCGCTCAGCCGGATCCTGGGACGACAGCTCCTTCTCGGCCCTCGACGAGTCGGGGCTGTCGTCCGGCCATTCGGTGCGACCGGTCACCGGTTCAGCTCTTGGCCGCGGTGGCCTTGGTCGCCTTGGCGGCCTTGGCCGGAGCCGGGACGGCCTTGCCGGCCTCGTCCGTGCCCGCCGCCGTGTCCGCGGCGCTCGCCGCGTCCGCACCCGGCTCGGCCGAGGGCTCCTCGGGCCGCACGCCGACGCCCAGCTTCTCCTTGATCTTCTTCTCGATCTCGTTGGCGAGGTCGGGGTTGTCCTTCAGGAAGTTGCGGGCGTTCTCCTTGCCCTGGCCGAGCTGGTCGCCCTCGTACGTGTACCAGGCGCCGGCCTTGCGGACGAAGCCGTGCTCCACGCCCATGTCGATCAGGCCGCCCTCACGGCTGATGCCCTGGCCGTAGAGGATGTCGAACTCGGCCTGCTTGAACGGAGGCGCGACCTTGTTCTTGACGACCTTGCAGCGGGTGCGGTTACCGACCGCCTCCGTGCCGTCCTTCAGGGTCTCGATGCGGCGGATGTCGATGCGCACCGAGGCGTAGAACTTCAGGGCGCGGCCACCGGTCGTGGTCTCCGGCGAACCGAACATCACGCCGATCTTCTCGCGGAGCTGGTTGATGAAGATCGCGGTGGTCTTGGACTGGTTGAGCGCGCTGGTGATCTTCCGCAGCGCCTGGCTCATCAGACGGGCCTGGAGACCGACGTGCGAGTCACCCATCTCGCCCTCGATCTCCGCGCGCGGGACGAGCGCGGCGACGGAGTCGATGACGATGAGGTCGAGGGCGCCGGAGCGGACCAGCATGTCGACGATCTCGAGGGCCTGCTCACCGTTGTCCGGCTGGGACAGGATGAGGTTGTCGATGTCGACGCCCAGCTTGCGGGCGTACTCGGGGTCGAGGGCGTGCTCGGCGTCCACGAAGGCGACCTGGCCGCCGGCCTTCTGCGCGTTGGCCACGGCGTGCAGGGTCAGGGTCGTCTTACCCGAGGACTCCGGGCCGTAGATCTCGACGACACGGCCACGCGGCAGGCCGCCGACGCCGAGGGCGACGTCGAGGGCGGTCGACCCGGTCGGGATGACCTCGATCGGCTCCCTCGAGCGCTCACCCATGCGCATGACGGCACCCTTGCCGAATTGCCGTTCAATCTGTGCGAGCGCGGCGTCGAGCGCCTTCTCGCGGTCGGTTCCTGCCATGGGTTCCACCCGGTTTGCTTGAGTCGATCGCTTCATGTGAAAGACGCTAACCCCTGCCACTGACAATGGGCCCCGGCGTCCCTCCCGACCTGTGGATAACTCGGCGAAAACCCCGTGATACCAAGGCCCTGAACTCCCATGAGAATGGATGTTCGATTTTCGTGTCAAGCGCACCACGCCGTGCCACGACACGGACGGCGGCCCCACCTGCCTGTCCTTCCGGACAGGCCCTCTCACTCCGCGCGCGCGACGCCGGCGTGGCGTTCCTGGTCCTGCTGGGGGGTGCGGCCTGGACCCTGTCGCTGCCCACCGGGCCGGGGAAACGGCCCTGCGGCCAGGGCCGGCCGGCGGGTCCGGCGCGGACGCCGGCGCCGACGCCGGGCCGGCGGGTCCGACGGGAACGCCAGCGTGGGCGCCGGTACGGCAGGCCCTAACCCCGGCCCTGCTTCCCCTGGCCCTTCTCCGCCTGTTCCTTCTTGTGGTGCAGCGCCTTCTGGAGGCGGGCGACGACGGCCTCCCCGTAGCGCCGGTGGCCGTGGACGCGCGGATCGTCGGTCACGTCGTACCGCTTCACGTAGGCGCCGAGGAAGGCCTGGAGCGTGGCGACGGCCGGGATCGCGATCAGCGCGCCGACCGCGCCGAGCAGCGCGGTGCCCGCGATGACCGAGCCGAAGGCCACGGCCGGATGGATGTCCACCGTCTTCGAGGTCAGTTTGGGCTGCAGCATGTAGTTCTCGAACTGCTGGTAGACCACGACGAAGACCAGCACCCACAGTGCGTACCAGGGGTCCACCGTGAAGGCGATCAGCATCGGCAGGGCGCCCGCCAGATAGGTGCCGATCGTCGGGATGAACTGCGAGACCAGACCGACCCAGACGGCCAGGGCGGGCGCGTACGGGATGCCCAGGATCTCGAAGAGCACGAAGTGCGCCACCCCGGAGATGAGCGCCATCAGGCCGCGCGAGTAGAGATAGCCGCCGGTCTTGTCGACGGCGATCTCCCAGGCGCGCAGCACCTCGGTCTGCTTGGCCGGCGGCAGGACGGAGCACAGCGCGCGGCGCAGCCGCGGCCCGTCGGCGGCGAAGTAGAACGCGAACAGGAAGATCGTCAGGAGCTTGAAGAGGCCGCCGAGGAGCGTCGCGGAGACGTCCAGGACACCGGCCGCGCTGTTCTGCACGTACTTCTGGAGCCAGCCGGAGCGCAGCACGCTGTCCTGGACCTCGACGCGGGACAGCTCGGTGTGGAAGTGCTGGTTGGCCCAGTTGATCAGGGAGTCGAGGTACTTGGGGAAGTTCTCGACCATGTCGACGATCTGGCCCGCGAGCATCGAGCCAAGGAGCACGACGAAGCCGACGCCGACGATCAGGACGCCGAAGAAGACGATGAAGGTGGCGAGGCCGCGGCGCATCCCGCGCGCCGCCATGCGTCCCACGGCCGGTTCGATGGCGAGCGCCAGGAAGAAGGCGAGCAGGATGTTGACGAGCAGACCGATGAGCTGGTGGAAGGCCCAGTTGCCGAGCTGGAAGCAGGCGTAGAGCGCGAGGGCGAGCACCAGGGCCCGGGGCAGCCAGCGCGGCATGCGCGCCCCCGGGGCGCCCGGCTCGGCGGGGGCGGCCGACCTCGCCGCCTCCTTGGAGGAGGAGGATTCCGCCGCTTCTCTGGAAGCCGCTTCCTTGGAGGAGGCCGATTCCGCGGTCTCCGGGGAATCGGGAGCGCCCGGCCTGCGGGCGCCCGTCACCCCGGGCGTCGCGGCCGGCCCCTCGTCGCGCCCGGTCGGCACGGGGGCCCGCCCCGGGGTCGCCGTCCCGCCCTCGTCGGGCAGGGCGCCGCGGCGGTCGTCGTCATCGTTCTCGTCGGCGGTCTCGTCGTTCGCGTCAATCGGGGCCACCCCGCCAGTCTCGCGCACCGCGCGGACATTCCTGGCCGGACCCCTCACATCATCGTTTCTCGGCCGGTACGCCGACGGCCGTGCAGACCGCCCGCCAGACGTCCTTGGCCTCCCAGCCGGCGTCCAGTGCCTCGTGCACCGTGCGCCCGCCGAGTTCCGTCATCACATGGTCCCGGGCGAAGGTCTCGGCGTAGGACGCACCGAAGTGGTCCGTCATCCGTTCCCAGAAAATCGTCAACCGCATGACCCCAGTATCCCGCCCTCAGGAGTGCAGCCCGGGCCGTAGACCTTGTCAGACGCGCTTTCGCGCCTACCGTCGGAACATGGCCGGAAATCCTCCTGAGAACCCCGCTCCTGTCGCGTCACCCCTCGCACGGGCCGAGCACTTCGTCTGGCTGACCGCCCGCGTGCTCGAACAGCGCCGGTTCGCCTACCACTTCCTGCGTGGCGGTGCGGACCCCGTCGAGGCCGCGCTCACCGCGTACCTGAACGAGGACGGCGGCTACGGCCACGCCCTCGAACCCGATCTGCGCGGGCCGGTCAGCCAGCCGCTGCACACGGCGCACGCCCTGCGGGTGCTCGACTCGATCGGCCGGTGCGGCGGGCTGCGGGTCGAGCGGATCTGCCGCTATCTGACCGAGGTCTCCACCCACGACGGCGCCCTGCCGGCCGTGCACCCTTCGCAGCGCGGCTATCCGACGGCGCCGTTCGTGCCCGTCGTGGACGATCCGCCCAGCGAACTCCTGACCACCGGGCCGGTGGTCGGCCTGCTGCACCGCAACCAGGTCTGGCACGCCTGGCTGTTCCGGGCCACCGAGTTCTGCTGGGCGGCCGTCGACGCGCTGGAGAAGTCGCATCCGTACGAGGTCCAGGCCGCGGTCGCCTTCCTCGACGGGGTGCCGGACCGCGCCCGCGCCCAGGCGGCGAGCGACCGGCTCGGACGGCTCGTGCGCGAGCAGCGGCTGGCCGTGCTCGACCCGGACCGGCCGGAGGACTGTCCGGTCGCCGACGGCTACGCGCCGGGCGAGCACCACTATCCGTACGACTACGCGCGCGTGCCGGACTCGCTGGCCCGCCGCTGGTTCACGGACGAGGAGATGAGCCGCTCCCTGGACCACCTCACGGCGATCCAGGAGGAGGACGGCGGCTGGCCGGTCACCTGGCGCCAGTGGGCGCCGGGCACCGCCCTGGAGAACCGCCCGATCGTGACCGTCGAGGCGCTGCGGACCCTGCGGGCGCACGGCCGCGCGATCGTGTGAGGCGGCCTGCCGCGGCCGCCGTCGTGGCGGCCGCGGGGGTCAGCCGCCCAGCGCCCGGACGCCGGCCGTGACGAGGACGGCCGCCCCGACGACCACCAGGAACGGGGCTCGCAGGAAGAGGGCCACGGCCGCGGCGGCGACCCCGGCGGCGCGGGCGTCCACGGTCAGGGCGCCCTCGGCGCTGAAGGTCTGCTGGGCGGTGAGCGCGGCCAGCAGCGCGACAGGCAGCAGGGCGGCGAGGCGCTGCACCAGGGGACGCTCCAGGGTGTGGGCCGGGACGAGCAGGCCGAGCAGCTTGACCAGGTAGCAGCCGCCGGCGGTCAGCGCGATGGCGATCCAGACGTTCATCGGGCGTCCTCCTTGGAGCGGCCGCCGGCCCGACGGCCCCGGAACCAGAGCACGGCGGGTGCGGCGAGCGCGGCGGCCAGCACGGGGACGCCGGCCGGCAGCACGGGCAGCAGGCCCAGGCCGAGCAGGACGGCGAGGGCGGCGGTGGCCCGCTCGGTGGCGGACTTCAGCATGGGCGCGAGCAGGGCGAGGAAGACGGCGGGGCCGGCCGCGTCCAGGCCCCAGGCGGCGGTGTCGCCGATGGCCTCGGCACCGAGGGCGCCCAGCAGTGTGGTGAGGTTCCACAGCACGTACAGCGTGAGACCGGTGACGGTGAAGCCGAGGCGGGCGGCCCTGCGGTCCGGCTGGGCGAGCGCGACGGCCGTGGTCTCGTCGATGACCCACTGCGCGGCGAACGGCCGGACGGAGCGGCGCAGGGCGAGCAGCTGCGAGAGCCGCAGCCCGTAGAAGGCGTTGCGGGTGCCCAGGAAGAACGCCCCGGCGGCCGCGGTGAACGGGTTCCCGCCCGCCGCGAGGGCGCCGACGAGCGCGAACTGCGAGGCGCCGGTGAACACCAGCAGGCTGAGCGCGCAGGTCTGGAGCAGGCTGAGGCCGGCCCCGGCAGAGGTCACGCCGAAGGCGAAGCCGGAGAGACCCACGGCGACGCCGACCCCCAGGGCGTCGCGCACGACGGCCGCGTCGCTCTTGGGGGCGGTCCCGTCGCCGCGTATGACGGGAGGTGCTGTCTGTTCTGCCACGTCAGCGACGGTACGGGGCGGGGCCGGGCCGGGTCTTGTACGTTCTTGCGGCCGTCGCCGGACGCCCTCGGAGGCCCGCCGCCGGACGCCCGGCCCCGCGAAGGGGCCGCCGCGCCCCGCCGGCGGACGCCGGGCACGAGCGGACGCACGAGCCGGGCCCCGGGGACCACGAGCCGGGCTTAACCGCGAACAGAAGCCCGGCACGAGCGGACGCCGGGTCCCGCGGACAGGAGCCCGGCCCCGGTGACGGTCGCCGGAGGCCCGCCTCCGCGCACGTTTCGGGACGCCTGCCGGTGGATCCGCTACCGGGCGCCCCGCGCCCGCTGGTACGCGCCCGGAGGCACGCCCACGCTCCGGGTGAAGTGCCGGTTGAGATGGGGCTGGTCCGTGAAGCCGACGGCGACGGCCGCGTCCGCCGGCGGCGTTCCCGCGTCCAGGAGGCGCCTGGCCCGGCGGACCCGGGCGTCGGTCAGCCAGGTGTGCGGCGGCATCCCGTAGGCGGCCCGGAAGGCCCGTAGCAGCGCGAAGGGGCTGGTGCCGAGCTCCGTGGCGAGCTGCTCCAGGGTCGGCGGGTCGGCCATCCGCTCCTGCAGGACGGCACGCGCGCGTGCCGCGTCCCGCGCCCCGGCGGCGAGCGGCGCCAGCGGCGTGACCCGGCCGCCGTGACTGCGCAGCATCCGGGCGGTGACGAGCCGCAGCAGGCTGTCGGCCGCGAGCGCGTTGCCCTCCTCGGCGGCCCGGTGCACGCCGATGACCAGCTGCGCCGCGTACGGGTCGTCGACGACGGGGTCGGTGAACCCGACGCCGCCGCGCAGCGCGATGGTCTCGGCCGCGATGGACCGGATGAGCTCGGCGTCGGGGTAGATCGTGCGGTAGGTCCAGCCCTCGGGCACCCCGGCATGCCCGGTGTGCGGGGTGTCGGGGTTCACCAGCGCGATCTGTCCGGGGCCCGCGTGCACGAGGTCGCTGCCGTAGTGGAAGGCCTCGACGCCCTCGGTGATGGCGGCGAAGACGAAGCTCTCGTGGGTGTGCCGGGAGAAGGACTTCCGGACGTAGTGCGCGTGCAGCAGGTCCACCCCGGGGAGCCCGGCCGGCTGCCAGTACCGGGCCCGCTCGCCGCGGGTCGCTCCCCCGCCCTGCGCGGGCGCACCGCTGCGGTCGCCCGCGGCGACGGCATGCCCGCGCGGCCGCGCGCCGGACCCCGAGAGGGAAGCGGGGGCGGTGGGGGCAGCAGGGGCCGCCGGGTGCGCGGGGCCCGTCGGCGTGCCCTCGCTGGACCCGCTTCCCTGCCTCCGGTCACCACGCGCCATTCCCCCATTCTGCGCCACCCCCGCCGACCGCCACGAGCCGGTTTCCCCAGGTCCGGGCGGTTGTCAGTGGCGGGGTGCACGATGGAGGGCATGGTCACGTCCGCACTCGACTCGTTCTCGCCCGCGACCCGCGGCTGGTTCACGGGTGCCTTCACCGCGCCCACCGCGGCGCAGGAGGGCGCCTGGCAGGCCATCGGGGCGGGCGCGGACGTGCTCGTGGTCGCCCCGACCGGTTCCGGCAAGACGCTCGCCGCCTTCCTCGCCTCCCTCGACCGGCTCGCGGCCACTCCCCCGCCCGCGGACGCGAAGAAGCGCTGCAGGGTGCTGTACGTGTCACCGCTGAAGGCGCTCGCCGTCGATGTCGAGCGCAATCTGCGCTCCCCGCTGACCGGCATCCGGCAGGAGTCGGTCCGGCTCGGCCTGCCCGAGCCGGACGTGAAGGTGGGCATCCGGTCCGGCGACACCCCGCCCGCCGAGCGGCGGGCGCTCGCGACCCGGCCGCCGGACATCCTGATCACCACCCCCGAATCGCTGTTCCTGATGCTGACGTCGGCCACGCGCGATGCCCTCGCGGGCGTGGAGACGGTCATCCTGGACGAGGTGCACGCGGTCGCCGGCACCAAGCGCGGCGCGCATCTGGCCCTCTCCCTGGAGCGGCTCGACGAGCTGCTGCCCCGCCCCGCCCGCCGGATCGGCCTGTCGGCGACGGTGCGGCCGGTGGAGGAGGTGGCGCGCTATCTGTCGCCGCAGCGCAAGGTGGAGATCGTCCAGCCGCCGTCCGGCAAGGAGTTCGACCTCTCCGTGGTCGTGCCCGTGGAGGACATGGGCGAGCTGGGAGGCTCCCCCGCCTCCGAGGCCGCCGAGGGCGGCGAGCGCCCCTCCATCTGGCCGCAGGTGGAGGAGCGGATCACGGACCTGGTGCAGGCGCACCGCTCGACGATCGTCTTCGCCAACTCGCGCCGTCTGGCCGAGCGCCTGTGCAACCGGCTGAACGAGATCGCGTACGAGCGCGCCACCGGCGAGGCCGTGCCCGAAGGGGCGCCGCCGGCCGAGATCATGGCCCAGTCGGGCGCGGCGAAGGGCGCGCCGGCGCTGCTCGCCCGCGCGCACCACGGGTCGGTCTCCAAGGAGCAGCGCGCCCAGGTCGAGGAGGACCTGAAGGCGGGCCGGCTGCCCGCCGTGGTGGCCACGTCCAGCCTGGAGCTGGGCATCGACATGGGTGCCGTGGACCTGGTCGTCCAGGTCGAGTCGCCGCCCTCGGTCGCCTCCGGACTCCAGCGCGTGGGCCGCGCGGGGCACCAGGTGGGGGCGGTCTCGACGGGTGTCGTCTTCCCGAAGTACCGGGGTGACCTGGTGCAGTCGGCGGTGGTGACCGAGCGGATGCGCAGCGGCTCCATCGAGTCCCTGCGGGTCCCGGCGAATCCGCTGGACGTGCTCGCCCAGCAGCTGGTGGCGATGGTCGCCCTGGACAGCTGGCAGGTGGACGACCTGCTGGCGACGGTCCGCCGGGCGGCCCCGTTCGCGGCGCTGCCCGATTCGGCCTTCACCGCCGTCCTGGACATGCTGGCCGGGCGCTATCCCTCGGACGCCTTCGCCGAGCTGCGCCCGCGCGTGGTGTGGGACCGGGTCGCGGGCACGGTCACCGGCCGGCCGGGCGCGCAGCGGCTCGCGGTCACCTCGGGCGGCACGATCCCCGACCGGGGGCTCTTCGGGGTGTTCCTGGCGGGCGCCGACCCCAAGAAGGGCGGCGGCCGGGTCGGCGAGCTCGACGAGGAGATGGTGTACGAGTCGCGGGTCGGCGACGTCTTCACACTGGGCACGACCACCTGGCGCATCGAGGACATCACCCGCGACCGGGTCCTGGTCTCGCCGGCGCCGGGTGTGCCGGGGCGGCTGCCCTTCTGGAAGGGCGACCAGCTGGGCCGCCCGCTCGAACTGGGCCGCGCGGTGGGCGCGTTCCTGCGCGAGGTCGGGGCCCTGGCGCCCGACGACGCCCGGCTCCGGCTCCTCGCCGCCGGGCTGGACGCCTGGGCGGCGGACAACGTGATCGCCTACCTCGCCGAGCAGCGCGAGGCCTGCGGTCATGTGCCGGACGACCGGACGATCCTGGTGGAGCGCTTCCGCGACGAGCTCGGCGACTGGCGGGTCGTCATCCACTCCCCGTTCGGGGCGCAGGTGCACGCCCCGTGGGCGCTGGCGCTCGGCGCCCGGCTGGCCGAGCGGTACGGGATGGACGCCCAGGTCATGCACGCCGACGACGGCATCGTGCTGCGCCTGCCGGACGCGGACCTGATGGGTCTCGACCTGCTCGACAGCGAGCCGGTGGACCCGGGACGCCTGTCCGACACCACCTTCGACAGCGAGCAGGCGCCCGTCGGCGCGGCCGACGTCGCCTTCGACAAGGGCGAGATCGAGCAGATCGTCACCGACCAGGTCGGCGGCTCCGCGCTGTTCGCCTCCCGGTTCCGGGAGTGCGCGGCACGCGCCCTGCTGCTGCCCAAGCGCAATCCGGGCAAGCGCACCCCGCTGTGGCAGCAGCGGCAGCGCGCGGCGCAGCTCCTCCAGGTGGCGAGCGAGTTCGGCTCCTTCCCGATCGTCCTGGAGGCGGTCCGCGAGTGCCTCCAGGACGTCTTCGACGTCCCCGGTCTGCGGGAGCTGATGGGGGACGTCGAGTCCCGCCGGGTGCGCCTGGTGGAGGTCACCACCCCGGAGCCGTCGCCCTTCGCCCGCTCCCTGCTCTTCGGCTACGTCGCCCAGTTCCTCTACGAAGGGGACTCGCCGCTCGCCGAGCGCCGGGCGGCGGCGCTCTCCCTGGACTCCCGGCTACTCGCGGAGCTCCTCGGCCAGGCGGAGCTGCGGGAGCTGCTCGACGCGGACGTGCTGGCCGAGCTGGAGCGGGAGCTCCAGTGGCTGACCGAGGACCGGCGCGTCAAGGACGGGGAGGGCGTCGCCGACCTGCTGCGCGTGCTCGGCCCGCTGACCGACGCGGAGCTGGCCGAGCGGGGTGCCGAGCCGGACTGGGTCCTGGAGCTGTCCCGGGCCCGGCGGGCGATCCGGGTGCGGATCGCGGGGGCGGAGCACTGGGCGGCGATCGAGGACGCCGGCCGGCTGCGGGACGCGCTGGGCACGGCGCTGCCCGTGGGCGTGCCGGAGGCGTTCACGGAGCCGGTGAAGGATCCCCTGGGCGACCTCCTCGCGCGCCATGCCCGCACGCACGGCCCGTTCACGTCCTCGCAGGCCGCCGCCCGCTTCGGGCTGGGCCCGGCGGTCACGGACGGCGCCCTCCAGCGACTCGCCGCCGCCGGCCGGGTGGTCCAGGGCGAGTTCCATCCGTCCGGGATCGGCCAGGAGTGGTGCGACGCCGCCGTCCTGCGCCGGCTGCGCCGCCGTTCCCTGGCTGCCCTGCGGCACGAGCTGGAGCCGGTGCCCCCGGCCGCGCTCGCCACGTTCCTGCCCCAGTGGCAGCACCTGGGGAGCAACAGTCTGCGCGGCATCGACGGCCTGGCCCGCGCGATCGAGCAGTTGCAGGGCGCGCCGGTGCCGGCCTCGGCCCTGGAGAAGCTGATTCTGCCGTCCCGGGTGCGGGACTACTCGCCGGCGCTGCTCGACGAGCTGACGACGACCGGCGAGGTGGTCTGGGCGGGCGCCGGCGCGCTGCCCGGCAAGGACGGCTGGGTCTCGCTCTATCTGGCCGACGCGGCGCCGCTGCTCCTGCCGCCGCCGCACCCGCTGGAGCTCACCGGCCTGCACGAGTCCGTCCTGACGACGCTCTCCGGCGGCTACGGACTGTTCTTCCGCCAGATCGCCGACCAGGTGCGGGCCACCACCCACCCGGACGCGACCGATCCGCAGCTCGCCGACGCCCTGTGGGACCTGGCCTGGTCGGGCCGGCTCACCAACGACACGCTGGCCCCGCTGCGCTCCCTGCTCGGCTCGGGCCGTACGGCGGGCTCCACGGCGCACCGCGCCCGGCGTACGGTCCCACGCGGCCGGTACGGGACGCTGAGCGCCGCCGCCCGCCCGGCCTCCCGCACCGGCCCGCCCACGGTGAGCGGCCGCTGGTCGCTGCTGCCCCCGCAGGAGCCGGAGCCGACCCACCGGGCGCACGCCCTGGCCCGGACCCTCCTCGACCGGCACGGGGTGGTCACCCGGGGCGCGGTGGCCGCCGAGGGCGTGGAGGGCGGCTTCTCGGCGACGTACCGGATCCTGTCGGCCTTCGAGGACAGCGGCCAGGCTCGCCGCGGCTATGTGGTGGAGGGACTGGGCGCCGCCCAGTTCGCCATGGACGGAGCCGTGGACCGGCTCCGGGCCGCCGCGAACGCCCGGGACCGCGGCGTCGAGGAGGGGGCGGGCCCGCGCGCGGTCGTCCTGGCGGCGGCCGACCCGGCGAACGCGTACGGGGCGGCCCTGTCATGGCCGGAGCCCCCGGCGGGCGCGGGCCACAAGCCGGGGCGCAAGGCGGGCGCGTTGGTCGTCCTGGTGGACGGCGAGCTGACGCTCTACATGGAGCGCGGCGGCAAGACGCTGCTCTCCTGGCCCGCCGAACCGGACTCCCCGGCTCTGCGGGCGGCGGCCGAGGCGCTGGCGGCAGCGGCGGCGGCGGGTTCGCTCGGCACGGTCACGGTCGAGCGGATCAACGGCGCGACCGCCCTGACCTCGCCCTTCGCCCCTTCTCTGGAACGGGCCGGTTTCCACGCCACCCCCCGCGGCCTCCGCCTCCGCGCCTGAAACATGGAGGCCCGCGAGCCGCGCGGGGCGCAGGAAGCACCTTTGGCACCGGAGGGCGCCCCAGGGCCCTGCGGGCCCCTGAGCCGCCCGCGCGCACGCCCCGTGCCGGCCGGCGCCGATCGCGCCGGTCGCGAGCGCGCACGCCCCGCCGCCCGCGCGCATGTCCCGGCGGCGTACGCGCGGGCATGATGGCCTCATGCCCGAAGGAGACACCGTCTGGTACGTGGCCCACCGGCTCGACGAGGCGCTCGCCGGGCGGGTGCTCACGCGCTCCGACCTCCGGGTCCCCCGCTTCGCGACCGCCGATCTGACCGGGCGCCGGGTCCTGGACGTCACCCCCCGCGGCAAGCACCTCCTGACCAGGATCGAGGGCGGGCTCACGCTCCACTCCCACCTGCGGATGGACGGGGCCTGGCGGGTGTACGCCACCGGCGAGCGCCCGCACGGCGGCCCCGCCCACCAGATCCGGGCGATCCTCGGGAACGCCGAGTTCACGGCGTACGGCTACCGCCTCCCGGTCCTGGAGCTGATCCGCACGGCGGAGGAGTCCCAGGCGGTCGGGCATCTCGGCCCCGATCTGCTGGGTCCCGACTGGGACCCGGCGGAGGCCGTGCGCCGCCTGGCGGCCGATCCCTCGCGGACCCTCGGCGAGGCGCTGCTCGACCAGCGCAACCTCGCGGGGATCGGCAACGTCTACAAGTCCGAGCTGGCCTTTCTGGCCGCCGTCACCCCCTGGCTGCCGGTCGGCGAGCTCGCCGAGGGCGTCCCGGAGCGGCTGGTGGCCACCGCGCACCGGCTCCTGGAGGCGAACAAGGAGCGCCCCCACCGCCGCACGACCACCACGAGGCGCGGCGAGCTCCTCTACGTCTACGGCCGCGAGGGCCGGCCCTGTCCGCGCTGCGGCGCCGCCATCCGCAAGGCCGAGCTCGGCGACCGCGTGACGTACTGGTGTCCCGCCTGCCAGGAAGGGCCCGCGGCGGGAGCAGGGAGCGGCGGGTAAGTCCCCGGCAGGGGAATTGACGGGCCGTCAGATTCGGTCGTACGGTCCGGACATGGCCCTCACCGCGTACGACCTCACCGGCCGCACCGCCTTCGTCACCGGCGCCGCGAGCGGCATCGGCCGCGCGACCGCCGCCCTCCTCGCCGAGGCCGGGGCGAGCGTGCACTGCGCGGACCGCGACGAGTCCGGCCTCAAGGAGACCGTGAGCCTGATCTCCGCCCGGGGCGGCGCCGCCCACGCCCATCCCCTCGACGTCACCGACCGCGCAGCCCTCGCCGCCGCCGTCCGCGCCGCCGGGCCGCTCCACGTGATGGCGGCCATAGCGGGGATCATGCACACGAGCACGGTGCTGGAGACGCGCGACGAGGATCTCGACCGGGTCCTCGCGGTGAACTTCAAGGGCGTGCTCCACGCCTGCCAGGAGGCCGCCCGCTCGATGATCGACGCCGGCGTGCCGGGCTCGGTCGTCACCATGGCCTCGGGCGCGATGGACACCGCAAGCCCGGGCCTGCTCTGCTACAGCGTCGCCAAGGCCGCCGTCGTGCAGCTCACCAAGACCCTGGCCGCAGAGGTCGGCCGACACGGCATCCGGGTCAACGCGGTCGCCCCGGGCTGGATCCGCACCCCCATGACGGACCGCCACGAACCCGCCGCGCAGCAGCAGGCCGAGGCCGCGATGGTCCGCGTCTCCCCGCTCGGCCGCGTCGGGGAGCCGGCGGACATCGCCCACGCGGTGCTCCATCTCGCCTGCGACGCCT
Source organism: Streptomyces sp. NPDC101191 (assembly GCF_044767915.1). Classification (NCBI taxonomy): domain Bacteria; kingdom Bacillati; phylum Actinomycetota; class Actinomycetes; order Kitasatosporales; family Streptomycetaceae; genus Streptomyces; species Streptomyces sp. NPDC101191. The sequence goes on from NZ_JBIWOU010000008.1 coordinate 382,378, forward strand.
CGTCGTTCACGACGGGCCAGATCCTCCGCCCCAACGGCGGCGTGGCCATGCCCTGGTGACCAGGTCGGCGATGCGCCGCGACGGGCCGCCGGGGCGTGCCGAAGAGGCGGCCACGTGCACCGGCAACAGGCTCAGCCCCCAGCCGCCCGCAGCCACCGCCCCCTCGACCGGCCCCGACTCGCCGGGCACCAGCAGCAGGCGCAGCACCGCCCACCACCAGAGCCCGCCGGCCACCAGTCCGACCGCGACCAGCATGAGCGTCACCAGCGGACCCCGTCGCCCTACCATGGCCGCCTCCTCCGGTCGAGGCTAGTGGGGCAGGATCACCCGGCGGGAGGGCGCACAAGGGGCAGACCGGGCGCACCCCATGGGTATCGCCGTCAGCTCCGCCATCGCCCGGCGCTCCGCCGTCATCAGGCACTCTCCGCCTGGTACATCCAGGAGTGCTTCTCGAGGTCGGCCGTGAGCCCGATCAGGATGTCCTGACTCACCGGATCAGGGTCAGCCGTCACGTCGATGCGCTCACGCATCCGTGCCACGACCGCGCCGAGCGCGTCCACGAGGATCCGTACGGCCTCCTCGTCCTTGATCCAGCCCTCGGGGACCGGACCGATCGCGCTCCCGGACGACACCGTCGACGCGCGGCCGTCCGGGTTCACCCCGAGTGCGGAGGCGCGTTCGGCCACGGTGTCGGAGTGGGTGCGGGCGGTGGTGACGACTTCGTCGAGCTGGAGGTGGACCGAGCGGAAACGGGGACCGACCACGTTCCAGTGCACCTGCTTGGCCACCAGGGCGAGATCGACCAGATCGACCAGCGCCCCCTGCAGGGCGCCCCCGACCGTCTTGAGGTCGGCCTCGGACAGCGTGCTCTTCACCACGGACATGCGAGATCTCCAAACAGTCGTTTGTTCCCCCCACCATGCACGTCTCGCCCGAATCCGGCATCTCAAACGGACCCGCCCGAAGCCGGGACCGAGCCCTGTACCGACCGACGTGGCGGCCTCGGTGAGCAAGAGAAAAGCCCCGGTCGGCGCCCCTTGTGAGGGCGTCGACCGGGGCTTCACCCCAGATCGTTCTCAGGCGGCGACGACGTCCACCGCTTCCGCGGGCGCCTTGATGGTCACCCGCTCGGTGGGCACACCGCCCACCGACGTCACCGACACCGAATTCAGCATCGGTCGCACCGGCGCCGACACCGGTTCGCTCGCCGCTGCCGACTCGGCCAGTTCGGCCAGCGACAGCTCGTCGCTCACTTCACGCATGAGCTCGGACATCCGTACGTCCAGCGCGTCGCAGATCGCGGAGAGCAGCTCGGAGGAAGCCTCCTTCTGCCCCCGCTCCACCTCGGAGAGATAGCCGAGTGAGACTCGGGCGGACGAGGAGACTTCGCGCAGAGTACGGCCCTGGCGCTGGCGCTGCCGACGCAGCACGTCACCCAGCAGGCGACGGAGCAGAATCATCGGTGGCTCCCTCCTCGGACCGCGTAGCCGCATCCTTCACGCCCCACCGTACCGCCTCGCGCCGCGGCCGTGCGGGGAGCGATGTCGTGTTCACTCATGGCTGCAAACATCAATCTCCCCCGTTCTGTTCCGTATCCTGTGCCCGCGCATTTTCCGAGTGTTCGTCGCCGAGCAGTTCACACAGCAATTCGAGCACGCTCCGTACACTCTCTCTACGGATTTCCGCTCGATCGCCGTTCAACCTCAACGCGGCCACCTTCCCGGCCCCGGCACCGTCCCCCGCGGGCCCGGAGACGGCCACGTACACGGTCCCCACCGGCCGGCCGTCCTGCGGCTCGGGCCCCGCGACGCCGGTCGTCGCGACGCCCCAGTCGGCCCCGAGGCGCCCCCGAACCCCCGCCGCCATCTGCAGCGCGACCTCCGGGTCGACCGCGCCGCGCTCGGCCAGCAGGGTGCCGTCCACCCCGAGCAGTTGCTCCTTGAGGGGCGTGGCGTAGGCCGTGACGGAGCCGCGGAAGGTCTTCGAGGCTCCCGGCACCCCGGTCAGCTCCGCGGCCACCAGACCGCCCGTGAGGGACTCCGCCACCGCCAGCGTGTGACCACGCTCCGCGAGCAGCTCCAGCACCCGGGCGGCCTCGCTCATCGTCCGTCCGCCTCCGCGCGGTCCGTCCCGTCCGCGGCCGCGCGCTCCGCCGCGAGCCCCTTGCGCCTCAGGACGACCGCCTGTCGCACATAGTCCAGACCGGTGACGACCGTCAGCACGACGGCCACCGCCATCACCCAGAAGCGCAACGTGGCGAGTGGACCGGTGAGCATCAGCACGTACATGCCCACCGCCGTGCCCTGCGCGAGCGTCTTCATCTTCCCGCCGCGACTGGCCGGAATGACCCCGTGCCGGATCACCCAGAAGCGCATCAGGGTGATCCCGAGCTCACGGGCGAGGATCACCCCCGTCACCCACCACGGCAGGTCGCCGAGAGCGGACAGGCTGATCAGACCGGCCGCCATGATCGCCTTGTCGGCGATCGGGTCGGCGATCTTCCCGAAGTCGGTGACCAGGTTGTACGCCCGCGCCAGGTGCCCGTCGAAGACGTCCGTGATCATGGCGACGGCGAAGGCCGCCCACGCCCAGGCGCGCCAGGCCGGGTCGTGCCCGCCGTCCTGGAGCAGCAGCACCACGAAGCCGGGCACGAGCACGAGCCGGATCATGGTGAGGATGTTCGCGATGTTCCACAGGCTGGCCTGATTGACGGCCGCAGTGCCCAGCTTGCCGCGAGGCGCCGGCCTACCGGTCCCGCCCGTCGCGGATGCCGGGACTCCGGTCATCTGCCCGCCTCCTCGAAAAGACACTCGGCCACGAGGTCGACGCCCTCGGTGTCGACGACCTTGGCGCTGACCATACGGCCCGGGGCCAGGCCGAGGCCCTCGGCGGAGTCCGCCGGGACGATCACCTGGCCGTCGGTCTCGGGCGCCTGGTGGGCGGCCCGGCCGATCCAGCCGTCCTCGTCCTCGTCGAAGGACTCGACCAGTACTTCCAGGGTCTCGCCGATCCGCTCCTCCGCGCGCTGGGCGGTGAGCTCCTCGGCGAGCCGGGACAGGTGGGCGAGGCGCTCGTCCACCACGTCCTGCGGGAGCTTGTGCTCGTACGTGGCGGCCTCGGTGCCGTCCTCGTCCGAGTAGCCGAAGACGCCGATGGCGTCGAGGCGGGCGTGGGTGACGAAGCGTTCCAGCTCGGCGAAGTCCGCGTCGGTCTCGCCGGGGAAGCCGACGATGAAGTTGGAGCGGGCACCGGCCGTCGGGGCCTTGGTGCGGATGGTCTCCAGCAGCTCCAGGAAGCGGTCGGTGTCGCCGAAGCGGCGCATGGCCCGCAGCACGTCCGGGGCGCTGTGCTGGAAGGACAGGTCGAAGTACGGGACGACCTTGTCGGTCGAGGTCAGCACGTCGATCAGGCCGGGGCGCATCTCGGCGGGCTGCAGGTAGCTGACCCGGACCCGCTCGATGCCGTCGACGGCCGCGAGGTCGGGCAGCAGGCTCTCCAGGAGGCGGATGTCGCCCAGGTCCTTGCCGTACGAGGTGTTGTTCTCGGAGACCAGCATGATCTCCTTCACCCCCTGCTCGGCGAGCCACCGGGTCTCGTTCAGCACGTCCGAGGGACGGCGCGAGACGAAGGAGCCGCGGAAGGACGGGATGGCGCAGAAGGAGCAGCGCCGGTCGCAGCCGGAGGCCAGCTTCACGGAGGCCACGGGGCTGGTGTCCAGGCGGCGGCGCAGGGGCGCGCGCGGGCCGGAGGCGGGGGCCAGACCCTCGGGCAGGTCGGCCGGCACGTTCTCGGGGGCCTCGGCGGCCGTCCCGGCGCCGTCCCCGTGACCGGGCAGGGCCACCGAGGCCGCGGCCTGCTGGCGCTCCACCGGGGACAGCGGGAGGAGCTTGCGCCGGTCGCGCGGGGCGTGCGCCTCGACGTTGCCGCCGCTCAGGATGGTCTGGAGGCGGCCGGAGATGTCGGCGTAGTCGTCGAAGCCGAGCACACCGTCGGCCTCGGGCAGCGCGTCGGCGAGCTCCTTGCCGTAGCGCTCGGCCATGCAGCCGACGGCGACGACGGCCTGGGTGCGGCCGTGGTCCTTCAGATCATTGGCTTCGAGGAGGGCGTCGACGGAGTCCTTCTTGGCGGCTTCGACGAAGCCACAGGTGTTGACGACGGCGACGTCTGCGTCCTCGGCGTTCTCGACGAGCTCCCAGCCGTCCGCTGCCAAGCGGCCTGCGAGCTCCTCCGAGTCCACCTCGTTACGGGCGCAGCCGAGAGTGACAAGGGCGACGGTACGGCGTTCGGGCATGGGCTCAAGACTACTTTGTCCCGGCCGTACCTCCGTCGCGCAGGGTTCACCTGCGCGACGGAGGTCACACACGGGGCGGGCTCAGCCGGCCTGCGGGTCGCCCTTGGTGTACGACAGGCGCTCGACCTGGCCGGACTCGAAGGAGTCCTCGATCTTCTTGCCGTTGACGTAGAGCTCGATCGGTCCGGCGTTGCCGAGGATGAGATCGATCCGCTCGTCGTCCTGGAAGGTCTTGGACTCGCCCGCGTTCAGCAGGCCGTCGAAGAGCAGCTTGCCGTCGTGGGCCTTGGCCGAGATCCAGCTCTTGTCGTCGGTGGCGGTGAGCTTCACGGTGACCTTGTCCTGCGGGACCGCCGCGATGGCGCTCTCGGAGGGCACGGGCTTGGGGTCGGCCGGCTTGGCCGGCTTGGGCTTGGCGGGGGCGGTGGTCTTGGAGGCCGGGGCCGGGCCCTCCGCGACCGCGCCGTTGCCGCGCACGTCGTTCCCGTTGAACATCGTGAAGCCGACGAAGCCGACGACGGCCACGATCGCCGCGACCATGGCGGCGGTCCAGTTGGGACGGCGGGGCTCGGGGCGGATGCGTTCCGCCTCGAACAGCGGGGCGGCCGGCGTGGGTGCCGGGCGGCCGCCGTGCTCGGCGTCGTACTGCTCGATCAGGGAGGCCGGATCGAGCCCCACGGCGCGCGCGAGCGTACGGATGTGCCCGCGGGCGTAGACGTCGCCGCCACAGCGCGAGAAGTCGTCCTCCTCGATCGCGTGCACGATCGGGACGCGCACACGGGTGGAGGCGCTGACCTCTTCGACGGTGAGACCGGCGGCGACACGGGCCTGCTGGAGGGCACGACCGATCGAATCCCGGTCATCTGCCGGGAAGTTCCGGTCGTCCTCGGGGGATTCGGGGGAGTTGCCGATGGACACGAGAGCGCCTTTCGAGCGTGTAGCCACCTGCTGGATGTTCAGTCTATGGGTGGTACGAAAGGGTGGGGCAACCGGGCGGGCGTCGTTTGTACGCCATGAGGCTGGGACAGGGTCCTGTCCCTCCCTCCAACTTGACGTACGCCCAGGGGAAACGGTTGCCCTCGTTCCCTTACGAGTGAGTCTCGACCCGGTCTCGTTACGGCCGCGCCTGCGCGCCCCCGCTCAGGCGCCGGGGCCCCCGCCCCGGATCACGTCGAGCACGGCGTCCAGCTCGTCCGGCTTGACCAGCACGTCCCGGGCCTTGGAACCCTCGCTCGGCCCCACGATGTTGCGCGACTCCATCAGGTCCATGAGCCGGCCGGCCTTCGCGAAGCCCACCCGCAGCTTGCGCTGGAGCATCGAGGTGGAGCCGAACTGGGTCGAGACGACCAGCTCGGCGGCCTGGCACAGCAGGTCCAGGTCGTCGCCGATCTCCTCGTCGATCTCCTTCTTCTGCTTGGTGCCGACCGTGACGTCGTCCCGGAAGACGGGCGCCATCTGGTCCTTGCAGTGCTGGACGACGGTGGCGACCTCGTGCTCGGTGACGAAGGCGCCCTGCATACGCGTCGGCTTGTTGGCACCCATCGGCAGGAACAGGCCGTCGCCCTTGCCGATCAGCTTCTCGGCGCCGGGCTGGTCGAGGATGACGCGGCTGTCGGCGAGCGAGGAGGTGGCGAAGGCGAGTCGGGAGGGCACGTTCGCCTTGATCAGACCGGTGACGACGTCCACCGAGGGCCGCTGGGTGGCGAGCACCAGGTGGATGCCGGCCGCGCGGGCCAGCTGGGTGATGCGCACGATCGCGTCCTCGACGTCCCGGGGCGCGACCATCATCAGGTCGGCGAGCTCGTCGACGATCACCAGGAGGTAGGGGTAGGTCTTGAGCTCGCGCTCGCTGCCCGGCGGCAGCTGCACCTTGCCGTCCCGGATGGCCTGGTTGAAGTCGTCGATGTGCCGGAAGCCGAAGGCGGCCAGGTCGTCGTAGCGCAGGTCCATCTCGCGCACGACCCACTGCAGGGCCTCTGCGGCCCGCTTGGGGTTGGTGATGATCGGCGTGATCAGGTGCGGGATGCCCTCGTAGGCGGTGAGTTCGACCCGCTTGGGGTCGACGAGGACCATCCGGACGTCCTCCGGGGTCGCTCTTATCATCACCGAGGTGATGAGGCAGTTGATGCAGGACGACTTGCCGGAGCCGGTGGCACCGGCCACCAGGATGTGCGGCATCTTCGCCAGGTTGGCCATCACGTAGCCGCCCTCGACGTCCTTGCCGAGCGCGACCAGCATCGGGTGGTCGTCCTCCGCCGCCTCGGCCAGCCGCAGCACGTCGCCGAGGTTGACCATCTCGCGGTCGGTGTTCGGGATCTCGATGCCGACCGCGGACTTGCCGGGGATCGGCGAGATGATCCGCACGTCGGGGCTGGCCACGGCGTACGCGATGTTCTTGGTGAGCGCGGTGATCTTCTCGACCTTGACGGCCGGACCGAGCTCGACCTCGTAGCGGGTGACCGTCGGGCCGCGGGTGAAGCCGGTGACGGCCGCGTCGACCTTGAACTCGGCGAAGACGTTGGTGAGCGACTCGACGATGGCGTCGTTGGCGGCGCTGCGGGTCTTGCCCGGGCCGCCGCGCTCCAGGAGGTCCATGGAGGGCAGCGCGTACGTGATGTCGCCGGAGAGCTGGAGCTGCTCGGCCCGCGGCGGCAGGTCGGTCGGCTCGGGCGCCGGCTTCGTCAGGTCGGGGACGCCGCCGCCCGCCGATCGGTCCTTGGCCGCGCCCCGCGCGGTGGGCACCGGGGCGGACGGGCCCTTCGCGGTGTCCGGGGCGGCCGGGGCGGCGTCGGCCGCGGAGCGGGCCACGGCGGCGGCCCGGTCGGCGGTCAGGTCCCGGGTCAGGTCGGCGACCAGCGGCGAGGGCGGCATGCCGTTGAGGACGGCGCCGTCCAGCGCGGCGGCGGCCGCGGCGGCCACGTCCACCGGATCGAGGCCGGAGGTGTCGAAGGCCGACGGTGAAGGGGTGCGGCGGCGGCCGCGCCGCTCCAGGGCGGCGGCCTCGGCCCGGTCCGCGTCGAGGTCCGCACCGGAGCCGGGGGCACGCCGGCGTGCGGGACGGGCGGCCCGGGGCGCGTCCTCGCGGACCTCGCGCCAGTCGTCGCCGTAGGCGTCGTCCTCCTCGGGCTCGTACTCCGGCTCGATGATGCCGAGACGGGCGCCGAGGGCGCGGAGCCGCTGGGGGATGGCGTTGACCGGCGTGGCGGTGACGACGAGCAGGCCGAAGATCGTGAGCAGCACCAGCAGCGGTACGGCGAGCACCTCGCCCGTCATGAAGACCAGCGGCTTCGAGGCGGCCCAGCCGATGAGCCCGCCGGCGTCCTGCATGGCGTCGGTGCCGTCGCCCCGGCCGGGCGAGCCGCACGCGATGTGGACCTGCCCCAGCACGCCGATCACGAGCGCGGACAGACCGATGACGATCCGGCCGTTCGCCTCCGGCTTCTCCGGATAGAGGATCAGCCGGACGCCGATCGCGCCGACCAGCAGCGGTACGAGCAGGTCGAGGCGGCCGAAGGCGCCGGTGACCAGCATCTCCACCAGGTCGCCGACGGGTCCGCGCAGATTGGACCAGGTCCCGGCCGCGACGACCAGCGCGACGCCGAGCAGCAGCAGCGCGAGCCCGTCCTTGCGGTGCGCCGGGTCGAGTCCCTTGGCTCCCCGCCCTATCCCCCGGAACATCGCGCCCACACCGTGCGCCAGCCCGAGCCAGAGCCCGCGAACGAGCCGGTACACGCCCCCGGTGGGGGACGGCGCCGGGCGGGGCGCGGGCTTCTTCGCCGCGGTCCTGCGCGCGGGCGCGCGCTTGGCGGGCGCGGCCTTCTTGGCCGGCGCCTTCTTCACGGGAGGCTTGGCGGGGGACTTGGCGGGCGCCGCCTTCTTCGCGGTGCCGGTCGTACGGCCGGCGCGCGGCTTCGCGGTGCCCGCCGTGCCCTGGGAACCCTTGCCGGACGTACGTGAGGCCATGATGCTGAGGTTACCGGTGGGGCCGTCCGGGAAACACGCTCACCCGTTCGTGTCGCTCTTGCCATGGCGCGGAACTGACGCCCGCTCACCGCGGGCGCCGGCGCCGTGACCGCCCGTCAGCTCTGCGCGGGCAGGCTCGGCGCGCCGCCCGTACCCGGCTCCAGGGCGTCCAGGGCCCGCCTCAGGCCGGTGAGCTTGCGCTCCAGGTGCGCCGCGGTGGCGACCGCCGCCGCGTCGGCGGAGTCGTCGTCCAGCTGCTTGGACAGCGCCTCGGCCTGCTCCTCGACCGCGGCGAGGCGGGCGGAGAGCTCGGCCAGCAGGCCGGCGGACTCCTTGCTCTGCCCGTTCGCGCCGCCGCCCTCCAGCTGGAGCCGGAGCAGCGCCGCCTGCTCGCGGAGCTGGCAGTTCTTCATGTACAGCTCGACGAAGACGGAGACCTTCGCGCGCAGCACCCACGGGTCGAAGGGCTTGGAGATGTAGTCGACCGCACCCGCCGCGTACCCCCGGAAGGTGTGGTGGGGGCCGTGGTTGATGGCGGTCAGGAAGATGATCGGGATGTCCCGGGTCCGCTCGCGCCGCTTGATGTGCGCGGCCGTCTCGAATCCGTCCATCCCCGGCATCTGGACATCCAGCAGGATGACCGCGAAGTCGTCGGTCAACAGCGCCTTGAGCGCTTCCTCCCCGGACGATGCCCGCACCAGCGTCTGATCGAGCGCGGAGAGAATGGCCTCCAGCGCCAGCAGATTCTCCGGCCGGTCATCGACCAGGAGGATCTTGGCCTTCTGCACCATGCCCCGTCCTCCTCGTCCCGGCACAGGTTCGCTCCGGCTCTGCGAGCCGGGGGAAGCACCGGGCGCCGCCCCAGAAGACGACTCCCATGCGCCGTCCGTCCTTGTGCCGGTCATCGTAGCCGCACCCCGCCCGTCGCCACACCCTGTCACCGCATTGTCACGGAGCACGCAGGTCCGTGCCCGTACGTCGAACGCGGTGGGAGACCAGAAGGTTCCCCGTCCGGCGGCTTCTCACACCCGTGTGGCGACGGTCCGTCGGCGGCGGGATCCCGGGAGTTCCGGGGACCCCGCCGGCGCCGTCAGCGCCCCTCCCCCCGCATCCACTGCTCCATCACCGTCAGCAGGTGATCGGGGTCGACCGGCTTGGTCACGTAGTCCGAGGCCCCGGACTCGATGGCCTTCTCCCGGTCGCCCTTCATCGCCTTGGCGGTCAGCGCGACGATCGGCAGCCCCGCGAACTGCGGCATGCGCCGGATCGCGGTCGTCGTCGCGTATCCGTCCATCTCCGGCATCATGATGTCCATCAGCACCACCGCCACGTCGTCGTGCTGCTCCAGGACCTCGATCCCCTCGCGGCCGTTCTCCGCGTAGAGCACCGCGAGGCCGTGCTGCTCCAGGACGCTGGTGAGCGCGAAGACGTTGCGGATGTCGTCGTCGACGATCAGCACCTTCTCCCCCGCGAACGAGAAGGTCGGCCGCTGATGCGGCTCCGGCCGCTCCTCGTCGGCCGCCGTCTCGTCCTTCCCGGGCTGCCCGGGCAGCTGCGCCCGCTGCTCCGCGCTCTTGCGGCGGTGCCGGAACAGCGCACCGGCCCCGGAGCGGGCCTCGGTGTGCACCGGTGCGGGTGCGAAGTGCACCAGCCCCCCGGCGGACTCCAGCTCGTAGCCGATCCGGTCCTCCGGGTCCTGCTGGTCCTGCCCCTGGCCGGGGTGCACCGGCTCGACCGGGCTCAGCGGCAGGTACAGCGTGAACGTCGAGCCGCGGCCCGGCTCGCTGGCCGCGTAGATCTCGCCGCCGAGCAGCCGCGCGATCTCCCGGCTGATCGACAGGCCAAGACCCGTACCGCCGTACTTGCGGCTGGTCGTGCCGTCCGCCTGCTTGAACGCCTCGAAGATCACCCGCATCTTGCCGGCGGCGATGCCGATACCGGTGTCGGTGACCGAGAAGGCGATCAGGTCGGCCTCCGGATCGCGCAGCGACCCGGCCTCCAGGAGCTGCTCCCGGATCGACTGCGGCACGTCCGCGCCGGCCGGCCGGATCACCAGCTCCACGGCGCCGGTGTCGGTGAACTTCACCGCGTTGGACAGCAGGTTGCGCAGCACCTGCAGCAGCCGCTGCTCGTCCGTGTGCAGCGTGGCGGGCAGCTCGGGCGAGACCCGCACGGAGAAGTCGAGGCCCTTCTCCGCGGTGAGCGGCCGGAAGGTCGCCTCCACGTAGTCCACGAGCTGCACGAGCGCGATCCGGGTGGGCGAGACGTCCATCTTGCCCGCCTCGACCTTCGACAGGTCGAGGATGTCGTTGATCAGCTGCAGCAGGTCGGAGCCCGCGCCGTGGATCGTCTCGGCGAACTCCACCTGCTTCGGCGTCAGGTTGGCATCGGCGTTGTCGGCGAGCAACTTGGCCAGGATCAGCAGCGAGTTGAGCGGCGTGCGCAGCTCGTGCGACATGTTGGCCAGGAACTCGGACTTGTAGCGCATGGAGACGGCGAGCTGTTCGGCACGCTCCTCCAGGACCTGCCGGGCCTCCTCGATCTCGGTGTTCTTCACCTCGATGTCCCGGTTCTGACGGGCCAGCAGCTCGGCCTTGTCCTCCAGCTCCGCGTTGGAGTTCTGCAGCTCCTTCTGCCGGTGCTCCAGCTCCGCCGAACGCTCCCGCAGCTGCTCGGTGAGCTCCTGCGACTGCTGGAGCAGCACCTCGGTACGGGTGTTGACGCTGATGGTGTTGACAGTGGTCGCGATCAGCTCGGCGATCTGGTTGAGGAAGTCCCGCTGGATCTGCGTGAACGGCTGGAACGAGGCCAGCTCGATCACGCCGAGCACCCGGCCCTCGAACAGCACGGGCAGCACGATCACATGGGCCGGGGAGGCCTCGCCCAGACCGGACGAGATCTTCAGATAGCCCGGCGGCACGTTGACCTGGATGGTCCGCTTCTCCTCGGCGGCCGTGCCGATGAGCGTCTCGCCCGGCCGGAACGAGGTCGGCATGGAGCCGGCCGAGTAGCCGTAACTGCCGCGCATCCGCAGCTCGTACGAGCCCTCGCCCTCACCCACCGGCTCGGTGTCGCTGTTGGCGGATCCGGTCGGCATCGCCACGAAGAAGGCACCGTGCTGCGCGGAGACCACCGGCGTCAGCTCGCTCATGATGAGCGAGGCGACGTCGTCGAGGTCGCGACGTCCCTGCATCAGACCGGAGATACGGGCCAGGTTGCCCTTCAGCCAGTCCTGCTCGTCGTTGGCGAGGGTGGTGTCGCGCAGGTTCGCGATCATGGTGTTGATGTTGTCCTGCAGGGCCTGGATCTCACCGGCCGCGTCCACACCGTCGATCTTGACGTTGAGGTCGCCGCGGGTCACCGCGGTGGCGACGGCCGCGATGGCACGCACCTGACGGGTCAGGTTCCCGGCCATCTCGTTCACCGACTCCGTCAGGTCCCACCAGGTGCCCTCGACGTCCCGCACCCGCGCCTGACCGCCCAGCTGCCCGTCGGTGCCCACCTCGCGGGCCACGCGGGTGACCTCCTCGGCGAAGTTGGACAGCTGGTCGACCATCGTGTTGATGGTGCTCTTCAGCTCCTGGATCTCGCCGCGCGCGTCGATGTCGATCTTCTTGGTGAGATCGCCCTTCGCGATGGCGGTGGTGACGGCCGCGATCTGACGCACCTGACCGGTCAGGTTGTCGGCCATCGAGTTCACCGACTCGGTCAGGTCCTTCCAGGTGCCCGAGACACCGGGCACGCGGGCCTGACCGCCGAGGATGCCCTCGGTGCCCACCTCACGGGCCACCCGGGTCACCTCGTCGGCGAACGAGGACAGGGTCGTCACCATCGTGTTGACGGTGTCGGCGAGTTCGGCGACCTCGCCGCGCGCCTCGACGGTGACCTTCTTCGTCAGGTCGCCGTTGGCGACGGCCGCGGACACCCGGGAGATGTTCCGCACCTGGCTGGTCAGGTTGTTGGCCATCAGGTTGACGTTGTCGCTCAGGTCCTTCCAGATGCCCGTCACGCCGCGCACCCGGGCCTGACCGCCGAGGATGCCCTCGGTGCCCACCTCACGGGCCACCCGGGTCACCTCGTCGGCGAAGTTCGACAGCTGGTCGACCATCGTGTTGACGGTCGTCACCAGCTCCAGGATCTCGCCCTTGGCGTCGACGGTGATCTTCTTCGACAGGTCGCCGCGCGCGACCGCCGTGGTGACCTCGGCGATGTTCCGGACCTGGAAGGTCAGGTTGTTCGCCATGAAGTTCACCGACTGGGTCAGGTCCTTCCAGGTGCCGGAGACCCCCTGCACCTCGGCCTGACCGCCCAGGATGCCCTCGGTGCCCACCTCACGGGCCACCCGCGTCACCTGGTCGGCGAAGCTGGAGAGCTGGTCCACCATCGTGTTGAGGGTGTTCTTCAGCTCCAGGATCTCGCCGCGCGCGTCCACGTCGATCTTCTGCGACAGGTCACCACGGGCCACCGCGGTGGCGACCTGGGCGATGTTGCGCACCTGGGCCGTCAGGTTCCCGGCCATGCCGTTCACCGAGTCCGTCAGGTCCCGCCACACACCGGCGACGCCCGGCACCTGCGCCTGACCGCCGAGCCGCCCGTCGGTGCCCACCTCACGGGCCACCCGCGTCACCTGGTCGGCGAACGCCGACAGCTGGTCCACCATCGTGTTGATGGTGTTCTTCAGCTCCAGGATCTCGCCGCGCGCGTCCACGTCGATCTTCTGCGACAGGTCACCACGGGCCACCGCCGTCGTCACCTGGGCGATCTGCCGCACCTGCGAGGTCAGGTTGCCGGCCATGAAGTTCACCGAGTCGGTGAGCTCCCGCCACCGCCCGGAGACGCCGTCCACCCGCGCCTGACCGCCCAGCCGGCCCTCGGTGCCCACGTCGCGGGCCATCCGCGTCACCTGGTCGGCGAACGAGGACAGCTGCGACACCATCGTGTTGACGGTGTTCTTCAGCTCCAGCATCTCGCCGGCCACGTCGACCGTGACCTTCTGCGACAGGTCGCCGTTGGCCACCGCCGTCGTCACCTGCGCGATGTCCCGCACCTGACCCGTCAGGTTGCGGAACGCCGTGTTCACCGAGTCCGTGAGGTCCTTCCACGTACCGGCCGCGCCGGGCACCTCGGCCTGACCGCCCAGCAGACCCTCGACGCCGACCTCCCGCGCCACGCGGGTCACCTCGGAACCGAAGGCCGACAGCTGGTCCACCATCGTGTTGACGGTGTTCTTCAGCTCCAGCATCTCGCCGGCCACGTTCACGGTGACCTTCTGCGACAGATCGCCGTTGGCCACCGCCGTCGTCACCTGCGCGATGTCCCGCACCTGCGTGGTGATGTTGCGGAAGACGGTGTTGACCGAGTCCGTCAGGTCCTTCCACGTACCCGCGGCACCCGGCACCTGCGCCTGACCGCCCAGCAGACCCTGCGCGCCGACCTCGCCCGAGACGCGGGTCACCTCGTCCGCGAAGGTCCGCAGCGTCTCCGTCATCTGGTTGATGGTGTCCGCCAGCTGCGCGATCTCGCCGCGCGCCGACACCCGCACCTTCTGCGACAGATCGCCGTTGGCGACCGCCGTGGTGACCTCGGCGATACCCCTCACCTGATTGGTGAGATTCCCCGCCATCGTGTTGACGGAGTCGGTGAGGTCCTTCCACACACCGGCGACCCCGGCCACCTCGGCCTGGCCGCCCAGCTCGCCCTCCGTGCCCACCTCGCGGGCCACCCGGGTCACCTCGGAGGAGAACGAGGACAGCTGGTCCACCATCCGGTTGACGGTGTTCTTCAGCTCCAGCATCTCGCCGGCCACGTTCGCCGTGACCTTCTGCGACAGATCACCATTGGCCACCGCCGTGGTGACCAGCGCGATGTCCCGCACCTGCGCCGTCAGCCGGTTCGCCATCGTGTTGACCGAGTCCGTGAGGTCCTTCCACGAACCGGACATACCGCGCACCTGGGCCTGACCGCCCAGAATGCCCTCCGTGCCCACCTGCAGGGCGACCCTCGTCACCTCGTCGGTGAACACCGACAGCTGGTCGACCAGGTTGTTCACGGTCCGCGCGACCTTCAGGAACTCGCCCCGAAGCGGCCGCGTCACCCCGTCCGTACCCTCGGAACGCAGCTCCATGCGCTGCCCGAGGTCACCCTCGGCCACCGCGGACAGCACCCGCCCCACCTCGGACACCGGCCGCGCCAGCTCGTCCACCAGCGCGTTCGCGGCCTCGACCGCGGACGCCCAGGCCCCCTCGCCGGCGCCGGTCTCCAGCCGTTCCGACAGCTTGCCCTCGCGGCCCACCACCCGGCGTACCCGCGACAGCTCTCCGGTCAGATGCGTCTGCCGGTCCGCGACCTCGTTGAAGACGGCGGCGATCTCCGCCATCATCCCGTCGCCCGAGACCGTCAGCCGCTTACGGAAGTTCCCGTCCCGCATCGACGCCAAGGCGGCCAGCAGCCGCTGCAGCGCCGCCGCGTCCACCTGGACCGTGCCCCCGCCCCGGGAACGGCCGCCGCCCTTCGCCCGCGAACCGCCACCGCGTCGCGTCGTCGTGCCAGACTCCACCGTGTCCCTCCCGAAGGGGTCGACCGTACCGATCGGTCCTCGTTACCAGCCTGCCCAGTGTTTCACCGTGTCCGAACCAGGCCATAACAGTTCGGCAGCTTCGCACAACGTCCCCACGTCCGCGGGACCGAAACAGCGTGACCGGCATCCGCTGGGACAGCGAAGGTAAGTAACCTGGCATCCGGCTGTCCAACCGCCCCGGTCCGCCCGGCGGGGGCGGGACGGCGCGAGCAGCAGCACCGGACAGCGGGAGGGGCAGACCGACCATGGCAGAGCCGGGCGTCGAAACGCGTACGAGGAGTTCAGTGATCACCGCGCGGGCGGCTGCCAGTTTCGAACCCATCGGGCGGTCCGTCGCGACCGCCCGAGCCTTCGTCCGGGACACCCTCCAGGGCTGGGGATACGCCGAGGTCGTCGACGACGCGGTCGTCCTGACCAGCGAACTCGTCACCAACGCCGTGATCCACGCCGGCACCGCCGCCGACGTCCTGTGCCTGCGCCGCGACGACGGCGTCCGCATCGAGGTCGCCGACCGCTACCCCGAACGTGAGATTCCCCTCCAGCACGCCCGCACCATGGGCAGCCCCGACCGCGAGAACGGCCGGGGCCTTCTGCTGTGCGCGGCACTCGCCGCCCGCTGGGGCGTCGACTACACCCCCACCCGCAAACACGTCTGGTTCCACCTCGACCTCCCCGACCGCCCCGTGGGCACCCGCTCCGCGGGACCCGTGCTGCCCGACGCGCTGCTCCCCCTCGCCGAGAGCCGGGTCCGCGTCGCCGTCGTCCAGATCGACGGCGGCGGCGCCATCACCGCCTGGAACGAGGACGCCGAGGAGCTCTTCGGCTACGGCTCCGAGCAGGTCACCGGCAAGCCCCTCGGCGACCTCGCCGCCTGGCCCCACACCCCCGGCATCGGCACCGGCCTCGCCGAGGCCCTGCGCCTCTCCCGCTGGGAGGGCAGCTACGGCATCCGCTGCGCCGACGGCCGCGTCATCCCCGTCTACGCCTCGCACCTCCGCGTCCGCGACGCCCAGGGCGAGCCGTCCACGGTGTGCCTCCTCGTCCGCGAGTACGAGCGCGCCGTCCTGCAGACGCCGCAGCGCCCCGCCTCCACCGAGTCCGGGTCCGAGAGCCGTACCGCCGCGGACCCCTTCGAGGTCTTCATCGGCTCGCCCGCCCCCGACGACCTCGACGGCCTCCTCCAGCGCACCGTGGAACGCGCCCGCGACATGCTCGACGGCGACTCCGCCTTCCTCCTCCTCGCCACCGACGACGAGACCGAACTGGAGGTACGGGCCACCACGGGCCTGCCCTCCGCGCGTCAGCGCTTCGCCCGCGTCCCCGTCGAGACCGGTGCCAGCCGCTACGGCTCCGCCCGCATGCCCGCCGTCCACGAGGACCTCGCCGCCGTCCCCGGCGCCGTACCGCTCCTCGAAGGCACCGGCATGCGCTCGGTCGTGACGGTCCCCCTGAAGGTCGAGGGCCGTCTCACCGGCTCCCTCGGCGTCGCCGCCGAGAGCGCCAACCGCTACTCCAACGAGGAGGCCCTGCGCCTCCAGTTCGCCGCCGACCGCATCGCCCTGGCCGTCGAGTCCGCCCGCCTGGGCGAACTCGAACGCCTGCGCCGCGGCTCCCTCAGCTTCCTCGTCGAGGCCTCCGACCTGCTGGCCGGCACCCTCGACCGCGACCAGACCCTGGCCCTCATGGCCCAGATGACGGTTCCCACCCTGGCCACCTGGTGCGCCGTCTACACCATCGCCGACCAGGCCTCCGACCCGTACCTCTCCTATGTCCTGCACGAGGACGAGGACCTCATCGACGGCCTCAAGGACCTGCTCTCCTCGATCGCGCCGCCGGACCCGGTGCCCACCCCCGGCGCCCGCGTCTGGACCGCCCCGGGCGACGCCGCCCACCGCGGCGCGCTCAGCGCCAGCATGCGCGAACTCGGCGGCCCCGGAAGCCCGGTGTCCTCCGGCATCAACGGCGCGCTCGCCACGGCGGCCGCCGTCGGCGGCGAGACCGTGGTCCTGCCGCTGTTCGCCCGCAACCGCGTCATCGGCATGCTCACCCTCGGCAAGCCCACCGACGACCACTTCCGCCAGGAGATCCTGGAACTCGCCGAGGACCTCTCCCGCCGGGCCGCCCTGGCTCTGGACAACGCACGTCTCTACTCCGAGCGCGTGGCCATCAGCCAGTCGCTCCAGCGCAGCCTGCTGCCGCCCGGCCTCCCCGACATCCCCGGCGTCGAGGTCGACGTCATCTACCGCGCGGCCGGCGAGGGCAACGAGGTCGGCGGCGACTTCTACGACCTCTTCCCCATTCGCGACGGCGCGTACGGCTTCGCCATCGGCGACGTCTGCGGTACGGGCCCGGAGGCCGCCGCCGTGACCGGCCTGGCCCGGCACGCCCTGCGCCTCCTGGCCCGCGAGGGCTTCGGCGGTCCCGCCGTCCTGGAACGCCTGAACGCGGCGATCCTCGACGAGGGCGCCCGCAGCCGCTTCCTCACCCTGCTGTACGGCGAGATGCGCCCGCAGGAGGACGGCTCCGCGGTCCTGAAGGTCGTCTGCGCCGGCCACCCGCTGCCGCTCCGGCTGAGCCAGGACGGCACCGTCCGCCCGGCCGCCGACCCGCAGCCGCTCCTCGGCGTCATGGATGATCTGGAGCTCTACGAGCAGACGGTCACCCTGGACCCCGGCGACGTCCTGCTGTGCGTCACGGACGGCGTGACGGAACGCCGGGAGGGCACGCGGATGCTGGGCGACGACGGCCTCACCGAGGTCCTCAGGACCTGTACGGGCCTGACGGCCGGCGCGGTCGCCTCCCGGGTGCTCCGCGCGGTGGAACGCTTCGCGCAGGAGCCCGCCTCGGACGACATGGCGATCCTGGCCCTGCGCATCCCGGAGCCGCACCACCAGTGAGCGACGAAAGCCGGCCCCCGCGAGGGGGCCGGCTTCTTCTGTGTGCGCACTTCCGTCCGCAGACCGTCCGCACGGCAAACGCAAAAAGGCCCCCGCCTGATGGCGGGGGCCTTTTCTCTGAGCCCTTTAACGGAATCGAACCGTTGACCTTCTCCTTACCATGGAGACGCTCTACCGACTGAGCTAAAAGGGCGGGTTGTTCGGCGGCGTCCTACTCTCCCACAGGGTCCCCCCTGCAGTACCATCGGCGCTGAAAGGCTTAGCTTCCGGGTTCGGAATGTAACCGGGCGT
>NZ_JBIWOU010000009.1:0-27459 GCF_044767915.1 Streptomyces sp. NPDC101191
GGTGGCAGTGGCGGGCACTGGGCCGGGGGCAGCCAGGCCGGGAACCCCGGTACTGCGGGGGGCGGTGGGGTGGCGGGCATACGGGCGGGGGTGTGCCGGACGGGTGTCCGGCACGGGGCCGTGAGGGGTCGCCGGTCAGCTGTCGTTGTCGGCGGGGGCCGGGCAGTCGGCCGCGATGCCGAGTTCCAGAGCGGAGCGCATCAGGTCGAGGAAGGCGGACCGGGCGGCTGTCGGGGTGGCCTCGCGCAGGGTGCGCTTGCGCAGGATGGGCACGTTGAGGCTGATGCCCGCGGGGACGGCGGGTGTGTCCGGGTGCGGTACGAGCTGGTAG
The DNA here is from genome assembly GCF_044767915.1 of Streptomyces sp. NPDC101191. Classification (NCBI taxonomy): domain Bacteria; kingdom Bacillati; phylum Actinomycetota; class Actinomycetes; order Kitasatosporales; family Streptomycetaceae; genus Streptomyces; species Streptomyces sp. NPDC101191. Next base: position 332 of record NZ_JBIWOU010000009.1, read on the forward strand.
TGGCGGGTGTCGATCATCCATGCTTCGTACCGGTCGGCGGGGCGGCCGCTGCGGGCGGCGTGGCCGTTGTCGGGCGTGCGGGAGGGGCACGGGCAGGACGGGTCGGTGCAGGGCCGTCCAGCCGGGTGGCTGGCCAGGACGGAACGCTGCCGGTAGTGCGTGGCCTGGCCGTTGAGCATGGGACAGGTTGCGGCGGTGTAGGGCAGGCACTCGGGGTGTAGTGCCGGTTCTGGCGAGTGGCTCCGGGCGATGTCGGCGGGGCGGACGATCAGCCAGCATCGTTCGTCGAGTCGGTGGCCGCAGATCTGGCAGAGGCGGTCGAGGAAGGCGGTGCGGGCCCGGTCGGCGTCGAGGGTGCCGAATGCCGCGTGGCCGCCGTGGATGAGGGATACGTGCGGTACGACCAGTCCGCCCGCGAGGGGCCGGTGCGCGCAGCGTTGAGGGATCGGATGCATGGGCCGCTTCTTGCGGGTGCCGGTGGTTAGAGCAGCAACCGGAAGAGCGGGACTGGGCGTGGCCCGACGGCCAGGGCGGAGCGTGCGGACGTGCGGACGGCCCCGCCTGCGGGTGCAGAACGGGGCCGGTAGCCGGTACGCGGATACGGAGGCCGCGGCGGGGCCGGGCGGGGCGCGGGATTCCGCGGGACGTGGGGTCAGGAGTTGGTGGGACCTTCCTGCGGTGTGGCGGCGTCGGCGGCCTTCTTCCAACCCTGCTGGACGGCGTGGGCCTGTCGGAAGTAGTCGGTCGTGCTGATGCGGCTCTTGGTGTCGTAGTAACCGCGGAGTCCGAAGTGCTCCGGCGGGCTGTAGATCGGGATGCGGTCGATGTCGAGCATGGCGACGACGGTCCCGGCGGGCACTGTGCGCTGCGTACCGTCGATGAAGACACAGCGGGTGCCTTCTTGGTCGAAGAGGTACTCGCCGAAGTTGAAGCCGGGGAGCAGCAGGTCTGCGTGATCGTCTCCGTAGAGGGCGCGTCGGCGGGAGTCAGCGGCCAGGAGCGTGTGCCAGGAGCGCAGTCCTTCGACCGCCACGGCGGTGAACAGTTCGGGGGTGTCGATGAGAGGCGTCAGCGACGAGCGGATGTTGCCGCCGTTGATGAAGCGGATAGCGCCGAGGGTTGCCTGGGCGGGGCTGGTGTACTGCCACCACATGGCGGCGATCGCCTCCACGTGGCGGATCATCTCGGACACGCCACAGATCGTCCCGGCCCGACCCATGTGGTGCTCTCGGAGGTAGGAGTTGAGGGGGCTGTCCCACAAATCCTGGTCGGTCTCGGACGGCTTCGTACGGTCGCGGTAGAGGATGTAGCCCACGGGGAGTGCCTTTCAGGAGACGGCTGCGGTGCTGCGCGGTCCCGGCCGGTGTGGCCGTGTACGGGCGGCAAGCGAGACCGTCGGGGGCGTGGGGGTTAGAGCAGCAACCGGCAGGACTGGGCTGGGCTGGGCAGGGCGCCCAGGGCGGAGCGTGCGGGCGGCCCCGCCTGCGGGTGCGGAACGGGGCCGGTACGCGGATGCGGGGGCCAGGCGGCGGGCGGCGCCGGGGGGCGGGATTCCCCCGCCCCGCTCCCCTCCCCCACCGGCCGGCGCACTGAGGTTGTGCGGGCCGGTCAGGTTCGGGGCTTGGTGTGCAGGGCGACGATGGCCTCGACGCAGTCGGTGAACTGGTCGACGGGCCTCTCCATCAGGCTCTGCTCGCCACCCAGGCCGTCGCCGACGTCCACTCGCCACACGTCGGAGCTGAGGGGCGCCCGGTCCACCGTGATTTCCTCCTCTCCCTGGTCGCTGTGGGGGTTGTAGAGGAAGAGCACGCCGTAGGTGACGCCCTTGCCGGGGAAGAACTTGTCCGGGCCGATGACCATCCAGGTGTTCCCGGCGTCGTCGTCGTGGTACGGGGTGAGCCCGTGCGCGGCGAAGGCCTGGGTGGCGATCCGCAGCGCGGTGGGGCCGCCCTGCTCGGGGATGGGGGTGCCGGGCAGAGCGACGAGCCCGGTGGCGGACCAGGGGGTGACCCCGATGCGCTCGGCGGCGAAGTACTCGCGGGCGCGGCGCTCGGAGGCCTCTGCGCTGGGGGCGGTCACCTCGTACGACGACAGGTCCTGCGCGTTGAGGACGGCGAGCTGGTCGGCGGCGGCCTGCGAGCGTGGGTCGGGGGTGGGCAGCGTGCCCAGAACGATCAGGTCGTGCCCGAGGTCGGCGAAGACGACCGTCCACTGGTCGGGCGCGTAGGGCTGGATGGGCAGGCCCGCGATCACCCGGCCTGTCACTCGGAGTTCGTGTACGGCGGTGCTGCGGGAGGCGAAGGAAGACACAGGGGGCTCCTCGGTTGAGCTCGTTCGGGGCGGTCGTGCCGGTCAGTTGCCGGACCGGGGGCGGCGCACTGCACGGTCGGGATGGCCGGGGTTAGAGCAGCAACCGGCACGGCCGGACCGGGCATGGCAGGGCGGAGCGTGCGGACATGCGGGCGGCCCCGCCTGCGGGTGCAGAACGGGGCCGGTACGCGGATGCGGGGGCCTGGTGGAGGTCGGCGGGGCGTCAGGGGGCCAGATCGGCCAGGAGGGCGGTCGCGTTGTCCGCGTAGACCTGGTTCGGGTCCAGGGCGCGGCTGGTCTTGACGGCGGTGTCGACAGCCAGGTTCACCAGGTCCCGGACGGTCGGAATCAGGTCGTCGCCGTCGCACTCGGTGAACAGACAGTGCCGGGCGTCCTCGTGGGGCTCGTACGCGCCGTCCGAGGCGAGCAGCAGGCGGCAGGGGCCGGTGATCTCTCGCGTGGCGGTCTCGATCGCGGGATGGCGGTACAGCTTGTGTACGTCCTCGTCGGTGCGGTCCGAGCCGAGGCACGAGGTGAGGCGGTTGCGGTTGCCGCCGTACGGATAGGTAGCGGTGGGTGGGTAGACGCGGCGCTTGTTGTGGTCCTCGGTGAGGCGCACCGCGATCCCGCGCTCCATCAGGTACGCCCGGGAGTCGCCGCACCAGGCCACCGTCAAGGGCTGGCCGGGAGCCTTTACGGCGACCACGGCCGCCGCCTTGTCGCTGGGGCCGTAGTGGATGGCGTCGTCCCGGCACAGGTTGTAGACGTGCCGCAGCCCGGCCTCGGCGTTGCGCCGGCGGGCGGCGGTGCCGGCGATCTGCCGGGCGACGGAGAGTGCCCACCGGTGGGTTGTCTCGCGTCGGCCGATGCCGTCCAGGAGGACGTACGCGCGGGTTCCGTCCGGGGAAGTGCGGACTGCGGTGGCGTCGCACTGGCCGGGGTCGGTTCCGGTGTGCTGGGCGATGGCGTAGGTGCGCACGAGTGGGATTCCCTTCAGCCGGTTGTTGGCGGGTGCCGGACCGCCCCAGTGGGGTGAGGGGCGGTCCGGCGGCCGGGGGCTCGACCGCACCCGGGTGAGGGGGTGGTGCGGGAGCGCCTTCCGGCACCACCGACACTCCCCCAGCCGGGAGCAAGCCCCGCAAGAGCGGGCCGAAGGTGCCGGAGCGGTGTATCCGGGTCAGTAGGTCTCGCTGTCCGTCAGAGCCTCGATTTCCTGCCAGGTCAACGGGTGCCGGTACGCGCGGTGCGGTTCACCAGCCAGGACGTACACGGCGTTGCGGTGGGCGGTTTCGCGGGCGTGCCTGATGCGTTCGGCGGTCTGTTCGGGTGTGGCGTTGGGGGATGCCGTCTCTCGGGCGAAGTCGGCCGCTTCGTCGGCGACTTCGTCCGGTGTGGCGTCGTACACCACGAGGTCGTCGACGACGGTGGAGTAGACGGCGAGTTTGCCGTTGGGCTGGAGCACGATCTGTCGCATGGGTGGCCGGATTCTCGTTCGAAGTGAGGTGAGGGTGGGGGCAGTTCTGGCCGGTGGGCTGATGCGGGCGGCACGGGCCGGAGGGCCGGAGGCCCGGCGGGCGCAGCCCGGGGCGCAGCCCCGGGGGCAGGTGTGCCGGGACGTGCGGGCGGGGGTGGGCGGCGAGCGATGGCAGCGCCGCGGTAGCGGGGCGGCGCTCGGCCCCGCGCACGGGGGGCGGGCCGGGGTCTGGAACGCGGTGGGCCCGCCCTGCCGGTGGCGGCAGGGCGGGCCCGGAAGGAAGCGGGTCAGCGGAGGATGTCGGCGCTCCGGGCTGCCGCCAGGTAGGGGCCGAACTGGGCGGTGATGCCGTCGTAGAGGGCGCTGTCGCCCAGGCTGCGGGGGTCCGGGACGTGGAAGAAGCCGGTGTTGTCGATGCCCGGCAGCTGATCGACGGTCCGCAGGAAGCTGACCTTGTCACCGAACCCGACGAACGACCAGAACATCGGCAGCGTCTTCGCGGCTGTCAGGAGCTGGATGGTGGCCTCACGGTCGTCGGGGTCGCCGTCGGTCTGGAAGAGGACGAACGCCGGATCGGTCGCGCCGGAGGCCTGGTAGTGGTCGATGACCGCGCGGATGCCCCGCGCGTAGTAGGTGCGGCCCATGCGACCGAGCTGCTCGTGCGCCCGGTCGATACGGCCTGCGTGTCGGCCGAGTTCCAGCTCGGTCATGCCGTCGACGTCGGTGGAGAAGAACACCACCGGGACGCGGCCGTCGTCGTCCAGCGCGCGAGACAGACCCAGGGCCTGCTCACCCAGGTACTGCATCGTGCCGTCCTCGTAGAAGGGGCGCATCGAACCCGAGCGGTCCAGAACCAGGTAGACCGCGGCGCGCTGTCCGTCCAGGCCGTTCTTGGACAGGCTGAACGCGGCCTTCTTGGTCAGGTCCACCACGCTCGTGCGGTTACGGGCCGGACTGGGCACAGCGGCCGGACCGGGGGCGGGGGCGGGGGCGGGCTGGGAGGCTGAGGACGAGCCGAAAAGGTTCTTGAACATGTTGTTCCGATCAGCGAAGGGAAGGTCCGGCCACGGACGCCGGAAGGACTGAGTGGTGCGGCACGGGCCGCGGCAGAGCCGGGTGGTCTGTGCTGCACGCACCATGGCGGGCGGGACAGTTAGCGCCGCAACCCGCACACCATCGGCCCCCAGCCGGCGCGCACTTGGGACCGTAGACACCCGCGTCGGCCACGTAGGCCCCCCACCCGGCCCTGTCCCGCGCTCGGGCACCCGGACCACAACCGGCATCCCGTGCGGCGGAAGGACCACCCGGATACGGGGTGTGCGTGCGAACGGCCCCGCCTGCGGGTGGCAGGACGGGGCCGGGGTAGCGGCTGGCGCGGGGTGCGGGGTCAGCGACGGCGGGCGGCGCGGGTGCGTCGGAACCTGCTTCAAGCCCTGAGCGTGTCCGGAGGCCCGAGTACGCTCTCTACGTCCCCGAACCGCGGATCATCGTTGTGCACACTCCACCTGGCAGTCGTTCCGTCCGCCAGAGTGATCTCGATTGACGCGCTGCCGGTGGGGTCCGGCTCAGCGCCGTCGCCTTCCGGATCCTCGTCCTGGTCCTCGACGGGCCACTCTTCCCAGCGCCACAGGCCACCGATCCGGTACCGGCCGTCCGCGTCGGGCTGGATGATCCGCCCGGGGCGGCCGGGCTCGGTACGGAAATGGGGGTCGGAGGCGATGAGGAGTGCCTTGCCCAGCCAGCAGCAGGTGAGGTGGCGGCCGGCGTGAGTCAGGGGCAGGTCGGCAGTGATCTGCTCGGCCGTGGTGCGGGTGACGCTGATGGCCTCCCAGGGGCCCCAGGTGCGGGAGACGGGCAGGGCTTCGTAGGGGCCGTGCTCGGGGTCGAGGGCGAACAGGTCGGGCAGCGGCGGCACCGAGTCCAGAGACGGGAAGCGGGCGGCGAGGTCGGCGGGGATGACCGCGACGGGGGTGTTGCGGAAGACGATGACACAGTCCGCAGAGTCGTCGGCGGGGTCCAGGCACAGGTACCGGTCCGCGGAGGCGCCATTGGCGTGGGCGTCCTCGCACTCTGCGCACTCCTCGTACCGCGCCGGGCAGATACCGAACGCGCCCGGGTGCGCGGCGAAGGGTTCCGGGACGTGCTGGGCGTGGCGGATGCCGGGGCCGTCGCTGAAGAACGCGGTGACGACGTCACCGGTGCGTACCTGGTAGGCCCGGACGACGACGAAGAGGCTGGTGTTCATGCCGTCGGGCAGCATCCGGTAGCGGTCGGTGAGGGTGGGTGCGGGGCGGTCTGTGACCACGAACTGGTCGGTGCTGTCGGGCAGGGTCAGGACACGCTCAGACACGGGCAAGACCCCCCTTTCTCTGGGAGTTGTAGGCGGTGACGGGGCGGCACGCCCAAGGCCGGTAGCCGGGCGGGGCCGGTAGCCGGTGCGGGCGCGCCGTGAAGGCGGGGGTGCCGGGCCGCCCCCAGGGGGGTGAGGGGCGGCCCGGCGGCCGAAGGGCTCGACCACACCAGGGGCGGGGATGGTGCGGGAGCAACCGTTCCGGCCACACCGACACTCCCCCGCACGGGAGCAAGCCCCGCAACACCCCGCGGCAGCTCCTCTGCCGGGCGGGGTGAGGGGATCGGGACCGGGACAGCCCCGGGGGCGGGCGGGCGAACGGACAAGGCCCACCCCGGAGATGGGGTGGGCCTCCTACACACGGGCGGGGTTGTGTCAGCGGGCGGAGCGTCCGGCGATCACGTCCTGGACGGCCTTGACGACGCTGGTGGTGTCCTGTGCGAGGTTGGAGTTGGTGGACCGGTAGAACTCGGTGAAGTTGCCGTCGTCGTGCTCGGTGTCGGGGTAGTAGACGGCTCCCCAGCCCTGGTGCTCGCTCGGGAGGTAGTCGATCTGGTTCTCCTTGGCCCGGCCGGGCATGCCGGTGACCATGATGATGCCGTGCGCGCCGACCCGGATCGCGATGAAATCGGATCCACTGTCGCCGTCCGAGCGGCAGCCGATACCTGCACGGCGGAGGGCGTTCTGCAGGAACTGTCCGGCTGAGAGGGTAGGCATGGTCCAGAAGTCCTTCCATTGCGGTGAAGGGGTACGGGCGGACCATGCGCAGCAGTGAGGGCTAGCACCGCAACCAAGCCGGCCCGCGCCGCGCCGCGCGGAAGCAGACGGCAGGTAGGAGGCGGACCAGCAGCAGGCAGGAGGCGCGGGCGCTCCCGTGCGAGGCACTTACGGAGGGCGTAGCACGGCGCGCGGGGCCCCGCCTGTACGAGTGCAGGGGCCAGCGCCCAACCGCCAGCGACCAGCTGGACGGGCCTTCATGCACCGACCGAGGCCACGACCTCCCAGAACTCCCTCCACTTCTTCTCCTCCGCTCGCTGGTACGCGCCTCGCTGGGCGGTGGTGATCGGCGCCCAGGTGGCCGTGTGGTGAGCGTCCTTGGCCGGGCTGGTCGTCGTGATCCCGGTGATGATCCCCGAGTCGGGGTCCTGGTTGACGGACGTGTAGACCCAGTCCTCGCCATAGTCGGTGTAGGTCATCTGGTCAATTCGCTCGCGCACTGCTCTGCCCGTGTAGACACGTGTCTGGCTCTCGCGACCGTTGACGAACACGAGCCGCTCGGCGTAGTGCCCGTCGTCATCGATGGTGGGATTGAAGTGCTCGCTCGGCGGGACGTTCACGGTCTGGTCTCCTGTCGCATGGCTCGGTCTTGAGTGGCGCGACCGTGGACCGTGGCAGGCCAAACGAGGCAAGAGGCCGCGTTGCACGGGGGCGGGTGCGCGCGCAGGAGCCCGCACCCGAGACCGGGTGCGGGCTCCTGCGCCTGCGTGCCGTGTCAGGCCCGGCGCGGGGCGCCCTGCGGGTTGTTCAGGGGAGCAGCTTCGGCGCATGCTGAGCCAGCCACGTGGGGGCGGTGAGGCGCTCGGGGGTGTGAGGGAAGGCCAGATAGAACTCCAGGACCGCCAGGTGATGGGCCGCGGGGTCCCCGACGGGGAACACGGCGCGTCGGAGGGCGCCGTCGGCAGAGACGCCGGTGATCCGGTCTTCGGCCAGGGTGTACGAGGTAGTGAGGGCGACTTCGATGCTTTCGCCGGCGGCGTGCAGCACGGGGCAGACCTTGAGGGCGTAAGCCGCGCAGAGTGGGTGAAGTGGGGGTTCCAGGTAGTACGCGGCGTCGCTCTCGCCGACGAAGACCAGCTGCGCGAGGGGGGTGATGGCCTGCGTGCACAGCCCGCAGCGCCGCTGGCGCATCAACAGCCGCTGTTGCATGGGGCACTGCTCGCCGAATCGTGGGGTGCCGCGTCCCGGGGTGCACGGGCAGGTAACGTGCCCGCCCAGCTCGTCATCGCGGGTCACGAGGATCGCGCCGTCGTCATCCGCCTCGTACCAGGCGATGTTGCCAGGGACCGGGCGTCCGGCACTGTTACGGGGCAGGCGGGCGACAGCAGGCGGCATCGGGACATCACGCCAGGAAGAACTCATCGGTCGCTCCAACAGGGAAAGAGGCAGGGGCCGCCGCTGAGAGGCGGTGTTCGGAAAGCCGGGGAGCCGCACCGCACGGGGGCGGCGGGTGTCGCGCACGGCATGCCAGGACCATGCCGACAGCACCGGCAAGACCCGCAACCACAAGGCACAGCCCGGCCTGGTGGGACCGTCCGGGAGCGGGGACACGGAAGGACCCGGCCCGCCGGTGTGGGGGTGGTGCGGGAGCACTCCGCTCCGGCCACACCGACACTGCCCCCGGCGGCCCCGAGCCGCGCAACACCCCGCGGCGCGGCTCCGGGCTGCCGGGCGGGGCTGAGGGGCGGGTCGTGGGCAGCCACGAGGGCGGGCGGGGCGAACGCGAAAGGCCCACCCCGGGGTGGGGTGGGCCTCGTGCGGCTGCGGGCGGCGGTGGTCAGCGCTCGCGGATCGTCGCGGTCTCGGCGGCGGTCAGTGTGTGCGCGGGCAGCGTCGCCCGGCCTTCGGTCATCGCCCGGTACATGCGGTGGACGCCGTCGATCAGCAGGATGGCCGGACGGCCGTCGAACTCCAGCGTTGCGATGATGACCGGCTTGTCGAGTTCGGTCTGTAGTGCGTATTCGGCGTTGAAGGCGGACTGGTCCGGGCCGAAGACCGGGCACCAGGGCGCGCCGTCGTAGTCCGGAGTGAGCCGGTCAAGGTGGTAGGCGGCCACCCAGTCGGCCACGCGAGTGGGCTCGGCGTGCCGGGAATGGTTCTTCAGGAGGATCTGGGCCTTGTCGATGTTGAACAGCCATTTCCCGTAGAGGAACAGCTGAGTGTCTGAAGTAGTGGTCACGGGTCGACCTCCAAGTTCGGCTGGAACGCTGGGCACCCCGCGAAGGGGCCAGGCCGGCGGCGTGTGCCGGCGACGGCGTGGAGGTTGTCGGGCGGGCGGCCAAGACCCGCAACCCGACAGCCAGCCGCCCGGCGTACGACCGGGGTTCGGCCTGTAGCTACGGAGCCTTGGGCGGGTTGTGCCGCGCTTGGAGTGGCCGACGGCACACGGCCCGGGGCTCGGCATGTGCCGTGCCCCGGGCCGTGTGGGGATGCGTGCTCGCGCTCAGGAGCCCTTCCGGTTCGGGGTCCCTGAGCCGGTACGTGATGTGAGGGTCTGCTCAGCCACGGTGGCTCGGTCTCTCGCGGACGGCGGCGGGGCGAGCGTGATACCTGCCGTCGTCAGGATGCTGAGGTCCAACTCCCATAGGCGCGCTGACCGTTGCTGCCATGTCAGGAATGCCGACTCGACGTGCCTCCAACCTTGAGATTCGGTCATTCCGGTGACCTTCAGCAGGTGCGCGAGAGCCCGAGCTTCCAAGCCGCGCACTTGGGCGAACCCGAAGTGGGTCACCAGGTGGCAATCCGAGCACAGGCAGATGAGCCGCTTCAGCGTCTGTGTACGCGTGGCCTCGTCAAAGTTCCAACGCTCGTGGGCCTCCAGTCTCGGTTTGCCTGACGCGCCAGGAGCGGAACCGCAGACCTCGCAGCGATTTCCGGCCCGTGCGTAGATCATCCGTCGCAGACGGTCCCAGTCCTTCCTGGCAACACACGAGCGCACGTTGGTGAACCAGCACGAGCGAGGCACCAGGTCGACGAACAGCGACTGTCCAAAGCCCCGGTCCTCCCCCGGCAAGAGCTCCGGAAGCTCTGCTGGCGGGGTTCGGCGCCGCGTTGGCTGCTGACCGTCGCTGGGCACCTGAGGCGGACTGGTCACGAGGCGAACACCACCGTGCACTCGCCACCACGGTGGCAGCGGCGACGCGTGCCCGAGGCCATGGTGGCAGCGGCTGCGCCACGTACTTCTTTCATCAGGTCAAACTCCTTCAGATCAGGTGGAGCGGGATGGAATCAGACCCCGGCGATCCTGCACCCGCACACCCCTCCGGAGCCCTCTCGCCCATCCCCGTCCCACCGGAGAGGGCACGTATCGAATGGGCCCTCCCGCCGGCCGGGAAACGGGAGATCCAGCAGGGGTCCAGCCCGGGGCCGGGCCGGTGGCGTGCGTCTGCGGCAGCCGGAGGCTGACTGGCGGGCGGCTAAGGCCCGGAACACGCCGGCCGCCAGGAGGACGGCCGGGGCTCGGCCAGTGGCTACGGGGCCTTGGGCTTCGGCTGGTCGGGGAGGGAGAACACACGGCGCGTGAGGTGCGGCGGAGGCTGGGCGGGGAGGACCTGCTCAGCCAGGGCCGGTACCCAGTCGGGCACGTCGTCGTGGAACTGGGCGGGGTAGTAGAAGCGGCGGCTCGTCCACGCCTCGGTGGTGCGGCGGCGGCTGTCGACTCTGCGCCCCCTGACGGTGAGCGTGTCAACTTCCCACCGAGGGGGGGTGGGCTCGTCCTCGACCGGTGACGGCCGGAGTTCGGCCTCGAACTCCTCGGCCCGCATGAGGTGCTCGCTGTCACGGCTGGTCGCGAGCAGTTGAGGGCGGCTGATCGTGCCGCGCACGGTGAACGTGGCCTCGGGTGTGCCTAGACGGATCTTCACATTGGACTCCAGGTCGATGGGCGCGTCACGAAAGAGGGCGCGGGAGGGGCGGGGTGCCGGGCCACCCCGAGGGGGTGGGGTGGGGGCGGCCTGGCGGCCGGGGGCAACCGCACACGGGAGCGCAGGAACATCCCTTCCGGCAGCACCGACACTGCCCCGAGCTCGGGCAAGCCGCACAACACCCCTTGGCCCGGACGGGCAGCGGCCCCGACCCCGGGACGAGGTGTCCAGGCCCGGGGCCGGTCAACAAGGCGGACCGGCTACAGGTGGCGGCCGTTGCAGTCCTCATACGGTTCGGTGTCCTCTGCGGTGGCCTCGAAGTCGGGTTCACCGTGGCCGTGGTAGACGACTCCGTCGCTGCCGACGTAGGCGTCCAAGTCGGCGGGGTCCAGGTCAGGGAAGTCGCGCTGGAGGGTGATCGCGGAGTGGATCTCCTCGGCGAGCAGGCGCAGGAGTCCGGGGTGCACCTCGATGGTCGTGGTGGCGTTGACGGTGACGGGCACAAAGGTGGTGTCGCTGTTCTCGGGCTTGATGGCGTGCAGGTGGGACTGAGTCCAGGCGGTGAGGGCCTGGGTGAACTCGGTGGCGGGGACCGTGTGTGGGGAAGCAGCGGGCGCGGGTACGGTGTCGACGGCCGGGACGTCGATGCGGGCGGTGACGGTCGCGGCGCGCGGGCGGGGTGTGGTCACGGTCGGGCTCCTGGTGTGGCGGGGCGGGGTGGTTGGTCCGGCCCGGGGGGCGGGTGGTGGTCACCGCTCCCCGGGCCGGTGTGCTGACCATGACCGGGTGGACACCAACGGCCGCAACCCGCCGGGTCGGGCCGGGAGTTGGGCGGGGCCGGCCGGGGCGCGTTCAGCCTGCTTGGGGGTGGATATGCCGGGGCAGGGCAGCGGGCGCGGCGGGCGGCTCGAACGCGGAACAGCCCGCCCCGAGAGGAGGGCGGGCTAGGTGTAGCGGGTTCACGGGCCTGCCTTGCGCTAGAGACGGAGACGTTCCTTACGGGCCTCGATGCGTTCCTGGGTCCGAATCCAACGGGCGCACTCTGAGTCCCCACAGTCGGCGCAGAACTCGTCGGTGACAGGGGCGTCACTGGCGTAGCTCCAGGTCGTCGCCTCGGCGGTGGCAGCGTGGTACAGGGTCGCAGGGGCGGTGATGCGGGCGGCGTGGCGGGCGCGCATGCGGGCGAGGATCTGTACGTCCGCCGGACGTTCCCAGATGTGGCAGCCTGCCGAGGGCTTTCGCCGCTGCATGTGCTCACGCTCCTCGACGCAGCACCAGCGGCACCCGGACGGGGCGTCCGGCCTGCGGGGATGGCGGTCAGGGCTCTGGTAGAGGTCGTCGACGGCCGTGATGAGCGGGTTGCAAATGATGAGATTCATCGAGTCTCCGAGAGGAGGCCCCAAGGGTGCGGGCCAGCTGACGCCCGACGCGGGGCATGAGCGTGTGGCGAGTGCTGTCCGCCGCCGCGGAGTGCGACGTCCCCGGGAGCGTGGGGCGGGCCAGTACGGCTGCGGGGTTCACCATGGCCCGGGGCGGGACAAGCACGGCAACCGGTGCGGACAGCGGGGCGGGGTGCGAGGACCTGGGCGGTCTATTCCGCGCAGGCGGGTCATGGATCAGCCCCCGGGGCTATGGCCCGGCGGCGGCAAGCGCGGCAACCAGGACGCCCGACGAGCAGCGGCGGGCGCGGCGGAGGGACGTGGGAGGGGTCGCACATGCCGCAGCCCCGGCCCGGGGCGGGTCGGGGCAGGCCGTGTTACTCGGCTTCGTGCGGGCGGCCGATGTGGCACTCGTCGGTGTTGGTGGTCAGTGAGTTCGCCCACGCGGTCAGGGCCTCGAAGTCGGCTGGCAGCAGCCCAAGTCGGGGGTCGATGTGGTGCAGGAGTGCCGGACCGTCATGGTGGAGGGCAACGTACTCACGGTCCAGGTCGGTGACGTCGTCGTCGATCCATGCGAAGGGGCGTCCAGCGGCGTAGTCCACGATGGTCCTGGTCTTCCAGAAGACCGCGGGTGCAGGCTTCCAGTACGGGCTCGACGCTCTCTTCAGGCCCTCCGGCCAGGAGATACTGGGCAGCTCTGGCAGTCCAAGGGGCGGACCGATCCACTCATTGGCTTCGTGCGCCCACGTCGTGGCCCAGACCAGGTCGAACGGCAAGTTCAGTAGCTGGGCCCCGTGCGCTGGGTTGAGCCAGACCCGCAGCGGTTTTTGCCGGGGAAGGTTGTAGCCCGTCGGGCGCATCCGGTACGTCAGATAGCCCTCCGGTCTCCTGGACGGTTTTGCAGCCCACGGGTTCAACGGCCCGTCGACATCGATCAGTAGAAGAGGCAGCGGTCGGCTATTCACGGATTCTCCTTGGGTACAGGGTGACATGCGGCGCCCTCGGGACGGATCGGTTGCCGTGTGCGAGCGACGGGGCGGGGCTCGGGGCGGCTCCCCGGAACTCGCAGAAGGCCCCGCACCGTCTTGGGTGGCCCCTCAGACGCTGGCGGGCTGCGGTGAGGGGGTGTACGCGACCGGTTCGGCGGCATCCGCCTGCCAGCCAGGCATGAGCATGCGGCCGCGGGTGATCACTTCGTGCGGGACGCGCGAGTACGGGCCGTCGTAGGACGGTTTGACCTCGGGCTTGCCGCATCCGGCGCCTAGGCAGGTCCGGCAGTGTCCTGTGCGGACACGGGCTTTTACCCGCACGAGCCAGCCGTTCTCGTAGACGTTGACCGGGGCGTACGAACGGTCGGGCCACAGAGTGGTCATGATCTTGCCGCTGTAGGTGCTGACACACCATCGGGTCACGGTCATGGGGGTGGGTGGTCTCCTGCTCCTGGACGAGGTCGGACGTGCACACAGCGTCGTGCATTCGCAGGGTGGAGCGGCGGCCGGCAAGGCGCGCAAGCGGTGCCGCGCGGTGGCCCGGTTTCGGGCCACGAGCGACCCGGACGAGGCCGGGGTCGGGCATGCCGACGGCCCGCTCCCAGGGGTCGGGGGCGGGCCGGGGGGGCGGCGGCGGGCGGTGGGCCCTACGGCGTGCGGGAGTTGAGGACGGCGGGGGCTCCGTGCTGTGTTGTTGGCACGGAGTATCGCCTGGGTGGTGGCCGGGCGGGGTCGGCGGTTATCGGACGCTCTCCAGGTAGGCGGTGAACTGCTCCCTGGCCTCCTGCTCGGCCCACTCGTACGTGATCAGACCCCAGCACGAGCCGTCAGTGACCTCTTCCCATGTGGTGCGTTCACCGAGGATCACGTCCTCGTGCTCATCGGTTACGGGCTTCCAGGTCACTGCCTTTTCGATGATGTGGCCGTAGACCTCGCCTCTGGCCCATGCCCGGTACTCTGCGATCTCGCCGCGGATGTACTCCGTCGGGTCGTTGACGTCGGCGATGCCCTCCGGCATCAAGTACCAAATGGTGCCGGGACCGTCATGTGTCTGGTCCTCGATGGCCACGGCACCATGGAAGATGTGCGCCCAGCGGGTGAAGAGTTCCACCGCGTTGTCCCGGTCCTTGATCTGGTTCCACCCGTCTTCAAGGGGACCACCGCCGTCCTTGTCGACGTCGGCGTAGTAGTTGTCGGGCAGGGTGATTACGTGGGTGAGGTGGTCGTACATGGTGCGCGGGTTGTGGGCGTCGGTGTCGGGCTCCAGACGCAGCCGGTAGCGTCCGTCGTTGCTGGTCTCGATGATTTCGCTCATGGTCAGTCCCTCTCGGCGGGCGGGATGGTGGTGTGCTGGCTGTGGCCGCGTCGGCTGTCCCCGGCGGGTGCGGCTGGGGTGGTAGCGGCAGGAACCGTGCGGATTCACCGTCGATGCGCAGCGGGTTAGGGCAGCAACCGGAAGGGGGCCTGAAGGGCGTGGGGGTGGCTGGGGTATGCGCACGGCCCGCCACCCGGATGCGGGGGCGGGCCTGAAGAGAACGCGTGAGGGGGTGCTACGGGTGGGACCAGATCGTCAACCCGGGCCAGGCGGCGGCTAGCGGCGAGGGAGGGTCTGGCCGTCCTGCGGCTGACGCACGTACAGCCGCCCGTTGATCAGTGCTAGCTCTTCTCCGGCGTCCAAGTAGAACGCGGCGGCGTCGGTCTCGAAGCCGCACCCTTCGGCCGTGCACACGTATACGACGCCGGAGACGTTGTACCGGCCGGAGTGGGTGTAGCCGCCCCAACTGCATTCGGCGCACCGCTGCACGCCGTAGTGGTGCTGGGGGGTGTCGAAGGACTCCGTGTGCTTCTGGTCGTCGGTGGCGTTCGCGGGCCTGCTCATGAGGGATTCCTCGCATCTTTTGGGCCGGTGAGGGGGCCAGAGCGGGGCACGGTGACACCCCTGCCCGCCCTGGCCCCGTACCGTGGTCCGGCAGTCGGCAAGCGCCGCAAGTTGGAGCGGGCACCACACAGACCGCATCCCGGTTCCGGTATGGGCTGCGGCGCCGGGGCGGGAGCTCGATCGTGCCGGGCTGGGCACTCAGCGAAAAGGGGGCTCCTGCTCGCCAGTCGGCGGGCAGGAGCCCAAGAAGCATCGGTGGGGGCAACTCACGGATGCTTCCGCGAGGTCATGGCCGTACGGACTCAGTCACGGCGCAGTACACGACCCAGAAGGGAGCGGAGCGACCGGACACGGCCGCGCCGCTCATACATCCTCACCATCGCGGCGATGTCCGCCGGGTCCGGCGAGTGGCACCACGACATCTTGATGACCAGCGCCTCGCGCCGCTCCGCCTGCGGCCGGTCCAGCATGAGGATCGCTCCGCCAACGTCGGACTTCCACGTCAGCCAGACATGATCAGTCTCAGAGCTGAGCTCGACGTCATTGACGCGCAGGGCCGGGGGCCAGCCCAGCAGGCGGGCCACCTCGTCAGCGAACGACTCGAAGGTGTACGGCGACGGCGCCGCGGCGGGCAAGTGGGACTGGAGCCAGGACAACAAGGGCATGAGACTTCGGATCCTTCCTCTGAGCGGCGCACGCACCAGAGTCGCGTGGTGGGTTTGCCGTCGGGTGTCGAGTGGCGCGCGGGCCACGCAGCGCGGCCCCGGCATGGCCGGTCGCTCGCAACGCACGTGGGGGGGGTATGCGAACGGGGCGTATCCGGTTGGCCTGACTGTCGTAGATGGCGGGGTAAGCGCTGCAACGGTGCCCGCAAGGCCGGGACGCCCCTGTCTGGTTGAAGTCCCGGATCGAGAACGCGGCAGGGCCCGTCCCGGCAAGTGGAGGGACGGGCCCTGGCCGTAGGCGAGTGCGTGCGTGTGGGGCCGGGCAACGAGAGGCTCCTGGGCGCGGGCAAGTACACGGTTGTTCAGCGGCGGCAGCCGGCCGGGGAAGGGGCGCAACCGCTGAGAGCTCAGTGGCCGAGGGCCTCAGCGCCGCGGAGTGACCAATGCACTCCTCGTTGGGCCTGGACACTGACAATCCCCGGCACCGTTGGGGCGATCGCCGGGGGCTGACAGTTGGGATGCCAGGCGAGACGAGGGGCTTCTACGGACGGGCCCTGTCGCGATACCAGGCAACGAAGTGCACCGGCGCCGTGCCGCGCAGGTTCGCCTCGACACTGCGTCGGGTGTCATCCATGGTGATCGTGAGATCCGGCATCTGATGGTCTTCGAGCCATTCCTCCAAGAGGCGGAGCAACTGCCACGAGTCCTTGGGGTCGGCGGTGCTCAGAAACAGTTCGATTCCGCCGTCGTCGCCATTGACGGTCCACTGCGCCAGAGGTCCGTCCGTACTGTCGGAGAAGGCTGCTTCGAGCGTGCCGAAGGCGTGGTCGTACGTGTCGCTGTTGGCCTGGGCACGCCGGTTTCGAGCCCACCAGGACTGTACGGCGCCTTCGGCCGCTTCGCGGATGAAGGAGGGCGCCGAGGCGAGCGGCCACTCGTGGGTCGTGTCGGTCCAGGTGTCGGGGAGGTTGACGAACGTGTGGGCGAGTTGCCGCGCGTTCTCGGTGCGCACAGTGACGTGGCGGCAGCTACCGCCCTTGGCTGCAATCTTCACTGTGAGCGATGCCATGGGCAGATTCTCAGAGTCGGCGGGCCTCTCCGATGAGTGCAGGATGTCGGCGCAGTCGTCCAGCAGTCCTCGGAGCCCGTCCAGGAGCGGACGGTCGTGGACGTGGGCGTGCAGTTTGTTGAGCGGACCGCAGTGGCCGCGGGGCAACTGCGTGTTGGGGGTACGGTCCAGGATCCGGACGGCGTACGCCCATCGCTTGTGATCATTACGGAGAACGGCGACCACGCGACCCGGGAGATGCGGGTTGGTCTCCAAGGCGAGGGTCAGATCGCCGCCGGCGTCGAAGGTGCAGTGCGCGGTGAAGGGTGGCATGAGGGCCTCTCAAATCGCTGGAACAGGACGGGGTCAGGCGCAAATGGGGCCCCCGGGGGGCTGTGGCCAGCTCCGCGTTTTCGCTGCCCCGACGCCTGCTGCGGCGAGCATGGCCCTGTGCAGGGTTAGCCCCACAAGGCCGGCCCGGGGGACGGGGAGCTCCCGGTGAACCGGCCTTGGGCGTCCGGCGGCCGTTGGTCTCGGCCCGGGTACGGGACCGTGGCGGGGCAGAGATCTAGGTGGGCAACCCGCGTGCGGCCCATCCCCGCTCCCCCGCTCAGTCAGGAGGCGTAAGGGCGAGCCGGGCCGTGTGTGGGGGTATGGAGCGGCCCCGCCCCGGGGTCGTGCGCGGGACGGGGCCTGAAGCCGTGGTGCCGGGTTATGGCTGCGGGCTGGCGGGAACGCCGGTGGCCAGCACGTGGAAGAAGCCGAGGGCAAGCAGCCAACCAGCAGGGCATGCGGCTCGGTTGTCGGGGGCGACCGTGAGCAGCGCGTTGACGTCACCGATGGTGTCCGGGAGTTCGGTGAGTGTCCTCACCTGCACCTGGTTGGCGGGCTGGAGGTGGCCGGCGATGCTGCGGTTCTTCACGTGGGGGCGCAGTGCCCAGGAGGGGGCGGCCGGGTCGGCGGATGCGGTGGCAGGTGCGCCGGGGCGGAGCGCGTGGGGGTGGAGGGTGCCGAGATGCCTGAGGGCGGTGAGCCAGCGGTGGCCGGGGATCGTGTAAGCGCGGACGGTGAGGATGCCGTCGGGGGTGATGACGATGGTGCCCCTGGTGCGGGCCTGCCCGGCGTGCGGAGTGTCTTCGGTGAAGCGCAGGCCGGTCACCGGCTCGCTGCCCTGGTTGCGGTGGGCGTGGCTGGTCAGGCGGGGGGTTGAGGCGTGCACGGCGGCGTGCACGGCTTTCCATGTGCCGGTGGCGGTCAGTTCGTGGTCGAGGGCAGAACGGGTGGTGAAAAGGTGCCGGGCCGGGGCGGTGGGCGTGGTGGTGTCGGGCATGGGGGTTTCTCCAGCGACAGTCGGTGAGTGGGTGCGATGACCGTGCTGGGAGCGGCAGTTACCCGCGCAACGGGCCCGGTCCGCTCCGCCCGGCGGCCAGGCGGGCGGAGCGGAACCGGGGGGTTGCCTCAATCCGCTGTGACGCGTTGCCAGGGGCCGTCGCCTGTACGTTGGACGAGGTAGACGCCCGGCCACACGGTGCTGCTGTCGGCGAGCTCGGCCGTGGCCCGTTGCAGTGAGCCGTGGCCGAGAGGTTCGATGTCCGGGGCCGCCGTGGAGGCGATGCCGTACTCGATACCGGCGCTGCCGTCTGGGGCGGTGGCTTCGTCGGCGCTGTCGTGTCCGCTGATCCAGGTGATGGACGCATACGGCAGCTGGTCACCGATGCGGCAGTCGGCCGGATCGGTGGGAACGGGCAGGACGGCCGGGAAGGCGAACTCACCCGACCAGTGGACGTTCCACGCGGCGACGCAGTCGCCGCAGGTGACCCGGCGTGGGTCGAGGACGGTGATGCCCGGTGTGCGGCAGAGGGTGTTGTCGTGCTCCTCGGAGGAGTCCGTGCCGGTACCAAGGGTGGTCCAGCTCCAGGGGTCGAGTCCGTCGGGGAGGTGGCGCAGCGGCTCGGTGAGGAGGACTGCGGCTGTGCGGGCGATGGCGGCGGCTTGTTCGAGGCGGTCGGCGAGTTGCCGGGGTGGGCCGGACAAGGCGATGCCGTTGCTGCCGGTCCAGAAGGCGATGGCAATCTCGCCGGCGTCGACGGTGGCGCCGTCGACATCCTCGCCGGGGAAGAGGAGTTGAGCGCCGCTGGTGGTGTCGGCCCATTCAAGTCGGTCGGACATGCAGGGGTACTCCTTCGGTGATAGGTGCCATGGCTGGCGGGGAGCACCGTCGGAGTGCGGGCGGCTAGCGCGGCAACCGGCCCGGGAGCTGTACCTGGTCAAGCCCAGCCAATTCCGGGCGGGCCGGTCTCCAGGACGCGGCACGTCCTGGGCTCGGCAAGTGCATGAAGCTGCCGAGCCCAGGGGTTATCCGCAGTTCAGCGGGCTGGTGAGAGATGCGGACCGATCAGGTCATCGACCGCGGTCAGCAGGTGAGCTGTCGGCATCGTTCCGTCTAGAACGAGGTCGGCCAGGTAACGGGAGGGGGCGACGTGTTCTGCGTGGCGGTCGCGTCCGGTGAGCAGGTAGTTGTGCAGAGAGATCGCCGGGTCCTGGTTCTGGACCTTGATCTTGCGCAGCAACTTGCGAGCCAGGCGGATGTCGTCGGGGGCGTCGACGTAGACCCGCCAGGTGGCGCGGGCAGCGACCTTGGGCAGAGTGAGGGCGAGCAAGCCCTCAACCACAACGAGTTGGTGCTGGCCGCTGGTGGCCGCTGTGTCAACCGCAGCAGCCGCGGCGTCCTGGTCGATGGAGCCGGGATGGTTCCAATCCAGCGTTTCGACACCCGTGGCGCTCATCGTGCGGATTCCGCGCTGTGGGTCGTGCGCGGGCTCATAGAAGTCATCGAGGTGGATGAGAGCCACAGCCCCTGGCCGATGGAGCGCCAACGCCTTCGCAAAGGTCGACTTCCCCGAAGCGGTGCCGCCCGCGACTGCCAGTACGGGCGTTCGGTCGCTTACCGCAGCCGTATTCCGCGCTGGCGGCTCTTCTCCCGGGAGAAGGGTGCCGCCGGCTTCCGGGCCAAGAAGGTCGCTGGCGGGACAGAGGACGTGCTCAACAGCGCCGGTGGTGTCGGGTGTGGTCATGGGTGCTGCCCTCCGATGGGTGGGTGGGATGCGTCCGAGCGGAAAGGTCCGGCCGGTCGCGGAGCACCGTGTTCGAGCGGCGGGCTAGAGCCGCAACCCGCGACGCGGCCACCGGAGCGCCCCAGCAGCGCGGGTTGCAGCAAGGCCCCTGAACACCGCAGGAGTGCGGTGTTCAGGGGCCGGAGGGCCGAGGCGCGCGTGTGGCCGCGCCAGTTGGAGGGTTGTCCGGGGCCGGATGGGTGCCGGGAGCGTCAGTTGTGCTAGTCGGGCAAGACGCCGGAGTAGATGCGGAAGCGCCCGCCCCGCCGGGGAGGAGCGGGGCGGGCGGCCAGGCAGGGTGTCAGGCGTCGAGCGCGGGAGCCGGGGCGGAGGCGGGCTGGAAGAAGACGTCGCCGACCATCCGGGAGTGCAGGGTGACGATGCCGCTGGGCAGTTCCAGGTGGACGCTCACGGTGCGGGTTCGGGTGGACTGCCAGGCAATCGAGCGCAGCCAGTCGCCGGAGACCGGCTCCTCGCAGAACGCGTCGCCGACGAAGGCCGAGCTGACGTAGTGGTCGCCGGTGATCAGACTCGTCTCGCTGGGGAGCAGCCGGTGCACCAGCGCGAACTTGCTGCCCGGCATCGTCCGCGTCTTCCACCAGCTGGTGACCACCCGGTCGGGGAGGACCAGACCGTGAGGCTGTCCGGGAGTGATCCACCGGCCGAACTTCCGCATCCACTCAGTGCCGCGCGGACAGGACACGCAGTCCCCGTCGCAGAACGGTGGCGGCGTGGTCACAGCGCGCCCCTGCCGCGCCAGGGTGAAGAAGTCGGCGGCGGCGACACGAGGTCCGTCGTAGGGAACGGGGTAGGCGGGCGCGCTCGGGGCGTGGTGCTGGGCGGCTTCAACAGAACGAATAAGCGTGCGCATGACAGCTCCTGGAGGAAGGCGAGGAGGCAGAAGAACGGGCCCGGCCGGGAAGTCGACGGTCCGGGGCTCGACCACACCCGCAGATGGCGAGGTGGGAGCCGCTCTTGCCACACGCACGCTGCCCCCGGCCACACCAAGCCACGCAAGGGCGCAGCCCGGGCCGGCACGGGAACGAGGAACGGCCCGCCCCTGGTGGGGGCGGGCCGTCGGCGGTGCGGGGGCCGGGCCAGGGGCGTCAGGCTGGCTGTTGAGTGGATCGGATCAGCACGCCTTGCATCGTCATGTCTCCGTCGTCGAGGAAGAAGATTTCCTGCCGGGGCGTCCGGAGCCCGAGGACGGTGTGGTGCCGTTCGCCTTCCTGGCCCGTGTGCACCGTCCACGTCTGCGAGTAGGTGGCCTCGCGGGCGTTCGGGATGCGCCGCAGCGCGGTGCGGAGTGCGTATCCCTGCGAGAACGGGTGGCTTCCCTGGACTGGCACCCAGGAGGCGTCCTCGAGCCTTTCCAGGAATTCAGTGCGCAGGTTCTCGGGAATCAAGGCCATGGCGGCGTCTGCTCCGATCCAGCTGAGGTCAGTGCTCTGCGACAACTTGGGTCCTCTCATCGGCGTTTGCATGGAGCGGCCCAAGCAGAGCGGGAACGTGTCCGCCGCTTCCCGCCGAGGGCCGGTAGGCGGACCGTGGACCGGCGGCCGGCAAGGCACGCAAGCGGTGCGGCGGGCAGCCCCGACACACGGTCGCCACCAGCGTCCGCATGGGGCGGGTGCCGGGGGCCGGGTCGAGGGGGCGGTGGGCGAGGTCGGTAGTGCCTCCGGCACCGTGTGGGTCCCGGAGGTCATGAGGGCTGCGTCCGGATTTATACGGGGTCGGCGATCGGGTCGGGGTAGGGCCACACCGGCATGTCCCGCGCGCCCTCACAGGTGAGGTGGTCGATGCGGTCACCGTCCTCCAGGTGGCCGCCGGTCCACCCGTCCGAGCTGCGGGTTCCCTGCCACCAGGAGCGCGCCACGTCGTACGCCTCGGGCTGGGAGGGGGCGTGGACGAGGAACCGGTAGGTATGGCCCTCAGTGGTCTGCATCCAGAGCCGGTATACGCGGCGGGGTCCGGGAACACCTCGGTCTCCCCCGGCGGTGAACGCCGCCTTGATGGTGTGGCGGCAGTGGTTGGTGTGCAGGGCCGTGGTGTCGTCGCGGTGACGGCGGTGGATGAGGCGCAGTTCGTCAACATCGTCCAGGGCGATGGTGTGGGTGCGGCCGCGTTCGGAGCCGGGGAGGGGACGTACTACGCCGGCGCGGTCCTCCTTCACGTCGGGGAGGACGGTGACGGTGCGGGCGTGCGGGTTGTAGGCGAGGACCTTGTACCGGGTGGTCAGTCCGGTACGGGGCTCGACTGTTGCGGCGCTGCCGATGTAGCCGGTGTGGCCGGGAGACGGGTCGGTGGCGGTGACGGTGACGGGCTGGTCAGCCCAGGTGCAGCCGGGGTACATGTCCGGTGGCGGGGTCAGCATGGATTCTCGGGTTCCTTCCAGCGAGGCGGCGCGCATGCGGGGCTCCTCCTTCGGTAGCAGCTGGCCGGGGAGGCGGGTTGGGTGTCACCGCCTCCCCGGCCCGGCGGACCGCACAGTGGGCCGGCGGGCGGCTAGCACCGCAAGTGGCAAGGGCCAGGCACGAAACGGCCCCGGCACCTGCGAGGGTGCAGGGCCGGGGGCTCGGGGACCGTGCGGGGTGCGGGTTGGTCCGGCTAGGTCCGGTCGGGCACGATCCGCACCGCGCGGCGGGGGTCGATGGCGCGGCCCTTTGGTCCGTTGGTGTGCTCCTTGACGCGGACCCGTACGGGTTTGCATTCGCCACCTGCTTCGATGATGGCGCGGTGCTTGTGGGGGTTGGGGCAGCGGTTTTGCCACTTCTCGGTGACCTCCCAGCGGAGCGTGTCCTCCTTCCATTTAGGCCCGGAGGAGACGTCAGTCGCGGTGGTCGGCCGAGCATGGCTGGCGTGGGCGGGTTCGCGGATGATGCGGATGCGCCGCTTGCGCGGGGACTTGTTGTTGCGCTTGTCCTTGCGGCTGCGACCGGTGTTCTTGGTGCCGGTGCTGGTGTGCTGGGGGACGGTCAGCGTGTCCTCGCCGGGAGTGTCGTCGTCGGCAGTGGTGGGGGGTCGCAGTTCCCAGAACGCCAGGACGAGCGCAAGGGCGGTGGCCCGGTCGGGCGCGCCGAACAAGTGCGGGTTGCTGTAGCCGCTGAGGACGCCTTCGTACAGGGTGGTGACGCTGTTGGGGCAGTAGGAGGCGCGGGGCAGCTTGGTGGATGCGGCGAGGCGGGGCGGCAGGCGGGCGGGGACGTGCCGTGTGGCAGTGATCGTCTCGACGGAGAAGGCAAGGTCGTTGCCGGTGCCCTCCATGTGCCAGGCGATGGCATAGACGGGATACAGGTCGTCGAATTGGATCGGGGTGGGGAAGTAGGTGAGTCCGTCGCGGGCGGGGGCTGCGTCTTCCAGGTTTCCGACGATCACGCTGTCGTTGTTCACGAGGGGGTGCTGGGCGATGCGGTCGGCCATGCTGTGGGGTGCAACCCATACCTCACTGGTGCGGTAGGCGTCGGCGAAGTTGGCGCACATGGTGAAGTAGAGGCCGATGGCGTCGGGGTCGTGGACGAGGTCGCGGCCGGTTGCGGTGAGGTGCATGGCCGCCATCAGGTCCGCGCCGTGGGGCAGGCCGCGGACAGGCTTGCCCCAGAAGTCAGCGAGCTGTGAACGCAGTCGTTCGGCGTGGTGGGCGTGGTTGATGGCGGTGCGGCGCGGTGCGGGTGTCGGGGTGGGACGCGCGAGAGTCCTGGACATCGATGGGCTCCTTCGGTGCAGGGCACGACTGGTGTGCCGTGCTGGTGTGGCTGGACCGTGGAGCGCGGAAGGACAAGACGCGCAAGGACGTGCCCTGTTGAGTGGCGGCGGCTTCGGGGCGAGGCCGGGAATGGGCGGCCCGCCCCGATGCCGTGGGCGGGCCGCCAGCTGGGCATAGGCCGGTATCTTGCGGCGCGCATGAGGTGTCACCGGGGCTGGGGTGTGGCGCTGGTCAGACGGGGCGGGTCGGTTCCTGCCTTTGCTGGCGCGTGACGGAGTCGACGCGCAGCTCGACGGTCTTGCTGCCGGTCTCCTCGCCGTCCAACAGGTATCGCTCCTCGGCGTCCTGGGCCGATACGGCGGTCAGGGCGTAGGTGATCATCTCGGTGCGGAAGACGGTGACTTCGTAGGCGTCCGTCGGGTTCTGGTCGTCGACGTGGGTGGCCGGTTCGCGCAGCCCCATGGAGGCTTCGATCTCGTCCGCCTCCGTGTCCGCGTCCTGGGCACATGCCTCGCAGCAGTCGTCGCAGGCGGCGACGGTGCCCATGGGCCCGGCGGGAAGACGACCGGTCGCGTAGACGCCGCGGTGTGCGTGGCCGGGGATATAGGCGCACAGCAGCGGAACGCCTGCGTCGTTGGTGAGAAATCGGTTCGGGCTGGGGGCCGCATCGCGGGCAGCGATGCGCGCTTCGACGGCACGTGCAGGGTTGGGCTGGTCAGGCTTGTCCATGGTGGGTCCTTCGGCCGGTTGCCAAGCAGGGGGCGTGAAACGGACCGACGCGGGGCAGGGCTCAGTGCCTCTCCCCCACGGGGTCGGTGCCGCGCAGCATGGGACCTCGGCCAGCAACTGCCGCAACCTGTGCGGCTGGCGACGTGCAGCGGCCCCCGGGGCGCGCGCGAGGCGGGCGCCGGGGGCCGGGAGAGGGGGCAGCCGCGACGCTGGCGAACTTGGGCGCCACGACTGAGTTGAACTTGGTCAGAGTCCGAAGAAGACCGCGGGACGGCATCATCCGGCCGCCGGTCGCCTGTGCGGTACCGCTCGCCGCTGGAGTTCCAACTCGCCGGGGTCCGTCGCTGGGTCGACGTCATCGCGCGGGGAGCTGAGGAGATGCATGCGTGTGTGGCCTCCGCTAACGGGGCCACACGGCGACGGTGGGGCTGGCAGACGACGCTGCTCATCGAGTGCGTGTGGTTGGCCGGAGTTGGTTCCGCCGGGTGCTGTCGTCGTCCCTGGGGTGGCTGGGCGGCCCCGGGCGAAGCCGCACAGACTCACACGTTTCCTGCTGGATGGCACATGGCGCGTTCGGCCGCGCGCGAGCAGCGCCTCGTACGTGGTCAGGTTCCGCGGACGCCCGTTGCAGGAACGAGCTGCGGAATATGGGACGCGAGTGTCTGGCTGTCGCCGTTGAAATGGAGAGTGGTCAGGCCGAGTTGGGCGGCGGCGGCACAGTTTTCGTGACGGTCGTCGACGAAGAGCGTGTTGGCCGGGTGAGGTGAGCCGGCCGCCACGAGGGCGGCCTCGTAGGCGCGCGGGTCCGGTTTGTTCACGCCGAGCCGGGCGGAGTAGACGGTCTTCGAGATCAGGGTGCTGCACCAGGGAGCGCGATCGAGTGCATCCGCCAGGGGATGTGGGGCGTTCGAAAGAATGATCATGGGAAGTCCGGTTGCGTGCGCTGCCTGCAGGACACCGACGACGGCCTCGTCGGTGTGGGTCCACATCTCGGCGTCCGTGCTGCGCAGTTCGTTGAGCAGGGCGCTTCCCGGCGGGGCTGCCAGCTGGTCGTTCAGCAGGCCGTTCCAGAAGGCGTGGGTGCTGATCTCGCCGGCGTCGTACGGGGCGCGACGTGCCCAGAACTCGGTCTCGAAGTCGGCGGTCTGCTCGGCGGGCCATCCGGCGAGTGCGGCCAGTCGCACCCACATTCGCTGGGTGGGTTGCAGTCCGATGACGCCGTTGTAGTCGAGGATCAGGGCCTCGAGTCTCTGGTCAGGGGTGGCGGAAGGCGTGGTCATTTGCGATCCAATGCTCGGTGGGCGGAAAGGGCGACAACGGCCGCCAGCAGAACAGGCAGGGTGAGGGCTACCGGCAGGCTGGTGAGCGACGCGAGTGCTCCGATGGCAGCAGGCCCCGTGAGCAAGCCGAGGTAACCGGTTGCAGCGACGGCGCCGACGGCCCGGGGGCCTCCGCGCCCCGCGGCACTGATCAGGGATGGCACCGCAGTGGACAGACCGAGGCCGAGTGCCATCCAGCCGATCAGGGCTGCCGGGGCGGAGTCGATAAGCAGGCCGGTGCCGAGTCCGGCTGCGGCAAGAGCGGCACCGGCACGGGCGACGGCCGTCGGTCCGAAGTGGGCGTTCAAGCGGTCGCCGAAAAGGCGACCTACGACCATGGCTGCGCTGTAGGCGGCGTAGGCGGCGGCAGCGACCGCTTCGGACGCGTGGAGGGTGCGCAGATGGACTGCGGACCAGTCTGCTGCGGCACCCTCGCCCAGAAGGCAGGCTGCTGCCAGGAAGCCGAGCAACCACACCGCGCGACGCGGCAACTGGCGGGCGTCGTCTCGGTCCGTCGGATCCTGCAGGGCGGGTGTGTCGAGATGCCCTGCTGACCGGATCATCGGAATGGCGGCGGTGGCAGCAGTTGCCGTCAGGATTCCGGCCGTGGCGAACAGGACCTGGTAGGGCGCCCATGCGGTGACTGCCGCCAGGCCCGCACCGGTCAGCGCACCCAGACTGTACGCGCAGTGGAGACCGGACATGATCCTGCGCTGGTAGGCGCGCTCGAGATTGACGGCCGCTGAGTTGGCCCCGACGTCCAGGAGTCCGTGGCCGATGCCGAAGACGACGGCCACGAGGGACAGGGAGGTCAGTGTTCGGCACGTGCCTAGCAGGGCGAGGGACAGTCCGAAGATGATGGCAGGCCCGGCGAGAAGACGGGCCGGGCCGTGCCGGTGGGCAAGGCGGCCGCCCAGTTGAAGGCCGAGGACCATGCCGGCTGCTGCCGCCAGAAGGACGATGGCGAGTCGGCCGGGGCCGAGCTGGGCTGCAGCCTGGACGGCCGGCATGCGCGCGCCCCATACGGCCATGACTACGCCCAACAGGGCGAAGACGCCGCTCAGGAGGCGGCGAGAGGCGAGCAGTTGAGCCTGGACTGGGGCTGACGTTGGGGCTACGGCAGTCACTGTCATCTGGCCGTCCCCCTATCCGTGCCTGGCAGCAGTTGCATACGGTCGTGGCTGCTGGAGAGGGAGGCGCTCGGCTCATGCGCGGCGAAGTGCGTGGCGCGGCGCCGCGGCGGCCGGTGCAACGGCGGGCGACCAGCGATTCCATCGGGAAGGTTATGGGGTGTGCCCGCGTCGCCACCCCAGCGCGTAGCTGTCATGGCGCAACACAAGCACCGGCCATTCATGCTCAGCGGGCGGAAGCCCGGTGGATCCCAGCTGTTGGATCGGCGTCTCGGGGGGGGGGGCCCCGGGGGGGGGGGGGCCCCCCCCCCCGGGGGGGGGACCCCCCCCCCCGCCGCGGGAGAAAAACCCCCAGCGGGTTGGGGGGTTTGTGGGGGGGGCCCCCCCGCGGGGTTTTGGG
>NZ_JBIWOU010000009.1:27469-388580 GCF_044767915.1 Streptomyces sp. NPDC101191
CCGCCTGTCCGGGCGGGGGGGGGTCCCGGGGGGGGCCCCCGGGGGGGGGGGGGGGGGGGGGGGGGGGCGCGGGGGGGGGGCCGCCCCCCACCGCGAGGTGCAGGTGGAATCCGGGCACGGCTGACTTCACAGCCCGTTCGGTGTGGCCCTTTTGGTCCGAGGCCGCCTGCCTGTGGTTTGCGCGCACTCGAGTCCGAGGGGCGGGTAACGGCACGCACATAGCAGGTCACGCAACGACGAGGCCCCGGGGCCGCCGGGCGGGTACCGGGGCCGGCCGTGTGAGGCAGGGTCAGCGGTCACGGGGCGTGACGGGCTCCTCGGTGGCGAGAGGACTGGCTTTCATCACCCGCCAGTTGCCGTCGTCAGGGCGCACGAGCCAGTCGCCCGGGTCGGCCAGCAGGTCACCCTGCGGGGTCTGGAGGAGCAAGGTGGTCGTGTCTCCGGTTCCGGACGGATGGCGGACGTCGATGCCTTCGGCCACGAGGGTACCGATGAGCATCCTCGCCGTCGCGAGATTGCCGGGCTGCCATTGGACGACGTGGCGGTAGCGGGTGGCTTGGGGGTCGGCGGCCACACCGGGGCAGGCCGCGCGGTGATCTCCCATGTCGTGGCCGGGGTGTGGCCAGTCGGCGCCACACCTGCCGCGGGCCTCACGGTCCAGGAATGGGCCGTCGCCCCAGCAGTAGCGGGAGCGTCCGTAGCGGGTCCAGTGGTGGCCAGGGTGGTCCCACCGTCCGCAGTGGGATTGGGGAGATCGCTCGTCACGGACATCGTCGACGAGCGTGCGAGCGGCATCGAGCGCGGTGGCGAGGTCATCCAGTTCGCCAGCGGTCATGGCGGCGACGATCGCCCGGTCGGCGGGGATCATGGTGGGCATGGGCATCGGGGCTCCGAGTTGGGACGGGTATGCGACGGGTGGCGTGATGGAGTCCGGGGCATCGGCGTGGATGCCCCGGCGGCAGTGGTGGTCAGGAGGCGGCAGTGGCGGCGTCGGGGGCCCTCCAGGCTGGTCCCGAGCCTCGACGGAGGTCGGGGCAGGAGTCACGGTGTAGCTGAAGATCCACGTACCCACGCCCTCCTGCGGCCGTCGGCGACCCGGTTCCGTGTTCAGCACGGGCGCGGCGGCCGGAGCAGGGAAGGCGTACTAGGGGCCGGTGCTGGTGGTGATCGTCATGACAGCTACGCATCCATCTCGTGCGGGCAGTCGCAGCACTTGCCGCGGTTGGAGGAGCTGGGCTCCTGGGAAGGGTTGGTGCGGATGAGGGCGTCCCGGAAGTCGCGTAGGGCTCGGACGGCTGCGGCTTCGGCCTTGGTGGGCCAGTTCGGATCGTGGTCGCGGGCGGTGTCGAAGTCCTCGTTCTCGTCCAGGAGCTCAAGGGCACCCACCGCGGTGGTGATGGCGGCCGGGTAGTCGGTGGCGGGGGCTGTGAGGGCGCTGGGGTCGGGGGCGGGCAGGACCGGGGAGCGGTATGCCGGGTCCTTGGTGACCAGGACGCCCAGGGTGAGGACGGCCAGGGCCCAGGCGGGCTCGCAGGCGGTGCGGTCGGCGGGAGTCAGAGCGAGCCGGGCGTCTGCGGCGTCTTCCTGGTGGTGTGAGCCGCCGACGCAAGTCTCGGCGGTGATGTTCGCGCTGAGTTGGAGGACGCCTTTGAGCGTGCCCGGCTTGCGGTCGAGTGCAGGCTCCCATGCCCAAGCGGTCGTCGTGGTGGCGAGGCGCTCCAGGGCCGTGTGCCACTGGGGGCCGGTGTAGCCATTGGCGTGCAGGAGGATGCCGCCGGACTCGAGGTCGAAGGTGACGGTGCCGTTGATCGGGCTGTTGCGGATGCGGGGGCTCTCTTCGAAGAACACCACGCCGGTGGGCTGGTCAGCGTGCTTGCGGAACGACAGGGTTGGCCTGGAGGCCATGAGCGCGGTGTAGAGGCCGTTGAAGGTGCCGGTGGCGGTGAGTGCCTGGTGGAGGTCGTCGTGTGTGGTGAACACGCGGGGTCCTTCCCGAAGTGGAGAACCCGCCAGGGAGAAGTGCCGGGCGGGTGCGGTCCCGCAAGCGGCGGGGCGGCGGGATGGACCCTGAGCGAGGCGCCGGTAAGCCCCGCAACTGTCTGCGCTCGACGGCTCGGGCATGTGAAGCGGCGGTTGTGAGAGTTTCGGGGTGGAGGTCGGTGCGGCTCCGTGTGTACGCACAGAAGCGGTCCCACCCCTGCGGACGGGGCGGGACCGGGCGGCGGGCGATCGGAGAGGGGTTTTCAGGCGCGGGGGGCGTCGGCCTTCGGCTGCGGTTCGGCGTCGTGAGTCGGGGCGGCGTGGTTGGCGATCCGCTGCTGCCCCACGGGGGTGGGGGTTTCCCGCTGGTCGGGGCTGATGAGCGCGGCAACACTGTCGCGCCAGTTCGGGATGCGGCAGCGTCGCCTGTCAAGGGCCAGGAAGCCGGGGGCGTTGCCGCGCCGGATGTACGTGAAGGTGTCGGTGCGGGTGCCGTCGGTGAACTGCACTGTGTGGGTGAGGCGAACCTGAATGCCCGGCTTCAAGTGCGCGCGCAGGAAGTCGCGTTGGGTGTGGTGGCTGCGGCAGTGAGCACGCCAGGTGAGCGCATTCTCGTGCGTGGTCGGGGTGAGCGCATTCAGCACGTCCTTTGGCGCCTTGTGATCTCCGGGCAGGCAGTTTTCGTCCATGTCCTTGTAGCCGAAGTTGTAGAGAGGGTCGCGGGTCCAGCGGGTCAGGGCGACGTACGCGGTGACGTCACTGGTGGTCTGGTCGCGGATGGCGGCGTAGAAGACGTCTTCGACGGTGCCGTGCGCGATGATTTTGTAGCGGGGGTCGAGTTTGGCCGCGAAGTGTTCCGCGTTGGTCTCGGCGCTTTTGTCGCGCCGGTAGAACGTCCATCCCATGAGGGTGGCCTCTCAGTCGGGGCCGGTTCCGTCGACCGGCCGCCGGCGCAGCGTGGGGAGGCGGAGGGTAAGCGGCGCAATGCCGTGCGAGACGAGACAGACCGGTCAGGTACGTGACGGCCCGCCTTCATCAGGGGTGGGGGACGCCTAGATTCCTGGAAGCCGACTACGCCCCTTGGGCCAGCCCCACGGCGAATGGCGGGGCGGGCCCAAGGGGCGCGGATGGGGTGCTCAGTTCCGGGACGGTGCGGCGACCCGGATCGTGTAGCCGGTGTTGTTGAACGGGCGCTCGGTCTCCGCGATGAACTGGGCTCGCTGCGGGCTCGAGCACTCCACCGATCGGGCTCCCCTGCCGGTGGCGTTGTACAGCGTGACGGTGTAGCGGCCGCTATCGGGGGTGCCTTCGGGAACGGGGCGAACGATGTCGGGAGCGTGCCCTTCGGCAGTCAGCCGGGTGTTCGCGGCCTTGATGCAGTCGGCGCACAGCCAGCTGTCGACCAGGTATGTGACCTGGACAGCCCCGTAGGACAGGCAGGTGGACTCGGTGCAGCGAATCCCGGCCGTGCATCGGGTGCGGGCGGCGGCGCGCGCGGCGGCTTGCTGGAGCAGGTGCGTGGACACGGTCGGCGCGAGGTCGGCCAGGGACGGCGCGGTGGCACGGGCGCTGTCGGCCCCCTTGGTCAGTCCCCAGTGGGCGGCCTGCTGCTGGAGTGCGTCGCTGGCCGTGCGGTCGCGCGCGCTCCAGCCTCGCCGGCCGAGGACCGGCGCTTCCACGGCGGCGTCGACCAGGAGGCGGCACCGCTCCTCGATGTCGCGGAAGACGACGACGCCGAAGTCGTCGTCGGCGGCATCGGCGCGAGCTGCTGCCTGTCGGGCTGCGGCGGCGATGCGCAGCAGCCCGGTCGACGGGGCGTTCAACTGGCGCTCGGCGGCTGTGAGGAAGGAGAGGGCGTAGGGCGTCTCCTCGTGGTCCGCGACGCCGGGCAGGGCCAGCAGCCGCCGTGCTGCGGACCGTGCGCGCGGGATGCGGGCGCAGGCGTATTCGACGCCGTCACCGGTTGCCTGCGGGTGGGCCAGGATGCCGGCGATGGTGCGTGCCCGGCGGGCGACGGCGTACAGACGCTGTAGTTGGCGGTCGAGCTCGGCGGCGGTGGGCAGGGGGGATACCTGGGTCATGGTGCTCTCTCGGGGGTGGTGGGCAGGGGCTTTGCCCGCTCACGGAAGGTGTGGTGCGGCTTCGGGTGGGCCGGGCAGGCAGACCGTGGCTCGCGGCCGGGTTAGCCCCGCAACGCCTCCGGGCCGGGCGCCCGCGGAGGGTGACGCCCGGCCCGGAGGCGCTGGGGTGGGTCAGAACAGCACGCCCTCCCCGGGCTGTTGCTCTGGTTCGGTTTCGTCGGCTGCCTCGGCCACTGCCAGGGCCGCGGCACGGAGTGCTTCGACCGCCTCGCCTTCGGTTCGGTCCGGGTGGTTGCCCCACGTCAGGATGGCTTCGCGTCGGCGCCGGGCTACCTCGTAGGCGGGTTCGTCAGGTCCTGCGGTGATGTCCTCTCCGGCCAGGCGGTCGGACAGTTCCTGCAGTGCTCGGTCACGGGCTTGGTGGAAGGCGCGGAAGTGAAGGTGGCTGTCGGCGGGGATCGGCTGCGCGATGCGCAGCGCCCGGTCGACGGCGTGCAGCAGGGTGCACGGGGCGGTGTCCGCGAAGCCGTCCGGGTCGTGCGTGAGTCCGCCGGGCCTCATGGTCACGTCCGTCAGTTGTGCGGCGGCCCATTCGAGGAGGCCGGATGCGGTGACGGGGTGCGGTGGCCGGGGTGGGCGCCCCGGCCGTGTAGCGGTGCTCTGGGCGCGTTCGGCGAGGCGGGCGGCGTGGCGGAAGGCAGCTGCTGCTTCGTCGCGGGTTCGGACTTCCCGCCGTCCCCAGTCCTGCAGGATGAACCGGCGATGGTTCTCGTCTTCGAAGCGGGGGTCATGTGGCATGGCTCCGCCCGCGAGAAAGTCCGAGAGCACGTCGAGCGCGAGGCGTTCGGCGGAATACAGGGCCGGATAGTCGTAGGTGCGGGCGGTGCTGCGGCGCCCGTCACCGGCCGCGACGTTGAAGGCGCCGACCATGCTGGGGACGAGGAACCGGGTGGTGGTGCCGCCCTTCGCGAAAAGGCCGCCTTCGCGTCCGTCGTAGAAGCCGCGGTTCTCGATGTGGGCGGCCGCCCAGTCGAGCAGATCAGGAGCGTTCGTCGGCAAGAGGGTGCTCTCGGTGCTGTAGCGCAGTGTCATAGGGGACTCCAACGAGGTGTGGCCGGGCTGGAGCGGGGGCGGGATGTCGCCGTTGCCCGGTGCGCCGGATCGTGGGGGGGGGCGTCTCGTGGCCCCGGCGAGCGGCACCCTGGGCGAGGGCCCAGTTAGGCCTGCAATTGCTGGCTGCTGCCGCTGTTGTCCAGCTCGCACCTGGGGCGCCGGGCGAGGTGCGGTAGATGGCGTGTCTGAGCTGCTGATGCGGGCTATACGCAGGAGTCGGGGCGCTTGGGGTAGGGCTTGATCTCTGGATATCCGAGGGCGATGCGATCGCGCTCGCGCTGGTTCTTGCCCAGCCGGAACACGTAGCGGTGTGCGCCCCGGTGGCGAACGTTCCGGGCGCCTACTGCGTGCAAGGCCTCTCGTAGCCAGAGGGCCGGGTTGCAGCCGGCTCGAGGTACCGGTGCTCCGAGCGACATGAGCTTGGCTTCGACGTATTCATGCCCTTGCTCCTGTTTTCTCACCTTCTGGGCGGCTCGGTCGTTGAGGACGGTGCCGTCGGGCAGCAGCTTGATCGTCCGCGCGGTGGCGCGGCCGGTGTAGGCGGCGTTCGAAGCCTGATAAATCGTACCGATATGTCCAACTGCCACCAGTTCGCCAGTATTTGCAATGCGTGGAACGGGGTCTGCGAAGGACACCACCCCCCGGACGTTCGAGGCGAGCAGTTCGTCGAAACAGCGGGCCAGGAACCAGCTTTCGGTGTTTGCCGGGCACTCGTCCAGCAGTACGAAACGCGAGCACTCCAGCGAGGCCACGTTGGGCTCCAGGCCGGGCAGTGCGCGCTCGAGAACGGCCCTGCTGACGGAGAGACCGAACACGGCCACTCCGCTCAGTCGCGGTTCGCTGTCGGAGATGTTGTACAGGCCGAACGTCTTCTTGGCAGAGGGAAAGGAGCCGGAGTAGTGGTGCCGGAGTACGAACTCCTTGGCCTTGCGGACGGCAAGCGGCTCCAGCTGGAAGTGGCGCGGGTCAAAACCTCCGTCACTCGTGTGTCTGAATGAATGCCGTCTGTTCTGCCACCGCTGGCACCACGGCGTCGCCGTGGGGATCTCTCCGAGGTTGTCGGTTGGCAGGCAGTCCTGGAGTGCTGGAACAGGCACGACGGGATCTGGCGGGATGCTGGGCATGCTGAGCACGAACGTCTCCTGAGGGCATTGGGGGCTGGATGGCGGCGGCATGCGGCTGGTCGTCACCGAACGCGGGCCGGCGTCGACGAGGCCGAGGCACGCTGCTGTGAAGTGGTCGCAGGGCGGAATGCCTGCGCCGTCGCGGCGTGCCTCGGCCGGCGGGATGGGGCGGTTGCCCTTCTCCGGCCGTTGGCCGACAGTGCCCGGGCCGTCAGCTAGCGGTGCAACCGCGAGAAGTGGGGAGATGGGTGAGGTACAGCCTGAGCCAGTCACCTGCAGCAGGTGTCTGAAGACCAGCGAGCGCCTGGAGGACGGCCCGCAGGGCGGGGGTGTCGTAGCGAGGCTCGCGGCTCGTCGCCCCGTCCCGGAAGCGCGCTACCGCCTGGCGGGCGAGCCAGGCGGGGATGTCCCCGACGTGACCGGCGGGAATCTCGACGGCGAGCGGGCAGGGCTGCATGTTGTGGCTCATGGTGCGCACTGCCAAGCGGACGGTCTGCGTGAGGAACGCGGCGGTGGCCTCACGTGGGAACGGCAGCTCCCGAGCGGCCGCCTGACGTGCGTAGGACTCGATCGGGGGCAGTGAGCGGGTGTGGTCGTGGCGGGCGACATCGTTGGCCTCGTAAGCGAGGTTGGCGAGTTCGAGGACCTGGTTTCCGCCCAAGCCGGGACGATGGGCCGCGGCGCGGGCGTGGATGGAGAGGATGAACAGACGGCTCCGCGCGTCCAACTCGACGGGCGGTCGGATGAGGGGTCCGGGCCCCAGGCGGAGGGTGAGTGGGCGCAGAGAACCCGACGCGGCCAGACGGTCCTCCGCGTGCGCGTCGAGGTCTTCGGCGAACTCGGTGTTGGTCAGGTCGACGTAGGCGAGGGTGCCGTCGTGATGGCGTACGGCCACGTTCTCACTGTCGTAGGTCAGCGTGTGGCGGGCGGTGTCGTGCGTCGTGGTGATGGTCAGGGTGTTCACGGTCTGCTCGTGGGCGCGGCGGGTGGTGAGGGCGTCACGGGCGGCAGTGATCAGGTGTGCAGTATTCACGTGGGATGCCCTTTCGGCATGGCGGCGCGATGGGGGCGGGACGGGGGCATCGGGGTGCGCCGTCCCGGCGCTGACGCCACGGACGATGGCCGGGCACGGGGTTAGGGCCGCAAGAGCGGGCATGGCAGTGTCCCGGCACGGACCGTTGGTCCGTGCCGGGACACTGGTGGTGACCGAAGCTGCTGGGTCGGAGGCGGGAACGGAGTGCTGCTTCGCGACGGGAGATCAGCCGCGGTGGCTGCGGCCGGGCGGGAACGATGCGCTGGCTGCGGGCAAACTTCTCGGCCGCCGTCGTGGCCCAGGCGGCCGCGAGAGGTGCGGTGCCCGGGGCCCGTAGGATCCGCCCGGTCAGTGAGCGCGGATGCTGCTCACCCGCGCGGCCATGGCGATGGCTGCGGCTTCGTCAGCGTCGCGGTGCCGGGCCTTGAGCCGGGGACCGCCGGCCAGCTCGATCCGAACCGTTGCCAGGCGGAGGCGACGCTGCCATGGGCCTTGAAGCAGTCCGACGCCTTGGATTTTGGAGGCGGGGCAGAGCTGGACGACGTTCCGCAGGAAGAGTCCCCGCCAGACGCAGAGAAAGCCGGAGGCCGCTCGGTAGGACAGGGCCCGGCTGAACGGCGTTGCCCAGCGGGCCCGGTGTGGTGCCGGACAGGCTGTCTCCATGGCGTCGACGGCCCCCTGCCCGTACAGGCCGCGAACCAGGTGCTGGGCCTCCTGGTAGGTGGCGACGGGCGCCAGCAGTTGGGGGGCGTGCCCGGCGGTGGCGACGCTGATGCGGACCCAGTTCTTGCGGCGCCAGAGCACGGGCTGCTCCAGGAGGAGGGACTGGGTTCGCTGGTGTCGCAGTGTGTGGTGCTGGGTGTCGAACAGTCCGAACTCGGTGCGGTAGCCGCCGGGTTCTTGAGTGACGCGCCATCCGAACCAATGGATCCAGGCTCGCGCGGTCATGCGCCACACCGGCGCGAGAACCCCGGCCAGGGAGAACAGGGCGAGTGGCTCGGTGGACAGCAGGTAGGGCATGAGGCCGGCCAGCAGCATTCCTGCGGCACTGATCATGATGCGCGCGTCGAGCACGATGGCGAGGGTCAGCATGCGCGGTGAAACGGACATCAGCGTGCGTGCGGTGTCCTCGTTGTGCGACTTGGATTCGGGCATGGTGTCGCGAGCCATGCTGGACAGGA
This sequence comes from Streptomyces sp. NPDC101191, assembly GCF_044767915.1. Taxonomy (NCBI): domain Bacteria; kingdom Bacillati; phylum Actinomycetota; class Actinomycetes; order Kitasatosporales; family Streptomycetaceae; genus Streptomyces; species Streptomyces sp. NPDC101191. The sequence goes on from NZ_JBIWOU010000009.1 coordinate 35,982, forward strand.
GGGCGCGGTGCAGGATGGCGGCCTGCCGGGTGCCCAGGTAGGCAAGGTCGCTGCTCTGTCCGGCTACGGACAGGCGCAGAGTGCACACTCCGATCAGTCGGCCCAGTAGCGGGCGCCGGATGTCGGCTGCCTGCAGGTGGGCCAGTTCGAATCGGCGGCGGCGGTGGAAGACGATGCCCGAGGAGTAGTGGAGGGCGTCCTGGGTGAGCCGGTAGGAGGTCTTGCGCCAGGAGCCATACCCGTAGCCGGCGGCGAGAAGGGCGACCCCGGCGATCAGGAGAGCGAGCAGCCAGCGGGGCCACTCCCTGGCGGATTCGGCTAGTTCGGGCAGGTCGCGGAAGACGAACATCGCGACGGTGGCCGTGATGGCCCATGCGCGGCGCCAGGGGGTGATGGGGTGCAGGCGTCCTTCAAGGGTGTCGGTCACAGCGCGACCTGCTTTTGCCGGGCGAGGCGGGTGAGCACGTCGCGGATCTCCTCGGCTTTGGCGGTGTCGATGTTCTTGACGGTTGAGCCGTGGTAGGAGCCGGTGCTGACGTGCACCGTGGCGAGGCCGAGGTGGCGCTGGACGGGCCCCGACCACACTTCTACGGTCTGGATGCGCCCGTAGGACATCGCGGTGAGGTGTTGGTGGAGCAGTCCGCCACGGAGGAGGAGTTCGTCGTCGGTCAGGCAGTATCCCGTCGCCTGCCAGCGGGCGCCGAGGCGTTGCCAGACTAAGGCCGCCCCTGCGGCAAAGGTGGTGACGAGGGTCCAGAACGGCCACACGGTGAGATCCGCGTGCAGGAGCTGGACGAGCCCGAGGGGGACGGCCCCGAAGAAGAGGGTGCCGACCGTGGTCCAGAACACGAGGGTGAGGCGCCACAGGGTCAGGGCCTTGCGGGGCAGGTGGGTGAAGGTCGCGCCGGGTGGCTGGAACAGGGCGCGGGGCTCGCTGGGTGGGGTCTCGCTCATGGGGAGGCTCCAAGGGGAATGGGATGGACGGGGAGCGGGGCCGTCCTGCTGCGGGGGCGGCTCGCCGCTGGCCGGGCACGGCCCGACGGGCCGCACAGTGCGGAAGCGGTGACCTAGCGCCGCAACCCCGCTCCTCGCCCACACCACGGGAGTTCCTGCCGCGGTGTGGGGTGCTCACGGCGAGCAAGCGGCGAGGACCGTCCCGTTGCGGGACGGCCCTCGCCTTGGTGAACGGATGCTTCTCCCTGGTGCGGTTAGGCCACGTCGGGCTGTTCGTAGGCGTCGATGGCCTTCCTCACGCGGGTGCCGAGAATGGTCTCCCCGGGGCCGGCGAGCCACTGCTCGGCGGTGAGATCCGGTGTCTCGCGCAGACTCGCAGTGAGCTCGGCCACGGCGATGTGAGGGGCCCCGTTGGCGTTGCACGAGCTCTCGAAGTCCCCAACGCCGGGGACGTGCGCGACATAGTGGCCGTCGGCTTCCTCGAAGTATGGGTCCTGCCACAGCAGGAACGTGGTGCCCGGCGCGTCGGCTCGCAGTCGTGCGGCCAGCTCGTCAGATGCGCCCAGCGGGGCGTGGTGGGTGCCGTAGACCTGCCCGAGGTGGACGATGACCTGTTTGGGGGCGCCGCCGGTCGGCCTCTTGGCGAGACCGCCGGGCAGGCCCCAATCCGTGGCGAGGCCGAAGGCCTCGATGGCCCGGCTGACGCTGGGGTGTTCGTGCTCGGGAGAGTCGTAGAGGATGACTTGCAGGGGTGATTGTGAGGACACGTGGGCTCCTTGGCGTCATTCGATGACGAAGGGCGCACCGTGGAGTGGTGGCCCGGTGGAGCGCACTGTCGAAGGGCGCCTGCCAAGCGGCGCAACCATCCAATCCGGTCGACTGGTTGGACGGTTGAAGGTGTGAGGGTCCGCGTTTCCGCTGAGGAAGAGAGCAGTAGGGCCCGCACATCCGTGTAGGAACTTCGTGCGGGCCGTGGCGGCGCGGGCTCCTAGGTACGGCGCGGTGTCGACCACTCGACATCGTCGAGGAGGGCGCCGATCCGGCCAACAAGGTATCGGTCGGCGATGGTGAGCCAGCGGCGGGCGTGGACGGGGAGGTTGGCGGCTGGGTCTGCGTCCAGACTCGTCTCGGCCCACTGGACTCGGTTGACGACGCGGCGGGCGTGAGCGCGTACGGCGTTACTGCGGTGGCGCCGGTCGAAGGGAATGGTGCCGCTCATCCAGTGCACGCGGCTGATGTCGTCGCACGCCAGACGGCTGGCACGGACGAGAGGTTCAAGGTACAAAGTGCCGCTTTCCGCGTGCTCTCGGTGCGCGGTCGCGCACTCGACGATCACCGTCGTGGCCCGGTAGACCAGCCGGTAGCGCCACTGGGGGCGGTCGAGAGCGTGACGGACACTGTCCGGTATCGGCTCGCTAAGGCCGAGTTCGACGAGCGCGGCCGTAAGCCGGTCCGGCATCTGCGGATCGAGCTGCCGGGCCGTCGCGTGGGCGCTGATGTAGGTGAGGATCATGGCGCGGAGTCCTTCGCGGCGGTTGTGAGGCGGTGCCTGCCGGTTCCGGATGTCGGGCGAGGCCGACCGGTGTCAGGCGTTGAACCCGATCGACTTGCAATACTCGTAGGCGCCCCAGTCCGACCCCAGCTCATCGCTGAGCATCTGGCACCAGACGTCGTGCAGCGGCTCCTCGTTGCCCTTCTCCCAGGCCCCGTCGGCCCAGGCGGCGACAATCTTGTCCCAGCGCCTGAGATTGAATTTGCGCATTCTCTTGTCGGGGCGCCGGTGTCGGTCCTGGACGAACGTGTCATCGGCCGGGTGGATCTCCACCCGGGTGCCGCCGCGGCCGTTAAGCCGCTGAAGGAGGTAGCGGGCCACGTTGTGGCGGCGCATCCGCCGGTAGATCTGGTCGATCAAGTCGAGATTGGCCGGTTTGGGTTCCTGAGTTCCGTCCAGCCACTTCGCCAGGGTCTTGGGGCTCGGGTTGAGGCCTTCGCTGACCATGAGGCTGCGGGCGTGGGCGGAACGGGTCATGTAGCGCAGGCGCGCGGTGAGGCCGCGGCGCGTGGTCACCGGAGAGGTGATACCGCCCGCAAGGCGGTCCAGGATGTGCGCAGCAGCGATGCTGCTGCGCTCGCCCCTCGCACCGTACTGGCCGAAGTCGATATTCCTTCCGGGCACCGCTACGCCTCCGAGTCAATCGTGATCGTCCGCTGGTTCTTGAGCTTGACCTCTGCCACGCCTCGTCCCTCGGGAAAGATGCGACGGCCCCCCGCCCCGACGGCTGCGCGCCAGTCTCCGATCAGGTGGAGCTCATCGGTGCCACTGACCCTAACCACATGCAGCCCGGCGGCGTTCGCCTTGAACGCCTTCTCCCAGAGGTTGGAGAACGCAGCCGAGCGGATGATGTGCATCCAGTCGGGCCGGTCCAGGTCACGGTTGTAGTTCGAGTCACCCATGGTCGACACCAGCTTGGCGTACATCGCTTTGACGTACTCAAGGGCCACGGTGTCGTCGTTGGCGATCGCCTCGGCCCGCACCTCGGTAAGGGCGACGCGCACGTACTCCAGAAGGTGCTCGGTGCTTCCGCTCGTCCAGGACTCGTGGATCTCCGGAGGGGCGCACAGCCGGCCGTACTTCTCGGAGGCCGCACGGTTCAGCAGGCGCAGGGTGGGTTCCCCGATCCACAGCGGGCCTTCCTCCTCGCGTGCGCCCAGCGGGTTGGGCAGATGCGCGTGTGTCCACTCCCCCGGTGTGACCAGGTGGAAGCCGGAGCGCTTCTGCTTGATGGTGTCGATGGGGCCTTCACTGTGCACGAGTTCGCCGAGCGGAAGGTGCGTCTTGAGGGCACTCAGGTAGGCGCCGTTGATGTCCAACTCGTCGATGGTGTGAGTGCCGGGCGGCAGACTGTCCCATGCGCGGCTCCACTTGGGGCGGGCTTCCCAGATCTGATCGGGCTTGTCCTTGGTCGGCTTCCTGAGGATGTCCGGCAGGAAGGGGAAAGCCACCACGTCGTAGCGGCCGCCTCGGCGGGTGATGTCGAGCAGCTCCATCGCGTGGGGAATGGCCTTGCGGACGAGGAAGGCCTGTGCCGCCTCGATGTCGCCGTCGTGCTCCTGCAGTGCGTGCTCGATGTTGCTGCGCAGGAATGCCACGCCCGCGTCTTTGGTGTCGCTGCGCTCCTGTCGCGGCCGGGCCGACCCCCCTGCACGGGAGGTCCGCCGACGCGGGGGCTCCTGCGTAACGCCGCCCGGAGAGGGGGCGGGTTGGCGCGTCTCGGAGTCCTCCTGGACCTCAGTGGGCGTCGTCTGCGGCCGGGCCGCACTCTTCGCTGCTTCGCAGTCGTCGGCTGAGACGTGCTGCGGGAAGCCTTCGAGTTCGGTGGCGGCCGGAAGCCCGCACAGCACGCAGGGGGCCGGAGTGGGCAGTTCGGTGACGTCGTCGGCCGCAGGAGGTGCGGACTCGCTGCTCTGCGGCTCCGGCGACTCGGCCGGGGCCGGTTCGGAAGCCACCGGCGTCTCCTCGGCGGCGCTCGGCGTCTCCTTGGGGGCAGTGACAAGCGCAGTCACCGTAGTTCCCCGACTGCTTGCGTAGGCCTCGCAGGCGTTCTCCGCGCCGGCGAGGAGCATGAGCGGCGGGATGCCGAAGTGCCGGGCGATGGCGTCAGCTTCGTCGAAGCTCCACGGGGAACGACCCGACTGGCGACGGCTGACGGCGTAGTTGGGCAGGCCAATTCCTTCGGCCAGTTGGTTCTGCTTCTGGCCGGCAACAGTGAGCAGGGCGTCTACGGATCCACGCAGAGTCTCCAGAGTGCTCTTCGGTGTCTGGTCGTTTGGCATGCGATCACCCTAGCCTATTGTTGCCTTCAATGCAACTCAGTTGCACTGAAGGCAACTGGCGTGATGGGTCGGCACCCCGTGAAAGGCACAACGAGCGGGACCGCACGCGAAGCCCTGTGTTGTCACCTTTCCTCTGCCGGGATGGCGTTCGACTATCACGTCGAAGGGCAGAAACCATGTGCGGGCGTGGGGAGTTCGGCACCCGGCGTGCGACCGCAAGACGACAGGAAACCGGTAGCGTCTACGGCATGCCAGCCACTTCGTCCATTCCCCCGGCAGGAACTCCCGCATACTGGTCGGTCCTGGAGAGCATCGCCTCGGCCTACGCGCGCGGCCGCAGTGCGAGCATGCCCGGCGACTGGACCGATGCCCAGCAGGTGATGGTCCGGCTGCGCCCGTACGGCACCGCTGGCCTAATCGACCTGACCACCCTGCTCGTACTGGACGCCATCGACCGCTGTCCACAGCAACTGCGCGACGAGCAGGGCCGCCCGGACATCTCCAAGCTCATCGGCGGCCAGGCGGAAGCCCTCACCACGATCCAGACGGCATCAGCAGCTAACGCCCAGCTCGACCGCGGCCACGTCAGCGCGACCGACCTGAGCGCCGCGGAGCAGCAGATCGTCCTCATCCAGCAGTTGGAGGCGACGGTCGGTGAGGCCCTGCGCACCCGGGCCGGGCACGCGAAGGCCCGACGCAGCGTCCGGCGCAGCCTTACGGAACAGGGAGCTGGCGTCCGCGAGGCTACCGCCCTCTTCGGCATCGTCAGCGAGGTTGTCGAGACGATCGGAAGCCAATCACGGGACGCCCGTTGATGCACTCGTCCGATCTCGCCGCTGGCCATCGCCAGGCTCGAAGGTGCGGTACAGGCGGTGGATCGTGATGAGCGGGGCCACTCAGGGCGTGGCCCTTGGTGTGTTTCCGCCGGGGCTCTGGCCCGGGGTGGGCGGATGCTGCTGGTGTTGAGGTCGTTGCAGGGTGGCGTGCTCTCCTGGCGTGGCCGGGAGGGTGCCGGCCGGGCGCAGGACCGTGCTCATCCTGGTGGACAGCTGGCCGATCGCCTCGACGACCTGGGCGATGCGCTGGGGATCCATCGGGGGGAACGTGGACGGGCCGCGCCTCGGGTCGAGGGCGGCGAGGGTCTTGTTCAGGTGGAGCAGGGTGCGCGTCCCGGGGGCTGCCGCCTCTACTGTTCTGGTCCGGTCCGGGGCGGCCTCACTCTCTCGGCCGACCCATTCCTGCACAGCCCGCGCCCGGGCTGCCGCAGTGGCTGCGGTGGTCAGGTGGCCCTGCTGGGCGAGTTCGACGAGGCGTGCTTGGTCGTCGGCGGCGTCGGGTTGGTTCCGGTTGGGGATCACCGCGGCGACGGTGGCCAGCAGTGGTTGAGCGCGGATGACGCTGGCGTAGACCTGGGCGGCGTGCTGCGCTGCGGCGTGCATCCAGTCGTGTTCTTCGGCGCCAGTGACTCGGGCGGTGAATAGTTCCAGAACGTCCTGGGCTCGCTCTGCGGCCTCAGGCAGTTCGGTGCCGCAGGCGGCGAGCTGGTTCCAGTCGCCGATGAGGACCTCTTCCGGGGCGCTGTCGTACGGACTGAGCAGGTCGGCTCGGTTGTATGCGGCGCTGGTTCTGCGGGCCTGGTTTCGGATCTCGTCCGCGGCGCGCCTGGAGATCCCGGTCCGCGCGGCGAGTTCCGTCAGCACGTCCTGGTCGGGCAGGGTGTCGGTGTCCGAGGTGATCAGGATTCCCCAGGCTCGGCCGGCTTGCTGCGCGCTGTCGAGGGACAGAGGCTGGTGGTCGCGCGGCATCCACCGGATGAGCCACTCGGCCTGGGCGCGGACGAGGTCCTTGGCCTGTTCGGCTGTTTCTCCGTCCAGGAGGCGGTTGACCTGTACGTCGAAGCGGGCCGAGTCGAGGAGTTTTCCTGGCGCGATCGGGCCGTCGGGGTGTTCGATGGTCTGTCGGGTACGGGAGCGGTCCGATGAGAACCACTCGATGGCGTTCTGGATGGTGTTTTCAGACGGCCGGGCGGCGTCTCCGCCCGGCCGCTGAGCGTCGGGTTCGTCAGCAGCCACGGGGTGCTCCCTTGGTTGCGCTTGCCGGGATCACGCGACGTGCGCCTGATGGGTGCCGTAGGGGGTGGGCTCGGGCACGGACTGCTCGTGGTACCGGAGCGCCTCGTGGGTGGCCTGCTGGAACTGCTCGCGGCTCTGGTCGATGAGGACGCGTGGGTCGAGCGTTTCTCGCGCGGCTGTCTGGACCGCGGTGCTGGCGTCGCGTGCCGTGCGGCGGACCGTCATGGTGACCAGGTGGCTGGCCCCCTGGTCGGCTGGGGCGACCTTCAGGTCGCGCACGCCCTGCTCGATCCTTGCGAGCTCTTCGGCGTTCAGCGGTGGGGCCTGGTCGTATCGGGCCAGCTGCTGGGCCTGGCTTTGCAGCAGCCAGCGATCCTGGGCGGCGTCCGGTGGCAGCGACTGGAGGGCCTTGAAGAGGTAGCGGTGCTCGTGTTGGGTGAAGTCCTGTTCGGCCAGGGAGCGGGTGGGGCCGTCCTGTTGAAGCTGGTTTGGATTCTGCATGAGCGAGATCAGGACCCGGCGCTCGGTGGGCACGGAGGTGTAGCTCGGTTGCCCCTCGCGCTGCTCGGCTGCGGGTGCTGCGGTCTGGTTCGGCGTGCTGTAGCCGGCCAGGGTGCGGGGCGCGGCATCGAGACGGTCCGCGAGTTGGTTCAGGGCGTACTCGTTGGTCCGGAGTTCGAGTCCGATCTGGCCCAGAGAGGCGTCGGACAGTCCGTAATCGCGGACGCGGCCTGCCAGGTCCTCTACCGCGGCGGGAATGCTCGGCTCGAGGATGAAGGTGACTGCATACCGGGCGGCGTTGTCGGGGTTCGGGCTGAAGTCGGGGGCACTCGCCTGTGCCAGGTAGGTGGCGATCTGCTGGTTGACGTTGGCGTCCAGGCGGGCCTGGGCCGCCGGGTCGCCGGTGGAGCGGTGGTGGTCGTTGTAGGTCAGGCGTGTGGTGATGTGCTGGATCATCGCGGCGGCCCGCTGTTGCGGCGTGAGGTTAGGGTCGGTGGCCGCCGGAAGCGCGATGGCAGGGTCTGGGCCCGTGACGAGGGCATCCCAGATCTCGGCGGTTACGGGGTCGCCGAAGTCCTGGGGCTGGAGCCAGTAGGGCGATGCGTCCGGGCTCTGTGGGGAGTACCAGAAGTCCTGTGCCCGCGCCGGTTTGTTGAGGATGGCTCCGATGACCGCCAGTTCCCGATGGCGCGCGTCATTGTCGTAGCCCCGTGGGCGGGTCAGTTCGAACGGGACGTTCTCGGTGGTGGAGGGGTGCTGGGCTGCGCGAGCGGTGACGTAGGCGTCATGCCGGGCGTGCTCTGGGTTGGCCGGCCAGGTGGGTTGTGCCATCTGGCGGATGGCGCCGTGGAGGCCTGCCCAGAAGTCCGAGTGGGTGTAGTACGCCTGGTTGACGGCCCACTGCGCGTTGGCGTCGCCCGCCGCGGCGCGCTGCTGGTAGAGAGTCATCATCCTGGCGGTGACGGCGTCTGCTGTGGCCTGGGCTCGGTCGGCACCGGGGTAGGCCTGCAGCCGCTGCTCGATGTCGCCCAACCCACCGGTCAGAAGTGCCTCGTAGGCATCGCCGAGCCAGGTTGTCTGGAAGTGGTCGGTCCTGAGCCAGTACTGGGGCTCTGGTCGGTTCCAGTCGACGAGTTGGTTCACTGTGGAGCTGTCGCGCAGCAGACTGCTGATGACGTTGAGCTCGTGCTGTGGCGCTCCGTACTGTTCGTTGTTCATGCTGCCCCCGCCTCGGGCCGGGCGGGCGGTATCTCGGCGGGATTGGCGTCCTCTTCCGGAGCTGCGCCGGCGGGTGTGGTGGCCGCGGTCGCGGCCCGGTAGCGCTCGGCGTGGAGGTCGAGTTGTGCAGAGGCGGCTTCGTCGAGTGCCACCCAACCGGGTTCGTCTACCCGCCACCACCGGTCCATGTAGCGCACGGGGCTGCCCTCGAACCGCCCCAGGGCGTCGGCCTTTCCGTCCGCGAGGAGCTGCTCCATCGCCGCGGTGGGCATCGGTGCGTTCAGGACCCGCTGCTGTGCCGAGTCCTTGAGGAGCTCCATGCGTTCGGCCCAGGTGACCGTGGTGTTGCCGGGCTCGGCCATGGTCGGCTCCCGTTTCGGACGAGGACGGTGGACTCCAGGCAGGCTGCGTCGTGATCCACCGGTCCAACAAGCCGGAACCGGGGTGCGGTCCAAGGGGTGAGTGCGATGGCTGCGGAATCTTCGTTCGGCGTCCCACCCTGCGGGAATCGGGCATTCGTGTGGCGAGTTCAAGGGCGACGGCGAGCCGGTTCACACTCGGCCTCCGGGCCGGTGGTTTGACCGCCGGCGTGGAATGTGTGGTTAACTGAATGCGAGACCAGCCATCTCAAAGGCCCATCCGACGAGTTGGGCATTCGAAATCCTGCGCCTTCGCGGGTGCGGGTATGGCTGGTCTCTCTTTTTTGTTCCGGCACCGTCCCTCCTCGGATGGGCCAAGGGCCGCAGTCCCGGCGGAGGCTGTTCCCACCTTGCTCGGCCTCGGTCCCTGTGCGGCGGAGGCCGGCACCGGTCGGTTGCCGTGGCCGAGGAACTCGCCGCCCGGCTTCGCGCCGTCGGCTGCGGCGTCGAGGTCGAGCGTCGGCACATCGACCGGCCCATCCTCAGATGGCCTGACAGCCGCAACTCACCGCTCATGAAGCGCCCCTTGGACGGTGGCCACACAGCCAGATCGCCACGATCTTGAAGGTCAGGCCAGAGTCCGCCGACCGACTGCTGTGCGGATCCCGGCTCTCACTCCGGGCCCGGACCCTTCCGCACGCCGCCGCCATCGGGTATGAGACCGGTGTCCTGGGGCGGCACCGCCCAGAGTGACGAAGCCCGCCCGGGGAGCGGACGACGGGCGGGCCTCGCATACGTCTTCTCCAGCTGGGCCCTGCAGCGGCAGCCATCAGCAAACGCGCCGCGGCGGACTCGAGCGAAAGAGCTCCGGGTGGGCGCTGGCCTCAGCGGCGTGACCACCTGAACCAGCGCCCGGTTGTCCGGCGCTCGGTTACGAGCAGCAGCACGAGGAACAGGGCGAGTAGACCAACTGCCTGGGCCAGCTCGATGCTGGGGCCGCCATGGGCGACGAGCATCAGGCAGCTGACCAGCAGCATGACGACGACGCCGAGCGTGAGGACTCCCTGGAAGAACACCGTCAGGCGTCGCATGATCCTGCCTCCTCTGCCGTCGAAGCTCTTGCGCACGTAAGGGTTGTTGTGCTCCGGACAGAAAAACTGTAGCAGTCTGATGATGTTGCAAGGTTGTCAAGGCCCGACGGGCACTGACTTTCCCCTAGTTGTTGACCTGTCCGAGTCGCTCGGTGATTTGGGCGCGCATGGTTGCGGTGCGTTCCGGGGCTGCTACTTCCAAGAGCATGTTGACCAGGTCGGTCGCCAGGGGACCCGCCTCCGGCGGGGACAGTTGCATCCACGCGTGGGCGGCATTCTGCGCGGCCACCTGCGTGCGCCGCTTGCCCGGGCCCAACCGGTCGAACCAGGCGAGGGCGAGCCAGATCCATGAGGCGGTGGCGAATGCGTACTCGCCGCTCAGATAGGCCAGGTCGGCGCGGAATTGTGCGGCCTCGAGGGTGCCGGGGGCCGTGTCGCCCTGCTCGGCCGTGAGCTGCTGCAGGATGTCGTCGGCTGCCGCTATGGCCGTGTCGAAGTCGTGGGCGCGGCCGGCGGCCTGGGCGGCGGCGAGCCGCTCGAAGAGGGGGGCATTCTGCCCGCGGGCTACCGGCTGGGGAGTTGCGAGCTGGGGTCCTGCGGCCTGGGTGGAGCCGTCGGGCATCACCTGCATGTCGAAGTGGGAGTTGCTGCGCTCGTCCTGGACCTGGACGAGTACGGGAATGCCGCTGCCGGCGGCCTCGATGTGGAGGACCTGGACGACGACCTGAGAGGGGTCGACTCCGTCGGGGACGACCTGCGGTTCGTTTTCGATGTAGAGCTGTCCGTCGCGGTTGATGTGGACCTGGTAGCGCGTGCTGGTGTTCATGGTGTGCGGCCCGTGGCATGGTGCCGCGGGCGCTCCTCCTTCGGGTGGTCAGAGTGAGAGTCCGTGGCTGCGGAGATAGGCGACTGGGTCGATGTCGGATCCGTAGGCGGGTCCGGTTCGGGCTTCGAAGTGCAGGTGTGGGCCGGTGACGTTGCCGGTGGCGCCCGAGAGGCCGATCTGCTGGCGGGCTTTGACGCTCTGGCCCTGGCTCACGGTGATCTTTGAGAGGTGGGCGTACTGCGTGTACTTGCCGTCGCTCATCTTGATCACGACGTTGTTGCCGTAGGCACCGCCCCAGTCGGCTTCGACGACGGTGCCGGTGCCCACGGCCTGGACGCGGGTGCCGGTGGCCACGGGGAAGTCGATTCCGGTGTGGTAGCCGGAGGACCACATGCCGCCGCCGGACCGGTAGGGGGTGCTGACGTGGGAGTTCTCCACGGGAAGCGCCCAGGCTCCCTTGGCGTCAGTGGTGTTGGCGGCGTTCTGCACCGCATCGCAGCCGGAAGTGGTGGAGAGCACGGCGTTCTTGCCCCAGCTCTTGACCACCAAGTCACCGGCCGCTTTCTCCCACTTGGCGTATGCGTCCGGGAAGCCAGATCGCTGAACGTTCTGGGCTGCCTGCGTGAGCGGTTTGGTCTGCCACTTGCCGACGTTGGCCAGGCGCTTGAAGAACGAGTTGCTCGCGTAGATCGGGTCGGTGACCTGCGCGACGGTCCCCCAGCCCTGGGAGGGGCGCTGCTGGAAGAGGCCCAGGGAGTCGCGGTCTCCGTACCGGATGTTCTTGAGCATGGATTCCTGGATCGCGGTGGCCACGCCGATGACAGCCGCGCGGGGCGGCATACCGCGGCTGCGCGCGACGTTGGTGATCACGCTGGCGTTGCGCTTCTGTTCCTCGGTCCAGTTGACGCTCTGCTGCTTGCCCTGAGGGTTCAGGGGCACGGTGACCTGTCCCCCAGCCGCTGCGGCCGGGATCTCCTGTTTGCTGCTGGCCACCTGCATGGCCGAGTTGTTCGGTGTGCAGGCGTCCTCCCAAGCCGGTCCGCTGTCCGACCCGCCCGCACCCAGCATCAGCGGCAGGCAGAGCGCCCCACCGCACATCGCCGCGACGCCACCCGCGGCGATGCGTATGGCTGTGCTCATGTCTCGATCCCCAGTCGTCGATGCGCATCCCGCCACGAGGGACGGAAACCGCAATTCCCGTGCCATGGGGTGAGCCCGTTTTCCCGGGCGTCCCAGGGCTGCGAATGCGCCACTACATAGCCGCACATTGCGCGGCTAGCGTCTGCGCCGAGTGAAAGCAGCAGGGAATCGACAACTCGCGCTGAATTCTAAGGCATCGAATCGCGGATGCGTCAACACATCCGCCGGGAGGGCGATTTAGCCGCCTCCCTGTATTCGGCTGCAGATGCTTCGGCGTGACGCGCTAATTCCTCGCTGTCGACGACCGATTGTCCAGGTCCTTCACGGACTGGGGCAGGCTTTCGCAGCTTGGGAGGGATTCGTGCAGGTAACACAGCAAGTTGTCGAGCTGGCCGCAAACGGCGGCATAGGCAGCATCACCGACGGCATAAAGCCGGACTGGAATGTATTCGGCGCCATCGGAACAAAGGCGAAGATCATCGTCGGTGTCGTGATGGCCGGCGCAGTTCTCTTCCTCCTCGGTAGCGCCATCGTTGGAGCGGTTCACATCCGAGTGGGCAATCAGCAGCACAACACGATGGAGACAAAGAAGGGGCAGACGATGGTCGCCAGCTCCCTTCTTGGACTCTTCGCGGTCGCCTCCATGTCAACGCTCTTCGGCATCGTCTACGGGTTTGGAATCTAATGGCCGTCAACCAGAAGCACACCGGTACGCGGAGCTTGACGGCCAAGGCGCCGGAGACTCCCGGGACCGGACCGGAATCCCCGTGGCGCAGGGTGAAGATCGGCGCGGTCATCTTCGGCGTCGTCCTCGCGCTGGGCATGGCGCTGATCCTGTTCGGCGGCGGCAAGAACGGCAGCGGGACTCCTCAGACGCCCGCTGACTCCACGCCCACCTCGCAGGCCGGCGGCAGCGGGCCCGGCGCCAAGGCAAGCTCCGTCAAGAGCGGTGTGCCTGTGGGGTATCCGCGCACCAAGGACGGTGCCGCAGCGGCCGCGGTCAACTACCAGATGGCCCGCTCCTCACCGGGGTACTTCACCGACCCGGCGCTGCGTCACCAGGTGCTGAAGACGGTGATGACGTCCTCCGCGCTGTCCCAGCAGGAGGCGCAGGACGACCAGACAGCCAAGGGGCTGATGGCATCGCTCGGGGTGACCGAGCAGACGGCGCCGGACATGGTGATGCGGGCGGCCTCTCTCGGCACCAGCGTGCGCTCGTACTCCGAGGACACCGCGACGGTCAGGGTCTGGATGAGCGAGGTCGTCGGCGTCCCCACCGAGAACTCGAAGATGCCCGTCTCGGGCACCTGGTCGACCTACACGTTGATCCTGCAGTGGCAGGACGGCGACTGGAAGGTCGCGACGATCGACCTGGCGGACGGTCCCACCCCGCTCGTCGCGCCGGATGAGTCGGCGTCGTCCACCGATGACATGCGCCTGGCCAACAAGGAATTCGAGGCGCCCCGCTATGCAGGCTGAATTCGTGCGGCGGCGTATGGCGCAGGGGCTTGTTGCCGCCATGTTCGCTGCCTCCCTCGTTGTGACCGGGCCCGCGGCCCCCAAAGCCCAGGCGATCAGCTTCAACCCGTGCAACGCACCTGGCGGCAAGTGGGTGTGCGACAAAGCGGAGGCCGGCGCGAAGTGGCTTTACGACAACTCGGGCGCCGACTCCGTCGTCGACGGAGTGAGCGCGGCCGCTGACTTCGCGAGTGACCCGCTCGGCTACATGGAGCAGAAACTGCGAGCCGGAACCAAGGGCATGTTCTCGGCCTTTGGTGAGGAACTCACTGGCAAGAAGCCCGCAGCCCCGAAGAACGGCAAGAGTCCCGCGCCGGCCGAGACGGGGAAGGGGAACTAGCCATGATGGAGATCGACTGGGGAAACCCGGGGTTCATTCGGCTGTACGGTCTCGTCTTCGCCCTCGCCACCGTCTTCACCATGGTCCAGTGGCTGATATCGGTGGTGAAGCGGGTGGTCCGAGGCGTTCCTCTCGGCCAGGCTGCTATGGAGAACGTCGGCTACCTGCTGCTGTCCGTGGCCGTGGCGGGATTCATGCCGGTGGCCGTGGCGTACACAGTCGATTTCGTCGACACCTCCGCGGAAGCAATTCTCGGTGACTACATCGCTGAGGTATTCGTCGGCGGGATGGTGATCTTCACCGCTCTGGCAGCCATCTCGCTTCTCTTGCCCGGGGTCGGGGTGGTCATTGCGATTCCGATTGCCCTGATGATCCTGCTGGCGGTGTTCGGCCTGTGGGTCATGCTCATCGTGCGCAACGCGCTGATCCTGCTCGGGCTCGTCTTCGGCCCGCTGGTCTTCTCCGGCCTCGTCGACAAGGACTTGTGGGGTCATACCCGCAAGTGGGTCGGGGTCATGGGCGGGATCATCGCGAGCAAGCTGGGCATCTACCTCGCCCTCGCCCTGGCGGGCGCCCTCTTGGACGGCGTCGCCCAAAGCGGCAACCGCATGACCCTGCCGCAGGCCATCGGCACCTGCCTCACGTTCCTGGCGCTGCTGTTCATCGCCCTGTTCATGCCCTTCCAGGTCGCGAAGTGGCTGCCCTTCGTCGGCGACGAGATGCAGGCCATGGCCCAGGTCAAGGACGAGGCGGGGCAGCGGGCCAAGGCCGTGAAGCAGAAACAGGACGACATGAAGACGCAGGCCGCCTCGAAGTCCGGCGGCGTGGGCGGCGCCACAGGCGTGGCCAGCAAGGCCGCACCGCCTGCGGCTGCGGCCATGGCCGTCAAGGAAGGCATCGACCAGGCCCGCGACCAGACCATCCAGGCCGCGAAGGACGGCGCCAACAACGCCTCCGGCGACGGCGGCAGTGGCGGCGGCGGCGGTGGCGGTGGCGGTGGCCAGCAGGGCGGCGGGTCCGGCAAGGGCCGGGGCCTCGGCGGGTCAGGCGGAGGAACGCGCGGTGGTGGCGGCCGCGGCGGAGCCCCCGGTGGAGCCCGCCGGCCGGCGCCCGCGCCGCCTCCGCGGTCGGGCGCGCCCGGATCCAGGCCGGGAGGTGCTCCTCCGCCGCCGCCTCGGCAGGGCGGCCAGGCTCCCCCGCCTCCGGCCCCCGCTCCCCCGCCCCCGCCGCCCACGAGCTAGCGGCAGCGCTCACCTCCCTCTTCACGCATTGAGAAAGGAGTCGCGATGGACCGCGTCTTCAGCTTCCCCCGACCGCGGCCGCGCGGTCTGCTGGGGCGCCGCTTCGAGATGGACGAGCAGCTGGTTCTGCTCGGCGGCATCGTCCTGGCCGTCGGCCTGCTGGCCGGACTGCCCGGGATCCCTCTGAAGATCCTCGGTGCTCTCGGGGCTGCCGGAACGTGCATCTACGTCACGATGGTCCCCTACAAGGGCCGTACCTTCCTTCGCTGGTACGAGATCCGCCGCACCCACCGCCGGCTGCTGCGTGACGGCAAGCTCCTGTACAAGTCCACGGCCCCGCTCGCGGGGCGCCGCAGGGACGGCACACCGGTGCCAGTGGCCCAGCCGGTGGGCGTCCCCGAGTCGCTGGAATGGATCACGGCCAGGACCGCGTACGGGGACATCGCCGTACTGCTCCAGCCCACCGAGTCCATGTTCGTGACCTGCATCGAGGTCGAGGGAGCCAAGAATTTCGGCGGTTTGGACGGCGCGGACAAGGAAGCGCTGATCTCCGCCTACGAGTACCTGCTCAAGGAGACCGCGGAGTCGGGCGGGCGCATCCAGTACGTGCAGTGGCTGGCGCGACTGCTGCCCACCGACCCGAACGCCCATGCGCACGACGCCGCGGCGCGGCGTGATCCGGCAGCGCCCTCCTGGCTGAGCGACTCCTACGACCAGTTGGTCGACATGGTCTCCGTCTACGCCGAGGACCGGCGGCTGTTCCTGGTGCTGGGCATCCCCTACACCCAGGAGCTGTCGGCCGAGGCCCTGACCTACAAGACCCTGCACGACGGGTACGGCGAGGTCCTCGGCAAGGAGATCGAGCAGTTCATCCGGGGCCTGGGCGGCGCTCAGTTGCGCTGGGTACGCAACCTGGACGAGCCCGCGCTCGCCTCGCTGATCCACCACTCCTACGCGCCCGACCACTGGATCAACGACACCAGGGGCATGGACCGTGCCAGCTGCTGGCCCGCCGAGATGGACGCGAGGGAGCCCACCCGCATGGCGGCCCGCAGCTGGGAGGGCGCCGACCCCTGGTACACGAGCACGGCGTGGATCAAGCAGTTCCCCGTGCTGCCGGTGGGCATCAACTTCATGGCCCCGCTGCTGCTGTACGTCAGCGACGTGATCCTCACGGTCGGGGTGACGATGCGGCTGCTGCCGGCCGACAAGGCCCTCGAGGACGCCATGGCGGACGTCACCAACGAGGCGGGCCAGGCAGACAACCACCCCGGCAAGATCGCCGATCCGCGCGAGGAGCGCGAGCTGGGGGCATCCGCCTCCACCATGCACGACCTGGCCAACGGCGCAGCCGGCGTGCGCCTGACCGGGTGGGTCACCGTCACCGCCCCCGACCCCGAGCTCCTCGTCCAGCACCGCAACACGGTGCGGGCGGCCGCGGTCAAGTCGCAACTGGCGCTCGAGTGGTGCGACTCCGAGCAGTACCGCGCCTTCGCCAACACCCTGCCCATGGTCACCGGACTGCTGAAGGACTGAGGCGCCATGCTCGAACTCATACGCCGCCAGTCCCAGACCAGGCGGCGCGCGCTGCGCACCACCACCGCCACCGCCTCCGGCCTGTACCCCGCAGTCGGCGCCCCGTCCTCGGACCCCCGGGGCGTGATCATCGGCCGGGAGATCTACTCCGGAAAGGCCTACATCTACGACCCGTTCATCCTCTACGACCCGTCCGCCCGCGAGCGCCTGCCCAGCGGTCACGCCCTCGTGCTCGGCAAGTCCGGGTTCGGCAAGTCGTCTCTCGAAAAGTGCTACGTGCTGCGGCAGTTGCGCTTTCGGGACCGCTCGTTCTGCATCCTGGACGCCCAGGGCGAGGACGGCGTCGGCGAATGGGACGGCATCGCCCGGGCCCTGGGCGTCACCCCGATCCGCCTGATCTACGGCGGCGAGGACGGCGAAGGGGTGCGGCTCAACCCGCTCGACCCCCGGATCCCCGCCCAGTACCAGTTCAAGATCCTCTGCTCGATGGTCGAGATCATCGGCGGTCCGCTGACCAGTGAGAGTGAGTTCTCCCTCTCCGTCGCCCACGCGGCCGCGCAGGTGAGGGCCGCAGCCGAGGACCGGGTCGCGGTCCTGTCCGACATCCATGACGCGCTGACCAACCCCGAGCCAGCCATGCTCGGCCGACGCCAGGTCGGCGTCGAGGACATGGTCGAGTGGGGCCAGCCCGCCAGCCTCGCCATGGACCAACTGTGCAGCCCCACCCGGGACCTGGCGGGACTGTTCAACGGCCCCACCACGCCCGGGATCGACCTGGACGCGCGGCTCATCGTCTTCGACCTCACTCGGTTGCCTCGTGAAGGCGAGGCCATGCCGCTGCTGATGAGTGTGATCGGCCCGTGGCTGCGCTACGCGTGGATCAAGCCCGGCGACAGCATCAAACGCACACTGATCGTCGAAGAGGCCTGGCACATCCTCTCCCACCGCCCTGTGGCCAGGCTCTTTGAAGAATTCGTCCGCTACGGCCGACGGCTTGGTCTGTCGTTCTGGGCGATCCTGCACCACCTCGGCGACCTGATGGTCGACGAAGCACCCGAGGCCGCGGCCATCTTGAAACTCACCGCCACCCGAGTGCTCTACCACATGGACAAGGCCGAGGCCGACCTCACGGCGGACTACCTGCAACTGCCCGACTGGGCGCGCGAAGCCCTGGTCGACGGCGCCAGCCGCTGCTCACCGGGCCGGGCCGTGTGGCAGGTAGGCAACCGGATGCACCTGGTGGAGCACATCCGCAGTGCCACCGAGTCGGAGCTGACCAACACCAACCGCAAGATGGCCGAAGCCAGTTCCGGGAGCCAGGCACCCGCGGCACCGCTCATCTCGATGCGAAAGAGCGCAGCCTGATGACCTCCTCGAACCACACCGACCGCGCGCCGTCTCGGCACACCACACCCCCGTCCACCCGGCAGCAAGGCCAACCGAATCGCGGCACCTTCGCGAGTGTGCAGCACACCGCCCGTCGGCCGGTCGGCCGCGGCTCGATATCTATCGGTGGGGGTGCACGGTAGTGGCCAAGGTCGTCACCCCGCACTCGGGCAACCGCCTGCACGTCTACAAGGACGCCTGGTGGATCGCCCTGTGCATCACTGCAGTTGCTCTCACCCTGTGGGCCTGGGTGGCCGCCGTCGTCTCCGGTCTGCTCGCGCATGCCTCCCTGGCCCGAGTGTCGTGGAACGAGACGGCGTCCGCCATCCCCGCCCTGCTGGCCCATCCCCTGCAACCGCAAGACGTGTACCCGGCAGGGTCCGGGGTGGGCGGGCCCTTCGCCTTCTACCCGCCCTTCCTCGCCGTGGCGGCCGGCACCTGCTGGGGAGCCCGCGCCGGATGGCGGCGCTGGCGCTCGATGCACGATGAGGGCACCGACGGACTGGCCACCAGCGGCCAGCTCGAAGAGGCCATGGGCGAGGCCAAGGCCCTGTCCCGGCTCGGCGCGCTGCGCCCGAGCCTGGCCACACCGCGGCCCTCCCTCGACAAGACGGCCGGCCCCCGGGCGCTTCCGTGGCGCACCAGCGCACCGCCGAAGGTGACCGACGTGCCGGTGACCGAGGTCGCCGTGTTCTGCGGCACCGCGATCCCGACCGGGGTGAAGCTGTACATCCCATTCGAGGAGACCGTCCTGATCGTCGCCCCTCCTCGTGAGGGCAAGACGTCACAGCTGATCATGCCGTGGATCCTCGACTTCCCCGGCAGTGTGCTGGCCACCTCCTCCAAGACCGACGTGCTCTACGCGACGGCCAAGAGCCGCGAGAAGTACGGGCCGGTGATGGTGCTCGACCCGACCGGCCTGTCCAACTGGCCGCTCCAGCTGCAGTGGAGCCTCGTGGACGGTTGCGAAGACTTCACCGTCGCTCGCAAGCGCGCCGAAACCCTCACCGGTACGACCAAGTCGGATGAGGGGACGAAAAACGGCGGCTACTTCGTCATGAACGCCCAGATGCTGATGACGTGCTGGTTGCACGCGGCCGCGCTCGAGGGCCTGAGCGGGATGGACATCCTGCGCTGGGCGACCGCCCCCACCGAACGGCAGCCGGTCGACATCCTCGCCGCCCACGGCCAGGAGAACCTCGCCCGTGCCCTGGCCGCCCAGCACGCCGCGGCGCCCGAGGAGCGCTCGGCGAGCTGGCGCACGGCCGAGCAGTCCATCCTCGCCCTGTACGACCACAAGGTCGCCGCGATCTTCGGCAAGTCCGCTCGCGACGAGAAGAACTTCTCCATCGCGAAGTGGCTCACCGAGGGCGGCACCGTGTTCCTCATCGGTGAGGAAGACGAGGGCTCCAGCCTGGCACCCATCATGGCGGCCTTCTCGCGGGCCATCCTCGACACCGCCAAGGTGATCGCCGCCAGAATGCCCAACGGCCGCCTCGACCCACCGCTCGCACTGCTCGGCGACGAGCTGGCGAACGTGGCACCCCTGCCGCAGATCCCCAGCCTCATGTCCGTCTCCGGCTCGCAGAACATCTTCATGGTCGCCGTGCTCCAGAACCTCGCCCAGGCCCACGAGAGGTGGGGAGAGCTGGGCGTGAGGAAAATGTTCGCGGCCGCCACGATCAAGGTCATTCTGGGTGGTGTCTCAGACGAGCAGGAGCTCAAGACCTACTCCCAGCTCGCCGGCGAGTTCGAGGAAGACACCGAGAGCATCTCCGACGACGGCGACCGCGCCTCCATCAGCATCTCCACCCGCCGCCGGGCCGTGCTCGAGCCCGGCGACATCCGGCAGATCAAGGAACGCGAAGGCCTGGTCGTCCACCGCCGCACCCCCGTCACCCGGGTCAAGTTCGAGCGGATCCACGAAGGCCCCCGCGCCAAGGAGATCAGCGAAGCCACCAAGGAAGCCCTGAAGAAGGTGAACAGCCATGTCGCCAGCAGCTGAGTGGTCCGAGGAGGTCCTGCAGGCGATGCACGGAGAACTGGCCAGCCTCGCACGGCGCATTACCCGCCTGGAGGAAGACGCCAGGCCCAGTGCCGCGCAAGCGCAGCCTCGCCCCCCGGCCTACGACCCTCGCAATCCTCTGGGCCCGCTCTTCGATGCCCTGGACTCTCTCAACAGCGAGCTCACCGGATTCGCCGACCGTCTGGCCCGTCTTGAGGACGCCGGGCCCCGGGGGCGGCGCCGGCCCCGCTTTCCCCTGTTGGTGAGCTCCCCCAGGGCTTCAGACGTGACCGTGCGTGCTGCGCGCAACCGCCGGGTGCGAAAGGCGGTGCCCCGTGCCTGATCCGCTTGGTCCACTCTTCGACGCTCTGGAGTCCATCAACGGAGAACTCACCGGTTTCGCCGCGCGCCTTGCCAGACTCGAAGACGGCGGGGCCGCGCGCGGCGCGGCGAAACAGGGCGCGGCCGGTGAAGACGGCGGCAGCGAAAACAAGCGCGTTCCCGGCACACCCGTCGCGTGGCACAAGGTTGCTGAGGACGAACGCAAGGAACTGTGGGGCGAGTTCACCGCGTGGGTGATCCGCATGGCCGACACCTATGAGTTGACCACCGAGCAGCTCCCGCACGCCTGCTGGTGGGAGCACGGCGCCGTGGTGGCCGAACTCACCGCGTTGTGGACCGGCTGGGAGTCGACGTACAACAACAAGGAGGATGCGGCCGCCGGGCCTTACCTGTGGCATGACGCGTGGGCGCGGGGCATCGAACGGATCGGCCGCTCGTGGCTCGGCGAGTGCACCAACGGCTACCACCAGCAGAAGTCCAGAACGGTCTGGGGCACCGACCCCGCCTACCGCAAGAAGATCATCGAAGCCGGGCCTCCCGGACCCGTCGGCGGTGGTCCGGCCAAGCCCAAGGCTGCTTAGCGGCATCCTGCGCTCGACAATACCGCCAGCAGCCCTGCTTCTCACCGGTCCGGACCACGGGGTCCGGACCGGTGAGAGCAAGCGAGAGCGCCGCCTGATGACGTCCGAGGGTCAGGCCGGCGTGATGTTCTCCGCCTGCGGACCCTTCTGTCCCTGCGTGATGTCGAAGGTGACCGCCTGGCCCTCCTGCAGCTCACGGAAGCCGGAGGCGTTGATGTTGGAGTAGTGCGCGAAGACGTCCGGCCCGCCGCCATCCTGCTGGATGAAGCCGAAGCCCTTTTCGGCGTTGAACCACTTGACGGTTCCGCTGGCCATGCTCGTGCCTCTCATTCGCTGTCAGGAGCCGCACCGCGCGGCCCTGGAGGTGATCGCCCTGGTCCGGCACTGCACAGCAAAGCGCCCGCGCACAGCGCGGGCAGGTACTGCGAACCACGACATCTGACAGCGACCCTACACGGCGCATGGTCCTTCACCAGAGAGAAAAGCCGCAGTCCGCACCGGGCCACCGGCACCCCCCGTGTAGGCCCATCCAGAAACCGGTCGGCCGCCCGGTCTTGGGCCTCTGTTCGAGCTGATGGTGTCGTCGGCGTAGACCGACGGCGGAAGGGTCTTGGCGGATGAACCCGGCGGTGTAGGAGAGGCCGACGCGGTGCCTGCCATCGACGTTCGTTCGGCGTGATGGTCGTTGCCGTCGCCCGGTGACTCGGGGGCAGCGCGCAGGACGGCATGGGGTACGCCAGACGGCCGAGGTGCTGCGCGCTGAGTTCAAGGACGGCGGTGGGGAGCCGGGCTGCTTCCTGATGTAGGCCGCACTCGCCAACCAGCACCGCGCCCGTGCACATCGTCGCCGTGCCATGGCACTTCGGCGCGGATCCGCACAGCATCCAGCCACTGCGATGGTTCGTCGCTCCGGCCGCCCGACCAGGTCGAATGCCTGTGCGCATCATCCCACGCCGGGGTGCCGGAGCCGCGGGGCTTGTGGAGAGCCTTCGCGACTGACGGGGCCGAAGCGATCACCAGGGCGCTCACCCCTCCAAGCTACCTAGGACCCGTATTTGTCGCCGAGGTCTGCAGTCCAGCGCTGGCCGCTACGCACGAGCGGCAGTAGATAGCGGGCGCCGTAGTTGTCCAACGGGTTGATGTACAGCAGGGACAGCAGCGTGCGTTCCGCCGCGTTGTGGCGGCCAAGCCGCCACAACGTGTGCGCCAAGCCGCCAGCGGCCCGGTAGAAAGCGTTGTTGCTGCAGTCGTCTTTCGGCAGCAGACCGGTAAAGGGCAGCGGCAGGAGTGCCTCACCGACGAAGACTGCTGCTTCGAAGTAGCCGAGCGCCTCATCCAGGCACAGGCGCCTGGCGTGTGACGTGGCGGTCGACAGCGGGTCACCGTATTCACCGTCGTCGTGGCGCATCAGCGTGAGAATTCCCAGGTGGGCGTATGCGTCGATGTCCCAGGGCTGTGCCTTGACAGCACGGTGCAATACCGCTTCGGCTCGTGTCATGTCACCTCGTCGGGCGAGACCGATTGCTTCGTCGACTCGGTGTCCGCCCCGGGGATCGGGGAGGCTGAACTGCTGCGGCCGTTCCGCGCACCGTGCGTCGAGGCATTCCAGCAGCCAGCTGAGTACATCGCGTTCGATGCCGTCCTGCTTGTCCTGCACGATGTCCCGTCGTGCGCCGATTTCCAGGGCGAGGTACTCGGGGCTGTAGAAGCCGCAGTCGGCTTCTACAGGCTCACCGGGTCGGGGCGCGGCCGTGGCCATAGCCAGCGCCTGACGGCCGTACTCCGTACGCATGCCAGGGAGCGTGGACATGAGCGGCTCGTAGCTCGTAGGCCAAGGGGAGCCTGCCAGGCCGGGTGCCCATTGAACGGATTCTTGGCCGAGGAGGACACGCAGGGCCAGGTCGACGCCTGCGTCATCCAGGCGCGCTGGCAGCCGTCCCTCACGGCTCGCCTGGCGCACGACGTCCAGCGCCTTCTGGTAGCTGATGTGCGTCTCTGCGCTGAGCCGAAGGGCGAGTTCGCCCGGGCGTCCTGCCCTGCTGGAGGTGTTCTTAGCGGCAGGGGGAAGGGCGGAGGTCATGCGGTGCTCCTGAGTCCGGTCCGCATCCGCACCGTCCCACCCCGGTGCTGCCGCGGACCGTCGTCTGGGCACGCCAATCACGTCACTTGCAACATGGATCCGAGGGGTACCCGGTTCTCTCGTGACTGGCCCCGGTGGGAAGGGCGGCCTGCGAGACAGCGCACCTGAACGCTCAACGCCAGTTTGGTGGACTTGCAGTGTGACTGGCAACTAGTGGCCAGGCATATGGCCGTTATTGATCAAGAATTCGGCATATGTGGTTCGCTCGTGATCGATGTGCAGCGCCATCAGCGCGCACGGAGGCCGGAACAGGCGCCGCAGTCACCTCCACACCCTCCGCGCATCTCTGGAGAACCCCACTTGTTGCGCGGCTGTTTCGTCCTCTACGTCGGGGGCTCGAGGTCAGCAGGCTCCCCCTGAGGCTGCGCGCCCTGGGTGGCCTTAGGCCAGTCAGTTGGTGTTGTACTCCCGCCGGAGAGCATCCAGTTCATTGATCCAGATGGTCTCGTTGTCGCCCTTTCGGGTCGCGGCGTACGGATGCCGTCTGGCGAGCTTGTAGAACCCTGTCGAGGGACGCAGCTCGTCCTGCAGAACCACGAGAGCTGAGATCAGGGGCTTGTCTCCGCCGGGGCTCTCCTGGACGGATGCGTCCTCCAGCAGGAACGGCAGCGGTCCCTGGTGGGCGGGAACCGCGTGATGGTCGGCGAGAAGCAGCGCGCTCAGGTCGCCGTAGGTCATCGGCCGGCAGCCGCTGCGTGCCCGGTCTTTCAGGATCTCCACGACGGCTTGGAGGGCGGCCGCGTAGTCGCTGTCTCCGCGTTTCACGGTGTCACGCTCCCGCTGCCGTAGGGGCCTCGGCGTATGCCTGGAACAGGGCTCCGGCGGTGAGCCTGTGGTGGTTGAGCTGGGCCGCCACGGCCTGCTCGTCCTTCCAGCGGCCCGGTCCGTCGCTGAGTGCGACCGCGTACGCCACCACGGCCGTCTTGAGGTCGTCCAGCTTCGGCGGGGTGATCACGCGCATCCCCGGGACGGCGATCGCTTTCGGGTCGAGGGCGCGGCTGGGGTGGACCATGACCGCCAGCGCGTCCACGCCCGGGTGCTGCTCCTGGTCCCAGCGGACGCTGCCGCCGAGCTGGTCGAGGTCCTTCTTGACGATGGTGTCAGTGGTGCAGCCGGTCTTCAGCTCAGTCACCGCGTGCCGGTCGCCGGTCAGCGCCCACAGGTTGTCGGGGCCGGTGCCGTACAGCTTCTCGGGGCGGGTACTGGTGAACCCGAGGTGCTCGCCGAGCCGCTGCCAGGCGGCTTCGGCATCATTGGTGCGCTCCTCGTCCCACACGATGTGTTCCAGCAGTGCCCGCACGCCCAGCACCAGCAGCCTGCCGTCCTCGTAGGTCTTGCCCAGGAACTGTGCGGCGGATCGGGCCTGTACGGCGGCGGCGCGGATCTTCTCGGGCGGGGTGCCGGCAGCGGCTTTCAGTACGAAGCCGTTGTCGTGCACCGCGCCGGCCAGAACGCGCTGAGCAGCCCCGGCGTCGGTCAGGTGGAGGTAGGCCGCTTTCTGCTCCGTCATCCAGCCGCGCAGCGCGTCATCCTGCAGATCGTTCATGGTCCGCTGCAACCGTTCGGCGGCGGCGCCGGTCTGTCCGGCGGAGGCGAGATCGAAGGCCTCGCGGGCGGCTACGGCTTCGGGCCGCACGAGGCTGGTCTCGGCGTAGCGGACCTCGGCGAGGACCCGGCGGCTGCGCTCCAGCCAGTGAGGGTCGCGGCCAAGGCAGGCGGCCAGGGCGGCACGGATGCCGTCCAGTCCTTCGCCCTTGATCTGGTCGGCGATGTCCCGGCTCAGGCCCAGCTGGGCCCGGGTGGCGGGGGAGAAAAGGCTGAGGTGGAGCGGGTCGCTGGTGGCCACGCCGAGGTTGGCGCCCAGGAGGAGGACCGCGCAGTGGTCGTCGCTGTCGCGTACGCCGCGCCCCATGCCCTGCTCGATGCGCTGGACTTCGCGGGCGAGTCGGGCCGGGCTGTTGGCCAGGGCGACGGCCTCGCGGCGTTCGACCGCGTCCATCGGGCGGGGGATGCCGTCCAGGATCAGCAGCCGGCAGGCCTCGCGGGGGAGGTCGATGCCGTCGTACTTGTTGACCAGCGCCACCAGGCCGACGTGGCCGGCCTTCAACTCGGCGACTGCTGCCGCCATCTGACCGACGTGGTGGATGCGGTCGGTGTAGGGCTTCCATGCCTCGGCTGCCTTGTCGCTGGGCACGAGGACGACGACGTTGATCGGCGGTGAGTCCGCCACCCAGTCGCCGTCGCGGTCGCCGAGAGCGAACTGACCGGCCATGACGCGTACGGCTTCGTCATCGAGGGAGGGGTTGAGCGCGATCGGGGCCAGGATCATGCGGTCGCCGAGGTCGGAGGCCCGGCCGGGCGTGACCGGCCGGGCGACCAGCTTGGGATCGGCGTCCAGGTCGGTCACCAGGACACTGTCGTCGGAGAGCGTGGCGGTCAGGTACACCCGGCGGGCCGCCCGGGCAAAGGCCGGGATCATGTGGATCGGCGGGCACGGTGGGCGGATCTCCACACCGCGGCTGGTCACCGTGGCCGCGCACAGTTTCAGGTCCTCCGCGATCAGCGGCCACTCGAACTTGAAGCCCTTGTCCTTCCGATAGGGGTGGAGCAGGGCCATGACCTCGCTCTGCCGGTCGGCCCAGGACCAGAACGGGATCCGCACGGCCGCGGAGTAGTCGCCGGCCTGGATGTCCTGCCAGCCCTTGGCCGACTGGTGCTGCAGGTCTGCGGAGAACATCTTCAGCAGCGCCGCGTACGCGGGGTGCGAGGCGGGGATGGTGAGCCGGAACTGGCCCTCGGTGGTCGCCAGCGCCGCATGCGCGTCGTCAACGATGACCAGGCCGAGGTCGATCCTCTCCCTGTCGTCGCCGACGACGCCGAACACGGACATGCCGTTGATGAGCTTTTGGAAGGTCGTGACCAGAATGGCCTGCTGGGAACGGAAGGCCATGTCGTTCGGGTCGTCGCAGGTCGCCAGCGTCAGCCTGCGCGCCTCCTCGCGGACCTGCGAGGCCAGGTAGGTGTCCGGTGCGAGGTAGACGGCCTTTCCGATGCCCTCATTGAGGGTGCTCTGCGCGATCAGCAGGCCCGCGGCGGTCTTCCCGCCGCCGGTGTTCTGCTTGATCACGACATCGCGGTCGTTCCTGCGCTGGAACCATCCCTCCAGCACTTCGCCCTGCTCCTGGCGCAGATAGGGCCAGGGCCGATTGGTTAGCGCGGCAAAGATCTCCCGCGGGTGCAGCAGGGGTTCCCGGTCTCCCGTACCGATGCGGCTCCAGTCCAGCCCCATGACGTGTTCCCCTTTTCCCCCGGGCGGCGTCTTTGCCGCTGGCGAAGACAATGATCCTCCGACGGGGGCGAGTTCACGAACCTGCTGGCCAGACCGTTGTTCTTCTGTCGGTTTAGCAGAGCAAGCGCGATCCCGTTAGGTGTCACGGCCTGCGCCGCCGTCTCCGCCCGACTCTTGGAACGGTCCTCAGCCCGGCTGTCCCTCGCCCTCGGCCGTCCTGTCCTGCGGGGTGCTCACGGCGGGGGTCGTAGAGTCGCCGGGTGAAGTCCTGCCCCGCCCATTACCGCGTCGACCCGAGGTGCTTCGACTGCTGTCGGCACGCACTGAGCGCAAAGCCGGCCGACGTTGAAGAGCTCACTCGACTCTCGCCGGAGGCCTTCGTCGCGTTCGCCAAGGAGAACAGTGCCTGGGTGGAAAGCCTCCTGCTCGCCGACTGTTCCCATCACCCGCTCCTCAGGTGGGCCTACCCCGGCGGGCCCCCGCTTGTGGTGCGCTGGGCCTCGTGGGCGACTCCCGAGGTCGCCGGCGTGCTGCCGGTGCCGTCAGCGGTGGCTGCCGGGCTTGCCCGGGCGCACCGGCAGCGCGAGGGGGTGCTCAACCGCCACGAGATGTGGACGTCGCGCGTCCAGCAACGTCTCGATCCCCATGTCGACCAGCCCCTGGCGCAGTTGTGGCGCGATCTGGCTCTCCTGGCCGAGGAGCGTGATCCGGTCGCGGCGGCGGGGCTGCGCCATAATGTGCAGAGGCTGGCCCGGCCGGGGCGGTGGGCGCGCTCGCTGGAGTGGATCCTGCTCCTGGGAGGCCAGTCGGAGGGCCTGGACGCGGCGCTCACCGTCGCTCTCGCGACAAGCACCCCACGGTCCGGCGGGCCGTCAGCCGCTGCTGCCGTAGCACCATCCTTACCGTGCAGCTGCGTGCATCTGGGATGCGGGCCGCCGTAGAGACGACCGCTCCGCTTGAGGAACGGCTGCTGAGCGTCATCTCCGCGTCGGTCGACGCACGCCGTGCGGACTTTCCGCGGCCGTTGTCGGCACCGTCGGCCACCTGGCTTGCCGATCACGGTCTGGAAGACCTCGTACGGGGTGCGACCCGCCGCGCGGTAGCGGGTTTCACCCGTTCCATGGACGACCTCGGGGCCGCGGAGGAGGAACACCTGACCGCGACCCTGCTGGCTGGTCTCGTCGCTGAGTTCGCCGCCCTGCCCGCCCACACGCGGCTGGCCGGTGTGGCCGGCCCGCACCTGCGGGTGGGCCACCGCACCGTGACCAAGAAGGAGGAGAAGACCAACGGCGCCGACATCGGCGTCGTCGTCGACGTACGCGTACCGGGGAAGCTCCAGCTGCGGACGGGAGACCTCATCCAGGTCAAGAAGGCCCCGAGACGCGGGCGAGAGGACACGTGGACCATCAAGCGCCGCCAGCTGCATGACCTGCTGGAGCACAGCGCCAGCGCGGTCTACTGGCTGATCCGCACCACCGGAGACATCCTGGTTGTTCCTGCGAAGATGCTCGCCGCCATCGAAGGAGCGACCACGCGCCCCTCCTCCAAACAGTTCACTGTCGGCTACACGGCGGTCCGCCACACCGCTATACCCATGGAGCAGTATCTGCCTGATTTGATCGTGGGTCTGTGGCTTGGAAGCAACAACGAGAAGACGCTCCGGGCCGCGCAGGGCACTGGCCGCACCACCCGGCCCCGGTTCGCCCTTACGATCGACGTCGTCTTCGACCCCATGTGGGATGAACTTCAGGTCCCGTAGGTGGTGTTGCCGGCATCCCTGACTGAAGGGCCGAGCGATCATCGGGATCGCACCGCGATCAAGGAGCCCGGCATCCGGATAGCCTTGCCCCGTCGAGAGGGGCAGCGTGCACCGTATTACGAGCAAGCAGGTCTACACGACGTGCAGAGGCGGAGCGACGTCCGCCTACCCGGAAACCGTCGTCGTCGACCAGTACACGCCGGGGAGCACGACCGTCCGGGTCTACGACGAGCGTCACCCCTCCCGCCAATACGACATCCCTACCAGCTACTTCCACGAAACGGCGCGGACGGGGCGGGGTACACGCAGGAAGACCGGCTACTACCTCACCTCCCTGTCAGAGATCTGACGCACAGCCCGCTCCGCCCGGTGAGCCGAACAAGGAATCAGTCCGCTGGGCGTATTCGGTGCGTTCCTCCGAGCTCGATCACTCGGACGTCCGCGACGTACTGCATAGCGGGGGCGCGGCGACAGGCGCGTCGGTGGTCACATCTTCGAGGTACACGGGGCCCCCTACGCGAATCCCCGTTGCTCTCAGCAGTCAGGCAGGGCGGTGCAGGGGCAGCGTGAACAGGTCTGCGGGGATGTCGGATACGCCCTGGGTCTCGAGCGCTTGTCCAAGGGTGTAGTTGGCCACGTCTTCACCAGCTTCGATGAGGGCGGTGAGGGCGGTGAACCAGGAGGTGCCGAGCCGCCTGGAGCTGCCGCGGGTTTGGTCGGGAGGCTCGGGCATCGGAGACAGGTTGAGCGTCTTGCGGTGGCCTTCCCACAGGTTCGGCTCCCCGTATTCGGTCAGGAAGGCACGGTAGGCCTCCTGCTCCTGGCGCTCGTTCCAAGTGGCCTCCGCCGCACGGTAGGCAGCTCGGGCGGCGTCCCGGATCTCCCCGCGGCGCCGCGCCACCGCCTCGTAGCGCGCGTGGGCGGCTTCGGCTCGCCGGACGAGGTCTGTATCCAGCATCAGGACGCTGACCACCTGACCCCATGCAGCCTCCCAAGGGTGGTGGCCTGCCAACCGATCCCAGTTGCGCTGGCCGGACATGGTGCGCTGTCCAGCGACTGCCTGCTGGCGGCGGTTCCGGTGCCAGGAGAAGCCGTACCCCTCAAGCATGACCGTTTCTGCCTTGCCGGTAGCCGGGTGATCCTCATCCACCTCACCCCAAGAGCTGACTGTCCACGCGATCACGTCGTGCCTACCCTGGAGTGTGACGGCGGCGATCTCCCGGTCGGGGAACTCGGCACGGGCGAGCCGGATTGCCTCCTTGGCGAGGTCTTCGCGCTCCGGGCCGGTCAGGTGCTCGGCAAGGGTGGCGCCACGGTCCCAGCTCGCCCATTCCGATGTGCTGCGAAGGGCTGTCCATCGGTTCGGCCGCGTCCCGGGCAGCACCCACTCCCGGCTGCCGCGCGGCTGTCCACGCCGGTTGTAGGTGTGCTCGGCGACGAACGGGCCGCTCGCATGCGGTGTGAGCACGACCAGGTGACCGGCATGAGTCTGAGCGATCAGTAGTGCATTCGGGTGTTCGGCCGACAGCGCCTTGAGGACCGCTTGGGAGGCGCGGCTGTGCTCCGTGCGCTGCCGGCGCCGGAACTCGGCCAGGATGTCCCGGGCGGCTTTGGCGTCCGCCTCTGCTCCGCGGCCGGTCAGCGGACGGTGGACCCGGTTGGCGAACTTCCACCAGTCAATCAGGCCGACGGCAGCCTCTTCGGCCTCCGCCACGCTCGCGTCGGCTTGCTGCATCAGCATGCCGACCACCATCTGCCGGAAGGGCGCCTCGGCGGCCCGCTCCTGTTCCTTGGCCTTGAGGGCGGCGTTGATCACCGGGACCATGTCCAGGTAGTGCTCCCGGTCGACCCGGTTGCCCAGGAAAGTGCGCAGGAGTTCGGGATCCGCTGCGTCGTAGGCAAGGACGAAGGGATCCTCGGCGCGCACAGTGCAGGAGGCGCGAACCCTCGCGGGACGGAGGCCTTGGTCGGTCCAAACCTCGTCCGTGCGCTCGTAGCGGATGACCAGTCCTCCGTCCGAACGGCGCTGCTCGATTGTGTAGATCGTGCCGGGGCTGGGGGCGTCGGCTGTTGCGGGGTGGAGGCGGGAATGCCCGCGCCGGTAGTCATCGCGGCCGTACGCCAGTTGACGGAAGGCTTCGCTGCTGCTGGCCACGATGACGCGCATGCCCGGCCGCAGTTGTGCATTGACGCGCTTTTGCCAGTGGACAAACCGCTCGTTGCCGTCGCCAAGCGCGTAGGAGTCCTCCGCGTCGGGGATGAAGACCACCCGGCCAGCGTCGATGGCCTCCTGGTCGAGCAGGTTCAGCCCCTGCTCCGGGTGCGGGTGCAGGATCGTGGTGCGGTCGACCAGCCCCTGCAGCAGTAGCCCCACCTTCATGTACTGCCGCCGGGTGGCATCGGCCTTCTCCTCGGCTTTCTTCCACTGAAAACTGCCCGGCTCCAGCGGGCAGCCCCGATGATCGCGGAAGAGGTTGACGAACTCGTCTGCAGCGGGGAACAGCCGTCGCTCGAGCTTGAGCTCGTTGAACACCGCGTAGAGACGTTCGCCGTTGCGGACCAGGAAGAACGTCGCAGCGTTCGCTTCCTTCATCGCGGCGTTGAACCAAGGATCCCTCGCATAGCGGCGCTCGGTGCGGCTGGGTACCAGCGCCACGATGCCCTTGGGTTCCGGCAGGACCTGGTCCAAGTTCCTGTCGTCGGCCAGCAGCCAGCCGAAGAAGTCGTCCAGGCCTTCGACGTCCAGGCCGCCGCTCTCGGCGGCCACCATGCACTCCTGATCCGCGCTGAGGACCATCTGCCGCAACACCACAGGCGTGTTCGCCGCAGCCGGTTCGCCTTCCCGGAGCGTCTCGATGCCCTCCTCGATGCCGAGGTAGAGGGTGATGGCCGTGATCCCCTCCTGCATGCGCGCGGCTTGGGCCCGCAGCGGCTCCAGCACCCGGTTGGCCGCCTGCATCTGGGCTTCCATTAACTCCCGGAGGCGTCCCTTTCGCCTGGCGATGTCTTCTTGCAGGTTCTGCAGGCGGGCGAGCTGTCGGACCATGCCGGCTTTGGCTTCGACTGCCTGCTGGCCAGCAGCCGGGACCAGTGCGGCCCCGGGTTCGGCCAGTCCAGACTCGGGCTCCGCCGCGGCGGTCAGTCGCTGTGCCTCAGCGCCCAGCTCAGCGAGCTCGGCGGTGAGCTGGGCGATCTCGGCCGCTGGGTCCTGGGCGGGCCCTGTTTGCCGCGCAGCCGGAAGGTTGTCGGTCACAGCGGTACTCCCAAGGTTGGAATGCAGCTGCGGTGGGCTGGGGCACCCAAACCGCCATGTTGCCTATAAGCTACATTTGATGTCGCTTATAGGCAACATGCTTCAGGTCGGATACGGTTTGCTCATGCCGAAAGCACCTGATGACACTGCTGCTCTTCTGGCACGTCGTCAGGCCTTCGGGAGGCGCCTGAAGGATCTACGCGTGCGAGCAGGCTTGTCTCAGGCGCAACTTGCGGAGTCAGCCGACATGAACCGCGTCTTCTACGTCGGCGTCGAGGGCGGTCGGCGCAACGTGTCGCTGGACAAAGTGTTCGCCTTGGCCGACGCGCTGGGGGTCGACGTGGGAGAGCTCTTCCGCGACCTGAACAGTTCGATCACTGATCCAAGCCCGGGACCAGGTGACGAGACCCTGCCGCGGCAATGAGCGTCACAACGGAACGGCGAGGGGCTGGCAGGGAACGGTCCACTCCGTGCATGCCGTCTGAATGAAGCCTTCGTCGGTTCGGGCATCGTCGCGGGCGGCGGCCTTCACGACGAAGCCGTGCTCCGCCAAGAGCCTCACCGCCTCCTCGTGGGGCAAGACCGGCACCTCGCCGGTGACGGCGATCATCTGCCGGCCGGGGGCGTCGGGGTGGGGCCATGGTGAGGGTGTCGGCCGGCCCGATGTCGAGGTTCGGTCCGACTGCTATTCCCAGGTCCGGGTCGATGACGGACATTACCCACCGTCCGCAGAAGACGCCGGCCTCGGTTGATGCACGCGAACTTGCTCAGCTGGCCTTGCTCAATTCGCTGTCGACTGGACGTGCTTGCCGGTCATGCTCCTTGCGGGCCTGTTCCAGCAGGCGACGCCAGGAGGTGACGGTCGGCCGCCGTCGCAGCAGAGCGCGTCGTTCCCTGTCCGTCATGCCGCCCCACACGCCATGTTCGATGCGGGCGTCAAGGGCGTAGGCGAGGCACTCGGTGCGTACGGGGCAGCCGTTGCAGATGGCTTTCGCCCGGTTCTGGGCTGCGCCGTCGACGAAGAGCTCATCTGGGTCACTGGCGCGGCATATCGCCCGCGTACCCCATCCTTGATCATTCGCGATCACTCCGGCGCCGTCCTCTCCCCAATCCAGCCCACCGCCTCCAGCCTACGGAGGACGATCTCGGCGACGCTACGGAAGTAGCGTGGGGCATGGGACACGCGTCCTGCGGATCAATCCCTTCGGGTGACGCTCCTCTTGACAGCACGGACCAGCAAATGGTGGAGCGCAGGCGCAAAATGAGCTACGAGATCCCGACAAGGTCCTCGGTGGGGCGGGTCCTGGCCCGCACGCGACGTGCTTCCTCGTCGCGATGGTGGCGAAGTGCCGTGAGCTCGGTGTAGAGGTCGGTCCATCCCTCGGGAGGCTCGGGCTCGGTGACCCGGAGGCCGTCCCACACCGGGCCGGGAACATGCAGGTCGAAGACCCGGCGGGTTAGGTCACGCTCATCGTCAGCCATGACCCGAACGGTGGTCTCTGGGTGCCTATCGTGGTCGTTGGTGATGAGCGCGACGAGCTCGTGGTCGAGGAGGTGCCCGATGCGGGTCTCCCACCACGACCAGCGGCGGCGCGGGTGGGTTCCGGCCCGGTGGGCATCGCGTGTGAAGTCGATGACGGTCATGACGCCCGACCGCCGGATCTCGGTGAGGATCTCCTGGTGGGCGTCGGTGAGACGCGTTGGCCTTCGGGGCTTGGATGTGCGGGCCGCGGGATCTGGCAAGCCGGCTTCCTGCCGGAGGGTCGCGTGCATGCCGGTCACACAGGCGGCCCGGAAGCGGGACTGCCACCAACGCTGGCGGGCCGGGTCGTCGTGCAGGTGCAGCAGTCCTGGGCACAGCTGGCACAGGCGCAGCCGGACGCCGGGCGGTTCACCGGCGGAGTCGTCGCCCTGCTCAGGCCACCATGTGTGTTCGGTGAGAGCGGTCCTGCCGCACAGGGAGCACCCATTGGTATGGCCTGGTTCTTCGGTCAGAGCGGACACGATCCGTCGGGCGGCGCCTCGGCCGCCGTCGAAGTCGTACGCGGACGGTGCCGCGGCACCGCCCAGGATGAGGCAGTCCTGGCACAGCCCGATCGGTGAGGTGCTGTGCTCATGCCCGGGGGCGGCGACCCGTTCGGCGGGGCCCGGCTTCCGGCACCAGGAGCAGCGTGACAGCGGTTCCGGTGCGGCAGGCCGGGTGTAGGGGGCGGTCGGCGCGGCGTCCACCGTCAGGTCGCGCTGCTCGCGGAAGAGGACGGGGGCTTG
The DNA here is from genome assembly GCF_044767915.1 of Streptomyces sp. NPDC101191. Classification (NCBI taxonomy): domain Bacteria; kingdom Bacillati; phylum Actinomycetota; class Actinomycetes; order Kitasatosporales; family Streptomycetaceae; genus Streptomyces; species Streptomyces sp. NPDC101191. The sequence goes on from NZ_JBIWOU010000009.1 coordinate 69,635, forward strand.
CACGGTGTCATCGGATTTGAACAGGCGGACGGCTTTGCTGTGGCCGGCGAGCTTGAGGCGGGTCTTCCAGTGGCCGTAGCCGATCATGTCCCGTACGAGGTCCCGCTCGCCGCGGTCCTGGGCCGCATCGTGCATCCGGTGCTCCGCCTTGGCCTGCTCCAGCGGGTCGGACAGTCGCGGGCGCAGAGTCACGGCCAGGTCGACATGGAGCATCGGCTCGGCCGCCGAATCCGCGAGTGCTCCCAGCGCACGGATCTCCTCGACCCAGTACAGGGTTTTGTCTGGGTCGGTGTTCACCTCATGGGCCGCTTTGACCACAGTGGCGGCCAGGGCCTGGGCACGCCGGGGGCTGGAGGGCCTGCGGCCCGAGGCAGAGGCGAGGAGCCGGCCTGTTTCGGTCGGTTTCCACAGGCGGTCGTCTTGATGCCCCCATGGCCGGTCGCGACGGTCCTCGCCGTGAGGGCCGCTGAGCAGCCCGACCTTCACGAGTCGGTTCAGGTAGTCGGCGGTGTCGCCTTCGGTGAGGCCGAGGGGGCTCGTCAGCTCGCGTACACCAACGCCCCAGCGTTCGGCGCGCTTCAGGACCGCACGGGCGTCGCGGACATCCCGCCCGCACAGCGAGGCGGCCAAGTCGACAACGAACTCGCCTTCATACGTGCCCAGACCGCCAAGGGGACGCAAGGCCGGCCTGCCGACAGGGCGTTCAACGGCTGCGTGGAGGTCGCCGATGAGCCGTGTCTCCACGTCGTCCAGCTGGTCGGCAGCCGCCCGCGGGCCGATCACCCGGCCTGCAGAGGGGTGGTGGGGGGCGTCGGGGTTCCTGTCGGTCACGCGACCAACGCTATCGGTTCGTGGATAAGCAGGCCGTCCGACGTCCCAGGTGTGCGTGCCCGTCGTCTCGAGCGCCGCGTGAACCGGTTTCAACGACATCAAGAGGTGTTCCCGTGTCTGAGAAGGTCACCAAGGACAAGGTGCCGTGCTACGCCGTACGTTGAGGGCGAGATCGAGTGCTGCCTGGAACAGGGGCAGGCTTCCGGGGTAGGCGGTGAATGCCCGGGGAAGGGCCGCCACACCTGGGGAGGTCGAAGCGGTCCTTCCCCGTCCTCGTGGCCCGGGCACTTGGGCGCCCGTATCCGTCCTGTCGAACGAACGTTGAGCCGGTTCCGGGCCGGTGCCGGGTTCGGGCCGGGGCAACCCCCACCTTCTCGGGGACAGCTTCGCTCGGACGCGGAGTTGTCAGCCGCGGAGTTCTTCCGCAGCCACCTCGCAGAGCACACCTTCCAGTCGGCCGATGGCTTGCCGGACCTGTCGCCGCTGCGCCGTGGGCAGCACTGGCTCCGACCAGACGCCCGCCACCCGCACCCTGAACAGCAGCGGGATACAAACCGACTCCACGGCAAGCACCACCCCATGGCCGCTGAAGATGTCGTAGTGCGCACTGCGTGACCACATCGACCCCCGTAGTTCCTCCAGCGTCGCCAGCAGCGCTGGCACCCCGCCCTGGTCGAACTCGTCACTCACCTTCGAGGCCAATGCCTCAACCGCCACGCAGCAGCCAGCCGCCATAAGGAACCGGGCCGGTCGGCCGGACTGCGCGGCCCGCAGTGCGTTTGTGTACTTCTCGCCTGTTGCCGCCTGCCACGTGCGGGCCCTCTGCGCGGCGGTGGACTGCTTCTTGGGCATCTGCTGCTCGTCCCTGGCGGTCTCCCACGCTCCCGCCGGACGAAGGCATACCGAAGGGGACGCGGGCCCCGGAGGACCTTGGCCGGTCGATCACCTGGCGACGTGGGCGCCGGTGACGGCGGGAGGCGTGCGCGACTTGCCCGCCACAGATCGTACAGCGGCGACTTCCAGGACTGTACGGGCGGTCACAGGCGCAGTCGGCGGTGCGCTCGGCGCCGAGGGTGGCCGACCTGCCCTGGCACACACCGTCGATGAGGGCGAGCACCCATTCGTCCGTGTCAGAGCTGACCTGCGGCCACACCGGCCCTGGAGTTCTCCGAGGTCAAGCCGATAGATCGAATGTCCGTGCGTATTGTCGTTGGGTCGGGATACCGTTTGTCGGTAGATCATGAACGATGGGGGGCCGCATGGAGGCCATCGCAAACACCTACCGGCACATCGGGCGCCCGCCCGGCATCCGGACTGGCGCCGACGGACTGACCGTGCGGCAGCGGAAGGTTCTGGACTGCATTCGCGAATCGGTCAAGCAGCGCGGCTACCCGCCGTCGATGCGCGAGATTGGGCAGGCGGTGAACTTGTCGAGCACCTCATCGGTCGCCCACCAACTCCAGGCCTTGGAGAAGAAGGGGCTCCTCCGGCGCGACCCACACCGACCGCGCGCCTACGTCCTGGTCCAGGACGCTGAGCCCAATCCCAGCGACGCTGAGCTCACCGCCCGGGCTGCAGAAGCTGAACGCTCTGCGGCCGTGACGGACATTCCACTCATCGGCCGCATCGCCGCCGGCGTCCCGATCACTGCGGACCAACAGGTAGACGACGTCCTCACTCTGCCGCGGCAGCTCGTGGGGTCTGGTGAACTCTTCGTCCTGACTGTGGTCGGGGACTCCATGGCCGGCGAAGGCAGCATCCTTGATGGTGATCTTGTCGTCGTGCGGGCGCAACCAACTGCGGAACAAGGGGCCATCGTGGTCGCCATGCTCGACGGGGAGGCCACGGTGAAGCGCCTCAGGCGGAACGGCACCGACACGTGGCTGATGCCGGACAACAAGAATTACGAACCCATCAACGGCAACGACGCCACGATCCTCGGCATCGTCACCGCCGTCATGCGACGGATCTGACCTGACCGCAGGCCGACAAGGCGCCAGAGGCGGACGTCCTCGGTCGGTGAGGTTGCCCGCATGGCGACGGAGCAGGCCGAGACGGCGAACTGGCCCTGGTAGGGCAGTTGGTCCAGGACCTGCGTGGGAGTCGCCAAAGGGGTTCGCTTGAAATGGGATCACCGGACTGCGCGGGCGCGGAGCCTCTAACGTGTCACGTCATGAGAGTGCTGATTGCCGGCGGCAGCGGATTCTTGGGCAGTGAGCTGGCTCGCCAGGCGGTAGCAGCGGGTCACGAGACGGTGGCAACCTTCGCGACGAAGCCCAGCAACATCCCGGAGGTCGCCTGGCAGGCCCTCGATCTTCGGGACCAGGAGAGTGTTGAAGCAGTCGTCGCCGCAACAGCCCCTCGCGTCATCGTCAATACTTCGAGCGCTCAAGCGGAATGGGCGGTCACGGCCGAAGGCCCCGCCCGCCTGGCGATCGCAGCAGCCAGGAGCGGCTGCCGCTTCGTGCACGTCTCCAGCGACGCCGTGTTCTCCGGGGCCCAAGTCACCTATGACGAAACCAGCCTTCCCGACCCGGTCACCCCCTACGGTGCGGCAAAGGCGGCAGCAGAGACGGCTGTCCGATTTGTGCACCCGGACGCTGTCATCGCCCGCACCTCGCTGATCATCGGCGACCGGCGGTCCGAGCACGTACGCGCGGTGCATGACCTTGCGGGCGGCGTCCGCAGCGGTGTGCTGTTCACCGACGACATCCGATGTCCGGTGCATGTCGCCGACCTGGCTGCAGCCCTACTGGAGCTCGCATTCGACGACGCGCACGGTGTTCATCATCTGGGGGGAGCCGACGCCGTCAGCCGCTACGAGCTGGGGGTCCTCGTCGCCAGGCGAGACGGGCTAGACGCTTCCCGGCTGTCCGCGGGCCTGAGGGCCGACACCACACTCCCTGGGGCACTCGACCTGCGTCTCGACAGCCGCGCCACCCAGCGCAGGCTGCTCACCACGCTGCGGGGCGCCCGCCAGTTCCTGGCCGCAGGAGGGTGAGCGCCCCCAGAAGCCGCCAGGCAAGTCACCGCGTGCAAGCGGAATGCCCGCCCGCCTCGGTCTCCCCGCTCTGGTCCTCGGCAGCCGCTGTCACGGAGACCTGGGTGCGCAATGTTGTCAGTGGGTCGAACTAGCATCCAGGACATGAGCACTCCCGCCCCCGCAGCCGAGGACCAGCCGTTCGATCCGAAAGAATTCCCCAAGGACCTGCTCGATGCTCAGTTGAAACTCGCCGAACTGTACGCCGCACTCCACGCGCATCAGGCCCAGCTTCCCTGGTCCCGTGAGCCGGACGACGGCTGGCCGGAGGAACCGGAGCGATGGCACCGTCGTGGGCGTCCGGAGACGACCGGTTGGAAGGCAGGCGACGCCGAGACGTACGACCGCCTGTGGGAGGACCTCCGCAAGGCGGCCGAGGCCGTGCAGGGACACGAGCACTGGAAGCTCTGCCAGAAGCACGGCGTCGAGGGCTTCGCCCTGGTCGCCGCACGGCAGGCTCTCAAGCACGCCGAGGGCGCCGTACCAACATGCAAGAAGGACGAACCCGCCCTCGACCAGGACGGCGTCGAGCGAGCGGCCTGATCGATCCTCGGGCCCGTTCCTGCCCGACCGGGCCCGAGGCCTTGTCTGGCCTCCGAAGTCTCCAGCGGCGTCGTCATCCGTCGACGGCCGCACGCCGTTCGAATGCCCGGCTCGTTCTTCTGGCCAGGCTCTGAGATCACGGGGCTGACGGGAGGGTGCACTGATCGACGACCCTCACACAGCACACATGCACTTCGAACGGGCTTAGGTGGAGGGCGGCGCCCGGCCCAGGGCGCGGGGTGCCGGGGCCGCCCAGGCCCTGCTGTCCTGTCAGCGCAAGGCAATACGACGCTAGGGCTTAGCAGTCGGCTTCGCTCATCCTGCGCAGCACCTGGGCGAGCGATGACGAGGGTACGCCCGCCGGGCAGCAGCACTGCGGTGGTGGACCGCGGCATGGGGTGCTCCCTCCAGCCACTGCTGTTCATCAGGTTTTGAACAAGGGCGTGTCGGCTGGTGTCAGGTCGGTGCGGACGCGGTGCAGTCGGGCCGGGTGACGGAAGCGGCCGGCACTGTCCCGGGCGACATCGGCGGCGATTTCCACCACTACCTCGGGCTTCACGAGGGTGACGGTGAGGGTCTCTCTGGTGCCCCACCCGGCGGAGAACGTCCACCCTGTCCACGGATGTCCGGCCCTAGCCGGGACGAGCAGCCTGGACAAGAGCGTGCCAGCAGCGCGGGCCAGCGTGGTAGTGCGGCCGGTGTACTGCAAGAGCCCGCGGGCGTCGAGCCTGCCCAGCAGCAGGCTGCGGGGAGCGGCAAGGGGGCCGGTGATCGCGCCGATGATCGCCTCCTGCGTTTCGCGCACCTTGTACTTGCGCCATCCGCGCACTGTCGGCCGGTAGGGGTCATCGAGTCGCTTGAAGCAGAGGCCCTCCATGCCGACGGCCGTCCATGACAGCCACTCGGCCGCGGTGTCGGGGTCAGTGGTCGACGGGCACAGCGCCCACGGCGCCGACAGCGGGCGCTCGGCGAACACGTCCTCCAGCGCACTCCGGCGCCGACGGTACGGCCATGCCGTCGTCTCGGTGCCGGCCAGCCGCAGCACGTCGAAGGCAACGAAGTGGGCCGGCCATGTCGCGGAGGCATCTACCGCCCCCGTTCCCCGCCGCTGCAGTCGGCCTTGGAGACGCTCGAACGCCAGCCGCCCGGATTCCCACACGACCAGTTCCCCGTCGAGCGCCGTCGCGTCCGGCAGCTGCACCGTTGCCGCCACGATCTCGGGAAACATCCCTGCGAGATCCGTGCCGTGCCGCGAGCGCACCACCACGTGCCCTGCTTCTGTGGAGAGCTGGGCGCGGAAGCCGTCCCACTTCGGTTCGGCCGCCCACTCCTGCGGCAGGTCGGGGCTGTTCACGGCCGCAGCGAGCATCGGCTCGGGAAGTGTCCAGGTCATGAGCGCGGCATTCGGGCGGACGTCAGGCGGCGCTCTTCTTGCGGCGGTGCCCGGCATGGGTGAGTGCGTCGGCGAGCTGCTCGCGGCTCATCTTGGAGCGGCCTTCGATGCCCTGCTCGGTCGCCCGCTGGTACAGCTCCGTCTTGCTCAGCTGCCGCAGGTTGTCCTTGCCTGCGCTGCGCTGGCGGGCTTTCGAAGTGGTCCGTGCGGTCTTCGGCGGCGCTTTGCGGGCAGCTGGTTTCTTCGGCGCCTTCGCGGCCGGCTTGCGTGCGGTCTTACGGGCGGGCGCCTTCTTGGTCGGCCGTGGCTCGGCGTCCGTCTTCTTGCCGCGGGCCTGGTCGAGGCTCCCTTGCAAGACGGACATCAGGTCGATGACGTTGGTGGCCTGCGGCGCCTCCTCTGCCACCGCGACCTCCTGGCCCTCGGCCTTCGCCTGCACCAGCTCACGGACCTTCTCCTCGTAGGTGTCGTGATACCGGCCGGGTTCCCAGGGCGCACTCAGGGCGTCGACGAGCTGAATGGCCAGCGTCAGTTCCTTGCCCTTGCTGGCGCGGCTCGAGGGGAGCTCGGGCAGCTCCTTGCCGGGGTCGCGTACCTCGTCCGCCCAGTGGAGCGTCTGCAGCACCAGCAACCGGTCCTCGGCGCGCAGGGCGGTGAGGTACTGCTTGCCGCGCATGACGAACGTCGCGATCCCGGCCTTGTCCGACTCCGCGAGCGCCGCGCGGAGCAGTTCGTAGACCTTGGTGTACTCCTTGCCGCGGGGTGCGACGTAGTAGGTGCGGTCGAAGTAGACCGGCTCGATGTCGGCCAGGTCGACGAAGTCGGTGATGTCGATGGTCTGGGAGCGGCCCGGCGCGATCTGGTCCAGCTCGTCGGGCTCGACGACGATGTACTCGCCCTCGGCGAGCTCGTAGCCCTTGACGATGTTCTCGGACGGGACTTCCCTGCCGGTGCGTTCGTTGACGCGCCGGTTGCGGATCCGGTCGGCGGTGCCTCGCTGCAGCTGGTGGAAGTGGACGGTGTGGTCTTCGGTCGCCGTGTACAGGCCTACGGGCAGGCTGGCGAGCCCGAAGGTGATCACACCGGTCCAGATCGAGCGTGCCATGACCGTTCACTCCCGCGCCTGATACTGCTGGTGGCGTCCCCGGCAGGGGCGCCTGCTGACCACGGTGTCACTCCTGGACCAGCGGCGCGCGCCGGGCGGCGGGAAGATCAGATGCCGTGGGGAAAGGGCGGGCATTGCGGCCTGGTGATCGGGTGCCGCCTACGTGGTGCCTGCGGTCATGCGGCGTACGTGCTGCGCGCTTTCGCGTGCTTCCCGCTCGGCGTGGGCGAGGGCGTCGGCGGCGGACCGGCTCTGTTCCTCAGCTTCCTGCTGTTTGTTCTCGGCTCGCTGGACCTCCTCGCGCGCCTGCTGCATTTGCTCCTCGGCGGCGGACATCCGCTTGTGGGCCTGCTCGGTGCGCTCGCGGGCCCTTTGCAGCTTGGCGTCGATGTCCGCTCGCCGTGCGCGCTCTTCACGCAAGCGCTGCTCGGCCGCCTCGGCTGCCTCCTTCGCCCGGGCCAGCTGTTCTTGGCGGGCGCGGCGCCGCTCGGAGAGTTCGTCCTTGGCCCGCGCCGGAGGAGAGGACGCCGTGCGGCCCCGGGTGCCCGGCTTCTCGGCCGACCGGGCGGTGCTGGGGCGGAGGTTGGACGGAGGAGTGAGGGCGTTGACCAGACGGCCGCCCGCCCACTGGTCGGCTGCATCCGGATCGGCCAGCACGGCGCGCAGGGTCGCTTCGAGGTCTTGCTGGACCGACTGCGAGAGCCGGTGCCCGGCCTCACGGGCGAGCTGGGCGGTCTGCCGCGACAAGGCGGATACGACACGGCGGCGCTGCGCGGAGAGATCTTTGAGTCCTTCCGCGTCCAGGGCCTGGTAGGCCTCGCGCAGCGCCTGTCCCAGTTCCAGGAACTGCCGGCTCTCTTCCGGCTGGGAGCGCAGCAGGAGGTTCGCCGCCCACGCGGCGAGGGTGGGGCGGCGGGCGGCATGGATCCGGCGTGCGTCGTCCACCCGGCCGGCCGTCTTCGCTGCTGCGGTCAGCGTCTCCCGGCGGGCGACGAAGTCGGACGGCGGCGTGGTGTACAGCTCGTCAAGGACGGCTTCGACGTCCTGCCCTCCGCCGCTGCGGCGGCCTTTGCGCGCGTTCAGTGTCCCCACGGCCACTCGGTCCTTGCCGACTCCACGACGTCCGGCTCTTCGTGACCGGTCAGGCCTGCGTGCAGGAGCACCGTGCGGTCGTGGAGGCTGTAGGCCGGCAACTGATCCTCGATGCACACCCGGCGGCCGGCTGTCCCAGACGGCGAGTGGACCATCACACGGCGCTCCGACATGGCACCAGCCTCACGTGCGCCTCACCGCCCCGCATCCCGGCCGAGGCGAGTTCCCGATCCCGCCCAGCAGGCCGAAGCCCGTCGGGTCACCTGGGCGACACGTGGAGAGCACCACAGAACGACTTCGAACAAATTTTCGGTTATGGTGGAGGCCGTGGGGGACACAGGTCAGCGGAGGGACAGACGAGAGTCGGGAGGCGCGCAGCGGTGGATTTACTCATCTGCATGTCGCATCCGGCTATTCGGCCCGCTACGGCGCTTCCCTCCCCGACGCCCTCGTGCAGGGCGCTGCCGAGCGCGGGATGACGACGCTCTCGCTGACTGACCGGGACACCGTGGCGGGCCTGGTCCGCTTCGCCACCGCTGCGGCGGCGGCCGGTATCCGTCCTGTCTTCGGCGTCAACGTCGCCGTCGCTCCGCTCACCCCTGCGGATCCTGCCGCCGGACGACTGCGTACGCCTGCGCGCGGCGGCGCGCACGTGATCGAGCCGCCGCTGCGGATCACCCTGCTCGCGCAGAACGCGACCGGGTGGGCACGGCTGTGCCGTCTGGTGTCCACTGCGCACGCCGAGACCGACGGCGCGGCGCCGGTCGTGGCCTGGCCAGTCTTGCGCGCGTACGCCGACGAGGACCTGGTGGTGTTGCTCGGCCCGTCCTCCGAACCGGTGCGGGCCCTGTCAGCCGGCCGCCCCGACGTCGCCGAGCAGCTGCTCGCGCCGTGGCGGGAGCTGGTGGGAGAGCGGCTGCGGCTGGAGAGCGTGTATCTGGGCCGGGCGGGCACTGGCGCGGGATCGCTGCGGCTGGCCGCGCGGACCATGGGTCTGGCCGACCAGCTCGGCGTACGCGCCGTGCTGACGAACGCCGTCCGCTACGCCTACCCCGGCCAGCACCGGCTGGCCGACGTCCTCGACGCCGCCCGGCTGCTGCGGCCGATCGACCGCCGTCGCCTGGACGGCGGGGAGCGGTGGCTGAAGGGCCCGGCCGCCATGTCCGCGGTCGCCGAGCGGATCGCCCAGGCCGTCGGCGACGGGTCCTCCCGCGCCGTACGCCTGCTGGCCGAGACCGAGGCCACTGGGCAGTCCTGCACCCTCACCCCGGACGATCTCGGCCTGGGCACACCGCACTTCCCCGAGCCGTCCGTCGTGGGCGCGGGCCCGGAGCCCGGCTCCGGGATGCGGCTGCTGCGGCAGCGGTGCGAGGCCGGGATGGTCGCCCGCGGCCTGGAGCGCGACGAACGCGCCGTACGACAACTCGACTACGAGCTGGACGTCATCAGCCGGCTCGGGCGCGGCTTCGAGGCGTACTTCCTCGCCGTGGCCCAGGTGGTCGCCGATACCCGGGCGCTGGGGATCCGGGTCGCCGCGCGCGGCTCCGGCGCCGGGAGCATGGTCAACCACTCCTTGTTCATCGCCACGGCCAATCCACTTGATCATCATTTGTTGTTCGAAAGGTTCGTGAATGAGCGCAGGACGTCGCTCCCTGACATTGACCTCGACGTGGAGTCCGAGCGGCGCCTGGAAGTGTACGACGCGATCATCAAGCGGTTCGGCACGGAGCGGACCGCGGTCACCGGCATGCCCGAGACCTACCGGGCGAGGCACGCCCTGCGCGACGCCGGGCTTGCCCTCGGGATGGCGCCCCAGGTCGTGGGCGAGATCGCCAAGAGCTTCCCGCATATCAGGGCGCGGGACATCCGCGCGGCCCTGGCCGAGTTGCCTGAGCTGCGGCAACTCGCCGCAGAGGCAGAGAAGTTCGGGCCGCTGTGGGAGCTCGCCGAGGGCCTGGACGCGCTGCCCCGCGGCTACGCCATGCACCCCTGCGGGGTGATCCTGTCCGACGCGTCACTGCTGGACCGGCTGCCGGTGCAGCCGACCCCGGCCAGCTACAAAATGGTTCAGGCGGATAAGGACGACATCGAGCTTGGTGGCTACGCCCTTCTGAAGCTGGACGTGCTCGGAATTCGGCTTCAGAGTGCGATGGCGCACGCGGTAGCGGAGATCCGCCGTGCCACAGGCAGAGTCCTCGATCTCGACAATCCCGACCACGTCGACCTCAACGACCGGCTGGCCTTCGAGCTGATCCAGGCCTCGGACACCGTGGGCCTGTTCCAGCTGGAGTCGCCTGGGCAACAAGATCTTTTGTCCAGGCTGCAGCCCCGGCACATGCAGGACGTCATCGCCGACATCTCGCTGTTCCGTCCAGGGCCGGTGGCTGGGGGCATGCCCGCGCTCTTCATAGCGGCCCGGCACGGCGCCGCGCCGCGGTACGCGCACCCCGACCTGGAGCCGATCTTGTCGGACACGTACGGCGTGACCATCTGGCACGAGCAGATCATCGCGACGTTCGCACAGCTGACCGGCTGCGATCGTGCTGCCGGCGAGTACGCCCGCCGCGCCCTCGCCGACGCAGACCGGCTGCCCGGCGTCGAGAAGTGGTTCCGTCGTACGGCCGGTGAGCGCGGCTACAGCACGGCCGTGCTGGACGAGGTCTGGGAAACCATTTCCAGCCACGGGGCATACGGCTTCTGCAGGGCGCACGCTGTCGCATTTGCTGTTCCTGCACTTCAGAGCGCCTTTTTGAAAGCGCACTTCCCGGCGTTCCTGTACGCCGGGCTCCTGGAGCACGACCCCGGGATGTGGCCGCGACGGCTCGTCGTGTCCGATGCCCGCCGCCACGGCGTGCCGATCCTGCCGGTCGACGTCAACTACTCCCGGGCAACGCACATGGTCGAACAGACCGAGCAGGGCTGGGGCGTGCGCCTCGCCTTCTCCAACATCAAGGGGATCAGCGAAGGTGAGGTCGCGCGACTCGTGGCCGGCCAGCCCTACAGCGGCTTGCAGGACCTGTGGCAGCGCGCCCGCCCCTCCTTGCCGATCGGGCAGCGGCTGATCCGGATCGGCGCGCTCGGGTCGGTCCCGGGCGGCCTCACCCGGCGAGATCTCCTGCTGCAGGCGACCGAGCTCCACCGGCAGTCCCGCGCTCGCACCGCCACCGACGGCCAACTGCCGCTCGGCGGCGAGCTGGTGACCTCCGTCCCGAGCGGGCTGCCCGAGATGACCAGCCGGGACAAGCTCAGCGCGGAGCTGGACACGCTCCGGATCGACGTCACCCATCACCTGATGGAGCACCACCACCGGCTGCTGAACGAACTCGGGGCGACCACCGCCGCGCACCTGCGCGGCATGATCCCCGGACAGAAGGTCCTGGTCGCCGGAGTCCGTGCCTCCACCCAGACCCCGCCGATACCGTCCGGCAAGAGGATCATCTTCGTGACCCTGGAGGACGGCACCGGCCTGGTCGATCTCGCTTTCTTCGAGAACTCCCACGAGGCCTGCGCGCACACCGTGTTCCACTCCGGTCTGCTGCTCGTGCGCGGCACCGTAGAGTCCCGCGGAGCGCGTCGTACCGTGGTCGGCGAGATGGCCTGGGATTTGGACGAGGTGGCCGCCGCCCGCCGCGACCACGGCCCCCAAGCCGCCCTCCACCTGCTCGGCCGCACTACCTCGGCTCCCACTCCGGCCGACCCAGCGGCGCCGCAGCGCACCCTTGCCGATGGCACCGCGGGCGCTCGTCTCCACCCGTACGCCGACCTCCAGCCCGCCGGCACTCGGTCGGCAGACCTGCGCCGGCTCGGGCACCGCAGTCAGGGAAGCGCGGGGTGACACGATGAGCGGGCACCACATCCTCCATCTCCGCTTCGACGTTCCAGCCGTCGAGGAAAGCGAACTCCCGCAGGAGCTAAGCCGGTTGCTGGAGGACGTCACGCCCCGCGTGCAGATGATCGGGCCGGACTCAGCTGCCCTCGACCTCACGGGAGCGATCCCGTACTGGAAACGGGACGCCCGCGGCCTGACCGAGCTGGTGCAGTTGCGTGCGCTCGCGCACTTCGGCCTGCGCAGCTCGGCGGGGTGCGCCCCCAACCGGATGCTCGCCGCGATGGCCTGCGCCCTCACCCCGCCCGGGCAGCGAACCGTCGTCGACGACTCCCCCGGCGCGATCGCCGCCTTCCTGCGCCCGCGTCCGGTCCACGAGTTGCCCGGTGTGGGCGCGCGGACCGCCGCGACGCTCGGCGAGTACGGTCTGCACACCGTCGGCGACATCACCCTTGTCCCCCAGCTCACGCTGCAACGTCTGCTCGGCGCCCGGGCTGGCCGCGCCCTCCACGAACACGCTCAAGGTCGCGACACCCAGGTCATCGACCCCACCCCGACCCCGGCGAGTATCGGCAGCGAGCACCGATTTGACCGCGACGAGCTCGACCCGGCCGCCCACCGGCGCGCCCTGATTGGCCTCGCCGACGAACTCGGGTCCCGGCTGCGTGCCTCAGGTCAGATCGCGAGTGGTCTGACCTGCACCATCCACTACGCCGACCGGAGCTCCACCCGCCGCAGCCGTGTCCTGTCCGAGGCGACTCAGCACACCGTGCTCCTGGCCCGCGCGGCGTACGCGGTCTACGAATCCCTCGGACTCCAGCGCGCCCGGGTGCGGAGCATCTCGCTGCGCGCTGACACCCTTCGACCCGCCAGCCGGGCCACCCGGCAGCTCACCCTCGACGCCCGAGAAGACAAACCTCTCGCACTCGAAGCCGTCGCCGACCGAGCCCGGGCCCGGTATGGGCGCCAGATGCTCTACCCTGCCACTCTGGCCATCATCTCCCCTGCCCCAGCTGCCCGACGCCGGCACCAGGCGGATTACCGGAGTGCCGGCGAAGACTCGGTGTGATCTGCGCTGATGGCCGATAGCCCAGCCCTTTGGCGCTGCTGGCCGACGCCCACCACCTGGCCACCTTGTCCCGCATCGACCCCGACGCACTCCGGATCAGCGCGGATGGCGACAGTGACCTCGCCAGCGCCGGGCGCAGGAACCCGGGCTTCAAATTCCTCCAGGAACAGGGCGCACGGGGCGAGCTCGCTGCCGTCCTCCCCGCGGCCCCGCACCGGGAACTCGGCGCACAGCGCGGTGACGGCGCTCCGGAGCCCGCGCAACACCTGCGGGCAGTCGCGCCGCAGGCCGCACGGGGCGAGGGCCGCGAGCCGGCGGGCGGAGAAATTGAGGTCTGCCCGACCCTGCGGCGCGGGCAGAATCGTCCGCATGGTCCGTTCGTTCTTCCGTTTCCCCGTCCCCGACCGCGAGTACGTCCAGCGGGTCCGCCGGCACCCGCCGAGCTCCCTGCTGCCGCTGATCGCGGCCGTGAGTTCGCGGTGGCCGACGAAGGAGGACTGGAGGCAGGACGGTTCCGGCCTGTACCGGCCCTGGGGGCTGGCGGACGCCGCCTGGGTGTCGCTGACCCGCGGCAACGAGTACCGGCAGCGGCTGGCCACCGACGGCGACCTGGCGGAGATCCTCGCCCAGTACGTCGCACTCGACGACATCTACCGGCGCCTCCCGGTCGGCGAGCGGCTGGAGGGCTTCCTACTGCGCGTCGCCGGGCAGCAGTTCACCTGGCAGGAAGACGACTTCTCCGAGCTCGCCCGCAGCCTGGCCCTGCTGGTCCACACGAAGCCGACCAGGCCGCTGGAGGTCCTCGTCGACGGCTGGGAGCGTGACCTGCTCGGCTGCCCGCTGGCGGACTACGTGGGCCTCGCGCAGCTCCTGTACACCGTCGCCACGCACCGGCAGGGCCGCCTCGACCTGGCATGGGTGCCCGAGCATGAGCTGACCGTCTTCGAGGAACTGACCACCCACGCCGCGGTCACCGCGGTGCTCGAGCGGCACTTCGCCACGGACGTGGCGCAGGAACGCGCTCGCGCGGCGGGCGGGCTGCTCGCGTCCGACCCGCGGCTACGCCGCTACACCCCCAACCCGCTGCGCTCCAGGCCGCTGGTGCGGTCCCTCGGTTGCGACTACCTCATCCCCGTGACGCCCGCCGTGCTCGGCAAGGTCAGCCCGATGGGCCTGTACTACACGGGCAACGAGCACTACGGGGAGCGGTTCGAGGCCTTCACCCGGGACCTGGGCGAGCTGTTCGAGCAATACGTCGGCCGGCACCTGCGGCTGCTGCCGGGCGCCGACGTCCACTCCGAGATCGTCTACGACAAGGACAACAAGAAGAGCGTCGACTGGATTGTCGTGCTGCCCCGCCTGATCCTGCTGGTCGAGGTCAAGTCGGCGCGGCCCACGGCGGGCCTGCGGCTGGGACCGCAGCAGTTCGGCGGCGAGCTGACGAAGAAGCTGGGCAAGGCGTTCACCCAGATCAACAAGTCCGCGAAGCTCATCGAGCACCGGCACCCGGCGTTCGCGCACATCCCCGACGACCGGCCCGTGTTCGGGATCGTGGTGACGATGGAGCCGTACCACCTGATCAACGCCCCCGACTTCCGTGGCCTGTTGCCGGAGACGGTGGTGCCCACGGTGGTCGCCTCGGCCGGCGAACTGGAGGACGCCGTCGTCGCGACCGACCCGGGCATGGAGGAGGGGATCGTGTCCCGGATCGGGCGGCCGCCGCCGGGCGGCTGGTCCCTGCGGGACCTCGCAGGCGGGCGGACAGCTATCAACCCGATCCTGGACCAGGCGTGGGAGACCTCCCCCTGGGGCACCGAGCACGCCTCCGCCGGCGGCAGCCTGGGGGCTGCCGCGCCGCGTCCTGGGCCGGGTTGATGTGCCGCCCCGGCGTCTACTCCTGGGCGGGGTCCGGCAGGGCCGACGCCCAGGCGAACGCGGGAGACACGGTTTCTGCCGGAGGCGGCGGCGCGCACGTGAAGCAGAACTGCGGCGGGACGCCGGGGTTCCATCCGACGAGGCCGACGCCGCACGTCGTGCACGCCCCGGTCGCCTCACAAATACGCCTCGCCTCGGCTTGGGCGACCTCGTAGAGGCGGAGCCTCTCGCGCTCGAGCGCATGCTGCATGGCGAGCGACACAGATGCGTCCCAGTACATGTCGTCGAACAGGTTGGGATCGCCGAAGCACGCGTCGAGGAGCACGGCCCGGACACGCTCGAAGGAGCCGCCCGCGACGGCGGCCTTGATGAGGAGATCGGCCTCAAGGCTTCCCCCGAGGCGCTCGGGGTCGTGTTCGAACTCGTCGCGTCGGCCGTGCCCCCAGTTCCGGGCCATGGAGACCAGGGCGTTGGTGTCGCACTCGGCAAGGTGGCGGGGGCAATGGGTAACAGCCCAGCAGTCCGGAGAGCCGTCACAACCCGGCTTCTGGCACAGCTCGTTGACCATGTCCTGGGTCAGGACGAGCTGGAAGCGGCGCCCGCGGCACACCACGATCGCCTGCGAGCCGGAATCCGCCGACTCCAGCGTGATCTGGGCGGTGGGACCATCCTGCGCGAGGGCCCCCGCCAGCTCCAGCACCGTCCCGTACGGCACAGCCGTGCCGATCAGGCCCGAGTCGAAGACGGCGGGCGCGTAGTGCTCGGGGAAGTCCCACTCCACGGACGCGGGGGGCAAAGTGGCGCACTCGGCGAGCAGTGCGGCGAGCCGGAAGGTCCGGCCGGCACGGGGCACGGCCAACTCGCGGGCGAGGCGGGCGTAGCGGCCGCCCGTGCTGCGCTGCACCTCGCGGATGGCAGCCTTACGCTTCCTGTCCTTGGTCACGACGGTCCTCCCACGGCATGCCCACGCCCATGCCGCAGCAGGGTCACAACGATAAGGAGAGGAGCCGCGCGAGTCTGAGACCCTTGTCCGCGTCCCGGGCGCGTGGGAACTTTCCCGGCCGGGAGTCTGGCAGGCGCGTGCTGCCGCAGGCAGCACAGTAGCGCATCACAGGGGCGGGCGGAGCGCCATGGCCCACGACCGAGTAAGAACCGTGTCACCAGCCACAAAGGGCGAATCAGCGGCGACCCCCTGAGGCAGAACGCCTGGATCGGCGCAGCGGAAAATAGCCCGACAGCCACGCCCCCGCTCCATACCATCAGGGGCATGACGGACGAAGAGGACCAGTACCTCCGTCAGTTGCTGGCCCTTCTGGACGGCACACGACGGTTTGACGCGTACACCCACGAGAACAAGGGCCAGTGGCAGGTTCAGCCCCGCAGCTCCCTAGCGGGCGACGACGCCAAGAGCCACCCGCACCAGGTGTCCCACAGCGCGTGGCACGCCCTGACCGTGGCCGTCGATCACCTCCAGTGCCTGCGGTCCTCCGTCCTCGCCGAGCGCAGCGCAACGCACGCTTCTACCGTCATCCACACCCACGCGCAGGCCTCGCTGGTGCGGGGTGTCTTCGAGAACTCGGCCCGTGCGGTGTGGCTGCTGGGGCCGGCGAACCGCCTTGAGCGTCTCACCCGGCGCCTGAGCCTCCAGGCGAAGGAAGTCGAGCACGGGCATCGGGTACGGGAGCTGGCCCAGTCGCCCGGCTTGAAGACGAAGGAGGAGCGCCTCCAGGTCCTTGAGGACCTCCTGGTTACAGCCGGGGCTTCCTCCGAGGACGCGCGGAAGGCGCTGAAGGCTCGCCCTTCGTACAAGCGGATCATCCGTGAAGCCGGCCCGGAAATACGTATGGGCGAGGACTTGGCCGAACTGGTGTGGAGCGCGTGCAGTTCCCTCGCGCATGGAGACAGCACCGGCACTCTGGCGTTCCTGGACCGGGAGATCCTCGAATCGGACGGCGCCGTTGTGCTGGCGCAGATCACAGGGTCCATCTCCCTGCTGTTCCACGTCACCCACTGTGCGGTGCGGATGGTCGAACGCGGATTGCGTCTGTATGAGCAGAGGGCCACAGCCCACGTGTAAGGAGACGCGCTCGGTGGCCGTGACGGTGGTGGGATCGCTCATGCACAACGTGCGCGGGACAACCTTCGTGGTGATCGACTTCGAAGCGCTCACCTCGGCGGGACGCCCGGCCGAACCCACCGAGGTTGCCGCCCTCGCCCTGGTCGTCCGCGACGGGCGCCTGGTCGAGGACGGCCGCTTCGAGTCCTTGATTCAGCCCCCGCCGGAGGTGCCAATCACGCCGCTGTACTAGGTCCGTACGCGCGTCGATCTCGCCGAGGCCGTTCCCGGGGTGTGGAAGGGCGAGCTCGCCCGGAGACGTACGTGGTGCGCCAGCACGCCGAGGGCCGGTTCGAGGTAGAGGTGGTCGGCCTCCGTGCCGCGATCGATGCCCTTCTCAGCACGCTGGACGAGGCACGCGTCGTCATCGGCGGCATGCCGGGGTGAGCGCCGCTCTGGCTGCTGTGGCCATCCTCCAGGTGAGACACCCCACCCCTGCCCAGGTCGTGCGGCTGGAGTGACCCCTGCCTGCACCAGGGCCGGCGCGGCCGCCGCGCAGAGGGCCGAGGGCAGGCGGGGCCGGAAGCAGGGAATGACGGAGGGGCCCGGCGCTCTTGCCGGACCCCTCCTCCTCGTAGCGGGGACAGGATTTGAACCTGCGACCTCTGGGTTATGAGCCCAGCGAGCTACCGAGCTGCTCCACCCCGCGTCGGTGGTACCACTCTAACAGCGGGCTGGGCCGGGAAGTGGCCAGGTGGTCGCACTTCCGGCCCAGTCAGTACGGCTGGTGTCTGCTCTGGCTGCCGCGCAGAGGTATGACGGGGCTCAGTTGCCCTTGGCGGCTTCCTTCAGCTTGGAGCCCGCGGAGACCTTCACGCTGTAGCCGGCGGGGATGTTGATCGGGTCACCGGTCTGCGGGTTGCGCGCCGTGCGGGCGGAGCGGTGGGTGCGCTCGAAGGCGAGGAAGCCGGGGATGGTGACCTTCTCGTCGCCCTTGGCGACGATCTCGCCGACGGTCTCGGCGAACGCGGCCAGAACGGCGTCGGCGTCCTTACGGGTCACCTCGGCGCGGTCGGCCAGCGCGGCCACCAGCTCACTGCGGTTCATGTTCATACTCCGTATCCGTGGATCATCCCGACCGCTCAGCGAACGGGACGCGACTGAGGTGATCCTCCCATCTGCCACTGACAGCCGTGGTGCTGGCACCGTCGAGCGCGTCGTCGACGTGAGTTCAACGGCCGCGACCGAGGGAAGGCAGGCGGCCGGGGATCCGCGAGTCTTGGCTGCGGTACGGCGTGGATCTGCGCGGCGGAGTCGGCGAGGATCTGAATGACGGCTCCCGTCGGGAACAGGGCCCCTGGGGTGCGTTCCCGGTCCCGTGTGGTGGCCCTGCCCTGGCGGGGCGACGACTGCGAGTCGGCTTCCTGCGGCCCATCAGATTCTCCTGGCGGTGGGGGCGTGATACGCAGGAGATGGACGCTAGGCGGCGCCGGACCGGACAGATGGACCTGGACCGGTCGCGCCCCGCCAGGAGGACGGCGTGCCCCGTCTCGCGGGACGGCCGGTGCAGGGCTCTCGCAGGGCACGGGGAGGGGCGAGGCCCAGTCAGGGCCGTTGCGGGATTCGCTTCCGGCGACCGGAGGCGAGCTGAGACGATGGGTGGTGCCGGGGCGGCCGTTGGGGGTTTGGATGGCCCCGTCGTGACGGATTGGGCGGTTGCCCCGGCAACTGGGCATCGGTGCCGGGCGTGTCATGTCGTGGTCAGGGCAGCTCGCGCCAGTTGTAGTCGATGTCGACGTCTTGCGATCCGTTTGAGCTCGGTGTGGGGTAGACCGTTGCGGAGCGCAGAGTTGTGGTGAGGATGCCCCTGCGCTGTGTGTTGGTCATCGAGCGCTGCCACTGATCCAAGGCGTGTTGGGGCGAGACGGGAACGTTCAGCTCCAGTTCGATCCCCTCGGCCGTGAGGATCTCCTGCGCGATGCCGAGCTTGCGGCACTCCTGGGCAGGGAAGGCGTGCGCGAGTGCCTTCCGTGCGATGCGGAGCTCCAGCTCCTCGGCGGAGAGTTCGGGCAGACACCCCGTGGCGCAGCTGTAGGAGGTCGGCCGGCCGCCGGCGGTCAGGAGCAGCCCGCACAGTCCGCAGGAGAGCAGATCGGTCAGTAGAGGGCCGTACCAGGGAGCGGGGCCTGACTGCGGGGCCATGAGGACGGGTACCGGTTGACTGCTTCGCGGCACGAAAGTGACCTGCCGCAGGTCTGGCCGCCCGCTGGGCACGGTAATCAGGCAGGCGGAGATCGGGTGCGCACCGATATCCGTGCGCCAGACGAATGCCTGACCGTCGGGGCAGTCCCTTGAAGAGGCCGCTGCGGTAAGCCCTAGCTTCGCGGCGTCCTTGCGGATGGCGAGCAATTCGGCGTTGCGCGGGGCTGCGGTGACGGCGTCGCGGAGGGCACCGGAAAAAACTCGGGCGACGTCGTCCCAGTTGGCGAGTCGTCTTCGCGCGGCGTCGTCGACCAGGATCCAGCGCATCAGATTCCAGCCTGGCAGGGCCGAGTCGGGCAGCAGCATGCGGGCGAAGCAGTTCGCCTCCACGGTGCGCCAGGCGCTGTCCAAGATGAGGGCCGGGATGTCGTAGCCGTGCAGCAGGCGCTGTAGGTACTTGTCGAGCGGAGCCCCGGCCATGGCCAGGCGTGCTCGGTGGCTGTCAGGGATGTGCAGGGCCTCGATGACTGCCTCGGCGGCTTCGGTACCCGGCCAGGCGGTGCCCTGCTCGAGCGCGAGGTACTGAGCTATGGAGATACCTGCCCGCTCGGCCACATGCGCGGGATCGAGAGCAGCTTTGGCCCGGTAGACCGCGACAACGTCCCCGAGGGTGGCGATCACCATGCTCAGCTCCTGACTTCGGCTAGCTCATCACCCTGGACGGGTGTTCCACCGGCGCTGTACTGACAGTGCTGCTGCCCCGTACGGTCACAGCGTAGGGAACGCTTGTATAACGAAGCCAGACCAGGTTTTGTCACATCCATGGCTGGCCGACGGCTTGTCCAGAGCCCATGAACAGACCGCGCACAGCTCCCTTGCAGGTCAGCGGCTTCCGACTTCCGGCCGTCCTGCTGGCCGCAGGCCGGGAGTGTGGGGTGCGCCCACCGCAACCTTGGCAACTCCGGCGCAGGATATCGAGGGGGCCTACGTCGCTGGAAGTCGGGTCTCAAGAAGTCGCTCGAGGTGCACGGCCGAGCAGCTCGCAGACGATCCCGTAGACCACGGTCGCGTCCTGGACAGTGCTGCCCCGGGCCATGAGTGCGCGGCGTACAGCGCTGCGCGCTCTGGGGTGGTCCGGGCTGATCAGAAAGGCCTCGGCCACGCTTGCTTCGAGTTCCCGCAGGTGCTCCATGTGACGCTGGGTGGGGTGCGCGGCCACCGTGACGGGGCCTCTCTTGATTTCCGTGACCGGGTTGGCATCTGGTGCCGTCGGCTCGGCCGGCGACAGCATCGCGGGAAGGCGGGGGCTGGCGTCGGCAGGCTCTGCAACTGGCCGGGGCTCGGCCAGGACCAAGACGGCAGAAAGGTCGAAGAGGCTCAAGGGCCCGAAACCGCGGCTCGACAAGCTCTTGAGGGCACCGCCCGCGTCCCCGGTTCGGGGCTGTGCGCGGGGCACGGCCATGTTGACGAAGTCGTCCGCGATCGCCTCGAGGGCTGCCCAGTAGGCAGCGGTCCGGAAGGGGGGTCTGCGCGACTGGGCGGCGGCCATACTCCCAACCTATCCGTCCGGGCCGAAGGTGGCGCCCGCCTGGGGTCAGTTGTATTCGCCGACGCGCGGGGCATGTTGACGGAGCCCGCGGTCGACGGCACCATGAGGGATGGCGTGGCCTACGCCGAACCTCCCGCGACCGTCCCCAGCACGGTCTCTCATCGGGGGCAAAGGGACTAGCCGTCTCAGGTCGCTGCCGCAGCCCGATCGCCTCGGGCGAGGTTGCTGGGGAACTGTCGCTCAAGGCGTGGAAGGCCGCGATGACAGCCCGCAGGAAGTTCAAGCGCCAGGTGCGCGCCCGTGCCGCCAAGACTGGCGAGTCCTACACGTCTGCTCTCCGGCACTTCCGTCCGACTCCAACTGGAGACGTCATGTCGGAAGCAAGGAATCCCAAGAGCGTGCGGCTCGCCGTCGCGCAGACGCCCGTTCGCGAGGATCCCCGAGATGTTGGTGCACTGCGCGAGAGCGGCCGTCAGGTGCGCACGCTGATGCGCGAGGCGAGCGCTCGGGGCGCGAGGATCGTGCACTTCCCGGAAGGCTCGATCTGCTTTCCCAACAAACTCGTCATGTCCGTCGACGGTCCGGCCGCGGTCGGGCCGGCGGACTGGGACCGGTGCCAGTGGCCGGCTCTTCAAGCGGAGCTGGCTGAGATCGGCGGCTTGGCACGGGAGTTGCGGCTGTGGACGGTGATCGCCTCGGCGCACCGCTTGACCCGGCCGAACCGTCCACACAACAGCCTGTATGTCCTCTCCGATCGCGGCGACGTAGTCACGCGTTACGACGAGCGCATGCTGTCGAACACGAAGGTGTCGTACATGTACTCACCGGGCACGTCGCCGGTGACCTTCAACGTCGACGGTGTGCGCTTCGGCTGCCTGCTCGGCATCGAGATCCACTACCCGGAGTTGTTCGCCGAGTACGAGAAGCTGGACGTCGACTGTGTCCTGTTCTCCACGACTGGGGTCTCCCCGGGCAACGCCGCTGTCCAAGCCCAAGGCCACGCTGCGGCCAACAGCTACTGGGTCAGCTTCTCGGTGCCGACGCAGCACAGCGTCACCGCTCCATCGGGAATCATCGCCCCCAACGGCGACTGGCTTGATCGGTGCCCTGCAGACGGATCGCCGTCAGTGGCGGTCGGAGACCTCAACGACGGCTCCGAGGCCGCCGCCGAATCAGTAACCTATGCACGTCCCTGGCGTCGAAGGGCGCGGTCGGGGGTGTACGCCGGGCACCAGGTAACCGATCTGCGCAGCGAAGATCGCACTGCAGCCTTCTAGGGCAGAAAGCTGAGGGGGTTCGCGGCAGAAGGTGGCTCCGTGCCGCGACCCCCTCGGCTCACGCCCGGAACGCTGGCGTTGGGGGCGTGGGTGATGCGCGGCGGGAGCACCATACGGAGGCAGAGTCGCCGTCGGCGGGGCTGAGAAGAGGCCGTCGGCGTTGCCGCGGCCGATCCACTGCGCCGCCGCACGCACGTCGCGTTTGGTCCTAGCCTGTCTGGGCCACCGCGCCTCGACGGTCGCTTCCCGGCCACGACCACAAGGCCTTCGGAGCGTCCTTGAGCGCCAAGAAGCAGGCAGCACGGTTCGGTTCATCCACCGAGACGTCGAAGAGGCGAGCGCGGCCGTCTCCCGCGTCACGTACTGCGAGATGCAGAACTCCCCGTTGCTTCTTGGCCAGTTGTTTCGCCAGGTGGGCCCTGCGCAGGAGCACGGAGGCCTCGAAGCCGTAGGGTGAGTCAGCGAGTGCGGTGTTCTGGGCGCCGGCCCTTTCAGGCACAGTGAGGTCGTCGAGAGCAGACTGCCAACCGCGCGGGAAGATACGGTCGAGAACCACCATCGCGCCGCCGCTCGCGTCCACCAGGTAAACAGCCTTTGCCTCTGCGCTCCACCGCAAGTGTGCAAGCCGGTGCTGGCCGCGGGGATCCGGGGTGCCGACCAGGGCACGTGCCCAACGGGGCAGGACTCGGCGGTCGACGCGGATCACCAGGCGGTCGGGGTGGGGACTGATGCTGAGGATGCCGAACAGGCCCGTGTCCGCGTTAACCTCATGTCGCCCGAATTCCTCAGCCAGGAGTTCGACGATCTGCACTTCCCACCGCTGCTGGGCCAGGGAAGGGTTCGGTACGGCACGCCCCGGGTGCGGGTTCGCCCAATGCCCCTGCTGACTCTGGGCGTATGTCTCGTTGGTCGCGAGCTGACGCAGACGGACCATCTCTCCCAATGCGGGATTGGTTGACGTCTCGCGCATGACGACTCCCTGTTGCACTGCCCGGTCAATGCACAAGAAGAGGAGAAAGGGGGGGCAGGCCAGCCTCTCGGTCACGCCTTCTCCACGTTGGCTTTTGCCTTCCCGATGTCGCGGCTTCCGGGGGGGGCGACATCCCAGCACGGCTGCGTGGACAACCGCCGAGAGGATACAACGTGCACCGCACCACTTCGACAGGATTCGGTGGATGTACGTACTCGTGTCGTACGGCACTCCCCCCGATTCACGTCCAGCTCAGCGCAGAACACTACGAGCCGTCTTCCCCGCCACCGGCGGACTGGTGTACCGGTATCGCGATGTCGAGGTACGGCGAGCGCGAGGATTCGGGCTCCCAAGCTGTCGCGAATCCACGGAGACTCTGTGATCAGTGCTCTGGGAGCAGGCCGGAGCGCCGCCTTCCGTGCATTGGATGCGCGGGGTACGCTCCACTAACCCAAGGTACGGCTGTACGAGAGTGGCCCGTCTCCCCCTGTTAAGGGCGGGGGGAGACGGGCCACTGCTCTATCAAGAGACAGGTCAGGAGGCGTTGATCCCGCCATCCTTCACTGCTGTGATGAACCCGATGAACGCCGCGGCCACGAACAGCAGAGCGGGACCTTCGGGGTTCTTCGAGTCACGGACGGCGATGCCGGAGTGGGTCTGCATCACATCAGCGCACTCGATGCACTGCCCTTCGCTGCCTCCGCTATAGGAGGACTTCTTCCAGACCGCACCCTCGAGCTCAGAGGCCATGAGAGCACGTCCGTTGTTGGTGGTCACTTACGCAGTCCTTCCAGGTACTCATTGAGAACATCCCGCGACTTGTCGACGGGAAGCGCGATTTCGGCGATGGCAGCGAACTCCTTCTCCAAGAAGCCCACTTGCTGTACGTCGTCGGTGTGGTTCCCGCCCATGGGGTTGTCGACGCTGGCCACCTTCGCCCAAGGGTGCTTGTAGGACAGAACGGTGATGGCGCCGTTCGACCCGTAGGTTGGATGAACAGTGAGGGGGATGAGCTGAAGCTCGACGTTCGACATCTCCGAGGCGTCGAGGAGCTTGCGAATCTGGTCCCGCATGATCGCAGGTCCCGACTCGAACTTGGCGTGTAGTGCTGATTCGGGCACGAGAGCGTGG
Source organism: Streptomyces sp. NPDC101191 (assembly GCF_044767915.1). NCBI lineage: Bacteria > Bacillati > Actinomycetota > Actinomycetes > Kitasatosporales > Streptomycetaceae > Streptomyces > Streptomyces sp. NPDC101191. Next base: position 93,594 of record NZ_JBIWOU010000009.1, read on the forward strand.
ATCCTGGCCGCCTTGCTGAGCACCGCCTGCCGCGCCAGCCTGATCGAAACCAGCATCTCGGCGTGTGCCGGAGAGACCGCGGTAGGCGCACGAGTGATCATTTCTCGCACGTACCCCGGAGATTGAAGCAGGCCGGGAACGATCACCGGATGCTGGATCTGGAGCGTCTCCGCCTCAGCTTCCAACTCGATGAAGTCGAGGTAGTTCTGACCGATGCGACCCGCGTAGGCCGCCCACCATCCTTCGCCGATGGGCTCCTCGGCGACCCTTGCGACCTCTTCCACGCCGGCCGGGTCCTCTACGGCCAACTTGCCGCAGAACTTCCGCACCTCATCGCCCGAGATCCGGTAGGTGCCCCTCTCGATCCGGCTGAGGCGAGTGGTGTCCCAGCCCATGAGCTTGGCGGCGTCGCCGGACTTCATGGTGCCGCGCCAGCGACGCAGCTGACCGCCAACTCTGCGCCGTTTGATAGTCGGCGTCGCTCGCTTCTGCGTCATGGACGCAGTTTGACACGTCGTCGACGTTCGTAGCTATGGGCACATGCGTGCGGTCATTTTGGCAATGCGGGTGACAGTATTGCGTACGGACCGCCAAAAGGAGCATGCTGAGAGTCCAGCGGGACGTGACTGTGCATCACCTCACGTTCGCCCGTTACGCATAGTTGCTACCGCTGGCCGTGCTGGTCGGGGCGCCATCCCGGCCGGAAGGGTCCACTGTCTGCGCTCCCCCCGTCGCAGGCAGCGGACCCTTCGCCCCCTCCGACGAAGCCGGGGACAGCAATGCGCCAGATCACCACCGCCCGACGCAAAGGGCACGAGTGGATGGACCGGGAGCGCGCCTTCCGTGAGGAACTTCATCCCGAAGAGGTCCGCATTGGGACAGACCCTCTCGTGCGGCTGTTGAGTGCCCGCACCAGCGCCCTCGACCACCGTCTGTCGCTGCTTCAAGAATCGGGCCGGGTGCCGCGGGTGTGCGTGTACGCGTTGGCTGTAGACGGGCAGGAACCGACGCACTCCCTCGCCGCGGCCCGTGACTTTGCCTTACAACAGAACTGGCAGGTCAGCGTCCACCATCACTTCACGGACCGTTTCGGTGCCACCGACCCGCTGACGCGGACGGGCTGGTCCCTGGTCCGCCATCAGATTCGTGCCGGGTACGCGGATGGGGTCGTAGCGCTCACCCACTCCGTAATCAGCCCTCATCTGGACGAGTACGCGCTTCAACTCGAACTGATCGAGCATCATCTGGGATTCGTCGCCCTCGTGACGGCCGAGACTGCGGGCGGTCAGCGGTGACCGCCCGCAGCATCCACCGAGAGCACGGCGGTTTACCCACGCCGCGTACAGGAGGAACGGGCGCTGTCCATCCGGCCGTGGCGTTATCCGTGATCGGGGCGCTCATCGGCGTTGGCCCAGTAGTCCTCCAGCATTTCGCTTACCCACTTCGGTGCGTGGACCGGTCCGCGGGGGCCCATGGGCGGGAACCATCCCGCGAAGTCGAAGACCGGGGTGCCGTCGACCGCGTCGAGGTCGGTGACGTACAAGTCATGGCCGGCAATGCGCAGGAGTTGCGGCTGGGAGATGGCCAGGCGGTTCGGCCGGCGGTGGTTGCGGTGCGCGAAAGTGCCGCTCGGCTCCCACTGGGGGTTGTTCCGCGGGCTGCGCGCGTGCAGGGCAACGTCGTCGGGCGAACCCTTGTGAAAGTGCCAGAGCACCTGGAGATGGCTAAACTCATCGAGCCCCATGAGGGTCTCGGCCGGGTAGTCCGGGTGAAGCCGGATGATCGACTCCACGCCGCCCTGGTAGTCGTCCGCCGGCTGGGTGTGGCCTCCTACCACCGTCGCGACGGACACGATCTCCAAGGTCACGGACATGCCACTACTCCCTCTTGTCGGAACTGGAGGAGCACCCCGCGGTCCCTTGCTCCGGCGTTTGTCGTCTTATCCCGGTCAGCCTACGTCGTGGAGAGTCGCCCGTGCGCGTTCGTCGAGCGCGGTTGCCGGGCTCCCGCCGCGGCCCTTGACCGGCGAGAGCGCGCGACGCATCTGGATCACGGCCTCTCGTGCTCGGCCGGACTGAACGCCGCTCATCGCGTCCAGAGCCTGCGACCATGTGGCACATGCCGCTTCGAGGTGTCCTTGCTGGACCTGGACGGCGCCCAAGTAGCTGAGGGTTACCGAGTGCGTGCGGGCGTGCGATTGGCTGCGGCGGGTGCGGACGCTGCGTTTGAACTCGGCCTCGGCGGCCTTGAGGTCGCCGAGGTCTCGGAGGGTGCACGCGGTTTCGTGGGCGAGGGCGGCCTCGGTGAAGAAGGAGACACGTCCGGGCTCTCCGGTCGCCGGGGAGCCGGCGTCGGTGAGGTCGTCTTCGGCACGGCGCAGCGCAACCAGGGCTTCTTGCTTGCGTCCATCGGCGGCGAGGGCGCGGGCGTGGACAACGCCGAGCAGTGCCTTCTCCCTGGGGGAGGCCTGGGAGTACCGGCGTTGTTCGAGGGAGCCTTGGGCGTACTCCATTGCCAGGCCGGGGTGTCCGAGGTCAACGGCCTGGTGAGCTGCGGCGCGCAGGATGTGGCCGGCGAGCGGGGCGTCGTCGGCTTCCGCCGCGATGTGGAAGGCCGTCATGAAGTTCTGGCGCGCGAGGACGTGCTCCGAGGAATCGAAGGCCATCCATCCGGCCAGGTACTGGAGCTCACCGGCGACGGAGGTCAGCTCGCGACGCACCTGTTCAGACAGGGTGTGGCTGGCGAGGCACTCGGCTACGTCGGTGTGGAGGAAGGCGACCAGGGCGCTGCGGCCAGCGCGGCCGCCGCGACGCTGGTCTCGGCGGCTGAAGAAGGCCGCCATCTCACGGAGGCTCTCTACGTCGTCCATGGTGACCGTGCGCTTGGTGAGGGCGGCCCTGGATCGGGCCCGCTCCAGTGTCTGGTCCCACCACGATTCCGCGGGAAGAGCCAGGCCGACCGTGGCGTAGGCCGCGTTCGCCAATACCTGTCGGCGTTCCACGTTCATTTCGATGCTCCCGAGCTCGGCCAGTGCCGTCAACGTGTCGACGTCCCACTCAGGGGTGTTGGGCGAGGTCAACTCCATGGGAGCAAGTCCGATTTCAGATGGAGTGACGCGGCGCCCGAGTCCCCGCGAGAGCGTCTCGCACAAGATAGAGGGAGTTCGGCCGCTGGGCTGGACGCCGCGGACCCACTGGGACACGTGCGAGCGTGTGATGAGGGACAGCTCCGGGATGGAGTGCTCGGCCGCAACCACGCGCATGCGCGCCGCCAACTGATCCTGCGACCAGCCAAGTTCCTGAATGACGGCTCTCAGATGGGTGTTAGGTGTGCGCACGGTGCGTGCCATGATGCGCCCCCTCCCTCCGGAATGATCTTTAGCGGTGTTAGCGGCATCCGTGCCTCGCCCGGCATAGCCGCTAGCGGCGATCCAAGGTTCGCTCTACGTAACGGTATCGGCCAACCCCTGTCTCATGTCGCGGAGTTCGGCCAGCTCAGCTGTACACAGCCCACATTTCAGCGCCGTTTGCTCAGCGCCAGAGTTCCAGGAGGACGTGATGAGGACGAGGTCTTGGCCGCCGACCACGCGTGACGGGGCCTCGCTCGCGCACGCCTACGTCGACGTGCTGCGCTGGCCGCTGCTGATCGACGGTGCCCCCGTGACGCCCGAGCAAGCCGAGGAACTCATGGAACGCACCCCGAGCGCCGTCGTACAGACGCGAAGCGAGGGCTTCGACACCGTTTCCGTGCCGCGGGCCCTGGGCTCAGACGTTCTACTGAACGTCGACCGCGGCCGCGTCACGTTCCCGAGCCTTCGGGTCGGGAACGACGTAGTGACCCTCTTGGTCGAAGCAGGAACCGGCGCATGCCTCGCGGATATCGCCGAGGCCCGGATCGGAACCGGTGCGCTGGTGCCGCTTCCGCTGCCGCCGACGCCGGGGCTGCGGTGGGATACCCCGCCCTGGGACATCTACGCCGACAGCCCTACGGCGCTGAAACTGCCGCATGCCCAAGACCTTCGAAAGAGCCTCGCCACAGCGTTGCGAACTCACCGAGGCCATTCCTGACGGCCCTTCCTCGTCCACTCCACCCTTCCCGTCGCATTGGAGGTCCTCATGCCGCTCCCCCAGACAGGCACCGCCATCCCAGGTGCGCGGCAGGGTCGTCGAGGCGGCTTGGCGACAGGAGGTCGCGTACTGGTGGGCAGCCAACATCTCGTCAACCGCCAAGCGCCTGTGCACGCACCTGGCCTGTGCCTTGAGCAACCGGGGATCACGGCCCCGCGCCCATCGGCGCTCATCTCACCGACGGGTCTCGAAGCACTCGCTCTGTTGGCCCGCGGAGCGGACGAGCGCGTCCTACGCAACCGAGGTGTGTACCTCACCTGCGGAGACGCCCGCCGGGAAGTCGCGGCACTTGGGCGAACCCTCGCCGACGGGGAACCGGTCCGCTGGACTCGGATCGTGCACCTCGCGGTGGAAAACGGTCTCGTTCCCGTGAACCGCACCGCCCACGTCGATCTGCCTCCGTGGCAGCTGGACCTGCTGCGCGCCTGGGCCAGCGGCTTGTCGCTCCCTCATTACGAGTACGAAGCGAGCCTGACCCAGATGGAGGCGAAGGAACTCGCACAACTCCTGTGCCATCGTCTCAAGGCCTGTTCGGATCAGCACGCCGTGCTCCGCGGGCATGAGACGGGGAACCTCACCGTCGGCGAGCCGCTCACCGTAATCTTCCACGGCGGTGAGGGGCCGGCATGAACCACTCCTCGCTCCCTGCCCTGAGCGTAGGGCGATCCACGTCGACGGTGTCGCCTCCTGCGTGCCGGCCCGGAGTGATCCCTGTGATCACGGCCTGGAGCAACGAGCAGCCCGTGAAGTCTGCGCTGATCGCCCGGGTCCGGCTGGGCCTCACGTACAAGGATGAGGTCAGCGCGGACCGGGACGACGACTATGCCCTGTGGCCTCGGATGAGGGTCGTTCCGGGCCCCCGTCGACCGGAGTTCATCCGGGTTCATCCGCTGCGCCAGTGCGAGCTGATGAGAGAGATGCTGTGCCAGGTCTGCGGCAAAGAGGCCGCGCACGACGCGCGCGGCTGGCTGTTTCTTCTCCCCAATGCCCGTGCGGACTGGCCCGGCTGGCCAGAGGCGATGGCCAACCGTCACCCGCCTGTATGCGAGGAGTGCGTCGAACTCATTGCAGCGCTCTGTCCTCACCTGATCGGGGGTCTCGCTGTGCGCGTCAAACGGCCCGTGCTGTACGGGGTGTACGGGACCGAGTACCGGCTCTCCCCGAACGGTCTGGCCGCCATCGGCCCGAAGACAGTGAGCTACGAAGACCCCGCGGTGGCCTGGGTCCTCGCCGCCCAGATGGTCCGGGTCCTGAATGGCTGTTCCATCGACGAGCCGTTGACCGCGCATCTCGCTCGGAGGGTCATGCAGTGAGGAGCTCCAGCCAGTGCCGACGTCCCCGGAATCCGCACCCCGCTGGTTCCGCCATACGTACTACGAGGAACACACTGCTCCGCTTGATCACTACCGCAGCCCAGTGTGGCGAGGCAACGTGGGCACAGTTGGCACACCTTCAGGACCGCGTGAGCGTCCTGAACGGCCACGACCAGCAGTACGGAACCCAGTTCCTCAATGCATGGCCATTTGAGCCCGAGCTCTACCCGGTTGCCACCCTCGAGTCCCAGGTACCACGTCGCATCGTCGTCCGTCTTGCCCCCACGCCCAGCCCACAGGCCTCGCTCCGGCCCCGAACTTGAGACTTGGTCCATGTCCCCCAGACTCACGAGCTACCTGCGCATCGGCGTCCTGGTCCTAGCCCCTTTGACCGTCATCATCGCTGCCGAACTGCCGCGCTGAGCAGACCGCGACTCCACCATAGCGAGAAGAAACCATGCCGAACGCCGAAGTCGACGCGCCCCTCGACGACACCGCCAACCAGGAACGCCAGGCCGCCCTCCGCACTCTGGGGACAGCGTTCCGGGACAGCGGCGTCCTCGCCATGCCCAAGGCCGGGATGCCCCCCGGCTCGGCCGCTGTGATCGTCACCATCCCCCTGGACGAGCCGGAAGTGCAGCGGTTCCTGATCGGCCGAGGGCTCCCGTCTCCCGACGCGGCGGCACCGCTTCGGCTTGTGCTGAAGAAGCATGGCATCAACGCCCGAGTCGAGGTCGTCGAGTTCGGTCCGGGGACGGCACTCAAAGTAGAACTCGCCACCGGTGACGACGCGGTGCGCCTCGCTGCCCTCGTGATCGACCGCCGCTCTGACGCCCACTCCGCCGCTCTGCGGCTGAAGGCTGCCTTCAGCGGAATAGGCATCAGCAAAGCGCACATCTTCGTTGCCGACGGCGCCGTTCTCGTCGGTGACATCGATATCCAGGAGGCCCTCGCCCTCTACGCCGTCCTCGACGGCGGTCACAGCGAAGAGCTCGACGAGCTCGACCTGGACGATCGCTGGGATCCAGACTGCTGGCGCGATGTGGAGACGCTGGCAAAACTCCTGGGGCCCGTCGTGAGTAAGGCCTCTGGCGGCTTTCTCGCGAGCACACCCAATCCGGCATGCCAGGGGTGTATCTCCAGTCGGCCGCACCGCATCACCCTCGGCAGTGCCTCCCCCGAGCAGGCACTGCTTCTGGCCGACGCCATTGCCGGATCCACCGCTCCCGGGGCGACCTCGAGCGCCGGCACGCCGGCCGTCTGACCGCTTCACCCGGCAGCGGAACGGATCCGCTTCCCCTTTCCCCACCCGCATATGAGCCCTGTGCTGCCCTGCCGGATACCGCGGGTAGCACCCTGAAGAGACGGATGTTCATGCCCGTGCGCATCGAGGACTACGCACTCATCGGAGACATGCAGACCGCCGCCTTGGTCTGCCGGGACGGCACGGTGGACTGGCTGTGCCTGCCCCGCTTCGACTCGCATGCCATCTTCGCCGGCCTTCTGGGCACCGAGGAACACGGCTTCTGGCGGCTCGGCCCCGCGCACGCGGCCGACGCCGAACCCCCCACCGCCGCCCGGCGCACCTACCGCGGCGGCTCCCTGATCCTGGAGTCCGAGTGGGACACCCCACGCGGCACGGTCCGGGTGACCGACTTCATGCCCCCGCGTGACGGCGCCCCCCAGCTCATCCGGATCGTGGAGGGCGTCGCGGGCCGCGTCCCTATGCGCTCGGCCCTGCGGATGCGTTTCTCCTACGGCCGGGTCGTGCCCTGGGTCCACAAGCACGAGGGCCGCACGGTCGCCGTGGCGGGCCCGGACTCGGTGTGGTTCGACACCGACTGCGAGACGTACGGCAAGGCCCTGACGACGTACTCGGACTTCACGGTCGCCCCGGGTGACCGGATCGCGTTCACCATCTCCTGGGAGCCCTCGCACAAGCAGCCGCCGCCGCTGCCGGAGCCCGAGCAGTCGCTGAAGGCGACCGAGGACTTCTGGCGCGAGTGGGTCGAGCACTGTACGTACCACGGCCCCTACCGCGAGGCCGTCATCCGTTCGCTGATCACCCTCAAGGCGCTGACGTACGCCCCCACGGGCGGCATCGTGGCGGCCCCGACGACCTCCCTGCCGGAGGACATCGGCGGCGTCCGCAACTGGGACTACCGCTACACCTGGCTGCGGGACGCGGCCATCACCCTTTCCTCACTGCTGCGCACGGGCTACCGCGAGGAGGCCCGCGCCTGGCGCGAGTGGCTGCTGCGGGCCGTCGCCGGCGACCCGGAGAACCTGCAGATCATGTACGGCATCGCGGGAGAGCGCGAACTGGGCGAGGCCGAGTTGGACTGGCTGCCCGGCTACGAGAACTCCGCCCCGGTCCGAGTCGGCAACGGCGCCGCGCACCAGCTCCAGCTCGACGTGTACGGCGAGGTCACCGAGACCCTTCACATCGCCCGTACGACCAACCTCGCCCGCAACGACTACGCCTCCGCGCTCCAACTGCGGCTCATCGAGCACTTAGAGCAGCACTGGCTGGAGCCCGACGAGGGGATCTGGGAAGTCCGTGGTCCGCGCCGTCACTTCGTCCACTCCAAGGTCATGGCGTGGGCAGCCGTCGACCGCACGATCAAGCTCATCGAGTCAGGCGAGACAGACGGACCCGTGGACCGCTGGCGGGATCTGCGGGACACCATCCACCGCGACGTGTGCGACAAGGGCTACGACAAGGAACGCAACACCTTCACGCAGTCCTACGGTTCCCGCGAGCTCGACGCGTCGCTGCTGCTCATCCCGCAGATAGGCTTTCTGCCGCCCGACGACAAGCGCGTCATCGGCACCATCGAGGCGATCCAGCGCGAGCTGTCCACCCCGGACGGCTTCATCCTGCGCTACCCAACTGCCGGTTCCGGCGCGGGCGTCGACGGGCTGAAGGGCGACGAGGGTGCCTTCCTCGCGTGTTCCTTCTGGTTCGCCGACGCACTCGCCATGATCGGTCGCCTCGACGAGGCCCGTGCCCTCTTCGAGAAGCTCCTCGGGCTGAGGAACGACCTCGGCCTGCTTGCCGAGGAGTGGGATTCCCGGCGGCAGCGTCAAGTCGGCAACTTCCCACAGGCGTTCAGCCATGTGGCGCTCGTTGACACGGCCCTCAAGGTCGGGGCGCTGGATTCCCATGGCGGGGAGTTGTGTGTGGGATCCCGTTCCCCGTGTCGGATTCCGCGGGGGGATGTCGTAGCCGTGTCGGATACGACAGGTGAGCGGGATTCATGCCTCTAACTCAAGCGGTTCCACTCTTCGTGTACCAGGCCGTCCCGGTCGTCATCAACTCAGACGACCGGGGCATGCCAGCAGCGTTCGGCGGCCGATCAAGCCGCCCTGGAGAACGCAAGGCTGGGGGTCCGGTGAGCGCAACAGATCTGGCCACGTCGGTACAGGTGAGTGTCCGGCAGACCGACGAGTGTGTGGTGGAGGACTTGGAGTGGGCGTCCGCGCCACTCGATCTCCTGCGGCACGCACAGCCGTGGCGAACGTTCCGCTGGTACAAGGGCCAGCAGCACTACTCGGGCACGTACTGGGCGGCGACGGTACGCGACCACGTGATCTACGAGTCGCGGCTGGAGCTGGCACGGCTGCTGTTCGCGGACTTCACGCCGAGTGTCCGGCACGTCGTCGCTCAGCCGTTCCTGCTCAAGGCAGTGGTTGAGGGCAGGCTGCGGCGGCACATCCCGGACTACCTGCTGCTGACCGATGACGGACCGGTGATCGTGGACGTCAAGCCGCGTCATCGGCTGGAACGGCCGAAGGTCGCGTTCACGTTCGCATGGACTCGTGCGGCGGTCGCCTCCCGCGGATGGTGTTACGAGGTCTGGAGCGAGCCGGATCCTCATGAGCTGGAGAACGTCCGCTTCCTCTCCGGCTACCGCAGGGACTGGCTGTTCGACCCGGGCCTCTTGAACGGCCTGCGGGCCTGTGAACTGGAGGGACTCTCGCTGCGCGAGGCTTTCCGGCTGCTGCCCGGCTGCCCCCGGCCGCTGGTGAAGTCGGCGGTGCTGCACCTGCTGTGGTCAGGACACGTGACGACCGAGCTGGACCGGCCGCTCAGTTCTGGGCACGTGCTGAGGAGGGCCGCATGAGCGGGGCGGGAACGCGGCTCGGTGTCGGCACACGCTTCCGGCTCGACGGCGAGACGGTCGAGGTCGTGGAGTTCGCGAGCCTGGCCACGGGCATGGAGGTCATCCTCAAGGACGCCCGTGACCGGCTGGTGCGGATCTCGGTACGGGAACTGCTGACCTCGGACCGAGCCGAGGTGATCCCCACAGACTCGGGGCCGGCCGCCGATGACGGGGACCTGGTCTCCGTGGTGCTGGCCCGGCTGACCAAGGAGGAACGCAAGGACGTGTCGGAACGGGCCGGGCACGTCCGGGAGACGCTGACGGGTTACCGCTCGGGTTCCGAGGAGTGGGCGAGGCCCGGTGAGCCGCGGCCTGAGTACGCTCCCGGACTTTCGCTGGGGAAGCGGTATGCGGCCAAGGCGGCCGAGCTGGGTGTGACCGTGCGGTCGGTGGAGCGCTGGGCACGCGCGTTTGTCGAGAGCGGTGAGGTGGGGCTCGTCCCGAAGAAGGCTCAGGCCGAAGGCGGGCTGTCTCATGCCGATCCGCGCTGGGTGGAGGTGGCTGAAGAGGTTCTGGGCGAGTACGAGGAGGAGTCCCGGCCCTCGATCACGCTCGTGCTGGAGCGGGTGGAGGCAAGGCTGGAGGAGCGTTTCGGGCCCAATGTGGTGCCGCTGCCGAAGCGGACGGCGGGCTATCGGTGGATGCACGAGCTTGATCGGCGTCATCCGACGTTCCGGCTGAGTACGAAACGCAACCGCGACATCGCGGCTCGTCCCGCTGGTGTCTACGGGAAGCTGCGGCCCACCCGGCCGGGCGAGTACGTGTTGATGGACACGACGCGGCTGGATGTCTTCGCCTTCGACCCGGTGACGCTGAAGTGGGTGCAGGCGGAGCTGACGGTCGCGATGGACTGGTACACCCGCTGCATCACCGGCATCCGCGTCACGCCGGTGTCGACGAAGGCCGTTGACGCGGCGGCCGTCCTGTTCCAGACCTACCGGCCGCGGCCCGTCCCCGAGAGCTGGCCGAAGGAAGCGGCCTGGCCCGATCACGGGATTCCCCGCAGTGTCCTGGTGGATGCCGATGCGGTCCATGGTCCCGTCACGGGGGCCGTCGGCCCGGCACTGGCGGCGGAGACGGTCATCGTCGACCACGGCAAGATCTATCTCTCTGCCCATCTGACCAGCGTCTGCCGCCGGATGGGCATGTCGATCCAGCCGGCCCGGCTGCGGACGGGCCGGGACAAGGGCCCGCTGGAGAGATTTTTCAGGACCGTGCGGGAAGACGTGCTGCAGCTGCTGCCCGGCTACAAGGGCCCCGACATCCATTCGCGGGGGCTCAACCCCGAGAAGGACGCCTTCTTCTTCCTGCACGAGCTTGAGGCGATCATCCGCGAGTGGGTGGCCTGTGTGTATCACCGCAGGCCACACAGTGGTCTCATCGATCCGCACCTGCCGAGTGTGGACCTGTCGCCGGCGGCGATGTTCGAGCACGGGCTCGCGCGGGCCGGCTACATCGAGGTGCCGCGTGATCCGGATCTGGCCTACGAGTTCCTGGAGGTCACGATGCGGACGGTCCAGCACTACGGCGTCGAGATCAAGGGACGCCGCTACGACGGTCCGGGGCTCGACGGCCTGCGGGACATGGCCGGATCAGACATCTCGCTGTCCCAGCGGCGGCTTGAGTTCTTCGCCGACCCCGATGACGTCACCCGCGTCTACTTCCGCGACGCCGAGCGCACATGGCACACACTGCGCTGGGAACACGCGCCGAGCCTGCAGATGCCGCTGAGCGAGGAGGCTTTGCAGTTCGCCCGGCGCCTGGCCGCGAAGCAGTACACCTACCCCAACGACCGTCTCGCCGTCGCGCTGCTGCTGGAGCGGTGGAATCTCGGACTCGGCAATTCCCTGGTCGAGCGGCGCATGGCCCTGCGGCTCTCTCGCGAACAGGCCGCCGTGGACCTGCCCAAGGACGAGGTCTGCGAGGTCGACGTCCTGCCGTCGGTCGCCCGCGTGCTCTCCCTTCCCGAACAGCCCTCGGCGCCGGCCATCGAGTCCGGTGAGGCCGAGCAGGGGGATGGCGACGCGGACGCTCTGGAGGAGCTGGACGAGGAACTCGACTTCTACGCCACGGCTTTGAAGGACGTCGATGATGATGAATAAGACGACCCGGGCCCTGGCCGAGGAAGCCGATCTGCGATCCCGGCTGGACCACCTCACGCTGTCCCGCAAGGAAGGCTTCGCCCGCTTCGCCGACGCCCCTCGCCGGATCCGTCCGGAGATGTTGTCCCGCCGGCAGCTAAAGAAGCTGCGTGAGGAGGCGCTCGCCGAATACAACCGCGCCCGCCGCAAATGGCACGCGAACCTCGGCCCGCTGGACACCTGGCAGATGCAGGCCCTGCACGAAGACCTCTGGGACATCTTCGACAGCAACGACCAGGACGGCGACAAGGTCAAGGGCGGGATCGCCCTCGACGCCTTCCCTGGTCTGGGCAAGACCACCGCAGTGCTCGCCTTTGCCCGCAAGCTCCACCGCCGCATCATCAAGGAAGAAGGCAAGTACACCGACGACGGCCACGAGCGCTGGCCGGTCTGCCGCGTCGGCCTGACCAGCAACACCGGAATGCGCGATTTCAACCGGGCCATTCTGGAGTACTTCAGCCACCCCGGCCGCCACCGCGGCACGACTGCCGAATTCGGCTACCGCGCACTCGATTCCATCTTGTCCGCAGAGACAAAGCTGCTGATCGTGGACGATCTACACTTCCTGAAATGGCGGAACAAGAGCGGGATCGAGGTCAGCAACCACTTCAAATACATCGCCAACGAATTCCCGGTGACCCTGCTGATGGTCGGCGTCGGCCTGGAAAACCGGGGGCTGTTCAGCGAGGGAGCAAGCTACGAGGACGCGGTCCTCGCCCAGACCGGACGCCGCACGACCCGGCTGGGCATGGAACCGTTCGACATCAAGACCGAGAGGGGACGCCGCGGCTGGCGCGACACCCTCCTCGCGATCGAGGAACGCGTCATCCTCGCGAACAAGTACCCCGGCATGATCGCGGACGACCTGTCCGACTACCTCTTCGCCCGCAGCACCGGCCACATCGGCTCGCTCATGACTCTCGTCAACCGCGGCTGCCAGAGAGCCGTACGGACCGGAGCCGAGCGCCTGGACACGAAGCTGCTGGACCAGGTGAAGAACGACGCCGCCTCCGAACGGGCCCGACAGGAGTACCACGACGCCCTCGGCGCCGGCCGGCTCGTCAGCCGGCCCGGACAGAACCGGGAGAAGGCGTCGTGAGTGAACTCCGCACGCTGGCGATCCGCGTCCTCCCGCAGCCGGGCGAGAGCCTGGACAGCTGGCTGGAGGCCCTCGCCCGCCGCTCCCGGACACCCTTGTCCGCGCTGCTGGACGCCCTCGGGCTGCCCGCGCAAGAACGCACCCACTCCCTCCTCGTGAACCTGTCCCCGCAGATGTTCCAGCGGCTGAACAAGCAACTGAACCTGCCAGCTGAGGCACTCGACCACTCATCCGTTCCGGCCGCCCTCTTCGGGCACCGGGCACCCCACTGGCGGTTCTGCCCGCAGTGCCTCACCGAGGACCAAGGACGCTTTCCGACACGCTGGTGGCTGCCCTGGACCTTCGCCTGCGCCAAACACCAGGTGCTCCTGCACGGCCACTGCCCCGGATGCCGCACCGAACCCCGCGTGTTCCTGCCCAAGCCCGTTCACCTGCACCCGCCCGGGCACTGCATGCGCCCCAGCGGCTACAGGACCGTCTGCGGGACCGGACTCGGCGACCTCCCTGCCCTCGCTCTACCCCCACGACACCCGCTGCTGCGGGCCCAGACACAGCTCGACTCGCTCCCCGTCCACCGGCGGGTGGACCCCAGACGGACCTTCGCGGAGGCCGACAAACGCCTTTCACCGCTGGTGGAGTCACTGACCGCTTCGGATCTCCGGGCTCTGAGCGATGCTGCCCGAGCTGCCTGGCAGAAAGCCCTCGCCGACGTCACCGACCCCACGAGCGGGCTCGGCGGCTGGCGACTGCAGGAACGACGGCGAACCGTCCTGACCCCCGACTTCCTCCAGCGCGAATACACAGAAGGCCGCACCCCCCTCAGCGTGATCGCCGATGCTCACGGACTCCCGAGGCGGGACGTCGTCCGGCACGCCAGGGAGCTCGGCATCACGGTCTTCCGCGGAAACCGCCCGCACGTCTTCGACGACGACTGGCTCCGCGAACAATACGTTGCACGGAAAAGGACTGGGGCCGACATCGCTCAGGAGACCGGAGCCAACATCGAATCAGTCCGTCGCCGACTGGACCATCTCCGAATTCCCCGTCGGCCGTCCGGCCGGAGCAGGCACGAATTGATCACCAAAATCGAAGCATCCGTGCCACTCGATATCCGGACAGCAGCAGAAGAAACACTTCACGGCTGGCTCCGCCTGCGCCGGTTCCAGATCAGCATATTCTTCCCCACACTCAAAACCAGCGCAGCCTATCTCGGACTCGTGCCCAGCGCGCTCACGCTGCAGCTCGACCAGCTGGAATGCGCCGTCGGGGCTGAACTCTTCCACCGCTCGGTCCGACACACACCACAGAAGCCAACCAGGCGAGGAGCCCGTCTCCTACAGGACCTCGACCGCGATGACGTCGAGAAACTCATGCACGACGCGCTCGGATCAAATATCGAGGCGATTCCCGACCAGGACGCAGTCGACGCCGCAGTCGCCGTCGTCGATGGTGAGCGCGGCGCGCTGACCAGTCTTCACGCTCACTTCCAGTTCGGGGAACGGATCCATATCCCTCCTCCTGTATTGCCTCTCCTGGAGCACCTCCTCGCCCACCCAGGCCGCGAGACCCACGCAGGCCAGATCCACACCGCAACCGGCATCCCGTTCGCCACCGCCTACAAGCAGCTCAAACGCCTGGAAGCAGCCGGCTGGCTCACAAGCCGCCTCGAAACCCGTGCCGAACGACCAGGCGCCGCACGCCGACGCACCTACTACTCGCTCACCGCCGCGGCACACCAAGCCGTGGCCCACGATCCACATGCCGCACCCATGGCGCTGAGGAAAACGGCAGCACCACGGGACAAAACCAAGGACACAGAGGTGGGACCGATACGTGAAACCCCAGGTCAGGAGGATCTCGCGATGCGCCAGTTGCCCTCTGAGTTCCCTACACGGCAGATGAATTCGGTTGCGGCGGGACCGGGCAGCCCGGTGAGCTACCTACATGAACGGTGCCACGGAGCAGGCGCAATGGACGAGGTCAGGAAGAAACCGCAAGGTCACGATGCATCCGCCTCCGTGGCACAGGTTGGCGGTGCTTGCAGCCCTGATGCTGGCCGCCTTCACCCTCAACACCGCGGAAAATCTGCCGATCGGCCTCCTGGAGCTCATCTCCGAAAGCCTCCGGGTGTCGGTGTCAGCGGTCGGTCTCTTGGTCACCGGTTACGGCGTGACAGTGGCCGTCGCGTCATTACCGCTCGCCTACGTCATGCGGGCCGTGCCTCGACGCCATGTGCTCACTGGACTGCTGGCCGCGCTGGTCGTGTCCAGCCTGGTTGCGGCGCTGGCCGCCTCCTACTGGGTGCTCCTCTTCGCGCGGCTGCTGACCGCGCTCGCCCAAGCGTTGTTCTGGGCCGTGATGGGGCCGGTCGCGGTGGGCCTGTTCGCGCCCGAGGTCCGTGGACGTGTGGTCGGAGCGCTGTCCGTCGCCGGTTCGCTCGCCCTCGTGCTCGGTGTTCCTGCCGGGACCTGGCTGGGCCAGCAGAGCCACTGGCAGGTGCCCATCGCCTTGCTCGCGGCTCTGGGGCTTGTCTCTCTGGTGACCATCGCGGTTCTGCTGCCCACCTCCCGTCCGGAAGAGGAGAACGCCGCCTACGGAACCAGTCCCGACGTCCGCCGGTTCGGGATCGTGCTGGCGGCCGGGACCCTATCCGCTACTGGGGCCTTCGCGGGATACACCTACATCGTCAAGTTCCTGGGCGACGTGAGCGGGTTCTCCTCAAGCGCGGTCAGTGCCCTGTTCGTGGCTTTCGGGGTTGCATGTCTGGCCGGAGTGAGCATCACCGGGGCATTGCTGGACCGCTTTCCGCAGGCCGCACTGACCACTGCCGTTGCTACACAGGCGGTGGGCATGCTCGGTCTGTATGCGATCGGCACCAAGCCGGTGGCCGCGGTGGTGTTCCTGGCGCTGATGGGCAGTGCACTCGGGCCGGTGTTCATGACCACCCAGAACGCGATGCTGCATTGCGCACCGGGCCGCACAGATATCGCACTCGCGGCGAACTCCGGCTCATACAACGCCGGTATCGCAGCGGGCGCCGCGCTCGGCGGACTGGTCCTGCCGCTCGCCGGCGTGCGGGGCACCTTCCTCCTCGGCGGGCTACTGACTGTCGGGGCCGGCGCAGTGCTGCTTGGCGGGCGGCTGCTGCGAGTTTTCGGACCGGAGTCCGCCGGTTAGAGCCACCGTCACTGGGCGGCCGGTGCTGCTTCTCGTCCGCTGAGGAAAACGACGCGAAGACGGGACTGCACCGCCGACACGACCGCGGAATCGAGCCGCGAAAACACAGGTCATTCAGTCTCCGGATGACACGGCTCACCGGAACCTACATTGTGCTGACGACCCAATTCCTGACCCCGGTAACGCCGACTCAGCCCCCTCGCTGCCCGTTCTCACCCCCAGGAAGTCCTGTGAACACCCTGTCAACGACTTACCCGCAGAAGGCCGCCGCGCACCGTGGCACGCTCCGCACGGTTGGGCGGTCGCTCCTGCCAGTGCTGACGGGATCCGGTCGACCTGCCAGGGGGTCCGCACGCCTGCGGGTCATGCGCGAGGCTGATGTCGACCGGGCTCTGGAGCGGCTCGCTGCCGCCGACACGCTGGTACGAGTCGGTCAGTACACCCTGATCGAGCCGGACCAGGACCCCGCCTGCCGACTGACCCAGACCCAGAACGTCGTCAGCCGGCGGAGGTGGGAGGCGAGCATCACCACCTGGGATAGCACCGGCATGACCGATCCGGCGCTACGCCCGCAGCTAGCCCGCCTCTTCACGGCCCTCTGCCACGGCGAGATACACGGCATCGTTGCGGCATCCCGGACCGACATCAGCACATTCGACGAGGTCTACGAAAGCACCCTGGCCGCTATCCGGGCACGCGGCGGCTTCCTCACGCTGGCACGCACCGAGACCCGCATCTGACCGCTGCCTCACGGAGTCACCATGAGCACCCCACACCGCACGCGCCCGGCCAAACCAAAGGCCCACTCCGTGCCCGCCTTCGCCGTTCCTCACGAGGTACACAAATGTGCCGTCGGCTGGGCTCGGCGCAGCAGGTATACCTGGCCGTCAACCTGTCAGGCGGTGATGCACAGTCGTGAGTTCCTCGTGGACCTGGTCCCAGGGGAACGTCTTCGCCCCGGGCCGCCCCGATGCAGGAGCGGGAAGGCGGTCGTAGTCCAAGACGAACGAAACGCCTTCGCTGCGGAGGCTCTCGACGCTGTTACGGAAGGGAAGTCGCTGCGCCAGCACCCTGTTGGGCCAGGGGACAGCGGTAATCGGCTTGCCGAATCCGATGGCCTCATTGAGGAGACCGAGCGCCAGAGTGTCCGAAACCCCGGCGGCCAGTTTGTTGATGGTGTTAAAGGTGGCTGGGGCAATCAGAAAGGCGTCCGCCGGCGGAAGGACATCGGGGTCATCCGGTTGCTTGTAGTCATACCGGACCGGATGGCCAGTCAGTTGGCGAAGCCTTGGAACGTCAAGAAACTCGAACCCCTTGGGCGTTGCGATAACGCAGACGTCCCAACCCTCGTCCTGGGCCCACTTCACCAGAGCAGGGAGGCCTTCGGCCGGGTACCCGCCGCACGCCACGACGTACAGCACCTGTTGCTTGGCCTCTGCGGAACCCACGTAGCCTTCTCCGCTCTCGTCGGAACAACGGTTGGGCCCGGTGCACTGCTTCACCTTCGACTGCGCGCGATGGCCCCGCACCCTGATTCTGCCACGGGGGTGACGCTGTATGC
Source organism: Streptomyces sp. NPDC101191 (assembly GCF_044767915.1). Classification (NCBI taxonomy): domain Bacteria; kingdom Bacillati; phylum Actinomycetota; class Actinomycetes; order Kitasatosporales; family Streptomycetaceae; genus Streptomyces; species Streptomyces sp. NPDC101191. Next base: position 111,178 of record NZ_JBIWOU010000009.1, read on the forward strand.
CGGAGTCTGGGGGTGACGATCTCGCTGTGCTGGTAGGCAGCAGAGTGAGGTGGCACCGACGCCGACGTGGCCTGTCGCTGCAAGAACTGGCTCAACTGGTGGGGCACACCAAACGGTGGGTGAGCTTGCTCGAACAGGAGGGACGCGGGGCGCTGCGTCTGGACAACCTGATCGACCTTGCCCGGGCGCTACGTATCGATGACCTCAGCTCGCTGGTCGGGCGGAGGTTCACCGCCACTGGGTTGGAGATGCCAGAACATCCGGCCGTCCCGGAGGTTCGCAAGGTACTGACCCACACGCTACTGACTGCAGCACCGGAAATAGCACCCTGTTCGACGGACCGTCTGAAAGGCCGAGTCCGACACGCATGGGATACGTGGCATGTTTCGCGCACGCAGAACACGCAACTCGGCTTGCTGCTCCCAGGCCTGCTGCGAGATACCACCGCGCTGACTCGGGCCGCCTCGGGTGCCCAGCGCCGCGAAGCCTACGAGATTGCGACAAGCGTGTACCTTCTCGGCCAGCGATTTGCTTACGGCGTACGGGCAATGCAATTAGCCGCTCAATTCACAGATAGAGCATTACTGGCTGCTGATTCCTCCGAGAACCCGTACCTCATGGCCCTTGCGGGATGGGGCTCAGCAATGACTTCTCTGACGGCTCTGCAGCCACAGGAAGCAGAAGCAACCGCCCTAGCTGCGCTTCGCCATGTCGCGCGTCCGGCCTCGGTCGAGGAGCAGTCGTTGCACGGAGCTCTGCTGCTGTTTGCTGCCATGGGGGCTGCCAGCGACCGACGAGCTGGTGACGCCTGGAGGTACTGGGAAGCGGCAGAGCAGGCTGCGACGAGCCTCAGGGGGCATGTTGGCGTGGAGACCATGTTCAGCGCGACCAACGTCGGGATTTACGCCGTAGCAGTGAACGTTGAGTGCGGTCGGAGTTCTGCCGCTGTCGCGAGTGCTGCGCAGCTGGATCCGGAGCGGATGCCGTCAACAAACCGGCGAGCCCAGCACTTCATTGACCTCGCGCGCAGTCACCACCAGGACGGAGATCGCGCCTCTGCCCGCGGGGCTCTCCTGGAGTCCGCGAGAGCCTCTGCAGAAACGATCGCCTTCAATCCAGACGGTCGGCGGCTCGTTGCGGAAATAGTCCGCCAGACCCACCCGTTGGATGATGAATTCGCTGACCTGGCAGAGCGACTCGGTCTGCCATAGCCAGCGCGGGCCCGGCCGTTGGCCCTGCCATTCTTCACGCAGCGTCCGCCTCGGCCGCCCTTGTACGCCAGGCTGTTCGTGCCAGATACCAGGGTCGAACTCGCCCCTGCGGTACCTCGCGAGGAACCAACGGAGGGTTACCGGCCGGTGGATGCTCGGGACGCTCGGCAGGATGCCATGGCCGATGTCCAGCCATTCGGCTCGAAAACGAGGTGGAACACTTTGTTCCACCCCTTCTTCAAAACAGCTTCTACGGTTGTCACACGTGCCCCGAACGTTGCGCCGCCCACCCAGTCGGCTGCGGTCTGGTGTGCGTGCCCCGGCGTTCACTCCTGCCCGAGCTTCGGCGTAGTCGCGGTCGTTCCCCCGCTCTGCGCCGGTGCGCGACCCGTCCTATCTCTGTCGACCGTTCCGTCCGCCCTGTCAGGACCAGGTCCCGCGAGGTCAGCAATGTCTAATCTGTCATGCTCGCAGCCAAACGCTCGCCGTCGTGGCCAGCGTCGGCGCGCGCACGGTGCCGAGCCACTGCGCACCGAGAAGGGTTTGCGGCTGCGGCTGCGGCTTCTCGTGCTCGTGCCCGCCCTCGTGACCACGGCGGCTCTGGGCACGGCGGCTGCCGTCGCCACGACGGCCCCCGTCTCCGCGAACGGTTGGATCATCGCAGGGGCAGCGGCGGCAGCCGGGCTGGCCTCGCTGATCGTTGCAGACCGGCTGGCCGTACGGATCGCGGGTGACCTGCACCAACAGCGAAGTGAATACAGCGATTCTGTGCACGGATGGCTTGGTCACTTCTATTCCCGCGCGAACCAAGGGCGCAAGAGCATCAGCGATGCTCTGGAGCAGCTCGACCAGGGTGAGCGGCCGTCCCCTCCCGACTTCGGACCGGCACAGACGAGTACAGACAACAACCCCTGGAACGAGGCCGAGGCTGCGCTGTCTCAGCTGCACGAGGAAGCCTGGCGGGCCGTGGTCAGCGGGCGGCAGGCGGAGCTGGCCCAGGCGCTCGTCTATGTAGCTGGCGGCCTGACTCTGCTGCTCGTACGGGCGCTGGGCATCGTGACGGAACTGACCAAGCAGGTCCAGGACCCGGACGTGCTCTACCGCGTGTTCGACGTCAACAACCTGCTCAAGCGGATGAGGCGGTCGGCCGGGCGCCTGGCTGTTCTGGGGGGCGTGAAGGCGCGCACGCTGACCCAGCCGATCGGGCTGATGGAACTGCTGCGCGGCGCGTCGGGGGAAATCGAGCGGTACGCCCGAGTCCGCATGCACACGGCCTCGCTCGATGTGCAGATACCCGGCTTCGCCGGCCCCGATCTGATGCATCTGCTGGCTGAGTTGGAGGAGAACGCTACTCTCAGCTCGCCGCCGGACACCAAGGTCGTCGTCCGCGTGACCAGGGTCACCGCAGGTCTGGCCGTGGAGATCGAGGACCGTGGCGTAGGCATGGGCGTGCGCGCACTCGACCGTTACAACAAGATGTTGGCCAATCCCCAGGACACTCACCTGGCGGAGCAACTCGCCCAGCGCCAGACCGGCTTGCTCGTGGTGGCGAAACTCGCCCGCCGGTACGGCATCGACGTGCGGCTGCAGAAGAACCTCATGCACGGGATCACCGCGCTCGTGGTGGTGCCGGACAGACTCCTGCTCTGGCAGAACGAACCGGCAGCCCCCTCGCCGGCGCACGCCTACGCTGCCGCTGTTCCGGGCCCCGCACCACACGCTGCGACCGGTCCCGGCCCCCGGCCGGCCGGCGGTCCCCGACCAAGTCCACCGCTCCCAGCGCCGACGGGCCAACTGCCTCACCGTGACACGCAGCCCATCGCCCCGCAGCGCCTCGCCGTTTCGGGACCGCCCGCCGCAGCGCCTGCGCTCGGTGCCGCACCCGACACGCGCCCCCGGTTGCCACAGCGGATACCTCAGGCAACGACCCGTGAATCCGCGGCCCCCGCACAACCCGAGAGCTCACTCGCCCCGCAGGCACCACCGAATCCCGCCTTCTTCAGGAACTTCACCCAAGGCGTGCAGCGCGCGGAGGACGGCGGGACAGCCGGCGAGGTCCAGCCGCCCGGGGGGAGCGCGAGCTGATACCCGCAGCGCGCCCCACCCACCCTTCGTGCCTGGCTTCGCGCCGGAGCACCGGTCCGTACGACGTACGGAGATACGGAGAATTGGAATGACCCCCGATTCCACTACGGTCCAGCCGGAAGTGGTTGTGGACGAGCTCCTCAACGACTTGGCCCAACTGCCCGACGTGACCGGAGCCCTGCTCGCCTCGCAGGACGGCCTGCGGCTGGCGCACGCGGGACCGAGCATGGACGGCGATCTGCCGGACCGCCTGGCCGCCGTGATCAACGGCGCTTACTCGCTTGCCCACGGAGTCGATGACGGCCAGGGCCGCGTTGAACAGGTCCTCATCAGGAAGAGCAATTTCCTGCTGTTCATCATGAGCGCGGGGAGCCCACCAGCCGCGCTGGCGCGAAACATCGGACGCGACCCCGCGAAGGTGGAAAGCGTCCTGGGCGTGCTGACCAGCACGCGGGCGGACGAGGGCGCCGTCGGCTTCGCGATGGTCAACCTGATCAAGCGGATGGGCGAGCTTCTGGCCACACAGGCACGCGTGGGCGGGACCCCCTCCGGTGACGGCCAGTGAGATGGCGGCCTCAAGCGCCCCGGCCTGGACCGTCGAAGACACCGAGGCCCCCAGCCTCTACGTCCTGACCGGCGGCCAGACCAGGCCCACGCACACCTTGCAGGTCCAGACACTGCTGTGGGCCGAGCGGGAACTCCCCGCCGGCCAGCCGCCGGAAGCCGAACAGGCCGTGGCACTGTGCCGGGAGAAGCCCCTGGGCGTCGCTGAGATCGGCGCCCGGATCGGGCTGCCCTTCCAGATCACGCGGATCCTCATGTCCCGGCTCATCGATCTCGGCGCGCTGAGCGCCACGACCCCCGCAGGCCTTACTGACCTTCCCAACACTGATCTCCTGAAGGCCGTTCGCGATGGACTCCTCAAGCTCTGACGGGCTGCCCCGCCGACTCGGCGGCGCGCAAGCCACCTCCATAAAGATCGTTGTCGCCGGCGGGTTCGGCGTGGGCAAGACCACGTTCGTGGGCGCCATCTCCGAGATCACCCCGCTGCGTACCGAAGCCGTGATCACGGCCGCCTCCGAGGGCGTGGACGACCTCACGCTGCTGTTCGACAAGAAGGCGACCACGGTCGGCATGGACTTCGGCCGGATCACCTTCCCGCAGCTGAACACCGTCTTGATGCTGTTCGGCACTCCCGGGCAGGACCGGTTCTGGTTCATGTGGGACGAGCTCAGCAGCGGAGCCCTCGCCGCGGTCGTCCTCGTCGACACCCGCCGCCTCGACGAAAGCTTCCCTGCCGTCGACTACTTCGAGAACAAGGGACTTCCCGTCATCGTCGCCGTGAACGAGTTCGATGGCGCCTGCCGCTACGCCGCCGACGAAGTCTCAGCCGCTCTTGCCCTGCCGGCCACCGTTCCGGTCGTGCTGTGCGACGCCCGCAAAAGGGCGGATGTGAAGGGCGTCCTCGCCCGCCTCATCGACCACACGCTCACCCGCCCATCTGCCCCTGCCGCCGCCGTTCTTCAAGGAGCACAGCCGTGAACCCCCACGCTCCGTCCAACCTGCTGTCCACCACCGGCCACGACATCGACTGGCAGAGCCACCTGCCCGACCTCTTCGACCCCACGGCTCCGCCGGTGGGTGCGTTCGACGCATTCGCGCAGCAGGTCGCCAACGCGGCCGGCACCCCGTACGCCATGGTCAACTGGGTTGGCAGCGAGCAGTTCTTCCTCGGTCTCGCCAACCCGGCGGGCAGTGAACTGCCCGTGGTGGGGCGCACCATGCCGCTGACGCACGGGTTTTGCCCGCACGTCGTCCAGCGCCGGGGCTCGCTGGTGCTGACCGACGTCCTCGACTTCGACGAGTTCGCCGGCAACGCGGTCGTCGACGAGATCGGCATCCGCGTGTACGGCGGTGCCCCGCTCATCGACGACCGCACGAACCATGTCTGGGGCACGGTCTGCGTGGTCGGCACTGAGCCACGAGACCGCTCGGAAGGCCGCCCCCTGTGGACGCTCATCGACCACTACCGCGACCTGTTCATGGCCGAGTTCTACCGACGTACCAGCTCGTAGCAGCACCCGCGCGCCCGGCCGCACCACTCGCGACCACCCACCCTGAGGGGGAGCCAACGATGCCCACGATGTCGTCCACGACTCCGGATCTCACGCCCGACTACGAGGGCCTGGTCCAGCACTTCGACGAGTTCGCCACTGCGGAAGTCACCCCCCGAGTCCAGCACATGGAGTCCGACCCGAACGCCGTGGAACGCGACCTGGCCCTGCTCATGGCCGAGCAGGGATGGTTCGGCGTCACAATCCCCCGCCTTCCGTACGGCGGCATGCATGCAGGACATCTAGCCAAGACCCTCATGATCCAAAGGATGGCGCGGGCCTCGGGCGCGGCCGGCGCCATCCTGCAGGCGAGCCAACTGCCCGTATCGATGATCATCCACTACGGCAGCGACGAGCAGAAGGCCCTGCTGCTGCCCCAGATCGCCTCCGGCAACACGTTGCTGTCAATCGCGGTCACCGAAGAGGAGACCGGCAGTCATGTGCTCGGCATGGAGACGACAGCCCGCAGAGACGGCAGCGACTGGATCATAGACGGCAGTAAGGTCCACATCGGCAACAGCCACATCGCCCACGTCCACTGCGTTGTGGCGCGCACTGCTTCCGCCGAGCAGGCCGGATCCCGTGCCCTGACTGCCTTTCTCGTCGAACACGACCGCAAGGGCCTGACCGTCGAACCACACCGGCCCGCCCTCGGCCTGCACGGATTCAGCTTCGGCCAACTCTCGTTCGACAGCGTGCGCATCCCCGATGCCAATGTGATCGGAGAGGTGGGCGACGGCAAGGACATCGCCTACAGCAGCAGCATTCTCTACGGCCGGCCCAACCTGGCCGCGGTGTCCCTTGGCATCCACGAAGCGATCCTGGACTGCACCACCACGTTCCTCAGCGGACGGCGTCGCTACAAGGGCACCCTCTCCGACCTGGCGGTCCTGGGTGACCGGGTCGGCGCGATGAAGTCCCGGCTGATAGCCAGCCTCGACCTCGCCCACCAGGCCGCGCGCATGCTCGACCATGGTCAGAGCTGCGACGACAGGCTCATCAACTCCAAATACCTCAGCCACAAGTTGGCCGTAAAGTCCGGGCAGGATGCCATGGAGTTGCACGGTGCCCACGCACTCCGCGGGGACTACATCCTGTCGCGGCTGTGGCGAGACATCCAACACACCTACGCGCCCGCCGGGACCGGCGAAGTCCAGCGCCAACGCCTGGCCGAGACCGAGTTTGGCGCGCCTGCCATCCAGTGGTCCGAAAGGCTCGCCGCCAAGACCTCCCTCTTCCTCCCCACCAGCACAGCCGCATAGCTCACCCCCGGTGCCCGCCAGGCACCGAGCAACTCGACAACCGACTCAGTGACAGCACGGAGCCCCACCATGAGCGCACCTCCCGCCGTGTCTACGGCTGACTTCGAGACACCAGGCTCGCTGGCTGTCGTTCGGCGGGAACTGGACGGCATCCCAAATCGAGGCGTCTCGTCTGTCCCTTGTGCTGATGCCGACACGCATACCTCACTGGTCGATACCGACGACCAGTGGTGGGATTTCGCGCCGGGGTTCATTTCACACAAGCGTCGCCACTGCGGCAAACCTGGCGCCGGCCGCGAGTACTACCGGCAGGTCACGCATCTGCCCGAGGTGAGGCCTCGGCCACCGCCGAGCGGGACCACCCGCGGCCATCTGCAATTCCCCATGTGCCTCGGTCCCGCTGCTGCGAAACCGACCCACTGTCCACGCCCACCCCAGAAAGTGCGCCATGGTCGTCAGGATCCAGACAGCTACCGAGCTGACCCAGCTCACCCCCACCGAAAAGCTGGTAGCTGAAGCCATGATCGCTGGTGTCTCCAACGCCCAAGGCGCCCACGACCTGGGTATGAGCACCGGAACTTTCGCCGCCCACGTCAGCAGTATCGGCCGGAAGTTTCAGATCACCAGCCGAAAAGGCAGGGCCGCCCGTGCACACGCCGCCTTGGCCAGCGGGCAGATTGCTCCGCCCCAAGCGCCCGCCGTCGTACCGGACTTCGCTCGCGACGAACGGCGGCTGCTTCGTGCCCTCGCCGAGCACCCGGAAACCCACGACATCGCCCGAGCAGCCGGGATACCTCCAGCCGACGTCCGCCCTCGGATAAGGGAACTGGTTGACAAGGCCGGGGCGGACAACGACACCCACCTGATCGGCCTCGGCCACGCTTGGGGACTCCTGGGCACAGGGGGCAGCAAAGCGAGCACTGCCGACCTGGGGGCGACCGAACCTGGCGGAGTCCAGTGATGACCAGGACCTGCGTACATCGCATGGAGCAAGGGCGCTCCGGGGCGTTCGTCGCTCAGGGCTCATCCGGGTTGCGCACCGTCCGACACCGGCAGGCGGCGATGTACGAGTCGCACGACAACAGGGCCAGCTGAGACTGCCCGCCCTGTCCGGCCAAGGGGACAGGTCCACAGTTTTGCGCCGTGACCGACTCCCTCGCCCTCCCCCTCCACGAAACCCACGCCCCACGTCCGCACCGGAGCTCGCATGACCCCCACGAGAGCACCTTTCGACCCGCCCCTGGATCTGCCGTGGATCCCGCCCAAAACGCACCTCCAAGGCGCCGAGGCGCAGGAGTTTCAGCATAAGGTCCGTGCGGCCTACACAGAGCGGCGTGCCTCGATTCGGGTCATCCGTAGGGCCACTGGTCGGTCTTACGGCTCAATCCACAAGCTCCTCGCTGGCCGCGTGACCTTCAGGGGGCGCGGCTACGCCCACCCGACCGGGGCCAAGAAGGGCACGTCATGACCCCGGGGGCCCACGGGGCGCGGCTCGGCACGCGTCTGGCGCCCCTGCACGCAGTCGCGGCATCGAACCGCTGCCACCCTGCGCGTCGACAGGCTGGCGGGTGGTACTGATGCGGGTCTTCGAATCTCATCCCGCGGGCTTCGACACCGAGTTACGCCCAGCACTGGACGACATCCGTATCGGCAGATGGCGCTCCACCCGCGAGCTGCTGGACAAAACGGCCTCATCAGCTCAGCGCACGTTCCGAAGTCAGGTGTTGGCCTCCGCCGCAGCCCAGTGCGACGCCGTGGAAGCGTGGGGTCGGGAGAGCAAGGACCACCAGTACCGCATGATGTGGGCCCGAGTGCTCGTCCAGCGCGCCCTCCATGCCTACCGCAGTGGGCAGCTGCACGACGCGCTCCTCCTCGCCGACGCGGCTCGAAAAGCGTGCGACCTGGCGTCCAGACTCATGCCCGATGACCCAGTGCCGTGGGTGGCATGGCTCGCGCTGGCACCAATCGACTCTCCACGCCCATGGGAAAGGCGACCGGAGAACCGGGAGACCTGCTGGGAACCGGGCCTCCCGCCAGGACCCTGGGGCCTGTTGTGGGCTGCCCATCGGCGAGACCCGTACAACCGGGAGGCCTGGCATCGCGCGATGCACGCCTTGCTCGCCTATGAGGACAGTGCACGCAGTGCCGTCGTCTACAGCCGGTGGGCAGCGCAAGCCGCCCCTCGTGGATCGGCGGTCATCGTTCTCCCCCTGTATACCCACTTGGAAAGATTCCGCCGCCGAGCAAACCGCGATGAGACGCCCCGCCTGCACTGGGCCCCTTCAGTGATCTCGTTTTACACGTTGCGGGCACTTGACGAGTGGTTTCGCCACACGGACGACACGACCTGGTCGCCCTTGGATCTCAACTACCTCGCTCAGGCTCTCCACCACGGCGGTTACCCGGCACGCGACGTGTTCAAAGCGATCGGAAATTGCGTCACGCGGGCCCCCTGGCAGGACGTTGCTCCCGACGGACGCGACTGGCAAGAGGAGTTTCTCCAAGCTCGTCTCCTGCGACTACGCGACAGCGGACCGCCTCGTGCAGGAGGCCTCATGTGATCCGCCAGGGCTCACCCCGCGCCCGGCCGCCCAGAACGCAACCCCCGTCCCCTGTCCCCCTGCTTTGGAGGTACTGCCCGTGTCTGCCGCACCGCCCTCATCTGCCGACGAACAGGTTTTGAAGAAGCTCGGCTATACGCCTCAGCTCGCCCGACGGATGAGCGGCTTCGGGAATTTCGCGTTGAGCTTCTCCGTCATCTCGGTGCTGTCCGGCTGCATGACCTTGTACGGCTTCGGCCTCAACACCGGCGGGCCCGCCGTGATGATCTGGGGCTGGACCGTCGTCGGGCTGATGGTTCTCTTCGTCGGCCTGGCCCTCGCGGAGGTCACCAGCGCCTACCCCACCGCCGGTGCCCTGTACTTCATGGCCGGCAAGCTCCGCGGTCCCCGCTGGGCGCACTACACAGGCTGGTTCAACCTGCTCGGGCTGCTGGGCGGCATGGCCGCCGGCCCGTACGGATGCGCCTTGTTCATCGGGGCCTGGCTCAACCTGAGTTACGGGTTCACTCCCACTCCGGTGAAGACCTTCCTCATCTTCGCCGGTCTGCTGCTCCTGCTCGCCGTGATGAACCTCTTCGGCGTGCACCTGGTTTCCGTGCTGAATTCGATCAGCGTGTGGTGGCACCTGGGGGGAGTCGCCGTCATCGTCGCCGCCCTCGTGTTCATACCCGACCACCATCAGTCGGCCGGCTTCGTCTTCGGCGAGTTCACCAACAACACCGGCTGGGGCAACCCGCTGTACGTTGGGCTGCTCGGCCTGCTCCTGGCCCAGTACACCTTCAGCGGCTACGACGCCTCCGCCCACCTGTCGGAGGAGACCGAGCGCGCCCAGACCGCCGCGGCGAAGGGCATCGTCCACTCCATCTTCTGGTCCTGGGTCGCCGGCTTCATCCTGCTCGCCGGACTGCTCTTCGCGATCCAGGACTACGACGGAACGATCAACAGTGCCACCGGAGTCCCCCCGGCCCAGATCTTCCTCGACGCCCTCGGACCGTCCATGGCAAAGATCCTCTTGCTCGTGGTGATCATCGCCCAGATCTTCTGTGCCAACGCCGGCATGACCTCCGCCAGCCGGATGATCTTCGCGTTCTCCCGCGACGGCGCCCTGCCGTTGGCGAAGAAGCTGCGGCGGACCAGCGTTCGCACCAAGACCCCGGTCAACGCCGTGTGGCTGGCCGCCGTCGTCCCCCTCCTGCTGGCCGCGCCCGCGTTGTTCTCCACCACTGCGTACACCGCGATCACCACCATCAACGTCATCGGTATTACCCCCGCCTACGCCATCCCCATCTTCCTGAGGCTGCGCCGCGGGAAGCAGTTCAAGCCCGGCACATGGCACCTGGGCCGCTGGAGCAAGCCGATCGGCTGGATCGCCGTGATCTGGGTCGCCTTCGTCACCATCCTGCTCTGCTTGCCCTCGGTGTCCCCCATCACCGTCGACACGTTCAACTACGCGCCCGTCGCCCTCGTCGTCATGCTCACCCTGGCCTGGGCGGCCTGGCACTGGGGCCTGCGCCACGACATCGTCCCCGAGTACGGCACCGCCAGCGAGCGCGACCAGATGGCGGAGGACATCGTATGACCGGCACCGCCCCCTACCGGCCCAGCACCACACCGGACGGTTCCGACAGTGGCCTCGGCCGACTGTCCACTTTGATACGGAACCGCTCCGTCACCACGGTCATGCTCGCCACGGCGAACATGCAGGGCGGCCTCAAAGGCAAGACCTACAGCACCACGCACTTCCTCAACGAAGTCGCCGAGCATGGAACATCCTGGTGCGGATACCTGCTCGCCACCGACGCCGACATGCGTCCCCTGGACGGCTTCGGCATCGCCTCCTGGGACACCGGGTACGGCGATATGCGGTTCGTTCCCGACCTGGCGACGCTGCGCACGCCGACATGGATGCCGGGCACGGCGCTGGTGCTCGCGGACCCCGTCACCGGTGACCAGCAGCCGGTGGCCGTGGCTCCCCGCCACATCCTCAAGCGGCAATTGGAGCACTGGGAACGGCGCGGGATCGCCGCCAGCGTCGGGCTGGAAGCCGAGTTCGTCCTCTACCACGGCACACGCAAGAGCGCGGCCCGCTCGGGATATCAGGACCTCACGCCGCTGTTCGAGGGAAGCCGGGACTACGGGCTCCACCAATCTCCCGCGCTGCGCAAGTACCTCGCAGCCCTTCACGCGGCGCTGACCGGGACCGATCTGCCGCTCGAAGCGGTCAAGGGCGAAGGAGTTTCCGGGCAGATCGAGATCACTTTCCCCCACGGGGAACCCCTGCACGCCGCTGACCAGCACATGCTGCTGCGCCACGCCGCGGTCGAAATCGGCGCGACCCACCGCGTGCTTCCCCTGTTCATGGCCGCTCCCGACACTGGGGTCGGCAGCGGCCTGCACATCCACCTCTCCCTCCACGACTCCGAAGGGCAACGGCCGCTCTTCTGCAGTGACGGGACGGAACTGCCTGAAGCGGCACTGCACGTCATCGGCGGACTCCTCACCGCGCTGCCCGTGCTCGCCCCGTTCTGGGCTCCCACGGTCAATTCCTACAAACGGCTCACGCCCGGTACGTGCGCGCCGGTGAACTACAGCTGGGGATTCGACAACCGCACCTGTGCGATCCGTGTCGTCGGCACCGGTGCCCGGCGTCATCTGGAGATCCGGCTGCCGGGGGCCGACGCCGACCCCTATCGCGCCCTCGCCGCCGTCCTGGCGGCGGCCGGCTACGGACTCGACAGCAAGGTCGTCCCTCCACCACGGGTGGACGGCAACGCGGTCACCGCCACCGACCTACCCCTCGTCCCCCGATCGCTGGAGGAAGCGCTACAGCTCATGCGGATCAGCGAACTCCCCGCCCAGCTCTTCGCCCCAGAGGTCGTCGAGCACTACGCCCTGTCCGCGCACCACGAGATCGAAGCCCATCGCGTCGTGGTGAGCCCCGAGGAACGGCGGCGGGAGATTGCTCTCCAGTGATCCCTGTTCCCCCACACACCGGCGCAGCCCAGGCCTCCGCGCACGCCAACCCATCCGGAAAGAGAACGCATGACCGCGGCTGACAGCAGCATCGAGCTCACCCAAGTTGCGTGGAACGTGAAGGACGGAGGCATCGACGGCACCAGCGAGGACCGGCGTATTCAGCAGCTGGAGTTTCTTGACTCGTTCTACGACCTCGACCTGCTGTGGATCATGGAGGGCACCAGCTGGCATGAAGGCCGGCGCATCAACGACGTTGAGAACATCACCGGTCTGACCGCGCTACCGCCCGTGACAAGCCGCATCGGCGACGGACGCAACCACAGCATCATGTTCTACAACGCGGACAAACTCACCCCGAGCAGGCCGCACACCGAACTCGCACGCGGTGCCTTCTATCACGGTGTCTCGCGCGACGTGTTCGACGTCGACGGCATCCCACTCATGGCTCTCGGCACGCACCTGTCCTTCGCCAGCGGCGCAGCCCGGCTGGCAGAGGCCCACTTCCTGGCCGACTACGGCGGGCACTTCCCCGGCTGGCCAGAGGACAAGGTCCTGAGTATGGACGCCAACGCCCCTGACGACAACGACCCGGAGCTGAACGACTGGTCCCGGGTGCCGCAGTACCTGTGGCATCGCCACCGCGAAGTCCTCCCCGACGGCTCCTTCGGCGGCTGGGACCGGCGCGCCCGCCGTGTGCTCCTCAAGTCCGGCTGGCGCGACCCGCAAAACGACGTGCTCGTCCAGCGCGAGCCGACCGTGGGCTACTGGTACGACAACGAGAAGGTGCCTCTCCGCCTTGACCAGATCATGGTTACCGGCCCTCGCATCGAGGTCGTGGACTACCGCACGCTCAAGCCCGAGGCTCCGGACTTGACCAAGCTCTCCGACCACCTTCCGGTCCAGCTCGACATCCGCCTGCACCGCCACCCCCGCAAGCAGCCGAAGCGCAGCGCCGCATGAAGCGAACAGTGTCATCGGCCAGCAGGCCGATCCATCAGCCCAGCAAGTGCCACGGCCGCTCCCATGGAACCGCTCATGCTCTCCACAACACGGCGGACGCGCGGCATGAGCGGGGCGGCCACCAGCGAGACCTGCGGCCTCGCAGCCGGACTGCCACAGCCACCTTCGACGACCAACAGCGTGTGAAGGCCAAACCTCGAGGCCTCATAGCCGACGGCACCTACCCGGTGGGGGAAAACCTCCCAGCTCCAAGACACGCATCACTGAGTTCGAAGAACACCGACTTTGTATCCCGCCTCAGCTGCCCACTACCGATCCATCCCACCAAGCAAGGACCTCTCATGGCGGCCTACGCCCCACTCGACGAGGCAGACGCCCGCTACGCGAGCTCTAAAAGCATCCGCCACCTCAGCGAGACGGTGCCCGCACCTCCAGATACGGGCGGCACAGCCGACCTGCCCGACACGCCAGCTGGCGCACTCCTGAACAGGCCCGGGCAGATCCCGCCGCTGGGCAGGAAGCAGACCAACCTGCTGACAGCCGTTCTCCGGGGCATACCACTGCTGGATCGCACCCAGTCCGCCAGCTACATGAGGAATGACGAGGTGGTTCGCAACGCACTGCGTGTCCTTCCCGCTAGTAGCAGCGTAGTGGAGGCCAGCGAGACCAACCGGATGCGACCCCGCCTGCTGACGGCCGTGATCGGGCCCGAGGCTCGGCGGACCGGCTACCTACACGGACTACCCGCCCAGGGTGTCAGGCCTCTGCTACAGGCCGTCGACAAGGCGGTCCGCACTCCGCTGGTACTGCGTGTCGTCTACGGGGCCAGCACTCAGGTGCCGCTGCGGGCACTGAGTTACGTCCTGCCGGCCGTGCTGATGTCGACCCGCCTCAGCGCATCCGGCTGCAGCGCCCCCTACCTGCAGGTGGTCCTGGCCGCCTCCCTAGGCTGCCGGATCAACGCTCTTGCCGAACGTGATGTCTCCGAGGAGACCGCCGTCCTCGCGAAGTCGCTCGACCGGATGTTGGCGGTCCTGACACCGGGCCGCTACGGGATCTACAGCACGCCCCCCAATACTGACGATGTCCTCGCCGCGTTGCACCAATTGGTGACCGCCCTGACTCCCGCCCAGCGCGAGCGCGTGCTCGATCGGCTCGCTGGCAAGGGCGGCGCCACCGCCGATGAGCAGACGCTGCGGTACGCGGCCGCCCACGTCCTCGTGCACGACCGCGCAGCCGTGCCACTTGCCCTGAGCAAGGGCGAGCCAGCACCGGAGAACGCCACGGTGATCGACATTGGCAGCCTGCAGGAGCGCCACTTCTATGACGTACGGCACCTGTTCGCTTCCGGGCCCGCAGGGGGCGCGGAACCCGGAGCCCTGGTGCTGTCCCGCCACTCGGTACCGCCGTACACCATGGCCAGGGGCGGGGACATCGGACTGCGCGAGTTCCTCGCCGGCCGGAGCACTGAGAACAGAGCCGTGGCTCCCGCCGCCCGTCACGACCTGCGGCTGCTGACGGCCGAAGTGCCAGGCAATGTCCTGCGTGACGTCCCCGTCCCTTCAGGGTCAGGAGGTTCTTGGGATGAGCATCCACTCTGGCTGGCGTGACGTCATCGGCAGGGAGGTTGCAAGTAATGGACTGCTGGTAGGTAACGCAGTGTTCACGGTCGTGCTGGACCGGCGCCCCGGTGGCGCGTCGTGAGCGGAACGGATCTCACGTCGGCGCCCGCGCAGGGCAAAGAGGTGCTGCCTACCCGGATCGCTGCCCTGATCCACGGCCGCATCGAGGACGGCACGTATCCGGCGGGCTCGGTGCTTCCTCCGCGCCCTCGCCTTGTGGAAGAACTCGGCGTCAGCCGCTCGGTAGTCGATCAAGCCTGCCGGGCGCTGAGAGAACGCGGGCTCCTGGTCAGTGTTCCTGGGCGTGGGCGCGGGACGGTGGTCGTCGATCCGCGAGACCCGCCGACAGGATCGGAGGTCCTCGCTCGAAGGAGCGAGGGCGGGTGCGAGATATGGCCCGGCCGGGGCTCGACCCGCAACACGGTCGAACGCATCACGCGGGCCGTCAGGATGCGGATTTCTGACGGCACGTACCAGCCCGGCGGCCGGATACCCAGCGTGGCCGAGCTCGCCAAGGAGTTCAGTTGTCGAACGTGGCTGGCCAGAGAAGCAGTTGCCGTACTCAAAGGGGAGGGCTTCCTGTACTCCCTCAGTCCCAAGGGTCACTTCGTGTGCCCGGATGTCGCAGAAGTGAGGAACGCGGGGCAGACAACGCGCCGTCCCGGTGGTGGGCGGTGAGCGGGGGGCGGTACGGGTTCACGCGCGACCACGAAGTGCATCTGGGCGAGGCCGCCTGAGCCAACCTGCGTCCACGGGCCACTGCCCGCCGTCGTACGCACGGACACCGGCCGTACGACAAACCACCCTGCTCTCGGAAAGGTACTTCTGTGCAAGCGATGACTTTCATGCATGGCAGTGAACAGTGGTCTGACGGCACTGAACTGCTCCACGTGTACGCCCTCGTTGACCTTGAGCGGAATCCGCAGCTCGCCCGGCTTATCACCGCGCAGCGCGCTGCCCTCACGGACTTCCCTCTCGCCTTCGTCGAGGACCAGTGGCTCCACATCGCCCTGGCGCAGATCGTGGGACACAGTGCCGGCAGTCTCTCCGCCGCACAGCGGGAGGAACTGGTGTCCGGGCTGACGGGGCGGCTACGGGACGTGGAGCCGGTCACCGTCATGGTAGGCAGTTGCCTGAGCTATCTCACTGGGACCATCTACGACCTGAGCGCCGCCGGACCACTCGTGGAGGTCGGCCGACGGGTGCGCGAGGTGGTCGAGGACGTCTTCGGGGCGGACACGGGCACCTTCGACACTGGAGTACTGCACCTCACCCACGCATACGCCACGGGCGAAGCCGACTCCGACCTGGTCCAGCGCAAGCTGCGACGCGTGGAGCCCGGTCACGCTCCCCTGACCATCGACGCCGTGCACCTGGTGAATGTGCGGGCCGACACCCGGAACAAGAGAATCACTTGGGGCCAACCTCTTGCCCGGATTCCCCTCGGTACCACCGCACAAGGCTCCGCTCACCCCCACAAAACCAGCGGCCCTGCTCGGGCTGACGTGGATGCAGCTGACGTGGAAGCAATCGACGGTTTGCTGCAGGCTGCCGAACTCGCCGCCATTAAGGGCGCGTTCGAACGGGCCGACGAGCTGTACACCGCAGTACTTGCCGGCGTAGAGACTGGCCCCTGCGCAGGTGACCTGTGGCACCTCCAGATCCTGCGTGATCACGCCCTCGTCGCCTACGGGCTGGGGCACTGGACGCAGGCCGAGGCACGCCTGCGGCGTGTGCTGACGGGCCGGGAAAAGCTCGCAGGCCCCGACGCGGCCTCCGTGATCGATGCCGTAGCCCGGCTGTCCCAGGCCGTCGGCGAGCAGCACCGATGGGTGGAGGCAGAGGCCCTGGCACGGGAGGCCCTCCGCCGCGCCGAGCGCGCGCTCCCCGACATGCACGAAGCGGCCCTGGGAGCCCGTCTGGCGATGGCATGGGTGCTCGCCTCAACCGGCGAGCCCCACGCCGAGTCGCTGCTCCGACCCCTCGTCGAGACTCTCGACGCCGTTCACGGCCTCAACCATCCGGACACCCTGGCCGCCCGGCACCTGCTGGTCGAATTCCTAAGTGGTCAGCAGCGCTTCGAGGAAGCGACCGTCCAGGCCGAGGACCTGCTCGCCATCCGCGAGGCCACGCGGGAGCCGGAACACCCGCACACCCTCCTGCTCCGCGCCCAGATCGCCCTCCTACTGCACCGCACCGGCCGCACAGACGAAGCGGCGGTCATCGCCAAGCAGACCCTCACCACGAGCGTGCACGCCCAGGGGGAGCAGGCGCACGGCACCATCCAAATCCGCACCATTCACCAGGAAATCACCATGGGCTGACCACCCCGCCCCCCTGCTCCCCGTCCCTTCCTCCTCTGTCTCCTGTCGCAGAAAGACGATCACCGAATGCTCCATCTCGGATTCTCCTTGACCACCGGGGAACTCTCCGGCGGAGGCCGCCCCAGCGAGGACCGCATCGTGCAGGCCCCAGGAGCGGTCATCGTCCTGGACGGCGTCTCGACCGTCTCGGACGAAGAACCCCGCGGCGGCTGGTACGCCGAGGTCCTCGGCAACCAGGTGGCCTCGGTGCTGGCCGCCGACCCGGACGCCGACCTGCGGCAGGTGCTCGAACAGGCCATCTGGGCGATCGTCCGCGAGCACGACCTGGTCGCCGGATCGTCCCCGGCTGCCACCGTCTCGATCGTGCGGCACCGCGACGAGACGATCGACGCGCTCGTCCTGGCCGACACTCCCGTCATCGCACGCACCATCCGCGGGCAGCTCGACCCCGTACGCGACGACCGCCTCGCCCAACTGGTCTCCCGGCATCCGGCGTACGAGGAATACCGGAAGTGGCTGCTGGCCGGCCGCGGCTTCAAGGCGACGGATCACCGGGCCGTGCTCCAGAAACTCCGCGCTCATCAGCTACGGCATGTCAACAACGATGCGCCGGGCGGGTACTGGGTCGCCGAAGCCGTCCCGGAAGCCGCCCGCCACGCGGTGGTGCGGTCCTGGCCGACCGCCAGCATCGCCGACATCCTCGTGATGACGGACGGGGTGAGCGCCGGAGTGGAGGAGTACGGGCTGTACCCCACCTGGGACGCCCTGGCCCGAGCCTGCCTCACCGGCAGCCCCGCCACTGTCGTCCACGCGATTCAGGACGCGGAGGCGAACGACCCCGACGGTCGGCGTTGGCCGCGCTACAAGGTCTCGGACGACAAGGCGCTCGCCTTCCTTCGGTTCGCCACCGTCGACCGCGCGGTCGCCGCATGAGCTGGCACCGCCCCGCCCAGTCAGCGATCGACGGGGGCCCGGCCGAGCGCCAGAGAATCTGTGCTGAACGTCGGGCGGGGTGACAGCCTGCCTGCCGGCTATGTCCGGCAACGAACATGTCGTCGAGGCCCTCGGTCTCCCAGCGGAGGCCGTCTGTGAGCAGGGGCGGTGGTTCGAGGCCGAGGCCCTGGCACGGGAAGCAGTCCGGCGAGGCGAGTGGGGACTCGCGCAGCGGCGCGAAGCAACGCTCTCCGCCCTTCTGGCCCTGGGCAGGGTCCTCTCGCGCACGGGCGCCAGCCGAGTCAGAACCCCATAGCCCTGATGAACACCCGTTCTACGGAGGACACATGACTAGCAAGCGCGACCCCTATGGCGAACCCGTCATTACCGTGATCACTGCCAACATCGAGCACGACGGAGGCCCCGATGTACATGGCAGACCGCCCCAGAGGTGGCATGACGCACACGCACTGCTCAACGAACACCGTCCCGACATTTTGATGCGGCAGGAGATGACCTTCAGCCGATCCGAGGGCCAACGCCGTCTTCACCAAGCCGAGCGTGCCCTCGGCATGCGCGGCTTTCTCGGGGCTCAAGGCTCGGGCCGCAACCCGACGGGGTTGTTCGTACGCCCGGACGTTTTCGATGTCCACCAGGAATTCGAGCAAGAGCGGCTATGGCGTACGCCGCCCACGAACATCGTCGTCAGCCTGCGCGAGGTACCCGAAGTTCCCATCGTGCTGGTGAGCTGGCATCTGGCCTTCAACTCCTCCCGAGGGCGGGAACGGGAGACGGACGAGATCCTCGCCCTCGCCGACAAGATCAACAAAGGGGCGGCATTTATCGGAGCGGGCGACTGCAACGAATATCCCCATCCCTCACGAGAGAGCGTCCCACCGATCGACTGGACCAACCCGGAGATCACTGACAGGACACACATGATGCATCGTACGAACGCCGGTCCTGGCGGAGCGCGTGTCAGCTGTACCTACGCCGACGAGACCCTCCTGGCAGCCGGTCTGCACGATCCCGCCCGGTACGCCGCATGCACACTGGGCTTACCTCACGCGCTGGAGGCCACTGCCGGACGTGGCAAGCCCACGCAGGGCGGTCTACGGCGGATCGATCGCCACTACACCGACCCACACACCGTCAACGCCGTCATCGACGTCGCCGTCATAGACACCAGCGGCTTTACCGACCACGACGCCGTCAAGGTCGTCTACTCCCGCAAGAGGCTGGCCCAAGCCCTACGCCGAGAGATCACCCCGCTGGCGCCGATCGACCTCACCAATCAGGCACCGCATCGTAAATGGACCGCGTAGACGACTCGTTCACGCGGCAACGGGATCTGCCGGGGCCGGGCGCTGTCTCCTCCAGGCCAATCAGGAATTCGCCACGGCAGGCTCGCCCCGTTGGAGCGCCCGGAGCCTCGAAATGCTCGGCGACGTAATCGCCCTGCTAGGCAGAACTACGGATGCACGAGGCCACTTCCAACGAGCTCTAGCGCTGTACGAGCCCATCAGCGCGCCCGACGCCGAGCGGGTCACAAATTCCCTCGGCGCCCTCGACTGACTCTCACCCACCCCACGAAGAGGCCGAGCGTGCTTCACCCCGAACCCCGACGAGACGAGACGGATTCGCAGCGCGCATCCGCGCTCGGCGCCCTCCACCTCAGCCCGTTTAGCCCAAAGCGCGCCACCACACCCAGCTCACCGTCACGTGCCGATGCGACCACTGTCGCGGGGGTCGGTGCGTGCGCGGCCGCCGGCCTTCGCCCAAGGGTCCAGCACGGGCAGGGCCTACTCGCGGAAGCACTGCTTCTGGACCCGATCCTCGTGATGAACGCCTATGGATATCAACCCCTGGCGGCGTATCCGGGCCGGCCCAGCGCACCGTGGCGATCGATGTGTACCGTCTGCCATCGCATTCGCCTACCTCGCCTGGCCGACGTCATCAAGGGCCACCCCGGAGCCCGCTGCGCTCACAGCTCTCGCGGCGCACGTCTCCCCGAAGCCATCGCCCAAGCGGACATGCGCCTCTACGTGGGGGAACCCCTCGCGCCCTACCCAGGTGTCTCCTTCCCCTGGAAGACCCGATGCGGTTCCTGCAAGCAGGTCGTCTACCCCTACTTGCTGCATGCTCGGCGCAGACCCAACCCGAAGGCCCCGTGCAGGCACGCACGGCGTCGGTCCGCCCGGCGGCCGCGTCAACGCCGTCACCCCTCCACGGCGGCGCTCGCCGCCGCGGGCGCATCGCGGTCCTCGAGCTCCGCTGGCTCCGCAGAGCCTGACGGCCGCACCGCCCGTCCCCGACTACCGAGCAGAGACAGGCCAGACGACACGCACCGGCTGCCAGACACGGGCCTCCTCGCCAGCCCCATGACCGCGACTCCTACACGCATTCTTCAAGGACAGTAGTGCCGACAACATCCAGGGCCGCCCTATGGCCCCACCAGCAAGAAGCCGTCGAGGCCCTGGCGGCTGCATTCGACAAGGCCGAGCGCGCCACGGCGGTATTGGCGTGCGGAACCGGCAAAACTCGAATATCCGCAGCCAGCGTCCAAGTGCTGGCCGACCGGTCGCAGGTAACCAGGGTCCTGGTCGTCGTGCCGTTCCTGGAGTTGATCACACAGACGCTCAGGGAGTGGCGTGCGGTCCTCGGCGACGCGGGGATGGGCCGCATCGTGGCAGTTTGTTCGGACAAGGACGTCCTTCGTGAACAGCCGCATCTGCGTGCGCAGCACGCCACGGTAACCACCAGTGCCGGGGACCTCGCCCGGCAGACGGAGGGACCGGGCCGTGTCACTGTCGCCGTCACGTATGCGAGCCTTCCGGCCGTTGCCGCAGCCCACGACGAACACGGCTTGCCGATGTGGGACCTGATCATCTTGGACGAGGCCCACCGCAGTGCCGGCCGCGCGGATAAGACGTCCGCCATGGTCCACAGCAACGCGTTCATTCCCGCTGCGCGCCGCCAGTACATGACCGCCACCCCCAGAATCATCGCGGGCGGCGGGGACGACGCCGTCAGCATGGATGACACGAAGATCTACGGCGATGTCGCCTACCGACTGGGCTTCTCGCGCGCGATCGAACTGGGCCTGCTGGCCAACTACCGCATCATCGTGCCCGTCGTCACCGACGACCAGGTGAGGGCCGCCGCCGCCGACCCCGAGGGCGACTTCTACCAGAGCGGCCGCTCCGCGCTGTCCCCAGCCGTGCTCGCCACACAAATCGCCATCCTCCGCGCCGCCCACGAGTACGGCCTCCGCAGGATGATCACCTTCCACAACCGAGTGCTCACCGCCCGCTGGTTCGCGAACACGCTGCCGCACGCCGCCGCCCACCTCGCCCCCTCCGAGCGTCCCCTGGATCTCGTCGTCGGACACGTCCACGGCTCCGAGTCCCTCGCCGACCGTCAGCGGACCCTCGCCCGGCTACGGGCCGAGGACGACTCCCTCGTCGTGATCACCAACGCGCGCGTCCTCGGCGAAGGCATCGACGTGCCAGCCATCGACTCCGTCGCCTTCGTCGACAACCGCGGCTCCGCGATCGACTGCATTCAGGCCGTCGGCCGCGCCCTACGGCGGGGCAAGCAAGCCGGCCCCAAGACCGCATCCGTGATCGTTCCCGTGCTGCTCAAGCCCGGCGAGGACCCCGAGGCGGCCCTGAGCACATCCCGCTTCGCCCCCGTGTGGCAGGTCGTGCGGGCCCTGTGCGCGCACGACGACGGCCTCGGCCAGCGCCTGGCCCAAATGCGGCAAGACCTCGGCGCCCGGCCAAGGGCCCGCGACCAAGACCTCAAAGACGCCTTCCGCTCCGACGACAGGGACCCGCTGGGGCTGCCGGAATGGCTGAGGATCACCGGGATACCGGTTCCACCGAACTTCGCCAACGCCATCACAGTGCAGACCGTCCGGACTTCCACGCAGTCCTGGGAGGAGCATTACGGCGCCGCCCTGGCCTTCCGCGAGGCCAACGGCCACACCAGCATCCCCCTCGACCACGTCACCTCCGAAGGACTGCGGCTGGGTGCCTGGTGGACCAAGCAACGCGTCGCCCACAACGCCGGCGAACTGTTGGAGGAACGCCGAACACGCCTGGAACAGGCCGGCATGGTCTGGGACCAGTTGGACGCATCGTGGACGGCCACGTACGAGGTGGTAAAGAAACTCGCGGCCGAACAAGGCCACTTCGTGTTCGATGCGAGCATCAAAACGCCTCACGACGTGGTCGTCCTGAACTGGTGCGAAACGCAGCGCACCCGTCGACGCCAAGGCAAGGTCTCCGAGCAGCGTAGAGAGCTGCTCGACGCTATCGGCTTCCCATGGGACGCCGCCCAGGACCGCTGGATGCGCCGGTACCTCGAACTCAAGGCCGTCTACGACCGCCGCAAGAGCCTCCTGCGTCTCCCCGCAGCTGATCCAGAAGCCGTCTGGCTGGAGAATCAGCGCGTCGCCCACCGAAACGGCCGGCTCGCCTCCTGGCAGATCGCACTGATGAAGAAGGTCGGAATCGACTTCACCGACCGTCGGGAAGCCGCCTGGCGCAACACCTACGACGTACTCAAGGCATTCCAGGCCAAACACGGGCACTGCGACGTGCCCGGTGACCTCAGCACTGCCGACGGCGTGAATGTCCGTTCCTGGTCGAGGAGTCAGCGCGCCACCCACAAGGCGGGCACCTTGAGCACGGAGAACAAGACCCTGCTGGACGCGATCGGATTTTCCTGGGATCCCACTCAGGAACGTTGGGACACCCGCTGCACCGAACTGGCGCAATTTCACGCCACTCATGGCCACCTGAACGTGCCCCGCGGCGACCAACTGCATTCCTGGCTGTACCAGCAGCGCAAGAAATTTCGGCTAGGGAAACTCACTGAACCGGCACAACAACGCCTTTCCGCGATCGATCCGTTGTGGCACCAGACCGAAGGGCAGTAGCCGTGCCCGGCGGCACGAAGTCACAGCGGGCTACCAGGTGCGGTCGCCCCTGGTTGCGCTAGGAGACGCCACCCATTGCGTAGAGGAGGACAGAATGCACACGGACACGGACGATCTAACCGTCGTCATCATGAACCTCACGAACGACGGCGGCCCCCGACCAGCCCGTCGACGCCTTCCGGACTGCTGGTACCGGGCGTACGAAGGAATCCTGGTCCCGCTGGAAACAGACTTGGTCGCGGTCACCGAGTTCACATTCTCCCAGACCAGACCTGATGCGCCTTGGGCCGAAAAGCGGGCCGCCAACCGGCGGTTCACAGCCGGGAAACGCACGCTCGACAGCCACGGTTTCCGGGCCGACAAGGGCCAGGCCCGCAACTCGACCGGTCTGTTCGTGCGCAGGGGCTCGTTCCTCCTCGATCGGGAACCTCAGCGCCACTACACCCGGATCTACCGGACCCCACCCACCCACGTGGTCGTCCGCCTGCCCGATGTGCCGCGAGTTCCGATCAACGTGCTCTCGCATCACGCGCCGTACTGCAACCCGCCTCAGAACGAGCTCGAGGCATACGAGCTGACCTCCGTGGTCGACAAGGTCGACGACCACTGTGCGGCCGGTCCCGATCTCGAATGGTCAGCTGCCTGGATTCTCGGCGACTGGAACCAAAAGCCGTGGGGCCTCTCGGACATCCCCTGGAACTCCCCGGACGTCACGGATGTCGTGCACCGCTGCCACCGGGCCGTCAAGCAGTCGGCAGGACTCCAAGGACTCTGGGCGAGCAGAACGGCCGTGGACCAGGTGATGATGGACAGTGGCATGCACGATGCCGCCCGGTTCGCCGCGCTGCACTGCGACCAACCGCACGCGCTGGACCCCACGGCCGGCTTCGCTCCCAGTGCCGCCGGCCAGGGCGGCATGTGCCGGATCGACCGGGGCTACCTGGACGGCTTCACGGTTCAGGCCGTCAAGTACGTACAGGTGCTGGACATGTCCGGCATCAGCGACCACCACATCGTGCTCATCGTCCTGTCTCGCCGCAAGCTCATCCAGGCCCTCCGTCGCGAGTTCGCCCCGCTCGAGCCGTGGGAGCTGGCCTCGTGAAGATACCGCTCTACAACCCGCTGGCTCAGTTGCCGCCGCCGAGGCCTGGCTCAGCCGTACTTCCACTGTGCTCCGGTCCCCCGGTATTCCTCAACCGGGATCGGTTCGACACCGGGGCGCATGCGCTCGCGGTAGAGAACACCGTCGAGGTGGTCGAGCTCGTGGGCGACGAGACGGGCCATCCCTTGGGTGAAGCGGGAAAGCCGCGGGCTTCCGTCGAGGTCGCTGTGCGCGACGACGATAGTGAGGGGGCGGGGTACGCGGCCGCGGACGTCGAAAAAACTCAAGCATCCCTCGAACTGCTCGTCCTGGTCAGCGGACGTCTCCTCAATGGTGGCGTTGAGCAACACGATCGGCTCGGCCTCCGGACCCGGAGGGACGACCACGGCTGCGGAACGGTCGATACCGAGCTGAGGGGCGGCGATGCCCATGCCCTTGCCGAACGTGTGCAGTTCGCGGACCCGTTCGATCGCGCCGAGGAGTTCACCGACGATGCGCTGCGCCTCAGCAGTTTCCGCCGGCAGGTCGAACGGACGGACCGGGCTCGTGAGGACAGGGGCGCCTTCCTGGACGATGCCGGCATTCGCCATGGCCTGGCTCGCAGAGAGGGTGCTCACAGGGCTGTTCTCTTTCGTGTCGGGATTCCTCAGACGCCATTCCAAGCGGAAACGGGCATGCAGAGGTGGGTCCAGCGTGCTCCAGGCGAAGACCGTCCGGTCACCCCTGACGCTCTGTCGAGGCGGCGTGCGCAGAGGCGCAAAGTCCGTACTCATGGAGGTCTCGGTCCCCCAGACTGTCGGCGCGGTCATGGTCGGAAAGGCGAGTTCCACGGAAAGGCGCCGGGTCGGCAGCCGCACAGCCCGCTGAAACCAGGGGCCCCATTTGTCGGCGCTGACGCTGTAGGAGTAAGTGATCTCCGTTTCCTGGCCCGGGTAGAGAGGGAAACGGCTGGTGGCGCTCTGGAACTGAAGCCACACCTCCTTGAACGCGTCGCGGTCGTGCTTGACGGTCCATCCCATGGGCTCGTCGCCGCAGTGGGCTTCCAGCCCGAGCTCCTCCCAGGTCAACGGGTGGCGCCGGTACAGGGCGTTGGAGCGCTCGGGTTCGGAGGGGTAGCGATCCACATTGATGCGGACGAGGTATCTGGTGACTGGATCAGCACCCTCATTACGCAGAAGCCGACGCATGCGCAGGTGGAAGGTACCGCCGTCGAGCTCCAGGGCCGCATCGTCTTCCAACACCAGCAGAGCTGTATGGGAAGAGAGCTCGACAGGCTCAGCCTTCGTCGAAGACGTGTCGGTCCGCTGCCACGCAACCCACAACGCGCCACCGGCATCGAGCTCCGCATCCGCTCGGCGAGCGAAGTGGGAACTGCCATGCTCGCGTCCGGCCTCGAGATGGCTGACGTACGAGGGGTCAACGTTGAGTCGCGCCGCCAAAGCTTTCTTGGACAGACTGCGAACAGTGCGCCAATGCGTGAGTTCAGCGGCGAACGTGCCGCGCTCCTCGCTCTCCAAGGCGCCTTCTCTCTCCAGGAGTTGGGCAAGACCGTGAGTGAGTGCCCCTCACCGTCGCCTCATCCTGCCCGGCGAGAGCTCAATAGTGCTAGCAGGCGGGCGTGGTGTCCTGATTGGCGCGCGCCAGCGGCCACCCTTCACTCGTCCCTGCGGGAGGTCGGGTACTTGAAGCGCCGGGCACGCCTCGCATCACGTCACTTCGCCACTCGTTCTGTATCTGCAGCGCGCGTCCGACTGGCAACCTTCACGAAGACCGTCGGTGTATCAGGCAGCGGCGAGGGCCAGCAGCTCAGGCACTCCTTCGACGCTGGAGTGGTCCTCGAAACGAGGAACGAGCCCTTGCACCAGCTCGACGCACCGGGGGGCGCCGATGCGCTGGGCGACCTGAAGTGCTTCCAGGGCGGCCGCGGCCGCGCGTTCGGGCTCGCCCAGGTCGAGGTGGCTGCGGGCCTCGTAGGCGCGGAAGACACTACTGGTCTTGTCGCGGCTGGGCGGCAGCAACTTCCTGCCCTCCCGGATGAGCTGGTGGGCGCGGCGGGTGTCGCCCAGGTCGAGAAGGGCCTGCCCCGAATCGACGGCCAGATCGGCGCTGGACATCCAGGCGCACCACGCCGGCACCGGCTCTCCGGACGAGGCATCGAGAAGGTGCTCGGCTGCCGTGAGGGCGCGCAGAGTTGCTCGCCGCTCGCCTCGTGCCGCCAGGGCCCGCGCGAGACGGAGCTGGAGCAGGGAGCGGGCGGCCGGGTGCCGGGTCCCGGAAAGGGCCCGTTCGAGAATGCCGGCGGCCGTGCGCGGATCGTCCCGCCAGGAGGCTTGGTAGGCGAGGTCGCCGAGCAGAGCCGCGCCCATGTCGCGGTCGCCACCGGTGTGGGCGCTGTGCAGGCCGGCGATCCAGTACTGGCTCGCCTCGGCGTGCAATCCGTAGTCGAACCGGTGCCAGCCCACGGTCTGGCTCAGGCTCGCGGCGAGTGCGTGGAGGCGCAGTTTGACCGGCCGGTTGTAGCGGCTGCCTTCAATGATGTCCGTGACCGTGGTCAGGAGCGCGTCAACCAGGGGTGCGGTGTGCTGACGCTGCTCGGTTACTTGGACGGTCAGGCGGGCGCTGGTTTCTTCGAGCAGGGCGACGAGTTCCTCCCCGACTGCTTTGGAGCCCTGCACCGACTCGGCCGTCATGGCCCAGGTATCGGTCGACGCCCAGGTGCTGGCCAGCGTGACCAGGGCACTACCGGAGATCGCGGTCAGGAAGGTACGGCGGGAAGAGCGTTCCATGGTTGTTCGCAATGCCTCTCGGAGGGCCGGGACCGGGCTTGCTGGACCGAGTGGGATCACCATGCCGCCGACGCCCGGCAGCCAATTCGGCCACGCTCGCGGATCCACCGCTCCTGCAGGGACCTCGAGTACCTCGGCGATGTAAGTCTGGGAGTCGGCGTCGGGTGTGACGCCTTGCGTCTCCCACTTGTGGACGCGCTGTTTGTCGACGCCCGATCTCAGACCGCGGCGTTCCGCAGCGCCGCGGATCTCCCGGGCGAGATCAACTCCTGTCATCCCGCGCGCGATCCGGGCCTGCGTCAGAGGGTGCGTCTTCTCGGCCACGTCGCCATCCAATCAACCGTGCCTGCGGTGAGCGTAGCTACGAACCAGCCGGGACTACCGCGGGACTACCGCCAACCTCTTTCGCGCCACGCACAGTTGCTCGACACTCGATCACTCCAGCGATCTAGGGCGTGCCCCGACGGCGGTCGGGACGTTCGGCCCGCACGGCAAGGAACGACGACTTTCCGCTAGCCCCGCCTTGTCAGCACCAGGTCCCGCAACGCTTCGCCATCCCTCGTCTCGACGGGAGAGATCCTCGTGACCGGTTTGACGCACCACTGCCACGACGCCACCGCCACGCCGCCCGCCATTCCCGTTCGTACCAATCCGGTTCAGGTAGTTCAGCACAGCGGGCCACCCGCTCGAGCTGAGTCCGGCCCGCACCTGGTCGGTTCACTAGATTCGGTACGGCGCATTCTCGAGCACGCCAACGCCACAGATTCGCGGTCGTTCCCCACTGGCGCGGACAACCGCACACCACCGGCGACGACGGACGTGGCCCTGTTCCTGAGGACGTTGTTCGCAGCCGTACTGTCGCTCAACTTCAATTCGATGGAGCCCCTTTCCGTAGCTTTCGCTGCGTCTGGAGAAGGGTCAGTGCAGCTCGCCAGAATCCGGATAGATCCCCAAGCCACACTCGGCCGTCTGTTACGGCGCTGGGAAGGACGGGCCATCACAGAGTCGGCTGGCGGCCCGCTCGATGATCTACGCCAATTGATCGAGACCAGTGTCATTCCAGGTTTCGTTCTCGCCACCCCCGAAGCTGCGATCGGGTCAGAGCTCCCGGTCGACCTACCGCTGCGCTGTGTGGCTCGGGTGATGGACGACGGAGTGATGTGGTGGCTTGACGCACGGCGGGACATTGCCGACGGGGCACTCTTGGAGACCCTCGCCAGCCAAGCGAGCAGGTTGATACAGGCCGCGTGCGAGGATCCGGACGCGACGCTCGGGGACCTGGTGTCGGGCATTCGACAGGCGACGTTCGAGATCCAGGTGGTCGCCCCGGCCCGGTTCGCAGAGTTCGAGAACTCATTGCGAGTCTGGGGCGGCGAGATCGGCCTGCCTCTCACCGTGCGGCGCACAGAAGGGGAGGAGATCCAGGTCCGTGGACCGGCGACAAGCCTGCTGCAGCCGTGGGGCGCCAACCTCATGGTTGTTGCGCGCGACCTGGCGGGCCTGAGACGCATGGTGGCAGCGGGGGGTACTGCCGACGGCGCCGGCCTGACCGGGCAGCTCCCCGACGGAACCCCGATCGCCGATCTCCATCCGAACGAAACCCGGGAACTGTTCGACGAGATCGTCGTGCGCTCCCGCTACTCGCGGGGTGGCATCGAGATCCGTGATGGCGACCTCGTGGTGGATGTCGGTGCGAACATCGGCCTATTCACCCTGTACGCCGCCGCGCAAGCCACGGATGTCCGCATCCATGCGTTCGAACCTGTTCCCGCCGCGGCCGAGGCGCTGGAGACCAACGTGCGCGCCTACGGCATTCGGGCGGACGTGGAGCGGGCGGCGCTCGGGTGCACCGCGGGTGAGAGCTCATTCACCTACTACCCGCAGTCGTCCCTCCAGTCCGGGCTCTATACGGATCCGGTAATCGACGAGGCGATCGCCCGCAGGTACGCCCGCCACCGGGCGGATGGCCTTGCGCCGACGTCGCTACCGTCCCAGGAAGTCGCGGATGCCCTCGCACCGGAGCTGCATGGCCGGCTCTCGGATCGGCAGCGGCTGACCGTTCCGGTGCTGCGTCTGTCGGACTGGATCCGCACACGGGCGGTCGATCGGATCCATCTGCTGAAGGTGGATGCGGAGCGGGCCGAAGAGGATGTCCTCGCAGGCATTGACCTGGAGCACTGGCCATTGATCGACCAGGTGGTCGTCGAGGTCCATGACATCACCGGGCGCTTGCGGAGGCTGCGCGCGCTGCTCGCCGGGCACGGCTTCGACACGCTCGTGGAGCAGGACGAACTGTTCGTCGGCTCGGAGATCGTGATGCTCTACGCGTGGCGACCGCAGCGCGGGTTCCAGAAGTCTGCACCCTGGGTCGTTCGGCAGGTCGAGGCGGCGGAACGCTGGGCGGAGGTGTCCTCGCTTCCCGTGATTGTCACGGCGGCGCCGGGCATGCCGGACGGGGACATCGAGCGGGTCCGGAGGGAGGCGGAGGCGCGCAGTCTGGCATGGGCGGCGCCGCCGGCCAACGGCTCCGTTCTGGTGTGGGCGGAGGCGGTACTCCGGCAGATGACGGCAGCGGATCGCCCGGTGACCAAAGCCCTGGTCGTGGACGCCGACAACACGCTGTGGGGTGGGGTGTGCGGCGAGGTCGGACCGGACCACGTCGACGTCGCCGGGCCGTTCCGTCTGGTGCAGGAGTTCGTGTCCGAGCAGGCCCGGGCCGGGCGGATGCTCGCGCTGTGCTCGCGTAACAACCGCGCCGACCTGGAGGCCGTGTTTGCCGCGCACCCGGACATGCCGCTGACGCTGGACGACTTCGCGTGCATCCACGCCTCGTGGGGGGCGAAGTCCGACGCAGTCGCGAGGATCGCCGACGAACTCGGCTCTGCCGTGGAGAGCCTGGTGTTCATCGACGACAGCCCGGCCGAGCGGGCGGAGGTGTCCCATCACCACCCCGGTCTGACGGTCGTGGAGTTACCGGACAACCCGCAGGGCTTTGTGGAGGCCTTGCGGGCCACCTGGCAACTGGCGCTGGACACTCCCACCACTGCGGAGGACAGCGCCCGTGTCCGCGGGTTCGCCCAGGAGGTCGAGCGCAAAGCGGTGGCGGCACGGTCCACCAGCCGCAGCGGATACCTGCGCGACCTCGGCCTCGTGGTCGATGTCGCCGATGCCACAGCCAGCGACACGGACCGGATCACTCAACTTGCCGCCCGTACCACCCAGTTCAACGTAAGCCTGCGCCGCCACACACACGCCAGCGTTCGTGGCCTCATCAACGGCCCCGAGGTGGCCGTGACCGTCCGGGTCCGGGACCGGTTCGGTGACTATGGCCTTGTCGGTTTCGCGTCGGCCGCCGCCGTGGGCAGTGTGCTGCTGGTCGGTGACTTCTTCCTCAGCTGCCGGGCCATGGGCCGCAACGTCGAGTGGTACCTGCTGCGCGCGCTGGGACAGCGTGCCATCGGTGCCGGACTGACCGGCGTCCGGCTGGAGGCGGTCATCGGAGGGCGCAATGTGCCCGCGCGTGCCTTCGTCCATGCTGCCCGCGCGGGTTTCGCAGGGGATGCGCCGAGCGAGGACGTCCTGCTGGACGCGGGCGGTCTCGCGAAGCTCGACTGGCAGCTGATCGACACTCCGCAGGCCCCGGCTCAGACTCGAGCCGACGGGCCGGCACCCGTGCAGCGGGCTTCGCGGGTGCACTGGCCCGTCTCGGCCGCACCGCGGCAGGCCGCCGCTACGGCCCATCTCCCTCTCACGCAACGGGAGGTGTCCACGGTCTACATCGCCCCCGAGACAGCGACCGAACGGCACATCGCCGCCGTGTGGGAGGACGTCCTGGACGTACGGCCCATTGGCGTGGTGGACGATCTGTTCGCACTGGGCTGCGACTCGCTCACCGCGGCGGTCATCTGCGCCCGCCTCCGCCAGGACGGGTTTGATGTGGCACTCCCGGACCTGCTGCGCCAGCCCACCGTTCGGCAGGCTTCCCGTCTGGCGCACCCGGTCTCGCCAGCCGCGCCCCCCGCCGAAAACCTCCACCGAGCGGCCGACGACGGTACTCCGGCGCCGGCGTCTCCGGGGCAGCTGCGGATCTGGACCGCCGAAGCGATCGGTCATGGCGGCAATGCCCAGGTCATTCCGTCCGCACACCGCATCACAGGCTCCCTGGACACGGCTCGGCTGCGCGAGGCCTTCACCATCGTCGTCCAGCGCCACGAGGCACTGCGCACGGCGTTGACCGAACACGACGGACTGCTCCGTCAGCGCCTTCTGCCGCCCGCCAGCTTCGATCTCGCCGTCGTCGACCTGGCCAGACTGCCGCACGGGCGCCGCGGGGAGGAAGCCAGCCGAGTGGCACGGCAGTTCTTCGCCGCTCCCTTCGACCTGGAACAGGACACCTTGATCCGGGCAACCGCGGTCCGTCTGCATGCGGAGGATCACCTGCTGCTCGTCATGGTGCACCACAGCGCCTGCGACGGCTGGTCGATGGATCTGATCCACCGCGACCTGAGCGCCGCGTACGCTGATCCGTCCGCGCTCGCCACCCTGCCGACGGCTCGGTTTGCCGACTACAGCGGCACGGTGGCCGACCGCCACCGGCGCGGCGAATTCGACCTCAGGATCGCCCACATCCTGGCCACGGTGGGCGCCGTCCCTGCCCGACCGTGGCCCACCGAGTGCGGCCAGGGCGTCCACCCGCGCCACCTTCGGTTCACCCTGGGGCTGGACGTGGTGCGGCAAGTCCGTGCGACGGCACAGGCACGCTCCACCTCCCCCTTCCACCTCTACCTCGCCGCCTACCAGCTGCTGCTGGCTTCCGCTGCCGGCAGCGAAACGGTGGTCAGCGGCGTCCCGGTGGCCAACCGCACCGATCCGTCGTACGCCGAGACCGTCGGGTTCTTCGCCAACCTGGTGCCGGTGCCGCTGCGGGTCGACTGGTCCGCCACCATCGGCAGCCACGTAACCGCCGCCCTGGCGGCCAGCGCCGAGGCACTGCACCACGCCGAGGTGCCCTACGGGCTGCTCACTCAAGGCCAGCCGTCTGTGGGAGGGCTCTTCGACAACCTCTTCACCCTCCAACCGCCCCCGGAACACGCTCTTGACCTGCCCGGCTGCGCGAGCGCCTGGGCCGAACCGGACCTGTGGCCGCTGCCGTTCCCTCTGATGCTCGACCTCCAGGAACACCCCGGCGGCGCGAGCGGCCTGCTCCGCAGCGACGCCCACGCCGTGATGCCGGCGAGCGCCGAATGGATCGCCGAGGCGTACCCCCTGGTCGTCACCGCGGTGTGCACCTTGCCGGGCCTGCACCTGGAACACCTGCGCGCCGTGCTGCGGCCGCCGGACCGGGATGTCCAGCAGCTCGTTCAAGCACGCTTGCGAGCGCTGACCGGAAGAGAGGCCGCTTCCGATGTCTGATACCCCCAGGGCCACGGCGCCCGCATGGGAGATCCATCCGTCGATTCAGGGCATGCGCCGCCCGGCCACCGCTCCCCAGCATCTGCGCGCCGCCGCGGCTGGCACCGCCCTACTGCGTCTACGCATCTGCGGTGACGTCGACACCACACGCCTGCGCTCAGCCACCGAAGAGGTCCTGGGCGCGCACACCTCACTGCGTCAACGCCTCCACTCCTCCCGGCCCGGCCCGGAGGTGTACACCGCCCAGCACACCACCGGCACGACCGGCCGCCCCGATGCCGTGCCCCTCGCCCGCCTGTGGGCCAGTTCCGACGGCCTGTACCTCGAACTTCGACCGGCTGCGGGCGTGGTGGACGGCACGGGGCTGCTGCGCACCGCGCAGGCCATCGCCGGCTCGTACCGCAGCCCGGGCGAAGCGATCCCGTCGCATCCGGCCCCAGAGACGGTCGAGGCCTTCTTCGCCGACCTGCTCACCACCCCCGAGGGACAGCCCGGCCGCACCTACTGGCAGGAGCACCACCCGCTCGTCGCCGGCGACATCGCCCGGGCCCTGGCACTGCGCCCGACGTCGCCAGGGCAGCACCGGAGGAGCGTGCCGCTTCGTCTGGACGGGACGACCCTCAACGGCCTGCGGGCCCTGGCCGACGCTGCAGGCGGCAGTCTGGAGGGGGTCGTGCTGACCGCATGGCGCCTGCTGCTCGCCCGCGTAGCCCCCGAGGAAAACGGGGCAGTCGCCCTGTTCGTCGCCGGCCCAACCAGCCAACTCCCGCACACGATCGGGGTGCTGGGCCGCTATGTGCCGGTCCGCGCCGTGCCGGAGACGCCGACCCAGTTGCTTCCCGACCTGATGTGTGAGACCGCCGAACGGGTGGCCCAAGCCACGGAATTCGGGGACTTCTTCGCCGCTTCGGGAGCGGACGAGCCGTTCACGGTCGGCTTCCGCCACCTCACCACCCCGGACGTCCTGGCCCTCGGTCCGGATGGATACGCGGTGCTCGAGGCCGTGGACGCCCCGATCGACCGTATCGCCGTCGAAGTGCAGTCCCTGCAGCGCGGACGCGATCTCGATCTGTGCGTAAACGTGGACACCGCGGTGGCAGACCCAGACGTCGCCGTTCGGCTCGCGGACTGGCTCGGCCAGCTCCTCGCCCGGATGGCCCAGCCCTCGGCCTCAACCCCGGTCACCTCCAATCTCACCTGCCTGCCGGTGTCCGACAGCCGCCTCACCGGGCCCGAACGCCCGGTGCCTGCTGTGACGGCGCTGGACGCGTTCGACGCCCAGGCCGCCCGCACTCCCGAGGCGCGGGCGGCCTCCGACGACCGCACCACCGCGAGCTACCAGCAACTACAGGTCACCAGTACCACCCTGGCCGGCCAGTTGGCGGCGGCCGGCGTCGGCAGCGGCGACCTGGTTGGTGTCCTGATGAGCCGTCGGGTGGGGCTGCTGACCGCGCTGCTGGCGGTGTGGCGGTGCGGCGCCCACTACGTCCCGCTCGACCCGGCACTGCCTCCAAGTCGTATCCGCGCCTTGCTGCGCGATGCCGCGCCCCGGCTGCTGCTGACCGACGCTGACACCGCCGCTCTGGGTGCCCCCGCGAACGTCGAGGGGCTGACCGTGCTGAACGTCGACAGCACCCTGCGGGATTCGTCCGCGCCGTTGAGCTCCGCCACGGCTCTTTCCGGCTCCCGCACCGCGGGGACCGCCTACTTGATCTACACCTCGGGGTCGACCGGCCGCCCCAAAGGCGTGCCCATCACACACGCCGCACTGATGAACTACCTGTGCTGGTCCCGCGAGCGCTACGACACACCGGGCGGCACCGGCACGGTGGTCCACTCATCCATCGCCGCCGACATGACCGTGACCAGCCTGTTCCTGCCGCTGCTGACCGGGCAGTGCGTCACGCTCGTACCGTCCAACGATCTGCACGCCATGGCCCAGGTCCTCGCCGGGCTACGAGACATCAGCCCGTTGAAGGTGACCCCGGGTCTGCTACGTCTACTGCCCCAGCTGCTGACCGGCGAGCAGCTGGCACGCTCCGTGCGGCATCTCGTCGTCGGCGGCGAGCAGTTGACCGGCCCGGGGCTGAAGGAGTTGGACGTCCCGGGCCTCCTGGTGACCAACGAGTACGGGCCGACCGAGGCAACCGTCGGCTGCACCGCCTACACCTACCGCCTAGGCGATGAGGTGTCCGATCCCGTGCCGATCGGACACCCCGTGTGGAACACCACCATCGAGCTGCGCACGCCGCACAGCGATGACCTGGTACTGCCCGGCTGCGTCGGCGAGCTGGTAGTGCTCGGCCCCCAGGTGACCGACGGCTATCACCAGCGGCCGGAAGAGACGGCCGCCCGTTTCATCACGGCCGGCGGCGCCCGCGCCTACCGCACAGGTGATCTGGCGCGCCGACGTCCGGACGGCCAACTGGAGATGCTCGGACGGATCGACCAGCAAGTGAAGATCCACGGGTACCGCGTCGAGCCCGGAGAGATCGAGGCCACCCTCACCCGCGACCCGCACATCGCGCAGGCCGTCGTCCTCGCCACCCGCCCGCAGTACGACGACTCGCCGCTCCTCGCCGCCTTTCTCGTCGCCGCACCGTCCGCGGATGCCGCGTCCCTCGTCGAGCGTGCCCAGGCCCTGGCGGCCGACGAGCTGCCCTTCTACGGGCGCCCCGACCGCTACCTGGTCCTGCCCGAGATTCCGATGCAGCCCGGCGGGAAGATCGACCGCCGAGCCCTTGAAGCCATGACCCCCGCGGCCGAGAACGGCCAACTGCCTGACCGCGGCGACCCCGAAGCGGATCTGCTGGCGCGGCTCTGGAAGGACGTCCTGGGCCGTCCGCCCGCAAGTGGGGCGGCGAACTTCTTCGCGGACGGCGGCAACTCCCTCAAGGCTGTGCTCTTCGCGCGCCGGGCCCAGCGCGAAGGCCTGCCGCTCACCGTGCACGACGTCCTGCAGCAGCGGACCCTCGCTCAGATCACGGCCGCCTGCCACGCCGCGTCCGCAACCGGCTCCGCGGAGACCAGCGCAGCCGCCGCACCCGGTCCGATTCCGCTCTCCGGCGTCCAGGCCGCCGTCCTCACTGCCCGCGCAAGCGCCGATCACTGGACGCTGCGCTACCTGGACAACGCGCCGGAGACTGTGGTCGATCCCGCCCGGCTGGAGGACGCGCTCGCCGTCGTCGTACGGGCACACCCGGCGCTGTGTTCCGCCTTCACCCGCACCGAGTCAGGCTGGTCCGCGAGCCTGCGGGCGCCCTCGCCCCTCCCGCTCGGCGTGCTTCGGCTCGACGACGTCCGCACGCCGGCCGAGCAGGAGAGGCTGGTGCGCGCCCGCCTCGACCAGGAAGAACAGCACCTCCACTTGGCGGGAGCGCTCGTCAGTCTCGTCCTGATTCAGGACGGAGTGCGCCGCGCGCGCATCGCGTGGGTCGTCCATCACCTCGTCGCCGATCTGGTGTCCCTGCAGATCCTCACCGAGGAGCTGTGGCACGCCTACGCCCATCCCGCACCGCCCGGGCTCCTGCGCGACGACGGGTACCTGGCCTGGCTGGCTGCGGCGGGCGCGCGCCCTGGTCCCGTCTTTGCCTCAGGTGCCTGGACATCCGAGCCGCGGCGCACGACAGCCAGCCGTCTCGGCGCGCGCGCGTTGGAGGCACTCGTCGAGGCCCGGCAGAGGGGGCCCCGGTGGCCGGTCGCCCTCCTGGCGGGTGCCCTGCTCGGCGCGCTGGCCGAGGTCCGCCCCGACCTGCCAGCCAGCGTGTGCGTGGAACTCCACGGCCGTGACCTGCCCGGGCATGACCTGGCCTCTACCGTGGGCTGGCTCACCGCCTTCCGTCCCCTTCACGCGCATCGGACGCTCCTTGCCGACCCGCCGGCGCTGACCGCCGCCCTGCACGGCCAGCTGCCCCCGTCCGCCCCGCCGGCCGGGCCGTTGCCGCCGGTCGCGTTGAACTACCTCGGCGACCTGGCGCCGTGCAGTGAGGTGGATCTGCGGCCTACCGACGCGGGCGTGTCGCTGTTCGGGCTGGAGGTCGTCTGCTTCACCCGGGCTGGTGCGTTCGAGGTTCGGTGGCGGGCGTGTCCCGGCTGGATGCCGGATGCCACTCTCGCCCGCCTCACCGATGCCTTCGCCCGCTATGCCGCGATCGCCCCCGGGCCGCCTGGCCCCAGCACTCTCCTGCAAAGCGACCTCGACCGGATCACCGCTGCCTTCGGAAATGAGGGATCATGAGGGCTCCCATCGCCGCGCTCTACCCCGCCACTCCCGCGCAACAGGGCTTCGTCCTGGGCACCCTGACCAGCCCGGGCACCGCCGTGTTCACCGAACAGACCCTCTTCGAGTTGACCGGCCGGCTCGATCCAGCCCGGCTGCAGGACGCGGTGGACGCGCTGGTCACCGACCACGAGATCCTGCGCACCGGCTTCGCCTGGGACCTTGCCACCGACCCCTGCCAAGTGGTGCTGGAGGACGCGTCGGTGACCGTGGAGGTCCTCGACAGCAGCACCAGGACCGCGCCCCAGCAACGGGAAGCCCTGACCGCGCTGGCCCGCGCCCATCTCGTCACGCCCTTTGACTTCAACCGGCCTCCGCTGCTCCGGCTGGCCGTCCACACGCTCGGCCCCACCCGACACCAGCTGGTGTGGACCCACCATCACGCCATCCTGGACGGCTGGGCGCACCTGCTGCTCGTCACCGAACTCCTCCACCGCTACAACACCGGCGCGGCGCCCTCTCCCGGTCTGCGGCCCTTCGGCGCGTACGCCGAGTGGCTCGCGGAACAGCCTCGCGAGAGCGCCCAGACCCACTGGACCAAGGAGCTGGACGGCTACGCGCCGCTCCTGGCCCCCCAGTCACCGGCGGCAGGGACGGATCAGGACCGCTTCGGCCAGCACACGCGCGTCCTGACCGGGCCAAGTGCCGAGGCGCTCACGTTGTTCACGCAGGCTCACGGCATCACCGAGGCGGCCGCCCTGATCGCGTGCTGGAGCCTGATCGCCGCCCGCCACCGCGACCGGGACGACATCGCCGTCGGCGTGACCGTCTCCGGACGCACTCACCCCTACCCCGACGCGGAGCGTGTCGCGGGCCCGCTGGCCACGACCGTCCCCCTGCGCACCCGGCCCGGCCCGAAAGAGCCCGTCGGCGCGTGGATCAGCCGCGTGCACGCCGACCTCGCCCACGCCGATCAGCACAGCGCCTGCTCCACCGCCGAACTGTATGCCTGGGCCAAGGTGCCCGAGGGGCAGGCCCTGTACGACAGCGTCATCGCCATCGCCAACTACCCCTACGAGCCGCCCGCCGGCGTGCCGGACGGCGCCGAGGAGCATTGGCTCACGCTGGAGACGGCCGCAATCCGCGCGCAGGGAGGCCGCACCCGCCAGGCCCTGACCCTGGTCGTCGAACCGACCGACGGGCTGCGGCTGCGCCTGGTCAACGACCGCACCCAGGTGCCCGACGACCAGGCGGACGCCGCGCTCGAGGCGCTGTGTACGCTGCTGGCCCACCTCGCGCCGGACAGCAACGCCACCGTCGCCACCCTCACCGACGCGCTGAGCACGCTCGCCGTCTTCACAGAGCGCCCGCCACAGATAGCCGCCGGTGTCGGCCACGGCGACGACGAGCGCGCACGTGAACCCCTCGTCGACGTCATCACCGGGCACTTCACCGAGCTGCTGGGCCAACCGGCGGGCCCCGACACCGACTTCCTCCAAGCCGGCGGCCACTCCCTGCTCGCCCTGCGCCTGGTCACCAGTTTGCGCAGCGCCCTCGCCGTCGACCTCACCCTCACCGAACTGTTCGAGGCCCCCACCCCGGCCGCCCTGGCCCGGCACGTCCTCCAGCTCATCGCGCAGGACCCGGACGGACCGCCGCAGCCGCTGCCCAACCTGCCCGCCCTCAGTGAGGAGGACGACCAGCCGTTCGCCCTGACCAGGATCCAGCAGGCGTACTGGGCCGGGCGCCGCGACGACTTCGACCTCGGCGGCGTCGACTCCCACCTCTACACCGAAGTCGACGTCCCCGACCTGGACATGGAGCGCCTGACCGCCGTCTGGCGGCTGCTGATCGCGCGGCATCCCATGCTGCGCGCCGTGATCACCGCCGACGGGCGGCAACGCACCCTGGCCGAGGTACGGCCGTACGCCATCCGAACCTGGGACCTACGGCAGTCGCCCGACGCCGACGGTGAGCTTCAGCGCATGCGTGAGCGGCTGTCCCACCCACGCCGGGACACCACCGTGTGGCCGCTGTTCACCATCGAAGCCGCCCTGCTGCCCGACCAGCGGACCACCCGCCTGTTCCTCAGCTTCGACCTGCTCATCGGCGACGCCCTGAGCTGGCAGATCCTCTACCGCGAAGCCCGCACCCTCTACGACCAGCCCACCGCCGAACTGCCCGAACTCCACACAACTTTCGCCGCCTACGTGGCCCACCAGCAGGCCATCACCGCCAGCAGCCGCTACAACCGCGACCGGGAGTACTGGCGCGGCCGCATCACCGCACTGCCCGCCCCGCCCCCGCTTCCCGTCCTCACCCGGAACGCCCAGGCCCCGGCCCGGTTCACGCGCGAACAGATCACCTACTCCCCCTCCGAGCTCACCCAGCTGCGCGCGGTCGCCGCCGCCCACGGCATCACACTGTCCGCGCTGCTGCTGGCCGCTTTCAACGAGACGCTCCGCCGCTTCACCAACAGTCGCCAGTTCCTGATCAACGTCACCGTCTACAACCGGCCCCCCATACACCCCCAGATCAACCACATCGTCGGGGACTTCACCTCCACCGTCCTGACCAGCGTGGACCTGTCCGGCGAAACGTTCGCCGACCGGCTGCGCGCCCTGCAACGGCAGCTGTGGGCCGACCTCGACCACGCCACCTACAGCGGAGTGGAGGTCCTGCGCGACCTGCGCGACATGACGGGGACGGCGACGGGCGCCCCAGTCGTGTTCACCAGCACCCTCGACCTCCAGCTGCCCGGCGCACCGCCGGCACCGCTGCCCGGCCAGATCATCTATGGCATCGGCCAGACCCCGCAGGTCCTGCTCGACTACCAGACCTACGAGGCCGCAGGCCGCCTGGTCATCAACCTCGACTCCGTCCAGGGAGCCCTGCCGGACGGCTTCGTCCGCGACATGCTCGACGACCACGCCGCCGTACTGCGCTGCCTGCTGGAGGACCCCACAGCGCCGCAGCGACCCCGCCTCCTCGTCCCCGCCCCGCCGGCCACGGCGCCCACCGCCCTGGGCGGCGATCAGCTGCTGCACGAGCCGTTCCTGGACCGGGTCCACGCCCAGCCCGAGCGGACCGCCCTCATCTGCGAGGGCCAGCACTACACCTACGCCGATCTCCACTCCCGGGCCCGCGCCGTCGCCGACCGGATCACGGCCGCCCGGCCGCAGGGCGAACTGATCGCGCTGGTCTGCGACCCGGGCTGGCAGCAGGCCGTCGCGGCTCTCGGCGTGCTCCTGGCCGGGTACGCGTACGTCCCGCTGGACGCCTCCTGGCCCGAACAGCGGATCGCGGAGCTACTCACCGCGACCGGCGCCAATCTGCTGCTCACCCACCGCACCGCGGCCGACCGTCACCCCTGGCCAGACCATGCGGATGTCCTCGTCGTCGATTCGCCGCCTGCCCACGCCGGGGACACGCCGCCGGAGAGGACGGTGGCGCGGCTGCGGCGGCCCGACGATCTCGCCTACGTGATCTTCACCTCCGGCTCGACCGGCCGGCCCAAGGGCGTGATGATCTCCCACCGCAGTGCGCTGAACACGGTTCTCGACATCAACGGCCGCTTCAGCGTGAACAGTGACGATGTCCTGCTGGCCGTTTCGCCGTTCACCTTCGACCTGGCCATCTACGACCTGTTCGGTGCTCTCGGCGCCGGTGCCACGCTCGTCGTACCCACCGGCGAGCAGCGCGCTGACCCGGTCGCCTGGGCCGATCTCGTCCGCCGCGAGCGGGTTACCGTGTGGAACTCCGTCCCCACCCTCGCCGGAGTGCTGCTGGAGAGCGTGCCCCCACACGACGGGGCCCTGCACTCGGTACGGCTGTGCCTGCTCAGCGGCGACTGGATCCCGCTCGACCTGCCCGACCGGCTCCGCGACCGCATCGGCGGGGGCGAGGTGGTCAGCCTCGGCGGCGCCACCGAGGGCTCGATCTGGTCCATCCTGTACGAGATCGGTGACGCCGACCCTGAGTGGACCAGCATCCCCTACGGCCGGTCCATGACCGGCCAGCGGGTCGAAGTCCTCGACGAAGACCTACTGCCCTGCCCCGCCTGGACACCCGGTCAGATCCACATCAGCGGCCACGGCACCGCCCTCGGCTACTGGAACGCCCCCGAACTGACCGACGCCGCCTTCGTCTTCGACGGCCGCACCGGACGGCGCTTGTACCGGACGGGCGACTGGGGACGGCTACGACCCGACGGCACCATCGAGTTCCTCGGCCGCCGCGACGACCAGGTGAAAATCCGCGGCTACCGCGTCGAGGTGCCCGAGGTCGAGGCAGCGGTGCGCGCTCTCGACGGCGTCGAGCAGGCCGCCGTGGTGGTCACCGGCGAACGCACCGAACGGCGCCTGCACGCCTTCGTCGTCACCAGCCGCCCCCCAGCCACACTGCGGACCGAGCTCGCCGAGCGACTGCCAGCCCACATGCTCCCGGCCACCCTCACCCCGCGGGTCGAGCTGCCCACGACCGCCACCGGCAAAATCGACCGGGCGGCCCTGGCCCGCGAAGCCCTCCCCCTCGTCCCTCCCCAGAGCACGCCCGGCCCCCGCGAAGCCGGAGACGCGGACCGAACGCATCTGCTGCACGCTGCGCTCACCGCCCTGCTGCCCGCGCCCGCAGGCCTCGACGAGGACCTGCTGAACATGGGCCTGACCAGCATCGACGTCATCCGCCTGGCCAACACCGTGGAGCAACAAGGCCTGCCCCGCCCAGACCTCGCGGCGTTCTACCGCACGCCCACACTGCGCACGCTCCTCCAGGACACCGGCGCCCCGGCACCAGCGGGTGACCGGCACGCGCCCGCGGCCTCGCCGTGGGGCGGTCACACCCAGCTCACCAGCCCCGACGAGCGGGCCGCCTTCCGCGCCGCCCGTCCCGCCTACCCGACCACCCCCACGCGACGGATCCTCCCCGCCACGCCCCCAAACAGCCAAGACGTGCGCCAACAGCGCTTCAGCCCACGCAAGTTCACCGGCCAGCCGGTCAACGCCCAGTCCCTCGGCCACCTGCTGGACAGCCTGCGCCGCGTCGAAACTCCCGGCCGCACCGGGTTCCTGTACCCCTCCGCCGGCGGCCTGTACAGCGTCCACCTCTACATCCACATCCGCCCCGGACGCCTGGAGGACCTGGAGGGCGGCGTGTACGCCTACCATCCCGAGGCACACGACCTGGTCCCCCAAGCGCCGGGCATCGACCTCGATCCCGCCGCCCTCCATCTCGGCCCCGTCAACCGGCCCCTAGCCGAGAGCGCGGCCTTCACCCTGTGGCTGGTCACCGATCCCGCCGACTCCGCACCCCTCTACGGCGCCGACGCCGAACCCCTCGCTCTGCTGAACGCCGGCTACATGGGACAGCTGCTGTGCGAACGGGCCCGTGAGGCGGGACTCAGCCTCTGCCCGGTCCACGGCATCGGCTTCGACACGGTGCGCTGGCTACTGCCCGACGGTGACCGGCTCGTCCTCCTGCACACCCTCCTCGGCGGCATCCCCGCGACTCGGTCCCAGGAGCAGGAATGACCCATCCCGCGCCACAACCGTCTGGTCCGGCGCCCGTGATCGTGGAGACGGCTCCGCTTTCCCCCGGCCAGGAACGCCTCATCGACGCCGAATTCCTCCGCCCTGACGGCGGCTGGCCCTCCCTCGGTGAGGAAACCCGGCTCCGGCCGATCGATACCGCCGCCATCCGCATCGACGGCCCGCTGGACCACGATGCCCTCCAGCGCGCCATTTCGGCACTTGTCCAACGCCAGCACGCCCTGCGCACCCGCCTGCACCGATTGCCCGACGGCACTGCGGTCCAGCTCGTCGCCGCCCACCTGCCCGACGCGGTCACCAGCAGCTCCCTGCCCGCCGGCACCGTGGTGACACCGGACGTCCTCGCGGCCCAGGCCCCGCCTCCGCACGTCGACCCTCGCACCGACCCGCTGTTCCGTGCCCACCTGGTCCGGCTCGGCGCGGAGCGGCACGTCCTGCTGCTGCAGATCCACCACTTCGTCAGTGACGGCTGGTCCATCGGCGTGCTCTACCGCGACCTGTCCGCGCTCTACAACGCCGCCCGTGCCGGTCGGCCCGCCCAACTGCCGCCCCTGCCACGCAGCTTCGCCGCCCTGAGCCGGGATATGCATCGCGAACGCCGCAGCCCCCTTGCGGAGGCAGGCCTGGCCTACTGGCGGCGCCGCCTGTCACCGCCCCGGCCACGGCTCGCCTTCACCGACGAGAACGCTGCCCCCTACACCGGGCTGCGTCGTGTCGACGTCACGCCCGTCCGTGTCCCTCCCGCCGTGGTCGACGCTCTGCGTGCCAGTGCTCGCACCGGCCATCAGCGCGGTCCTGTGGCCGGTCCTTTCCTGGCCGCGCTCGCCTTGGTCCTGCACCACCAGAGCGCGGCCACCGACATCCGCATCGGCATGATGATCTCCAACCGGGCCCGGCCGGAGGCCGAGCATCTGATCGGGTACTTCGTGAACACCGCGGTGATCCGTCTTGGTCTTCACCCCGGCCAGACGGCCGCGGAGCTGGTGGGCGCCGCGAACGCCGCGGTGAGCGAGGCCCTCGAACACCAGGCCCTGCCCATCCAGGACGTCGCGGCCGCCCTGAGCCGCCACGAAGCCGCCGACGGCACACCCCTCTATCAGGTCACCGTCGCACTCAACGCGATGCGCACCGGCTCCCTCACGCTGGACGGCGCGGACTGCCGCGATCTCGACCCGGACCGGCCGGGTCCCCGCGACGCTCCCACCAGCATCGAGCAGCGCTGGGTCCTCGAGGAACAACACCGCGGCCTGGTCGGCACGCTCACCTGCCAGAGTGCCGCCTTCGGCCCGCCTCGGGTCCGCATGTGTCTGGACAACCTCGACCGGGCCATGCGCGGCGTCGCGGTGTCTCACCGCACCCTGGCCGAGATCATCGCCTCCTTCCAGCCCGATCCGCGGCCGGAGGTGGGCCCATGACCGCTCCCGCCAGCGACGCGGCACCCGCCGCCGTCGACGTGGTCACGCTCCTTGAGAGCTACGGTCTGTGCGCATCGATCGTCCGCCCGCTCACGGGCGGCATGGAGAACCTCCACTACCGGGCCGAGACCCCCAGCGGGGCGGTCGTGGTGACCATCCTGTGTAAGAAGACTGGGCACGAGGCTGAGCACTACGCGCGGTTCCTGGCCGACCTGCGCACTGCGGGCGCCCCGGTGCCGCGGCTGCGGCCGCTCACCGCGGGCGGCTGGGTGAGCGTGCACGACGGGCATCCCGTGATCGTCGCCGACTTCATCGACGGCCGTCAGTACACCGTCATGCCCCCGCATCTGGTCGAGGAGGCCGGCGCCGCCCTGGGCCGCGTGCACCGCCTCGCCGCCCACGTGGGCTGCGCGCTGCCCCCACACCTG
Source organism: Streptomyces sp. NPDC101191 (assembly GCF_044767915.1). Lineage (NCBI taxonomy): Bacteria > Bacillati > Actinomycetota > Actinomycetes > Kitasatosporales > Streptomycetaceae > Streptomyces > Streptomyces sp. NPDC101191. Next base: position 155,079 of record NZ_JBIWOU010000009.1, read on the forward strand.
CGTCTGCGCGTCGACGAGGCCGCTGCTCTGGCCGAGTTGCCTGACGACGCCTTCGCCCGATGGGCCCGTACGACGCTGCGCGAGACCGATTACGTCACCCGGCAGACCGTGCCCATGGTTGCGGTCCACGCCGACCTGTTCCCCGACAACACCATCGTCCTGGCAGGGCAGCCCGGCCGGGGTGTGGTCTTCATCGACTGGGAGGACGGCTCCCGCGACTTCCCCGCGATCGACGTAGGTATGGCGCTGCTGGGGCTGTGCTGCCCCGACGGATTCTCGCTGCCGCGCGCCCGACGTCTGCTGCGCGGCTACACAGCAGGCAGCGGCCATGCCCTCGATCCGCGCCTCGTCATGGACTGCGCCCGGTATGCGGCCGTCCTCGTGTCGCTACGCCGGTTCCGGTGGCAGCGCGCCGGCCGTCTGCCCGCCGACCCTGCCCGTACGCACACCGCCCTGATGCGCCCCGTCACCGAACTCCAGCAACTGTGGCCGCAGATGAACGGGCCCTGATTCCGCCGTACCGCCCCGCCGACCCCGCTCGACCGTCTGGAAGGTGAACCCGCATGTCCCGCTCTGAAGTTCTGGTCATCGTCCCGCCCAACTCGAACACCGTCATCGACGGCCGGCTGCTGACCGTGACCCGCCCCGAGGAACACAGCGACTGGTCTGACTTCCTGTGCCTGGGAGCGCTGTCTCTTGTGAGCGCGTTAGCGGAGAACCCGCAGATCTCGCCCGCCTACATCGACGGCACGGTCATCTCCCTGGACGAGGTCCTCGCCTACATCACCGACCACGCCGAGCACATCCTCGCGGTCTGTGTGGGCGTGCTCACCGCCAACTTCGAGGCGGGGGTCCTCATCGCTCAGCACGCCAAGATCACCGACCCGCGCATCGCCACCGTGGCGGGCAACGACCACTTCAGCTCGCTGTGGTCCGAGTGCATGACCGCCGCCTCCTGTCTGGACTTCGGGTTCGTCGGCAACGAAGTCGTCGGCCCCTTCAACCGCCTGATCGCCGCCCTGCGCGCCGGGAAGACGGTCGAGCCCGAGACGCTGCCCGGGCTGGTGTATCGCACCAGCGAGGGCCCGCGGCTGACCCCTCCGTCGCGGGAGCCCGTCTTCACCGGCTTCGACTACGGCCACGTCGACGGCGCCTTCCAGCACACGGCCCTGTACACCGGGAACTTCCAGAGCCGGATCGCGCCGCGCGTGCACGAGCTCCTGGGCCGAAAGGTGACCGCCGGCGTCCCCGTGGAAATCGGCCGCGGCTGCGTGAAATTCGCCGGCAACGACGCCTGCACGTTCTGTTCCATCCACGCCGGACAGCTGTGGCGCAACCAGGTCGGTCCCCTCGAGGCCTGGGCCGTCCTCGAGGCGGCGTTCACCGCCGGCTACGACTACCTCTACCTGACCGCGGACGAACTGCCCATGACGTTCGCCAAGCTGCTCACCGCGATGGACGGGACCCGGCCCGGCTGGTGGTCCGCCCTCGCAGAGGAGGAGCGGCCCGTGCTCGTCGGCTACGGACGGGCCGACGGGATCGCCGACCCGCGCCGCACCGCGCTGCTCACCGGTCTCGGTGTCCGCCAGATCATGATCGGCATGGACGCGGGCGCGCCCCTGTCGCTCGCCGCGATGAACAAGCCCCTGGGCGGCCGCCGCCGCGACGTCCTCGCCGAAGCCGAGACGCTGTACCGGCTCAACTCCAGCGCCATCACGGTCGCCCGTGACCACGGGCTGCTCATCCGCGCCGGCTTCGTCGTCGGCCACATCGGCATGACCCGCCAGCTCCTCGACGAGAACGTGGAACGCATCCTGGCTTTGATCAGCGAGGGCGCCACGACCGGCGTCTTCTCCGCCGTCGACGTCGAGGTCCTCTCCCCCCAGCCGGGCGCCCGCGACTACACCTACCTCACCACGCCCCAAGCGGCCCGAGCCGCAGCCGCACGCCTGGGCCTGCCCATCGCCGACGATCCGGTCCTGAATGACGTCGCGCAGCGCTGGAACGGGCGAGCCGTCGTACCGCCCGAGGACGCCATGCGCGACTACGCCCGCGCCCTCATGCCCGACCTGGACTTCGACGACCTTGCCCAGGCCCGCACGGCCATCCGTCAGCACGCCAAGGCGTGCGGCGTCGTCATCGGCGAATAGCCCCGTCTGTCCTCAAGGAGCAGGTATGCGTCTGACCCCGGCAGAACACGACCGGCTGCAGCTGTATCTGGCGACCCTCCTCGCCCGGGAGCGCCGGGCACGCGGCGTGCGCCTCAACGTCCCGGAAGCGACCGCGCTCATCGCCCATGCCGCCTGCGAGGCAGCACGGGACGGCGCCCGCCTCGCCGAAGCCGTGTCTGCGGCCCGCCAGGTCCTCACCGCCGACGACGTCCTGCCCGGCGTGCCCCAGATCCTGACGGAGATCCAAGTCGAGGCCGTCTTCGAGGACGGCACCAAGCTCATCGTCATCACCGACCCGATCCCCGACCCCGACACGGCGGCGGCCGGGCAGGCCATCCCGGGGGCGGTCCTGCCGGGCGAGCCAGCTGCCGTCACCCTTCCCGATCTTGTCCAGGTGGAGGTCACCAACACCGGCCCGGTGGCGATCACCGTCACAAGCCACTTCCACTTCTTCGAGGCCAATCGGGCTCTCGCCTTCGACCGCAGCGCTGCCTACGGTCGCCGCCTCGCCCTGGCGGTCGGTGAGGTCGCCGTCTTCCCCCCGCGGTCTGCACGCACCGTGACCCTGACCCCGATCGGCGGCGACCGCATCGTCATCGGCTTCGCCGGCCTGGTCGACGGCCCATTGGACGCCCCTGGCCAACTCCAAGCCGCGCTCCAGCGCGCGCACGTCGCCGGCTACCTCGACACCGGATCCACTACCGCCCAGGAAGGCACCCCATGAACAGCCGCCTGCACGGCCCGACCACCGGCGACCGCCTCCAGCTGGCCGACACCGGCCTGCTCCTGCGCATCGAAGCCGACTCCCAGCGCTCCGGCGACGAGTTCATCACCGGCTACGCCAACACCGCCCGCGACGGCATGCACATGAAAGCCAAACCCACTGACGCCACGTGCGACCTCGTCGTCTCCAATGCGGTCCTGGTCGACCCCGTCCTCGGCGTGCGCAAGGCCTCGATCGGCATCAAGGACGGCCGCATCCACGCCATCGGGCGAGCAGGCAACCCTGACACCCTCGACGGAGTCGACGTCGTCGTGGGTACCGGCACCACCGTCATCGCCGCCGAGGGACTGATCGCCACCCCCGGCATCGTCGACACCCACGTCCACCTCGTCTCCCCGCGCGTCCTCAACGCCGCCCTGGCCGCCGGCGTGACCACGGTCGTCTCCCAGAACTTCGGCCCGACCTGGGGCTGCGGCATCACCACCCGCACCGAACTCCACCATGCACTGCGCGCCTTCGACGCCTGGCCCGTCAACATCGCCTTGCTCGCCCGGGGCTCCAGCTCCCACCCCGGCCCCCTTAAACAGGCCCTCACCGAAGGCGGAGCCTCCGGTTTCAAGGTCCACGAGGACATGGGCGCCCACGCCCGCGCCCTGGACACCGCCCTCACCGTCGCCGACGAACACGACGTCCAGGTCGCCCTCCACAGCGACACCCTCAACGAGGCCCTCTACGTCGACGACACCCTCGCTGTCATCGGGGGCCGCACCCTGCACGCCTTCCACGTCGAAGGCTGCGGCGGCGGCCACGCCCCCAACGTGCTCCAGCTGGCCGGTGTCGCCAACATCATCGGCTCCTCCACCAACCCCGGCCTCCCGTACACCCGCGACACCGCCGATGAGCACCTCCACATGATCGCCACCGTCCACCGGCTCGACCCCGCAAACCCCGACGCGCTGCGCCTGGCCGCCGACCGCATCCGCCCGGGCACTCTGGGCGCCGAAGACGTCCTGCACGATCTCGGCGTCATCCCCATCACTTCCTCCGACTCACAGGCCATGGGCCGCATCGGCGAGACCGTACGTCGCACCTTCGCCGTGGCCGCCAAGATGAAAGCACTCGACCCCGAACCGGCCGCAGACGACAACGAGCGCATCCTGCGCTACCTCGCCAAACTCACCATCAACCCCGCCCTCGCCCACGGCATGGCCCACGAGATCGGCGCCCTGACCACCGGCCGTCTCGCCGACATCGTCCTGTGGGATCCCGCCTACTTCGGCGCCAAGCCCCACCTCATCCTCAAGGCCGGATATCCCGCGTACGGCGTGACCGGCGACCCCAACGCCTCCACCGAGAGCTGCCAACCCCTCGTACTCGGACCGCAGTTCGGGTCCTTCGGCGAGACCGCCGCCGACCTCTCTGTCGCCTTCGTCAGCCAGGCAGCCCACGACAGCGCCACCGATCAGCTGCCCACCCGCCGACGCCGCGTGGCCGTCCGGGACACCCGCAGCATCGGCCTGCCCACCATGCTCCGCAACGACCGCACCGCAGACGTCCGCGTCGAGGCGTCCACCGGCCGCGTCAGCCTCGACGGCACCCCGCTCAGCTCCCCGCCCGCCGATGCCACCCCGCTCAGCCGCCTCTACTTCCTCTGAACCACCTGATCCGACAGGAGCGCACCGTGCCTCACCCCACCCTCGCCGCCAGCCTCCTCGCCGACGCACGCACGACAGTCGACCTCGCCCCGGACGCGGCCGCCGCGCTCGCCGCGCTGCGCACCGAGGCCGCCCGCTTCTTCACTCTGGACGAGGCGGCCAAGCGCGCCCACGGCAGCGCCGACTTCAACTACGGCTTCCGCCCCTACGGCCGCCAGTACTCCGTCAGCCCCGACCGGCCCGACATGAACGAGAGCTTCACCTACTGGGCGGACAGCCCCGCCACCATCCCGCACCACGACGCCGAGGCCATCGCACCGTTCCTGAAAGCACTGCGGGACTACTGGGCCGTCGCCGCCGAAATCACGTCCACCGTCCTCGCCGACCTGTCCGGCCACTACGGGCACCCGCAGCACGCCCTGCCGTTCAGCGACTACTCCTACCTGGAGATCAACTGGTACCACCCCAGTGACCGCGACCTGCTCCAGGACCGGCACGAGGACGGCCACCTGCTCACCCTCGCGATCGCCGACGGCCCTGGCCTGGAGATCGAAGTCGGCGGCGCCATGGAGCCCGTCCCGGTCCACGACAACCGGCTGCTGGTGATGCCGGGCAGCCTCCTCACGGCCATGACCGGGGACGACATCCCCCCGCTCTACCACCGGGTCCGCAACCACCAGCTCCCCCGGCGCATGACCGTCCTGTTCCTGGCAAACCCGCCTCTGGACCAACCCGTGGCGCCCTACGTCACCCGAGAGAACAGCCCTAAAGACATCAGCGAACTCGCCCGCACCAAGGGAGCCATGTTCGGGCTGCCGACGGCACCCAGCAATCCCGCTGCGGCCGCCTCACCCCGCTGACCAGGTGTTCACCCTCAGGCGAGCGCCGTGTCGAACACGTCCCGGTGCGCGTAGGTGAAGGCGTGCTCCCGCCGGCTCCACTCGATCCGGTCGCTCAGCACGTCGGGAGCGGCAGGCGCTGTCTCCGGCTGAGCCAGGAACTCGGACCAGAACCGGACGTTGCGCACTTGGCGTTCGAGGATGCAGTCGACCAGCGCATGCCGCTCGGCCTCACTCAGGCCATAGGCATCGGCGATAAGCCGGACCTGTTCCGCCTGGCGCTCCAGCGGCATGCGCTGCTTCGACGAAATGGACCAAGTCCAGGAAAGGTATCCGAGGTCCTCCAGCCGACTGCCCGGCGCGGCCTCGGACCAGTCGATGATTGCCGCGGGCACCTCGTCCTGGAAGACGAAGTTGTTCGGGCCGGGGTCGTGGTGACACACGACGTCGAAGCGGCCGGCGAGTTCACTTCCTCGGGTGGCGTCGTGCGCCTGCCGCAGCAAAACCGCTGCGGCTCGCACCTGAGCATCGGACCACGGCTGGAAGCGTTCGGGAACGTCTCCTTCGATAAAGCCGAGGAGGTCTTTACCGTCAACCTGTCCGAGATACCTCGGGGCATTGTCGAAACTCTGCTGCTCGAACAATTTCAGGAGGCGAGCCATAAATTCTGATGATTCCGTTGCAGGCTTTCGCACGGTGTCATCGACCCGCACCACGCCCGCCGCCATTCGACCGCCTTCAAGGGCAACCGCACCGGTCAACACGTCACTCATGGCTGCCACTCCTGCACATTGATCATCAGAACCCACGCGGGCATCACGCAGCACTCTTTTACGTAGGAGCACGAGAGCCCGTCCTGCAACCCGAGCGATGCTAGCGGAGCCGGAGCCCGCGGCGACGAAAGGATCGCAGAAGTGGGTGCAGAGTGATGAAACTGCGCCGCTTTCAAGATCGAATCAGACTATCCCCAGACCGCAGATGACGACGCTGGATCGAACTGTCGCTTGGCCTGTCCAGGGCGAATGACGCAGAGGTCTCCTGGTCGCGCACATCGTCTCCGTCGGTGGGCTCTTGCGCAGGATGGCTCAGATTCGTCCCTCGTCCTTAACTGGCGCAACACAGGTGCCCCCGGCGATCACGCCGAGGGCACGCCAGCAGGGACCAGGTCAGGGCGCCAGGAGCGAGCGGAGCGCAGCCAGATCTGCGGAGGTGACTCCGTGAGCCTCGATGTAGGAGGTCAGGCTGCCGTGTGTGTGGTTGATCGCTCCCATGGCCGATCGGAGGAGTTCTTCGGTCACGGGGTGCGAGTAGCGGGTGACCCCTGATTCGTCGGTGAAGGGGGTGGGACCGGCCGTCAGCATTAACTCGACGTTCGACTGGACGAAGTGGTCGACGATGTCCGGCCACGGAGCCCCGAGGAGGGACTGGATCACGGCGACCGCGAGGCCTGTCCTGTCCTTGCCGACGGCGCACTGGATGATCGCGGGCAGGGCGCCCGGGCGGATCAGCCGGTGCACCAGGTGCCCGATCGCCGGCCCGGCGTACACCGCCATGAAGGGGTACAGCCGTGCGGGATCGACCGGCCAGTCCTTGCCGTCGAATCCAGAGAAGTCCGTGAAGCCGAGCTCCAGCAGACCCGCCCGGTTGGGGAGCGCGGGAAGCGCGACCCATTCAACGCCTGCGATGTGACCGTTGACCGGCCATACAGCCGTCTCCGCATTACCACGCAGGTCGATGACGGTACGAATGCCGAGCTGGTTGATGCGCTCTGCACCCTCTTCTGTGAGCCGGTTGAGAGATCCTGACCGGTAGAGTTGCCCGGTTCGCATCGGGGGTATTGCAGCGTCCCGGAAGTTGCGCACGTTCGGTACGGCCAGCGCATGGCTCTGGGGTGGGTGACTTGCCGCCTCTTCGGATATTTGTGGGCGCGTCATGCCGCAATAATAGCGAGAGACACTATCTTTGTCGCCAGCGAAGTTCTGCCATTTCCGAATGCCGATTGATCACCAAACGCATTTCAGCTTCATAAACCAGTTGCCGCCTACATTTTGAAGCACATGGGCACACGCGCCGGCCTCTGTGCGCCCCCTTCCGCACGGTTCCGCGAGCAGTTGCCGGCAGCGCCATCAGCCGACCACGCGATTTCCAGGACTGTGGCGCTCCCTGGGCACCGCAGCGACGCCGATGCCGGGGGTATCCGATCGTGCCGGCTCATCCCGTCACCACGTTCCGGTCGCATCTGCTCAGCAGGATGGTCGGCAAGTCCATCTGGAACAGCCAGGCGCCCGCCGTGCCTTCCGGGCTGCTGGAGCCCCCGAGCCGGAGCCGGGCCTGACCTTGTGGTGACCTGCTCTGGCTGATCTGTTAGGAGTGCGCCCTGCGTTCCCCATCACTCCGCTGGAATGTGAGCGAGAATCGGTGTGGGCCAGGTGGGATCGGGGCGCCATGCCGCCCACCGGTCGGCCTCCGCGAACGGGCCGCTGCGCTCCGTCACCCACGCCACGGCCTGGGCCCGGGCTTCCTCAACCTGAGCGTGCTCAGTGTCGTTGACGATACCGAGCCGCCGGGCCTGGGTGTACTCGTCCTGATCCTTCCAGCGCCACGTGGAGAGGTCCGCGTCGACGACCAGGTCTACGAACAGGTCGAAGGTGTCGAACCCGGAGGCGTGGCGGACGCTCGGCCGCTCGAAGTTGATGTACCAGTTCCTCAGGGAACAGCCGCCGTCGAGGCTGTAGAAGGCGTTGACGCTGAAGTGCGCGAGCGGTGCCTTCCACAGCAGGAGCACCGTTTCCTCCCGGACGGTTGCGGTCAGCTTCCAGGTGTCGGATGCGAGTTGCCGGACCGCCTCGCCTCGCTCGGCCGTGCTGCCGGAGCGGCGGGCCCGCGCGTAACTGTCGGGTACCCGTGCCTCAGCCCCGGGCCATGCGGCGGTGACCAGGGCCGTGGCGGAGTCGTCGATCACGCGTAAGGTCTGGGTGCTCCAGACACGGCCCTGCCACATGTCCCGTCGCTGGACCGTCTGACCGGGAGTGAAGGATTGCATGCCGTAATCCCCCTCGGACTCGTTGTTCATGCCCCTCCATCTGTTTTCCGACACTGTCCCTGCGAGCCCGAAGACCCGTCCCGCCCATACAGGCGCGACCAGCGGAACTGTCCCTCGCTCGAGGCGCCCCGTGCTGCACGGCCTCAGACCTCGGGTGTGCGCGGAGGAAGTTGTCCGGTTCCCGTCCTCGTCCCCATCGGCTGTCAGTGGCTCCCGCCAGAGTGCTTCACCGCACCCGGACCAGAACCTCGACGGAGGACGAACGATGCACTCGCCGCCGTACGCCATGCAATCGCCCGTGCGGGTTACAGCGATGCTTTCCGACTCTGACGAGTGAATCGAACTGACGCCGAGCGGGCCGCCGCTCCGCTGCCCCTTGGCGGACCGGTATGCACTCGAACTCAGTATCGAAGTATCGCCCGTAGTTACCCGTGTCGGCTCCATGAGCAGGCACGTTGTCCGGTTGCTCTGCCCAATCTCCCTCACCGCGGAGGACCCCATGAATCCCACGCCCGTGCTCGCTGCCCTTCGTCCTGCTTTCGAACATCTCCAGGCTCCCGTTCCCCTCGGGCAGCCCGCTGCTCTTCGGCGTCCTGTTGACGCCCGCCGCGCCTTCGCATCCGCAGCACGCCTGTCATCGAGGTGGGATGCATGACCGACCCCACCATCACCCCCGCCGGGCTGCGGGCCTGGGCGCAGCGCCAGGTCGGTCCGATCAGGGCAGTACGGGATGTCTCCCATCCGCGGCCTGGCTCCCGCGTGTGGCAGTTGGAGATCGGCGACCGCCCCGATGTCTACCTGAAGGTGGCGTCGGGGCCGGTGGCCTACCGCCGGGAGTCCTTCGCCTACCGGCACGCAGTTCCGGCCCTCGGCGCGGGCGCCGCGCCCCAGCTGGTCGAGTCGACCGCGCAGCACCTCGGACTGCTGTTGACGGCGATCCCCGGCCGTCCGCTCGCCACGCTGGATGTGCCCGTGGCCCACAGACGCGAGGCCTACCGCCAGGCCGGCGCTCTCCTCGCCCGGCTGCACCCTGCTGGTGAACTGCGGGGCGAGCATCGCAGGGAGGCGGAGCAGGCGCTGCAGCGTGCGGCGCTCGGAGCGGAGAAGCACTTGGCAACCGCTGGCGAGCGGGTGAGTCAGGCCGAGAGGAGTCTCGTGCGGCGCCTCGCAGGTGAACTCCTTCGGCTCGGGCCGGTGCCGTTGGGGTTCCTGCACGGTGACGCCTGGGACCGGAACCTGTTGTGGTCCCACCGTGCGGCATGGGTCGACTTCGAGAGGTCCCGCTTCGGCGCCATCGTCCAGGACTTCGTCCCCCTGTACTGCGGTGCCTGGGCCAACGATCCCGGTGCCCGGGCGGCCTGCCTGCGCGGCTACGGACGCGAGTTGAGCGCGGCGGAGGATCACGCGCTGTTGTGTCTGGCAGCGCTGGACGCGGTGAGCTGCCTGGCGTGGGCGCCGGACCATGGTGACCTGCAGGTCGCCGACCGCGGGCGCCGGACCCTGGACCGGCTGATGGCGGGAGTGGGCGCGTGACACAGCCCCTGACCGGCGACCCGCAAGACGCCACCCCCTCCACCGTGATGGTCCCTGGTGCGCGGCAGTCGCCGCCCCAGCCGTCACCGCCGCCGGAGCTCGACTACAACGGGCGCAAGCACCGCCGGGCGATGGAGGACGCCACCCTGTGGGAGATGGCCCGCCGCATCCCGCAGGCGCTGGCGCAGACCGCCCGCCTGGCCTGGTCCGTGGACCGCCGCATGGTGATCACCATCGTGGTGTGCCAGCTACTGTCCGGCATCGGCACCTTCATCATGCTGACCTCGGTCTCACACGCTCTGAGCCAACTCCTGGAAGCCGACGACCCGCGCGCCGGGCTCGAGGAGGCGCTGCCCGCCCTCGCAGCCGCGGTCGCGGCCATGGCCGGCGGCTCCGCTGCCTGGATTCTGGCGGACTGGGCCACCCGACGCCTCAACCCCCAGGTCGCCTCCGCCGCCGACCTGACCATGATCGACCTGCACATGCGGGTCGAGCTGTCCGCCTACGACCAGGCAGGCTTCAAGGACGCGAGCCAGGCCGCCGAGATCGGATCGATGCGCGCCGTCGACCTCGCCGACGACGCCAAGACGCTCACCCAGGGGTTCGTCCAGCTGGTCTCCGCCGCGAGCGTGCTCACGAGCCTGCACCCTCTACTCCTGGGCGTGCTGCTGCTGTCCGTCATCCCGCGCGGCCTGGGCGGCGTCATCGCCGCGCGGATCGACTACCGGGTGCATGACCGGACCATCTCGGCCCGCAACGTCCGCGGAATGATGCGGTGGTGGCTGACGACCCCGGAGCTCGCTGACGAGCTGCGCGCCAACACCATGCGGCCGTACCTCTACTACTGGTACCGCACGATGTGCGAGAGGGTAGAAGGCCGCGAGCTCGCCGGTGCCCGCCCCTACCTGCTGGTCACGCTGCTCGCGGCTTCGCTCGCCGGGATCTTCACCCTGGGCATGTGGGCCTCTCTGGCGGGCCTGGTGCTGGCCGGCGCGATGAGCACGGCCGTTGCCGGGACGGCGGTCGTCGCCTCGCAGACCTCCGGACGCGCCCTCAACAGCATCGTCCGCTACGGCGCCGTGATGTTCCACCACGGCCTCTACCTGCACGACTACGTCGAGTTCATCGACACCTATCGGTCCTCAACCGTGCAACGTGGCGACACGCGAGCCAGCGCCCCGTGCGAGGTGCGGCTGGAGGAGGCCTCGTACACCTACCCCGGAAAGGACGCCCCGGCGCTGCACCCCATCTCACTCACGCTGCGCCGCGGGGAAGTAGTCGCAGTGGTGGGTGAGAACGGCGCCGGCAAGTCGACCCTCGTACGGCTGCTGACCGGACTGACCGTGGCGAGCAGCGGAAGAGTGGTGTGGGACGACGACATCGATCTGGCCACCGCCGACGCCGAGTCGGTATGGCGGCACGTCGGGCTCGTTCCTCAGCGGCACGGCCGGTGGCCCCTGGCCGCGCGCGAGAACATCACCCTCGGCCAGCCCCGCGAGCACGGCGACGAGCGGGTCTGGGAGGCCGCCGACCGAGTCGGCATGGGCGACGTGCTGCGCAACGTGCCCGACCAACTCAACACGCTGCTGGCCCGATCCGTATGGGGCGGGCACGAGCTGTCCGGCGGGCAATGGCAGCGACTCGCCTGAGCCCGGGCCCTGTACCGGGAACCGGCCGTGCTCGTCCTCGACGAGCCGACCAGCGAGATGGACCCGCGCGGCGAGCACCAGATCTTCCACCAGCTCCGGCACCACGCGGCCGACCGGATCACAGTGGTGGTGACCCATCGCCTCGACAATGTGCGTCTCGCCGATCGGATCATCGTTCTCGAGAACGGGCGCATCCGCGAGCAGGGCACGTTCGACGAGCTGATCGCGACCGAGGGAAGCCTCCTCAGCGAGCTCTACGCACTCGCTCAAGACCGCTGACCACCAACTCCGGGGCCGTGCCGCACCGCGGCGCGGCCCCCTCGCCCCTCCCCTACGCCTGACCAGGAGCACCATGGACGGCTCAGAGCACGAAGCGGCGAACGCCCGCGCCTGGACGGACTACGGCCAGCATCACCTCCGAAGAGGAACGGAAGTTCCCGACGTCGACCGCGTGACCTGGGGATTCTGGCCCACGGGGCCCGGCGCCGAAGTCCTTGGCGACCTCTCCGGCCGGCGCGTACTCGACCTCGGCTCCGGCCTGGGCAAGGTCGCCGCCCATCTCGTACGCGAGCACCAGGCCGTGGTCGACGCCGTCGAGACCTCCCCCACCCAACACGAGCGCGCCGTCGCCCGGTACAGCAACCTGCCAGGGCTCAACCTGATCCACGCCGATGCCGTCGAGCACCTGCCGAACGCCGAGCCCTACGACGCGATCTACTCCGTCCACGGCTTCGCCTACATAAACCCCCACCGGCTGCTCCCGGCCCTCCGCAACGCACTGAAGCCCGGCGGACGCCTCGCGTTCTCCGTACTTCACACCAACTCCGACGGCCGCGGCCCCTCACCGAGCGTCGCCGCACGCCCGGAGGTACTGCCGCTTGCCGGCGGCGCCCCGCTGACCGTCCACATGTGGGTGCTCTCACCGACCTTGTGGGAGGACCTCCTCGTCGACAACAGCCTCCTCGTCGACGCAGTCGATGTCCTTGACGCGCCCGATGAGGGCAACCCCGTTTCCGTCCGTCTCTTCCGAGCCCATCGGCGCATCTGAATCAGCGGCACACGTCACGTACGGGTCGGTGTCCGGCCGAAGGACTGATCAGACGACGAGACCCCCGCCGTTGGCGGGGGTCTCGTCGAGCGGACGATCAGCGGTCGGCGGCGATGGCTCGTCTGAGGCGGCACCGCCCTCGCCCGGCTGTGCGCCGCCGGTCTTTCAGCCGGTCAGCACGGCATGTTCGGCGGCACGTTCGCGAACGCGCGCCGGACGAAGCCGGTGTAGGAGGGGCCCCAACCGCCGGGCTCGGTCTGGTGAACCTTGATCAGGTCGACACCGCCCGCACGTACGCACCGGCCGAGGAACTCGAAGCGCGTTCCCTCGCTGATGCCGCTGTTGGTGGGGGCGCCGTTGACGGTACGCAGGATTAGGCCGCCCGTCCCGGACTTGGGGGTGCCGAAGTACTCATCGGCGTAGGTGCCGTTGTGGGCGGCGGCGCTTGTCGCGGTGCCGACCGTGATGAGGGCCGCCGTGGCGGTGGCTGCCGCGAGGGCGGCGGCAAGGCGCTTGTTCACGTGGGTTGTTCCGTTCCTTGAGGGGACTGCCCGCCGGTTGCGGGTCGGCCGGTCGGCCGTGGCCGCTCCGGTGCCGGTGTCGGTGCGCTTCCGCGTGGTGCGGGGTGCGGTGTCAGTGCCGGTGCCGGCACCGAGGCGACTACGGACCGGCCGGTCAGCCGTCCATTTGGCCGTTGCGCTTTGCCTGCTCGGGAACGGGCTTGCCCTGTACGGGAGCCGTGCGGGCGTCGCTGAGGCGCTGGTTCAGCTTCTGCTGTCCCTGCTGCTGCTTGCTGGTCCAGGCCATCAGTGGTCACCGCCTGTGCGCTGAGCGCGGCTGCGGTCCGCAGTCTCCTTGGCGGCCTGCGCGCCGACGCGGGCGTCCTCTGACCGCTGGATGCGGCGCACCCAATCGCGGGTATTGTTCGGCATAGCCGATCTCCTGGTGTTGTCAGGTGTTCTCGGCGCCCCGCCTTGGTGGTTGCGCACCGGGCGGGGCCTCGTTCCGCCCACGAATCGGTGTTGCGTCCCGATAGGTGGGTCTCTTCCGGGGGCATCGTTCTTTCGCCTCGACAGTTCTGTGCTGTCGTCTCCCACTCCTCGCTGTGGTGCGGGCGTGGGCTCACGGGTTTTCGGCGTGCCCCATGTTTGGTTTCGAGATCACGTGCATTCGCGCCGTCGACCTATGCCCCCAACTCACGGCGAAACCAGAGCAAGTTGCAGGCGTTCGATCGCTTGCCCGACAAGCAAGACTCTAGAGGATCACGTACATCATGTCTAGTTGTACGTGATGTACATCTAGCTCTGCTGGTCATGAGGTGCAGATGTACGCTTCGCGCATGGCCGACGACGTGCGAATGACCGCGAGCGCGCTACGCGCCGCGCTCAGTGACCGGCTGGGCGCTGCCCGGCATGCAGGCTCTGCGACCCGCGTGGACACACGAGGCGGAGAACCGAGGGCAATGCTGCTGCCGTGGGATGAGTACCTGCGGCTGTGTACGGCGGCAGGGGAGAAGCCGAGACTGAGTGAGGCGACTTCTCCCGGAGAACCGGCTCCAGATCCCTCCGAGTAGTCCGGTCCCCACCATGTTCGTGGTGGGGACCTTGCTATGCCCGGGCCATCGGGTGGGGAGGGGCAGTCGGCGCCCCCCGTCAGCCTCGCGGACCACATTCTGGCGCTGGCCGTTAGGCCTTGGGACCATGCTGCGGCGTCCGCGGTGGCGAGCGTCACTCAAGAGTTCGCGAGCGTAGATGCGTAGATCGGCGCCGCTTAGACCCAGTGCATCGACTTCTCAGCGAAGGTCTGCAGCCAGCGGGGGGCGCGTTGGCGGTCTTGTCGCTCGGCGCGGAGATTCGTACCGGGCCCGACCTGACGCGAACGGGCGTTGAACGCCGAGGACGCCGGCTGTTCGGGCTCCCTCCCTCTCCACGGGACGGAGGGGCAGGTACTTTCCCGCGTCACGCGGCCTTTCGCCTCCCGGGCGCGATCGGACTGCTTGGGGCGCACAGGCTGGCAGCAGTCAGGCGTAAGGCAGCGAATCCCGCTGCGAGGACCGGTCAACGCCGCGCGGCGCCATCGCGCTCGTCGACCAACGCATCGATGCCAGCAGCAGTGGCCCGACGACGGGGTCACAGAACGGACTTGTCCCAATGCATTCCCTCCCGGAGGCGCTCGCGTTCGCGACGGTAGACGAGCGGCTACGTGAAGCTGCGCGCCAGCGCTTGATCACTCGCGCGATCGCAGTGCGGCGGCAGCAGCGGCGCGCCGCCCGCGATGAGCGACGGAATCGCCGGGCCCTGCGGCGGCTTCCGCCGCAACCGAGTGCGCCGGAGATTGCCGTACAGCGCCATTCATCGTGACCCGCGGCCTCGCCCTCGGGCGCCTGTCCAACGGCTGAGCCCGGTCGGCATCCGCAGCCGTCAGGCCAGACATGGAGCTTCGCCCCCGGCCGGACGGGCTTAGAACTCGTAGGTTGGGATCGCTGTTTGGGCAGAGCGCCGCTCGTCGTGCGCCTTCATCTTTCCCACTAACCCCCTCCCTGGCAGATGCCGTGCTGTTTGGTCCCCCGCAGAGCGACCGCAGCTACGCAGCATCCACCGAGCCCCTGTCTGTGGCCGGACGCACCACCGCCCCGCGCCGGCGGGCAGCGTGCAGCTCGTCAAGGCGCTGGCGCAGCAGGAACTCGGCGGCACGGCGACCCGCCGCGTCCGCTGCATGCTCGGCAGCCTCTTCGGCGCCGCGGCCACGGTGCCGAAGAAACGCCTCGTACGCTGCGTCGGACTCCGCCACTACCTCCTGCGACGACAGAAGTCGGCGCAATGCCGCCGCGCGCCGCTCGTCCCGCAGCTGCTGCGCCAGCTGGGGCACTGTGAAGGCGACCAGAGCCGGATCGGCGTCCCGGCCGCAGGCTCGCTCGACGGCCGTGTCCAGCAGGGCGCGGGTGTCGGTCTCGCACTGTTGAGTGAGCTCGTCGACTGCCGCCGCGTCTGACAGGTCGGCTCGTACGGCGACGGCCAGGTCGACGGCCTCCCGCAACAGTCCCTCGGTTCGCCGCCGGTAGGAGCATGCCGGGCACAGGCCCGCGCACTCGGGCAGCCCGCAGTCTGCGCACGGTGCCTGTCTGCGGGCCAACTCGGCATCCTCCTCGATGGCGCGACGCCGGGCGATTGCCTGCTGACGCTGCTCGACCTCACGCTCGGCCCGGTCCCGGAGGATCTGCGCACGGGCCTCCTCGAGGGCAGTCTCCTTGCGCAGGCGTTGCTCGACCTCGGTCCGGTACGTGGCCGGATCCGTGTCCGGCATCTCGGCCTTGACTCGTGCCGCGACCTGGGCCCGCAGCGTGCGCCGGATGTGGACGATGTTCCCGCAGGTCGGGCAGTTGTTGCCGGTGTCCAGACGAATACCGTCGTCGCACCTCAGATCAGGGCAGGCCGGGCGCTGGACCAGGCCTCGACCGAGCAGCCAGCCGATCGGATCGCGCACCAGGGCCTCACCGCCTTCCTCGTCCAGCCGGTCGGTGAGCCGGGCCGCGAGCACCTGGGGAGCTGACTTCGCGCCCACGATCCCCGACAGGGCTTCCAATGCCCGATCGGTAGCGCGGAGAGCAACAGCCTGCTGGCCGCCGCCAAGCCGGGACCACAACCAGGCCACTGGAGCCAGGGCGAAACGGTGGCGGAGATCGTCCAGCTCAGCCACCCTCTGCCGTCGCTGCTGCAGTCGGTGAGCACCGGCCGGGACCATCAGCGGGTGGTGGCTCGCCGCCCTCCTCGTCGTCTCGACCTTGCCCGCAGACTCAGTCTGGTTTTCCCCGCGCAGCGGGCCCTCTGAGCGACCGCGACCCGGTTGAGGCGACGCATCCGGAGTAGTTGGGACGTGGTCCTCGTACGCGCCCGCGCGCTCCGGCCGACCACGGGAGCCCGACGCGGCAGAGCCGGAAAACCCACTCCGAACATCAGCTTTTGAAACTACATCAGCCATAGAAGAGTGATCAGTGTGAAGGGCTGTCGTAGTCGCGAGGTCTTCTTCCTCGGATCCATTTGGCTCCTTCGAGCCCCCGACCTGCGGTTTTGCCGGTGCTGAGGAGTCCTCACAAGGCCATGCCGTACCCGCGAGGTCTACGACAACGGCAGCACGGCTATCAGCAACACCAGAGCTCTGCCGGTGGCGGCCGTGCCGCTTCCGGGAGCGGCCGCCACCGTGCGCGGCCGCTACCGAGGGCACCAGCAGCCGAGACACGTGCTTCAGCCCGGACCGGGTCTGCCGCCGAGGGCGCGCCACCAGCCCTGCCTCCTCCAGCCGTTCGAGCACCCGCTGCGCCTGCGACAGCGAGCGCCCCAGCAGCCGGGCCAGAGTCGCCACCGGCCGGCCGTAGCGCTTGTTGACCTGGCCTCCGCACAGCGGCACCCGGCCTGTCCGCCCCGCTTCCAGCACCAGGAGCAGCAAGGCGAGCCTGTCCCGTGCGGCACCATGCCCCGTACGCCCACCGAGCAGACCCGCGGGAGTGGCCGAGCCGTCCCCGTGCGCCCACCCTGGCGCCATCAGAGCCTCCAACAGCCTTAGGAAGGTGGCGAGTTCCGGCTTCGCCAACGCCAGCGGATGCCCGACCTGGCTCTGTGCCTCCCACATCGGCAGCACACGGCACTCCAGGCCCCAGTCCTGGCCGAACTCGCCTTCAAGGGTGTCGACTTCCACAACACCGGAACGACGCAGGCCTGGTATGACGGCATGGCGAACCCTGGACTCGGACAGCCCCAGCCACCGGCCCAGCTCACGAGCTCGGATCTCCACCACACCGGTCTCTGACGGCGTGCGCGCGGCCAGCACCAACACCGCCAGCAGCACCGGGTCCGATACCCCTTCAAGGCCCGGGCGGTCCAGCAGGGTCCGAACGGCCGCTGCCAAACGAGCACGAGCATCCCGGCCGAGCGCCAACGGATGCCCCGGACCACGCTTGACGACCGGACCAGCTTCTTCCGGAACCGGGTGCAGCCAACGGCGCCGCGACGGCCGGCGGCCGGCGGGCACAGCCGCGGCGCTCACCTGGACAGCCCTGAGAACAGATCACAGCGCGCCGCGTCCGTCCACTCGCACGGCATTGGGGCTTGACCAGCCGCCCAGTCCGCTGGCCTGCATCGCCCAAGTCGGACATATCTGGCAAACCTGATGAAGTTTGCATTTTTGTGAGGTGCTTCCAGCGGGATGCCGGCACATGTTGGCGAGAAAGCATTCACATTCTCGACGAAAACGGCAGGCCTGGGCTGACAAGCGGCAGCACGATGCTGCACCATGGGATGTGCCTCAGCTTCCAATCTGCAGGCAACACGAAGCCCCGCTCCGGGCTTCGGATCCTGTGGGGATCAACTCGCCCCGCGAGTCAGCGCTCCTGCTGGCCTCGTGAGGCCTTCGCTCGGGTTCCAGCCGAGCGGTGACGTGATGGTCGGAGACGGTGCGCCAACACCGTCAATGACCGGGGGCGGCTCGAAGTCCGGCGAAGCCGGCGCCGCCCTGATGGCTACCGCATCTCACTCCTCTCCCCTGAGAGAGGCATCTCTCCCCAGGGCTTCCCCGATGGGCACTGTGGTCTGGGCCGTGACAAGTCGGGGTCCTGATCGACCACCGAAGGCCAGCGCGCCAGGCCGGCCGGTTGGCCGCAGCGCGTCTGTGGAGACCAGCATTCTCCGACGCAACCCTACTGGGGCGAAAGGCGTACGGAATGCTGAATTCACCAGCGTGTTGGGGACGTTGTCGCGGGTGACAGCAGTGCTCAAGTCGGTCTCCGGGAGGCGACTGGTGGCCGCACCAGGGAGAGTGGCGAGCAGGATTCGCACCTCTATCAAGTCGGTCAGGTTCAAGTCTGGGGAATCGCTTTTGGCGCCGCGGCGGATCGTCTGCCGCAGGGCTTGTGGATGAGGGCCCTCGCGGGTGTCCGTATTAGCTCGCATTGCCAGGAGCGCGAGTCGCACTCGACCTGCTCGAACGCCCTGAAGAGGCCGCCGGTGAATGGACGCTTCCTGACGTGGCAGGTTGGGAAGCCGACGCCTCGGGTCCGGGGCAAGTACGGTTGCGCAACGTAGCGTTGCCCTATTCGTCAACATTGATCTCTTTTAGCGCCAGATCCGGGTGGCGTGCGATGCCTGCCGGGCGTTGGGCCATCCACCCGGACAGGCGGTGCTCCGGGCTCTCCGTCCGGACGTGGGTGAAGCCCTCGCGGAGGTAGTACTCCTGGAGGCGGGTGTTCGCCCGGTCGCAGTCGAGTCGGACCCATGCACGGCCTTGCCTCTGGGCGACGGCCCCCACCCAATCGATGATGCGTCCGCCGAGTCGATCGCTGGCTGGGCTGCGGGTGCTGATGAGTTTGGCCACGTACACGGCGGAGTCGAGGTCGTCTTCCTCGGTCCAGAAATCTGTGTCGGGCTGTGCCAGGGTCACGGTACCGACGACGCGTTCGACATCGTCTTCGACGACATAGGTGCGGCCGGCGGCTATGTCGGCTTTCCACTTGTCGAGCGCCCGGTCCCGGAAGCCTGGGCTGCGCCACTGGTCGATCCCGTTCGCGGCGAGCCAGTCCTCGGCTTCCAGCCGGAGCTCCATCAGGGCTCCTGCGTCAGCTTCTGTGGCACGCCGAATCGTGTGCTGCACGCGCTCATTCCTTGAAGTCGTAGATCAGGACGTTGCGGTCGCCGGGGGCGATGGTGACCATGCAGCGCACGGGCTTCCCGTCGGCTCCGTAGCCGACGATGACGTGCCTGGTGACCGGGTTCGTGGCATCCGGGTCGAGGTCCAGCCGATTCGTCTCCTCCTCGGTGGCCAGCCAGGAGCGCAGGATGTGGCGGCGGCGCACCTGAGGGTGCCCGATGTTCGCGAGGATGCCACCGGCCATGGTGACGTCACGCGGTTCCATTAGCGGGCTGTTCATCGCGACCTCCATGGGAAACCACGAGTCGGCCAGCTGGAACGGCACCCCATCGACGCGGCGCAGTCGGCGCCGGGCAACGGCGAAGCTTCCGGGCTCGAGTTCAAGCCATTCGGCGATCTCTTCGGGAGCTTCCTCGACGGTGACTTTCGGCGTGTCTTGGCTCGGCACGCGGCCGAGTTCCTCGATGGATGCCTTCCAGTCGTCGACACCACGGGAGGGGTCGTCGCGGCGCTCCCCTCGTTCGAAGTCGTGTACGTGCCACTCGATGGGATCTATGGCCCGCAGGAAGACCCCCTTGCCCTGCTGCGAGGTCACCAGACCCCAGCTCTTGAGCTTCAGGACGGCCTGCCGCAGCGTCTCACCGGAGGTGTTGTACTCCTCGACCAGCTCACGAGTTGGCGGCAGCTGACCGCTCTCGTTGAACACGCCCTTCTCGATCTTGCGCCGGAGGTCTTCGGCGATCTGCTGGGCGCTCCAGCGTTTTTGCACTCTGGGTCGGCTTGTCATGCGGGCCAGAGTAGCCAACTTATCTAGTGAAGCAAGCGAACGCGTCGTATCTCGGCAGAGTGACACCTGGAGCCTACGGCTGACCTGCTCTTCACGCGATCCGATTCGCCTCAACCCGCAGCTGAGCGGGCGCGCTTGACGGCGCGCCAGGTTCCGGTTTACGGTCACAGCCAACTTCACTTGTGAACCTAGTGAAGGTAGTGAAGTCGGGTTCCGCTACCCGCTCCCCTGCGCGATTCGAGTGCCTCCAGTACTCGGCCGCCAGAAGCAAAGCGCCGCAAAACAGCATGAATCGCCACCTGGCAGCGTTCCTTGAGAACTCCACAGAGGACAGAGGACTTCAGCGCCCAGCTCGGCACACGGCATCGCGATCGCCGCACGGCCGACCGCTCGGGCGCGCATGAGAAGTCCAGGCAACCAAGGTCCGGCACACGAAGGCTGTGTGCCGCGGCCTTGGCCGTCTGGCCAACAGGACGGCCCGGGCTAGGAGTTGTCTCCGCGCCCGGGCCGCCCCGGCCCTCTGAGGGGAGTCGCCACTCCGCTCGGGGCCTGATCCGAACACCTCACTGAGCGAGGAGTCCGAACTGTGTCTCAGATTAGTGACCGCCCGGCTCGCGTAGTGCCGCGGAGCGACCGTCCGAGTACCTCGTACAGCAAGTCCATCGCCGACGCTGTCTCCCCCGAGACCCGCGCCCATGCGGCTGAGGCTGCGGGAGCGCTGCTGACCAAGCTGCAGCTGGCCGCCGCCGTGGCCCTCAAGGGGGCGCAGTGATGTCGGAGCCGACGGTACGGCCCGCCCCCAACAGCCTGGCCGAGTACCTGGCGATGGCCCGCGGCCGGCTTGGGAACATGAGCCCCGCCGAGCGCCGGGTCAAGGCGGCTGTGGCCGCGCGGGACACGCTGCGCCACAACCTGACGCTCGACCTGAAGCACATGTCACAGGACGAGTTAGTCCTGACGGTGATGGAAATGCGCGGGGCCCTAGCGCTCCTGCTGAGCATCACGCTCCCCGCGGCGACCCCGCCGAGCGCCGAGCTGGGCGACGACGATCTGGTCGCCCACATCTTTGACCTGATCAGCGACGCCGCTCCGCTTCACGCGGAGGTCGACGTGCATCTCGGCCGGCGTCTCCCCTCTCCGCTGCTCCAGGCGCTTCTGAAGGGCATCAACGCCGACCAGGCGCGCGCCACAGGCAACTACGTCGAAGCCCTCGGCCACTGCGGCACCTCCACCGTCCACCTCACCACCCTGGCGGCCGCGGGAGACACCGGTTGACCCAGCAGGAGCCATCGATCAGCAAGGCCTCCGGCTGCCCTGGCTCTAGTCGCCCTCGCCCACCCGAAGCACCGACCACAGGCCGCCCCGTCCACGGAGTCCGACGGTCTCTTCACCAGCGGCGGTGCGGCAAGAGCGGCTCAAGCCAGAGAGCACGCACACCGCGGAGGGCAACCTCCGTCGTCCCCCGCGCCTCCGTCTCCCGGAGCCGCCTCGCACAGGAGAAGCACGGTGACCACCACTCCCCGACCACTCACGACGACTTCCCCGCCAACCCCCGACTCCGGGGCCCGGCGGCCTGAGCTGAACAGAGCACAGCGCGTTATCGTCGGCGGCGTCATCAGCGGCGTGGTCGTGATTGCTGGCATCGGATTCGCCGGCTCGTACGCCGCCGTGCGGGACCTCGCCGTCCGTAAGGGCTTCGGAACGTTCGCGCACGTCTTCCCGATCGGGGTCGACGCGGGCATCGTCGTGCTGCTGGCCCTGGATCTGCTGGTGACGTGGTTGCGGATTCCCTTTCCGCTACTGCGGCACACGGCCTGGCTGTTGACCGGCGCGACCATCGCGTTCAACGGCGCCGTCGCCTGGCCTGATCCTTTGGGCGTTGGGATGCACGGCGTGATCCCGCTGCTGTTTGTCGTGGCCGTCGAGGCCGCGCGGCACTCGGTCGGGCGCCTGGCCAACATCACGGCGGGCCAGGACATCGAGCCGGTCCGCCTCATCCGGTGGCTGCTCTCGCCCGCTCCGACCTTCGTGCTCTGGCGGCGGATGAAGCTGTGGGAGCTGCGCAGCTACGACAGCGTCATCAAGCTCGAGCAGGAGCGGCTGGTCTACAAGGCCCGCCTGCGCAGCCGGTTCGGGCGTGCGTGGAGGCGGAAGGCCCCGGTCGAGGAACTGCTGCCGTTGCGGTTCGCCCGCTACGGCGTCCCGCTCAGCGAAGGCCAGGACCTCGCGGCTCCGGCGGGACACACCCCCGCCGAGGGCAGCGCCTTGGAGGCGCACGTCACCGGCGCCCTCGCTATCGCCTCCAGCACGCAGCCCGCCGCCAGCATCGGCCCGGGCATGAACGTTCCTTCTCCGCCCGCGGCCGGGGCCCGTGCCGTCGAGTCCAGCGTGAATCCGGGAACGCTCGCGAAACCGGGCTCCGAGCGAGAAGCCGTGAACGGCGTGAACGGCGTGAACGGCATGGACCGAGCGCTCGATCGTGAACGGGGAACCGTGAAGCCGCGTGCCGACGTGAACGTGAAACCGCCGGTTCACGCCTTCACGGCCTTCACGGCCGACCCCGTGAACGGTTCATGGAAGAGCGCTTCACGCTCCAGCGTGAACGGGCGTGAAGGCAGCGCCAGTTCACGCCTTTCCCCGGTGAACCAGGCCCACGTGAACACCGTGAAGAGCGTGAAGCCGCAGGTCACAGCTAGCGTGAACGGATTCACGCCGAGCGTGAAGCTCCGTGAATTCACGCCTGAAGGCGTCGGCGTGAACCGCGCCGACTGGACCGTGAAGCAGGCGTTCACGCTGCGCGTGAACGACACGGCAAAGCGTGAAGCCGTCGGCGTGAGCGGGTGGCAGGACACCGTTAAACCGCTGACGGACGAAACCGTGAAGGGACACGCCGACGAGCGTGAAACGCCAGCCGTGAATCACGGCGCGGCAGGCGTGAACGTCGACGGCGCGAATTCACGCCGCCCGATGCGCCCGCAGGCTGCCAGCGGCCGGAAGCGTGAAGCCGTTCATGCCGTCGTCGGGCGGCCCAACCGGTTCAAGGCCGAGCGGGCAAGGCGTGCGGCCGAGTGGTTCGCCGCCAAGGAAGCCGACCCGGATCTGACCCAGCGTGCCTTCGCACAGAGCATCGGCAGGTCGGAGGCATGGGTGAGCAAGTTGATCTCCGAGGCGCTGGACGACGACGGAGGCACAGCGGATGGCTGAGCCTGCCGACCAGGAACTCCAGACCATCACGCGTCTGCCGTCCCGCTTCTCGGCCGACTCCCACATGTCGGCCGAGAAGCCTCACAAGGCACCGCTGACCTGCGAAGCCATCGACGACGACGAGAAGTTCATCCGCATGATGATCCACCTCGCCCTGAAAGGTGAGCGGATCACCGGAGCCTCCGAGGAGGGAGGACACGTGACCACCGCAGAAGAGCAGTCCGATCCGTTCCACGTGCCGCTGCCGGACGAGGTCCCGGTGCACAACAGCCCGGGGTCAGCTGGTGCTGGCGGCGGCCCGCAGCCGGCGGAACAGGCAGCTGCAACCCCTGTAGATGGGGCTGTAGATGTCCCTGTAGATGCTGTAGATGCCCAGGTCAGCGCCCTAGAAGGGGGTGAGACCGCTCCTCGGGGGAGCGGGGCCAAGGCTGTTATTCCGCCCATGCCGAGCAGGCCGCCGGCCGTGCCGAGCCCCACGCCCGACGAGCCTGCCGGCGACCCGGATTGGTGGCGCGTCTTCGGGGATGAGCCGACGGCCGCGGATGCTTCCAAGGCCGCATCGCGCGACGCCGAGCCTCCCTGGTGGGATGCCCTCTACAAGCACCAGGACGCGGACCTCGACACCTACACCGGGCACGTTCTGACCGTGCCGGCCGACGGCGAGGTACAGAAGATCCCCGAGGCTGAGCACCCGGAGCCGGACGAGGCGGAGGCCGAGGAGCCCTCCGCCCGCCAGCCCCCAGCACCCCCGCCTCCAGCGCCCCAGCAGCCGGTGAGCAAGCAGAGCGGCACGCAGCCGTCTGGGCAGCCGCGTCAGTGGAAACCCACCGCCAAGCAACTCGCCGACCTGGCCGCACGCCGCGATTTCGTCCACCGCTACGGGTCCGCTGCGCTCGCCGGATGGACCCTCCAGCTCGATGACGTCGTGCACGGCTGGATGAGCGCCGCCGCTACCGGCGACGACGCCATGGCCAGCTTCGCCGCGATGAGCGGTATGGCCCTGGGCTGGTGGGCGACCGCCCCCCGCGACCGCATGAAGTTCCCGGTAGCGTTCCGCTTGGCCGCGGTCTTCGGCGTCGGTGAAATCGGCTGGCTGTCCGGCCCCGACCTGATCCAGAACGCCACCGTCCCCGGAGGCACCCCCCTCGCTGAGGTGCTGCCCTGGGCTATCGGCCTCGGCACGGTCGGCGCCCTCATCTGGGCCAACATCCGCACCGCCCACTGGTGGGCACCCCCGCAGCGCTGGTTGTGGTGGTGGTCGCCCCGCTGGCTCTTCGTCCAAGTCCCGCTCAGCGCCTCCGCGCTCGCCTGCTGGTTCTACGGCACCCACTAACCCCTGAAGGAGAGATTGTTCGTGTTCACCATGCTCGCCGCCCCCGCCGCCCAGATCGGCACCAGCGGGAAGATCCTCGCGGGCGTCGGCTCCGGAGCCATCGCCGTCGCGCTGCTCCTGATCCTCATCCTCGGCGTGAAGGGCAAGGGCGGCCGGAAGCTGAACAGCGGTCAGGCGTTCTGGCTGGCCTTCTTCTTCGTCGCCCTGTGCACCGTCACCGGGGCCGCGTGGAACATCCTCCCCGACACCATCGGCATCGCAGGCGAAGGCGCCGCCGACGGCCTCTCCGGCGCCGGGCTGGGACAGTTCGGAGTCGCCGGTGTCGCCCTCATCGTGCTCGTGCTGTACCTGTACCTGTCCATCAGCCCCGCCCTGGGCGCCTGGATGGGCCTCGTCCTCTCCGGCCTGTGCACCGCCGCCGGAGGCATCGCCGCCATCCTGCCGACCATCATCGCGTCCATCGCCCGCGCCATCCTCATCAAGACCGGGGCAGCATGAGCGCCAAGAACAGCACGAAGGAAGTGAAGAAGGTGACGAAGG
Source organism: Streptomyces sp. NPDC101191 (assembly GCF_044767915.1). Lineage (NCBI taxonomy): Bacteria > Bacillati > Actinomycetota > Actinomycetes > Kitasatosporales > Streptomycetaceae > Streptomyces > Streptomyces sp. NPDC101191. Next base: position 180,241 of record NZ_JBIWOU010000009.1, read on the forward strand.
AGGCGCCGCAGGATCTCGGGACGCTGGTCGTTCAGCAACTCCCGCGCCCTGCCGACCTCGCACGAGGCATCGGGTTCGCACCCCGAGTGATCTCCTACGGCGTGTCAGCGTTCATCCGCGCTGAAGGAGGCAGCCCGCTCAACCGCGGTTGCATCGTCCTCGGATGCTCCATGCTGTTCCTGGTTGCCGCAGGGCGCTATCCGCTGCTGTGGTTGACGATCCCCGCCGCCTGGGTGTCGCTCGGCCTGATGGTCGCGCCAGTTCTGAAGCAGGTCACGACAGACACTCAGACGCCGAAGGCAGTCACCCTGACCAAACAACCGGCGGACGATGTGGACGAGAACCCCACCGAAAACGATCATGAAAAAACGGCGGGGGAGAAGCACCAGGCACTCAGCCTCGCTGACGCCGTTCTCCGCCTCCCCGTACTCGTTGAATACGCCGTAGCCGCCGCCTACCAGGGCAAGCCCAAGCGTGCCGGAGTCCACCTGGCCGACCTCCTCACCCGCCTCAAGAAGGCTCCCCAATGGGCTGCCATCCACGATTGGGATGTCACCCGCTTGCGCAAGGAACTGGAAGCCGACGGCATCCCCGTCACGAAGTTCCGAATCGGCAAGGATGTGACCCTCGGCGTACGCCACGACGGGCTTCACAAACACCTCGGCCGCACCCCCCGGCTACCCGTCCACCAGGTCCCCGACCTGACCCCCGGCGCACCGCCCTTCACCACCCCCGACGAGGGCGCCCCCACTACCCCCGATTTCGCCCTCATCCAGCACCCCGACGAGGCCGCCTAACCGCCCCTCCCGACCACCCGGCACAACCCCCGCCCACCACTCCCGGCGGGGGTGTGCCGTGCCCCCTCTCAAACCGCCCCTCTCCTCCCCCGCCCAGAGCCCCTACGGACTATCTACTAACCCCGTCTACAAGCCTCTGACCTGCACATCTACGGATCTCATCTACCTCGTCTACCCGCCATCTACCGCCCCATCTACCGGCGCAACCGTCTCCGCGCGCTCCGAACCCCTGTACCGTCTCACCCAACCCAGGTAACGACACACGGAGTTGGGATGGCGTGGCGATACAGGTGCGGCACCTGCCAGCAGGAATGGCCGTGGATGGGGCGCAGGAACGCAGAGGAGATCCAGGCCGACCACCGGAACACGCGCCACGACGGCGCGGCCCCGTTCGGTGAGGAACTCGTCTCGGACGCTCAGCGGGTCGGCTTGGGCGAGTTCGCGGGCGGCGGCCTGAAACTGCTCGGTATCCTCGTCGCTCTGTGGATCATCGCCACCCTGTTGGACGTCATGCACTGAGCTGACCGGCGCGGGGTGTCAGTGGGGGGCGGCAACATCACCCACAGGAAGGACACCCCACCCGTGACCATCGCATGGTCCCCCTACGTACGCCGACGACAAGGACCAAACGACCGACGAGCAGTCCCGGGTCGGCGCCTACCTCGCTGACCGGCTCGACTCGTTCCACGAGTACGACGAGCCCGACACCCGCTCCCGCCGGCAGAGTTCGCAGCCGCCGCCTGGTACGTCGCCACACCGCCGGTCATGGCCCCCGGATACGTCCGCCTCCGCCCCGACTTCACGCGGGTCACGCTGGAGCACCACGACGAGGACCCGGCGCACTGGTTGCTGTCATCGAGCTGCCACTCACCCACAGCGCGTTGTCCCCCTGCATCCCGTACACGTGGGGCGATGGGAGAACGACCGGTACGCGTTCACCGACGATGGCCGCGGCCCCCAGGTACGCGCCACGGCGACCGTGCGCGGGCAGATCACCGGCCAGTTCCCGGGCCCCCCATGGCGACCAGCCGGGCACGGCCTCACGCTCGACGCGCAGCACTCCGTGCGCTGGCTGGTCGACTGGATCAACAGCGCGGCGTACCCGATCGTCGCCAAGCTGCGGGGAGAGGCCATCCGGTGAGCGGCGCGTTCCTCGAACTCCTCAGCCAGGCCCACGACCTACAGCGGTCGGCAGATGAGCGCATGGCGCCGCACCCTCCACGGGCCGCCCCTCACGCCGGCGGATGATCCCACGTACTGGCGTAGCCGTCTCGCCCCTTCCGGGCCCGCATCGTGTTCGGGGCGGAGGCCCAACGGTGATCGCCGGACCGCACCGGCAGAAGGGCGGCGGCCCGCCACTCGGCGCGAGCGGGTCCCGGCGCCGTCAGCCCCTGGGGAATGCGGGCGACCTGGCCACGAGGACGGCGAGCGCCAGGACCAGGAGCAGCACGAGCCCGCACCGTCCCGGCCGCGCAGGCTCCGGCCCGCAGGATCACCCGCCGCCGGTACACCCCGTAGCAAATCACCTGGGAACAAATCGGACACTCAGGAACCCAGCTGCCTTCCGCTGTGCCTCCCTGCTCACACACACGAGCACGGCCGGAGAGGACAAGGGGGGCCGGTCGGCTCCCATGCGTTCCACACCACACCATCCGAGGAGAGACACCATGAGCAGCATCCCGATCCGCTGGACGAACCCGGGGAACGCGCAGGCGATGGCAGCCGAGGTCAAGGCCGCGTACATGCTCCGGATCAAGCTGATGAGCGACGACGGCGAGGGCATCACGACCCCGGAGGCTCTGGCCGCCGAAGAGAAGGCCGACGCCATGGACGCCGAGTTCACCCGCATCTTCGGAGCCGCGTACACGCATTTCCTGCCCTAACCGGGCCACACACCAAGCCAACAGCCACCGACGGGAGTTCACCCATGCCCACCGACCCCCTGACTCCGGACGAGATCCAGCAACGCACGGACGCCGCCGAAGCGCTCGGCCAGAGCGGCGACGCCCGCGGAGCGGCCCACGCCTACGACCAGCTCGGCAAGTTGATCCAACAGCGGTGCGGCCGGTTCGACCCCCGTGCCGTCGACGCCTACGAGGCCATGTCGCGCTGGGTCGCATCCCCCGACTACCGCCCCTGACCAGGACGGCAGCCCCCGTAAGTGAGGGCTGGTTCCTCAGATTCGGGAGCCAAGCGAAGAGCCCCGGCACACGGCGGGGCCCCCTTCTCTGAACTGAGTACTCGAGCTGCGGGGGCGGCCGGGCAGAGCCGTGTGGTGCGGGCGCGGCTCGGCCGCCCAGGTCAGCGGATGCCGGTGTGGGAGTGCCGGGGCAGCTGTGCGTAGTGCTGCGCTTCGGCGGCAGGCGCGTCCGCCAGGGCCGCCTCATCCTGTGCCTGGCGTTCTTGCTGCCGGCGCCGGAGGTCCGCCGCGACCGTTCGCGTGCGGCGTTCCTCCTCAAGCTGGCGCAACTGCGCCAGCCGCCTGTGCTCGTCGTGCTGTTCCTCGGCCATTCGACGCGTCCTTCCGTATCCGGTTCCGTACGCTGGCGGTCAGCGGACGCCGACGCCAACGTTCTGCTGGTTCTGCTGGGCGTTGTGCTGTGCCTCGTCCACGGTGGGGTCCTTGGCGGGCGTGGTCTCGGCGGGTGCCGGATGGGCGGCTTCGCGGGCCTCCTTGCCGGCGATCAGGCGCTCGCTCACCTCCTTGAGCCGGTCTTCATGGCCCTCCAGTAGCTGGGCAACGTCCTGATCGGTCGCGGTCTGCTCGGCCGGCGCCGGACGGGTCTCCAGGTTGCCCGGGTGCGGGCGCTCCACGGTGCGGTCGCGGCGGGGCAACTGGGGCAGCGCAGCGGCCGTGGCCGGTTCGGCAGTGGCCGACGGTGAAGGGGCAGCCGGCGTCGGTGCCTGCTCGGGCTCCGCAACTGCAGGTGCTTCGACGCCCTGGGCGGCTTCGGGCTGGGCCGCGGCGCCCGGGGCATCGACCGGCGGGGATGTTGCCGCAGCGGCCGCGCCCTTCTGCAGCTCAAGCAGGACAGGCAGTTGCTGCTCCAGCGGCGCCAGTCGTGCCTGTACCTCGCTGATGGAGGCCTTCAGGACGGAGCGCGGCTTCAGAACGCTGGGCAGGCCGACCACCTTGAGGGTTTGAAGCACGGCCAGCGCCCGCTCGGCCTGGGCGTGGCTGAGGTTCAGCTCATCGGTCGCACTCAGCGCGAGCGGCGATGCGATCGCGCCCTGCCCGACAAGGTGCTCCGCCACGGCACGGACCTGGTCGGCGCTGAGGTCTGCCTCCAGCGCCTCGGCAGTGAGTTCGCGCGGACCCGCGATCTCCTGAGCGAAGCGGTCGGCGAGCTCGTTGAGGAACTGGGCGTCACGGTGGAAGGGGTTGTTCTCCACCCGGCGGCGCAACTCATCGATGAGCACGAGGCGGGACTCCACCGGACTGTCGGTCTGCATCCCGGCGACGAACTCACTGGGCGGAAAGGAGGCTTGGGTGCCCCATTCCTGGACGCCATCGGCACCGGCAGCGGCGATCTCCTTCTGGGCAAGGAGGAATCGGATCTGCAGATCCGTGCGCTCCTGAGGCGTAATGTGCTGGGCGCGCAGTTCCTCGACGACGGTGCGTGACTCCTCGAACAACGCATCCAGGTATCGCTCGGGAGGGGCGGTCTCGTAGTGGCCGACGTCGCGCTGTTCGTCCGCTCCGAGGGTGCCACGCATGCGTTCCAGGCGCTGCTCGGCGTAGTGGTAGATCATGGCGGCGATATTGCGGCGCCCGGAGGTGCCGCGGTCCTGGTTGTCGTAGCGCGCCATGACGGCCCGCGCGATTCCCGAGATCATCTCGAAGCCGCGGAGCTGGGCGGTCTCCACCATGCCGTGCAGGCGTACGTCGAGGGTGAGGCGGTGTCCGGCGCGGCGGGCGCGGCCGGCCATCTCGCTCAGCGCGGTCATCAGCTCGGAGGCTTCGGCCAGTTCCGGGGCGGCGGCCGCGCCGGTGGACAGTGCGCCCTCGAGTTCCGGGTCGTCCAGGTCGTCCAGTCCAAGATCCGCTTCGGGGGCGTCCGGCTCGGCCCGCCGCAGTTCCTTGTTGAGCTTGTGGACGTGGGCGATGAGCAGGCGCGGGGTGTCCAGCGCCTGTACGGAGTCCAGACCGGAGGCCCGGGCTGCATGGTCTTCTGCGACCCGGGTGAGCAGGCGCATGGCCCGTCCGCCCGGTGTCTCGCGCTGTCCGCCGGCATCGAGGACGGCGCTGAGCTTGGCGGCGTGCCGGGCGATGAGGCTTGCGGCCAAGGTAGTGATCTTGGCTGCGTGGATTGCGGCCTGTGGGGTTGTTTCTGCTTGTTCGTTGAGGCGGGAGAGTACGTCGTCGACTTGGCTGCGGATGTCGCGGATGGCGTGCCAGCTGGGGTCGCCCCAGTAGTAGGCCTGGTTGTCCTGCGCGGTGGCCAACGCGTTGTGGATGCCGGTCAGGTCGCGGGGGCCCGCCTGGGGTGGCGCGTCAGCGTTGTCCAGGGTCCGTGCGAGGCGCAGGCCGCGCTGAAGGCTCGCCATGCGCACGCTGCGCTCGAGCTCCTCCACCGTCATGGCGGCCGGGGCATCGGGGGACAACGTGGGCACGGGCGGAGTGGGTTCGGTCTGCAGTGGGGTCGGTGTTGTCATCACGGTCTCCGCGTCACGTCTGGCTGGGTGCGAATGGGGTGGGCTGGCCGGCTGCGAGGGCGTTTGCCTCGGCTTCCTTGTGCGCGGACGTGCGCTGGTTCTTGCGCACGCGGGATGTGGGCGCCGGGCTGTCGGTCGGGTCCGGCTCGCCGTGGGTCTCGCTGCGCTTTTGCTGGTCTGCGAGGAGCTTGCTGACCAGTTTGTGGATCCGGGCCTCGTCGAGTTCGCCGGGATCGGCTGCCGCGGGTTCCGGGCCCGGGGCGGTCGTCGCGGGCGCCGGTTCGGCGGCCGGTTTGCGCAGGGCGGGCGGGGTGGCCGGCCGGGCGAGCAGGGTGTCGATGTCGGAGGGGCGTGCCAGGACCGTCCGGGGAGCGTCTGCCCGGTAGGGGCCGAGGATCTGCTGTTCCTCCAGGCGGTGCAGGAGGCGGTCGGCACGCTCGGCGGTGACGTTCATCGAGCGCCGGAGTGTGAGCGGTGAGGCGTCCTGGTGGGAGGTCACCAGGAGGGCGGCGCGCCGCAACTGGGTTGCGGGAATGGGTCCGTGCGGGTCTGCTCCGGTCGGGACGGTGCCGATCAGGCGCTGATGGTAGGCCCAGGCGACGCCGTTGTAGAGGTCGGCGGTGGGGTCGTAGGGGTTCCCGTCCTCGCCGGTGTGCGGGTCGGTGTCGCGCAGTTCGGCGACGCGGGCGGTGAGCCGGTCGATCAGGAGGTCGTGGGCGGCAACGAGGTTGGGGACCGGTGGTGCTCCGGCGATGAGGTCGTTGTCGGGCAGGAAGTCGGACTCCGGCGGCAGGCCGTGGAGTTGCTCGTAGCGGGCGCGCCAGCGAGCCCGGTTGATGATCCACTCCTCTTGGAGTTCGCCGCGTTCGGCGAGTGTGGTGGTGGGGGCGGCCATGCGGCGCTCGAGGTCCCGCTCGATGTGGGCTAGGTCCTGCATGCGCCGGTCGGCGCGCACGGCGCGCGGGGCAGGCAGTGCGGCGGGATCCTGTCCCCGCAGGCGGGCGACCGTGCGCTCCAGGCGGGTGCTCAGGGCGGTGAGGCGGATCTTGGATGCGACCGTGGCCAGACCTTCGAGGACCCGGACGAAGGCGGTCTTGGTGCGGTTCATCAGCTTCTCGCCGTCCGGGCCGCGCAGGCGGCGCAGGGCGGGCTCGGAGGCGTCCATCTGGGCCACGAGGTCGGTGATCTTCTCGTAGAGGGTGCCGGGAAGGCCGATGGAGTACGGGCGCAGCGCGGCGAGGGCTTCGTGCGCGCTGTGGTGGGCGACGGTGAGGTCGGCGGCCGGCGGCACCGGTTCACCGGGGGGAAGGGCTGCGGCTTCCTGGGTGATGCCGCGGAGCTCGGCTGTTTCCTGGCTGAATCCGTTGTCGAGTTCCTCCCAGGTCTGTTCGGCGCCGGGGGCCTCTTCCTGGATCCAGGAGCCGTCGTTGCGCAGGACCCAGATGTGGTCGTTGCCCGCGAGGTGGTTCAGGGCAAGATCGGCGTGGCTGGCGGTGTAGAGGGCGACGGCCTGTTCGGCACGGTGGCGGATGCGTTCGTCGCCTGCGTCGGGACCTTGGGCGATCGTGTCGAGGAGGTCGGCGAGCTGGGCGGGGGTCGGCTGGGCGGGGAACTCCGGCGGGATGATGCTGCGCACCGCATTGCGCCAGGTCTGGCTCAGTGGGGTGCCGAGCAGTCCGGCGGCCTGGGCGGCGCGCCACTCCACCGCGGCGAGCAGTTGGGGGCCGGTCATCTCGATGAAGCGGCTGTAGGACAGGCGCAGCGAGTCGTTGCGTGAAGGGCCCAGCCACACCACAACGGTGGGGTCCTCGCTGGTCTGGTCATCCCCGGACGTGCTCAGATCGATGCCGTGGACGGTGCCCAGCTTCAGGGGCTGAGGGAGCCGGCCGGGTTCGGGGCTCTCGGTGGTGTGCTGGCCGAGGCGCTCATGCACGGCCGTGTGCAGGGCGTACGCCGCGGTGGTGCGGTCGGTGTACTCGACCGGCGGCCCGTCGACCGGGTCGACCGGCGAGGGCAGGAACATGCGCAGTACCAGTTCCCGGGATTCGGGGTCCGGTTCATTGGCCGGCGTGCTGGTGGGGGGCACGGGCTTGTTCGCGCCTGTCCCTGCGGGCCACTGCCCGGGCCGCCGGTCGGCTGCGGGTTCTGCGCCGGATGCCGTCGTGGTCCGGGCCGCGGAGGCGGATTGGCGGCTGCGGACGTGGGAGTCGTTCGCGAAGTAGCCCTCGGGGTCTGCCGCGAGGAGGTCCAGGGCCTGTTCGTAGACCTCGTTCTCGTAGTCGTCGTGGTGCTCCCCCGGCCCGAGCAGCACCGCCGTGGCGGTCATCCATCCGCGGATGCCCCACTCTTGCTGTAGCCGCTTCGCCCAGGTCAGCGCGGCCTGCTCGAGCGCGGCCGTGTCGCCGGGGGCTTGAGCCTGCACCGCCTGGTGGATGTAGCGCGCGGCCTCGGCGGCGATGAACCGGGTACGCGGCAAGTCCTTGACGGAGTCGAAGGCGTGGTTGGCGCGCTCACTTTCGTCCGCGAGCTTCAGCAGAGCCGCCTCGACGATGGCATCGAGGAGTGGCCGACGCTGTTCGAGGGCGGCCAGCACCGGCGCGGCACCGTCGCCGCCGGCTTCGATGTCCTCCTCCCACAGCTTTGCCGCGTCCTTCGCGCCCGGGGCGGTGGTCACCTCCGTCGGGGCAGGGGCGCGCAGGAGTTCGTTCGACTTGCGGAGCAGGACCTTGTGTCCGCTGTCGTCCGCGTCCAGGAACATGATGTGGGGGCGGGGATCGTCGCGGTCGAGCCCTCGCAGCTCGGCGAGTTGGCGCTCGCTGATGTCGGCCCCCATGGGGGCGCCGACGACGGGGCGCCGGTCGAGCGGCAGGGTGGCGGCCGCGCGCGCGACAGCGATCACGTCGAGGTAGCCCTCGACGCTGACCCGGGGCCCGCTGCTCCCGGCCAGGGCTTCGGCCTGGGCAGGGTGGTAGAGCCCGAAGAGCAGCTCGCCCTTATTGAACAGGGCCGCGTCGTTCGAGGTGTTGTAGTACTTCTGGCTCTGGCGTTCCTTGGCCTGTTCTTCGGTCTCGCCGGGCCGGTCGATGCGACGCCCGCTGAAGCCGACGATGTCGCCGTGCTCGTCGTGGATCGGGAACATGATGCGGTCGTCGAAAGCGTCGATCAGCGCACCGGGCTTGCTGCGGGTGGCGAGGCCTGCGTGCAGGAGCTCGTCTTCGGTGAAACCCTGTTCCCTCAGCGCACGAACCATGACATCCCAGCGCTTCGGCTTTGCTCCCCGGTCGGAGGGCGCGTAGCCCAGGCCCCATTCCTGCTGTACCTCGTCGGGCAGCTTGCGCTCCTGGCTCAGGTAGGTGCGGGCCAGTTCCGCGTTCGGGTCGCTGCGCAGATGCTCGGCGAAGATCTTGGCTGCCGCGTTGTTCACGGCGATCAGCCGGTCACGCGGGACAGGTAGCACCGTGGTGCCTGCGGACTCCGACAGTGAGCCCTGACCGGGCTGGGAGGTGTGCTCGAAGTCAATGCGATAGGAGGCGAGTTGCTGTTCGGGGTGCTGCCGCAGCGCGTTGTTGAGGGCGGTGCGCAGCGTCTCCGCGAGTTCGCGGTCGCGCTCGGGGGTGCCGCTGGTCTCCAGAGTGATCGTGACGGTGCCCGGGGCGGTGAGGGCGCCCGTGGCATCCAGGGTGACGCCGCCGTCGGACAGAGCGGTGCGGACCAGTGCCGTGATCTGAGCGACGGGGTCCGCCTGAGCCGCAGCATCCGGAGCGGCGGGAGGCGCGGCGACGGTCTCCTGACCGGTGTCTTCGGCCCTTGCTTGCCCGTCGGTGGCTGCATTCGGGGTGGAGGCTACCGGTGTGGAGGTGGCTGCCGTCCGAGCCGGGGACGTCGGTTGAAGCTCCTGTTCAGAGGGTGGGGCGGGAGCCGGTTCCGGCGCCGGTGGCGTGCTGGGTGACGTGGCCTCGGCTTCCGGTGCTTCAGCGGGCCCGTCAGGTGCGGGAGCCTGCGGGGCGGTGGGTTTCTGCGCGGTGTCATCGGCCATGGTCGGCTCGGCGGTCGCGGCCGCCGGGGAGGGCGAGTGCGTCGGGACAGGGGCTTCCTGCTCCGCCGGGTCGGGCGTGGGTGTCGGTGCGGTGCCGGACGCGTAATCGAGGAGTGGGCGTTCGCCGGGGTCGCTCCCGTTCAGCCACCCGGTCACAGCCGTCAGCAGTGTTTCTGCAGTGACCGTCGCCAGCTCGTCCCCGCGGATGGAGACGGCCCGGGTGTCCCCGGCCGTGTCGGGCGGGGTGAGACCGAGGTAGAGCGTGGGCGTCTCACCCTGGATGACCATCGCGTACACCGGGCGGCCGTAGATGTGGGCGAACTGTTCAACGGAGGGCAGCCCGCCGGCCAGGTGGGTCCGGGCGTGGGCGAGCAGGCGCGGAGCGGCTTCCTCGGCGGTCAGGTGGGGGACCTCACCGGAAAGCTCGAGGACGGGCATTGGAATGTCGTCGTCCAGGTCCACAGCCATCGTGGTGGCCTCCTGTGCCGTCTGGGGTGCCGGCTCGGCAAAGTCCTCCGCGCCGTCGGATTGCTGAGTGATCTGCCGGGCGCGGAGCGGGATGTACTGGCCGAGCTCCATCGGGCCGTCCTCGGTCTGCTGGCCGAAGGCGAGGAACTGGCCCTCGACGGCCCTTTCGTACAGATCGCGCAGCAGGTCCGTGCTGCTGGTGCGCGCGGCCCGGGCGAAGAAGATCTTCGCCATGGTCATTTGCCCGCACTGGATGTGGTGGCCCAGTCGTTGTGCGAGGTGCGCGCGGTGGCCGTCCTCGTCCTGGCCCTCGCCGAGCGCGGCCTGCAGGGCGAGCAGGGCGGTAAGTCCGGGAATGCCGAGATCGCCAGTGTCGGCCAGGGTGGCTGCGGCTTCCGCCGCTGCCGGAGTGAGCGCCAGCCACTGTTCGTGCTGGTCCAGCTCTGCCAGCAGGGCCTCGTGGGCCGCGGCATACGCGGCCGCGTCCGGGTAGGGGGCAGCGGTCTCCGGGGCAAACTGCGGGTCGCGCGAGCTGGTTTGGTTGGGGGCGGCAGGTTCTTCGGCTGGGACCGCGCTCGGTGGAGCACTGGTGGCCACGGTGCCCTCCTCACGTACGGCGGCCGGTCGGGGTTGCGGGCGGACCTCGGAAGCGGCGACGGCGTTCTCCGACCCGCTGCCGGGCTCGGGGACAGTTGCAAACTCCGTTTCCGGTGCAGCTGGCTCGGTGCCGGGCTCCTCCATCCCGCCGGTGGACGCAGGTGCGGCCTCGGTGGGACGAGCGGTGGTGTCGGGGCTGCCCTCGTGCGCGGGGGCCTCCGCCATGTGTCCGGCCGACTCTGGGGTGATCTCGGCGAGCGCGGGCATGGCGGTTGCCGGTCCGTCGATGGCTGGCGGCACCGGGGCGGCGCCGGCCTCGTGGGCCATGGCCGGTGCCGAGGCGAGGGGAGGCTCGGGATGGACTTCGTTGGTACGAGCCTCCGTCGGCTGTTCCACCACCTCCTCGCCGGTTGCGGGTTGGTCCTGCGCGGCCTGTTCCTGGGCCGGGCCCTGTCGCTGTAGCTCCTCGCGGCGGGAGCCGTCGTCGGCTTCGGCTTCAGCCGAAGCGTTAGCCCCGGAAGCGGAGCCGTCGTTGGACGGAGTCGCCTCTGCTCCTGCGAAATCGGCGTCAGTTGCTTCCGGCCCGGCGGCCGGCTGATCGAGGGGCGCGCCCTCCTGCGCTTGCTCACGTGCGGGCGCGGCGGTCTCGGTGGCAGGCATGACTGGGGCGAGCGGTGTCTGACCGCCAACCTGGGCGCCGCCAGCTACTTCCGAGGCGCGCTCTTCAGCGGTTGTCGCTACGGCAGGGAGGGGACGGGGCTCGACGGTGCGCCAGGTCTGCCGGCGGTCAGCCACCGTGTCGACCGTGTCGGTCTCGCCCAGCGCGTACGCGCGCAAGGCGTTGGCCACGTACTGCGCGGCTTCGGCCACAGTCTCTGCCGCAGGCAACTGCGGATAGCCGACGTCCGTGTTGCCGAGTCTGCGCAGCTCTCCCGTCCAGCCAGCCGCGTCCTCCAGCACGTGGACAATGGTGGCGGCATCCAGGCCGTGTTCTTCGGCGTGGTCACGGACCGCGTCGAGGTATGTGATGACGATGCCTCGAACGCGGCTCCGGTGGAGGTCATCCGCCTGCACCCCCTGGTTGGTCTTCCACTGCGGGCTGCGGACGTTTTGCACGTAGTGGTCGGTCGCTTCCTTGCCCGCCTCCTCCAGCGCGGTGCGCAGATTCAGTACGGCCCGGGTCGCGTACCCGTGGGTAACAGGGTCGGACAGGGTTTCCAGCGCGGCAGCAGCGTTCTCGTCGTATTGCGCCAGCGGATGTTGGTGCGTCCAGTACTTGTGGTCTGCGCCCGCCGCGAGGGCTGCGACATCGCGGGCCGTCGAGCGAGCGGCTCGTTCAGAGGCCTCGGCCGCCATGGCGTAGGTGGCCGCCTCGCTCTCCTCATTTATCGGGCCACCTCTCCTGTGCCATGCGGCAGGCAGAGGCGCAGGGGCAGGCGGCAGCGGGCCTCCTCCGCTTGCGTCGGGTAGCGAGAGGCCGTACAGGGGTGCGTAGTCGATGGGTGGCAGCGGCGCCTGATCGACCATCTCGGTGTCCGGTGGGACAGAGGGCAGGGTGATGTTGTGGAGCGTGCACCAGTCGAGGCCCCGATCGGAGAGGCGCACCTGTCCGTCTACTTCGCGTGCCAGTCCCTCCTGCATGACCGTTCGGAAGTGGCCCTGTGAAGGTGCTTGACGGATGGGGCGCCGCGGGTTGGTCTGCATGAACACGCCGTTGACCACGCTGATGGTGCCGCGCGCGATCTGAGCGAGGACCTGGCGTCGTTCCTGGGAAAACCGGGGCAGCTCTGCTCCCGGGTCGCCCGTCGCAGAGGCGGATTCCACTCCAGCATCGGCTTGAGCGTCTGGCTCTGCTGTCACGGCGGCCCCCGGTTCGGCGAACAGGGAGGTCTGTTCATGGACGCCCGCCAGTCGGATGTCGGCGGCCTGCCCCCCTCGCAATGCGGTGTGGCGCCGCTCGCCGAGTTCCGAAAGCCGCGCAAAGCGGTCCTTGGGCCGGGCGGGGTCTACAGGGGGTACTTGGATGAGGCCGAGCGCGCTCAGAGTCCACAGCGCGAGGGTCGTCCAGTCGTCGGTCTGCTCGGTGGCTATGCCTTGGTGGTTGTGGAGGTACCACGACCCCAGAGACCGGGAGATGACCCCGCGAGCCACGGTGTCCAGAGCCTTCTGCTCATGCTCGTTCAGTTCCACCGCGAGCGGGTCACGCTGGTCGGCATGCCTGGCGGCATGCCGTCGCACCATGGGCATGATGTCGCGTTCGCTGCTGACCGTGCCGATCTGCTTCGACTCCCAGTCGCGGGTCGGATCGGGGATGTACCGGACGCTGTACTTCTCGCGGGACATTCCCGGTGTGCGGTAGCAGTACCGGCCGCTTGGCAGGGTGATGTCGTAGTCGCCGTCGAACCGGCTGGCATACCCCTCGAAGCTCTCTCCCGCATTGGGGTCGATTCCGAGGACTTCGCCTGCTGCCGCGTTCTGCGCGAGCCTCTCGCGCAAGCGTGCCTCGAAGTCGGTGGCCAGGGTCTTCGCATCGGTCTCGGCCGGGGCTGGCGGCGGACTGCTTGCGGGGGAAAGTTGGCTGGGTGACTCGGTGACTTGGGAAGCAGCAGCGGCCACGGGGGCGGGCTCGTCCTGGGACGTGAGCGGCTCGGGGAACGCCGTGGGAGCCTCGTCATCGTCCCGGGACGCGACGGAGGACGCCTCGGCCAGGGCGGAGGGTGCGTCGGCCAGCCACCCCTCCGGCTCGACGGTTTTGTCTCCAAGCTCGGGGTTGGGGGGTTGAGTGGGCGCCACGTCGGCGGCGGGTGGGCTGGCGGGTGCCCCGGCAGTGGCGTTCTGGCCCCGCCTCGGCGGCAGTTCGCTCGGGGGCGCCGCAGTTGCACGCTCGCCATCGCGGTCGTCATCCTGCCCCAGTTCAGCGGCCAACGCTTCCGGCTCTTGGGCCGGAGCCGTGCTGGGGGCTTGGATGAGGTTGGATTCCTCGCCATGGCTCATTGCCATCCAGCGCCAGAGCCGCTGCGCCAACTCCGCCATGTCAGCGTGCCGGGCGGCCTTCTCCGTGCTGATCTGGGGGATCTGGTCGTCCTCCAGCAGCACCGGCTTCTCACGGACGGCCCGCATCGCGTGCGGGTCCAACGGCGGCAGACGCCGGGCCGCCGATTTGCGCTCCTCGTTGTTCATCCACGGCCGACGCGCCCGCGCGTACCGCGTGTCATAGGCGGCGCGTTCATCCGCGTGTAGCCCCTCCGGGTACAGCGTCGCGAGGTACAACGCTTCCCGCCCCATGTCCGAGGGGTGCAAGGGCGTCGAGGTCCCGCTGTCCGTACCCGTCTGCAGGAAGCCGGCCGCGCGCAGCATCGCAACCCGCTCAGCGTTCACCTTTCGTCCTGCCACGACGCCACCGTCGGCGGTCGTCTTCAGCAGACGCGGGGTGCCGGTCTCGTCGAGCCAGAGGCGACCTTGGTACGCATGAGCCATGTCCGCGGCGAGTGTCGGCCACCAGCCCAGTTCGGGCACCGCCCTCTCGGCACGCCAGCGAGCCTGCTGCAGCCGGTCACGGTTGGCGGCGTCCATGCGTGTCACAGCGGTCAGTTCCCTGTCCTGCTCTGCCTTTTGCTTGTCGAGCTCTGCCTGCAGCTGTGCACGCGCTTCCGCCTGCCGGGCTCGCTCTGTTGCGGGCTTGAGCCCTTCGAGAACCTCCTTCAGGGCATCTGCAGTCGTGGCGACACCAGCCGCCCGCTGGGTCTCCACTGCTGCATTGATCACCTCGGCCGCGTGGTACTCCAGCCGCGACTTCTGTCCGTCGGCGTGCGCCTCTCGTGCCCCGCCGTGATGGCGTTCAGCAACGAGCCAGTGGGCGTGGGCGGCGTGCATCACCTTCTCCAGCCGCTCCTCGTTGCGGGTCGAGGCCCGCGACGCAGCTCGCTGCGCCCCGTCGGCCGCCTTGTCCGCGTACTGGAAGGCCCGGTCGGCTACGTCCATGAGGGCTGCGATGTGACGTTGTTCGTCGTATTCCTCCTGCCCCTGGCCCAGAGCCAGGGGCAGGTCGCTCCCCTCCCCGGGGTCTGTGGACACGGCGGTGGTGTGCTGCGTCTGCTGGGTGTCGGCTTGGCGCTTCGGCGCGGCGTTCCGCCCATCCGGTTCGGTGTCGGAGGCGAAAGGCGTCTGGTCACTCTCGTTCGTCGAGGGTTGCTGAGGAGGTTCTCCGAGCGCTTCTGGGTCACCGCGTGCGTCGGCGTCCGCCCCCTGGCCGCTGGTGCTGCGGGGGCTACGTGCCGCGCTGCGGGGAGTCCCAGCGACGGCACGACCATGCGTCTGGGCTGTTGTGTGCGCTCCGGTAGGCCTGTCCTGGCCCGGCAGGTGGGGGTGTTCGGATCCACCCGGAGGCCTGTGTCCGGGTGCGAGGACACGAGGCACGTCTTCGTCTGCGGACCAGCCCGGGGCTGATGCGGGGGGTGCCATCCCTGACGGCGGTTCGTCCTCCGCTGTCCAACCGGAACCGGTCGCGTTCATCGAACCCGGCGCTGCTGCGGGCGTGTCCAACACGCGCGGCGCGTCCTCGTCGCTCGCCCACCCCTCGGCCACAGCGCCAAGGCCCGAAGGGGCCTCCTCCTCGCCCCAAGCGCCGCCTGGGCTGTTCGTGACGGCGGGCCCGTCTGCTTGCCCAGCGTCCAGCCCGGATGCGGGAGCGCGAGGAGCATCGTCGACTGCGGACCGGCCTGGGGCCGCATCCGGAGCGGCCAGGCCCGACGGCGGTTCCGCGTTCGCCGCCCAACCCGATGGAGTCGGGGACGTGGGCTCCGTCGCGGGCATGTCCAGGACACGGGGTATGTCCTCGTCGCTCGCCCAGCCCTTGGCCACAGCGCCAAGAGCCGAGGGTGCTGCCTCGTCCCCCCACGTCCCGTTCGCGCTGGTGCGGACGGCTGAGCCGTCTGCCTCCACGGCGTCCTGCTCGGGTGCGAGGACGCGGGGGGCATCGTCTGTTGCGGACCAGCCCGCGACGGGTTCGGGAAAGGTCAGACCTGACGGGGGTTCTTCCTCCGATGCCCAGCGGGAGTCGGGGGCCAAGGCGCGCGGTGCGTCGTCATCGCTCGCCCAGCCCGCGGGGACGTCATCGAGCGCCGACGGTGCCTCCTCGCGCCACGCCCCGTTCGCGCCGGTGCTGGGCGCCGAACTGTCCGTTCGCCCAGCGTCTTGTTCGGGGGTGAATACGCGCGGAACGTCGTCCGTTGCAGCCCAGCCGGCAGCCGCGTCGGGAAGCGTCACCCCAGACGGCGGGGGCTCCTTAGACGTCCAGCCCGAGTCGGGTGCCATGGCGCGGGGGGCGTCCTCATCGCTCGCCCATCCTTGGGGCACCGCGTCGAGAGCCGGCGGGGCTTCCTCCTCCCACGCGTCGTCCGTGCTGGCTACGACGGCTGAACTGCCTCTTTCCTCCGCGCGCTGGTCAGGTGCGAGGACGCGGGGCACATCGTCCGTCGCGGACCAGCCGGCAACCGCGTCCGGAAGTGTCAGCCCCGACGGCGGCTCTCCCTCCGACGCCCAGCCGTCAGGTGCCAAGGCGCGCGGTGCGTCGTCGTCGCTCGCCCAGCCCGCGGCTACGCCATCGAGCGCCGATGGAGCCTCCTCCCCCCACGCCCCGTCCGCGCTGGTGGTGGCCGCTGAACCGTCCGCTTGCCCGGCCTCCCGCTCACGTGCAAGGACCCGCGGGACTTCGTCTGTTGCGGACCACCCTGGAGTGGGTGCTGGGACCGACAGCCCGGATGGAGCATCCTGTGCCCAGGCCGAATCAGGCGCAGGCGCGGGGGCACGCGCCGCTGTGGACGTGTCAAGGACACGTGGTGCATCCTCGTCGCTCGCCCATCCCCGGGCCTCCGCATCGAGCGCTGGTGGAGCGTCCTCCTCCCATGCGCCACCCGCACTGGTGGTCACGGCTGAGCGCTGTGCTTCCCGAGCGTCCTGCTCGGAGGCGAGGACGCGCGGGGTGTAGTCCGCCCCGGTCCAGCCGGCGGCTGCGTCCGGGAGCGCCAGCCCAGAGGGCGGGTCTTCCTCCGCCGCCCAACCCGTATCGGGTGCCAAGGCGCGGGGGGCGTCCTCATCGCTCGCCCATCCCTGGGCCACCGCATCGAGAGCCGATGGTGCGTCCTCCTGCCACACGTCGGCTGCGTCGTGCGGCTGGATCGGGAATTCTTCGGGAGCGGTGGCCAAGGTGTCACCTCGTTGATGATCACGGGTGGCGGGCGGGCCGCCTACTTTCCCTGGGGCAGATCAAGTGCCTTTCGACGCTAGGGATCACGGCCCTGCGCGGCCGCCGTGTACCGGCGGGCCTCCCGCCTGGAGGGAAGAGCGGCCCAGAAGATTGGCGGCCGATTCCCCCAGGCGGTCCGTGCCCTGCTTCACCGGCTCGGGGAAGCAGTCGGTGCAGCCTGCCGTCCGTGCTCTTCCGGACGCTGCTGACGGCCTGGTCCGGAAGGCGCGGCCGGGGACGACGGCTGGGGCCCCTGGCGTTGCCGGGCTGCGGCCTGGACGCGGTCGCGGACCCGACGCGCGCGGTCGGTGTCGATGCGCTGCTGAACGAAGGCTTCGCCGTAGCGCTCCACGATCTGGACCACGTTGTCGCTGGTGGCGCCTTGGAGGTCCTCACGGGTGAAGAGGCCGGCCGGTGCCGACTTGGCATCGAACCCGAAGCGCAGCACGCTTCCGTACTCCGGATGCCCGGTGACTGCCACGTACAGGTCGAGGGCGCTCATCTTGCTCTGGAGGGTGGGGACGCTGGGTGCGGCCGGGTTGTCCATGAGCTTGAGGAGGTCCTCACGCAGCCGGTCGGGGGTCAGCGGTCCGGGATTCGCCGAGAGCGGTTGGGGCTGGGGGTGTCGGGCCATGACGCCGCGCAGCACCTGTTCTCCGGTGGCGCCTTCAAGTTCGGCAGCGGTGAACTGGGCGGCGGCGCGGGGCGTTGTGGGATCGAATCCGAATTGGACGACCCGTCCGTGCCGGGGGCTGTGGGCAACCCGTACGTAGAGCGGGGCGTCATCGAGGACCGTGTGCTCGGTGGGTGTGGTGGGGGCGTCTGGGGCCTTGAGCAGGCGCAACAGACTCAGGCGCAGTTCCTCCCCCTTGGGCAGCCGGGGTGGGAGCGCCGTCACATTCTGCGGTCCCGCCTCTTCCTGCTCCTGGTCCTGCTCGGCATCCGCTTCGTTCGGAGAGTCCTGCGCGTTTTCAAACTCCGGGGCTTCCTCCGGCTCCGGATCGGGGTCGAAGTCCGGCTCGGTGTCGGTAGCGAGTTCGGATGCTTCCTCCGCCTCCAGGCCTGCTTCGAGTTCGGCTGCCAGTTCCAAAGTCGCGTCGAGCTCTGCGTCGATGTCCTGATCGGGGGCGGATTCTGCCTCCAGTTCTGCTTTGAGTTCTGCTTTGAGCTCTGCGGAGAGTTGAAGTTCGTTGGCAAAGCGGATCGGGAACCTGACACCCAGATCCTCAACGAACTCGGTATCCGCCCCCTGCCTCGATGCGGTGACCGGCCGGGCCAAGGACGGGGGTTGTGGCTGCGCTTCCTGGTGTGCGAGCGGGGCGCGCAGGGAGAGTCGGTAGACGTGCTCGGGCAATTCGAAGGCGGTCGTGGCCAGTTTGACCGGGGCCGGCTCGATGTCCTCGCCGTTGACGATCGTGGCATCCATCAGGTAGGTGCGCTCGCCGCCGCCGTGGGGGTGGTGGTGGGTCACGCGTGCGCGGCCGCGAATCCGGGTGGTGCCGGCCGGAGGCGTTCCGGCGGCACCGGTCGGTGCGAGCGGGGTGCCGTCGGGGGCGAGGTCGAACTCGATGACGTCGTCGCCGAGGACGAAGTCCGCGCCCAGACGCAGGCCGATGGTCTCGCCGTCGTTGTCGAGGACGATGTCGTCGCCCGGGTGCTGTACGGACAGGTTGCGGGGCAACTGCCAGGTGCTGTCGTCGTCCAGGGTGATCGCGACGGTGCCGAACTGGGTGTCGGTGCGCTGGATGACCTCCCAGGCCTTGTCCTCGTCGTCGATCCGCAGCCATACCCAGTCACCGGGGGTGAGGGTGTCGGCCCAGCGCATGTCGGTGCTCTGGGCGGCCCGCTCGGGCTGGTCCTCGAAGAGCCGCCACATGGCGTCGCTGGGGGAGTTGGCGTTCTCGTTCGCGCGGTCGTGGTGGGCGCGCTCCTCCAGGACCGTGTGGTTGAGGTGAACGAGGTCTGCGGTGCTCAACCGGGCGCCGAGCTGCGGATCGCTCCAGTCGATCAGCTCCCCACCGGTGGTTCGCAGCTCGGTGAGCCGGCCGGCGAATTCGCGTGCTTCCTCCAGGGAGGGCAGGCCCTCCAGCGGCTGAGGGGTGACGGCGAGGTCGTGGGCGGCATCGGGGGTGAGGTAGAGGTCGGGCAGGAGTCCGTCGAAGGGCAGGCCGCTGCCGGCGGGCAGAACTTCGAAGGTGTCGCCGGTCTGACGGATGGCGAACTGGCCGTCGTCAGTGAGGTCCACCAGTTCGCGGTTCTTGGCGAGCTCGCGTACCTCGGTCCGGCGTCCCGGGCGCAGCCCGGGAATCTTCGCGGCCATCAGGTGGGTGCGGACCTGGCCGAGGGAGGCGAAGCGCCGCTGTACCGGGGCGCTCTCCCCCGCCGGTGCCGCGGGCGCGAGAGGTGCGGCCACCAGGACGTGACTGGTGGAACGGACGTTGAGGGGTTTGCCGGTGGCCTCATTCAGCAGTGGTTCACCGGTGGCCGCGTCCAGGACTCGGACCCAGCCGATGCTCGCGCCCTTGGTGTCGGCGGATTCCTCGATCCGCACCAGGACCGGAACCTCAAGGGGTTCTCGGTTCGACAGCAGTTGGGTCGCCTGCGGGTTGTTGACCTCGCCCTTCCACCAGAAGGTGCCGTCCGCGGCGGCCACCTCACCGAGGACCTTCTTGACGTTGGTGATCACGAAGTCGTCCGGTGCCGGCATGGAGGGGTCGGTCGGCTGAGGCGCGGGCCGAGCCGTGGCCTGGACTGCGGGGGCGGTCAGCCGCCGGCCGGTGCTCTCGTAGTACTCCTTCGCGTAGCGGCCGTCCCGCTCGTCCAGGCCCTGGGTGACCAGGGCGTGCAGGATCGCCTGCCTGATGTCGTGGCCGTGCTGGTCCTTCCAGTGGAGGGCCTTCATGGGCAGGGCCCGGCGGGTGGGGTTGGGCATGTCCCAGGGGAAGGGGCGGCCCTGTTCGTCGCGGATGCTTTCCAGGGCGTCCGCGATCCGGTTTGCGCGCTCGCGGGTCTTGATCTGCTCGCCCCAGGGACCGAACACCTTGGTGAGCCGGTCCGGTGCACGGACTTCGTAGCGCTCGGGGGCGACCGTGATGATCGCGAGTCGGCCTCCGGAACTCAGGTGCGTCCCGGCCTCGGTCTTCCCGTGCTTGCGGCAGATCTCGACGATCATCTGCTGGCTGCGCTGGTCCGGGTCGTCCTTGTAGCGGACCATGCCGCTCAGGTGGGCCTTGAGCAGCATGTTGCGGTCGGCCCCGGTGGGGATCCTCTTCCCCTCCGGCGTGCGGGCGAACTCGCCAGCCGTGTGGACGAACTTGTCCTCGTCGGTGAGGACGAAACGCGGGGCCGGGATCGGCGCGGGCCCTGCGGGCTTGTGGAGGGGCTGGTTCTCGGGGACGCCGGCCAGGAAGCGGCTGAGCGCGACCGCGGCGCCGTCGGGGCTGGCGTAGGCGGTGCCCTCGGCCAGGGCCAGCTGGCCGTCGGGGACGAAGCGGTAGCCCTCGGCGCTCGCCACGACGGTGCCCAGGGGGGCGCCGTTGCGCAGGACGACTTGGACTCCGCTGGGGTCGGGCGTCTCCAGGGTGAGGTCTGCCAGGTCCTGGCGGAGGCCGTCCATGCCGCCGAGCTGTTCGGCGTCCATCCGGCGCAGGCGGCGCTGCTCCAGCTCGGTGCGCAGCGCGTCCCGCTGCTCGACGGCGCGGACACTGGCGCCGGTGTCGCCCTGTGCCGCGTACGCGTTGAGCCACTGGTCCAGGGCCGTGGCCCGGCTTTCGAGCTCGGCGGATGCCATGCTCTGCGGCGGGCTGGAGAACAGCGGGGGCTTGGGCGTTGCGTCCTGCACCAGCACGGGGGCCACCGCTCCCGGGCTGGGGGTACGTTCGCGGCGGTCTAGGAGGGTGACGAGCTGGGTGGCATCCCTCCAGGCCAGCACCTCTTCGAGCCCGTGGAAGTGGCCGCGCTCGTCGCGCAGGGTGTGCGGGCCGACCTCGACGGCCTGAGCCCATTCACCGCTCTTGCGCAGCAGGACTTCGACCCGGGAGCCGTCCGGGCGCGGTTCGAGGTCGGCGACGGTCCACCGGCCAGCACGCTTGCCGTAATCGAACTCCTTGCTCCTGAGGCGGGCGAGCAGGGCGGCGGAAACTTCACGTGAGACGTCCTGTTCCGCAGCAGGCTCCGGGGCCGGGGCGGTCGGCTGCGGCCGCTCGGCGCCGGTGGCTGGCACCGCAACCACCTGGTCCGGGGTGAAGACCAGGACACGGCCGTCCGCGCTGGTGCCGGCGTACGACTCGTCGTCGGCCAGCTCCACGGTGACCGTGCTGTACAGCTGCTGCGTACCCGGCTGGCCGGTGGTCGCGTGCGCGGGGTGGTGCGGGTCGAGGATGCGGGCCTGCTGGCCCACTTCAAGAGCGGAAGGGGTGCTCGGGTCGGCGGGTATCCAGCCCTCAGGGGTGGGCTGGGTGAGGTTGCGGCGGTCGTGGGCGGCCTGCTCGCCTTCCACCGTGCCGCCCTCGACCGAGGTTTCGAGCCGTCCGTGGAAGGCGGACTCGGCGCCCAGGGTGCCGGAGAGGTACACCGGCTGGTCGAGTTGGACCTGGTCGGCGCCGACGGGGTTCCAGGCGACGTAGACCCGCATGCCGCTGGCCTCGTCGCCGACCTGGACCTTTACCAGCTGGTCGGTGCCGCGGGTGTCCTTGGCGATGACCTTGCCCAGGACCGGTGCGAGGGCGGGGCCCGGCTCGCGTCGCTGTGCCTCGGTCGTGCCGGGGGCGTCAGTTGCCGGGTCGGGGGCGGGGACGCGAAGGTCGGGCGCGAGGGCGAGGCTGCTGCGGATGCGCTCGGCCTCGTCCTTGGACGCGAAGACTGCTTCGAAGGGTTCCTGTCCCTGGTGGCGGATCCAGATGACGTCCCCGCTGGCGCGGTCCACGACGGCCCAGCGCCGGCCGGCGTCCGTGGCCCGGGCGACGACCTTGAACGCCGGGGCCTGGGTGTCCGGCGCCCGCACGGCGGTCGCTGCGGGTTCGGGGGCGTGGTCGGCGGCCGGAGCGTCACCGTTTGCGGTGGCGGGCTGCGCGGCGGGGGTCTTCTCCTCGGCCGGAGCGGCGTCCTGGCTCGCCGGGGAGCCGGTGGACGGCTCCTGCTGCTGTTCGGCGGTGAGCGGGGCCGCGGCGAAGAACGGTGTTCCGGTGCGGATGCGGTCGATGTTCTTGCCGGTGACAGCGTTCTCGACGTCGACGACGCCGCGCTGACCGAACTTGAGCCGGACGAGAACTGGTTGCGGCATCGCCTTCTTGCGTTCGGATGCTCGGCCGCCCCACCACAGGGTGCCGTCCGGCGCTGTGAGGGCATGGGTCTCGGGCGGCTTGAGCGCCCTGAATGCTTCCCGGTCAGGAGCCGTCTGCGGTGTGTCGTCTGCGGTGGGGGGAGCCGCCGGAGCTTGCGGCTCAGTCGCTTCCGGTGTTTCCACGGCGGCTTCCTCCCGTATGCCGTCGGCGGCGGGCGGCGTGTTCGGTGCCGCCGGTGCCTGGCCACCGGTGCTGCGCTCGGCGCCGGGACTGGGCGCCTCCGTGTCCGGGGAGGCCGTGCCGCTCTGGTTGGATGCCCCCGGCGGCACGAACTGGCCGCTGTTGAGAGCCGTGTCCAGTTCCTCGTCGCTGGCCACGGGCAGGCGCGGCTGGTCCTCCCCGTCACGACGGACAATCTGACCGGTGACGACCGGCGAGGTGCGGCCGTCCTCGGTGCGGACGAGGAGCGTGGTGCCGTCGATCTCCGCGATGTCCCCGTCGAGGAGGCTCTCTCCGTCCTCGCTCCAGAAGGTGACCCGGTTCCCGGCTTCCAAGTCGCTGACTTGCCACGCACGCAGGTAGATGCCATCCGGCTCCTGCATCGGGTCCTCATCGCGGGTGACGTCGTATATCCAGCCGAGCGAGCCGGCGTCCAGGATGTCGGTGGCGCGGGTGACGGCGACGTAGGCCAGGCGCAGTTCCTCGTCTTCGGGGATCGTGTCCCAGTCGATGCCACCGCTGGCCGATTCCTTGGGACCCCAGAAGTCCCCGGCGATCCGGACACGCTCTGACTCCATGCCCTTGGCCTTGTGCGCAGTGGACACCAGGAGGTCGTGCGGTGCGGCCTGGTCGACGACCTGCCCGCCGTTGTCGCTGGCTGGGGCAATGTAGTGGTCAGCGATGTACTGCTCGACCCGCTCGCGCAGCCGGTGGCGCTCGGCCTCAGTCGCGGAGGTGGCGGGCTTCCTCGGCGGCGGGAAGCTCCACCGCCTGCCGTCTTCGTCCCATCCGAAGCCGACGCCCTTGCTCTTGAGCCACTCCTTCGTGGTCCGGAAGTTGCCGTCTCCGAAGGCGAATTTGACATGAAGGCGCTCGCCGTCGTCCTCAACGAACGGGCGCGGCATCCGCACGGACTCCAGGAGCGCGTCGAGCTCCTCGCTGTGCCGCTCCATCAGCTTGAACATGGAGTCGAGCTGCTTGAGCTCGGGCTCACTCTCGGCCGTCTCCAGAATCTCGTCCCAGGCCATCCCGTTGAAGCGAGCCAGTTCCTGATGGCTGGTGCGCTCCCCCTCGCGCAGCGCTTCGGCGGCTTCCAGGAACTTGCGCAGGTCGGCCAGTCCTCCGGACACCGCGACCTTGCGGCCAGCCCGCAGTCCTTCGACGGCGCCGAGCACCACTCCCGCGTTGGTTCGGGCGATGAGCATCGTCTCGTCGCCCGGGGTGATTTCCTCGATGCGGGAGGTCTTGCGGTCCCAGCCCGCCAGCCGCATGCGGGTGCCGCCCAGGCGCAGGAAGCGGTTGCCGATGTCGGCGACGGCGCCGCCGAACCGGAAGGTCTGGGTGAGCGTGCAGGTCGCGTCCGCGGGCAGCCGTCCCAGGGCGTCGGTCGCTCCCCTAAATCCGTAGATGGCCTGGTTGGAGTCGCCCACGGCCACGACCTGGATGCCCGCTTCGCGGACGTTGGCGACGATTCCCTCCATGACGGGGTTGACGTCCTGTGCCTCGTCCCAGAACAGCACATCCGTGTCGGGGACCCGGCCGGAGAGCGCCCACATCTTGACGGTGTGGTCGAAGGACAGCGGAAGATCACGGTCCTTGTTGGTTGCTTTCGGGTCGGTGAGGTTGTCCCACATCTCCTGGGCGAGGGGCCGGATCGCGGCGAAAATCGCCTCCCGGTTGTGCGAGACACCGTCGGGGAGGTGGTGAACGGCGAACTCGTCGTCGGCGGACTTCACCCACTCGGACAGCAGCCGGCTCGCCAGGTACGCGGCCTGCTGCGGGGTCAGCGACTCGCCGCCCGCCTGGATCCGTGAGCGCCAGCGCATCCGGTCGGCGAGCTGCTGCTCGTTGAGCTTCGGCCAGTTCAGCCGGGTCAGCAGGGCCTCGTCGACCATGCTGTTGGCGTAGGAGTTCGCGGTGGTCGGGGTGAGGTTCTCGCTGTACTCGCCGCGCTGCTGCGCCTCGATCGCCTCGTCGGCGACCGAGCGGTTGAAGGCGAGGTAGAGGATGGACTTGCCGGGCATGCGCCGCGAAAGCATCTTCAAGGTGGTGGACTTGCCGGTGCCAGCCAGGGCCATCACCCGCAGGTCCAGGCCGCGCCGGGCCGCGCCTTCGATGATGATGTCCTGCTCAGGAGTGGGCGGGAATGCCTCCCCCGCTGCGGCGGCCGCGGCGATCTCCGCCCACCGGGCATCGGTGTATGCGCCGGGCTTCGCGGGCGGCAACTCGTCCACGCTGGCGACGGCACCCTGGGCTTCGTTGGGGTTGAGCCGGTAGCCATCGGCCCGCTCGCGCAGGATCTGCCCGCGGGACGGCTCGATCAGCTTGCCCTCGGCGTCGTACTGCGGCTGCGGCACCCAGTCTTCGGCCTCCTGGCGCAGCACGGCCCAGCGGCGCCGCTCGGCGCGCAGCCGGTAGGCCAGCGACAGCGGATCGGTGGCGTCCTTCAGCGCCTCGATCGTCTCGTCGAGGTCATCGACGTCCATCGCATCAATCGGCATGCCGTGCGCGGCCTGGCCCTGAGACGGCTGGCCTGCGGCCCGGCTCGCTGGGGCGGTCCGCTCGTGCTGCACTGCCGGTGCCGCGTCGCCCGCAGTCCCAGCACCGACCTCGCGTGCTGGTGCGGTGGGCGCGGGCGTGGCCGTCTGTGCCCTGTCGGCGGCTTCGGCTTCCTGCTTGGCCTCCAGGCTCTCGAAAACGGGTATCTCGCGGCCGCGCGCCGACAGCAGCGCCCGCAGCGTGTTGATCTTCTCCGTGCGGGTTTCGTACGTCAGGTTCTTCGGCATGGTGTGCTGGGACGAGCCGTGCTGACGGTGCGCGCCGTCCACCCCGTTGCGTCGGTTGAAGCCGCGCGGGCCGCCGGCCACCTCGAGCGCGGACACGAGCTCGCGATACTGCTCGGAGGCACCCCACACGTTGGTGTGGTCGGGGTGGTGTTCGATCCACACGTTCAGCCACGTCTGGTTGTTGGGCACGTCGTTGAGTTCGGCGTGCACTTCCACCAGGTGACGGACGGACCGCTCGATCGTGTCGTGACCCTTGATGGGGCTGTCTTCGCCGTACAGAGTCTTGTGCTTGCCCTGGTTGTAGGTGCGGCTCTCGACCGAGCCGATCTTCCGGTTGCCCGGCCCGTACACCACGGTGCCGGGGTAGGCGCTGACCTGGTGGTAGTCGGGGAAGCCGGGCACGGGCGTGGCGCCCTCAGGCAGTTCCCCGCCGGGGGCGGCAGGCGCCTGGTCGAGCCCGAGTTCGCGGGCGCGAGCCTGGCGCTCTTCGCCGGTGGCGACCCACTCGTCGTAGGACTGGACGACCTGGGCAACCGCACCGGACACAGTCTCGAACGGGTGCTTTGACGTCCAGTTCTCGATGGTGGTGGCCGCGTATCCGCCTTCGGGGCGGGTGACGACGGAGCCGATGTCCTCGCCGTCCAGCACAACCCTGGCACGCAGGAACTCGCCGTCGGCCGCGAACTCCCCCACGGTGACGCGCGCCAGCAGGGCGCGGACCACCTCCTGGCCGCCGAGGCGCATGGCGTCATAGAGCGAGGCCGAGCTGTCCTCCGGGCGGTCCTGTGCCGGGGCGTTGCGGGCAGCGGACTCGTCCGGCTGGGTCTCCTCCTCTGCGGCCGTCTGGGATGCGCCCTGGTCCGCCTCTGCCGCCTCGTCCCCGGGCTGGTTGTCGTCGCGCGGGGAGCTGGGGTCGGACTGGTCGAGGTCCAACTGGCCTTCCGGCAGAGCCTCGCTGTCCGGTGTGGCCGGTGACGGGGCGCTGTCGAAGTCCTCGCGGCTCATCTGCGTCCAGGGCCGGCCGACCGGCGTCTGCGCGGCGGGCTCCGGGTCGGCGGAGGGAGTTGCGGAAGACGGCTCCGACGCGCGTTCGGGCTCCGGTGCCGGGGCGGTGCTGAGGCCCTGCAGTTGCTGGGCCGTGGCCTCGACGTCCTCGAAGGCGTCGGCCCAGTGAAGGGCCACCTCGTGGGCTGCCTGTGCTCGCTTGGCGACCTCGGGCCACCCGGTGCGCTCGGCATCCGCCGCCAGGCGGGCGGCGGCATCCCTGGCGGCCGAGATCTGCTTGCGCAGGTCGGGGATGGGGGTGGGCCGCTCGTCGAGCGCCTCCTCCGCCTTCCCGATGGCTTTCAGTGCGTCGGCGAGTTCGAGGCTGCTGCCGGGGAGCACTACGTTGGTGTGAGTGTGCCGCAGGGCCTCGATCAGCGCGGGGCGGGCGGCGCGGGCGACGACGGTCTCGGGGCGCACCGCCCATGCTCCGACCGCCTCCCGCAGCGGGCCTGGCAGGGCGTGGACGCGGCTGAACTCTCGGCGTACGAGCTGTCCGTCGCGGGTTCCCTCTACCGTGAGGGAGCCGTCGGCGCCGCGGTGCGTGGCGGTCAGCGTGAGCGGCTCGGACCACTTTTCGGGCGACAGGTCCTTCTCGGCGGTCTCGGGCAGGCGGATGACGGTGCCGGGCTCCACCTGGCTCCAGCTGCTGCGCCGCCAGCCGGCCGGTGCTTTGGTGCTCAGACGGTCCTCGCGCTTGATTGCGTCGCCCTGGGCCGCGCCCTTGCGGTCCAGAGGGAACAGAGGGTTGCCGTCCAGGTCGATGAGGAAGAACTTGTACGCGCTGTGCATGCGCGGCAGGTTCTCGATGGACTCCTTCTTGACGACGGCGCCGAGAGGTTCGCCCCACTCGTTGGTCAGCAGTTTCCCGCCGTGCTCCTTGAGCGCCTTGGGATTGGTGAGGACCGCCTGCAGGCGGGCCCGCCGCTTTTCTGTGGCGGCGAGGTTGCCCGAGACCCGTTCCCGCTCGGTCGCGATCTGGGCGCGACGTGCTTCGACGAAGGGAGCGTGCGTGGCGTCGGCCAAGGGCAGCTCCAGCCGGGCCTGTTCGGCTTCGAGGACCTCGGGGGCCTTGCCCTTCAGGAGGATGCTGCCGGGGCGGGCCGTGGTGATGTCGCCGACCGGGTCGGCGGCGGTGAGCAGGTCCTGGCCGCGGCGGCGGGCCAGGACATCGCCGTAGACGACGGTCTCCAGCTCCACGCTGATCTGCCCGGGCTGGACATCGGTGACGGTGTGCCACCAAGTGTGCGAGCCCTTCAGGAGGACCTGGTCCCCGGCCTGGAACTCGATCGGGCTCCAGTCCCTGCGCTCGTCCTCGGTGAGGGCGTCGAGGTCGCCGCGCCGATCGTTGTCGAGCTCGGGCAGGGTGGTGTCGGCGGGTGCGCCGTCACGGCTGTAGTGGACGGCGATGGAGCGGCCGTGCTTGAGCATGTGCCGGACGAACAGGCCCGTCTTGTAGGCCCGCGTTTCCGGGCGGGTCCCCTTGCGCTGGACCCAGGCGCCGGCGCTGGGCATCGGGATGAAATCTGCAGCTTCGAGGGCGGCCACGGCGTCCTTGTCGCTTTCGGTGACGCCGAAGACGTAGGTGCGGGTCTCCTCTCCGTGGTCCCGCTCGTGGTGGATCCACACCACTTCGTCGGGCCTGGGCCCGGTGACCAGAGCGGCCTCCTGCAGGGCCTGGTGACGCTCGGCGATCTTCTTCGCGCTGGCGGACGGGGTGCGCTCTCCGGGCATGTAGTTGGTGCCGACCGTGATCCGCCACCTGACCGAGCCGTCCCCGCCGTTGGGGCCGTGACCGTGACCGATCTGCTCGGCCCCGTATCCCACGGTGATGCGCTCGACGTCGTCGCGGGCCCCCTCACGCGGCGGCTCCAGGCGCCACCAGTAGCCGGGCATTCCCGCGATTTCCTGCGCGTCGAACGGCATAGCGGCGCTCGTGTCGGGCTCGGTGGCCGCGCTGGGGTCTTCGGCCGGCATCGGCTGCGCGGCATCCGGCTGCTCGGCTGCGGATATCGGAGCGGCAGGCGTCGACTCGGCCGCAACTGCCTGCTCGGTGGGCGCTGCGGGCTCCTTTACGGGTGCGGCGGTCGCCGGGTAGCGCTGCATGGCGTTCAGGGCGTCCGCGACCGTGGGGTGCGTTGTACCGCCGCGCGGTCCGGTACGGCCGTCGGGCCACTCGGCGAAGGAGCGCTCCTTGTCGGCGCGGAACTTCCCCTTGCGCGGGTGCCACTCGAGGCTGAAGCTCCAGTAGCCGACCACGGTGTGAGCTTCGAGTTCGACGTTGAGGAGCTGGCTTCCGTAGCCGGTGTCGTCGGTGCTCCGGGTCATGGTCCAGCCCTGGGCCTGGGCGGTCTTCCACAGTTGAGCGATCGTCTCGGGGACGGGGTAGTGGGGGTCCCACACGCCGCCTTCCGTCACCGGGGCTTCCCGTGATTCATCGCCGGGCTCGGGGGTTGGGGTCATCAAGGCCTCCGGTGCCGGGGCCGCCGTCTCGGGCGTCGGCGCGGCAGCAGGTGCAGGTTCGGTAGCGGGGGTTGTGTGGCTGTCGGCGAAGGTCCGCAGGCGGCCGGGCATCTCGTGGGCGTATCCGGACAGCACCCGCACGAGTCCGTACAGGTCGCTGGAGTGCTGCCGCTCGTTCTCGAGCTGGGTGCGCAGCGCGGCCACGGCGGGGGCGAGGCGCTCGATGGCGTCGGCCTTGGTGCGGATCTGGCTGTCGTCGAGCTGGATCCGGTCGTGTGCCTGGACCTCGTCCAGGGCTTCCAGGACGCGGTTGAGGGCGGGCTGTTGGGTGTAGGTGAGGGGCCAGGTGTGGCGGGCGGCGGTGCGCAGAGCGGCGGGGACGGGTTCCAGGTAGGAGATTGCCCAGGACACGCGCATCGCGTCGGGGTAGCTGGGATGGCCCGGCAGCGGCTGGCCGGTCTCCTGGGCCCAGACGCGCAGGGCGTTGAGGACCGCGTGATGGAAGTTGTCCGGCCCATACGGCCGCGGGGGCAGGATGGTGAGCGGCTGGCCGGTGTGGCCGGGCAGGTGCGCTCCCATCACGGTGTGCCAGCCCGAGCCCTCCTTGACGAGGGTGGCCACGATGGTGTCGTCGGGCGTGCGCAGGGTGTAGGCGGGGCCGCTCCAGATCGCTTCCTGGACGACGGTGTAGCCGTCCGTTCCGGGGACGCGGTAGGCCAGCCGGTCGGGGTGGCCGGGGTGGGTGGTCTGCTCGTAGGTCTGGTTACCGAAGGCCTCGTAGTCGCCGAGCGGCTCCATGGGGTGGGCGGCCAGGGGGCGTTGGCGCGGATCGGGGTAGCCCAGGCGGGGCATGAGGAACGGATCCTGGTACCAGGGCTCGAGCGCGGCGGGGAAGACCTGCCGCCACGCTTCGCTCCATGCGGTGGCGGCCGTCTTGTCGGCGTGCAGGCGGGCTTGGTCGGTGAGCGTGGCGAACGCGGTGTCCAGCTCTGGCGGGAGGACGTCACGCAGGTCGGGGTTCTGGGTGGCGTGGGCCAGCATCAGGATCGGGCGGACGACCTCGGACGGCATGGTGGGGCTCAAGGCGCGCACCACCGCGATTGCCTCGCGCAGCTGGGAGGTGCGCGGGTCGGCGGCCGGCCACTGCGGATGAGCGGTCAGCGCCCAGGCCGCGGTGATCACGTTCCTGGTGGCGCGGGTGAATTCCTCCAGGCTCGTGTAGGGGCCGTCCTGGGGGGAGGCGGACTCCAGCTCGAACAGGGAGTCCGGTTCCGCAAGGTAGCGGTTCCAGGACGCGGCAAGGGCCTGGGAGGTGGGGGCGCCGGCGGCTTGCAGGGCGTCCCAGACCGCTTCTTCGGCGTTGTTCAGCCGGGTCCGGTCGGCGCTGCCGTCCCCGGTGGCGGCGACGGCGGTGACGTACTCATCGTCGGCGTCGAGGAGTTCGCGGCGCGTCTGGTCGTTCAGCCCCAGCTGGATCCAGGCGGGCAGTTCCTCCCAGCGCATCACCATGTGGATCGGGGGGTGGGTGCGGGTGCCCTGGGTGGTGATCAGGATGCCGTCGGGGGCGGGGTCGAGCCGTCCAAGGGCGCGCAGGTCCTCGGGGAGGTTGGATCCTCCGAGCCAGATGCCGTAGCCGGAGCCGACCAGTTCGTCGCGCCAGGCGTGCCACTGGGAGGGATCGTCCAGCCGGCGCACGAACGCGGCGAGTCCTGATCCTCGTTCGGTGGCGGCGAGCACTCCGTAGCGGCTGATCATGGTGCGGATGACGGCGTGCTGCTGAGCGAGGGTGACGCCCGGCACGGCCCAGTCGGTGACGTCCAGACCCTGAGGTGCGACCGGGCTCCCTGACTCCGGGATCGTGGGCGCGGAGGCGGTCGACGGCGCCGGCGGTGCCTGTGCAGCAGTGGGGCGCGGCACGCCGGTGTAGAGGGTTTCCCAGGCGTCCGAGGTGGCGGTGGCCCGCCAGGCGGCGGTGAAGGAGTCGGCTGCCTGCACCAGGTCGGACAGCGCCTGGGCGGCGTCGGCGGGCATCGGCGTCTCCTGCCAGGCGCTCTGCACGGCGGTGACGGCTGCGTGGATGCCTTCGACGGCCGCGTGGAAGTCGGCGGGATCGCGCAGGGAGACCCGGGTGAAGGTTGTCAGGGCGTCGCTCAGCGCCGTCTCGGGACCCGCCTGGCTGGCCCGTTGCTTGAAGTGGCGGGTGCGTGCCACTGCGCGGATGGCCTGGTTGAGGGCGCGGCGCGGTGCGCTGATCTGCTTGAAGTGGGTGAAGGCCGTGGCCTGCACGGGCTGCACGGGCTGTTCGCCGTCGGGGCGCTCGGCGGGCTGTTCGGGTTCGTCGTTGCCTCCGGGCGCGGGAGGTGGCGGGTTGTCGTGTCCGGCGCCGCCGCCGGCGGCCGGTGGGAGGGCGCTCGGCTGGTCGTCGGTCGCGTCAGGCCCTGCGTCGCGCTCGGCGCGCGCCGCATCGCTGGACGGCGCATCGCTGGACGGCGCGGTGCTGGCCGTCGCCTGGGCGGCCGGGGCGTTCGTCTGGGCAGGCGCGGGGGCGGGGGTGGACTCGTGGTCGCGGCTGCGCTGTTCCTCTTCCCAGGTGGGGCGGGGGTTGGCGAGTCGTGTGCGGGCCAAGTCGTCCCGGCCGCTGGCGTACTCGTGCAGCAGGTGCTGCAGTGTCCTGGCGAGCTCGTGGACGTATCGGTCGGCGCCCTGCCCGTGGGCCTCGACGAGGGCCCGGTCGAGGGTCTCGTTGTGCGGTGCACCCTCTCGCTTGAGCCGGTCGAGCAGGCCGTAGACGACGGTGCGCTCCAGTGCGTGGCGGCGCGGCGACTGGCCTAGGACGTGCGGCGGGAAGCTGGACAGGGGGAATTCCTGGTCGAGCGCGTCCAGTTCGGCGCTCAGGTCCCTGAGTGCGTCGAGTCCGTTCAGGCTGGGGTGCGCGTCCTGGGCGGCGGCCAGCAGGCTGGTGAGCTGTGTGTGCAGCGGCCGAAGAGCCGCCCTCACGGCGGCGAGGCGCACTGCGTCGGGCCGGGTGGCATGGGCGGGGCTGTCCGGTCCGATCGGCACCGCGCCTTGTGGCCAGCGCACCACCACGCCGCGTGCGCCGAGGCGTTCGGTGGTGTATCCGGCGCGCTTGAGGTCGGCGTCGAGGGTGCGGCGTCCGGTCGCAATGACGGCCGCGGTGTCAGCGGCGCCGGGGAAGTCGCGTTCGGTGGCCGGGCGCACCTGGAAGGTTTCGGTGCGGTCGCCGCGCCGACGGTGGGCGTCCAGGATGGCGTGGACTTCGGTGGCGAGGTGATGGCGTTCGGCGTCCAGGCCGCGGGGCGGGGTGACGGTCACGTGGCGGGCCTCGCCGCGGTGGGCGCTGCGCGGGTTGTCCTCGTCGACGGTAACGGGCCGCCAGCCCAGATCGTGCAGGCTCCAGATGCGAGCGTCACGCTCATTGGGTGCCTCGAACGGCATCATCGTCAGGGTGATGGCGACGGTGCCGTCCAGGTTCGGCGCCAGCGTGTATCCGCCGCCGCCCCAGGCGGCGGGCACCAGCCCGCTGCCGTCCAGGACTCGGGCCAGATCACGTTCGGCCGCGGTGACAGTGCCCGTGGGCGCGGTGGCCGCCGACGGCGGGCACAGCGGGGCCTGCGCGCCGTCGGGGAAGATGCGGGGCTCGTCGGCGGAGGCGATCCAGTCGGCTGCCAGTCCCTGTGCGGATGCCGCCAGGGCGGCGATGACCGCCTGGTCGGCGTCCGGCAACTGGTGGTACGCGGCCCGCTCAGCGAGGTAGCGGGCGGCCCGGGCCACGTCGAGGGTGGCCCGGTAGGCGCTGGCGCGATCGTCCAGTTTCTCGTCGCGGGCGAGGATGCGCGCCGGGCGGCGCAGCGCTGCCGCGCCGAGGTCGTCAGTGTGGGGGCTGGCGAGCTTCTCGCGGACCGCGTCCAGTGCCAGGACCTCTTCGATCTGGTCCAGGAGCGGGGAACGCCGGTTGCGGAACGCGGTGATCGACCGGCGCACCGTGCCGCCGGGGAACTCGCTGTGGAGTGCCGCGGTGACGGCGGCCGGGCGGCTGGCCTTCAGCGTCTGCCACCAGGCGGCGAGCGGCCCGTCCCCCAGAACGTCTCCCCCGCCGCGCTGGATGACGTCGGTGAGCAGGGTGATCTGCTCCTCGGGCAGGTCGTCGTGCCACGCGGTGCCGTACAGCCAGTCGGCCGCGGCCTGCCGGGCGGCCTGTGGATCGGCGCCGGGTTCGGCGTGAGCGGCGAGCTCGGGATCGTTTTCGGCCCTGCGGCGCAGTTCGAGCAGCGCGAGGGTAAGGCGGGGATCGGTGTCCCGCTCGGTGGCGGCGAGGTTCCCGGCGTGCGTGGCCGCGGCCCGGGCCGCGGCCTCGAGCCTGCTGGCGTCGTCGATCTGGTCCAGGCGGCGCAGGTGTGCCTGGCCCCTCAGCTGTTCCGCGAACGCGGC
Organism: Streptomyces sp. NPDC101191; assembly: GCF_044767915.1. Taxonomy (NCBI): domain Bacteria; kingdom Bacillati; phylum Actinomycetota; class Actinomycetes; order Kitasatosporales; family Streptomycetaceae; genus Streptomyces; species Streptomyces sp. NPDC101191. The sequence continues at coordinate 213,282 of NZ_JBIWOU010000009.1, forward strand.
CAGGGCGCGGTGGTCGCTGTAGACGATGCCGTGATCGCTCGCCTGCATCAGGGCGGCCAGCACGATCGGCGCATGCCCGGATGTCAGGGGCCGCTGGCCCTCCAGCACCGCGGCGCGCACCAGTTCCAGGAGGTCCTCCTGCGCGGCGAGCCCCGCTGCGACGCCGGCGTAGGGCTGCGCGCCGGGCGGGACCGGCGCCACAGCCGCGGCTGGTGCGTCGGGGGTGGGCGGACGGTGGGTGGAGGCGCCGTCGGTGGGAAGGGTGAGGAGATGGCGGGCGAGCCGGTCGACGTGATGGCGCGCCAGGTTGTGCAGCGCCAGCGCGAAGAAGCCGCGCTGGGGTCCGCTGTTGTTGAGCACGGTCTTGGCGGCGGCCGCGACCTTCTGATGGCGGTGGAGCTCTCCGGCGAGTCCGCCGACGCCCCGGTGTCCGTCCGTGAGGCGGAGGGCCTCCTCCAGGTCGTGGCCCGCCTCGGGGGGCATGTCGTCGTCGAAGGGCAGGTGGTCGAGAAGGTAGGCGAGCGCGGTGATGCGTTCCTGGTCCTGCTGCATCTCCTGGGCCGGGTAGGTCTCGCCGGTGGTGCTGATGCCGTCGGGCGCCAGGTGGTCGGCGAGCCGCTCGGCGGCCTGCCTCACGAGGAGCAGGGCGTGGTGGGCGGGCTGTGCCGTGTGGTGCCTGCTGTGCCGTCCGATGACTTCTTCGACGGCGTGGAGCGTCCGGCTGGCGCTGGTCGCCAACTCGCGTGCCTGGGTGGCCTGGTGGTGCCAGTTGCCCGCGCCGCCGATGAAGGGCAGGGCCTGGTCGAAGGCGTTGATCTGCTCGTTGTCGTCAAGGACGGTGCGCAGGTGGCGCACCGCGTCCTTGTGCAGCTCGGTCAGCGCCGCGCCGGCCTCGTCGAGTTCGGCCGCGATGGTGATCGGCTCGGTGAGGGTGGTCTCGAAGGTCTGGTGGTGCTCTTCCAGCGGGGCGCCGATGGGGCGGCGCAGGGCCAGGCGCATGGTGTCGCCGGCCGTCTCGCCCACCGGGGTGAAGATCCGCGGCTCGCTGTCGCTTGCGCTGATGGTGAGGACGCCGTTGTCCCAGACCGGGATCTCTGTGCCGGTGCGCAGGGCGATCGCGTACAGCTCGGCCGCGGTGTAGGTGACGGTGTCGTCCCAGGTCGGGGATCCGGCGGTGCGCATCAGCTGGGAGGCGGGAAGGTGGGCGGCGATGGTCTGGGCGAGGGTGCGGGCGCGCTGCTGCTCGCCGTCCTCGGCTCCGCTGGGCCAGGTCTGTTCTCCCGTGGCGGCCAGGGTTTCGGTGGTGACGTGCATGCGGGCGGCGTGGTCGTAGGCCGCGGAGGCCAGGACGCTGATGCTGGACTCGCGGATGCCGTCGTCTTCCAGGCGGAGCTGGAAGGCGTGGGCGAGGTCGACGAGCGTGCGGCACCAGTGGGCGGCGTCGGGGCGGGTGCCGATCTGCTCGGCGGTCGCGTCGTGCCACAGCGCGGTGGCCGCTTCGTCGGCGATCTCCTTGACGGCCTTCTCGCTGATGTACTGGTGTCCGCTCCAGGTGCGGGTGAACTCACCGAGAGCGGCGAGGAGTTGCAGGGCGCCGGTGCGGGCGGCGGCCTGGTCGGGGTAGGGGTCCTCGGTGTCCCCCATGCCCTGCGGGTCCTGAAGGTGCCAAGCGGCGAGCGCGGCTGCCTCGACCGGCACCCCGGGGGCGGGGGTGGTGGGGGCGTTGGCGGCCTGCAGGCGCGCGGTGACTTCGCGGACCAGGTAGGTGTTGAGGTGTTCGGCGGCGGTGGTGGGCGCATCGTCTGCGCCGAAGTACAGCCTGAGTAGGCCGGCGGGCAGGATGTCCTGCTGGGCGGCGAGGTGTGCCTCGGTGAAGCGGCTGATCAGGTCATCCGGGTCGTCGCCCAAGCTGCCGGTCAGGCGCAGGCGCAGGTCGATGTCGCTGCTGGCCGCGTCCGCGACTGCGGCCACCTGCTCGGCCCACGGCAGCCACCGGTCGGGAAGGTCGGTGCCGGCGGAGGGCAGCGGGCTCAACTGCCCTGCCGCGTCGGCGGGAACGTCCCGGAGCAGGGTGCGCCACATGGTGCCGAAGAGGCCGACGAAGTCGCCCATCGGTCCGATGTCGCTGTGCAGGGCTCGCCGCAGGCGGGGTGACATGTCCTGCTCGCGCTGTTCCAGCCACGCCCACAGCGCCGGCGCCTGGGGCACCTCGGCCGTCGACGCGGCGTGGTAGTGGACGGTGGACAGCAGCTGTTCGTCGGCGCGGGCCTGCGCGGTGAGGGCGGCGGCTTCCTGCTGGAGTTGCGGGTCGGCTTCGTCGACGAGGCTCTGGGCGACGCTCGCGTGCCGGGCCATGGTGCGCTCCAGGGTCATGAGCGGGTCGCCGTGACCGAACTTGCCCTCGTCGGACTGCTCGTGCCAGACCTGCCGTGTCAGCTCTGCGATCCGGTGGCACAGGGCGGGCAGGACCGGGGAGACGCCCAAGGTGAGGTCGCTGTGCTCGCCGGTCAGGTGCTGAAGGAGCCGGAGCAGCGTCCGCTCGCTAGCCGATTCGTCGGGTGTCAGCGCGCCGGAGTCCGTCACCTGCTGCGCGAGCCGGATGAGGTAGGCGTGCCGGGCGGCGAAGTCCTTATGGCTGGTGGGGGGATTGGCTGGGCCCAGTTCGAGGCGTGTCAGGTGCAGGATGCCGCTCTGGCGCGCGGCGGCCGCGGCCAGGTCCGGCTCGTTGACCATGGTGGCCGCCCAGCGACGCCGCATCTGCGTCACCACACCGTCCAGGGCCTGCCAGCCGAGCATGCGGTCGGAGACCTCCTGGGCCCGCAGCCGCGTGATGTCGACGACCTGGTCCAGCAGGGCCACCCAGCCGTTCGGGGTCGCGCCGGGCCTCGGCGGGTCCAGCAGGGCGGACAGCGCGATGACGGAGTGCCGCTCCGCCGAGGAAAGCTGGTCGAGTGGGCCGACCTCCTCGGCCCACTCGCGCCAGGCGGACTGCAGGTCGGCCAGAGCGGCGACCGCTTGCTGCGGGCTGGTGAAGGTGGTCTTCCCGGCGGCCTTGCGCAGCGAGGCGCGGCGGACGTCGGGCACGCCGCGGACTGCGGCGCGGTCCAGGTAGTTGTCGCTGCGCCGCAGCAGGGTGGTGAGCTGGGTGAGGGCCCGGTGCATCGGGCGGGCTTCGCCCTTGTCGGTCAGTTCGCCGCGCAGGAGCAGCAGGTGCTGGTGCGCCTCGGACATGGCCCGCCAGTGCTCTGCCGGTCCGCCGCGAGCCCGCCCGGGTTCAGGCAGGCTCGCGGCGGCGTCGGCCAGGGCGTCCTCGGTGGCCTGGGTGTGCCACGGCGTGACGTCCTCGAGCAGCGAGCGGTGCTCGGCCAGCCACTGCCCGAAGTCGGACAGGAGGAGGTCTGCGGCCTGGACGGCCTCCGGGCCCGGCGGGAAGGGGTTGGGGTGGAGGACTTCCAGAGCCCGCTCCCCCGCCTGCTCGGCGCGCACGGGCGTGCCGGCATCCGGCGCCTGCACGGCCACCGGGGGGATCCCGGTGGCGGCGTAGGTGATGAGCGCGGTGAAGGTGTCGGTGTCGAGGTCGGACAGGCCGGGCCAGTCGCGGTAGTGGTTGGCGAGGAACGCCCGGGCGTCGTTGACGGTCATGCCGCGGGCCAGGGAGACGAAGCGTGCGGCATCGTCCTGGGCGGCCAGAGGCTGGAGGGTGCCGGTTCGGCCGCTGTCGCGCGACCACAGGGTCCACGGGTCCTCGCCCTGCCAGGAGATCCGCAGGCCGGCGTCGGCGCCGAGGCGCTGGTGCAGCTCGTCGCCGCGGCACACGAACGTCTCGCGGCCGCGCTGGACGGCGTACAGGGTGTCGTCCTGCGGTTGCAGGGCGAGCCGGGCGCTCTGCGCGGTGTGTGCGGTGATGTGCGCGGCGAGCAGGTCGATCGCCGCGTCGTCGCCGAAGAACGCGTCGATCAGGGCGGCCTCGTGTGCGTCGCCGGGCGTGCCGACCTGCTGTGCGACCTGCTCCTGGATCCATTCGCGGACCACGTCGACGACCTGCCGGTCCAGGGGTTCGTTGCTGACGGTGACGCCGACGGTGCGCGGGTCGCTCGCGGCGGCGTCCAGGAGCCGGTCGATGAGTTCGGCGTGCTGCTGCCACTGGGGCGGGAGGGGGAGGCGGCCGCCGGTGCGCGCGGGCTCGGTGCCGGTGGCGTGCCGGGCGACGATGTCCGCCAGGCGGGCGAAGGCGCCGATGAAGCCGCGCGGGGTGAAGTCGGCGTGCAGTGTGTGCCGCAGCAGCGGGCTCATCTGGTCGGCGCGTGCGCTCAGCCAGTCCAGCAGGGCCGGGGCGTAGGGCACGGGGGCGTGGCGGGTGAGCGGGTGGGCGGGGGTGCCCATCGCGGCGAGCAGTTCGGGGTCGGCGAGCGCCTGCTGGGTGAGGGTGTCCAGCTCGGCGTCGAGGCGCCCGTCCGTTTCGATGAGGGTGGCGTGCAGCCTGCGAGCGTGGTGGGTGGCTTCGGCCGCAAAGGCGCCGAAGTCGTTCTCCCGGTAGGCGCGATAGCCCTCCTGTTCGTGTTCGCGGCTCACCTGGCGGGCCAGCTGGGCTGCTTCGTCGAGCAGGTGTGGCCAGACGGGGTCGATGAGGCCGTCGTCCGTGTGCAGCGGGCGGCGGTCGATCTCCTCCAGGAGCCGGGACAGGCGGCGCTCGGTGGCCGCCTTCTTCGGTCGGAGCTGGGCGTGGGCGCGGTTCGCGGAGCTGACGCGGGCGCTGTGCGAGCGTTCCTCTCCCTCCGGGTCGGGTCGTCCGTCGGTGTGTGCGTAGGGCGCTGCCGGATCGAGGTCACGGGCGGCGACCGCTAGGGGGCGCGGGGCATGGGCGCACAGGGTGTCGGCCAGGTCCGGATCGGTGAGCATCGTCCGGGCGAGGCGCCCCAGGTGGGTGGGGAGTTTGCCGGTGGCGGTGGTCACGTCCACGGTGCCGGTGGCGCGGGCGAGGGCGGACAGGGCGTGAAGGTGAGCTGCGGCGCCGCCCGGGATCCGCGCGGCGGCCACCCGTGCCTTCAGGAGAGCGGACTGTGCCTCGGTGCGCTCGAGTCCGTTCGGTGTGGTGCGTTGTGCGGCGGCCTCGGCCAGGGTGTCGAGCGCCTGCTGGACCTCGGCCGCGTTCGCGTAGGGGGTTTCGAATCGGCGGGCCGTCTCGCGCAGCCACGTTTCGTCGGGCTCGGCGGGCGTGGTGTGGGCGAGGCGGTCGACGTGGAGGGCCGCGGTGCGCGCGAGGTGGCGCAGCCGGCCGTTGGTGGTGCGGCGGTCGGCCGGGGCGAAGCCCAGTTGCGTCGCCAGGGCATCGGCGGCCATGTGGATGCGGGTGTACGCCTGGAGCTGGAGGCCCCAGTCCGCATCGGGGGTTCGCTGAGCGTGTTCGAAGGAGTCGACGAACTCCGCGATGGCCAGGGCGAGCTCTTCGGCAGGCTCGGCGGGGAGATCCTGTTCGAAGTCTTCTCGCCACTGGTCGTACAGCGCATGCAGGTCCTCGCGTGCGCGGCCGGCGGAGTCGTGCTGGTTGTCGGTGGCGTACGGTGCGGGGCGGTCCTCGCCGAGGATCCAGCGGTCCTCGGGGTCCAAGTCGTCGCTCGTGGCCGTGTCCTGCCCGGACTCCTCTGCGGGCTCCCCCGCTGGGGCAGGGGTGGTGGTGGGGTTCTGGGGTGCGGGGGTGCCATTGGCGGTGGGGTCGGCGGCGGCGAGGGCCCGGACGGTGTCGTCGTCGCCGTCGCGGACGGCCTGGATGAGCTCCTGGTTGTTCTGGCTCCAGGTGGCCATGAACTCTTCGAACTGGGCGCGTGCCGCGGCTTCGATGGTGGCGGCCAGGTCGTTCTCGCCGGCGTGCTGGGCCAGGGTGGCGCGGTGGCGGTCGAGGAAGGTGCGAGCGAGGCGGGTGTACTCACTCAGGGGCGCCTGCATGGTGGCGCGGTCGCGGCCCTTGAGGGAGCGCAGGAGCTGCTCGGCCTGGTTCAGGGAGTTGGTGAGGGCAGCCTCGGTGTCGTGTCCGTCGCGGTCCTCGTGCGCGGCAACGGCCTCGAGCAGGTGGCGGCGCAGTTGGGTGAAGGCCTGGGGGATGCTGTCGCGGTCCCAGGTCTGGTCGGCGGCGCGGCCGAGCGCGAGCTCGGCGGCTTCGACCTCGGCGAAGGCCTGGTTCCATTCCCGCTGAGTGGCGAAGACGGGCACGCGTGCCGGCGGCGGCACGGCGGCGGGCGGCTGCCCAGCTGCCGCGGCGGGCACGCCGGTGGCGGCCGGGGCGGGTGCAGCCTCGTCGGCCGTCGGCGTGACGGCCGCGCGAGAAGTGCTGGTTGTGGTGGGTGTCTGCTGGGGGCCTTCGGTCGGGCTCTCGACCGCGGGAGTCTCTACGGCCTCGGGGGTTTCGGGGGCGGAGGGGGCGGCGCGGCGGGCCAGGCCGGTGAGGCGGGCGTCGTTGGAGACGGCTTCGAGGCGGTCCCCGTCGCGGTAGCGGCCGGTGAGGTGGCGGCCTTCGCTGCTGACGGTGTGCAGGGCGGGGCTGTCGTGCATGAGGCGGCGCAGCAGGGCGTGGGCGTTGAGGGATTCGGTGCCCACGGTGTACGTGGCGGACACGCCGAGGTCGTCGAGGCGGACGTATTCGCGGCCGTCCTCGGCGCCGGACTGGTCGGGGCGGGGTTCGTCGGAGTCCTCCCACTGGGCCAGTGCCAGGGGCGTGGTGAGGGTGGCGGTCCAGCGCTGTTCGTGCAGGGCGGCCAGGCGGGCGAGCCGCTTGAGGTCGGTGGCCATGGGGTTGGAACGGCCGAGCGCCTGGGTTGCCTCGTTGATGGCGGTGCGCCACAGGTCGGGCGGCACGATCGCGGCGGCCGGCGCCAGTACCTCGCCCGCCAGGCGCCTTTCGCGCAGGCTGCGGCTTTCCTCGTGCAGTTGGGTGACGGCCTTGGTGAGTTTGCGGGCGCCGGGGCTTTTGGCGGCGTCGGGGTGGCTTTCGATGACCGCGCGCAGGGCTTCGGCCATCAGCCGCTCGGCGATCAGGGTGGCGAGCCGGTCGGTGTAGTGGGGGAAGTCCTCCTGCTCCTCGTCACCTCCCATGGGGCCGTCGGCGGACGCGCCACTGCCTCCACCGCTGCCTCCGCCGCTGCGGCCGGAGCGGCTGCGGGAGCGCCCGCCCCCTCCTCCCCCGCCGGAGCGGGCCATGGCCGCCCCGTCCTCGGCGCCGCCCGCGTAGCTGGGCACGGCGCCGGCGGGGCCGCTGCTCTGGGCCGTTGTTTCGCTTTCCAGCTCGGCCATCAGGGAGGCGAGCTTCGCCTTGGCCTCGATGAGGTTGTCGTCGTCGTGGTAGACGGTGCCGAGGTATTGCTGGGCGTTGGCGACCTCGGCCAGGGCGTGGGCGTGCTGCTCCTGGGCGAGGGCGAGGTCGTCTTCGAGGTGGGCGAGGCGGTGTTCGAGGGACTGGATGGTGCCGGAGACGGACGCCGGCTCCTCGGTGAGCTTCTTGCGGTCGACGGGCACGGGCTTGCCCGCGCCGAAGTCGAGGTGGAGGTCGAGGAAGTCCAGGCGGGCGAAGATGGGCACGCCGCCGAGTTCGGCGATCTCCAGTGGCGGGTGGTTGCGCTGGCCGCGCAGTTCCTCGATGGCGTCGATGAGCCGGAATTGCAGGGCGCGCGCTGCGTCCTTGCGCTTGGTGTATGTGCGCTTGGTGCCGGTGCGCCCGACAACGGTCATGGAGAAATCGGTGTCGCGGGTGGAGCGGCGCGTGCCAGGGGTGTTGGCGTCCCCGAGGATGGTGGTCAGCCAGGCGATGCTGGCATCCAGTTGCTCGGCGCGCAGCATCTCCGAGTCGATGGTGTCCCGCAGGCCGTACTGGGCGGCGTTGTGGGCGTGCTTCTCGGCCTCCATGCCGAGGATCTCGTTCTGCAGGGTTCCGACTTCCTGCAGACGCGGGTCACCGGCTCCCATGGCGACGGCCTCGACCATGTACTCGTTGAGGTCCATCGCGATGTCTTCGATGGTGCGGTCGGTGAGCTTGCCGCTCATCAGCTGCTGGATGAACTTGGCCTTGCCCAGGACGAGCTGCCACACGTAGGCGTCGAAGGAGTTCTCGGTGACGTAGTTGTAGACGTGGACCTCGCGCTGGAGGTCGTAGTTGAGGTTTTTCTGCCGTACGACTCGGCCGGTGCGCTGGTGCAGGTCGACGGGTCGCCAGGGGCAGTCCAGGTGGTGCACGGCGATCGCGCGCCGCTGCACGTTGGTGCCGGTGCCCATGGTCTCGGTGGAGCCGATGAGCACGCTGATCTTGCCGTTGCGGGCGTCGCGGAAGAGGGCGGCCTTTTCCCGGTCGGACTGGGCTTCCTGCATGAAGCGGATGCCGTCGGTGGGCACGCCGCGGGCGGCGAGCTCCATGAACAGCCCGTCGTAGACGGTCCACTTGCCCTGCTTGAGGGCGTCCTTGGAGGGGGTGCCCAGGTCGGCGAAGACGAGCTGGAGGCTGCCGGGCAGTTCGTCGGGCGCCTCGTCCTTGGGTCCCTGGTAGACGTCGTCCTTGTGCTTGAAGTACAGCTCGGCGATCTTGTCTGCGGCGATCGAGATCTTCGTCTGCTCGCCCTCTTCGAGGGCGTAGCCGATCAGCCGCGGGTCGAGGGCGGCCTGCCGCATCCAGGACGCCAGCTTGAGCATGTTGTCTTCGCTGGGGTCCACCGCGCGTGAGCGGATGTCGCGGGCGCGGGCCTTGGCGATCTCGGCGATCTCGGCGTTCACGCTGGTGGGCGGGCACTTGATCATCTGCGGCCCGCCCTTGTACACGGCGGGGACCGGGAGCCCGAGGTCTTCGGCGGTCTTGACGTCGGTGGGCACCCACCAGGCCGTCAGCAGCTCGGGCATGTTGGTGAACCGGGCGAAGCGGGACTTGGTCTGCAGGCCGCCCTCGGGGGCGATCTCGATCTTGGTGTCGATCTCCGCGTGGTTGGCGACCCAGTCGTCGAAGTTCTCCAGGCCCTCGGCTTCGAGGATGTCGGGGCGCAGCAGCTTCATCCACACGTACGCCTCGGCGATGGAGTTGACCACCGGCGTGGCGGACGCTCCGGTGATCACGCGGGCGCCGTACTTGGCCCGCATGTACTCGAGCTTCATGTGCAGGTCGGTCGCGCGGATCGACCCGGCAATCGACAACCCGGCGTTATTGGACGGGTTGTACAGATTCTTGAAGTTGTGGATCTCGTCGACGAACAGGTAGTCGATGCCGAGCTGCTCCCAGCTCAGGCCGCCCTCGCGGATGGAGCGCATCCGGGCGCGCAGGGCCTGTTCGCGGACCAGCTTCTTGCCCTCGACCTGCTTGACGGTGTCGTCGTCGTCGGGGTTCTTGCCCTCGGCGATGAGGCGGGCGCGGCGCCGGGAGAGGTCGCGGTCGAATTCGAACAGCTGCTTGGCGATGTAGTTCTCGTGCTCGGCCGCGGAGAGCGGGATCGCCTTCATGACGCCGTACGTCATGATGATCGCGTCCCAGTCGCCGGTGGCGGCCTTGGCCGCGAACCGCTTGCGCTTGCGGCGGGTGGACAGGTCCTTGGTGGAGGCGGTCAGCACCTTCGCACCGGGGTAGGCCTGCAGGAACTCCCGCGTCCACTGCTCGGCCATGTGGTTGGGCACGACGATCGCGGGCTTGCGGGCGAGGCCGAGGCGGCGCAGCTCCATGGCGCCCATGGACATCTCGAGCGTCTTGCCGGCGCCGACCTCGTGGGCGAGCAGCGCGGACGGCTCGTTCAGGATCCGCGAGACCGCGGCCTGCTGGTGCGGGCGCGGGGTGAACTCGGTCGACAGGCCCGGGAACGACAGCTTGGGCGCGTCGTCGTAGTTGCGCAGGACGAAGCTGTTGAAGCGGGTGTTGTAGAGGGTGGCGAGGTGCTCGGCGCGCTCCTCGTCCTTCCACAGCCAGGTGCGGAACTCCTCGTTGATGCGTTCCGCGTACTTGTTGGCGATGGTCGTCGCGGTCATCGCATCGGCCCGGATCTGGGCCTTCTCCGCGGCGGTGGCCTCTTCGGGGAAGGAGGGTGATATTCGGATGGGCCGCTGGTTGAGCAGGGCACGCACGATCTCGACGGCGTTCATCGCCTCGGTGCCCCACACCGCAGTCGTCATGACGTTCTGCTCGGTGCGGCAGTCGACCGTCCAGGTGGAGCCGGCGGCCCGCTCCACCTTGATCGACTCATCGCGCAGGAGGCCGCGCAGGAACTCCTGCACGTAGGAGGCGTCCACCCAGGGGGCGCCGAGCTTGACGCGGATCTCCCCCGGTGGCACGTCCTTGGGCTGTACCTCGGTGAGCGCCGCGACGTTCGCGACGAAGCGCTGATCGACGGCGGCGGCGTCCTGGGCCTGGGAGAGCTTGAGGCGGACGTTGCCCGACAGGTACTCGGCGGCCGGCACCAGGCGCCCGGTGTGGGGTTCCTCGAACACCACACCGAACAGCGCGTCCCGCGCGGCCTGCTCACCGTCGAGTTCGAGCAGCCGGGCGACGACGTCGAGGCGTATCTGGCCGTGCAGGTCGAGGCTGATCGCGGCGGCCTCTTCGGGAGTCTCCGCCCGCTCGGGCAGTGTGCGGGGGGCAGCGACGCGCTGGGTGAAGATCTCGGACTTGCGGGCGGTGCCGGTTTCCTCGTCGTAGTCCTCGAGCGCGTAGACGAGCGGGGCGTGCGGGTCGTCGGCGAAACCGCCCTGCGGCGGCGGGACCCGCGCCCAGACCTTGAGCTTTCCGGCGTCGCGCAGCTCATCGCGTACGGCCTGCAGGTCCGCCAGCGGCTCGCGCAGCGCGGCCGGGGCCTTGGTGGCGTCCCAGCCGAGCAGGACCTGCAGGTCGGCTTCGGTCATCACGCCGTCGCCGAGGTTGTCGATCGCGGCCTGCTGCTTGGAGCCGAGCCGGCCCGTCACCTCCAGGGCCGCGTCCATCAGCTGCTCGGACAGCTCCTCGGGCACGTCGTCCCAGGTGAGCTTGCGGGTGCGTTCCTGCCGGGTGAATCGGCTGACCGGCCCGTGCTCCTGGACATATGCGTCGTAGTGCGCGTTGAGGGTCGAGCGCAGAAAGGTCAGCCAGGCGTCGTCGGCATGCGGGTCGGTCTCAGCGTCCAGCAGTTCCGTGACCGCGTCGCGTATCAGCAGTAGCGCCTTGAGCTCGTCGCGCTGGGTCTTGGGGCAGGGGTGCGGTTCGCTGTCCTCCAGCCGCGCCGCCCAGAAGCTGCCGTCGGCGAGCTCGATGATCCGCCCGTCGAACCGTTCGGCGTTCTCCTGGAACAGTTCCCGGGCGTCGGGGCCCTGGACCTCCTCCTCGCGCCGGGCCGGGTTCTCGGTCATGGCCAGGCCGGCCTCGACTGCGGCCTCGATCTCCCGCTGCAGTTCCTTCTCCAGGCGGGCGGCGGTGTCGCCGCCGCGGGCGAGAACTTCCGGGCGGTGCTTGCCGCCCCGGGCCCGCCCGGGCACCAGGGTGCCCAGCACGTTGCGCGGATGCTTTTGGAAGTACTCGTTGACGTCCATCCGCTTGTCGTCAGCGGTCTTGACTTCCTCCGTCTTCGTAAAGACCGCGCCCTGCTTCTTGTGCGAGGGCGCCTTGCGGCGGAACACCAGCAGGTCGGTCGCCACATCGGTGCCGGCGGCCGCGGCGTGCGCGCCGTTGGGCAACCTGATCGCGCACACCAGGTCGGCGAGCTCGCCCATCTCCGCGCGGGCGGCCTTGGAGGACTTGTCGAGCGTGCCGGTGGAGGTGATGAACGCGGCCACTCCCCCGACCCGGACCCCTTCCAGGGCCTTGATGATGAAGTGGTCGTGCATGGGGAAGTTGCCAGGATTGTGGCGGGGGTCGTTCAAGCGGGCGGAGTGGAACGGCACGTTGCCGATCGCGGCGTCGTACTCGCCGGTCTTCACCCGCGACTTCTCAAAGCCCTCGTTCAGGATCCGGGCCTGCGGATACAGCAGCTGGCTGATTGCCGCGGTCACCGGGTCGAGCTCGACACCGGTCATCTCGGCCCCCTCGGGGGCCATCCCGATGAACGTGCCCACCCCGGAGCCCGGCTCCAGCACGCGTCCGCCCTTGAAGCCGAGCGCCTGCAACGCCCGCCAGATGATCCGCACGTACGCCGCGTCCGTGTAGTGCGCGTTCAGGGTGGTGCGCCGCGCGGCCGCGTACTCCGTCTCGCTCAGCAGCTCCAGCAGTTCCGCCTGCGCGGCCTCGTACTTCTCGCGGTTCTTCTTGGTCCGCTCCCGAGACGGATCGAACAGGTTCGGCAGCGCACCCCACGAAGACCACCGGGCCAACACCCGCCGCTCCTCGCCGGTCGCTTCACGGCCCTCCGACTGGATCAGCCTCAGTAGACGCAGCGCAGCGAGGTTCGCCTCCAAGCGAGCCATCGGCGCGGCCGGAGCGAGATCGTTCTGGTCCTCGGGGCGGAACGCCCCTTCCTGGGCCGACATTTACAGCAGCCCCTGACGGCCAAGGAGGTCGTCCGACAGGCCCGTGAGCTCCAGCAGCCGGGCCGGGGCACCCGCCCTGAGCCGTTCACGCTCCGCGGCAGTGAATTCCGCGGGCCGGCTGTGGCCAGCCAGCAGGTCGTGCAGATGCTGCTCGCGCCACTGCTCCTCGGTGAACTCCGAGTCGGAGAGGTGCGGGTCGTCCGCCAGGTCGACGTCGTCCTCGGCAGGAAGCAGCACCAGCTCGCGCAGAACTTCGGACTCGGCCTCATGACGCAACTGCTGCAGACGGCCGGCACGCTCGAGGTAGGACTCCCCCGCCACAGCAGGCGCGGCCAGACGCGCAGCGGTCCAGCGAACCCGCACCTCGTCCTGGACATCACTGCCCAGCTCGGTGAAGAAGGCCTTCGGATCATCGATCTCCGCGATGCGGCCGGGCCGGAACTCCTGCCAGTGCCGCTGCGCTCGCCGCCCGTACTGATTCACGTCCACACTCCCCACGTCTGGTGGGCAGCGCAGAACGATCAAGCACTTAGAGAGGCTCCTCCTGCGCCACCAGCACCGATGCTTTGTGCGGGAAGGCCGTGAAAACGGGCCTGAGCTGCTTTATTCCGCAGGACGGGAGCGATGGAGGAGGGATCTTGGATTGCGGTCCGCAGCGCGGACCCTCGCCAGGAGCGGCACGGATGCGGCAGGTGCTGGGGCAGGTCTGCAGTGAGATGGCGCCGCGCCCGGAAGCGGGCTGTTTGCGAGAGTCGGCCGGGTTCAGACATGCGTCTTGCCCGGACATTAGGGGGTGATCGGTGGCTGAGCTGGCTTCGCGTGCGGCTTCCTGGTTACGCCAGGGCAGTGGTCGGCAGGAACGGAGCTGCGTCCCGGGTGATGACGACCGTGACGATCAAAGAGGGTGAGCGTGGTTGATGAGGATGGGTGGTTGAGGTACCTCCGCTCCTTGTTGAGGAAGTGCAGCTGGTGGGGGTTGACTTTCTGTGGCTTGGGTGAGTTCTGGGGTTTGAGGATGGTTGATGCGCGTATGGCGGTGCACCTCAGACGGCTGAGGCGGTGGGGAGGGTTCTGGCATGGGAGTTGTGCATGTGACAGCCCGTGGCAGCGTGACTGATGGGGTGCTTCTTTTTTAAGAGGCGACAGCACTGTGCGACGCTCTGACCAGGCACTTTAGAAGATGATCATGGTCTGGCGGGCACATTTGGGAGACCAAGATGTTAAGCGCGCGGACACGTTTGAAGCGAAAAGTTCGGGTGGGTCGAACTTTGGTGGCGCATCGCTTAGCTTCGGAAACGCCCTGGTCAGGGCACTGCTTCGTGAGCGCGCATCGCGCGGCCGTTCGGGTTCGACCCGAGATCGAATGTGCCAAGCTCTCCGCACTCAATGTGCGACTGAGCCGAACTTCTGACTCGTAGGGACACTCAAAGTTCGGCCTACCCGAACTTTGCGGACGCTGTCGTACTTGTCAGCGTGGCGACGCTATGAAAGTGAGGCTCAGTCGAACTTTTGGGATAGTCTCGGACCGCCTGAACAACAAGGAGGTCCTGTGACATCTGACCTGCCGTCGCGCGAGTCGCGTCGGCCCCGAGCGGTATCCGCCTCACGTCCGGACAAGGCCCTGGTCCAAGACAGCCTGATCCAGCTTCTGGCCGACCAGCTCGGCGGCGAGATGGAGAAGGCCACAGCACCGCAGCGTGCAGCGGCCCCCCAGCAGGGACCTCGCCGGGGCCCCAAGCTGAAGGGCGTGCACTTTGAGTACGGCGACGATCCTCGAGACGTCCACGACTTTGCTGGTGGGGCTGGATACAGCCTGGCCAGCAACTGGTTCACTCAGTTGCTGGCTCAGCTTGCGGTCGCGAACAGCATCACGAAGAGCGAGCTGTGCGTCTTCCTATTCGTAGCCGGTGGCCAGACCGCCGGCACCGGGATCGCCGAGTACACACAGCAAGAGATCACAGACGGTCTCAACGAATTGGCTGCCAAGAAGGACAACGCGAGGTTCATCACTCGTCCGACAGTCAATCGTGCCGTGCGCGCGCTCTGTGAGTACAACTGGATCGAGCCTGTTGGAAACGGGCGCATCCGGCTGAACGTGAAGCTCTGGTTCCGCGGAAGCAGCGTTGCCCAGCACAATGTCCTGGCGGAGATCGCAGAAGTACACAAGGACGAGAACCCCGCGGTCAGCTTCCCAGACCGGATCGGTCCCGAGATCGTGCACCATCAGGAGGCTCTGGACCTTAACCTGGATGGAGAGTCGATGGAGCCTGCCCGTAAGCGGCGCACTGGGTGAACTGAAGCATGGAGCGTCCTGAGCAGAGAGGAAAGCCCTGATGGCCGGGCTTGAAGTGATGTCCCCACTCGTGGCTGACCGGATCTGGGCGCTACCCGGTGGCGCGGCCTCGGTCAAGTTCTTCCAGTACCTGGTCTTCCGCAGCGGTTCCGGCGGCGTACTTCCCAGCCAGCGAGAGATGGCGCGTGAGTACAAAGTGGCGCCATCGACGCTCAGCACGCTGATGGAACCGCTGTTTGAACGGAACCTTGTGTTGCGCTCAGGGGGTGGAGAGCGGGGCGGCAACCGGTACCGGCTCCACCCTCTGGCTGCCAAATACAGCAGCATGGACGAGATGACGGCTGCCTTCACAAAAGCACTTGCAGACATGAAAGAAGGTCGGCTGCCAGGTCTTCTCCTCCCGGAGTACCAAGCTGTGCCGCCAGCCGAGGGCGCACAGCCAGACTTGCGGATCGCCTGAGCGACCCGTGCAGGGAATGCGGAAGCCCCGCCGTCAACGACGGCGGGGCTTCCATGCCTGAACAACAAGTTGTAAGTCCACTATACCGGCGAACGAGGGGCCCGCAGGTACAGGATCGGCCACAAGGGCGACGAGGCTCCGCTCCTTGGAGCACACTCCTCCGGATCCAGAAGACCACAGTGATCGCGGCCTGTATGGAGCACCGCCCCATACACCCAGATCAGAGCATGGATGGGTCCGTCCATGCGCGGTGTGCCGTCCACGGCCGGGGATGTCGGCCTCAAGGTTTTGCCTCAGCGGACCGTGGTGAGCAATGAGATGTTGGCCACTGTCTGGCGGAGGTTTTCCGAGCTCGTGGAGCTTTGGATCCTTCGTGGCCTGGGCGGTTGCAGCGATCGCCAGCCGCCAGCCCCTCTTGAGCCGCGGAGCCTTGTGCGCGCGCTGGTGAGACGGCACCGGCTGAGGCCGACCGCCGGGTTCCTGCTACCGCCCGCCGTCCGTTCACCTTGTTCTCCTCCTGGATGCGCCTGGCCGAGTACCGCGGCCTGCACTGCGAGCCAGTCCTGCGCGCACCACCAGCGGAACAGGTCGCCGGAGGCGAGTACGGGAAAAGGGAGGGTGTCGACGCGGACCGTTGCGCTGGTACACCTCGGCAGTGCGCTCGGCGGGGTCGAGACGATGCTGATGGTTGACGATCAAGGCGGCGCCGGTGACCAGCTGGTTCGGGCGCAGCTCGGACCAGGTCTCCAGGTGGCCGCGGAGTTGCGAGACCATTTTCTCCCCTGCTGCCCCGGCGGCGGCCTTCACCTCTACCAGGCAGGTGGAGCCGTTCAGCACGGCGAGTGGGTCCGCGGACTGGGTGCCCAGTTCCTCGTCCAGGTCGGTGACGGTGAACCCAGCGGCGCGCAGCACGACGGCCACCGCGGCGACCAGCTCGGTGCCGCTGCCATACAGCAGACCGGACCGTACCGGTTCGGCCTCATGCCGGCATGGGGCTGAGTCGCGCTGGCTCGCCATGAACATCAGCGCGTGCACCGTGGCCCTCAATCCGAGCCACTTCTCCGGTCACGGTGCCGAGGAGTACGACAGGTTCCTGTCCGGGGCAGCCTCGCGTGGCGAACCCGCGCTGATCATCGCCACGATGGACACAGCTGACGATGACGACAGCCGCGTGCTTGCACGCCGCTCCCTCCGCGCATCAGCGGGGAGCGTGAGGAGCGTGGCCGGCCTGCACCGGTACCTGACCAAGTGCACGGCGTTCTGTGCAGCTCTGCGCGCACACCGCTGGTCGAGCAACCGACGACCCGAGTTGGGCTTGCAGGTCCCACTCCCCCACTGGTTCTCGCGGAGAGTCCAACCCCCACTGAGGCGTCAATTGCCTCGCTCTCTCCCATGCCGCTCTCGCTGAAGCTGACGGGTGAGCCGAGCCGCTTGCGGAAGGCGTACGCCAAACAGCCTCGGCACCGGTGCCTTCGGCGTCATCCCCATCCTCCCCAGCAACGCAAAATGAGGGGGTGGCGGGCATCGACCCTAGGCCGATACGTGCCACCCCCCTCATTCGCCGAGTAGCGCTCGGGGTAGATGCTGCAACGGGTGACCAGAAGGTCGTGCACGGCGCTCAGCGGTGCTGGCTCACCGGTCGGCGCGGGTGCCGGGGCCGTCCGCTTGGGAAGTGTGAGGACCCTTCCGAGTGGTCAAGGGCGCCTGCGGCGGCGCTGCAGGCTGGCATTCGGCCACCCTGGACAACTCGCACCGGTCCAATGATCTGCTGGCTATCAGACGGCCCCGGACGAGTGACGCCCGGCCTCTGCAGTGCAGGCTGCAGGGCTCCGCAGATGAGCCAGTACACCGAGAGGAGTCGACGGACTGTGCCGTTCCCGGGCGCCGGCGCTGCGACAGGTAGGTGATCCGCCGTGTACTGCCGGAAGCCGCGCCCAGTCCAACTGAGGCACTGCCCCCGCAGACTCGTAGCTTGCGGCAGCGCTGGCCAAGCCGAGGGCACCCGACGACAGCCGTTCCTCCCTCTTCACCGCCCCTTTGATGCTCAGCCGCCGTTGATAGTGCTCCTAGAGAGGCCCCTGAAAGCCGTAGATCGCCTTCTGAGCGCCTTTCACTCCGAGGATGGGCAATCAGTCCGGCAACACCGAGATCGGCCAGCTGGCGGAGAAAGCGCAGGTCAGGGGCCGTGCGACGCTATGCATAAACAGGCACAAAGCGGTCAATCGAACTCTGATGTGAGCCCTCCGCTGAAGCCGGTGCTGGGACCTCGGGTTTCGAACAACAGAACCTTGACCGGAAGATCTAGCTGTCCGAAGCTGGGCTCGCCCAGAGCGAGTAGGGACCGCGGCCGCCCATAGCTCTTGCCGCGCTTTCGCCGAACGGCGACCAGGACCGGCCCATCAGGTAGGCGGCAGTGCGCGTCATCATCCAGAGGCTTGTGGCACTCACCTAAGCTCTCGGCGATTGGGAGCGCTCGCTGCGGCTCAGCGCCGCTGTCCTGTCGATCGTGTGCCCTCAGCGAGGTCACCCATGGCCGACGAGTGTCTGAAGCCAGTACGTTGACGCGGCCGAATCTTCCCGTGTGGTCCGTGGTGCCATTGCTGGCCCCCCTCCGCTACACAGGTGGCCAATGCCCCACCTCGCTCGGGTTGTGCGGCGAAATCTGTCGGTGACGAGGGGAGCGCGTAGGCCCAGTTCATTCGCGCCGCTGATCCTCCTCGCTCGGCCCCACCGAGGTGAGCTCGGATGAGGCACCCTCGTTCACAGAGCACAGAAGGAAAGCGCACTGACCGTTGGCATCGCGGCTGGTCGGCCGGTCCGGGTGCTGTGATCTGGAAGCTGCTCCCCCGCTGCGGCTGTGTTCGCAGGATCTTCGCGAGACCGTCTTCTCCTTGCCGAGCTCGGATTTCTGCTGTCACAGCGGTGCTGCCGGTGCTGGAGGCGGAGGCGAAGGGCCGGCGAGGCTGCGCAGATACCTAGTCGCGCGGTGGCGGCGGTGTACCAAGCGAATGAGCATCGGGCGTCTGCCTTGGTCTGAAGCGGACCTTCGACGGTTCGACCGAGAGAGTTGGAGCGGAATCGAGGTAGGCCGACTCGTGGAGTCGCACTTCCCTTTCCGGGACCCTGCGGATGCGGGCCCTCAACCATAGTGCCCCCCGGCCGGTCCGGGTGCTGTGATCTGGAAGCTGCTCCCCCGCTGCGGCTGTGTTCGCAGGATCTTCGCGAGACCGTCTTCTCCTTGCCGAGCTCGGATTTCTGCTGTCACAGCGGTGCTGCCGGTGCTGGAGGCGGAGGTGAAGGGCCGGCGAGGCTGCGCAGATACCTAGTCGCGCGGTGGCGGCGGTGTACCAAGCGAATGAGCATCGGGCGTCTGCCTTGGTCTGAAGCGGACCTTCGACGGTTCGACCGAGAGAGTTGGAGCGGAATCGAGGTAGGCCGACTCGTGGAGTCGCACTTCCCTTTCCGGGACCCTGCGGATGCGGGCCCTCAACCATAGTGCCCCCCCCCCGGCCGGCAAGAGGATGACCGCTCCGCTAGCCACTTTGAGCGCAGTCCTACTCCCCGGGTGGGGCCTCGGGTGCATATGAGATCGCAGAAACCCCACGGCTTCGCAACTTTGATGGCATCGCAGGCTACGGTGGCGCGCGTGCTGTGAGGATTCCCCCCCTCAGTCCGAGGGGGGGCACGGGGATGCGCAGGCTGCGGTCATCGGAGTCGACGCCTCGCGCATCGACGTGCCACGCACATGTTCCAGTCGAGGCTCAGGCATCCAGTGAGAATCTCGGAAGATGTTCGGGCAGATCCTGCCGAGCCATGGCTTAGAGGCGGCTCATGGTGGTCTCACCGCTCCCTGAGGTCCTCGATGAATGCCATGGCGGCCCTGTGCGCCCGCCTGAGGCCCTCTCGCGTCCCACCAAAGGGATTCACCCCGGCGCGACGGAGTTCGGCCGCCTGTGCGCATTTCCGCAGGTCAGGGCATGTTTTCGGCGTGCCGCGAATGCTCAGAAAAGGTGCATTTTGCACAGTCGACAGGAGTCCAATCGACTCCGATGTCTGCTTCTTACCTGAAGGGAAAGCGCAGGAGGGAACATATTGGATCCATCCGTGAAAGTCAGCTAGGCAAGCGCAGGGAGATCAGGAAGTTGTATTGCTGGGATAACACACAGTGGGACCCTTGATCTAAAACATGTGCGATTCAACCTTGCACCGGCATGTGCACCAGTCTTTCAGCCAAACAGGTTGGAAATTGGAGGATACACAATGGTTCATTGCGTGCTCAATCTGAGGCTATCTCTTTGATTCACCTTGCGCTTGTGCTCTGTGTCATCACTAGTGTGAGCGCTAGGTTGTGACTCGCTTTGGCAAGGGTGGTGAAAGCGAAGGCTTGCCGTATTTCTCGGCATGAGTGGAGATCTTGTTTCTGTCCCATGTTTGATCTTGCGGCTAAATAATGTGTTCCACGTAGTGGCCACCCCCCGTCTGAGAGCACGTTCAACTCCACGTGTCTCCATGCATGTCCACTGATTGCTCGCAACGGGTGAAGACCAACGTCATTAAGTTGGCTGCAAGTGCGTTGACACTATAAATTCAAGCGCACGCTAAACCATAGGAGAAGAAACCTTAGCAGCATGCTGCTTGAGCTCTGTGTCATCACTAGTGTGAGCGCTAGGTTGTGACTCGCTTTGGCAAGGGTGGTGAAAGCGAAGGTTTGCCGTATTTCTCGGCATGAGTGGAGATCTTGTTTCTGTCCCATGTTTGGTCTTGCGGGTAAATATTGTGTTCCACGTAGTGGTTACCCCCCGTCTGAGAGTACGTTCAACTCCGCGTGTTCCCATGCATGACAATGGATCGCTCGCAACGAGTGACGATCAACCTCATTAAGTTGGCTGCAACTCCACTTATGCTGGTAGTAGGAGCGCATGCTAAACCACAGGATGAGAACGACGGGTAAGTGCATGGTCAAGCTCAGGAGCAACCGTTTCTCGCTCCAGGCGGGAAAGCGAGGTGTTGAACTGATAATTATGCGAACATGCCGATCGACATCTACAAGACGGACGTAAAGTCTGTGAAAACGTAAGTGTCACCGGAGATCTGGCCCTGGTGGAGAGCGCTGGTAGCTACACACTGTAACCGTCATGGGTGTCTCGCAGTGGGTGAGGTGGCTTCAACCTGCTTCTCACCTTGATCGGATCAGCATGATCTAGCAGACGTAACGAAGGAAGGGATGAAGGAAGTTGCGAAGGAAGTAATGATGGAGGTTTGTGCAGGTCAGGTGCCCTAAGAGGCAAAGAAACTTTTGCCGAACGTCTAGATGTTCTGGACGCTAACCATGCCTACGAGCAGGGGAGCGAACGGCCAACCTTGCCGTTACACAACGTAGTCACCTGTGGTGTCAGGAGGTTGCTCCCCTGGACGAAGCAAGGGCGCTGCTGATGCTGTACTTCACGGCTGACCACCCGAGGCTGTGTCGATGGTCTTAGCGTGTTGTTACCACGGAGACTTGATCATCGTGGTTCAATGCGTCTTGCGTGCCGGAGCGATGCCCTGGATGCTCCTGGGCTAGCAGGTTCGTTGAGTGGAGCGGGACCGCTCCAGACCTGAGCGGAGGATGACGAGTTGAGCCTGACCTTGCCCGAGAGCGTCGTGCTGAGGGAGTACGACAAGGACGATCCAATCGAGGTGCCCTGGCTGGATCTGTGGCACGTCTACGTCGTGGCGAACGACAAGGGCGGAGCCGGGAAAACCTCAACCGTTGCGAACCTGGCCTTGATGATCCTCAAGAAGCTGCGCCGCGGCGATCCTGACCGGGGCATCCCTGGTGACCCGGACGCACAGGTTCTGGTCATTGACTTGAACGCGCAGGGCAATCTGACTGTGCACGAGTTTGGTGCTACTGAAGAGCAGAACGACCATGGCAAGGGGCTCTACGACGCTCTTCACGGCGGCTCGCCGCTCAAGCCAGTCACCGTCCGCCCCGGTCTGGACCTCGTCCCTGGGGGTGGCGAGTGGCTGAAGGACGATGTGGCTCAGTTGTATCGCCGGCTCCGGGACAAGTACGACGCAAACGCCGATCTCCGCTTGCTCCAGTGCCTGCTGCCGATCGCTGGAAACTACGACTACATCTTCATCGATACCCCTCCGGAGAACCCGCCGCTTCAGCGTCTCGCGATGGGTGCGGGTCGCTGGATCATCACCCCCGCCAAGACGGACAACGGCTCGCTCGACGGCGTGAAGGAGATGAGTGAGCAGTTCCGGAAGGTGCGGAAGGTCAATCCGCTCTTGACCCTCCTCGGGGTCGTGCTGTTCGCCACGGGGCGAAAGTCGACTCAGATCCACCAGAAGGCCGAGAAGCGACTGCGGGAGATCCTTGGAGCCCGCTACTTCAAATTCCGCACCAACATCGGTCATAGCGAGGCGGTGGCCCAGGAGTCCCGCGACGTCGAGGGCGAGCCACTGGTGGCCCTCTTCGATCGAGCTGAAGGCGGCGACAACAGCCTTCCAGAGACCGTGCGGTCGGTCCATGAGGACTATCGCATGCTCACCGACGAGGTGATCGCACGGTCTGCTCAGATCAAGAAGCAGATTGAGGAGTCCTGACGATGGCGACCGAGACTGAGCCGACCACCACGAACGATGGGGGAGAGGGAGACCTGTTTCCCCAGCCGTCGCTGTCCGCGCTGAGCGGGCGCCGGAAGACTGCGGGGCCTCCTACCGCGCGCCCTTCCGAGCCCGAAGCGCCTGATGCGGAAGGCGAGGACACCGCCGGGCCCGTGGGCCAGCCCCTTGACGATGACGACGTTCAGGGTGCGAACGCTGCCTCGAAGGCGAGGACGCAGCGACGCCCCCGGCGCACTACTCGGGCCAGGGCTCCTCGCCCAGCAAATGACGAAGCCACCGGCGTGCCGGTCAGCTTCCAAGTATCGGAGGGAGTACGCCGGCGCCTGGACAAGGCTCAAGCTCAGGCACTGACTACCACCCGCACTCGCAAGGGACACCTTGAGTTCATCCTTGAGGCACTGAATGCGGGGGCTGAGGAGGGCTGGGAGGAAGTGGTCAAGGCCTCGGTGCCCGAGCGCAAAGCATCGCGCTTCGGCGGGGGGCGTCCGCTGAAAGATCGCGACTACGTGGGTACGGGCTCCGAAAGCCTATACATGCGTATGGACGAGGAGACGGTGGCTGAGCTCGACCGAGCAACTGAAGAGGCTGGGCTGCCCGATCGCAATAAGCTCGTCGCCATGTGCCTGAACAGGTATCTGCCAGGGCGCAAGGAACGGCCCGCGGGCAGTAGCGGCTGACCTACAGCTGGCTCCGACGCACATCCCGGGCAGAGGGATGCTCTTCCCCGTCCAAATGAGCCCTCCTTGAGCGGATGCCTGCCAGTTGCCGCTGGGGAACCTCGTCCTCCGCCCACACCCAGCAGCCATCCAAGGCGACGTAAAGCCCCACGATGGCCTCACCCGTGGTCGGGTCGATGGCGCAGCCGTCGGCGCCGACGTACTGCGCCTGCGCTACGGCTGGGTGGGGGAGGGGAGCCTGACGGGCGGCCCGGCGGCGCTCGGCGAGGCGTACTTGCTCGTGGTGCCAGTGGACACGCTGGGCCTCGTGGTGTCGGCGTCGCCGTTCTCCCGTTCCGGCGGTGCCCAGCCTCTTGGCGGTCTCGGGCCATCCGGTGACGGGGGTGTCGCAGTCCTCGGTGTCTGTCCCGATGCCCTCCAGGGCGGTGGGGGCGAGGTGGTAGAGCTCTCCCTCGTGGCGGACGAGCCCGAGGGACTTGAGCTTTCCGAGTTGTCGGTAGGCGGTGGGGCGGGAGATGGAGGCGCTCGCCCGGATTTCGGTCAGGCTCTGGCCGTCTCGCTCAGCCAGGGCCGCCAAGACGGCGAGTCCACTTCCTCCCAGGCCGTGGTGGGCGAAGGCGTCAAGGTGCATCAGCTGTCCGGCTGCTCGGGAGTCGATGTCGGCGCCGGTGTCGGGCCGTCTCACGCCTGGGCCACACATGGCCCCCCCAGCCTCCGGCCCTTTAGGGGTGGACCAGTGGTGAGACGTCGTGGAAGGCAGACGGGAGATGATCATCCAGCGGGCACCTTCGGTCGGTGAGCCGTTGTCGAGCTGACGCAGCAGCTTGGCCTGGAGTAGGCGCTGGTTGGAGTTGTGTGCGGTGGTGCGGCTGCAGCCCATCCGCTCGGCGAGGTCGCGTTCGGAAACGGTGTGGTCCCAGCTTCCTGCCCGGGCGCAGATCTCCATGCGGGCGATGAGGTTGCGCAGGTCGGTCTTGCCGGCGACGCCCTTCCAGGGGGTGCACTCGATGCGGGAGCGGAAGGCCGCCAGGGCGGCGTGGAAGTCCTGACGGGTGCTGATGGGATCGGTGGACCGGACGTAGTGCGCTGCGCCGTCCCAGGCCCGCTGGAGCCAAGCGGCGGCCTTGTCGTAGCCGCGGCGGTGCTGGAGGGCGCGGGCGTGTTGTCCGGCCTTGTACGGGCCGTCGAGCATGACCTGGACGAAGGAAGAGCGCTGCCATCCCGCGCGGACGGCGTCGGCGGCCACGGCGCGAGTCATCGCCCACGCGTGGTCGGATGCGGCCGTGTTCTTCCCGCCGCGTTGGAGGTTGCCTCTCGCGTACGCGGCGTCCTGGTCCCCGAGGACGAGGAGTTTGTGCATACGCGAGGACAGGGGCGGTAGGGCAGAGAGGAGCCCGGTCCTCTGCAGCGGGCGCTCCGCTCGGTGACCGCTGAGGCCCGGAGTTGGCTGCGGTAGCCCGTGGGTCCCGCGGGCGGGCTGCGGCGCGTGCACAGCGGCAGTCCGGACGGGGGAGTGGCGGGGTGGGGGAAGAACCGGCGGTGCTCCGGTCTCGCGGTTGGCGGTGATCGCACTGGCCGTGATCACAGCACCCGCCCAGGGGTCCATGAGGGGGCAGTGGGGAGTGCCTGCAGATGCGTCTGGGGCGTTCCGGCTGCGCACTGGGTACGTCCCTGCGGCGGGCCGAAACGGTGGCCTGGGCGGCGGGCGTAACGGGATGATTGGGGCAGGGGTGGGTGACAAGCGGCAGCAGTGTGCTGCATCATGAACGTGATCCGTTCCCGGTGTTGTGGAACGTCGAGGCCCCTTGGCAGGGGCGCGAGCTCCGGAGTGGGAGTGATTTCGCCCGGCTCCTTCGGCAAGGAGAAGCCGGGACTCGCTCGACTGGCAGGTCGGGCGATGACGAAGGGCCAGCGGTTGATGGGGTGGTGGCACACCGCATCGAACGCAGGGCCGGGCCCGGTGTGTATTGGCAGACAGCACCGGGACCGCGGGGAGCTAGGTCATCGGATGCTCCCCGTGTAGTTCTCTGCCGTTCCTGACTGACATGTCGTCCTCCTTGGCTCGGTGTGGCCTGTTCTGAGGCCAACATGCGTTTGCGCCCGACAGCGAGGACCGCTGTGCGGGCGTCGGAGGGGCCGCTGCATGGCTGGTGGGCAGGCAGCCCGGGGCTGGGTCACGCGGCTTGGGCTGCTGCGAAGCGGGGCCGGGCGATGACCACGCTGGTCTTGATGGCCGCGTGCACTGCGTTGCGCATCAGCCGTCCGTAGGCGACCAGGGGATCGCCCTGTGCGTTGTCGGGGGCCAGGATGCTGACGGCGGCGACAACGCGAGGCTCGGCACCGGGAATGGCCGGTGCGCCGGGCAGGCGGCGGAGCGGGACGGAGACCAGGATCCAGCCGGGCAGCGGTGACTCTGTGAGCGCGACCTGGGTGGACCGGATCCGGCGCAGGTCCTCGCGTAGTGGGGTGTCGTGGCCGGCGAGGTTGGCGAGCATGACCAGGCCCGGCGCGTCGGCATCGAGGGGGGCCCGGCTGAGTCGGTCCACGGCGCCGGGGGTGAAGGCCAGTTCGCGGCGGAGGCTCACGTCGTGGGCCCCGGCCGCGGCAATGCACAGGCGCTCGCCGGTGACAGGGGAGTAGGTGTGCAGCAGCACGGCCTGCTGGGTGCGGCTGTGAAGGTCTTCGAGGAGGAGGGCGGCGTCCAGCAGGGGAGTGGTGTTCGGATGCACGAGCCCTGGTAGGTCAGTCGGGGCGTCCGTGAGGGGGCGGAGTTCCCAGTATCCGTAGCGGGGGCGGCAGCACACCTTGGCCTTGAAGAGCTGGAGCAGACGCCGCCGGACTTCTTCCTCGCCCATGGTCGTGCGGGCGGTGATGTCGCGGGACTTGTGCGGGCCTGGGCCGAGCTGCAGCAGCGCATGGAGTACTGCGTTCGTGCGGTCGCGCTCCCTGCGCTGATGCGAACTACGTGTGCCGGTTTCCACGATCCCTCCCCGTTGCGCCAAATCAGCACGTCAGCCGGGGCAGTTGGTGCTGTTGGTCGGTACACAAGATCTCTATCTGGGTACACGTGGGGTTGACCAGGAACACCCCCTTCCGGAAGACCCTCTTCCTGTGACGGAGTGTGAGAAGTAGCTAGGAGAATGTGGCGGAAATAGGCGGGTATCTGTGCCTTCAAGGTCGCCACTGTGAGTGACAATGTGGGGAAAATTTCACGTTTCTGTCGGCTTGAAATGTCGATAGATAGTCGTCGACAGGCGTGCGAATGTGCGCTCAAAGGGAAGGTGCGCGTCTATAGAATCCGGCATTCGCCTCAAAAGGGAAGGCCACTGGTGTAGGCCTCTGCTGCTTCGGTCCGCTCTGCGACGAGACCGGCCGATGGCGTCCGCCGCTCCAGCAGCTTCACAAGCATTTGGGGAGAATCAGGCGAAAGCGCGCGTGCGGCGGGGGAGTTGGTCAGGGAGAGGCACCCGCGGAGAGGGTAATCGACGGGATCGGCACGCCTGCCCGGTGGCCGGTACCCAGCTCGTCGACGACGGCGACGGCGGCCCGATAGACGCTGCGGCACAGCGCGCGGCCGGGAGGGTCCTCCCGGCTCCACCAACGGGCCCGTCGCGCCGCGACATCCATCAGCTCAGACAGTTCGACGCCGGAGAGCGCTACGCACACAAGTCCGGCGCCTGCCCGCTGTTGCATGTCCTCGGAAAAGTGAACAGTGCCGTGCCGGCGGGAGCATCGGGCCACCATCGCCGACCACACCGACGGCGCACACACCAACTCGATCCGGGCGATGCCCGCGGCGACGTTCAGCCTGCGGCGCCTGCGCACCCAGTCCATCCCGTGCCTCCCCACCCGGATCTCGGCAGCCGCCGCAACCCGGGCGGCATCTCCCGCCCCCCACCTACCCATGCGCCGGGCGGCCAGGAAAGCCTCCCCGTCCGTCCGGTGGCACCGGGCGGGATCCGATCGCAACTGGTGTTCCTCCAGCCGGGAAGAAGCGAGCCGGCACGCCGATCACCCGCATCTCCTCGGGCACGCTGGCCCTGACCGCACCGGACCAACCGCCCAGAAGGGGAGACGTCGCAGCAGGCGGGCGTGAGCGCACAAGCCGCGGTCAAGGGGGCCGGCCAGTGTGCCAAATCCGCAGTGCCGCTCACCTCCTGGCCTCGCGTCCGACCCCGGCTCGACGCCGCGAACAGCACCGCCCACGCCGCGGTTGCTCAGATCAGGAGGATTCCATGGACCACCAGCCGGCAGGGGGAGACGTGGGCTGGGTCCCGAGCGCACAGAGCCACCCGACCAACGGTGACGACGCTGCTCCCGACCACGGGCCCTTCGCCGTCACCTACACGGGCCCGGACTGGTACGGCCAGACCGCTCCCCAGCCCGTTGCGCCCCCCACGCCCGCGATGCCGAGCGCGGCCCCTCCTCAATCCCACCAGGCCCCCGTCACCGCCGGGCCCACCTCCTGGCCCGTCCAGCCCGTCCCCGTCCAGCACCCTGCGCACCCGGAGCCGGTCCAGTCCCCTCCACCGCACTCGCCAGCGCCGCCTCCGTCGGCCGCATATCCGCAGCAGGGGCCGCAGCCCACGCAGGCCGCATACGGATACCCGCCCGCCGTCACCCACCCCGCCCCCGTCGCGCCCGCGTTCACTGCTGGCGGGCCCGCACCCGCGGCCACCGCCTGGCCGCCGCAGCACACCGCGCCGGCCGCCATGCCACCCGCCGCGCCAGCCCCTGCGCCACCGGCGGCCCCGCCCCCCGCGTACATGCCGGCGCGCCAGACCCCTCCCGGCCCGGCTCGAGCCCCGCTGGGGCACAGCGCCGCGACGGAGCTGTCCTCCGAGCGTCTCCTACGCGGAGCCCCGCCCAAGCCGCGCAGCACCCGCCCTGGAACCCGACCCTCGCGTTTCCGCCTCGGCGCAGCGCGGGAGGACGCCGAGACGCAGCGCAAGCTGGAGCTCATCCGCACACCGGTCCACGCCTGCTACCGGATCGCCGTGATCAGCCTCAAGGGCGGCGTCGGCAAGACCACCGTCACCACGGCGCTCGGCGCCACGCTCGCCAGCGAACGCCAGGACAAGGTCCTGGCCATCGACGCCAACCCGGACGCCGGCACGCTCGGACGGCGGGTGCGGCGCGAGACCGGAGTAACCATCCGCGACCTGGTGCAGGCGATCCCCACCCTGAACACCTACATGGACATCCGCGCCTTCACCTCGCAGGCTCCCTCCGGCCTTGAGATCCTCGCCAACGACGTCGACCCCGCCATCTCCACCACCTTCAACGACGACGACTACCGCCGCGTCATCGACCTCGTGGGCCGCCAGTACCCGATCGTCCTCACCGACTCCGGCACCGGCCTGCTCTACAGCGCGATGCGCGGAGTCCTTGACCTGGCCGACCAGTTGATCGTCGTCGCGACCCCGTCGGTGGACGGCGCATCCAGTGCCAGTACCACCCTGGACTGGCTCAACGCTCACGGCTACGCCGACCTGGTGAGCAGGGCACTGACAGTGGTCTCCGGCGTAAGGGAGAAGGGCAGGATGATCAAGGTGGAGGACATCGTGGCCCACTTCTCCGCCCGGTGCCGCGGCGTCGTCTCGGTCCCCTTCGACGAGCACCTGGCCACCGGCGCCGAGGTGGACCTGGACCTGATGCGGTCCCGGACCCGCGAGGCCTACCTGGACCTGTGCACGCTCGTCGCCGAAGGCTTCGCCACCCGCGCGCCCACCCCTCCCGCCGCTCCGGCGGCCTACCCCTACCCGCCCCAGCCGGCCGAACCACACAGCTACGACACGGCACCCGGCTACCCGCAGCACAGTCCCTTTCCTCAGCAACCGCGCTGACGGAGCCGAATACGGGCCGGGGCGAGCGCGAGGGGCGCGACGGTGCGGGGTGCGGTAAGTCCGCCTTCGGGGAGAGGAGTTCATCCCGTTTCCCGCAGTGCGGGAATGCTCGGGGCACCGGCGGCGGGCGGGGCTTGGGTGGCCGGAGGCTGCTCGGAGCCACCGCCGCCACCGAGGAGAATCCGCATGCCCCACACCGCCGAACTGCGCGCCTACGCGGCGCGGGCCGCGGCCGCCGCCGTCGGGCTGACCGCTGCCCTGACCCTGGCCGCCTGCGCGAGCGGCGCTCCCGCGAGCGACCGCGCACCGGCCTCCCACTCCTCCTCCGCCACCGCGAGCCCGAGCCCCGTGCCCCGAGGAGTCGTCACCCTCAGCGAGGCCAACAAGATCCTCGACACGTACCAGGCTGTGAACAACCGCGCGAACGCGACCCGCGACGCCAAGCTCCTGGCCACCGTGGAAGCAGGGCAGTTGTACGCGCGCAGCAAGGCCGAGTTCGAGCAGTTCGGGACGCTGAGCGAGAGGGAGCAGAAGGAGTACGTCAAGCCGTTCACCTTCACCGATCGCACCTTCTACCTCCCTGCGGGGGGTGACTGGTTCGCGGCCCAGGCGACCACCACCGGCAAGAATCACACGGTGATGGTGTTCGAGAAGTCGCCCGCCACCGGCAACACGTGGAAGAAGGTCGTGTCCCTGTTCCCCGCCAAGGCCCTGCCGCCGGTGCAGACCCCGAACGGCGTGGCCCGCACCGCCCCGGCGGCCAACCCCGTGGGAGCGCTCGCGCCGGACGGCGTGCCCGCGGCCGTGGAGGACCTCTTCGCCACCGGAGGCGCCAAGCAGGGCGCCGCCTTGTCCCGGGCGAGCGAGAACGTCAAGAGCGTCCTCACGACCTACAAGGAGCGCGGCAAGAGCCTGGGTCCGCAGGCCAAGGTGAGCTTCTTCCCCGCCACTCCGGTTCACGAGAGGGTGTACACCCTGCGTACCCGCGACGGAGTCCTCGCGATCGTGCCCCTGGCACACAACGAGGAGAGCCTCGTCCTGCGGCCCGGGCTGCAGATCACGCCGGGGAAGGTCGGCTCGGTGTACGACAAGTCGCCGCGCCCGCTGACGGTCGACGTCTTCCAGGGCGAAGCCCTGGTGTTCCTGCCCGAGAAGGGCCAGCCCGACATCCTGGACTACCGCTACGCCCAGACCGACGCTCGCTGAGGCAAGGTGGGTGTACAGCACCGGGGCCGCGCAGGGCCCCGGCGCTGTGCCTTTCCCCGGCCGCAGGCATCGCTGGCGCGGCTTCCTGGAGCAGCCCGAGCACGCGGCCCGGGGCAGAGGCTGCCGGACTACACGGCCCGATCGCGCAGACGTCGCGATCATGGCCCGGGCCAACGGCACTCGTCCGAGGGCGGGTCCGCAACGCGGAGCGTCGGGACGGCGCGACCGCCATGGAGAGATAGACATGAAGAGTGACGGACAGTAGCGAGCCCGGCAGTGGCGTCGAGGGCGAGGGCCAGCCGGAACTGTGTGACCTGTGCGGGGCCGTGGTCTCGGACAGCACCGAGTGGTATGCCCTGGTCCCGGACTCGTCGTCGATTCACGCGGTCGACGCCAAGCTCGACGGCAAGCGCATGGTCGTCGGCTGCACGAAAGAGCACCTGGCCGAGCTGGTCAAACAGTACAAACACCGGCCATTCATCGAGCCCCAGCTCTGGGCCGGGAAGATCGCCAGGGCTCTGGATAAGCACGGGGGCCGGATCAGTGAGGAGGACCTGGCGCAGGAGACCGGGCTATCCCCGGACCAGATCGAGGCCGGTGTGACGTGGCAGAGCATCGAGTTTCAGCGCTGGCGCGAGCAGTTCGGCGAGGACGGTCCCGAGCCGACCTCGTAGGCCGCCCCCCAGCCGCT
The DNA here is from genome assembly GCF_044767915.1 of Streptomyces sp. NPDC101191. NCBI lineage: Bacteria > Bacillati > Actinomycetota > Actinomycetes > Kitasatosporales > Streptomycetaceae > Streptomyces > Streptomyces sp. NPDC101191. The sequence continues at coordinate 243,517 of NZ_JBIWOU010000009.1, forward strand.
GGGATTCAACGCCGGGCGCCGGGTGCGCCGGGCGATCGGGGCTCGCCTCGTCGAGAAGGGCGCGCACGCCTGGACCGGGACCCGGCACGCCATCGTCGTGTACGCCGCAGCGTCGCGGAGAAGCAGCTTGGACCACCCCGCGTCGTCGCCAGCTCAGCCGGCGCCGAGACTGCCGAGTTCGTCGTCTTCTGGCCGACGGTAGTCCTCGAGCTTCGGCATCGGGTGGAGCTTGCCCGAGACCGGGGCCCAAGGGGAGAGGTCCAGGCCCGTGGGCCGACCCATCGCGACAATGTCGGTGAACGACATGCCGGACAGGCTGCCGTCAGCCCATTGCACCCGCATCCAGGGGACATCACGGGGCCCCGAGGAGTGTTCCTCGATCTTCCAGACCTTCACCCGGAACCACAGCGGCTCGTAGTAGTGTCCGCGCGGTGCGGGGCGTGACCAGTAGATCTCTACGAGTTCACCCTCTTGGCCGGGCACCGCCTTCGGGAGCAGCCGGCGGGCCTGGTCGAGCGCCACGGCGGGGATATCGCTGAAGACGACACGACCATCGAGCTCCCACACCTGGTCAGGACTCTTGACCTGCCACACATGGTGCTTGCCGCCCATCGCCTCGCCGATCAAGTTGAGGACCTGCTGCCGCCACGCAGCGATCAGGAAGTGCGCAGCAGACACCGTCCCCAGCGGAGCACCCTCCTCGGGCATGCGGCACACCGCCGACCCTTCCTGCGGCTCCGGCTGGTCCGGTTCATCAGCGCCGAGCCAGATGGGCTCCTGTGCCAGGGATCGGCGCGCGTGGTCGGTGAGTTGGGACCACACGTCGTCGGGGAAGCCGCGGTTCGGATCACGGGGAATGGTGGTGGCGAACGTGTCGAACCAGCGCTCGGCGCGCATGTCCTCGCCCATCATCTGCCAGCCGACAGGATGGTCAGGGCACTCGAAGCCCTGGTCGTCGCCCCACAACAGGTAGACCTCGGCCTCACCGAGCAGGGCTTCCTCCAGGGCCTCGTAGGTGAAGGCGTCGCGACGTCGTAGGCTCACCCGGCCCAGGCCGGGAAACCAATCGGCCAGGTGACCTGCGGCGTCCAGTGGCTTCTGCCCAGGGTTGACCGCGAGCGGGTCACCGCCCATGTCTTTGGCCTGGTCGACGATTTCCCGGACCTTCTTGGCCGCGATCATCAGGGCGAGGTCTTCGGCGTGGCATCGGGCGATCGGAGCCTTTCCGGCGCCTAGGTCGTCGGCGATGTCGCAGAAGGCACGGGCCATCCGAGCTCGCCATGCCTGGTCCTGGCGGTCGCTGCACCGCGGAAGCCGTGGCACAACGTGATCGTCGAAGGCATCGAGCTCGGCCAGCACCACGGGCTCGTCGTTCCAGCGCACCACATCCAACGCGTACATGGACGAACCGAGCCCGGCGGCGACTTCTCCGAGCAGGCGCAGTTCCTGCCGCGTCGCCAGATGCGACAGCTTGAGCCCTGCCCGCCGTTGGCGCTCCTTGGGGGTGAAGCCGTCCCAGGCCGCGGCCTCTGGGTCATCGGAGGACGTCGCTGGCCCGGCGAGCGCACGCCGTGCCTCGCTCAGAGGAACGCCGTGTGTGGCCTGATAGGCCCGCACTGCTCGGTCGTGGGCACGGGTGGTGTTCTTGGCCATGAAGATCCTCACCGCAGCCAGGAGTGCTCCACGCGCACCGGCCGCTGAGAGGTCAAATTCTGCAAAGAGTGCATGCTCAGTGGCGCGCGAGTCGGAGACTCTTGGCCTCTGGGTCCCTCAGCGGCGTGGACGCGGGGACGGGGCATCGGGCCGGCGCGACGGCCACTCGCAGCACAGCATACAGACTGTGACGTGGTCGGTCAGGCCCACGAGGCGGCACGCGAACGTCGCGCCGCTAGGGCTGCGCGGTAGGCGGTGGCCGGATCATCGGCGGGCGGGGCGAGGCTTTCCCAACGCGGCGAGACGGCTAGTTCGGCGGCGGTCAGCTCGGTCCGTGCCGTCTCTCCCCGCCGGACAGGACCGCGTCCGCCAACGCCCGCTTGTGTTCCAGTAGCGCGTCGATCCGGCCCTCAATGCTGAACTCGCTGGCAAGAGGCGGTGCGGATTTTGATCTGCCCGATGCGGTGGGCCCGGTCGATGGCCTGGTCCTCGACGGCCGGGTTCCACGGGCGGTCGTACATCACGACGTGCGCGGCCTCGGTGAGAGTCAGACCGTTGCCCGCGGCCCTGATGGTGAGGACCCTGAAGGGTCCCAGTGGACCAACCGCGGGAACGGCCACGCCTGGCGCATGCACTGCCGAGCGACGGCTCCCCCTGACCGCAACGCCTTTGTCCGGCAAAGGGCATTCCATCGGAAATCTGCACGCCCCGACCCGAGCGGCTTCTACGCTGGATCAGCTGCATCACCCGACACGAAGGACACCGATGGACACCCCAAGCCAGCCCCAGCTCACCGGCCCGCAGATGTTCGTGCTCGGCACCGTTGGGGCGCTCACCGTCGCAGCCTTCTCGGCCGCGCTGTGGGGAAACGCTGAGCAGAGCGAGCGCGGCTTCAAGCTGCTGAACTGGCTGCACAACCGCAGCGATGCCGAGCTCCCGCCCGCGGAGGCGGACCTGTAACGCTCACAGGCCCCTCTTGGCCGTGCCGCGCCTGCGGGAGAGTCGACTCCTCCCGCAGGCGCCGGATTTCGCGCCAATGGTCCAACCGCGGACTCCTCCCGCGCCATGCCACGCCGGCGCTGGCGTGGCGCCACCGCGCGCACACGTCAGTCGAGTTCCAGACGGCGGCGGACGGCAGCGGCTTCCTGCGCGTTCAGCGCTGCGATGATCTCGGGGTGCTCGGCGTCGAACGCGGCAAGAGCGTCACAGGCACGTTCGTAGGCGGCCTCGTTCCTGGGCTGCTGATCGCGGTAGTAAGCCCCGGGGTCTCCGCCTTCATCGTCGTGAGCACGCTCCCGCTGGGCTTCGCCGGCATCCAGCACAGCCCCCGCCGCGGCCGCGAGCCGGGCACGCTCCGACACCAGGACCTTCCCCTCCGCTGACTGCAGGACTGCCGTTTCGGCGGCCATTGCCCTTCGCTCTTCGGCCTGGCTTTCACGCCACGCCTCGAGCTGCTGCCCTTCAGGCGAGCCGTCGAAGACGGCCTTGGCTGCCGCGCCCAGCGCGGTCAGCCGTGTGACCTCCTCTGGGGTGAACCACAACGGTGCCGGGAAGGCGGGAATCATATGCGTGCACCCAGGCGGCCTCTTCTCGTCCGGGACACCGCGCTCGGAAGCGTCGTACAGCCAGCCGTCGGCGATGCGTTGGCCCTCGCCGTCGACTGCTTCGTAGCTGATGGCGCCGAAGACGGTGATCAGCGGGGTGACGTATGCCGTACGGCCGTCGGCGAGAGGCTTGCTGAAGGTGTCCATGGGCTCTCCGTGCCAGGGCGGGTGAGGTGTCAGCGATCTGGTCCCCCTGCCAAAGGGCAGGGGAGCATGCTGCGTTGCGATCCTCACCCCGGCAGCCGTGCCGGGCATTGGCCCGCCGAAGCCGCGGGCGTGCCACCCCCGGTGTGCGGGGGCGCGGTACGTGTACCGCAGCGGCCATGCTATCGCGGCGGTGTGGTCCCGTAGTGCGACAGCCCTCACTCTCGGCTTCCGACGCGGTGTAACCGACGCCGCCGCTGTTGGTCCATCCCACGGGCAGATCGCCTGTTCACGTCAACGAGCGCTACCAGCAGACGGGCAGCTGTTGCAGGCCGCGCTTGTGAAAGGAAGGCCACCAGGCAAGTTCGTCCGCTGGCACCGCCAGTTTGAGCTGGGGGAAGCGGCGCAGCAGGCTGCCGATGGCGATCTCGGCTTCGAGCCGTGCGAGCGGGGCGCCGAGACAGTAGTGGATGCCGTGGCCGAACGAGAGGTGCGCGGGGGGATGGGCCGGGTCGAAGTCGTCGGGGGATACGAACTCCCGCTCATCGCGGTTTGCCGCAATGAGCGAGATCCAGACGCGGCCGCCGGCCGGGATGTCCGTGCCGCCGATGGTGAGGTCCTCGAGCGCGAAGCGGCGCACGCCGAGGGGGAAAGGCGGATTCCAGCGCAGTGTCTCCTCCACGACCGCGCGGACGGTGATGCTGCCGTCGCGGACGGCGCCGAGCAGTTTCGGGTGGATCAGCAGCCCCAGGGCCGCGTTGCCGATGAGATGAACAGCGTTGTCGTAGCCGGCGAACAGGATGAGGAATGCCATCGAGGCCAGTTCGGGCTCGGTGAGCCTGTCGTGCTCGTCGCGGGCCTCGACCATTGCCGAGAGCAGATCTCCGGCTGGACGGCGGCGCTTGTCCGCGATGACGTCGACGAGGAACCGGTACATGTTCCGCATCGCTGCCCGGGAGTCCGTCGAGGCCCCTGGCTGGGGCGAGAGCAGGGCGCTGGTCCAGGCCCGGAAGTCACGGCGATCGCCTGCCGGGATGCCGAGCAGTTCGCAGATCACGTCCATCGGCAGCGGGTTCGCCAGGGCAGCCATGAGATCGACGGGTGGCCCGGCTGCGGCGTCGAGGAGGTCGTCCGTCATGGACTGAATGCGGTCGCGGAGTTCCTTGATACGGCGCGGAGTGAAGGCTTTGGAGACGAGGCGGCGCAGTCTCGTGTGGTCGGGCGGGTCTGTGTTGAGCAGGTGGGCGTCCAGCTCGGGCGGCATGGACGAGGTGTACTCGCCGCTGGTGCGTGCGTTGGCCTTGTTCAGGGAAAGGCGAGCGTCGGCCAGGGCGGCACGGGCCTCGGCGTACCGGGTGATCACCCAAACCTGTTCGCCGTCGGGGGTCGTGGTGCGGTGGACCGGGGCGCTCTCACGGAGCCGGGCGTAGATGCCGTGCGGGTCGGTGAGGAGTGCCTCGCCGAACAGGGACGGGATGCTGTTGGTCTGCGATCCGGCGTTCATGCGTCTGCTGTTGCCGGCCGGAGCCGTTCGAGAACAGCGGGGACGACAACGGAGTTACGGAAGGCCTCCGCAACCTGAGTGAGCCGGGCGCCTTCTTGGCCGAGGTCGCCGTTGGCGCTGTCGTCGAAGTCTGTGCCCCGTCCGGCTTGCGGCTCGTGACCGGCGGACTGGGCCTGAAGGGCCGCGGCGATCTGCGCGGCTTCTTCTGCGGCATCCGCCTTGCTGCCGGTGATGTTGTGAGCTGCCGCGATTTCTCGGGCGATGCGGCTGACTTCTTCGGTGTAATGGGGCCGCAGGCGCATCTCGCCGTCGAGGAGCTCGATCACCTGGCGGCCGAGGAAGAACTCGAGGTCGCGTGCCAGTTCCCTGCGGGACGCGGGTGGAGCGTCGAGGACGACTTCGGGGAAGGCCTCGGTGATCGCCTGCCAGAGCGGGTAACGGCGCTGGAAAGTGCGGTAGTTGGACACCCAGGCTGTGGTCTTGCCGAGGCCGACGCCCCACGCAGGCATGGTGAATCCGGCTGCGAAGAGGGCAGCCGCGAGGCTGGCGAACATGGGCGCCACGACTGAGTTGACGAAGTCCAGTGGCGAGGTGCCGAGAATGTCCCAGACGAGGGAGGCGACCTTGGGCAGGCAGTAGCCCAGGCCGGCAACTGCTCCCGCGGTGACGACCCGCAGGCCGCGGCGCAGCCAGGGCTTGTCGACGATCTTGGAGTAGCGCCAGCACAGGACGATCAGACCGAACATGCTGACGGTGAACAGGCACTGGTAGACCAGGAGGAACGCCGAGATGTAGGGAGTCTGGGCGTAGTGCACGTCGAAGTCGATCGCGTGCTCCGCGTCGTCGACGGTGCCGAGGAAGAAGAAGGTGGTCATCGCCACGATGGTGGCGATGGCGTATCCGACGATCAGACGGTGACGAAGACGGACGTTGGACTGGGCGGATGACCAGCTGACGAGGAGGGCCAGGAACGAGGTGAGGCAGATCGCCACGGAGGTGTAGATGATCAGCGTGGCGATGTTGGGTATGCCGAGCAGGGCATCGACGCGTACGTAGACCGCGGGCGCGGCGAAGCCGAACGGGGCGGCGAACGTACTGATCGCCAGGCACAGAAGCTGCAGCTCCTTGTTGCCCCAGTCACGGGCGAGGTCCTTCGCCTTGAAGAAGAAGGCGCTCCAGGTGATGAGCGAGAGGACCCCGTAGACGACGTTGAACAGCACTCGGCTATGCCCTTCGTTCGGAGCTGCGCTCCAAAGAGCGCTCCAGGTGGCTGACGAGGTTGGACATGCCCGGTGGGAGCTTGGTCTCCGGCAAGGGCGCTGAACCGGCGGCCTGAAGGGGGATCAGCGAGGCCACCAGTTCGGCGGCCTTCTCCTCATGCCTGTCGTAACTGGTGCGGCCGAGTACGACGCGGACGAGCGCCGGGTCGATGTTCGGCAGGAGCAGCCGGGAGACTTCGTCCTGTTCGGCAGGCGTGGACTCGTGCTGGCAGAGGATGTGACCGATCTCGTGCAGGACGATGTGGCCCTGATGGGCCTTCCTGGTGTTCTGCTGATACACGATGTAATCCACGTCGGGCATTGCCACCCACAGGCCGCAGGGGCCGCGGTCTGGCGGCAGCGCCATCGGCACGAGGGAGATAGCCCGCCCGCGCCGCTGCTCCAGCTGATCGACGAGAGTGTTGATGTCGAACGGCTCGGGGAGGTCGAGCTGCTTTACGAGGTCAGTGCAGTAGCGACGCAGCTCGGTGTCATTCATCCCCACACCCCCCGGTTGGTCGGCCGCCCACCGCCACTGGACAAAGGTCATGCCGGTCCCTCCCCGCTCCGACGGTCCGGTGGTCCTGATTCCGGTCGGGAGCGGGAGGCTCCGCATAAGGCACAAGACCCTATCCCAGTCAGCCTGGCTGATTCACCACGGGCGGCTAAGTTGACCGCCCTGCACCAAGCATTCACATCCGCTGCCGCTTGTCTGCCTGCTGCAGGTGCTGGATCACTGGGACGAGGGCGGCGAGTGACTCCTCGTCCAGATCGGCGACCGCCCGCAGAGCGATTTGGCGGGGCCCGATGCCCTGCTCCTTCAGCTGGTCCACGAGGCCGAGGTCCCGGGACACCTGTGCGGCGACGTCATCGTCGACGAAGTAGCCGACCGACACGCCGAAGAAGGTAGCGAGCGCCTCGAAGCCCTGCAGACCGGCGGGGTTCCAGGATCCGTTGCGCAGGGCTTCGACCTGCTCTTCGGTGATCTTGTAGCCGCGCGCGGTGATGGCCTCGGCTGCTTCCTGTGAGGTGTAGGCGTCTCGTCCCCGGGGGTGCAGCGTCGTGAACAGGCGGTTCAGCCTGGTCGCGAGTTCGAGAGTGGTAGCCGTCGGCTGCGCGGGCGCAGGACTGCCGTCATCTGCCTGGCGCGTTGCCGGCTCCTCTTCCTCCAGGAAATAACTCAGCTTGACGCCGAAGACGTTGGCCAGGGCCCGCAGGCTGTCGACCCCGGGGTTGGTGACGGCTCCATCGCGGATGTTGGCCACGCTCTGATGGCTGATGGTCGGCGCCCCCGGGTGTCGTTCCGCATACGCGCGGCTGAGTCGGGAGACCTCCCGCTCGCTGCCCGGGCCGCGCCCGTCCGGATGCCGGGTGCGAATCAGCTGGTCCAGCCGAGCGGCGATCAGCCCTTTGCTGTCGGGTGTCCGTTCACCCATGAACCGAATCACTACTCCCTAACTATGCGTCAACCCTGTTAGGCATTTCACCATTCGCCTGTGCATCCGTCCAATGAACTTGACAAGGTTGGTCGGCTGGCACCTATGGTCGTGCCCATCGCATCGAGTGGACAAGGTTTCGATCTTCGTCCATCTTTCCGTCAACCGTCCAGTCAGCAAAGGGAGTTCGGGAGCAGTGAAGGCGGCGAAGCCTCCAGCCCGAGGGGGATTGCCCCCTCAGGTTCTTTATTGCCTCCCTCCACGGATCAGCGACAACTGCGGGTCTGGTCAGGACCAGGGCTCGCGCCTGTACGGCCTTGGCGCGCCGGACGGTTTGACGCATCATCGAACATGCATTCGGATGACTGTGTGGTGCCCCCGAATGTGCGACGGAGCGAGAGCGATGTGGACGCGTGGCGATGGCACGTCCAGGGGGGCCAGGCTCAGTTTCGAAGGGCGGCATGTTCCCCACCGGCAGTCCGAAGCGGCATCTGCCCGCCATCCACGGCGCGGTCCTCGCGGTCAGGCGTATCTGCGACAGGTTGGAGCACGGCACTTCCTCACCGTGCCGTTCCAGCGATCGCATCTTCCCTCCGGCGAGAAAGTCGGTGCGGGTGGGCGACGGCTCTCTTCCTGGTTCTGGGTGGACGCCGCCCCGCACCTCGGTCATCCCGGCCGTGCCGGCCGCGTGTGGACCCTGCGGCTGTCGTTCGCCACAGCCGTGCCCAGCAGCCGACCTCGCTGGGTACGCGAAACAGTACGTTCCCACCGTTCGCTTCGCGGGTGTCTGGCAGCAGGGGGCCGACCGGCGAGCAGGCGCAGCGGGCCGAGCCAAAGGGGAATCTGAGCATGCGCTCGATGCTGCGGACCTGCCGCAGGCAAGCTGGCCGGAGCCGCTGGAGCACCCGCTTCTTCGAACAGCTAGCGATACTCCGCGAGACGCACGCGGCAGCCAGAATGATCCGCAGGGACCTCGGCCTCTCGGACGTCCAGGACATCGAGAGCCTGGTGCAGTGGGTGGCCCGGCGCCGCGGGAAGCCCATCAGCGTGCTCTACCTCGCCCTGCCGTCACGAGTGAGCGCCTTCTGCATCGCCACTCCCGTGCGCGACTTCATCGCCGTCGACGTCGGCGCCAACGAGCTGACGCAAATCAATGGGATTGCCCACGAGTTGGGGCACTTTCTCTTTGACGTCTCCGAGGGAGCCGAAGTGCCACTGGCCGACGGCGACGACAGCCCCCTGCCCAAAGACCTGGCCAAGCAGCTGGCACCTGCGCTCGACCCTGACGCCGTCACCTCGTTCTTCACGCGCTCCCACTACAACTCACGGATCGAGCGAAAGGTCGAAGCCTTCGCGACGGTGATGCTGGAACGCAACATCGCGCTGCGCCAGTCCGACACGAACGGCCTCACCTCCACATTCACCCACCGGAGGACCGGTGTCTGAAAGCGCCTCGAATGTCGCTTACCTGTTCGTGGCTGGAATCTTCCTGGCAGTGGCGCTATGGAAGGGACTCGCACTGCTGCGAGAGCCCACCCTCACCCTCGCCCTGATGACCACCTGCTTTGCCGTGGGCGCCATCGTCTACTGCATGGCCTCCCCGGTGGGATACCGGCGCACAGGGGCAGCGGTCGGCGAGCCTTGGTTCCCGACACTTCCGATCTACCTGGGCATTCTGCTGTGCTTCGGGACGATCCACCTCCTGACGATCTTGTGGACGCCTTCCCGTCCAGAAAATATGCGTCGCACCGTCACGGGCTGGGCCTTCACCTACGTCAGCGCCCTTCTGATCATGATCGTCGCATTCTTCCGCGCTGACCTCGGCGGCCCGGCCGATCCGCTGAAGTTCAACACTGAGCAGGTGGATCAGCCGGCAGTCGTTGTGTTCCTCACCGTATTCCTGGTCACGCTCACCAGCGGAACGGTGAACACGTGGCGCCGTTCACGCCGCGCCCGACTCGACGACGAGACACTCACGCACGCCCTTCGCTGGTTCGGCGGCAGCATGCTCGTGACGTTCGGGTACGTAGTGTGCTCCGCCCCCGCCATCGCCGCCGCGGCGACCGGCCATCACCAACTCGACCATCTGGGGGTGCTGGGCTCCACTTTCGGGGCCCTGGGGTCCCTCGGGACCGCCTACGGAGTCTCTGGCGCGGCAGTGAGTAAATGGCTGGGCGAGCGCCGGGACATCGTGGTGCTGCAGCCACTGTGGGATCTCGTCGTCGCCGGAGTCGACGAGGAGTTGTCCCTCTCGGCGCGCGACAGGCCGGGCAGCACTGGCGAGGAGCCTCCCGCCGGCCCGGGACAGGCCAGACCGAATCGCTTCTTCAACGTCCGTTGGACGCTTCACCGCAGGGTGATCGAGATCCTCGACGGCATCCGGGAACTGGAGCGCAGAGCCTGGGTCAGCGAAGACCCGGCGCAGGCAGTCGTGGCTCTGCACAAGGAGGCTCTGGAGAGCGACAATCTCCGAGGCCGATACGGCCTCACAAGAAAGGGGCTCTCACCGCTGGAGCTGGAGGCCGCCGTCACAGCAGCGGTCCTGCGTGACGCGGTCGAGCGATTGGAGAACGGCCACGAAGAGGCGGGCCGCCCCTTCGGCACGGCTTCCGCCGGTTCCCTGCTGAGGGTGCCTGGAAAGGAGACGCCCGCCTCCAAAGAACGACCCCGGCTGGTGCGGGTGGCGCGGGCTCTCCACCACCCCTTGGTTGACGCATCGCTGCAGGTGGTCCGCGCCACCGGCGATCGTGATGGGGCCTCTCAGGGCGTTGCAGAGGCAAGGTAGTGTCACACTGCCGCCGCTGCCGGCAGCGGCGGAAATGCCTCAAGATCGAAGCTGAGCCGACACGGGCTCGGGAGGGGAGCCTCGTGCAGCGGGCAGTTGTTCTCGGGGGAAGCTACGCCGGCCTGTTGACGGCCCGCGTACTGAGCGACCTAGCCGAAGACGTCGTCATCGTGGAACCAGACCTCGGCGGGGATATATCCACCGGTCCAGGCGCACCGCACCGGCACCAGCTGCATGCCTTGCTCGCGATGGGGCACTTCCAGCTCCAACGCTGGTTCCCCGGGATCACCGGCGAGATGACCGCAGGTGGTGCGCTCCTCGGGCGCGGCGAGGCCGTTCAGTTCTACGTGGACGGTGTGCCCCGCCCCTCGATACCCGACCTCGAAATGCTCGGTGCCTCGCGTCCGTTCATCGAGAATGCCGTACGGCGCCGCACCATGTCCCTTCCCAACGTGCGGGCTTTCGCGGGCCGCGCCCAGGGGCTCACCATCAGCGGGGATCGCGTGCGCGCCGTCCGCTACGTCCCGGCCGAGCACGAGGCCAGCGTGTCGATCGACGCCGACCTTGTCGTCGACGCCATGGGCCGATCGAGCCGGCTCAGCACATGGCTCCAGCAACAAGGGTGGCCGGTGCCGCCGCTGGACCGAATGAGAATCGACCTCGGCTACGCCACGGCAACGTTCCGCCGGGGCGACGAACTGCCTGGGACGGTGATCGCCCACTCAGCTCCGGGCCCGGCCAGCGGATACCAGCCCGAGATCTGCGAGCCGGGAGCTCTGGCAGCTGTTGAAGACGACCGGTGGATGGTCGTGCTGGCCGGCTACGCCGGCCATCGGCCGACCAGGGACGCCGCGGCGTTCCTTGCGCGCATGCGACGTTGCGTTGCCCCGCTGCGAGAAGTCGCCGAGCGTGGTGCTCTGCAGGGCGACGTTGACACCTTCCACTTCCGTGAGAGCCAGCGCCGCCAGTTCTGCCAGGTGAATCGGTTCCCCGGCGGTGTGGTGGCAGTGGGCGATGCCGTGGCCTCGGTCAATCCCATCTACGGGCAGGGACTCACGCTCGCGGCGTTGCAGGCTTCGGCACTCGCCGTGTATCTGCGATCTGGAGCGTCGCCCCATTCTCCGGCCTGGGGCTACTTCCGCCGGGCTGCGGGATTCGTCAACGCCGCATGGGATCTGTCGACAACCGCGGACCTGGCCCAGCCTCACGTCACCGGCCCATATCCCCCCGCCTATCCCCTTCTGCGCCGGATCGGCGACACGATCATCTCGGCGTCCCTGCGCGACGCCGAGCTCAACCGCGCGTTCATGGACGTAGTCCAGATGCGGAAGCCCCCGAGAACCCTCTCTCGTCCCGGCGTCCTTCTCCGGACAGGCAGGGTGCTCATGAACCGCTGAAGGCTCGGATCCATGTCGAACGATCGAGGGCAAGGAGCGTTGTGATCCGCTGGACGGCGGCCCTGACCAGGGCCGGAATCACTGATCCGCATCTACGGCAGGCCTATGACGATCAGCGTAAATCCGTGCGGAAGTTCGCTCTTCCCGAATACCTGGCGGCCCGGCTGCTGCTGCCTGCCGAACTCCACCCTTCCGTCGTCGCCGCGGTGGCGTACATGCATGAGACCGACGAGCTGATCGACGCCGGCGACCTGAGCGTCCGCCAGGCCGCCCTTCGATCCTGGGGCACCCAAACCACAGCAGCCCTCGAGAGCAGCAGCCTCCCGGACCAGGCCACGTTGGTACCCCTCTGGGACACCGTGCGCCGTCACCCGGACATGGCCGCACGGGTGCGTGACTTCCTTGACGGCGCCCGCGTCGAGGCCGGATGGAACGGCTTCGACATGGAGGATGATTTCCAGGCATACGTGGACAGTTACTCACTGCCCGCCCTGATGCTGACCGCCTCACTGATCGCGCCTCCTCCCGGCGCCGGTGATCTCGAGGCGTTCGTTCGCGGCTGCCGAGCACTGATCGAAGGATGGCAGCGATGCGACTTCCTGGCCGACCTAGCCGAGGATGCCGCAAACGGCCGAATAGGCATTCCGCAGGATGAACTGGCACGGCACGACCTGAAGTTCGAGGACCTGCGAAGCAAGTCGGAGGCCTGCCTGCCCGCGCTGGAGCGCCTGGTCCGTGCGCAGACCGATCGCGCGGAGACCGCGCTCGCACAATGCCGGGAGCTTCCCGCTCTCGTCGCAGCCGGACACCGGCCGTTCCTCGAGGCCCTGATCGCGGTCCAGGAGCTCCGACTCGACGCGGTGAGGCGTGCGGGCGGAGAACTCCTGCACCGAGAGGCGGGACCGGCACGGCTCGCCTCGCTGCGTGTCCTGGCCCGTCAGTCCCGTCTTGCGCGGGCCCAGCAGCGGCAGGCGCGGTAGCCCACGCTCCGGGCCGCTGCGTACAGAAGAGGCACCACGCCGTCGCGCGGCCTAATCGTTTCTCCTGGCGTGGCCCACCGCACCGCGCAGGATGCCCATCACGCCCCTACGGCTGCTCGCTGGCAAGGCGCGCACCGTATCGGTGAGCTCGCGCAGCTCAGGGTCGTCGTCAGACTCCCGTGCGGTCGCCAGAACCTGCTGAATGGCAGTTTGCAGTTCCCGTGACAGTTCGTCGCTGCCGGCCGTCAGGCTCCCCCGCAGGGCGACGCGCTCGACCTGCTGACCCTTGAGCTCGGCGATCAGGCGGGCCTGTTCCAGAACGGGCTCCAGGGCGGCGAGGAGGGCCTGCGCAGGAGCGATGGTGAAGAAGCCGGGAGCCTTGAAGAACGTCGCCAGGTCCCGGCTGGTGTCGAAACCCGGCCGCCGCTTGTCGTTGAGCAGGTTCGTAACCATCGACTTGTCGATGTTCACGGCTGCCGCGATCTCAGCGCGGCTGTATCGCCGGCCCTCCGGATGAAGCCGTGTTTCCATGAGGAACCGCAGGCGGTCCTTGAAGGGTGGGTCGACCTCCGCGGGGCTGACCGACTCACCCGCGAACAGCTTGCGGATCGTGGACTCGGCGATGCCCGTCTGGTACGCGAGACGATCAAAGTTGATCACGTCGACGCTGTGACCCAACTCCTCGAGCTCCGCCTTGACTGCCGCCAGGGCGGCCGCAACGCCCTCCGGGGCGGTGAGGTTCTCCATGAACGGGCGGTCTCCTGCTCTTCGGTCGGCAAACCCGCATGTGCGGCGGACGGCAGATTAGCGCCCGAGAGTGCTTCCTCACACCAGGGGCGATGACATTTCTAGCTGACGCAGGGTCCAGGACGAAAGTCGTGGTGACAATTGACACCAGTGGGTTTGGTGCAGCAGGATCGCTGCTTGTGGGCGGAGTTTCGTCCTCCGGCCGGTGGACTGGCTCCACCTTCGGTCACTCACGGTTGCCCGGGTTCACGTCGCACAGGGATGTGAACTGAGCCTGGCCCGGCCGGCCGCTTTCCTCGGCCGACAGTGACGAGGCCGGGCGCCATCGCCTTACGGGGGAGACACGGATGAGTCTTACATCGTCTCGGATACCGGCGCTCCATGTTCGCCGGAATCGGTATCCGATCATGGATGGTTCGCTGGTGGTTCCGGGTGCTGGCCTCGCCGTGGCGCTCCCCAGGGGTGCTGCAGACCGTCGAGGTCCGGCGTATCCGAACCCGGGCAGGCCCAACACGCCCCCCATCCGCGCCTGCAACGTCCCTGGCGCGGACGGCCTTCGCTGTCGTACGAACGCCGAGACGGCAGGCAGTTCCAGCCCTGCACGGCCATGACGTCCTGGACCGCAAGGGCGGAGAAGACTGTCTGTGCCGAGGAGCAGACCAGAGGCTGACCAAGTACTGCGAAGGGTGGTTCGCGATGGCGGATCAGGCGCTGGGGCGGCGCCCACACACGCGATGGACTGGGGCTGTTCACGACCGCACGGCCCGTCACATGCCCCAACAGCGGCTGCAAGGGCGGCCGAGCAACAAGCCGCAACGTCAAGGGGGAACCGCAGTGGACACCAGTGTGCAAGTGGCCGACCTGGCAGACACCGGGGAGGTCCTGGCTGCGGAGATACGCGCCAAGCGGCTGCAGTACTTCCTCAAGGGGCGGCGCGACTACCTTGAACTGAGCCAGGAAGATATCGCCGCCCGGCTGGACATCAACGCCCGCACCTATGGGAACTGGGAGCGGGGCACGCTCAAGGAGTGGACCGACGAGAAGCTGTACCTTCTCGCGGAAGCCCTGGAGATGTCACAGTTCCAGACCACCCGCCTGTTCCTGTACGCCGTCGGGCGGGCCCCGCAGCCGGACCTGCGCGCCATGTTCAACCGCAGCGAAGCCGAAGACCAGGCCACATCGGCCTTCCTCGGCGACTACAGCGTCATGATGAACGCGCTCTCGCTGCCCACCTTCGTCATCGACCAACGGTGGGACGTGAAGATGGCCAACGAGGCCTACCGCGACCTGTTCCGTGGAGTGGGGGCACACCCCACCGCGATGCCCTCCACCAACTTCCTGCGCTTCGGCCTGTTCCACCCGGACGCCCCCGCCGTGCTCGTGGACCACCTGAAGTGGCAGCTGGCCATGCTCGCGCAGCTCGCCTCCGGCCTTGAGCGCCACGGCGACGACCCCGGGCTGCAGGCCATCCGCCGAGACGTCTACCTGCACCCTTCGCTGCGCGACGCCTACCTCACTGACATGCCCAACTGGGTCCTGGGCTCCGGGGCCGACCTGGTCCACCATGAAGGTGCGGTCCGCGCGCTGCGCCACCCCGATCCAAAGGTCGGCCTCCAGGGATGCCGGCTGGTCGAGGAGACGCCACGGTCCTTGAAGGCCCTCGGGCTCATCCGCCTCACCCTGGTCCTCGTCGAACCCGACGACGCGTGCATTCCCGAGAGATGCGGCTCGGGCGACCGCCACGCGGCCTGACGCGCGGCAGTTGCACACCGTGCGAACGTCGCGCGTGCCCGTGACGTCCGGTGTGCCCGAGTGCCGTCGGCAGAGGGCCCGGGGCGGCGACGGCGGCGACCGTGAGCCCACCTAGGGTAGCGGCATGGATCTCGCTGACGATTTGATCACCGACCCGTACGGCGTCTACGAGCAACTGCGGACCACGTCGCCAGTGCACCGAATTCAAGGGACCGATGGGCAGCCAGCCTGGATCGTCACCCGGTATGAGGACGTCCGGGCCGGCCTGGCCGACCCGCGGCTTTCGCTGGACAAGAAACACGCGCAGGCAGGCAATTACTCGGGTCTGCGGCTTCCGCCGGTTCTCGAAGCGAACTTGCTGAACATGGACCCGCCGGACCACACCCGGATCAGGCGCCTGGTGGGCAAGGCATTCACACCGGGCCGTGCCAATCAGCTGCGCACCCCCATCCGAGCGATCGCCGACCGACTCCTGGACGAGCTGGGGGAGGAGGGGAACACAGATCTGATCGGCACCTACGCGGCGCCGCTGCCGATCACCGTGATCTGCGAGCTACTGGGCATCCCCCGCGAGCAGCGCGGCGACTTCCGCGGATGGACGCAGGCCCTTATCGCTCCGGATCCGAGTCGGCCGCAGGCCGCCAAGGAAGCCGTCGGCGCCATCATGCAATTCTTCGCGGAGCTCATCGCGCACAAACGGCACAGCCCAGAGGATGACCTGCTGTCCGACCTGATCGCGGTCCGGGACACCGAACACGACCGGCTGTCCGAGGACGAATTGACGAGCCTGGCGTTCCTGATCCTGTTCGCCGGATTCGAGAACACTGTGCAGCTCATTGGCAATGCAGTGTGGGCGCTACTGCAGCACCCCGAGCAACTTGCTGCCCTTCGCCAGGATCCGTCGAAGATCACAGCGGCTGTTGAGGAGCTGGCTCGCTATGAGGGGCCCGCCCTCCTGGCGATCCGCCGGTTCCCGACCGAAGACGTAACGATAGGCGGCGTGACCGTGCCCGCGGGAGAGACCGTGCTGCTCTCGCTGGCCGCCGCCAACCGCGACCCCGACCGATTCAAAGACCCCGATCACCTGGACATCGAGCGGGACGCCACGGGGCACCTCTCACTCGGCCACGGCATCCACTACTGCATTGGCGCGCCACTGGCCCGGACCGAGACTGAGATCGCGCTCACCGCACTACTCGAGCGTTTCCCGCTCCTCGAACTCGACAGCGACGACGCTCCGCAGTGGCGGCGCAGCCTGCGGGCTCGCGGACTGATGAGCCTGCCAGTGCGCTTCCGCACAGGACAGGGACAGCCAGCCTGACGGCCATCCGCCCGCTTCTGTGGCCCCGTTCGACCGGGGCCACAGTCATCCTCAGCCGGCGAGGGCCTGCTTCTGCCTCCTGCGTTCGCGTAGGGCGCCGACCATGGGAAGGGTCAGCCCCGAGAAGAGGCACAGGATGGACAGTCCGGCCAGGGCCGGACTCAAGGCCTCCTCCGCCGTGAGTGACCAGGGCGCATCCAGGGCGTAGCAGAGGAGGTAACTGCCCTTGGAGACCGCGTAGGCCACGCCGAGGAAGGCGGCCGCGGCGGAGAGCGCGAACCCCGCGCCGCTCCAGGGGCGGATGCCCCAGTTGCGATGAGCGGTGCGGCCGCACATGAACGCCAGTTCCCCGCACGTGATCAGCACATAGGAGAGGTAGATCAGCAGGTACGCGGCGACCTTCGCATTGTCGGCATACGCGGTGGTGAAGGCGACGTCGGGTTCGTTGGTGGCCAGGAAGAGCGGAACCATGATGGCCAGGTAGACGACGGCCGCGAAGCCACGCTGGAAGATCGCCGAGCGTAGGTACTCCGGCCGGTAGGCCAGGTCGACCATGGTGACCTGGAGGAACGCGCACCACAGGATGGCGCAGATGTGCGCGATCAGCTTGGCCACGTTCGGGATCCCCGTGGCGCTCTCGGCCGCGTGCGCGACAGGCGGAACCGCGAAGAGAACTCCCAGCGTGCAGACCCCGAATGCCAACGCGATAGACCAGGTGGAGACACGTGGATTACCCACAGCTCTCCGCATGCAGAGTGCTGTGACCAGCACGCCAGCCACTGTGCACGTCCCGAAGACTATGCCGTCCACTTAAAGCCCTTCCAATGAGTCCGCCGCGTATTCTGCGGCTTCGATGCTGCTGCGCCGACGGCGACGCCCGCTCTTTGGCGCCTCCTCCGGCACCTCCGGGGAAGAAGGTTCCTCCTCCGCCGCCTCGTGACGAGGTCGCACTGGGTCGAGCCCTAGCTCGGCGCGGCGGCGTTCCAGATGTGCCACCACGTCGTCCACCGCGCTGTCCGGCATGCCGTTGAGAAGCGCCAGAACGTGACGTGCACGTGGGTCCTCGAAAGCCTTCAGCGCGGCGAGGTCACTGTAGGCATCGTGGGGGAGCAGGTGCGCCGGCGGAACGCCGCCCAGTGCCCTGCACAGCGCCACGATGGTGTGCACCGTGGGGTTGTCCTGGGTGCCGTTGGCCAGCTTGTTGACGGCGGCATGCGAGACCGAGGCATGGTCGCCCGGCAGAGCGTCGATGGCCGCGGACAGGGAACGCGACGTGTGGGCGCGGCCTTTGGCGTCCCGGCGGGAGGCCATCAGGGCTTTGAGCTTCTCCGCCAGCGAGGGACGGCCGCTGAGAGTCACCGCAGACCACGGTAGCCGGGCAGGACCCGGAAGCCGTCCACCTGATGTCCGCTCACAACCCCGTCTCTCGTCTGCCGGAACCACGCTGTGTGTACTTTAGTTGACACGCTTGAGGGCGCAAGGCAGGATCACGAGTGTGATCGAGACCCTGTGCTCCATCGTGTACACAGCCTGTAAGGCCTACCCGCGAAACCACAACGGGGAACGATCACTTGGGACCCGCGCGCGGCAACCTAACGTTCTGGAAACGATGCCGGAGGAACCGTACGGCCGGCGCTTCGCCGCAGCGATGACAGGCGCATAAGCGCGACACGACACAGGCGAGGGGGGAAGTGATGGCAATGGAGGCGCAGCGCAGCAGCACAGGCCCGTCGGAACAGCGCCGCAACGCGCTGGACCGCATCGAACAGCGCGCCTTCCTGCAGGACCTCGTGGGCAGCACCGGCGAGCGAGGGAGCAACCCCTGCCTCGCGCCTGAACGTTCCCCCCACATCCGATCGAGGTTCTTGATCATGCTCCCTGCCCGACGGGCCACCACTCAACTCGCGCTGCGCATGCCGCAATCGATGGCCGTCCGTCTCCACCCCGTCGGCGGGGAAGGCGGACGCAGCGGGGCGGTTCAGCCGTGCGGCGGGAACGGAGCCATGAAGCCGTGACGCCTCCGGCCCGGTCATGGCGTACGGGCCGCTCGACGCCTCACGACTTCGACCCGGTTCCCTCCGAGGAGTGCCCCATGCCGACGCTGGGCTCGCTGCCCGACCACAAGCCTGAACTCGAACTAGCATTTGCCCCGTCGGGCTCCGCGGCTGCGGCGTCGACCGAAGTCAGCGGAGTATTCGCCATCACCCCCGAGGAGCTCTTGGAGGATGGCGTGCCGGGGGCGCTGCCCGAGGGCGCGTTGGTCCTCATTACTGGCACCGTGTCCTTCCGCCTGCGCGGCCGGATCATCACCGTGCTGGACCTGCTGCTGGAACGGATGAGCCGCGATGCGAGTGCCGCCCTCGTGGTCCGGGCCGAGCCGGGAACGCGCCAGCCCTTCCCCCAGGCCATTGTGGACGAGGCTGCCCGCCGCGGCATTCCCCTTCTGGTGACCACGGCGTCCGCCGAGGCGTGGGAGGGCACGCACGACGAGATCCAGCGCATGCGCCTGCTGGCCGCAGAGCTCAGAGCCGCTCAACTCGGCTCCCTTGTTGAGGAGTTGCCAGCCCAGCTTGCCGACCCTCGCGCAATCCAGCGCATAGTCGACTGGCTCGCCCGCGTCCTGGACGCCCAGGTCTTGGTGAGCGAGCCTGAGCGGGTACTCGCCGCAGCGCCTGCCACCGCAGCCGAGCACCTCGCCGGCGCCATCATCCGGCAGTCCGTCGACGGCTCGGCCACTCAGGCAACCGGTGGACCCCACACCCAGCTCATCTCGCTCGCCTCGGCCTCTACCGCCGACACGGTGCTCGCCGTCGCCCGGCGCACCCCCTTCGAGAAAGCCGACTTGCGGCTGATGCGATACGCGGCCAAGCTCCTTGGCCTGGTAGACCAAGCCGCCGGGGAGTACCGCGCCGCCTCGGACGCTTCCCGCGCTGCTCGCCACGCCGCCTTCGAACTCCTCCTGGACGGGGAGGTTGCCAAGGCCAGGCGGGTCATGGCCAACCTGGCCCCCGGCCTTCTGGACGCCGACACTGTGCGGATCTTCGTCATCGACACCCAGCCGGGAAACCGGGACGCCGCCATCCGCCGTTGTCACACGGCCGTCGGCCGCCGCTGTCTCATCGTTCGTGACCAGCACAGCGATCGGCGGATCGTGATCGTGCATCCAATCCCTGCAGGACAGGAGAGCAGCAGCAGCGTCGGCGACCAACTGACCCATCTCGTGAGGGCGCTGGGGCCGAACTCCTCACTGGGCGGCAGTGGCATCTACTCCATGAGTCTGCTTGCCGACGCCTTGCATGAGGCCATCACCGTACAGACGTTCGCAGCCCTGCAGCCCGATTCGGTCGCCCTGTCCGTGCACGATTCCGAACTCGTGACCCTCCTCCCGCAGCTCGAAGCACAGCAGTGGGCCCACAGCCTGCTCGCGCCCCTCATGCGCGACCCCACACAGTGGGATTCCGTGCGTGGAACCCTGCCGACGGCGCTCGCATTCCCCTACACAGTTGCCGCGCGCCGGCTGCAGCTGCACCGCAACACCGTCACCCGGCGGGTCGCACGGGCCGCCGAGCTGCTGCGCATGAACTTCAGTGCGGTCACAGATCGCATCATTGTCGCTTTGGCCATGGAACTGGTCACCCACCGCGAATCCGACCCGCCCGACCTGCCCGGCGGCAACCCGCCCCAGCTGACGAATCTCCTGACTACGCCTCCGGTCAGGGCCTGGGCCGAGACCCTGCTCAGGCCAGCGCAGGCAGACCGCCGCGATCTACTGACCACTGCCGAGTCCTGGCTGAGCTTCGACACCCACGTCGAACCCGCCGCTCGACAGCTTGAGCTGTCTGAGGTAACAGTCCGTTCGCATCTCCGGGCTCTGGAGAAGTACATGCAGCGGGACTTCAGCACGCTGTCCGGAGTACGCGACCTGATGTTTTCGCTGCATGCTGCCCAAGGTCGCCCCATTACCACTTCCAGTGAACGCTCACCGGGGCTGTGCGTCGTGGCCTGAATCGGAGCGACCGGGCAGACCCGACGCCCACGATGTCTGCCACGGGAATAACGGGGAGTTTCCAGGTTCCCTGATTTCGCGTGGCTGCCTTGAATGTCGCGATGTATCCGCCTCAGTGGGCCAACACGCGCGTGAACAATGGGTCGTCAAATTCCAGGCGAGTGGACGGGCCTTGGGGTCAAGCCCGCAGCATCTTCGCTCACGCTCAGAGCGTGAGTGAAATATTCACCGCACCCACAAATATGCCTGGCGGCTACGCAAGCCATTCGGTATCCGTGATGTGGTCGCTTCAGTGCCCTGAAAGCCCTTCGCTCATCATGTCGATAAATCTACAAAGAGATGATATGAAGTCACGGTGATCGGCTGGAGTTGGCTTTGTGAAGGCTCGGTGAGACCGCGCTAAGTGCAACAATCTGGCTGCCATCTGCATGGCGACTGAAGGGGAGATGGAACCTACAGTCTGCAATTTGCAGAGTCGCTGTGCACTCCCGTAAACGATCCCAAGGGGAAGGTGCACCATCGGTTCCGAATCAAGGAAGGTGGTGCATCGCTGATGGTGTCCTCCACTCAATTTGTGCACAGCCGAAATGGCAGCGCGCGCAGCATATGCCTACCGTTGTTGACGCACGCCGTATGGAGAAGGCCCGGGGGAACTGTCCACAGGGCAAGGGGTGCCAACAGGCAGCGTGAGCTGGCGCTGTTCAAGCGGATAAGCCGCAATCAGCGGGGTTGATGCGGGGGAGTGGGCAGGACGTGCCACAGCCTAGGGCGACGAAGGAACATGAATTCAAGCGGCGCACTCAAGCGAGCAATGACCAGCCCGCCACCGTGTACGACTGGCTGGATCAAAATCCTGGGGCAACGGTCAACAGCACATCGCGCAGCGGCAGTTCGCGCATCTCGGTCTCGCGGGGCACCCAACCGGCCCTCCACGAGGCCGCGACCAGCGCTGCACCATCGAGGGGTGAGACGTACATGCATACGGACGTGCGCCAGGCCGCCCGCCCGGAGTCGACCGAAGAGGACCTCGCCACGCAGATGCAGACATACCGTCTGCAAAGCTTTCTCAAGGGGCGACGCGAGCACCTCAACCTCCGTCAGATCGAGGTTGCCGAGCGCTTGGACATCAGTGAACGCGCCTACGGGAACTGGGAGAGGGGGCAGGTCAAGGAGTGGACGGACGAGAAGCTGTACGCCTTGGCCGAGGCGCTCGAGATGTCCGAATACCAGATCACCCGTCTGTTCCTGTACGCCGCCGGCCGCGCCCCGCAGCCCGACCTGCGCGCCGCGTTCCGCCGCACCCAGACCGAGGATCCGGCTGTCGCGTCCTTCCTCGGCGACTACACCGTCATGCTGGATGCACTCGCGCTGCCCACCTTCGTCATCGACCAGCGCTGGGACGTGAAGATGACGAACAACGCCTACCGCGAACTATTCCGGGATGTGAAGCCTCACCCGACGGCAATGCCCTGCGCCAACTTCCTGCGCTTCGGCCTCTTCCATCCGGACGCCCCGACCGTACTGGTGGACCACCTGAAGTGGCAGATGGCCATGCTCACGCAGCTCTCATCCAGCCTTGAGCGGCACGGCGAAGACACCGGGCTCCAGGCCATCCGCCGCGACGTGTACCTGCACCCAGCGCTGCGCGACGCCTACCTCACCGACATGCCCAACTGGGTCCTGGGCTCCGGCGCCGACTTGGTTCACCACGAAGGCACGGTTCGGGAACTGCGTCACCCCGATCCGAGCATCGGCCTCCAGGGATGCCGACTGCTCGAAGAGACTCCGCGGTCGCTGAAGGCCCTCGGCCTCACACGCCTCACACTGGTGCTCGTCGACGTCGATGACAGCCTGGTGCCCGAGAGACACGGCTCGCACCAGCACCACGCGGCCTGACGGGAAGGCGCTGTCGGCCCACCACATCAGCCACGACGGTCTGTCAGCCCTGGTCGGAGCGGCTCCTCCCGGCCAGTCCTCGGCTCGACGAGGGCCGTCCTCCCAATCGCTGAACGGTGACCGTGACGGCGACGGCACGGCAACGGGGTCGTCCTCGCCCCCAGCGCCGAGGCGGCCGTGCGGTGGCACCGCGGGTGGACTTGGTTTGCACTCCGGGGAACTTCTGCAGGCGCCCTGAAGAGCGGGCGCTGTTGGGCCCCTCGGCGCCCTGCTGAGCACGCCGGCACGTTGATCGTGCCACCAGGGCCACCTCCTACTTGTGAACGCTGAGTGCCCGCGTTTGCACGCGACGGGTCAGCTCCTCACCGAAGGGCGAGCACGTGGGTCGGGGGCTGGACCACGGAAGGCAGCGGTAGCCGCGCGCAGAAGGACCTGCCAGGGACGTCGTATCGTCGCCCCCGGCACTGCACTCTCCCTACCAAACGGCCCTGCCAGCGGCGTACCGTCAGAGCTATGACCAGCGGAAACCGGCAACGACGCGACGGCTCCCCCAAGAGGGTCCAGCTGACCAGCGGTGATCATGGCGGCCCCAAGGACAAGAAGCGCAAGCGGCCGCGCGTGGCGCAGCCGGACCGTGGGCAGAAGAAGGCCGCCGTCAGCCGGGCGTGGAAGGACCTGTTCGACCGACTCGGCGAGGTGAAGAAGCGGGAGCAGGCCCGGCAGCGGGCCAAGCGCGACACACAATAGGTCCGTATGAGCGTTCCCGGTTGCGGCCTTGAACCGACGGGTCGGGCTCGGCGCGAATCTGTGTCGCGGCCGCCGGGCCGCGCCGGAAGGCAAAAGATCCCGCGGGCACAACCCGATCATGCAGACGCCGCGCAAAGGTGGCTACGCTCCACCGACATCACCATCGAGGCGAACGGTTCCTGCGACGTGCTTCCCCACCATGGCCCTGATCGGCTCCCGGACATCGCCTACGCCTACCCGGCTGGCACTGGCCTTCCCGACCCGGCGACGTTCCGGCCAGTCCTGCGGCAGCCGCCCGAACGGGACCTCAACCGGCCTCAGGGAGGGCTATGGTGCTCGCCCGTCAGCGCCCGGCACCCCAACGGCGCTCCGGCCGCCACCGCGTGGACCGTCTGGTGCAACGCTCCCGAACGCATCGTTCGGCCCTTCCTGCACGAGAGCAACGCCCCTTACGACACAGCCGTCACAGTCAACCCACTGCCCGAAGTCCGGGTGTACCGGATAGACACACAGGGCGATCTCAACCGGCTGGTCGAGGCCTATCCCGTGCCGGACTGGACACTTGGCCGGCCCATCGCACCGAACTGGGAGGCACTTGTCGCCGACGGCACGGACGCCGTGTTCGTCTCCGCCGAAGGCCTCGCCGCCAACGAAAACCGGCACCCTATGACGGAACCCTCCCTGTACGGGTGGGACTGCCCAAGCGTGCTGTGGCTAAGCCCGGCCTACCAGCTTGGGACGCGCGGCGACGTCAACCCCGAGGCGCGATGAGCAACGGCGATGCGGTGGCGAGCAAGGGCGGCAGGCTGATGTGCCTCATGAACGAGGTCCTGCTCCGAAAATCGCGCCCAGACCCGACTACTCTCAGAGCGGCTCAGCTCGCCATGCGCATGGCGCCGCTCCCCAGCTCGCACCGGGCACTCAGGCGTGCGGCACAGGCCAACGCGGCAGCGGCGTACTCACGACGGTTGCGTTCCATCTGCGGGCGCAGCCCCATGACGACGAGCGACCCGTACACGGTCGACCCTCGCCACAGTGGGACGCCGAGCATCTTCCAGTCCGGCAGTGGCGACTGGGTGAGCACGTAGCCTTCGGAACGTATCTCGCGCATGAGGTGGCTCTGGGGAGCGCCGTCGAGGTGCGAGAGGATCGCCAGGCCGGCGGCATCCGCGGTGAGCGGCGCGTAGCGCAGGGCCACCTTGGTGTCGACGTCGGCGTGGTTGAAGGCTGCCTGGAAGTCGCTGCGGCGGCCGTAGGTGTGGTCGAGCATCAGCCGGCCCGGAGTGTCGTCGATCAGGACCGCGCTGAACGCCATGGCGACCTGGGCAGTCTGCCGCTGTAGCACTGTGGTCTCGCGGTCGAGGGCACTGTCGTGGGGCAGATTGAGGTGGACGCTCGCATCCGGGCGGTGGTTGGCCACATCGGTGGCGATACCGTAGCGGCCTGGCGCTCGGTAGATCAGGTGCTTGGCCTCCACCCCGGCGCGCAGGATGCGGTGGACGGTCGACTTGGTGACGCCGGACTCGTCGATGATGCGCCGCAGCGGGTGGAGCCCGGGGCCCATGCTGTTCAGGGTCTGAAGTACGAGATAGACCCGGGCGTGGGCGGTCATGCCGTCGTCCACCGTTCCGGCGGCCTCGACAAGATCGGTGTCGATCACTGGCAGTCCCTCCTGGTAGGCGGTTGCGGGGTTTGATCCCGCCTCACGGGTCCCGCCAGACACATCTCTACCGTGTGGATCGGATCTTGTGGAGGAACCGCCTCTTCCAGGAAGGGGGTCTTCCGGCGCCCCTCGAACCCGGCTGGGCACACTCAGAGTTGACTGCCCCCAAGCATCGAACCAGCAGGTCAGATGCGGTTCCGGGGACGTCGGCCACCTTGCTCGGCAGTGTGCGGCGCCGGCCCGGCGGTTCGTGGCGGCGGGTGTCACCCCGTGGACCCTCGTTCCGTAGACACCCCGTTTGACCTGCGGGAATGCGGCCTCCTCCCATCGCATGGACCGCGTCCCGCCTGCAGCAATCGGAAATCCAGTTCACGTCCCGCTATGTGACACAACCAGCTCCACACCGACCGCGGCCGGGGAACGCGAGCGAGGAGGCATTGCCCCGGCCTGGACGCCCGGGGAGAGTGATCAAACCCCCTGGCACCGCCAGCGAGCGCGCCACTACCTACATTCTGGAGCACCGCCCGTGAACACCCACGCGTCCCACCGGGAAGACGGCCCCGCCGGGCACCTTGTCGTCCTGGGCAGCGGACCGCAGGCGGAGTGGGAGCACGCTATGCAACGCCTCGCCGCAGTCGGGCCAGTGCTTCTCATCGACACGGAGCCGCCGGACTGGCAGCGCCCTCATGTGGCCGATGCCAGGACTGCGAACCTGCTCGATCACACCCAAGTCCGCCAGGCCGTTGCGGAGTTCGCTCTCGCCCGGTCCGTTGCCGGCGTTGTCACCTTTCATCCTGCCTACGCACGCGCGGCCGCCCAGCTCCGCCAGGAACTCGCACTGCCCGGCCCATCCGTGGCAACGGTCGAAGCGACCACCCTGCGCCACCGCACGGCCCAACTCCTCACCGGTGCCGGCGTGGACAACAGCGGAGCCCTCCACGCGGATTCCTACGACCAAGCCCTGGAAGCCGCGCATCAGGTCGGCTTTCCCCTGGTGTGCAAGCCCGCCTCGCCCCGCACGCGGTACGCCGCGCGCCAGGTGCCCGGCATACCGGAGCTCGCGGAAGCCTTCTCAGCGGCCAGCGCCACCACCTGGCCGGGCACCGGCACGGTGATCGAACCGCTGCTCGACGGGATCGAGGCCACCGCTTACACGGCCGACTCACCATCCGGCCCCAGGGTCGTCGCGATCTCCCACGCCACCTTCGACCCACAGGCCGAACCCGCAATGCTCCCGGTGGAAGTGGTGGTCGACGCCGACGACGTCTGCGCCTCCGCCATCGAGGACACGGCGAGCCGGGCCCTGGCAGCCCTGGGCCACCGCTCGGGAACAGCGCAGATCCGAATGCGGATCACCTCGACCGGGCCACGGGTCATCAGCGTCACGACCCACTTGACGGACCCTCTGCTGGGCCTGCTGATCGAGCAGGTGACCGGGATCGACCTCATTTCCCAGGCCGGCCACCACGCCCGCGGACGGACCGTCCTCGCCGAGGAGAGCCGCCTCGGCGCGACAGCCGTGCGCTTCCTCCAGAACCCCCGCCCCACCCCGCTGTTGCCTCCGACCGTGGCAGAGCATCCCCACGTCACTCCGTACGCCACGCTTCAGCAGTATCCGGACAAGCGCCGTGTGGGCCCCCTGTGGCGCAGCGGTCACCTGCTCGTTTCCGGCACCGACTACCCCCAGTGCACCGCGCGTCTTCGAAGCGCCGCGGCCGAGATCCGATCAGCACGCCTATCCGCGTAACCGACAAGGAGCCCCGCCCGTGTGTTCGCGCTCGTTCTTCACTGCTGAACTCCCCCGTTCCCTGCGCCTTGGGAAAGGCCCGTCGTCTCCTGGGCAGCGACCGACTGCGTCTACAGGGCCAGCCCCGGCGCACGGGGCCGTCGGCCACACGACGGATCGCGCAGCAGCCGGGCAGGTCAAGAACGGGGTGAGCGGGTAGCGCCTGCCCGCCGGTCCGAATCTCCCTCAGAGCGGGGTGCCCCACCGCATCGCATGAGGGCCCCATGGCACCGGAGATGCCCAGGAGCGAGAAGATGGCGACCGCTCGCACACTTCGCTGAAGGGGGCTCACCATGCACGACGCCGTGAATGAGGCACTCACGGACATCCGTGTCGAGCCGGCCGGGCGCCTGCTCGTCCGTCCAGCGGCGGGCTTGACCCAGGCATCCTGGACCCACGGCCTTGAGCAGCTGGAGGCCACCGGCCGATCGGTCGTCCCGCGGCGCCTCCCCACAGACCTGGCGCGCGAGGTCCTCACCTACCGGTTGCAAGGCACCTTTGGATTCCTGCTCAACGCTGCGGCGTGCTTCCTGGAGTCCGGAGACAAGGAGGATGCCGAGCGCACCGCGCACGAAGCCCGCACCATCAAGGCCTTGACTGTGGCCCCGGGCTTGCGCCACCAACGGGATAAAACGCCACCGATCGGCGGTACGAGGGAAGAACTCCTCGACCACCGTGTCACCGCCGAGGGCAACGGGTTCCTCGCCCTGAGCGTCGCCGAGCTGACCGCGGCCATCGGCCCGTACCCAAGGCCACGCGGCCTGCTCCCCGCCTCGCCGCCCTCGGACCCGACAGCCTTCGTCGTGCTGTGGAACCGGATCAGCGCACCCGGCATCATCCTCGCGGGTATCAACGCGGCTCATACGGACGATGAGCACGGCGCCGCCCTCCTGCAGTCTCACCTCGCCACCGCAGCCCAGGCGCTCGTTCCAGGGGAAACCCACCACGAGTGGCGGTGAGCCACCGGGCCGTCGCCTGTCCCGTCCGCGTACGTAGGCGAGGCTCAGCAACTCCTCCTCCCGGACGACCCTTGGGCCTGGACCCTGCCAGGCTTGCCGTCGCATGCGGTTGCATCGTCCGGGCCCGGGCTTCGGGCGCCTCTCCAGGGCCCGGCACAGGCCGATTGCAGGGAGCCTCCTGCTGTGCCATGCCGATCCCAGTGAGCTATTCGGCGAAGGGGCGACCAGGGCCCGTCGAACAGGCGGTGGGGATGTTGTAGAAGGACCACGCCCATCGTTCCCGCGTCGTACGTGGATGGGCGCCACCCCGGGTATGCCAGTTCGTGAGGTCGTCGATCAGAAGGGTCCACGACGGCGGGATCAGGCGAGCGCGGTTCATGGTGTCCAGAGCGTGCTCCAACTCCCTCCACGGGAGCCGGCGCCGGGGAATCAGGAGGCTCCGCATAGCCCGCTCTGCCGCTTCCTCCCAGGGGCGGCCGGGCGGGTCGGTGCGGGACAGTCGCCGCAGGGCCTGCCCGATGTCTCCGTAGCCGGTCCGGCGGAGGGAGAAGCGGAAGTCGCCCGCCTGGTGGTAGCGGACGAACATGCGGGCGATGCGGATGGCGAGCTCCGGCGGGACGTCCCCGGGCATGCCGGGCACAGCCTGGGGCGGGCGGCCTCTCCCGCTTCGGCGAAGCGGCGCTGTGACTTGGGTGTTTCCGTCGCGGACGCACCTGGCGAGCCACTCCACCAGGACTTCCGTCCCGGACAGGCTCGTCGGAGACGCCTCCTCCTGCATGGCTGCGGGCCGTGTCAACTCTGCTCCCTCTGCTCCGATGTGGCCTCGTCGGGCAACTCAGCGGGCTGTAGCGGCTGTTCTGCGTCCTCTTCATCGACCAAGTGGCCTGATGGCGAGGGTGCGAGCTCGGCACGTGCGCGCGCGAGGACTGCCGGGTCCAGGTGCTCGAAGCCGGCCTCGCCCTCCGTGCGGAACCGGGTGATCTGGTCGGCGACCTCGTGGAGGATGCGGGCGTACTGCGCCCTTGCATGGGTCGATTCAGGTGTCTCGCGCCAGTCGTCCTGGAGCACGACCACCGGGTTCTCGGCGTCCTGCGCATCGTTCCGCAGCTCCATGGTGAGTGCCCAGTAGCCCACGTCGCTGATCTCGGTGTTCCGCACGCGCTCGGCGAGGTCCTCAAGCAGGTCGGCGCGCAGTTCGTAGGCAGTCGGTGTCCTGGCGGCCGCAGAGGGCATGCGGCTGAGGGCTTCGCGGATCTCGGCGGCCTCGGTGGCCAGGTAGTCGGCGTACCCGTCCCAGTCGACCTCGGCACTGGTGTCCTTGGCCAGAACGGGGATGTCGTTGCGGCCCTTGATGCGTCGCAGGGTCTGCGCGGTCAGTCCGGTTGCCTCCAGGCCCTTCTGCAGGCCGCCGTGATGGGCGAGCGGTCCGGCCAGGGCGGCCTTGACCAGGGGGTCGCGGCGCCGGGCGAGGCTGCGATTCTCCCGCCCCCACTCCGTCAGTCTGTCCAGCGCTTCATCGGGGCCGGTGAGGACCGGCGCAGGGTCATCCTGGTGCATGCGCCCACCCTACCGACTCAAAGGAGATGACATCATCTATTTGAAAGGAGTGGTAGCGTCTTTTTTGTTTGCTGGCGGTCTCCCTTCTCCGCTCTGGAGCGACTGTGGACGTTGTCGTGGACCCCTCCGTGACCAGCCCTTCCCCGGGCGGCAACGGGTGGTTCGTCTCTCTGGCCCTCAGCCCGGGCACCGGCAGCGGCCGGCTGGACTGGCACCCGGATGGCCTCAGCGACCCCGAAACGATCACGGTCAAGGTCGGCAGGGCACCCCTCACCGACCAGCAGGTCGACAGGATCGGGAAGGTCGTCGCCGGCTTCTCCAGCATCGACGTCATCGACCGAGCCGAATGGACCTACCTCCACAACCAGGGTCGTTGGGACTACGTCCCGGCCGGAGAGGACGACCTCCTGGGCGCCGTCGAGGAGCTGACGTACCTGGTGCGCGAATGCCTGGAATGATCGCCGCGCGTATCCCCACGCCACCGCGAGCTGTCTGAAGTCCGTCCGCCAGTCCGGCTGGAGAGACCGAACGTGTCAGTCGTGACCGTCACCATCCCGTCCGTCCCACCCGACGCGACAGGACATTGGCGCAAGGTGGTGACCGGCATCGACCCCACCCAGCGCGGCGGCTACGCCGTGCTGGGGCACTTCGTGCAGCCTGAGGAACGACTCACAGTCCCCTTGGGCACTCTCGTACTGGCCGTCGACAAGAACGTGTTCGAACGCACTGGGGGCCCGCGCCTCGGCGCGGGGCGGTTCATAGAGTCCGCAACCGTACGCATCCTGAAAGCCCGTACCCGCGGGCTGGTCGAGGTCTGGTCTCGCGACTACCGGTCAGCCTGGCTCCACCCCAGTGTCCTCAATCGGCTCACGACGCTGCTGCGAAAGCAGCAGGAGCGCCTCGCCAGGAACCCAGAGCGCGCGGAGCAGGACCGCGCGGCCGCGCGGGGGGCCAACGCCCGGCGCGCCGAGCGGGCACGACTGGCACGCGCCAGGGCCGGCGGCCGCTCCTCGGGTGTGGCGGCGAAACCAAAGGCGCGCGCGACTTCCGGGCGCAGCCAGAACAGCGCGCGGATGCGCGCGTGGGCGAAGGCGAACGGCTACAAGGTCAACGACCGCGGCCCTGTTCCAGCGTCCCTTCGTGAGGCCTACGAGAAGGCCAACTCCTGATCACCGGAACCCCGATCAGCCGCGTGCGAGACGGCTCTGCGGTGCTCGCCGCCGCCCACGAAGGCGTTCCCTCCTGCCGTGTCCGGCCCGCCCGGCCATGGACCGTAATCCCGCCACGAGGTACGGCACATCAGGTGGTGGTGCCGGGCCCCGGTCAGTAACCCCCGCCCCGCCTACCGATGGTTGCGGCAGTCGAGCACCGTGTGCTGAGCCCCCTTGCCCCGACTTCCAAGCCGAGGACGACTGTGCCCACCCCCCTGACTACCGCCGCGCCTCAACAGGCCACCGCTGCAAGCGGTTTCACTCACGCCGGCACCCAGACCACCACGCGCCCGGCCACCCTCGACGACTTCGAAGGGGTGAACGCGCTTCACGAACGTTGCTCACTCCAGACGCGCTTCGCCCGCTACCAGGCCGCTCGGCGATCACTCCGCCTCGCCGAGTTCCAACACCTGACACGCCCCGACCGCAGCCTCACCTGGGTCACCCATCCCATGGACGATCCGCATCAGCTCGTCGCGACCACCAACCTGGTCCGCACGACGGAGCCAGGGGCAGCCGAGCTCGGCATCATGATCGAGGATTCGTGGCAGAGCCGCGGGCTTGGTACCTCGCTCGTGCGGTACGCGCGCGCTCAGGCCCGCGCCTTCGGCTGCTCCTCGCTGGTCGTCATGACCGGGGCGGACAACGTGCGGATCCTCAAGATCATGAGGGCGCTCGGCGTCACCCTGCCGGCTGTGCGCAGTTCGACGGTCGACCTCACAGTTCCCGTCGGAGAGCACGTGGAGTTCACCGTGGCAGCAGCACTTCCGCGGCCGGTCCGGTAGCACCTTCCTTGCCGTCTACCGAGGTGAGCTGTCCACCGCTGGTCCTGGCGTACGGCTGATCGGCCTCCGAGGCCGTGCGGGACGACGTGATCCGGACCCTCACTGCAAACGCCTGGGTGCGGCGCCTCACCTTCGATCAGGGGCACCACGGAGCTGCCCCAGAGTCACGCCACTGGCGGTCGTCCTCGTCTGGCCGATGTCCTCCAAGCTGCCCGCCCCTTTGATCGCGAGTGCGTCAGACCGGTTCATCCCACCCGTCCGGACTTGCCGACTCGCCGCCGAGTTCGCCCGGGTCCGCGGCCAGATCCCGCCCGTGGCATGACGCCGATGGCATCCTGCAGGCCGCCGCCCGGCGGCTGTTTACCCGGCGGCGGCCGGTGGGGCTCGGTGCATGCGTTCCGCGCACGGGAACCTGGTCCCACCGACGTGCGGGGCGCCGACACGCGTGGCGCGGGAGGCGCTGATCGACATGAGGCAGTAGTGTCATGTCCCGATAATCGGGGAGGAGTTGAGTCATCTGATGCGCATCTCAACGTCCGGGACGCAACGACGGTGGATGCTGGCCACAGTGCTGTGCGGCGTGATGCTCGCGGGATGCAGCAGCGGAGGCGGGGGAGGAAACGGCGACGCGAAGGCGCAGGCCAAGCCGGCAGCGGAACCGAAACCCCTTGCCGAGGGTGCCCTGCGCCCCCTGCTGCTCTCCCAGTCGGACCTCGGGGCCGGCTACGTCCAGGTCCAGGAGAAGCCCGACAGCCAGAAGTACGACGACGTCTCGGTCCAGGGGTGCCCCTCGCTGGAAAAGCTGGGGCAGGGCGCCGAGGAGAACATGTTCGCCTCAAAGGCGGAGACCAGCTTCACCTACGACACGGATGCCACACTCGGCGAAGAACTGCACAGCGACCGACCCTCGGTGCTCTCCAGCAAGCTCCGACAGCTGTTCGGCGCCTACACATCGTGCCCCAGCTACACGATGACAGCAGGCACCACCCCCATCGAGGTGAAGGTCACCAAGTCGGCCACCCCGGAGCTGGGTGACGAACAGTTCGCCTACACCTCGACGATGAAACTGCCCTCCGGAGCGCAGGTGCTCAAGACCATGGCAGTACGCAAGGGCAACATCGCGGTGATGCTGGTGGGAGCACCCGCCCTGGTGGACCGCCACATCAAGGCCGCTGTCGGCAAGCTCCCCGCAAGCAGCTGACCGTTCCCGGCGCCGCGGCGGTCACCAGGAAGGTGCCCTACGCGGCGTCCGGGAACTCCTCCAAGAGTCTGGCGCGCTGCGTGGGTCCCAGGCCCTGCACGCGACGTCCCTCCGGGATGCCCAGGGCGCTCATTGAACGGGTGGCGCGCACCTGCCCGATACCGGGCAGTGCGGTGAGCAACTGTCGTACCGGCATGCGGCCCACGATGGTGTCGGACCGGTTCAGCACCTGTGCGAGCGTTACGGTGCCGGCCTTGAGGCTCGCCCGTACCGCACTGCGGGCACGACGAGCGAGGATGGCCTTCTGGCGCGCCGCGTCACGGTCGTCGTTGGTGAGGGTGGGAAGCGCCATGGAGGGCTCCTTACGTTGTGAGGTCTCACGGACCTTGGTGTATGGGCAAGGCGTCTGCCCGGACGGTCCCGAGCAGAGGGGCGGTGAAGTCCTACCGAGCTGCCGTGGCCGCCGTGGTCGTGTCGGCGGGATCCCCAGCTCTCTCGACGTGGTCGTGGCACCCCGGACGGCTGCGGCGACCACGGTTGCTGACCCGGCTCACGCAGCCGGGCGGTAGCGGGGGACCAGGTCCTCGCGCACGGAGGCGAAGACACCGATCGCAGCCTCCAGCGTGTCGGGGGTTTGCGCGTCCGTGCAGGCGATCCTCAACTGGTAGCCCTCGCAGGCGGGCGGGAGAAGGGCGTTGGTGTACACGCCGTAGTCGACCAGGATGCGCTGCGCCGACAGCACCGAGGTCTGGCCGGGAAACCGCAGCGAGACGACCGGGCTGGCGCTGCCAGCCACGTCGTAGCCCAGCGCGTCCAGTGCCCGCCGCAGGTACTCGGCCGCCGACAGCGCGTCGGGCTCTGAGTCGGCGCGCCGGCGGATCTCGCGCAGCGACGCGTGTGCGGCCGCCGTGTCCGCCGGACTCAGCCCGGCCGAGAAGATCTGCGGCCGAGAGGTATGGCGCAGGAAGCTGATCGTCTTGGCGTCGGCCAGGACCGCGCCGCCCTGCGACGCCAGGGCCTTGCTGAACGACAGGGTCATCAACGGCACCCGGCCCTTCATTCCGGCCTGCTCGATCACACCACGGCCGCGCCCGAACACCCCCACGCCATCGGCGTCGTCAACCAGCAGCGTGGCCCCGTACTCCTCACAGACCGCGACCAGTTCGGCCACCGGCGCCAGAGCGCCCTCCATGGAGAACACCCCATCGGTGGCGACCAGGACCGATCGGGTCGGTGCCGCCGCCAGCTGCCGGGCCAGATCACCAGGGTCGTTGTGAGCGAACCTGTGCACCGTCGCTCCGGAAGCCTTCGCCAGCCAGGCCCCGTCGACCAGTGACGGGTGCGCCCTTTCGTCCAGGTACACCTGGTCACCGAGCCCAGCCAGGGCGGAGACGACACCGAGGTTGGTCATGTAGCCGGAGGCGAACACCAGGGCAGCCTCATAGCCGAAGAAGCCCGCGAGGTCCGCCTCGAGCTCCTCGTGGAGATCAAGGTTCCCGTTCAGCATCCGGGACCCGGTCGCGGACGTCCCGTACAGGGCGACCGCGTCCTGTGCGGCACCGATCACTTGCGGGTTCGAGCTGAGCGCCCGGTAGTTGCTGCTGCCGAGCATGAGGACCTCGGAGCCGTCCAGCACCGCCTGCCCGCCTTCGGCCGGCCCCTGAAAGGCCGGGTAGTACGGGTAGAGCCCCACATCGCGTGCCTCATCAGCCCACGTATAGGCGCGGCATTTCTCCAGCAGATCCATCAAGTGAGGTCCGATCTCTCGCGCGGGTCGGCCGAGTAGCGGCACCACCGTCGCCCCGCCGCGCCCCGCAGGGGCTCGCCGGACGCGAACGTCCCACGCCCTGGCGTCGCGATCTGCCGGTGCGGTCCGCCCCGTGGGACACGGCCACC
The DNA here is from genome assembly GCF_044767915.1 of Streptomyces sp. NPDC101191. Lineage (NCBI taxonomy): Bacteria > Bacillati > Actinomycetota > Actinomycetes > Kitasatosporales > Streptomycetaceae > Streptomyces > Streptomyces sp. NPDC101191. Next base: position 277,806 of record NZ_JBIWOU010000009.1, read on the forward strand.
TGACAGCGGCATTCACGTCGATGCGGCCGAACCACCACTGACCGTGGCGGATCCGCCTCAAGGGCGCCGCGTGGCACTCGTTCGACGTGGTCCGCGCCACGGATCGCACATGAAGATCGTCTCCCGCAGGGCGGCGTCATCGGCACCAGTCCACCCCATCCCTTACACGTTCACCGCATCCTCAGACCGAGCCCGCCCGGCCCTGCCGCGCGCGGCAGACTGCGCAGCGCACGGCTGCGCCTCCAACCCCCCATCCAGCTCAAGGAGTAGCGGTGGCCCGTGAGAACCGCACCATCTCCCCGTCCCGCCCTGCTCACCTTCAGGTTCCCGCCGCGTACTGGATGCTGGTGGCCGGCTTCACCATCTGCCGCAGCGGTTGCGTCGTCGTGCCGTTCCTCTCCCTGTACCTGGTACGCCAGCAGCACTTCAGCGCGGCGGACGCAGCCCAGGTCAGCGCCGCCTTCGGCGCAGGATGGGCCGTCGGACCCGCCATCGCGGGCTGGCTCGCCGACCGGATCGGGCGACGCCTGACGCTCCTGGCGACCCTGGGAGCCGTGACCGCGACGTACCTCACCCTTCCCGCCCTGCATGCACTGGCCGCACTGACCGCCGCCGCATTCGCTGTCGGTCTCCTCTTCGAAGCTCCCCGCCCCGCCGTCCTCGCCCTCGTCGCCGACCTGGTGCCCGAGGAGTCCCGCGGACGGGCGTACGCACGCCTGTACTGGGCATCCAATATCGGCGCGGGAGTCGCCGGGGGAGTGGGGACCGTTCTCGCGGACAGCCACATCACCGCGCTCTTCTACGTGGCCGCGACGTCCAACCTCACCTTCGCGGTCACCGTGCTGATCTGCAAGATCGGGCAAGGGCCACGGCCGACGGCACAACAGCGTCACGACCTCTCCGACGCCTCGGGCTTCCGGTCGCTGCTCCGTGACGGACCGTTTCTCGCCGTGACCGGACTCACGCTCTTGTATCTCTGCTCCTACCAGCAGGTCTTGTTCGGACTGCCCGTGGCCATGACTCACGACGGCCTGAAGCCGTCCGCCTACGGAATCATCAGCCTCATCAACGCGATCGGTGTAGTCGCCTTCCAACCACTCCTGCAACCCTGGATCGACCGCCGCGCCCCCCTGGTGGTGTGCGCCGCCGGCTCGATCGCCCTGGGCCTGGGCATGGGCGGAAACCTCGGCTCCCGGCAGTCCCTCGTCGGCTACGGCCTCGCCGCCGTCGTCTGGACCCTGGGTGAGGTGCTGTTCTTCAGCAGCGTCATGACGGTGGTCGAACGCCTCGCACCGGCCGATGCCCGCGGCCGTTATGCCGGCATCTGGGCCTCCACGATGGGCATCTCCGCCCTCATCGCCCCCCTCGTCAGCACCGCCGCCCTCGACACGGGCGGACCGGAACTCATGTGGACGACGAGCTTCAGCCTGGGTGTCCTCGCCGCCGCCGGTCTCCTCGCTCTGAAGCGTCACGTCGACAACGCCACCACGGAGGCCAAGCCCGCGGAACGAAACCTCGCTACCACCCGCGCATGACCCGTTGCACGGCTAAGGCACGCACCACCTACCGTCCCCTCGCCCGTCTGCCGGACCGACCGGCGGCACCAACACCGAGGAACGCATGCCTGCCATCACCCGCATCGACCAGATCCCCCCATCCCATACAGTCTTCCCGGCCAGCAGTCACCCCGACCTGCAACAACCCGGAGCCGTGCACCACGGCTGGAACACCGGCCGCCAGCTCCTCCTGCACGCAGCCGACAGCCCCCTGGCTAAACCGATCACCGGCCAGGAACGCCCCCTCCGGCAGCAGGCGATCACGTACCTGCGCAGGCTCAGCCCTCACCTCGACGAGGTGGCCGGCCCACTCGCGCTCGCCCTCCACATCAGTGCCGTCCAACAGCCCCCCGCAGCCGCGGACACCACCTCCCTGATCCCGCTGATCCGTGAGGCCCTCGCAGACCTGGGAGACTGGGGGATCCGTGCCCCGCTGCCCGAGCACATCGACCTGATCACCCGGGCCGTCCACGCGCTGCAGCCCTGCATGCCCGACTGACCGCCCCCACCGAGGCCCTTCACGGCCTGCGGGCCTGACACACAACCGGCTCAGGACCATGGCCGCCGACCATCAGCACCAACTCGGTCCACCGCGCGGAACGCCGACGGCGAATGCGGATCCACCTCTTGGGACGTCGCGCGGTGGACCGAGTTGCGCGCTGGCCAACAGCGACAGGCTCGGATCGCCCCGCCCACCACATGGGCCCCTCCACACCAGGGATGTGTGATCCGATGCAGAAGCTCCGCGCAGTCCTCGCCGCCTCCACAGTCGGTGCAGCCGCGATCGCCGGCATGGTCGCGAACGCGCCGACCGCCGCGGCCGCCACCTCCACCTCGCTGTGCGGCTCGACCTACGGCTACGTGGGCAAGCACGCCATGACGAAGGTCTCGGGGAGGGAAGGGCCGCGCACGGGCGGCTACGTGTACGTCTACTACAGCGCCAAGACCAAGAAGAACTGCGCGATATCCAAGCCGGTTCCCGAACTGCGGGGCAAGGCCTGGGGGCTGGGCGTGGGCCTGCATAGCCCCACCTACAAGGACGGCGAGTCCGACGGATACGCGCGCGGGCAGGTCTACACCCGATGGGCGGGGCCGGTCTACGTGAAGTCACCGCATGCCTGCATCAACGTGGTCGGAGACATGAACATCGGTGCGCCTGGCCACGTCCGCGCGCACTACGAGGTCTCGAAGAACGGCGTCCACTGCGGCTGAGCATGGGCTCAGGGGTACCAGCCGTGCAACTCCTCACGCGGCTCCAGGCGACCGGCGGACGGCCTTCGCAGGATCCCGGCATCCAGGTCCGTCCGCCGGACGACATCCCGGCACGGCTGACCCACATACCCGCACCGGGGTGCTGTACCGCCCGGCGGAACAGCACCCCCGAACCCGGAGCCGAGCGGTGAGACGCGAAACCGCGAGCCCCCCGCTGGCCCCGCACGGTCTGCTTGCCTCACCCCATGAACCCGACATGGCGCAGCCCACGCCGCACACCAGGAGGACCCGCGCCCGGCGCGCCCGCCCGATTCGACCAGGTGCTCGCGCGCGCCCGTGCCGACAACCGGGCGGCCCTGGCCACCTATCTCCCCGCGGGCTACCCCCACCAGGCCCACAGCCTGCGGATCCTGCACCGCCTCGCCGAAACCACCGACGTGATCGAGCTCGGCTGGCGCTACACCTTTACCGAACGCCAAAGTGGCCGGATCGCAGGTGACCTGCAATGACGCACGGCGTACATGTACGTGGCTCAGCTGCCCGTCGTTCCGTCGAGCTTGGCGCGCAGCCGGTGGGACCGGCCCTCGGCGCCTTCTCGGTGGCGGGCTTTCCGGATCTCCGCAGCAGCGTGGACGCCTTCGTCGCCTACGCCGAGCACGGCGCAGCGATACTGGAGGTGGGGGCGCCAGCGGCGGATCCCTGGCTCGATGGTCCAGCTATCGCCGCAGCTCATCGCTGTGCTCTTCGCGCTGGTGATGGCGTACGCATCACACTGGAGACGGTGCGGCGAGTGTCGGCTCGAAGTCACGCGCCCGTCGTCGTCATGAGCTACTGGTCAACCGTTCAGGCCCTTGGTCCGCAGCGAATGGCCGCCGAGCTTGCCTCCAGCGGCGCGACGGGGTGCCTCGTACCGGACATTCCATCGGAGCACGTGGAGCAGTGGGTGGCGGCCGCGACGGAGGCCGGGATCAGCGCCCCTCTCCTCGCCAACCGGCAGGCGCCGTACGACGAGTTGGGAATCGCATGCCGAGCCGCGACGGGGTTCGTCTACGCGCCAGCGGTCGCGGGGCAGCGTACGGGCTACTCGGCCGGGATCGACCTGGACAGCCTCGCTGCCTTCGTACGATCCCTCCGGCGCATCGCTCCCTCGACCCGGGTCCTGACGGGGATCGGAGTGTCAACTCCCACAGTGGCAGCTGCTGTTGTCGCCAACGGGGCCGTTGATGGGGTCGTGGTCGGCTCGCCGCTCATCCGGGCGTTCGCCGAAAACGGCCTGAGCAGAGCAGCCGAACTCGTGCACGAGTTCGCCGCCTCCATCGCCCAGCCGCGGGACCGGTGACTCCATGCACGTACTACAGGCCGAAGGCGCCGCCCTCGATGAGGATGAGCAGGCCGATGACGTTCAGCACCAGGCGCAGCAGGACGTGGCCCCAGCGGCTGACCGCCTTGGCGATGACGGTGCGGGTGGCGAAGCAGCGTCCGGCGGAGCACGCCACCCTGGCCTGACCGGGCCCCAGCGTCCACTCAGCCTCGACCTGCCGCGGCAGGTCCACCTGCTTCGCTCCGCGACCCGTCTGCCGGTTGCCGTCGGCATCGGTGGTGAGCACCCCGGACCAGGCCGCGCAAGTCTCGGCGTCCGCGGACGCCATGGTCGTCGGCTCGGCAGTGATCCGCCGATTGCGGGGCCAGCCCACCGCTGCCGCCGAGGTCGCCCGCCCACTCCGCGGCCGGCGTACGCCGCACCCGGCGCTCCCAAGCCCGACCACCGATTCCCCACCACCAACTCCACGAAGCAGCCCGCGCCATGCGCATGCACGAAGGAGCTCATCCGATGACGAAGAACAAGATCCGCAGCGCCCTCGCGGCAGCGGCAATCACCGTTGCGGCACTCGGAGGGGCAGTGGCAACCGCCCCGGAAGCGGCAGCGGCCTCGTGCAACCCCTGGACGCAGAAGGGCAAGACGACGACCGCGGTGAGACTCCGGTCGAACCACTCCACCAGTTCGGCAGCCCTCGGGGTCCTGAGCAAGGGCACCCGCGTCACCTCCAACTGCCTCTGGTGGGACGGCCACTCCCAGTACCAGTGGTACCGGGTCAAGGTCACCAGCGGCGCCAACACCGGCCGGACCGGCTGGATATGGGGCGCCTACTGGTGGGGCTTCGCGAGCTGACCGCCAGCGTCCGCCCGCGAGCGGCCACCGCGTGGCCGGGCATAACCCCCGCCCGGCGACGCGGCCTCAGCCGCCCCACAGCCGTCCTGTCCCCCAGGGAAGTTCCGTCATGAAGCTCTTCGCCCTCGGCCATCGCACTGATAATCCCGAACCCACCGAATCGCCCACGGCCGCAGCAACGGCAGTCAGCTACCTTGCGCGGTACGTGAACCGCGACGCGGTCCCCGCCCGGTCTGGACCCGGTCCCGACTTCGCGCCGATCGGGCAACTCTTCTATCTCGACCGCGGGATCAAACTGCGCGAGGTCCACGGCTGGGTCCAACTGAGGCTGCGCTACCGTTCCGCGTCCGGCCTGGCGGAAGGCGCTACGGCCTGGCTCCCCGAGGCATGGACGAGTCCCTGCGTGCCACCGGGACACTGACCAGGCCATGCTCAGCGCACTTGGCAGCCACCCCGGAACAAGCGATCCCCCCTTGTGAGAAGACGAGTCGGCGTTCTGTGGCAGTGTCGGTCTCCCGTGCGCCGCCCGGCGCTTGCCTGGCTGGCACGTCCACCTTCCACGAGGAGATCCCGGTGGCAGAAGCTCACCCCGCCCACGCCGACCTGCCTGCCCTGTACCGGGCCGAGGCCGGCGTGTTCCACGGGCGCTGGACGATGTCCGTCATCGGACCGGACTTGGGCGTGGTAGCTGGCCCGAACATCGACCTCGGTCCTGCTGAGGAACTCACCACGGCTCAGCCTGACGATCCGGGCCGATATCTGATCGCTGTCACCGGCCAGGTGCCGATCCTGCCGCGGGCGCGGGCTGCACAGGCTTGAGTCGCACGGCTACGTCGTCGAGGCGGCTGCCCGCGAAGATGCCAGAACCGACCAGGGGTGGACACAGACTGCCACGTCGTGGTGGACCGCCCCCTGCCAGCCCATCCACAAACACAGTGCCTGACCAACCCGAACAGGCCTGCAACACGAACCGCATGCGCAAGCGAGGCAGGAGGACAGGGCGAGCCGAACGACGGGATCAACGCTCTCCAGTCACCGGCCGCCGAGCCGGCCGACCTGCCAGTGCCCGCGGCCCGTGACGTCAACGAACATCGCGTGGGCCGTCAGCACATCCAGGACCGCGGCCATGCGCCCGGTGTGCCCGGCACCCGGGACGGCCTCGCCCAGGCGCTCAACGATCGCCGTGCGCGTCAAGGGCTCCCGGGACCTGACCAGCGTCCGGGCGACCCGGTGCAGCAGCGTGTCACCGGGCGTCCCCAGCTCCGCCTGCCGCCACAGGTCCTCACCGCGGGTGTGGCGCGCGCTCAATTCGGCCCAGCGCTTCGAGGCGTGCTCCAACACCACGGGCAGCACAGGCTGCCGCTGCGAGGGCACTCGCGGGCGCTTCCGCTGCCGCCAGTACAGCGCCCCGGCCGCCGTGCCCAGCACCGCCGCGGCCGCCAACTTCCTCGGCTCGCTGAGCTGCTCCACCGCCGCTCTGGCCAGGTGGCCAGTCAGGTTCGCCAAGACGCTGGCCTGCCGCTCCAGGTCGGCCATGCGGCCCTCCGTCACCCCCACGTCCCCCAGAGCCGCGCGCAGGGCGACCCAGTCGGCGAACGCAAGCCCGCTGTCGACCAAGTCCGCGTCGGTCCCGATGATGACCACCGGAGCGATCACCCCGGCCAGCAGCAGCATCGGCACATCAGAGGCGTCCCGCCCGGCGAGAACCTGCGCCTGCGGCGTCATCGGCAGGCCGACGGTGTCCACGACGTACAGGACGGGCGCATACCGGGACTGCCACAGCTCCAGCGCCCGCCCCAGGTCGAACCGTCCGCCCTCGTGGTGCCGGTCGGCCAGCACCCGCGGAACCTCCTCCCACACGTGAACCGGGATCAGGCACCGCACCGTCCCTGCCCGTGCCCCGGCGACGAACGACGACGGGGCCAGCCGCCGCGTGGCCGCGATGATGTCCGTCGTCAGCACGGAGGTGTCCAGCAGTGCGCGGCGCAGCGGCCCACGCTGGTACAGGGTGCGCCGTACGGCCGGCGCCAGCTCGCTCATCCGCGCATCGTAGTGCGGGCGTTGGCCGGACGGCGCGGGATTCCGGCGCCGTCCGCGGGCGGCACCAGCCCCTCCGGAGAACGCTGAGCCCTACCGCCCAAACCCGTTCCCATACTTCCCGGTCCCTGACAGGCCCTCGCCGGCCAGCGAGCTGACTTCCGGCCTCGGCGCCGGCCGCGATGGCACGCGCTCAGCCTTCACTGCGAAGGGACGGACGACGGCTGCGGAACACGGGGTATCCCTTGATCATGCCGATGGAGTCCAGACAGATCCATCGGCCGTCTCTGTGACCTGCCGTGATGCTCCTTCCGCCGCGCACGGACCTGACGTGCAGCCACCCAAGCCGCGCGGTGCTCCATCGCGGTTGCCGGGCTAACCCCGGCTCCTCATACCTTTGCCATCGTCGTCGACCCGCTCCTCCTCGGCGAGGTCACGCATCGCATCAGGCGGCCGGACACACCGCCACCCACCCCAAACCACCCACCCTTCCGCAAGGACTTGGCATGCCCTCGACAGAAATCGTGCTGGCCGACCCGCGCTTCCTCAATGCCCGCGAAGCGGTCATGCGCACGCTGGACTCGCAGCACGGCACCACGGGCGACATCGTGGCCAACATCCCCCTCAAAGCCGCCCTCGACGCCTACGGCCTCCCCTCCGAGTTCTGGCACACCGGTGGCGGCTGTACCGCTCGATATGTCACCTTCGGATCCAACAGCGACGTTTCCGAACACGAACTCCACATCCTCATCACGGACGACGCGTCCGTGGACCACCCCATCGCCCACCACAGCGGATGGCTCGCCATGTGGTACGGCCCGGAATTCGACGGGTACGCCGACAACGAGCTGTACAACCGCGAACTCACGCTGACGAACCCCACGCTCGCCGACATGGCGCACGACAGCGCCAGCTGCGCGCGAGCCATCCGGGAGTGGTACGACGGCACCCGCGCCCAATGGACCCGCAATGAGGTGTGCCTCGAGGACGTCGCTGGCCCCTACCGCTGCCAGACCCGCTCTGAGCACTGGGACGGCTACTGCGCACCCCGCTTCGCCCCTGCCGTAATGCGGCAGATCTGCGCCGACACACAGGCCGCTCACCGTGCAGGCGACTGGGATGCACCGGCCCACTTCGAGGGCGACACCGTGGTGATCGTGACCCCGCAGGGCCGCATTGAGGTCCTCCCGGACGAGGACGGCTACTACCGCGCCGGGGCGTTCCACTGGCCTTGGACCGAGTACACCGACCGCGATGTCGCACCGGTGACCGAGCTCGTGCAGCTCATCCGGTGGAAGTACAAGTACGAGCGGTCGGCAGGCTCCTGGACCGTCATCACGGCCGACCACGGATGGCGCGCGAAGATCATCGACGTCCTCCCCACTCCCTCGCCCATCAAGGCCCCTCACGTCGCGGACGCCCTCTACAACACCCTTTACGAAGCGGGCCTGTCTTCCTACGAGGTCACCGCAAAGGGCCCGGGATACGCCGCAGCCGCCGTCCGCGCGCACTTCGCGGCCACCCGCGCCGATCGCGACCCCGAGGCCACCGTCGTGGTCTTCGACCTCCCTGGGGTCCAACTGCCCGGGCCCCGCCCGTAGCAACCCCCGCAACGCCTCTCCATGGCCGGGCCGATGAGGCCCGGCCACCCGCCCACCTACCGCATTCACCACCGGGGAGACCGACATGAACGTGGACAACGCACTGCACACCATTGAGATGATCCGCTGCGCAGGCAAAGCGGCCACCGCCTACCGCGGCGCCCAGCACACCCTCCGCGCGGCATACGAAGAGCACTCGGCCGCCCAGGCCCAGCTCAACCACTGGAACGACCACATCTGTGCTACGGGCGGAGGCGACCGAGCCTCTCCCGCCCACTCCGCCCTTGTGGCCGCCGTCCTCGAACACCGAGAGGCAGAACAGAGGGTCCGCAAAGCCGAAGCCCGGCTGCAGCGTGCCTCCACGGCCATACAGACACATCGGCCGGCGCTCAACCGGTACCCCGCCGAACGTGTCCGGCGACGTGCCACCACCGTCCTCCTGGACCGCCTGGCCGACCATCCAGTCGACCTCATCCGAGCCGCCGACTTGATCATCATTCAGACGTCGTCCGGCAAGGATTCACTCGTGGCCATGCACCGTACGGTGGCTGCGGCCAAGGCCGCCGGCTGCCTGCACAAGGTGCGCGTCATGCACTGCGACCTCGGCTCCGAGTGGCCAGGGGTTCCTGAACTGGCCCGGCGCCAAGCCGAGGCCTACGGGATCCCATTCCGCCTCGTAACCCCCGACGGCGGCTTCCTGGGCATGGTCGAAAACCGCCAGATGTGGCCTGACGCCAAGCGCCGCCTCTGCACGTCCGCGTTGAAGCGGGACCCCACAGGCCCCGTCATCACCTCCTGGGTGAGTGAGCTCGGCCTCGACCGCCAGGCCATCGTGCTCAACGTCATGGGGGTCCGCGGGGCCGAATCCGCCTCGCGCGCGCTCAAAGCACGCCTGTCTGTCGACGCCCGAACCACGAGTGCCAACCGGCTCGTGCTGACCTGGAACATCATCCACGGACTGTCCGAGAAGGAGGTCTGGCAGGAGATCGCCAGCAACGGCCTCGAGTACCACCCCATCTACGACACCGGGCTGGAGCGCCTGTCCTGCGTCTACTGCGTTCTCGCCGGACCGGACTGGCTCATCCTCGCCACCCGCGTCTGCTTCGCCCTCGAGCTCTCGCACCCGGAGACTTTCGCCGCGCTGGAACGACGGATCGGCCACAGCTTCAAGCAGGACTTCACCCTGAACGGCATCATCGCCGCAGCCCGCATGCTCGACGCACTCGACGGGCCCATCACCTGGCGCCGCGGCGACGCCCTACGCCGTCACCTCGGGCCGGCCGCGGCCGACCAGTACCTCGCCCTCAACCGTTAGCCCAGTCCAACCACCCTGCCCTCACCTTCAACTCACGAAATGAGCCCCCGATGACCAGCACCCTGACCGCAACCCCGGCCACGCCGCAGGAGACCGATTTCCGCACCGGTCACAGCCCCATTCTGGAGCCGCCCGAGGGACCTGAAAGCGCCCTTGCATGCACCTGCGGCGGCCTCCTGGAGCTCACTCCGGACACCAAGCCCGCCCAGCTGGGCCGCTACCACCTGCACCTCGAAGAGGTCTGCCGCGAAGCGCACCTCGCCTAGAAGCAGAAACCGGCTGGCCCAGCCAGTTCCGCGCCCCCTGGTGGCGCATCCGCAATGGGTGCACCACCAGGGGGCGCCTTCATGCGCGGAAACACGGCACCGAGCCTCGGGATTCGACCAGCTCCGCACACCAGTCGCTTCAGTCGCTGTGCGCCGGCCCCGGGGCGGTGCCGGACACCCAGGGGCCGAGCCATGCGCGACCGAACTTCCCGGGAGGCGGAACAACTGCCCCGATCACGAATCCAGGGCGCGGGACGGATCGCCGACGCAGGCGGAGACGAACCCGCAGAGCCAGCAAGCTCGCCCTGCTCGCGCCCATACCACGCCGCGAACGGCCAACTACCGCAGGGACTAGCCGAGATGACGTACAGCCGGACCGATCTGCCCGCCCCGACACCAACAGGAGACGGCCACGCGGCAAATGTGCGGCGCTCCATGAGAGCCCAGGTCAGGTGCGAGTTGCGGCGCTAACCCCTCGACCCTCGATGGTCAGCTCACTCGCCCAAGTCAGGGCGCCAGGCAGCCGAATGGCGGCCAGCGGAAACACCAACCACTCCATCGACCAACAGGAGCACAGCGATGCCCGCTGCCCTCAAGACCACCACCGAGCCCAGCGCCACCCCCCGCTCACGGCGCAACCGCCGCCTCGCAATCGGCGGAGTCATCGCAGCCACCCTCGCCCTCACCCTGGCCGCGTGCGGCGACAAGTTCACGGAGCCCTTCAAGGACGCACCGCGCTCCGGCAAGGACAACGGCGCGCCGATGGACCTCATCAGGATGGCCGACGGCTTCTCCAACGTGGGCTCGAAGTGCGATGGGCCCAACAGGGTCTACGTCGTCTACCACGGGGACAACAAGTACGGATCCCTCGCCGTGGTGGCGAACGACCCGAGGTGCACCAGGTGACCCGACGGTCACGAAATCGCCGCCGCGATCGATCCTGGATCGCTGACCTCATCGGCGGCGTTGTCGAGGCCATCGTCAGCATCTGGAAGAGCTAAGCCACCGAGCAGTGCTCCGGTCGTCAGAACCCCCTGGCGACCGGGGCACTGCCATGCACGGCCTCGCCCGTTGGCCGGGATCAGCGGAGGCCCACCCGCGCACCGAGGTCACTCGTGTGGCGGGTGGGCCGAGATACGTCGGGGCTCCGGCAAGGCTGCAAGGGCCGGTGAGGATAGCCACAGGGGGCCGGTTGGCCGTTCCTGGTCAGCGCGACGCGATGCGGAAGCGGGTGCACTCCCCCGAGGGATCGTGGGCGGTGTGGTGCTGTCCGCAGTGGCAGCGGGCGATGGACTGCTCGCCGACCGTGTCGCAGTCGACCGAACGGTTGCGGCGCTTGGCCCCAGAAGGCTGACCGTCCGGGCAGCCGGTCGAGCCGGGCCCTAACAGGCCCTCTCCCGGCGCCCCGGGCCCAGAGGCGCCCGGGGCCCGCCACATGAGGAGTGAAATGCCATGACCAAGCGCACTGCTGCTCGCCGTCCCGTCTCCGGGACATCCCTCCACGCAGGCCGCCTGCTGCGGGGCGCGGGTGCCGTCGCCCGCGCCGCCTGGCAGGGGTGCCCGGAAGCAGGACTCCCGCCGGTGCGACGGCTGCGGCGGCCCGGCTGGCTGGGCCTGGTCCGCATCTCCGGTGAGCACATGGACCCCTGGGAGGTGCAGGCCGGAACCGAGAAAGTCACGGACTGGCGCACCGCCTACACCGCGCACGGAGGCAAGGACCCGGTCGCGAACGAATATTTCGGGCTTCCCGAGGGCCTCTTCGATCCCGATGACGACGGTGCCCGAAACCACGCGGCGGACGCCATCGCCCACCTGCCGGTGGTGCTGCTCAGCGGTCTCTACGACGGCACGGAGGACGGGCTCGCCCGCACCGAGTCGCGGCACGGGCCCAGTGATGACCGCTGGTCCCTGATCGAGGCGTACGTCCGGCTCGGCCTTGTCCCCCCTGCCAACATCCTGTACCTCCCGCATACCCCGGACCCGGCTCGTCCCGGGCAGCTGACCGCCTACCTGACCGCGGCGTACCTGTACGCGGCCTGCCACCAGGCAGCCGGACAGCTGCGTAGCGACACCCGGATGGTGCAGCGCCTGCTGTCCCAGCCCCGCACTCCGGCCGCGTAGCCCCGAAGATCTCACCCGCTCGTCCCGCGCCCGCCGCGCGGGCCGAGCGCTTGCGCCGCTTGACACCTCCATTGCCACCGTGCCAAGCCGCCCGGCCCGTTCCCGCGCACCGTCGTGAGCGTCATCGGCCCAGCGCACAAGAGCGGGGCCGCCGAATACCCGTATGCCGAACTGCCCTGGAGGTCTCACGTGGCCAACACCGACCCGTCCCTTCCCGACGCCGCGCGCCCAGAGGCGCCCACCACGGCCGACACGCGGGTGGGGGAGTGACCATGTCCAACCGGACCGAGCGCGACACCCTGGGGGAGCTGCTGTTCCGAGAGTTCGATGCCTACGCCGCGGCCCTCACCGAGAAGGGAGAGGACTGGGCGCACGCGTGGCCCTCGGACTCGTGGCCACCTCACACGCCTCTGGCCACCCTGCAAGGCCGGTTCGCCGTGGCTCGCGAGGCGGCGGCAGCGATTGGCGTCGCGCCGAGCGACAGCGAAATCACCGAAGAGCACCGGGTGCGCCTGGAGTACCGGGCGCTCTTCCCTGACGGAGCGCCGCCCCTCTCCGGCTGATCCGGGAGGCGCCCCTGCGCCCGACCGTTACCCCAGCGGCCCCGGCCTGCCCTTCACGGCCGGCCGGGGCCCGCACGTGCGCCCGCACCTCCTGGCCACGAACGGGGGTTGCGCCGCTTGCCGGCTGCCTCCGCATGGTCCGGCCGACCACAGCCGCTCCCGGTGCCGTACCGACCGAGGAGCCCCGGACCAAGGAGCACCGGACCAACGAGCATCAAGTGCAAGTAGCCCACGACGTACGGGAGATCGTCGCCCGCGCCACCTGCGAGGGCATCACCGTGCGCCTGCCTCCGGACGTGGACCCGGCCCTGCACGAGGCCGGAGCGCGGACCGCCAAGGTCCTGACCGCCGCAGGCGCACTCTGGCGGGTTTTCGGCATTCCAGCAGGCCAAAGCGCATACCAGCGCGAAGCAGGAGAGTTGCGCGGCTATCACAGCTCAGCTCCACGGTGCGCCGCACGGAGCCGGGACCGCCGGCTCCGCGCAGAAGCCACCAACCCCCTGGAGCTGAACGGACATGAGCACGCCCACTGCCCGCCCACGCGTGATCATCGTGTCCTGCGGAGGGCGCAAGAGCAGCTCGCAAAAGCCCGTACCCGCGGGCGAGAGGTACACCGGGAGCTATCACTTGGCCCTCCGCCGGGCCGCTGACGCACTCACGCACAGCGGCCGGACCGGCCGCGTCCTGATCCTGTCAGCGCTGCACGGACTTCTCGAGCTGCAGGACGCCATCGCACCCTACGACATGCGCATGGGCGACGAGGGTTCGGTGTCCGGCGAGAGGCTCCGCCAGCAGGCCGTCGACCTGGGCATCCTCGACGCCGATGTCACCGTCCTCGGTCCGCGTGCCTACGTCGAAGCCAGCCGCACCGTATGGCCGGAGCTGACCGCCCCGCTCGCGGGCGCACGCGGCATTGGCGACCAACTCGCCAGGCTCGCCGACATCTACGACCCCGGCCGCCGCTCACAGGCGCCGCAACCCTCTGCCCGCCGGACAGCGAGCACCGGAAGCGTCATCGAGGAAATCGAGCGCCGCGCGGCCGCACGCCAGGATGAGGACGCGCGACGAGCAGCCCGCCATCGCGCGCGATACGCCACCCACTCCCAGCTCGTCATCCAGCACCCGGCCCGGGCGCACGGTTGCCTCACGTTTCCCGGCGACTCCGCCAAGAGCACCGCGCGCATCCGGGCCACCCGCCGCTTCGCCTCCCTCTACCGCGTCCAGGTCCATGCGCGATCTGACGACACCCGATCCCTGGATGTGCACGGCACGCCCCGTGACGTCGCACGCTTCCTGTCCGCGCTCCCACGGGTTCTCGACAGGACAGAGGGCCGAGTCTCCGATGTCGCTCGCCTGTACGGACGATGGGAGCGCCACTCGGCCGCCCGTCCCCACCTGGACGGCATGCCACCGCGCCAACGCCGAGCTCACGCCCGCGACTTCCGGGCCGCAGCGTTCGAGGTGGTGATCGACACCCTTCTCAACCTGCCGGACAGCGTTCCCCCGGCCGAGGACGGCCTCCCGCCCTGGGACCAGGTCTATCCGCTGGCTGCAGGAATCGCCCACTACTACTGGTTCGATCCCGCCGCCGAGGCCGACCCCGACGAGACCGCCCGCATCCTCGCGGCCGCCGACCGCAGTCACGTCACCGTCGCGCCGGTCCCGGGACCACGGAGCCGGGTGGCGCTGTAACGGGGAGTTGCCCGCCTAACCGAATGCGACGGCACGGTCCGCCCACCGGGCCACTAACCCGCCCGGGTCACCCCACCACGACGCCCCTCGGAAGGCCCGCCATGGCATCGAAATCTACCGTCCCCAGCAGGACGGATCTGGCCGCACACGATCGGGCACTGCTCACCGACTTCGTCAACCGCTGCACCACCGCCCTGGCCGACCAGCGCGGCGAGGACTCCGTCCTCAGCGTCCTACGCGACCAGATGGAAGCCTGCTTGGCCCGGACGGAGGCGCATGAGGGCTTGGCCCTGTTCTGGACCGAACGGGTCACCCATTCCGGCACGCAGCCCGGGCCGACAGTCGTCCACCTCGCAGACTCCATCGGATGCGCCTACGCGCTCTACCTCGACGACGAGCCGCGTGAGGCGCTCGGGCTGACGCTGACCGAACCGCCGGACCCCGACGAGGTCGCAGCCGAGAACGCCGACTGCGACTCGCAGGACGGCCCCTTCCTCGAAGACGAAACCGCTGACGCCCTCTTCAACTACCTCGTCAACGAATCCGACGAATGGCAGTCCGGCACCGCCCGCCAGGTGCATGCCCGAAGCGCCCCGGACGCGTTGGACTACCTCCTTGCTCACGGGCCGCTGCGCGCGGACGAGAACAAGGCGCTGATCAACGCGATTCGGCTCCTGCACCCCGAGCGCTTCGGCCCCGCCACCTGAGCCGGCCACCCGATCCCGCACCGACTCACCGCGTCGACGGCCCGCGCACGACCGCACGGGCCGCTGACGCGCCACACCACTAGGACGCCACCGATGACCGACATCTCCACGAACGCTACCCCTTCGCCCTACCAGCGCGAGTTGCTGATCGCCGCACTCCAGGACCATGCGCGCCGACTGCCCACCGACGTCAATGGCACGACAATCGACCTCATGCGCCGCCGGCAGTGGATCCGCGAGCACCGAGCCGACGGCCGACTCCTTGGCACCGGCACCAGCTACACCGGCTTCACGCACTTCCGTCTCTCCCACCTGGGCATCCGCACGGCGAAGAAGTACCAGCGGATCCAACTAGCCCATACCCACACGATCGGCACGGTCGCCGCTTACCGGCCCAACCGCACCAAGCGCTACCAGGACATCGTGGCCATCCAGAGCCGACCCGACCGCGACGGCAACGTGCTGGCCCTCAGCGGCCAATACCGCAAGCTGATCACCGTCGCGCTCACCGATCTCCTGCCCGCGCCACCAGCTGCCGTGGCTCCCGGAGAACTCACCAACACCTGGGCGGTCATGGACCAGCGCGGCAACTGGCTTCTCATCGTCGAGGGCGACACCTACAGCGCCGCCCGCCGCGCTGCTGCCGCGACCCCGGACGCCAAGGCCCGATCCTCGCGCGTCGGCGGATTCCTCTACCGACGTCTCCGCAGCAGGGAGATCCCCTGCTCGTTCGCCGAACTGCACGCCGCCGTCCGAGGCAGCGCCTAGAACCGACAACCCTGTAGGCCACCCATGGCCCGTCCCACGCGAAGCCGCACGGGACGGGCCATGTGCATTCACCAGTCCACCCCTCGCCGGAGTTGCGGGCCTAACTCGGCGGCGCAGCACAGTTCCTCACGCCCGGCGGACCAACCCCCGCCTGCTGCAACCAAGTTGACACCGCCCAAGAGGGGAACACTCTATGAACAAGGCCCAGCTGATCGAGGCCATCGCCGACAGGCTCGGTGGGCGGCAGAACGCCGCCGACGCCGTCGACGCCGTACTCGACGCCATCGTCCGCGCGACCGTCGCGGGCGAGCGGGTCTCGGTCACAGGCTTCGGCTCCTTCGAGAAGGTCGATCGCCCGGCCCGCTACGCCCGCAATCCGCAGACCGGGGAACGCGTCCGGGTCAAGAAGACCTCGGTGCCCCGCTTCCGTGCTGGCCAGGGCTTCAAGGATCTCGTCTCCGGGGCGAAGAAGCTCCCGCGGGGCGGCGAGATCGCCGTCAAGAAGGCTCCCAAGGGCAGCCTGACCCACCCCGCCTAGAAGGACCTCCCCCGGGCTCCGGTCGATGGACTGGACCCCGGGGCCTTGGCGGTTCAAGCACGGCGGCCAAGCGGACCCGCACGGGCTGCGCCAGGGGCCGCCCTGGCGTGAGAGTTGACCCGATTGCCCCGCTCTCATCCACGGTCCGGCTCCTCGACCTGACGAAGGATGAAGGAGCAACTCGTATGACCGCCACTACGAGCCGACAGAACGATGAGCCCAACTCCGCCTGGCACCTCGCCCTGGGCGAGACCATCGACCGCGCAGAACTGCACCGTCGGTACGGCGGTCGCATCCACCCGCGCATCAGCCCGTCACGCACAACCCAGAACGT
The DNA here is from genome assembly GCF_044767915.1 of Streptomyces sp. NPDC101191. Taxonomy (NCBI): domain Bacteria; kingdom Bacillati; phylum Actinomycetota; class Actinomycetes; order Kitasatosporales; family Streptomycetaceae; genus Streptomyces; species Streptomyces sp. NPDC101191. The sequence continues at coordinate 294,686 of NZ_JBIWOU010000009.1, forward strand.
CTTCCTGTTCACCACGACCGCAGGAGTCTTCGACGGCTGGACCGGCGAGCATGTGCACTTCACCGGCGAGGGAGGTACCGCAGGAACCGACCAGGTACTCACCCACGGCAACAAGTCCGTCCTGCACCATGACGCCGAAGGCCGTACCCTGCGCCTGTTCCACCAGCGGCCCGACACCATGTCCGTGACCTATCTCGGACACCTCCACCTGGACGGCGACCGCCCCTACGTGTGGGCCGACGCGCCCTGCGATCCCCGCAGGCCACTCGAGATCGCCCGTCGCCTCGTGTTTCGGCTCCGGCCCGTCTTCAGCCTGCCGCTGGCCCTCCTGCCCACCACGCCGGCGGTGGCCCCAACGCCGCAGGTGAGCACAGAATCCGCGCCAGTTCTCCTTCCGGACGCGAGCCCTGCTCAGCGCGCCGCAGCCAACCTCCTCGCCGCCTACAGCCGATACCTGCGCGCGGTGCACGCCACCAACCTGGTCCACTACCGAGTGCGGCCGACGGGAGCACTCACCGAGCTGTTCACCCACCACGACAGGGCCCGCAACGAACTCGTCGCCGTCCGCCCGACCCTCGCGCGCACCGCCGTGTGGGCCGCCTTGGGCGAACTCCAGGACCTCACGCGTTTCATGGACCCGCAGCCCGAACGTGCCCTGCTCCTGCCCCGCGAGCCCGACGAGGACCTGGCAGAGCTGCTGCACCATGCGGACGTGACCGCGATCTGGCCGCTCGACCGCTACCACTTCGCCCGCACCCAGCCACAGAACCGCGCCGAGGAGCGGTAGAGGGCGGAGACGAACTCTCCCAGCGAGGCCGCTTCGGATCACACCAGGGCCCGCTCCGAACCGTTGACCGGTTCGGAGCGGGCCCAACCCGTTTTCGGCTGAACGGCAGGCAGCAACCGGCAGACCCCCTCGGCGAAGGTTGCGGGCCTTGCCGCCAGTAGCGCGAATGTGGTCGCGCTGGACCTGCCCACCGCGCCGCGTGGCATGTCCCTTCCGTCTCAGCGGGGGCCGGTCCAGATCGTTGCGCAGCCCACCCCACCGCCTGCTCACCGCCGATACCGGGACTTTGACCCCGCACTCCGGCCTCGGCGAAAGGGATCGGGCGCTGGCATGGCACCGAGACAGCAGCGTGGCCCGCGGCCGGGCTGTCTCACCGACTGCCTCCTACACCGCACGCCACCTCATCCGAAATCCCCTGGACTCGTGGAGTGCCCACCATGGCCACCGACTGGCTGCTCTCGCAGAACGAACGCATGAAGAAGCAAGGCATCTTCAACTGGACCCTGCCCGCCTGGGTCGTCCGCCTCACGGACGAAGCCCCGGACGGCACCACCACCGTGCGGACAGTCAACGTCTGCCCCTCCGCAGGCGTCTGCACCAAGCATTGCTACGCCCTCGGCTCGGACTCCGGTTACATCCGCTTCCCTGCCGCCCGCGCCCGCCACCTGCGCAACCTCCGGATGGTGCTGGACACCCCGCTCCTGTGGCAGGAGCGGATGGCCGCCGAGCTGCGCCACCCCCGCTACCAACCAGACCCCGAAAAGCGCAAGTTGGGGCATATTCGAATTCATGACGCCGGAGACTTCTTCGACGACGCCTACACCCTGATGTGGCTCCAGATCATGCGCGGCGCCCCCAAGGGCCTGACCTTCTACGCGTACACCAAGGAGGTTTCCCGGTTCCGCCGCCTGGTCGAGGCGAACCCGCCCGCCAACTTCAAGTACGTCTTCTCCCGGGGCGGCAAGGAAGACATCCTCATCGACCCAACCCGGGACCGAGACGCAGACGTGTTCCTCACCCTCGAGGATCTGGAGGCCGCCGGGTACTCCTCGCAGGCAGCCTCCGACCTCCTGGCCGTGCACGGGCCGCCCCGCGTCGGAATGACCGTCAACCGTCACCGCAAGGGGATGACCGCCTCGTTCGGTGAACTTCAGCGCCAGCGCGACGCCGAGGCCGCCGCCCGGCGCGAACGCCAGCAGTCCAAGGCCCGCGCCTCCCGCTGACCAAGCACCGCCACCCAGGCCCGCCCATGCCGTCACCCCGGCGAGGGCGGGCCTGGAGTGTTTCCCCAGACGACGCTCCCCGGTGCAACGCCGAGCCGGTTGCCGAGCTAGCCCCAGCCGCGGCCAGCGTCGGCCCGCCCAACCCACGCAGCACGGGCCCCGACCACTGGAGAACTTCATGCGGTTCCTGATCACCGACGACTCCCGCCGCACCCTGGCAACTATCGACGTCCCCGAAACCGCCGACGAAGAGGTCAGCACCATCGCCATCGAACGCGCCGATCGACCCGACCTTCTGTACGTGGGCGCCGACCTGCATGCGGACGGCACCGTCAGCGTCGGGCACTGGCCCCACGGCGAGGAGTGGGAGAACCTCGTGCGCACCGCCGGCGTCCCCGATCCGTGCGGAAACGCCACTCCGGCACGCCCGGCAGAACCGACCTACAGCCGCGCCCAGGTCACCCAGGCCTTCGCCGCCGCTCGCACCCTGGCCGCAGCGACCGCCGACACCGCCGCACTGGACGCACTGATCGAGGCCACGCTCGACTCCCTCCCCCCGCAGACCGTCTGATCGAGCTTCCCCACAGGCACAGGCGCACCCCCACCCCGGCCCCACCGCGGCCGCCCGGAAAACCAATCTCCCGGTGAAGCCCCGCCCTGGGCCCGCCCCCGCGCCACGACCGGCGCAGGAGCGGGCCCTTCGGCATTCCGATCCCCGCTCCCCAAGCAGCATCCACCACCACCCGGGACGGTTGCGCGACTAACCCCCCGTCGCACCACTGTCACTCCCGCCGGGCCACCACAAACGGAACCCCGCCCGCAACCGATGCGCCCGGCCCCTCCGCCGCCCAAGCGCCTCGCACTGCCGTGCTCATCGCGCGCCGGCCACAGCGGACCACTACTCCAGCGTCGAACGCACCCAGCGCGCGGCGCCCACCGGGAGACTTCCATGCCTGATCCGCCCGCCCCCGCGTCCTTTGACCCCCTTGCCGCCTTCCAGGCCGTGTTCTGCCTGCCCGGCGACCAGGGCGACGACTGGGACCCCATCGACACCTTGCGCTGCACCGGCTGCGGACTTCTGGTCCGAGCCGGTGCCGCCGCCACCCTCACCGACCTGAACCATGCCGCACTGGAGCACTCATGCCTGAGCACCTGACCGAAGCCGCCAACCTGCCCAAGCGGATCGCTACGATGCGCCACGATCTGTGGGAAGCAACCGGCCAGACCGCCGAGATCCGCCGCACCTCCCCGCTGCACTACCTGCTGGTGCTGACCAGCGAGCGCGTCGAACTCACCATCACCTGGCGCCGCAACCACCGCGGCGCCTGGAAGTGGAACAACTCCACCCTCACCGTCGACGGTACGGTCCGCGAACTCGCCCGCGACTTCGACGACTTCGTGCACATCTGGAAGGACCCGGATGTGCTGTCCCGCCCAGATGGACGCTCCGAGATCCCCGCACTGACGCCCGTGGAAGACGAGACGCAGCTCCCCGGCACGGTGCGACAGGCCCTCGACAGGATGCGGAAATCCGCTGAGCGAAAGGCCGCCGACGCGAACGTCCGCGCAATCGCCGCAGCGACCGACACCGGATACACCATCGAGGTCACCGGTCCCAAGGGCACCCTGCACCTGCACTACACGCCATTCCGTGACTCCGCTGACACCTGGGTCCTCGACCAGCGCGGCGGGTTCCGGATGTTCGACGTGAACGGCATGGACAGCACGAAGAAGTTCGCCGGAAACCTGATGGCCGCGCTGGCGGACATGTTCGGCCTCGGCGCCGCCCCCGCAGTGCCGGGCCAGACCGGACACACCCAGCAGGCCACCGTAAGCAACTCGGTGCGCGTCCGCCGTCACTCGGTCATCCGCGTCTGACACACCTCGCTCTTCCAACCAGGGCCCGCAACCGCGTAACCCCGCGCCCCAGTCCCCTGGGCCGTCCTCAGCCAGCTGGCCGGGGACGGCCCTTTCCTTCTCTCCAGCCGCCGGGGTACCCCGCCCACCGTCGCACCGCCGTTGTGACCGCCCGCACTGAGTACGGCCGCAGGAGCAGTCGTACCCGTCTCACCAGTCCCGCAGGGCGGACCTGTCAGGCAACGGTCCGAGGCATCGGTTCCGTCCCCCCGGGACCTCTCCCAGCCTTCCCGTCCACCCACGCGCTGACCTGCGCAAACTGCCCGGGAAACGGTGCGGCGGCGGGGTCATGAGACGGACCTGCGGCCGTGGTTGCGGCGCTAACCCTCTGCCCCGCCACGGTCCTCCCGGCCCCGCCGAACACGGGCCACCACTACCCGACCGGCCTCTACGTGGGCCGGCCCTTGCGCGCGGGACGGCCACAGCCCCTGCGCGCCCCACCTGCCAGGGAGACCGTCCAGATGACCAACTTCGAGCTCGTCAAGCGCAACGCCCAGCAGCTCCCGGCCCAGCCCGGGGCCCAGCCTGCGGACCACATCCGGCTCGCCGAAGCGGCCAAGAACGGCGTGGAGCCACTGAACACCTTCACCGGTGATGACCAGCAGCCCGGCCCCGTCCTGGCCACCGTCACCTCCCAGGACGCCACCCTGTGGACCGTCGTCGACGCCTCCCTGTCTGTGCCGATGGTGCGCGTGTACTGCACCGACCCGACCAGCCCGTACGCCCAGGCCGCCCGTGATACCCGCATCCGGCACAACGGCGACCAGCTGACCGTCACCGTGCCCCGCATCGCGGCGCCGTCACGGACCGTCCGCCACGGCAGCAGCACCTACATCGCCGGGTCGGGCAGCTCGTATTCCTACAGCTCCGTCGGCAACATGCACATCAGCTCGTCCGGCGTCACCTACACCTCGTCCGCCGGCGGCACCGTCATCAACGGCCACCAGGGCATCGAGATCGAGCTTCTGCTGCCTGCCAGGTCCGGCCTGAGCAGCAACACCAGCTCAGGCAGCGTCCAGGCCTTCGGTCACCTGGCTGCCGCGAAGGTCGACGCCTCTGCTGGATCGGTGAACCTGGAGAGCGTGGGGCGTGCGCAGATCCAGGCCGCCTCGGGGTCCGTGCGGATCGGCACGGTCACCGAGTGGGCCGACATCCACGCCGCGTCCGGATCGGTCAAGGTCAACCACCACAGCGGCCAGAACGCTCGCGTGCGCGCCGCATTCGGGTCCGTCAAGTTCACCATCGCCGCCGAGGCCAGCGGCACCGTCGACATCCACGCAGCCTCCGGGTCGGTGACCGTGTACGGCTCGCGGCGACCCGACATGACCGTCACCGCCGAGGCTTCCTCCGGATCCGTTCGCCGCCTCTGACCGCCTCGCGCCTCCACTGACCGAAGCTCCTTCACTGGGCCCGCCCCGACCGCACCCCGGCCGAGGCGGGCCCGATCCGTCTCAATGCCCAAGCCAGTCAGCTACTCCGGGTGTTGCACAGCTAGGCCCGGCAACGGCCACGGTGCGCCCCAGGTACCCCGAGGTGCTCGCCGCACCGGGCAGAGACGCAACGCATGCTCGTCCCGTCACCCGGGCGGCTCCACGCGCGGGCACTCTCGGCCACACCGGCCGTGAACGGACCCACGCCATCCCCGGAAGGTTGATCCCCATGACTCAGATGGAGCCGGTCATCAAGCAGGTCCCGTTCGGAGAACACTTCGACTACCCCGCCGACCGGCCTGTGACTCCGTATGAGCGGGAGCGGCGCGAACTACTCGCTCGCTACGGCCGCTTCGCACGGGAGCGTGGGCGTCAGCTGACCAGTTACCTCATCCAGCCCGCGGGCGCGACGGACCAACTGGTGGTCGAGCTCTTCGACACCACCGCTTCTCAGCTCGTCGTCACCTGCGCCACGCTGCAGCGCGACAGCGGGGGAGCGGGAATGTGGTACGCGATCGGCACCCTCGCCGATCTGGCACGATTCCTGCCCGCACACACGAGGAACGTCCTGGTCCTGCCCGCCCAACCGGACGACGACCTGAGCGGTCTGTGCGCGATCCGGTCTATCACGCCCGTCTGGCCCGCAGACGAAACCACCTTCACCAACCACCAGGAGCAGGCCATCAGCGGCGAGCCGCTCTTCTACCCCAACGGCGAACCGTCGCTCTGACCGACGGACCCTGCATCCCGGGCCTGCTCCCTGCCACGCCAGCCGAGAGCAGGCCCGACGCATGCAACTTCAGCCCTCCGCCCACACGCCGGCCCTGCTGGGCTCTTGCTCAGCTAACGCCCGAGCGCGGCACCGTCGCCTCCGCCGGGCCGCGCCCCGCACAGCTCTCCCGCTGTGTCCCGAGCGCCGCCCGGCACCCACCGCCAGCCCCTGAAGTAGGAGACATGACTGACATCGCCGAACGCACCTCACTGCTGAACGGCACTTGCGTCCGGGTGCAGTTGGGCAGCAACCGCTACGAAACCCGAGTCGCCGCTTCGGATCATGCCGAGGCCGACGGCCAGAGCCTGGCAGCAGCCCAGTTCTACCCCTCCCACGGTGCCGGACCTGGCGTCACCGGCTGGATCGTTTCCGGCGCGAGCAGCGACCACTACAGCGAGTCCATCGCCAGCAGGTACGAGGCACTCAAGCTGCTGCAAGAAGTCACCCGAGCCGAACGAGCCCTGCTCCGCCGCTACCCGCGGCTCTACCCGCAGGTTCCACCCGTGGCTCATGAACAGATCCGCCGAGACTACCCAGCGCTCCAGCGGCTCAACCAGAGCGGTTGAGCCGCTGCGCCAGGCCACTTGACCGGTTCTCCTCCGGGCCCGTCCCGCGGCCGATCCCTCGACGGCGGGACGCCGTTTTCTGGCCTTGCTCGGCTAGCCCTGTTCCACGTCACGGTCCATTCAGCGCCAAGCCCGGGCCCCCACCTGCGGCACGGCGCAGCCGACGCACACCCATGACTGGAGACACTGACTGTGCCCCCCGAAGCTGCCGACTGGGTTCTCTTCAACGTCTTGCCCGCCCTCTACCGCAACGCCGAGGGAGCCAAGGAGTTGCGCACCTGCGTATGCCAGGCCCCGGCGTCCGACTGGCTTGGCGGTATTCAAGAGCCCGAAGCCCGCCTGTGGGACCGCGACGGTCGAAACGTCGCTGACGCCGGTGCCGTGATCGTCTTGTGGCGCGTGGACGGCACCTGCACCCGACGTGGCACCACGCCTTGGACGCGGCAAAGGCCCTGACCGGAATTCGAAAGCGACTACTGCCGGCCCCGACGGCAACCGCTCGCTCAGATCCCCGAACGTACGCCTGGCCCGCGCTCATGACGAGCACGGGCCAGACGCATGCCCAGTTCACCACCAGGCACGCGGTTGCGCCGGTTGCCCGGCGGTCGACCACGCTCCGGCTCGGCCGTCACAACTTCAAGGAGGACCACTCACCGTGACCGACGCCAAGAACAGCCGCAACACCCAGCCCTGGAGCACAAGCCAGGTACATGAAGAGGCAGACGGCGGCTCGGAGCTCGACAGCGCCGACACCAGAGCGATGAGAAGGCTCGCCGAGCGCGCCGGACTCGTTCCCGCCCGCAAGGCGCCCGCCGCAGCCATCGCCGAGAACAGCTCGGACCCCAGCGGCAACGGCCCCACCAGCGCCCAGGTATGGGAGATCGCCGACCTTTTGGTCGGGGCAGGCATCACCCTCCCCCTGAACGTCCTGGCCATCGTCGCGGACGCTCGCGCCACTTGGCAGGACGACAGGGGAGGCAAATCAGCCGCTTCCCAGTACCGGCAGTGCGCCCGCCACCTACGTCAGGCCGCCACCACCCTCGATCGCGCCGAGAACACGACAGACGAGGAACAAGCCGAAACCGCTGATATGGCCAGTGCCTACGTCGAAGCCGCCGCCACCCACGCCCGGGAGGCCCACCTGACCGCCCTCTGACCCGACCACCGCGACCGCCGCGCCGCCCCGCATCCCGGGACGGCAGCGCTGCGTGCCCAGCATCCACCTCCAACCTCCCCTCCCCTCAGCCGCCCACCGAGGAGTGCCCTGCCGCCATGTGGTGGCGGGGCACTCGCACGCCCGCTCCAGGCCCAGGCCACGCGTCAGAGCTCGCCCCGCCACTGCACTGCCGGTAGTCGGCCGCCGAGCTACCGCAGGTCGCTCCCTCCGGCCGTCGGCCGGGACGCGGTGGCGGGAGGTTGTGGGGCTTGCCGTGCCCACCACGAAGGTGCCGTCACCGCCCGGCCAAACCCCTGGCCGCGCACTCCAACTCCCTGCTCCTGGAAGGGGATTGCTGCGATGACGGTCCTGCTCGACGGCCCTACATCGGTGCACTTCTTCACCGGCGGCTGCGGTGACATGCGTGGCTTCACCGACGCCGGATTCCTGTCCCTCTACGCCGCCAACCACCATCCCGCCTCGGTGGAAACCGCCCGCATCAACTGGCCCGGCCTCTTCGTGAGTCCTGCCGAAGTGCAGGCCATCGACATGCGCTGCGTGCCCTCTGCCGACGTACTGGTCGCGTCGCCGATCTGCACTGAGGCATCCCCGGCGGGCGGCAAGGCCGCCCCGCGCAAGGCCGTAGAACTGGACGAGAACGGCTACCCGAAGCCGGGCGCAGGCTGGCCGCTTACCCGCATCACCATGTGGGAGCCCGTCCGCTATGCCACGGTCCACCGCCCCATGGCCTACGTCGGCGAGAACGTCGCCCAATTCGGCACGTCCGAGCTGTTCAAGGCGTGGCTGACCGTCTGGGAAGCCCTCGGCTACACCCCGGTCATCGCCTCGGTGAACGCCGCACACCTCAAGGTCGAGGGGATTCCACCGCTCCCGCAGTCCCGGGACAGGGTGGTGTGGTGCTTCCTCCGCAACGACATCGCGGAGGCCAACGGCCTGCCCGACCTCCGGCCGACCTGCGACGCCATGTGCCCCACCTGCGGCCCGGTCGAAGGCGTCCAGCACTGGAAGAAGAACTCCAGCTTCCCGGTCGGCGAGTACGGCCGCCCCGGCGGGAAGGGGGACTACTACTACGTGTGCCCCAACTCGCGTTGCGGTGCTCACGTTGAGCCGGTCACCCGCGGCATCGGCGAGGCCCTTGATCTCTCGGTGCGAGGGGAGCCGTTTGGGCTCGGCTACTTCAAGGGGAAACAGCGGGTCACCCGCACCCCGTACTCGCCGACGGCGCGCGAACAGGTCGCCGCCGGGCTGGAGAAATTCGGCGGCAAGCCGTTCATCGTGACCAGGCGCAACAACGTCAAGGTGAAGTCGCTCGACCAGCCCATCGGCACGCTCACCGCGCAAGGCGGAGGCCACCACTACCTGGCATGCCCCACCGCTGACATGAGTGTCGACGGATGTGAGTACCGGGCGTTGACTATCAAGGAGAAGGCTCGCTGCCAGGGCTTCCCCGATCACCACATCTTCGCTGGCACCGAAGCCGACAAGCGTCTCCAGGTCGGCAACGCGGTGCCCGTCATCGTCGCAGCCTGGCTCGCCCGCCGCGTCAAGGCCGTACTGCCTCACTGACCCGCCCCCGGGCAGGTCACCCCTCACCGCCGCCCCCGCGCCCACCGGCGCGGGGGCGGCGTCATCACACCGGCCGTCCCACAGCGGACCGCACGCTCCTTCCGGCCGGAACACAAAGGCACCACGCTCACCGGCCGAGCCCTGGAGGTTGCGGGCCTAACCGCGCAGGACCGCACAGTGAGACCACCCGGAACACTCGCGCACGAAGCCCCTCCGTACACGGCGGTATCGGCACCCACCGGGCCGCGCACCCCTCGCGCAAGCACTCGCTGCCGTCCGTTGCGCGGTTCGGCTCCACCTACCGCCGCTCGGCCCCCACTGCGGGCCCCGCCATTCACCTCGGCCCTCGCAGTAACGGCGCCGCCGTCGCTTCCGGCCGCCCGACTTACCCCCAGACGAGGAGGACGCCATGGCTGGCGCCTACTGCAGGTACTGCGGTCACCGCTGCTTCGTGTTCCGCATCATCCCCGACGGCCCCCACAAGGACTGGGCCGGGCACCTCGCCACCTGCGCCCAGGGCATGGAGCACGACCGCAGGGAGACCGGGCACGACCACACGACCGCTATCAACCCGTCGCAGAACAGCGACTGACCTGCCCGGCACAACCATCCGGCTGGAACCCACGAGGTTCCAGCCGGACCCACATCCGAAGGGAATCGCCATGATCGACACGCGCGTCACTCTGGACGGCATCGTCGGCCCATACGACTGCAAGTGGACCGGCTGGTCCTACCTCTTCAGCCTCAACGCCAGTCGGCAGGTATCGGCCGGGACGCTGGAAATGGCCGACAGCTACGGCTTCAGCTGCATGGAGACCATCCACGTCATCGACGGCCGCGAGCGCGACCCGGACACCGTCCACGTCATCGACAGCGGCGAGACCTACGTGGTCAACGAGGACGGCGACCGCGCCGCACGCGCCGTCGCCGTGCGCGTCCGCTGGCGCGGCAAGACCCCGACCGCCACACCGATCGCCGTCACCCCGCAGGTCCGCAGGGCCGCCCGCAAGACGAAGAACAGAAAGCCCGGACGAGGAGCAGGCGCTGCCCGCGCGGTCGTCATCTGCGTCCACTGGCAGTGGGTCGATGACGAGGGAACCGGCGCTGTTGACGTCATCGAACCGCTCGACGACGGCTACTACCCCATCGGCGGCCGGGCATGGCCTTGGTGCGTCGTCACCTGGAAGTGCGCATGCGGCTACACCCAGGACTGGCAGGACACCAAATGCCTCTGCGGCCTCACCCGCGACGGCCAGCCGAAGACACCGCTGGACACCGCGGGCGTCCAGGTCAGCCAGATTCTTCGCGCCCTGGCCCCCGAGGCGACGTCGGCGCTGATCGACCTGACCGACCTCGCCCGCGTGTGTGCGGTGTTCGCCGGGGACCGTGAGATCGACACGGCCGACGACACCGGCCCCCTCGACACCGAGACGCTCGGCCAGGCCGACGAAGTACTGCGCAGGGCCATGGATGAAGCCGCCCACGAGGACATCGCCACATCCGGCTGGCAGCTCGTCCCGGACGAGAAATCCACCGCCCTGTACCGCGTCACCTTCCCGACTGCAGCCGCCCACTGATCCGCCGAGACCCGCTCCGGCCAACCGACCGGAGCGGGTCTCGGCATCTCCCGGCCACCACGTCCTTCCCGCGCACGAAGGGGCCACGCGCGGTGTGCGGCTCCAACGGCCCCTCGGCCGGCGCCCCGCCGACCGCCACTCGCGGGTTGCCGGTCTAGGTGTGCATCTCTCGAGAGTGATGTCCGGCCGGAACGCCCTGCACGCCCCCGCCGTGCCCGGTGGCAAACGGCCTCAGCCGGGCCGCGCCTGCTCCTCGCCTCGCGCCGCCCGACCCACCTCACCTCGCCCCGAGCTCCGACGGGAGATCCCTATGACGCTCGCTGAACTCCGCACAGCGATAGCCGCGTTCGACCACCTGCCCGGCGACACGATTGTGATTCTCGCTGAGGACTCCGAAGGCAACGGCTTCTCACCGCTCGATGAAGTCGACCAGTCGATGTACCGCGCCGACACCGAGTGGAGCGGCGAACGCTACATGACCGACGCGGCACGCCAGGCCCAGGACGTTCCCGACGACTATCGCAAGGCACCTGACGACGCGGTCCTTGCCGTCTGCCTGTGGCCCACCCGCTAGGCAACACCCCAGCTCCGCGCTCGTCGCTTTCCAGTCTTGAGCCGCGCCGAGCGGCCGATCCTCGGCCTTGGCGGGGCTTGCCCTGTGAGGCCGGACGGTGCACACCACCGAGCCGCCCGACACATCCGACTCTCGGCTCCGGCGCACCCGCACGCGCCGGAGCCGATGCATGCCTGGCCACTGCCACGCTCCGCCGCGCACTCGCATGCCACCAACGCCCAGCCGATCCGGCACCACGTCCGGCGACTCCGCGCCCGCAGCGGTTGCCCGCCTAGCTCGCCACGCAGCCACGGTCCTCCCCGGCACGGCTCTCTGCCGCGCCCTACCCCAAGTCCCAGAAAGAGCAGGTCCGTTGATGCTCAAGTACACGCTGCGCGTGCACGACTTCATCGCCCAGGCCGCCGGGCTCGCCTCTGAGCCGGCCACGGCCGGGGCCAGCCCGGAACCGATGGTTGATGATCCGCAGAACCCCACCCGCGTCACCGTCCACACCACCACGGGGGCAGCCGCCGCACTCCGCATCGCCCAGCGCCACCTCACTCTCGTCCACGCCCGCCTCGCCTACACCAGCCCCGGTGCGGTCGACCGCACAGCCGCTGACATCGTGTACGCCGAAGCCCGCACCCGCGCCGAATCCCTCACGCCCGACCAGCGCAAGGACGAGAGCTACCACGCCATCCACAGCGAGGACGACGGGTTGAGGATGGACGCCCTGACCGACGTCATGGAGGCCCATGGCGAGATTGACACCTAGGCCCGACCCCTCCAAGCCCTCGAACCCCCGGCACCCTCGCGGCGCCGGGGGTTCGAGAGCTGTTCCACGTCCGATGCCCACCTCGAAGGAGCAGCTCAAGGACACGGCCCGAGCAGAGCGACTCGTCCGACTGACGCCACGCACGTGCCCGGCACGGTTGCCTCCCTTGCCGTCCGCCAACCCACGGTTCAGCCACCGGGCCGGGGGAGCGGTGACCAGCAGGCGTGCCCCTCGGTGCCGGCCGCACCACAGCCGACCGAATGGAGGCACTTCGTGCCGTTCTCCGAAGCCGCGCAATCCCGCATCGACGCGCTGACCCCTCACACCGTCATCGGCCCGGACTACCGGCGTGCCGTAGACGAGGCGCTCCGCTTCGCCCGGGGTGCCGCCCGCTGGGGCGACTGCGGCTGTCTGTACATCCTCGAAGCCGAAGTCAGTGCGGGCACGCGCCCGCGTGGCGACCTTGCCCGCGCCCGCTCCACGCCCGCCCCCGAGTTCCTGACCCAAGGCGGCGTCATCCACGACGAGTTGTGCAGCTGCCCGGTCCGGCCTTCGTCATAACCCCAACCGTCCCCGAGAGCCCCGGCCCCCGGTGCCGCCAGCGCGCGCGGCTCCGGGGGCCATCGTCTGCCCCGGACCTAGCTCACTTGCCCCCCTTGGCCCGCACCAGGCGACGGTTCGGACACCGGCCCGGGTGAGCGGTGACCACCAGACCCGCGCCTGGAGCCCGGTCCATCCCCATCCTTTTCCACCCGGAGGCCCCGCCGTGCCCGCGACCTTGACTTACCACCACGAACGCGCCGATCTCACCTTCACCTGGAACAGTGACACCGGAATCAGGATCCGCCCTGGGAAGACCGTCCCGTACTGGGGTGTTTACCCCGACCGGATCAGTTTCGGCGAGCTGCCCTTCACCATCAGCGCATTGCGTGACGCATGCGATGCCTGGTGGGAGGGGAGGGAGATCACCACCTGCCGGAGCTTCGTCGAACGCCCGTGGACGACCTACGAGTTCAGCGGTCAGGTACAGGTCCGCTACCAGGGTGGCCCGGTCATCGAAGCCGCTCTCACCGAGCACTGTCGGCCCGTTCCCGCCGACAGCAAGGACTGGCAGCCGATCATCGACCTCGCCGCCGACGACCGCACGCCCACCGACGTCACCGCCGACTGGCTTCACCGCCGCACCAGCGGCTGGTCCACCGGGGTGCTGGAACACTTGGGCATTCACGCACCCCAGCAGGTACCGGACCCGGCCCGCTACGGTGACGGCACGGACGACTCGGTCATCGCCTGGACGATCCGCAACCTGCCCACCCAGGTGAAGGCCGACTGCACGGCGGGCGCCTGGCACACCTGGTTCGCCACCACCGCACGCGCGGTGTGGGACGCACCCGACGGCCCCGCGGCGTGGTGCAACGCCGGTATCGCCACCCGGCCGGTCGCCGACTGGGCTCCGTGGACGTACCAGGACACCACCGCCGACGGCACCCGCTTCAACTTCCTCTGGTTCGGCGGGAACTGCGTCCACATCACCAGTCCCGACAATCCCAGCCTCGCCACCCTGGGCGACGCCACGTTCCTCCTCCACCCGCGGGAGCAGGCCACCGGCCCTCTGCTGCCCTGGCTTGAGGACCAGGCCCGGCAATGGGCCGCCAACTGCACCACCACGCAGACCGTCGCCGACATCCTCGCCTCGACCCCCGGCAACGCCCTCCGCCACGCCCCCTGGCGGATCGAACTGACGGGCCCCGGCCTCAGCAGGTACGCCCCGGTCCTCACCCAGAAGGAGGCGTACGAAGTGGCCCGCCGGGCCCGGGACAACGCCGCCAACGGCGAAGGCGTCTCCTTCCGCTCCGTCTTCCGCTACCAAGACTGCGCCAACGGGGTAAGCAGCGTCTGCGTCCAGCGGTGGGACCCCGAAGAGAACCTCTGGCGGACACACAGCCGCCCCTGGAAGAAGAACAACCCGGCCACGGATGCCCTCATCCCCTGTCCCGGTTCCGCGCCTGCCATCTGACGCCCCGGTCTCCGGTCTCGCCCCTCCCACGAGGCCGGAGACCGTCGCATGAACGCGCCTTCTACGGCGCTTAGTTGCTGGTTTGCGCTGCTTGTCCCTGTTCGTGGCCTCCTGGCTCGGCCAACTTCATCCGGGGGTTCCGCTTCCGGTGACAGAGAACCAGGAATCGAGGAACCGGCCATGACTGATGAGTCCACGGTCGACATAATCGACCTGTTCGGAGGGCCGGGAGGCTGGGACGTAGCCGCACAGCAACTCGGCCTCGCCGTGACAGGAATCGAGCTAGACCATTCCGCTTGCGAGACCCGCCGCGCCGCCGGACTCGACACCGTGGAAGGCGACGTACGCGCCTACAGCCCCGACGACTTCCCCACCGCCACGGACCTGATCGGCTCACCGCCGTGCCAGCCGTACTCTATCGGCGGCAAAGGCGCCGGACGCCGGGCCCTGGACACCGTACTGCACTTCGCTGCACTGCTCGCCGCGAGGAAGGACATCCGCTCCGGCCTCGCCACCCTGGACGACGAGCGCACCGGCCTGGTGCTCGAACCCCTGCGCTGGGTCCTCGCGGCCCTGGACAGCGGACGCCCGTACCGAACGGTGATGCTGGAGCAGGTGCCCACCGTTCTGCCCGTGTGGGACGCGATGGCCGAGATCCTGCGCAGCGAGGGCTACACGGTGGTCACGGGCCGAATGAACGCCGAGGAGTACGGCGTCCCGCAGACCCGTGCCCGCGCCGTGCTGGTAGCCCGCCGAGGCGACGTGGCGGCACTGCCCGCCCCGACCCACCGCCGCTACAGCCGCACCACCGACCAGAACGGCGGCAACCCAGATCTGCTGCCCTGGGTGTCGATGGCCGAGGCGCTCGGCTGGGGAATGACGCACCGCCCCGCACTCACCGTCGCGGTCGGCACGGCAGCCGGAGGCCCCGACCCCTCCTGCGTCGGTGGCTCCGGAAGCCGAGCCACCCTGTACGGGGAACGCGACGCGGGCCGCTGGATCGCCAACACCCGGCTGACGGACGCCGACGAGCTGCCCGCCTACCGCGGCGGACGCAAGGACATGATCCGGGTGTCCGTCGCCGACGCGGCCACGCTCCAGACGTTCCCGCCCGGCCATCCTTTCCGGGGCACCCGGACCAAGCAGTACGAGCAGATCGGCAACGCGATGCCGCCGCGCCTGGCCGAGGCCGTCATCCGGCGGGCGATGGCCGCCCAGCTGGCCGCCCGCAACAGCACCCAGGCCGCCTGACCTCGCAGCCGCCCCCGGCCCGCGCCCCGCGTGGACCGGGGGCCGCTGCCATGCCGCGCCCGCTCTGCCCACCGCCCCGTGTTCCGCGCCGACTCCCAACCCCCAACCCCCAACCGCCGAGGCACTGTTGCGCGGCTTGCCCCGCGCAGCGCCACTGTGCGGTCACCCGGCCGGAGAGGGCGATGACCACCCCCACCCGCCTCCCCGCCCGCGACACCCCCGCCGGCCGCCCGGCGACGTTGCGGGGCTTGCCCCACGCATCGTCACGGTGCGGTCCATCGGCCGAACGCGGGGCGGTGACCACCGCCCGTCCCTGTTCGGCCCCTCAACCCGACCAACCCGGCTGCGCACACAGCGCGATCGAAGGAGAACCTCCCGCATGTCCATATCCACCCCCGCTCCCGCTCCCGTCTCCGCCGCTTCCGAGGCCCTGGCCACCCGTGCGCCCAGGTCGCCCCGCTACCCGCAGATCCCCGCCGAGGCAGGCAACGCGAACGTCCGCGCCCTCCTGGCCCACGGCATCCACCCCGCCAGCCGACAGCCCCTGACCGCCGCCCCCGGCACCGACTGCGGGAACTGCGCCCTCGCCTACCGCATCCAACTCCCCACCCCCGACCGGGACCGTGCGGGCAACAGCGAGGCCCGGCGCCGCGAGCACCTCAAGTGCTCGAAGGCCCCGATCAGCCGCCGGGGTCGCCAGGGTCCCGACCTGCGCCCCGCCACCAGCGACATCCCCGCCACCCCCGCCTGCACCCTCCACTGCACCCACGCGGACTGGCCCTACGGCCCCTACGGTCACGACCAGACCGCCGCCGATGCGATCGGGTCTGGCCGCGACCACGCCGACGACTGGGGCGTGTACGCCGTGTACCGGATCTTCGGAGTCGACCTTGAGCACCGGCGCGTCTGGGTCGAGCTTGAAGCCGAAATGATTCCGAACGCCTCCAAGCCCGGCAGCTACTCCGCGCACGTGCCGGAGCCCCAGCGCTCGAACCAGGACAAGCCGCACCTTTACCGGTTCTGGACCGACCTGGCCCGCCTCCACACCGCCCAGATCACCCACGCCACCGACGCGGACGCGGGCCAGTGCACGCACGAGCTGGTCCGAGGCGGCCGCGTCCTGATCGGCCAGACCGGCCACTGATCGGCCCGCCCCGAGGCCCCGGCCCCGCCGCCTGGTCTCGGCCCTCTGGCCCCCGTCACCTGCCCGGTGACGGGGGCCCGCCCACGCGTCCGGGACTCCCCGCGCCCGCAGAGCCGTACGCACGCCCCCACCGCATCGGCCCGCAGTCATCCGGGTCCGGGGCTTCGACCCCGACCCGGTTCCGCGCTTGCGGGACCGGGGCCGCTTCCTGCCTGAGAGGGCATGGATCACCGAACGCCGCCCGCCGCAGCCCCAGACGACGGCCGCGCCTTGCCCGCCGACAGCCACTGGGTCCGTCTGGGCCACGGGGTTGCGGGGCTAACTCGCCCGCGGGTCACAGTCGGCGTAGCCGGAAACGCCCGCCACGAACCCTCTCTCGTGCGCTGTGAGCGACCGGCCCGGCCGGGCCGCGCGACGAAGGCGGATCCCCTCCCGCCCCGCGCGGCCCGGCCCTCACCTGTTGCCCGCCCCACCAGGAGACCGAACGTGTCCATCCCGCCCGCCGCCTTGGCTGCCGCTCACCGCGCCCGCGCCATCGCCACCATCGCCCGCACCCGCGCTGCAAAGCCGACGCCTGTCCTCGCCGACGCCGGCCGCACCGCGCTGTGGAAGATCGCAGAACTCCTCGACGCAGCCGCGCACGCCCTGGAAACGGAGCCTGCCACCATCAACAACGGCGACCTTCACTATCCGGCAGACGCCTGGCTCTCCCTTCAGGCTGCCGAAGTCGTCGCCCTCGCACACCCCGGCATCGGTATCCCCCGCACGCTCGGCCAATACGTCACTGCCGCCCTGTACCCGCACGACAAAGCGCAGAGCGAGGTCGACCTGCCCCTGTCACTGCTGCCCCGCACCGTCAAGGCGATCGTCCGCGAGGCAGACCTGTTCAGTCGGCTCCTCGGGCTTCACGGCGCTCTCCGCTTCGTCACCGACCAAGCGACCACCACGCTCGTGCTGGAAGACGTGTTCCGTCTGCACTGGCAGCACGCCCGACTCGCCGATTCCCTTGCCGCCAGCGGCGGCCAGACTCCCCACCCGGCTGCCGTCGAGATCCCCACCCCTGCCACCACTAACCAGCTGCGCCGAGCCCACGACGAACTCGGCCCCACGCTCACGTACGAGCTGAAGTCCGCATCCCTGTCCTGTTTCTCCCCCGTACATCCCCAGCCGCACACCGCCGTCCGGATGGTGTCCCACCGCGGCGTCACCATCCCCACCTGCGACGAGCATCGCGACGCGGCCGCCTACACCGCCCAGGAGCTGTACGACACCCTCGACTGACAAAGCCGGCTCCCTGAACTCGCGGTCGGGCCGCCGCGTGTGCCCGACCCGCACACCCAGTGGCCCGCCCCCAGCGTTGCCGCTTGCCTGACTTGCCGGCCGCCGCGCCCCGGTACGGACCCCACCGCCCCACAGGCGGCGGGCGAGGGATGATTCCCCTGAGCAGAGCCAAACCCGCGCGCAAGCGCCGCGCACCCTGACCCGCACCCCGCGCGCTTGACGGCCCGTCCCCGGCACACCCGGGGGCGGGCCGTCCCACGTCCCGCCCCGCCTCGCTGCTCCCGACCCCTGTGGGGTTGCCCGGCTTGGTTGTTCACGGACCAGAGTGCGGACATCGAGAACGCGGCTCCCGCCCCGGCTAACTGCGGGTGCCTTCGCCCCGGCCGTCGACTGGCCAGCCGCCTGCTCTCCGCCTCCCCGCCCTCCCCACAGGAGTTGACATGCCCATGCCCGTGTGCTCGGTCGTTGCCACCCTGCCTCCCGCTCCGTTCCCGACGGCCCACCCGGCGCCCTACGACGGGCCCCGCGTCGCGGCCGCCGACTTCTTCGCCCTGGCCCGGGCAGGGCGCGCGGTGACCACACCGCCGCCCTTCCGCGACGGGGATTGCGTGTCCTGCCCGCGCGGCACCGAGTGGATGCGCAATCTCGGCCGGTGGATCACCCCCGGACAGCCCCACGGGCTGGTTCTCCCGGACCGGGTGGTCACCGGCTGGTGGCAGACCCGGGCGATGCCGGGCAGCCGGTTCGCGCTGGTGCACCGACTCACTCCCGGCGAGACGAGTCTGATCACCGGCGAGCACTACACCAGTTCCTCCCTGACCGGCGATGTGTTCTCCGAGGAGGCGGTCTCCGGACCGTGGCTGCGCTCGCTGGCCTGGCAGGCCGCCCGCACCCGGACCGTGAGCGTCCACCTGGAACTGCCCTCCGGCATCGTCACCCTCCACTCCCGCCTGGTCGGTGACGTGTTCTTCCACCCCGCCGCCCCGGCGACTCCCCAGACCCTCTGCTCCTGACATCTCCCGCCCCGGCCCCTGGAGCCCGCCATGCCCACGCCTGCCCTGCCCGACGTCCACCGCCGCACGGCCAACGTCCTTGCCGCCGCTGGTCTCACCGTCCTCGACACCGACACCGACACCGACACCCGTGCCACCGGTCTGCGAGTCCGACCTGCGCCGCACTCTCCGAAGCACAGGCTCGTCGCTCCCGTCGTCAACGGCCTTGAGGAACTTCCCCCGCCCCTGCCGCAGAACAACGACCGGCGCGCCGCATGGGTTCAGCTCATGCAGGCCGCCTGCGACACCCTGACCGCCGCAGGGTGGGAACGCCTGTGGGAAACATCGACCGGCAGTGCGTTCCTTCCCCCCGACAAGGGCCGCGACGTCGCCCCCCGCCGCACGGTGCGCGTCGTGCCCAACCGACCGTAACCGGACCTCACCCGCATCCCGCCCACCCGGCCCCGGCCCCGCACCCCGCGGGCGCCGGGGCCGCCTCGTGCCCGGCCCGTGCGATGCCACTTGCGCTCCTTGCCGGCCCTCAGCCCACGGTTCGTGTCAGCGGCCCGGGGGCGGTGACCACCACTCCCGCCCCCTCGGGCCGCCCCACCCCGACGCCCGCACCCGCCCGGCCATCGCCACATCGACGCAGACTCTGCCCCTCGGAGGACTTCATGAAGGTGACACGCAGCGGCTACGTCCTTGAATTCACGGACGTCCTGGACCAGCTGCGGGCCACCGCGGCCCAGTGCCAGAACCCGGCCCACCTCGACTTCGTGAACACCGCTATCACCGCCTTCGAACAGGAAGGCCCGGACGCTGAACCACTCCTGAACGGCTGTCCCCCGCACACGGCACAGCTGATCTTCGAGGAAGTCACCGAGGCGTACGTCTGCGCCCCGACGGCAGCCCGCCTCCAGGGCCGGAACAGCACCCTGGTCCGCGATTTCCGACTTCCCTACACCAGCCACCGCCGCGCCCAGGCCCGCCGGGCAGAGCACGAACGACGCCTCCGCAACGCCACCGGCCTGGACCGACTGCGCTTGCGCCTGACCATCCCGGTCAGCTGACCGCCCGCCGCCCTGTGCACTGGCCCCGAACCCCGGCACCCGCCGTGGCTCGGGGCCGCCGCGCATCAGCCCGAGACTGCCGAACCTTGCGGCCCTTGGCCTGGCCCGGCGCAGTGTCGGCACTGCCAGAAGCGGTGCTCCCGCACCACCGGACGACCCGGACTACCGGGGCGTCGCCGCGCAGACACAGAGACACCAATCAGAAGGGGGAGACACATGGCAACCGACCCGCGTAGCTCATTCGCTGCCGAGATCGCCAGACTCGCCAGGAAGTACAAGGGCGCTGGCAGGGCCCAGGCCACCACGAAGAACGGCTACACCGTCCTCTTCACCGGCATGTGGGGTGAGGACGTCGGCGCCATCGACATCACCGACCCGGACGGCCACGAGATCCGCCGCGCCGACGGCTGGAAGCTCGGCAAAACCGCCGAGGTCGCCGAGTTCCTGTGGGATGTACTGCAGGAGGACAAGGCCAGTGCCGCCGAGCGCAAGCGCCTCGCGGGCCTTAAATCCGTGAGCATCACCTCGGCGGACGCTATCGGCCCGGCGTCCAGCAAAGAGACCAGCAGGTACCACCTCACCCCCGAGCAGCTCGCCCAACTGCGCACGCTAGCCGAGCAGATGGCTGCAGCGAACGAGTCCGTTGCCGCAGGCGATTGAAGGGGAAGGCGGACATGATCACCACCAGCGGGCTGGCTATGCCCGGGCGAGACGCCCCCTTTACCCACGCTCACCTCGCCGGGGACCGGTTGCGCTGCCGCTTGATCCTTCCAATCCATTGACCGCCCGCGTCCCCCACCGGCCCTGAACCTTTGGCATCCGCCCTGGGTTCGGGGTCGTTGCGCGTCCGGGCGGCCGCGGGGCCTTGTCGTGCTCGACCAGGCGTGGGGCCGTGCTCGCGCGGCCGGAAGGGGTCCCGCAGGCCTCTTCACTGGCGGTTGCCCCCCCGCTCTCCCACTCTCACGGCGTGCCCGCCGGGTGTTGCGGGGCTTGCCGGCTGCCACCCCACCGTGCCGTTCACCGGATCGGGCCACACGGCCCGCGTCTGCCGACACCGCCGTACTCACCGCCACTACCCAGCCTGGAGGGCCTCCCGTGTTCCATGGGTTCCAAGTTCCGCCACAGCACGCTGCCGCCGTCGAGCGCGCGCAAGCCGCCCTCTCAGCCCGGTTTCCCCAGCATGTCCCCGGGGAGCAGGACGGATGGCTCATCCTGACCCGCTCGGACAGGCCGATCGTGGTGTGGGACCTGAAGGAGAAGATCGCCGCCGACACGCCCGAGCAGGAGGCCAAGCGCATCGAACTCGCGCAGGAGCTGGCGGCAGCCGGCCTGGCCGTCACGCTTCCCTCCGACGCATACATGGTGTTCTTCGCCGAGATCCCCACCGACCGCACCAGCCCCCGCTACACCGTCGTCGACGACGACAGCGCCCTCGGGGCCCTATTCGGCGGACCGCACCTGGTGATGGACGCCTGGACGCACGTGCACGTCGCGACCGCCCGCACCCCCGAAGAAGCCGCCGAGCGCTGCGCCGAGTTCAGCCGCGCACAGGACACGCTCGACGCGCAAGTGGCCTCCGGCAGCCTCCCGGCAGGCAGCTACGCCACCCCCGACGCCACTGCGTAGACCGCCTACGCCACCCTTCATCGGTCAGCTGCCCCGCCCCGGGGCTGCGCTCCTCCTGCCCGGCGCCTAGGCCCGTTGTTCGCCCCGGTCCCTGGGGGGAACAGCGTGTGTCCGGCACACCGCATGGTTGCGCCTCTTGCCAACCGCAGGTCCATGGTCCGGGAGCGGTGACCATCAACCCGCCCCCCAATTCGAGAAGCGGAAGACCCTCGTGACCACCACTTCGCCAGACGACGCCTCGGGTCCAGACGTCCTGTGCCAGAACCTGACAGACGCGCTCAACGCCCTCGTCGACGCAGGACAGTTCCCCGACTTCCACAACCTGTACGGGCCGTACAACGACTACCGGCACCAGCCGTACGTCATCGTCGGCTCTCGCGCAGACGCCCCGTGGATCGTCCTCGACCTGACCACCCGGCAGTTCACCATGTCCAGCCGGGAGCAGACCCTCAGCGGCGAGCATCCCCGGCGGCCCTCGGGCAAGCACGCCTGACCCCCACCACCCTCAGTGCAGGGCGCGACCCATCCTCTCCCTGCCCTGTGGCCCCGCCTCGCTACCGGAAGATCCCCATGAACGTTTTCATCGATCCCGCCCCCTGGCTGCTCGCCGCATTGTGCCTGCACGCCCTGCCCCCGCTCGCATTGATGGCGGACGCCCTTACCCGGCCGCGCCCCATCGACGCGCCTTCCCCCGCCAAGGACGTGCTGTACGGCCGGACCCCCCACCAACTCAAGGGAGACGTCCGAGCCTTTACCGTCGTCTACGCCCTGTCCGCCGGGCTCATGGCTTCCGCCGCCGTGTGCAGCCTGCTCAGGCACGCCCCACAGCCCCAAACAGTGGCCTTCTCGGTAATGGCCATGCTGACCGGTCTCGGCGCGTACGCCTGGCACACCCCGGGCAAGTCGACCCCCGCCGAACAGCCCGCCACCGAAGCAACCGAGCCGGACCTCGGTGACGACCCGCCCGCGAGCTGAGTCCCAAGCCGATGGCTCCTCCCACCGTCCGCAGGTGAGGAGGAGCCATCGGCGTTCCACGCCCGCACCAGCACCGGCGACGGCCCGCCTCCGGCACCACCGAGGTCAGGCCCTTCCGCGTTCCGACCCCAGCGGGGGAGAGGGGTTGCGGCGCTTACTCCGCTGTCCGCGACAGTCCAGTCAGCCGGAGATCGCACCGCACGGAAATCCCCCTCACGTGCGACGCGTGTGACCGGCCTGCCGGGCCGCGCCGAGTGCGGGCTTCCCACTTCCGCGCCGCGTGGCCCGGCCCCATCGACCCCCTTCAACAAAACAGATTCAGGAGGCCGGCCATGACGTATGTCGTCCTGCACAACCGCAACACCGGTGAGGACTTCCGCTACGAGGTCCCCACGCGCGAGGCCCAGGCTCTCATCGACCTCGCTTCCGCCGCCCGACGGCCGATCGACTGGGCGGTGAAGGAGGCCTCGACTGACCTCCTGGTGCCAGGCTCCCTGGCGATGGACTGAAATCCCCGCCCCTGAACCCACGGCCCCGGCTTCGCCCCGCGCGAAGCCGGGGCCCGCTCGCGCTCGCAGCAGCAACACCCGCCCGCACTTGCGCGGCTTGCTCCCGCCCGGGGCAGTGGCCGCGTGGCCCGAGCGGATGCTCCCGCACTATCCCCCTAGGCGCGGTCGAGCCCCCCCCGGCCGCCGGGCGCCCCCACCTCCTTCTAGGGGCGGCCCGGTACCCCAGGCGCACCAGCCCCCGGGATTCGTGCCGCTGGGGAAGCCGGGCGCGCTGGGTCGGGTTGCGGGGCTTGGTGCTCACCAGAGCACGGTCCGGTCATGAACACCACCACGTCACCCCCGCCGTCTCCCGAAACAGGCGACCGGTTCCTCACCCGGCACGGCGAATACGCGGACATGGCCGGTGTCGGTGGCCTGCACGGCTACTACACCCAAGACCTCGCCACCATCGGCACGGGAGAGCGGGTCGGCTTGTACGACGACCACCTCGGCAGGGCCGTGATCGGCGTTGTCCGCGACGCCCTGCACGAAGCGGGCTGCGTAACCTTCCGCTTCGAGGAGGAACGGTTCCGTGTCCTGCACGGCACCGAACCCGTCATGGCCGACTGGCGCACCTACCGCTGGCACTCCCCGGCGACGGCAGGGAACGTACATGCCGTCCTACTCGCCAGCGACACCGCATCGGCCCCCTACACGCACCGCTACAACCCGGCGCCGGGCACCTCGCTCGCTTTCACGGACGTCACCGGGCACGGCGGCCCGGGGGAGGAATGGCTCTACGGCACCCCCTACCACGAGAACTACGGGGACCTGGTGCCGTGGTGCCAGCATTGCGGCCAGCCCATGACCGCTTCCAGCTCACCCGGTGAGAAGGGACCGTACTTCGACATCGCGGAAGGGGAAGACCCGCCCGCCTGCCAAGACGGCCGCGCCCACTACCCCGTCTACATCTGGACCCCATACGGCCATGCCTGCGCGACCCCCTGCCAGAACCTCCGTCTGACCAACGACTACCGGGCCCGCGACGGCAAGCCACCGCTCGACCCGTTCAACGCCTCCCACACCGATGAAGCACTCACCTTCCCTGTGAGCAGCACCCCCGAATGGCTCGATGCCGCCCTGTACGGCAGAGAATTCGTCGACGACATCATGCAGGGCGCTGTCGTCCGCCCCGCCCACCAGCTTGCTGACGACCCCGCCTTTGCGGGCGGGGTCCCCTACTGCGAGGAGGCACCCGAGCCCACGCCGAAGAAGAAGCCGCCGCGTCCCAAGCTGATGGACGTGCCGGAGATCGCCGAAGCCAGCCGCGGCCGGATCGCCGAGGACTACGAAGACAATTCCGGCGACGAGGATGACGCCGCCACGGCAGAGGCCGACTGGATGGACTAAACACGACACCGCCTGCCGTCCGATGCTCCGGTCGTGCCTGTTGGTCCCGCACCCCTAGGACACCTGTTCCGGGGGTGCGGGACCTTCTGCATGCCCGTGCCCCGTGCTGCTCGACCGGCGCCCCGCCTCCGCCCCGCCCCGTCCGGGCCGCGTCCTCCCTCCGCCGTGGGAACGACCCGCCCGCGTGCGGCCGGGCCGTGCACCCCGGCCGCGGTCTGGCCGCGCTCCCGGCAGCAGCCCGCCCTGCCCTCGGGGTTGTGTCTTGCCTGGCTTGCCGTCTGCCGTCGCATTGTCGCTCCCGCAAAGCCGCTTGCGGCCCAGGCCGCCCGCGGGACGGAGAACCGCGCGCCGTCGGCCAGCTGTTCTTCTGCCTGCTCGGTCAGTACCAGGCGATGACTAACCACTGAGCACCCTCCGCGCCCGGGCCACCCACCACCGAACGAAGGACCCGATATGGACCTGGAATCCGCCCTGCTCGAAGCACTGAACCGTGAGATCGCCGTCTACGACGTCAGCGAGGAACTGCCCGGTCAACGCGCCGAGGCCGACCACGACATCGCGGTGTACACGGCGGCCGTGGTCGCCCTCATCGTGCGTCGCCACGACAAAGGCGCCGCCTGTCTGGTCATCGACGAGGGCATGGACCCGGACGAGCGTGTCGCGGATGCCGTGCTCTCCGCCGAGGGCGCCGAGCGTGACCTCACCGAGGACGAGTCCGACAACCTGGGCGTCCTGACTGGCAATTTCTCTGACCGCAACTCCGCGGCCTGGCACCCCCTGTGCCGCCACGTCGATGACCGGCACGGTGTCTTCCACCTCGACCTCGATAAAGCCAGCAAGGCGGGCCTGGACCTCCTCGCACGCCGCGCTGCCTCCGCGAAATAACCCATCCCCGGAAGGAGCGACCATCGTGGACCGCGCCCGGCATTCCGCGCCTGCCCCATCACCGGCCTCGTCGCCGTCGACGACCCGCTCAACCCGTCCGCCCCATCCGACGGACGGCCCTGTCCAGGACTGGTTCGGCCTCTCCTACAGTAACTACCAGGTGTTGCACCGCACCCTGATGCAGTCGATGCCGCTCGACTGGCAGACGCGCATGGTCAGCTGCCTCGAAGAGCTCGGCGCTGCCTTCCGGCACATCGAGCAACCGCAAGCCTTCCATGTGCAGGCCGCGACCGAGCACATCGTCAACGAGCTGACCCCCGCCGAACTGGCCACCGCAGGTATCGAAGACGACTGGTACGCCGGACAGACCCCGCCCGCTCACCTGACGGATGACGAACTCGCCGAGTGGCAGGCGGAGCACGAACAGGTCGCACCCTGCTACTACCAAGACGGCCGAGAACTGGACCCCCACGGGCGGGTACTGCTCCCGGCTCATGACCCGATCCCGCATTACAACCGCGGTCGCACCTACATCGAGCCGAGCTCGGCCAGCTGACGCAGCCTCGCTCTGCCCGCGTGTTCGAGGCCCACCCCATCTGCGGGGTGGGCCTTGTCCGTTCGCCCGCCCGCCCCGGGGCTGCCCGGACCCGAACCCCTCACCCCGCAGCCCGGGAGCCGCCGCGGGGTGTTGCGCGCCTTGCTCCCGCGCGGGGCAGTGTCGGTGTGGCCGGAAGGGACGCTCCCACACCACCCCCTGGGTGTGGTCGAGCCCCCCGGCTGCCGGGCCGCCCCTCACCCCCCGGGGCGGTCCGGCACCCCCGCTTTCACGGCGTGCCCGCCCGGCCACCAGCCCCCGGCACGCCGGTTCGCTACCGTCCGCAACTCGTAGAAATGAGGGGCCTTGCCCGTGTCTGAGCGTGTCCTGACCCTGCCCGACAGCACCGACCAGTTCGTGGTCACAGACCGCCCCGCCCCCACCCTCACCGACCGCTACCGGATGCTGCCCGACGGCATGGACCACACCCTCTTCGTCGTCGTCCGGGCCCACCAGGTACGCACCGGTGACGTCGTCACCGCGTTCTTCACCGACGGCCCCGGCATCCGCCACGCCCAGCACGTCCCGGAACCCTTCACCGCGCACCCGACCGCGTTCGGTACTTGCCCGGCGCGGTACGAGGAGTGCGCAGAGTGCGAGGACGCCCACGCCAATGGCGCCTCCGCGGACCGGTACGTGTGTTTGGACCCCGCCGACGACTATGCGGACTGCGTCATCGGCTTCCGCAACACCCCCGTCGCGGTCATCCCAGCCGACACCGCCGCCCGCTTCCCGTCCCTGGACTCCGTTCCGCCGCTGCCCGACCTGTTCGCCCTCGACGCCGAGCACGGCCCCTACGAAGCCCTGCCCGTCTCCCGCGCCTGGGGCCCGTACGACGCGATCAGCGTCTCCCGCGCCACGGCTGAGCAGATCACTGCCGACCTGCCCCTGACCCATGCCGGCCGCTACCTCACCTGCTGCTGGCTGGGCAACGCACTGCTCATCGCCTCCGACCCCCACTTCCGTACCGAGCCCGGCCGCCCCGGGCGGATCATCCAGCCGGACGCGGACGGCCGGTACCGGATCGGTGGCCTGTGGCCATGGGAGGAGTGGCCCGTCGAGGACGAGGACGAGGACCCGGAGGGCGATCCCGCCGAGCCGGACCCCACCGGCGACGCCGCCGCCGAGACCGCGACGATTTGCGAGCGCTGACCACCCGCCGCCCGTCGCCGCTGGCCACCGGCACCGCGCACCACCCCCGCATCCGCGTACCGGCCTCGTTCTGCGCCCGCAGGCGGGGCCGTCCGCACGCCTGGACGCATGCCCGCACTCTCCGCCCTGCTGCGCCCGCCCGCGCCTCGCCTGACTCCCGCCGCTGCTGTGTCGTCCCGTCCGGGTTGCGGCTCTTGCCGGCCGTGCCTGGATCGTGCCGCCACCGGCCGCCGCACCACCGACCGCGGCTGGCCATCCCCCTCTCTCCTTCAAGGAGCACACTCCTATGTCGTCTCAGCCTGATGTCACGGTCTTCGACATCGTGATGGACCGCCTCGCAGAGGCGGGTATCGCCTGCCTGCCGGATGATGACGGGAAGGTGCAGGGCACCTACGCCTGCTACACCTTCGCCGACGGGGCCGATCTGACGTGGGCAACCATCAGCAACACGGGCATGGAAAACTCTCTGCACTCCGTCAGCGAGCACGGCGTGATCTCCGGTCACTGTGAGGCCGACCGGGAAGAGACCCGCGCCTTCGGCAGTGGTGACGTGGACAAGGACGTGAGAGCGTTCGTCGCCTGGGTCGTGGACCTCGCTGACCGGCACGGCAAGACCTCCCAGTAGGGCCCCGCCCTATCCCGGCCCTGAACCCCCGGCAGCCCGTTGGGATTTCGGGGCCGTCTACAGCATGCGACGAGACCCGCCCCCTGGGGTGGGTCCTTCGTGTTTGTGGTCCCCACCACCGCCACACCCCCGCCCGTATGCCCGCCACCCCACCGCCCCCCGCAGTACCGGGGTTCCCGGCCTGGCTGCCCCCGGCCCAGTGCCCGCCACTGCCACCGGCACCGGCACTGGCCCCGCCGTGGCCGCGGTCGTGGTCGGTCGGGTTGCCCGCTCCCTTGCCCGGCTTGCCGGCCGCCACCGCACAGTGCGCCCACCGGCACGAGCCACACCGGCTCCACCCGCCGAACACCCCACCCAGCAAGGGAGTTACTCGTCATGTCGGTGAACAACGTGGTTGATGTCCTGCTGTTCGCGGCTCTCGCCCTGGGCGCGCTGTGGTGGGCGCTCGACCTGGGGACCCACAAGAGCCGTCTGGTGTTCCTGACATGCGTGGTCGGCGCGATCAACGTCTCCGCCATCTGGCAGACCGAGGCCTGGTACGTCGTCGCCATCTACGGCGCCCTGACGAGCCTCCTCCTGTCGGCACTGCGCCGCGAGAGTGTCCGCCGCAAGTCCGCCCCGTCCACGACCACCAAGCCCAAGTCCCGGGCCTGACCCCCGCACCGCCTCTCCGGCCCCCGCTACCCGTAGCGGGGGCCGGAGAGGCGGTGCCACTCCCACCACTCATGCCACGCCGAGCCACGGGGCCGTAGGCGACCTCCGCCACCGAACTCACCTGTCCACGGCCCGCGCGACGAGAGCACCTGATACCAGGACTGCCCCGACTGCACACCCACCCCGTGAGGAATCATGCACTTCCCTGACGCACGTGCCCCGTACACGCCCTTCCTCGGGCTTCCGGTCGAGGGCGCCGCCGAGTACGGCACCCGGCAGCGGCCCGTCGAGGAGCTGCGCCCACTGTTCGAGGCAGTGCTGCACGATCCGACCATCATCGAGTTCGGGTGGCAGCAGTACACGCCGTACGACCCGGGCTCCTTCGGCGTCCGCTACATCTGGGTGCGCACCGCCGAGGAGCCACCCGCCGCGACGGCGCGGGATCTGTGGCTGATGGACGGCTGCCCGAGTCTGGGCGACACCTACGGCCCGAACCGTGAGCACTACCGGGGCCCGGACCGCGACCGCTTCGAGCGCGTCATGGCGCTCCATCGCGCCCTGGAGGAAGGCGGTTTCAACGACGTGCTGCGGCAGGCCTTCGGCGACCCGACCGCCGTGACGGTACGCCGCGACGGCATCCGTGTTGCCCCCTGCGACCACGATTGACCCCGTCCTTGCCCGGGCGCTGGCCGCACGACGAACGGCGAGATGTACATGAAGGTCTGGTCCTGCCCTCGGACCCTGATCGAGCCCATCGCGGCCGCCCTCGCCCATCTCGCCCCGCACACCTTCACCCCCCAAGCAGGCTGAACGCCCCCCCGCCCCAACGTGGCCGCCCAGGCTGGCGGGGTTGCGGGCGTTGGCGCCGGCCCGGCCATGGTCGCCACACCGGCCCCGGGGGAGCGGTGACCACCACCCCGCCCCCTCGGGCCGGACCAGCCACCCCGCCCCGGCAAAGACGCCTCACCGCGATCAAGGAAGGCCATACACATGGCGAACCGCGACCCGTACATCCCCGCCCGCGAGGCCCCGCGCCCCCGCCAGGCGCCCGTCCGATGCCGCGACTGCCCCCGGACCTTCATCGAGAAAGCCGAGCCGGACTGGCCCGGGCTCTGCCCCATCTGCTCCGACGAAGCCGACAAGGAACTGACCGGCCGCAGCTACTGACGAAGGAGAGCCAACCCGTGCACCTCATCCTCGTACGCAAGGCCCTGCCCGAGCGCCTCAAGGACGCCGGATGCCCCGGCGACTACACCTACAGCCCCGCCGAGGGCCGCATGGTTGTCCGCATGCCCGACGGCGAAGAACTCACCCCCGGCGAAGCCGCCGACCGCTACAACATCCCCGTCCTGTAACCCCCTTCACGCGGCACCGCCCCCACCAGCCTGCCGCGCCGACCGGCCCGTGCCCGGACACCGTCCCGGGGCCGCCGCCGCCGCGGCCAGCACGGCGCAAGCCTCTCCTACACCTGGCATCCCCGGCGCCCTGGACCCCCAAGAGAGACAGACTCATGAGCCCACTCACCTACCCCCGCTCCGCCGCGGTCATCGCCGCCCGCGCACGCATGACCCTGGCCGCCTACCGCGCGGTCCCGGGCCGCGAGGCCACCCACCAGCTCGCAGCCTCTCTCCACGACATGTGGCAGTACGGCTACTTCGCCCTCCACAACGACGACACCTCCACCTCGCCGTGGACCCAGCTCAGCCAGCAACTCTTCGACGCCCTCCAGCTGCTCAAGCCAGCCGCCGACCAGCCCACCCAAGCAGCTGGCGCCGCCGCCGACGCGCTCCACCGCTTCGAGCAGGCCACCGGCATCGCCCCCGGCACCGCACCGGAGCCCCTCTACACCCGCACCGAAGCCGAGCAGGCCGCCCACGCCGCCTTCGAATGCCTCCGCCGGTACATCAAGCTCGACCACGACAACGACCGCCGCTTCGTCACCGGAGCCTTCCTCGCCTTCCTCGACAACCCAGACAGCCCCTATCCCTTCAAAAGCCACAACCCCGACGACGAAGAAGACGACGGCGACGAGCAACCGGAACCGGAGCCGAGCCCCGAGGAGGCCCGGGAACGGGCGCTCGAAGGGCTGCCCGCCAACTGGCAGCGCGCCGCCCGCTGCATGATCGACTAAACCCCCGGGCCAGGCTGTCACCGCGCCAGCAGCCCACCACTCACGCATCGCCCACAGCCCCGCGCCCGGACACCTGTCCCGGCCCGGGGCCGCCTCGCGTTCCCGCCCCCGCCCGCCCCCGCCGTCGCCCCGCCCCGCTGTCGCTCCGCCGCGCCTTGTCGCCCTAGACCCCTCCAGCGCCACCGTCACCTCAACGACCCGCGAACCCTCCAGAAGGCGACCCCCCGTGCACCCCTTCCCCGCTCACATAGCAGCCGACATCCCCCGCCCCCGCCGCGACCTGGCACCGGCAAACCCCCACACCGGCCGATTCATCGTCACCGAGTGGTCCGAGTCCTGCGCGTGCGGCGGCAACTTCCTCGGCCACGAAGAGGAGCCGTGCCGCCCGGACTGCACCGGCTACTACCCCGTGCGCGGATGGGCCCCCAGGCACACCACGGAGACGATCTGCCCGACCTGCCGGTACATGAGCCGCTGGCTCCACCTGTGCGACCGGACCAAGTGGAGTGAACAGACGTGCGCGTGCCGCGAAAACCACAGCCTGGAGGCCTTGTAAGGACCCGATCCCCAGGCCGGACGCCGCGCCGCCTCCTGCGGCCGAGTGCCGCCACATCCACCACGGCACCACGCTCCCCGCCGACCCCACCCCCTGACCCGCACCCGATCGCGGCCCCGCGCCCCAGGCACCCCCGTGCCCGGGGTGCGGGGCCGCACCCATACCCCGCCCCACCACGGCAGACCCCCCTCCTACGCCTGACCTCACCCCCCCCGGCCGGCTTGCGTCCGTTGGCGCCCACCCGGCCACGGTCCCTTACACCGGCCGGGGGGCGGCGACCATCACCCCGCCCCCCCGGCCGCCCCAGACAAGGACCCCGATCGCGCTGCGCAAGCGCCGCTGACCCCACGCCTCACCCTCGCCCGCGCACACCGGGACGGCCACGGTCCGCGCCTGTTGCGCGCCTTGACCCGGAAGGCACCGCTCATGACCGCCGTTCAGCACGACCCGGACCGCCTGCTCCCCAGCAGCGCGGACGAACTCATCCGCAGACAGACGGGCCTCGACCTGCCCGCGCTCCTGGACAGCACACATCCTCTGGCCCGGCCGCTGCGCCTGATCCGCATGCAACTGGTGGTCGTCGAGCGGAACCTGAGGGAAATCAGCGACAAGACGGCCCGGAGCATCGCGGTACGCCGCCAGTCTCTCGACGCGGGGCACCTGAGCATCAACCCCGTCTGGGCACCCCCGGCAAGCGCCCTCGACCAGTGCCTCGGAGAACGTGGCGGGATCATCCACTCCCTGAACACCCTCCTCGACTGCTGGCAGGAGGACTTGGCCGACGCGACGCAGACGGAGCCCGAGCTGACCCCCGAGGAGACCGGGGAGCGCGAAAACTCCCTGCTCTACTGGCTCGGCCCCCGCACCGACACCGCTCCCCGCGCCCAAGAAGACCAGTGACGCCCTCCACACATCCAGCCCGGCGCACCGACCGCGCGCCCCGTTGAACCCCCGCCCCAGGGAGCAGCGCAGCATGAACGACTTCACCGCCCGAACCATCCCCGCCTTCCCCGAACACGACTCCGGCCTCCGCCTGGTCGACGCCACCACCGGCGAGGAGATCACGCCCGGCCAGACGATCCCCGAGCCCTACGGCCACGGCCACATCACCTACCTCGGCCCGACCGTCCACACCCGCGAGGGAGACGCGACGCCCCGGCCGGGCCGCGTCGCCGTCGTCCGCTACACCACCCCGGCGACCGACTGGGCGTTCCTGCCCGCCGAACTGAACGCCCGCTACGAGGACACCGCCACCCCCGCCCCGCTCACCAGCCACTGAACCCCACCGGCCCCGCGCCCCTGGACCTCATGTCCCCGGGCACGGGGCCGGCCGCGCCTTGCCCCTCTAACTGGCCGCCACCCCACCGTCACTCCCGTCAACCAGCCGCGCCCCGATGGGAGTACCCGCCGTGACGACCGCCGTGACCCGCCCCTACACCGTCACCGCCCGCATCGACGCCACCGATGCCGTCGACAGCGCCCCGGCCCCGGACGTGTACACCGCCACCGTCTACATGAACACCCACGACGACAACTTCGACGGCTACGAGCCGCACCACCCGCTCGCCGCCGCCATCCGCCGCGACGACAGCCCCCTGCGCCTGCTCTTCCGCGCCAGCGACCGCATCCGCAGCCACGAGGACGCCGCCGACGCCGCCTTCGAGGTCGGCAACCACCAGGGCCCTGACGACAACGGGCAGACCTGGCCCGACAACATCCGCTCCGTCTCCGTCGGCGACGTCATCAAGATCACCGGCCCCGACGCCCGCACCGTCCACCTCAGCGTCGACTCCTACGGCTTCTCACCCGTCCCCGAGCCCACCACCCTGGTCGCCCTCACCGACCCGCGCGTCACCCACCGCGACTGACCAGCCCGCCCCGCTCACGGCCCCGTGCCCGGACACCCGTCCCGGCACGGGGCCGCCCGCGTACCCCGCCGGGCTTGCCCCTCTAACCCCCGCCATCCCGACCGTGTCGCCGCCGCCCGCCCCGGCCACACCGGCCCGCGCGCCCGGCAGAACCCACCACCGACACCCCGGGGACCAACTCATGACGACCGACCCTCACTTCCCCTCCAGCCACCTCAAGGACGTCGAGGCGCTCCTCGCCCTCAACCCCGACGACCGCCCCCAGTGGTTCCGCGACCTGACCGACGACCTGTCCGGCGACGCACCCGCCGCCATGGACGACCCGGCCGAGATGCGGCGGCTGCTCGCCCTGCCCGCCGACCAGCGCCCCGACTGGCTGAACAACCTCCTCCACGGCATGAGCCTCCCGCCGATCCCCGACACCAGCACCAACCCCCTCCTGGACGTCGTCACCGCCAACACCGCCTACGGACAGAAGAACGCCACGCTTGTCTTCCCCCTCGCCAAGGTCCTCGCCACCGCCGAGCACGCAGCCGCCGCGCCCAAACACAAGCTCGGCTACGGCGAGACCGAGGCCGCGCCCCGCCTGTGGTGGGTCAAGGACGACGGCACCTACCTCATGAGCAACGGCCAGGACCCCACCGACACCCGCGACGAGGACGGCCGCCTGCCCCACGTCGTCCACGCCGAAGGCTGGGGGCCGGGCACCGACGCCCGCTCCGTCCTCGGCGGTGACGACTTCCGCGAATCCATCGACCTGACCACCCCCGTCTTCGAGGACGGCACCACACTGCTCGGCATGCTCCGCGAAGCCGCCGCCATCGGCGGCACCCGCTTCCTGCTGAAGGCCGCCTTCGACGACCACTACATGGACCTGACCTACATCACTGAGTAACCGAACCACCCCACCCTCACGCCCCGTGCCCGGACACCCGTCCAGGCACGGGGCCGCCCGCGTACCCCACCGCCCCACGCCCTTACGGCCGGGCAGCAGACCCCCGCCCGCGTCCACCGTCCTTGTCGGCCTAACCCCCCAGCCCCCGACCGTGTGGCCCGCCGCGCCCCGCGCCGGCACACCCACCCAGCACCACACCAGGAGGGGCCCCATGACCACCCACGCTCAGCCCACCCCGACCGACCAAGCCCCCGACACGGCGTACGCGCTCCTCGTCCCCGGCCTGATCACCGTCTACGTCAACGCCCCCACGGAAGCCGCGGCCCGCAACGAACTGGCGCTGGAGGGCGCCGACACCATCGACCTCCACGACCCGCACCCGACGGTCGGCCGCCTGACCATCACCGCCCTCGACCTGGTCCCGGCCGCCGCGAAGCTCGACAAGATCGACGACACCCTCATCGACGACTCACTCCCCGACGCCGACTTCCACATCTCCGACATCACCCGCGTGGCCGCCCGCATCCTCGGCGACAACTGGACCGCGTCCGCCGGAACCTACGCGGTCGTCGGCTACCTGGAGAACAAGACCCGCGACACCGGCATCTACACCCTCTCCGTCGTCGAGGGCACCCTCCAGCTCCAGCACGAGCGGTCGGCCGATCCGTGCGCCGAGTTCGACGGAAACGACCTGCCCACGCTCGGCCAAGCCGTCGCGGACGCACTCCTGGACAACCTGTGCCGCAACCAGGACTGCGGCGAGTCCACCTCCGACGGCGAAGGCTACGACGGAGAGTGCGGCAGCTGCGCCGACCGCACCGCCCGCGCCGAAACCCCCGAACCCCAAGACGGCTGACCCCACCCCGCCCGGCCCCTGACCCCCCGCACGAAGGGACCGGGGGCCGGGCGGCCTTGTCGTGCTAACTCCCCACCGCCCCACGGTCGGACCCGCCGCGCCCGCCCCCGCCTAAGCGCCACCGGAGGCCCAGCGCCCAGCACTCACCCGCCCACGAAAGAGACCCCTGTGCCTCTCAGCTACCACGACCAGCCCGTACCCGCCTACTCGATCTGGCAGGCCACCGAGAAGTCCCTGGACTACCTCAACGACCAGTGGGGCGCCAGCCCCGGCCCCTGGGGCGTCACCGGCCACCTCCGAGCCTGGGACCGCACCCCCTTCACCGTCGGCGTCACCGCAACTGGCGACCTCTTCCTCCGCAACGACCAACTCGGCGACGCCACCACCCTCGACGTCACCGCCACCGACCCCATCGACACCGTCGCCCAGGCCATCGCCGACGCCGTCGGCGGCCTCTACTGACACACCCCACACCCACCCTCGCGGCCCCGTGTCCGGACACCCCGTCCCGGCACGGGGCCGCTCCCGTGTTTCCCGCCCCGCGCTCCCGCCATCCCAACCCGTATCCCGCCCCCCGGCACCCGCGCACCCACCCCGCCCCGCACACCCCCGAGGCCGCCTACCGTCCAACCGAACCAGCAGCCCAGGCCACCGCCAGAAAGGGGGGAGCGCCGTGAAGCACGAGACCACCATCAACGAACTCGCCCAGTACCCAGGACTCTTCAGCGTCGTCGACCACATCACGGTCCCCGAGACCAACCCGGACACCGACATCACCGAGGAGGTCACCCTCCCCCCGCCGCTCATCCGCCGCACCCTGCGCCGCGACGACACCACCTGGTGGATCCTCACCCCGCCCGGCGTCCACGAACGCATCATCGTCGCCGACCAGGCCCCCGTCACCGTCTACCTCAAGGACGTCGACCCCGGACGGTTCACCGGCCACGTCCCCCCACAGCAGTCCGCCGCGCCCGCCACCTGGCAACAGCAGCCCGCGGCCTACCCCGCCCAGCAGCAGGCCCCCGCCGCGCAGCCGGCCACGCCCCAGCGGCCCGCCGCCCCCTGGTCCAACCAGCAAAACTGAACCCCCCACCCGGACTGCGGCCCCGGCCACCGCCCCCGCGGCAGCCGGGGCCGCCCCATGCCCCCACGCCTCACCGTGACGACTCCGGCCACCCCGGCCGCGCCCCGCTCACCGGACCCGAGGCCGCAGAAGGCCCGCCCGACCCAGGCACCGGAGGAACCGCCCGGGCAGAAGAAACCGGAGCGGCCGCAGACGCCGGAGCAGCAGCCGGAGCCGTCACCGGGGGAGCAGCGACCGGCGCCGTACCCGCCGACCCGGGCGCGCGCACCCCCTCCCGCTGCTCCCCACCCGGCCCGCCCGCCGCCGCCGTCTTCTCCGACACCGTCCCCTTCTCCGTGACCGGCGTCTTCTGAGAGGTGCTCGCCTTCGCCTTCCCCGCCGTCACCACGTCCGGGCCCTGCCCGTCCAGGGCCTCACGCCCCAGCCGCCGCAGCTCCTTGACCCGGTCCTGCCCCACGCCCAACCGGCGCGCGCACCCGGCCACCGTCTCCCCGTCATCGCCCATCGCCAGCACCACCCGCGCCGCCGCCACCCGCGCCTCGTCGATCCGCACCTGGCCGCGCTCACGCACCCGGCGCACTTCCTCCTCCACCTCCGCGGCGACCGCCTTCTCGTCCTCCACCGCCAGCTCGAAGTCGGCCACCAGCTCGTCGAACGCGGCCTCCTTGCGCTGCCGCTCCGCTTCCGCCTCCTCCGCCGCCCGCCGCTGCTCGGCCATCCGCAACGCAGCACGCTCCAGCGCCGCCTTCCGCCGCGCCAGCACCCCGCTGGACTTCCCCTTGCTCCTGGTCCGGTTCGTCGCCACTACAGCCACCTCCTGGCCGTCCGGGCCCACCCGTCGCGGGCCGCGCCCGGCCAGTCTCAGCCGCCCGCACACCCGCCGACCGGCACGAGCCGCCCGCGTCCCAGGCCGTAGCACGCCCGTCGCCGCGCCCGGTCCCGCTCACGGGACAGCGGGCTGTACCGGAGGGGGAGGGGCCCCGGGCAGGGGCGGGTCCTGGTGATGGCGGTTGCGCCGGGTCTGGTGTGAGTGGGTGTCGATGGCGGGTGGACGTCAGGGGTGTTCGGTTGGTGGTGAGGGTCGGTGGTGTTGCGGCTGTGCGGGCGCCGGCCGATAGCGGGTCGGTTGCGGCGCACCTCTAGCACTTTTGACGCTCCACCGGCCGCAGGAGCCGATTTCCCTCCCGACGGGACGGGTTCGAAGATCGTTTCCAAGGCCCTGGGAGGTTCGGGGCTCTGCTGCTGGTACGGCCCGCATGACTCTGCTGCGTGGTGTTCTGCTGGCGTCGTGGGGATGACGGCGAAGGGGATTACGGCAAAGAATGAGCGCTACTACCGGCGCGACATCGCCCTCGGTGACGGTGCGCGGGGCAGTGAGCCGACGGTGTCCTCCAGCGTGCCGGGGGTGCCGCCGGGGCTGTGGCACGGGCGGGCCGCCCGGTCTTTGGGGCTGTCCGGCGTCGTGAGCGAGGCGCAGATGCGGGCCCTGTTCGGGCTTGGCATGCACCCCGACGCCGAAGCGATCGCTGCCCGGGAGCTTGCCCGGGGCGCCTCGCTCAAGAAGGCCATGAAGGCGGCCAAGCTGGGGCCGGCCGTGCCGCAGTTGGCCGAGCTCTCCCCGCTGGATAAGGAGATCGAGCAGGTCCTGCAGCAGGCGAGTGAGCAGGTGTGCCGCCCCCTGACGAAGGCGGAGACGAAGGAGCTGCGGATGCGTACCGCGGCGCTCGCCTTCGAGGCCGAGTACCACCGGGCACCGGCCGACGGCGCCGAGCTCGGCCGGTTCCTGACGGCGCGGACCGGCCCGCAGCGCCAGGCCCGCACGGGCTACGACCTCACCTTCTCCTCCGAGGAGTTGTCGCTGCTGTTCGCGCTGGGCGGCCCCGAGGTGCGGCGGATCGTCCTCGATGTCCTGGCGCAGGCCCGCGCGGAAGCCGTGGCGTGGCTGGAGGAGCACGCCCTCGCTGTGCGCACAGGCCCGGGCGGTGTGGCCCAGGAAAAGGCCGAGCCGGGACTGCTGGCCACCGTCTATCTCCACTACGAATCCCGTGCCGGCGACCCGATGGTGCATGAACACGCGGTCATATCCCCGCGGGTGAGAGGACCGGACGGCCGCTGGCGCAACCTCGACACCCGCCTGTTGATGCGTGAAGTGGTCGTGGCCAGCGAACTGTTCAACCAGCGTTCCCTCGAGCTGATCTGCGGCAGATTGGGCCTGGCCACCGAGGAGGTTGAGGTCACCCCCGGCCAGCGGCCGGTGATGAGAATCGTCGGAATCGACCAGCGGATCCGCGCCGCGTTCGCGCAGCGGGGCGACGCCGTACGCACCACGGCGGATGCTCTCTTCGACGACTACCGAAGACACCATGGACGCCAGCCGCACGGACGGGCCCGCTACGCCCTGCTCGATCGGGCCCGCAGCCAGACCCGTCCCGCCAAACGCACGGCGCGCTCGCTGGACGAGCTTCTGGCCACGTGGCGGCGCCGGGCCATCGCGGTCACCGACCGCGACACCGTCGACAACCTGCTCGCCACCGCGCAGGCCGCCGCCCAAGGGCGGCCCGCCCCGGCCGCATTCGACCTCGCCGACGCGGCCGAGCAGGTCCTGGCGGCGGTCGCCGAACGGCGCACCACCTTCCGCCGCCGCCACGTGCTGGCCGAGGCGCGCCGCTACCTGATGCGGACCCTGGCCGGAGCCACCGCCGAGGACCAGGCGGCCGAGGAGATCACCGACCGGGTCCTCGCCCACGGCGACTGCCTGGACATCACCCCGCCCGAGATCAACCCCACGCACCCCGACCTGCAGCGCGCGGACGGCACATCCGTCTACCGGCCCATCGGCTCGCAGACCTACACCACGCACTCCCTGCTGGCCGCCGAGAACCGGCTCCTGGCCGCCGCCCGGACAAGCGTCATCCCGCCCGTCGGCCGGGGCACGTTCACCCGCGTCGCCGCCCTGAACCGCGGCCCGATGGATGCCGGACAGCGCGCGCTGGCCTCCTCCTTCGTACTGTCGGAGAAGCTGCTGCTGGCCGGCCTGGGCCCAGCAGGCGCCGGAAAGACCACGGCGATGCGGCTGGTGGCCCGCGCCGTGGACGCCGCCGGCGGCCGGCTCATCCCGCTCGCACCGTCCTCCCGCGCGGCGAAAGTCCTCGGCGGCGACCTCCAGCGCCGCGCCCACACCCTGCACTCCTGGCTGCACCAGCGCGGCCGGGCCGCCGACGGAAAGACGGTCGGCAAGGACTTCCAGCTGCGCCCCGGCGACGTCGTCCTCATCGACGAAGCGGGCATGGCCGGCACCCTCCTCCTCGATGAGATCCTCGCCGACGCATCAGCCGCCGGTGCGGTGGTGCGCCTGCTCGGCGACCCGCACCAGCTCGCCGCCGTCGAGGCCGGGGGAGCCCTCCGGCTCATCGCCCGGGCAGGCGGCGCGATCGAACTCGACCAGCTGCACCGCTTCCGTGTGCCCGGGGAAGCCGACGCCTCCCTCGTCCTGCGCGACAGCGACGACAACCGGGCCGCGTTCACCTGGTACCGCAACAAGGGCCGGGTCGTCGGCGGAAACTACGAGGCGATGTGCGACGCGGTGTTCACCGCCTGGGCCAAGGACCTGGGCAAGGGACTCACCTCGCTGATGACGGCCGCCGACACCGCGACCGTGACCGCCCTCAACCGGCGCGCCCAGGCCTGGCACATCGAGGCCGGCACCGTCGACACCAGCCAGGCCGCCGCCTTGCGCGCCGGGCAACGCGCACACGTCGGCGACATCATCGTCACCCGCCTCAACCGCCGCCGCATGACCGTGCGCGGCGGACGCGACTTCGTGAAGAACGGCGACACCTGGACCGTCACCAAGATCCTCACCAACGGGGACGTGGTGGTCCGCCACACCCAGCACCGCGGCCGCATCCGCCTGCCCGCCGACTACCTGGCCGCCCAGTGCGAGCTCGGCTACGCCTCC
Source organism: Streptomyces sp. NPDC101191 (assembly GCF_044767915.1). Lineage (NCBI taxonomy): Bacteria > Bacillati > Actinomycetota > Actinomycetes > Kitasatosporales > Streptomycetaceae > Streptomyces > Streptomyces sp. NPDC101191. The sequence goes on from NZ_JBIWOU010000009.1 coordinate 334,542, forward strand.
ACCATCCACCGCGCCCAGGGCATGACGGTCGACACCTCGCACGCGCTGGCCTCCGCGCGCTCCAACCGCGAAGGCGTCTACGTCCAGCTGACCCGCGGGGCGCGCACCAACCGCCTCTACGTCTCCCTCGAGGACGGCGACCGCCTGGACGACGTCCTCGCCCAGATCGCCGCGCGGCGGCGCGCCCAGCTGTCGGCGACCGAGTCGATCGCCGCGCTGCAGCAGGAAATCAGCGCGCCCGGGCAACTGTCCGCCGAGTTCGCCGACGTCGCCGAGCGCGCCACCACCGCCCGGCTGACCGGCCTGCTCGAGCGTGCCCTCGGCCCCGACCGGGCCGCGATGTTCATGGCCGCCGACGCCTACCCGGCCCTGATCCGCGCCCTGCACGACGCCGAGCGGGCCGGATTCGAACTGCCCCGCCTGCTGTCCCACACCGTTCCCAGGCGCGGCTTCGCCGACGCGGACGACCCCTCGGCCGTGCTGACCTGGCGGCTGCGCGAACGCCTCAAGGACGCCGCCGAAGCCCAACAGGACGACCGGCCTCGTCCGCTGGCCGCGCTCACGCTGGCCCAACTGCACACCCTCACCAGGCTCGCCGCCTCCCACCGGGCCGCCGCCCGCGAGGCCCTCAAGGCCGCCGACGCCGCCTTCACCCACCTGCCCGCGCCCGTCACCACCCGCGCCGGCCACACCCATCCCGCCTGGGACCAGCGCCCCATGGGCGAGCTGACCCGCCGCGAACTCGCCGCCCAACTGGCCATGGTGCGCACCCAGATCCGCCGCGCCCAGACCAGCCGGACCCCGCTCTCCGACACGGCCCGGCACGTGATCGCCGACCTCACCCGCGAATCCCAGCTGCGCCGCGCCCTGAACTGGCGCGACGCCGCCCGCGAGGACTACCAGCGTGAACGGGCCGCCACCAGCACCACGGCACTGTCCGCGATCCGCCGCAACCTCACGACCCGGCGCACCGCCACGGCCGAGCGCCGGCACGGCGCGCGCGCCGCGCTGGCCCGCGCCGACGCCGTCTCCGACAAGATCTACGCCGAGCTGCGCTGGCGTGAACGCCTGCCCGACCATGCTCCGCACCGGCCCAACTACCGCGGTGAGATACCCGACTGGGTCGCCGACCGGCATGCCCTGGTCCATCCCGACACCCCCGAGCACTGGGTCACGCACCTCGCCGAACGCCACCGCATCCTGGCCCGCTCGCTCGCCGACCGCGGTCACACCCTTGCCGCCGCCCCGCCCGCATGGGCCCGCCCGCTCGGCCCGCCGCCGCCCGCCAGCGCCCCCCGGCGCCGCCACGCATGGGCCACCACAGCCGCTCTGGTGGAACTGTGGCGCACCCGCCACGCCATCACAGGAGTCCCCGGACTGGGCCCGCGCCCGGCCGATCCGGGCGACGCGGCGGCCTGGGACGACCTGGATGCCCGGGTGCGTGCCCTGACCGGACGCCGCCGCCCGGTGCAGCTCCCGCCGCCCGAGGCCCCCTCCTCCGTCGTGATCGAGGCGGCCCTCAGCCACCTCGACGCTCCGCCGCCCGCCGGACCTCTGCCCGACCATCCGGCCCTGCGCGACCCGATGGGCGTCGCCCCCCTTACCTACGCAGCACTCGACGCGCGCCTAGCGCGGCGCGCCCTGGCCGCCGTGCTCGCCGGCGAACCCCTGCCCGAAGCCTGGATGGAGGAGATCACCGCGCCCGGCGAGGACGACGAGGACGAGCAGCGCACCTACACCAAGCTCCTGACCGCCATCGGCGACTACCGCCGCCGCCACCACCGCGCCGGCCCCGACGTCCTCGGCCCGCGCCCGGTGGGCCTCGACGGCGAGGAATGGGACCACCTCACCGACGCGATCGACCTGTACACCCACGCCCGCGTCGAGCGCCGTCTGGAACAGATGCGGGAGCGCACCGCCGCCGAACGCGCGGCCCTCCTGCCGCCGACCTCGCCGCTGCGCCAGCAACCCCCACCCGGCACCCACCGCCCCGGCCACCGGCCCCCGACCCGCTGAACACCCTCACCGCGCGGCCCTCAAACGCCCGGACACGCACGGCACCGACACCCCCGCACCCGAAGGATCAGCCCCACGGAACGGGCCGGTATCCGGCTGAAGGAAGACGGACATGACACCCACCCCCGGCCCCGGACGCATCCAACTGGCAGGCCGCACCGTACAACTGGCCTGGCTGCGCGAGCACTCCACCCAGGCCGCCCCGCTCTTCGCCCGGGCCCGGGCCGAGGTCGGCCACGCCTGGTGCCTGTGCCGCCGCCCCGCCCTGCGCCTGGTGATCCGCTGCACCCGCACGGGCCGCTACCACGTCGCCGGCTGGCCCGGCGAGGGCGAACAACACGACCCCACCTGCCCCTTCCACAAACTCGCACCCGGCCTGTCCGGCCGCGACCACTACAGCACGCAGGCCATCCGAGAGACCGACGACGGCGTGTCCATCCGCCTGGCCGCCCCCCTCACCCACCAGCTGGCGAAGCCCGAAACACACGAGAGCGCGCCGGAGGAGACCAGCGACGACGCAGGATCGCGGCGCCTGGTCGGTCTGCTCGGACTGCTGCACTGGCTCTGGGAAGCGGCCCAACTCAACGTCTGGCACCCGCAGACAGGACGCCCCACCTGGCGCACCTGCCACGCCCGGCTGCGCCACCAACTGCGCGAGACCACCATCAACGGCCGGGCCGTGGACGAGGTGCTCTACGTCGTACCGTCCTTCACCCCCGCCGCGGCCGACGCCAACACCGCCGCTCTGGACGCCTTCCGCGCAACGCTGGGACGCCACGGCACGACCGAACGACGCGCCCTGATCCTCGGACAGATCAAAGAGGTCGCACCCACCCCGTACGGCGTCGCCTACCGCCTCGCCCACCAGCGCACCCCGCTCTACGCCCGCGCGGCCCTGCACGAGCGGGCCGCCCGCTCCTACCGGCACGCCTTCGGCAAGACGGCCACCGAGCACAGGGCCACCCGGATCGCCCTGTTCGTCGTCGAGCGCAGCCCCAAGGGCCACCTCATCGCCGTCGACCTGGCCGCGATGCTCACCACCGCTACCTACATCCCCGCCGACTCCTCCTACGAGGTGGTCATGGCCGACGCCCTCGCCGCCTGTCGCCGCGCCTTCATCAAGCCCCTGCGCTACGACTCGGCCGAGGCCGTCCTGCCCGACTTCGTTCTCACCGACGTGGTGCCCGCGGCCTACGTCGAGGTCTACGGCATCCACGGCCGGGAGACCTACGACCGGCGCAAGGCCGAGAAGCGGGAGTTCTACCAGCGTCACCCCGGCCAGCTCATCGAGTGGGATGTCACCCAACCGCTGCCCGAGCTCGTGCGCCGCGCCAGCGCGGCTCGAGTACCTGACGCCGGCCACCAGACGCCCGCGAGGCCGCATCTGCACGTTCCGACGGAGCCGGCCGTCTGATGGGACACCGCTGCGGGTGGCCGCCTCACCACCTGGAACGCGTGCCGCCCGGAGCCGAAACCCGCTGCCCAACGCCCCAGTGGGTAACACATAGTGGAGCAACATCACCGAGTAACCGAGCAACCAGAAACGGACGGCCGTGACGACCGCCTACAGCGAATCCTCCACCGAGCGCATCCCCGGACGGGCCTGGACGGTCCGCATCACCGGCCACGGCGCCCGCGCCGCCCAGGTCGCCTGCAGCAATACGGCGTGCCGGATGCCGGCCCGTTCCGAGGACCTCAACGGGCTGCGTGTCTTCGCCGCGGCGCATGCCGCCGCGCACGCGAAGGCCGCCAGGGTCAACCCCAACGCCTACTGCCACTGCGGCTCCCAGCGATGCGGCTCCCACCCCGACACCAAGACGTCCTGCGCAGGCGGAGTGGTGATGATCCTGCGGCACGACCCGATCGTGCGCCGCGTGTGGAGCCTCGAAGAGGTCTGCGAAACCTGCGCCCCGCACATCCCGAACGCCACCGTCGTGGCCCGCGCCGCCCGGCCGGACCGCACCACCAAGCGGCCCGCTTCGCCCGACCCGCAGGTGCAGGCCCCCGCCCGGCCGGGCATCGCGGGCGGCTTCTCCTCAGCCCCCGCCGAAGGCGACCCTGCCCCCGTACGGCGCCCGCGCCGCACCCCACAGCGGCCCCGCCGTCAGCGCTCCGGGCAAGGACGCTGAAAGTGCAGAAAACGCACCTCGTGAACCAGAAACCGCCCCGCCCGGACCTCACGGACAACTGCCTGGGCTTCGTCTACACATAGCGCCGGCACGCCGACAGCCGCCGCACGGTTCGGCGCGCACGTAATGGAGCAGATGGCCGGAGCCCTCGAGGGTACGCCCGCGCCCGCGGCGCGCGGCTTGATGGCGGCGAGGCCGCGGCCGGCACCAGTGGAGACGTGTTCGGCACGGCTAGCCGCTTCACCGCGCTCCCACGCGCCTGCCCAGGATCAGCGCGACTTCGTGGACCGGAAGTCCGCCACCGCCCGCTTGAGCAGATCGCGCTGTGTGAACCGATACCAGCTCTCGACGTCGTTCAGCGCCGCAGTCGGGTTGGGGCCCGCCTTCAACTGGGCGGCCACCGCGCTGCGCAACTGGTCCGCAAACCTGGCCGGAACTGTGATCAGCCGGTTCACCCGAACGATGCCGCTCTGCGCGTCGATCAGATGTACCGCCAGCGCGAAGGTGCCCCCCGGCGCCCCCGGTACCCCGACCGAGTAGCCCGCCCTCTCCTGAGAACCGGCCACCCACTCCGTGTCCGACCAGCCCGCGGGGCGGCCGTCGGCGTAGTCGAAGCGGTACAAGAGGAGCAAGGCATGGTCGGAGTGGACGAGCGCGAAGTGCGCCTTCCCGTCCCGAAACGCGTCGATCTCCGTCCGCTGCAGCCCGCCCAGGAACACCAGCAAGGTGCCCGCGGTCGGCGTCAGGAGCATCTGCGAGGCGTCCGGCATGGGGAAATTCAAGGCGCCCGGGTAGGGCTCGCCCACGACCATCGCCGTCCTGGCCTGCTCTGAGCCGCCCCCAATGCCTTCGGTGACGCCGTCGGAGTACTCGTCGTCCTCGTCCTGCGAGATAACGCCCAGCCGTTCGTCGTATGGGATGTCCGCGACGATCCAGCCCCCCTCGATCCTCCAAGGGCAGCGCAGAACGAGTTTCACCGGCGCGAGCGTCAACTCCCGGTTCGGATCTGCGTCCGGCTCCCACAGCGACTCGATCACCACGGCGAGGGAGTGCCCCGAGGACGGCTCGTAGAGGTACCAAGGGGACAACGCGTCGGGGAGCGGCGAGTGATAGGTGCGGCCGGGCACCCCGCGATACCCGGCCCTCGCCATGGCTGCCTGGGTGTCGGGGTTCACGTACTCGCTGCGCATAGTCGAAGTCGTCCATCCTGTGGGAGATCGGGCAAGGGCAGTCTGCCAATGCGCACTGACATGCCGTGAGGACTTGCACGATGTCCCCCCTTCCCACCCGCTGTCGTGCGCCTTGCGCGAGGCCCTTGTGCCGTGTCTGTCCCGCCCCACGGGACGTCCCTGCGGACCGTGGACTCTCGGCTCCCGTGTGACGGAACTGCTCCGGTGATCCAACCGGTGACCCGCACGGGCGCGGGCAAGCTGCCGTCAGCCGCCGTCCACGGGCCGCGCGGCGTCCCACCGCCGAGCCGAAGGTCCCTCGATGAGCGAACAGCACGCCCCTCTCCCCGACGAGTTCCTCGCCTGGCTTGCCGAGCGGGGAGAGGACGCGTACGCCTTGGTGTGGGTGGCGGAGCCAAGCGAGCCGGCCGGATGGGCCGGGGCTGAGGCTCCCCGGGTGGGGGAGAGCGGTATCGCCCGCCGGGGTGCCGACCTCACGCGCATCGCGGTGGAGGAGGTCACCCACGGCCGGCTGGAGACCCTGCGCCGCTGGCTCCAACTGGACGACGGGGTACGGCAGCTGGCCATCCTCACCGCCGAGCCCGGCAACCTGCGCGAGCATACCCCCGGCGAGCTCGCCGCCGAGCTGATGCACGATCCGGGCAACGACGAAGCCCGGCTCACCGCAATGCTGGCCAGCTGGCTCTACCGGCGATGCGCCGAGGCGCCGCAGGGCCTCGAGCTCGGGTGGGTTGCCGCGGCCGCCGCCTGGAGCTGCCACATGCGCGACCTGGCCGGTTACCCTCCGCCCTCCGTGCTCGGCCAGAGCCTGGCGAGCGCCGGTGAACAGGACGAGGCCACCGAGGAGTTGGTGGTCAGCACCGGCCGCAGGATGGCCGACCTCCTCGACCGGCTGGAGCGCGACTACCGCCCGCGCGCCGAGCTGATCGAGGACTGGCACGCCGTGGAGTCCCTGGCCGCCGACGTCCCGGCGCTCCGGGAGATGGCCGACTGGCTGCTTGACCAGATCGCCCTGCGCGACGCGCACGCCCAGCAGTTGCGGGCCGTCCTCGAGCCGGACATCACCGACTACCTGCGCGACCGGCAGGCCGACGGCCTGCTGCTGAACGTCACCGTCCCCGCCCTCGACGCGCCGCGCGCCGCGCACCTGGCCCAGGCCCGCGAGACCGTCCGCGCCTACACCGCCGCCGCACACTCGGGACGCGAGCAGGAGGCACAGCAGCTCCTGGACGCCTTCCCGATCCCGGCCCGCGCCCTGGCCATCAGCGGCCCGGCCGCCGCCTGGCGCCGTGACTCGGCCACCGCTCAGGACGCCGTGGAGGACCTGGTCGCACAGCGCGCCGCGACCATGACCGAGGACGGCGCCGACTACTTCGCCGACCCGGAACTGCTGCACGCCGCCACCGCCTACCTGGCCGCGCGCGAGGGCCAACTGCACCTGGTGCACGACGCGCTCGGCCGCCTGGTCCACCCCGCCACGGCCCCCCGTGACCTGCCCGAGGAGCTCGCCCCGGTCGCGGCCGCGCAGACCCAGCGCCGCGTCATCGAGGCCTTCGGCACCCTCGATCGCGCGGCTCAGGTGCTGGAGGGCCAGATCCACTACCAGCTCCAGCAGCCGGTGCCCGCCCGCCGGCGCGCCATCACCAGCACCGAGGCCGACCTGCTGACCCAGGCCCGCGACGCACTGGAGCACACCGCCGCCTCCGCGCTGCCCCTCGACGAGGAGGACATCCGCGCCCGCCTGCAGGAGGCCATGGCCCGCCCAGCCGCCCCGGCCGGCCCCGGCCCGGCGGCGCCCACCGCCCACGACGAGGCCCACACCCAGGCCCTGGCCGCCGCTCCCACCACGCCCGGAGTGCATCGGTGACCCGGGCGCTGAGCACCGTCATCTCCCTGCTGCTGCGGATGGTCGCCCCGCTCATCCGGCGCGGCCTGCGGCACCTCGCGATGGCGGCGATGGCGACTGTCGTCGCCCTGGCAGCCGTCGCCGCCGGTCACGGGCTGATCCTCGTGGCGCTGTGGCTGCCGCCGACGGGGTGGGTGGCGGCGACCGTCGTCGCACTACTGGGTGCCGCGATCCGGCTGGCCGGACTTGTGGCACTCGCCTCGGTGGCGGTGCTAGTCCCGCTCGTTGTCGCGGCCGACTGCCTTGCTCCCGCCCCGACCGCATCCGAGGGCGAACACCGCCGGCGAGCCGGTCGCCACCCTCGGACGTGATACCCGCAACGCGCCGGACACCGGCACACCGGGGGACCCAAGGAACCCAGCCGACAGCCACGCTCCGCTCGCCAAAGACGTGCCCCTGCCCGTGCGCACCCGCCGCCCCGGGGCCGGATGCGCACCCTCGTGGCGATCCCAACCGCCCTGCCAGGCAGGGCGATTGACCTCTGCTCGGCGTCACGTGGATGACATGGTGCGCCACCCGGCCTCGGTCCGAGGCGCTACAGTGACAGCGGGCAGATCCGCGCCACGCCCGTGTCCAGGCCCCCGCCCACGCCGTCGGGGCCGTTGAGGCCAAGAGTCGCAGACTCGCGCAGTGCTTTGGCATGACGTGGACCGACCACTCCTTCGTCGGCCCGCGACGCGTGGGGTCGCAGGCCCGGCCTGGAAGGGACCGCATCATGACTCACGCCGAAGACCGCGACCAGGACCGCCTCGTGCGCCAGTACATGGCCGAGCACCCCGGCATGCGCTACAACGTGGCCCGCCGCGCCGTCGCACAACAAACCTCCACCGCCGCCACCGCGCAGCCAGCCGCCCCGGGGCCCACCACTGAAGCGACCCAGGAGCTGGGGGAGTTGATGGCCCGGCTCCGAGCGATGTCGGATGCGGGCGACAGGACGCTGCCCGGCAAGACCCACGCGTCGTTCGACATGGGCCGCCACGCCGCCGCCCTGTATGGCAACCGGGTCCGGATCATCGACGTCGACTCGGCCTTCTCCGCTCCGCCCCCGGCCGTCCGGCAGGACTACACCCCGGTCATCATCGACTGCCCTCCCTCTTCTCCCCTTCCGGCGGGGGGAGGGGCATGGGAAGAAGCCCTGAGCGTCATGGGCCTGCCGGGAGGCGAAGACCGCACGCGGTAGAAGGGGCGCGCGGCGCCTTGCACGGAAGGTCAATTCCGCCAGTTCCAGAGCCAGTGGCGCCATCGACTCTGGAACGCCGCTACGGCACTGTGGGAACGCGGACGCGCAGCAGGACGGTGCAGCTCATGCAGGTTTTCGCGCCACCCCGGCATACACGGAGACCTGCCTGTCCGTGGCCAGGCTCGGGCCACTTGCACGATCGGGGCGCCACCGGTGTGCCACAGCGAGTCCCGGGGCGGTGAGTTCGAGCCCATGGAAGAACCGCAGCACCTCGGCCTTGGTGCGCGGCTGGGTGGCAATGCCGTGCTGCCGGTATGCGCCGACGACGGCCTTCCAGCGTTCCGGGGCGAAGTCGCCGGTGGTGTGCGACAGGCTCAGATACGACCCCGGTGACAGCCGCTCCACCAGTTGGCCCACCATCTCGTACGGGTTCATGCCATCGGGGACGAAGTCCAGCAGGGCGTGCAGGATCAATGCCACCGGCCGGCCGAAGTCGATGCATCCTGTCCGCTCCACGACCGCCAGCAGCTCGTTCGGCTGCCGCAGGTCCGCCTCGACACAGCGGGTGGTTCCCTCTGGGGTGCTGTCCTCGAGCTCGTCGGCGTAGACGAGCACGATCGGGTCGTTGTCGGCGTAGACGACCGCCGCCCCGGGCGTGACGGCCTGGACCACTTCGTGGAGATGGGGCGAGGCCGGGATTCCCATGCCCACGTCGATGAACTGCCGCACCCCCTGCCGCGCCAGATACTCCCCGGCACGTCGGGTGTAGGCCCGGTTGGCCCGGACGGCCACCTCGATGGCGGGGAAGGCCGCGGCGACGTCGGCGGCTGCCTGACGGTCCACGATGTAGTTGCTCTTCCCGCCGAGGTAGTAGTCGTACATCCGGGCACTGTGCGCCCTGTCCTGCCCTAATTCCGACTCGGCACCGAACTCCAGCGCAAGATCGGACTGCTCGCTCACAGGTCGTTTCCCCTCGTTGGCGTGCGCCGTGCGCCTCACCGTAGACAGCGTGGCGTCCTTGGAGGGGTCGGTCTGACGCTTCCAGGCATCGCCTCTGGTCAACGGCCGGAAGCGGGGAGGCGCTGTCCTGCAAGTGCAGGCCGCACGGGGCCGGGGTGGCACCGCCTGGCGCGAGGGCACCCCTTCGGCCAAATCCCGGGCGCGCCGCGTCGGGTTCAGCGCCCTGGGCCGGCGAGCCTGCGGCCGGGGGGCCCGTCAGGTGGCGAGGCCGGCCTGGCGGGCCCGGAAGAGGGCGGCGATGGTGAAGGCGTCGGTGATCAGACCGTTGCCGGCCATGCGTTCGGCTTCGGTGAAGGTGAACGCGCGGGTCCGGCGGATGCCTTCGGCGCGGTCGGCCGTGCCGACCTCGTCGATGCGCGCCGCGTACAGGCTGGCCGCCTGGGCCAGGATGCCGGTGTCGGGGTGAACGGCGCCGAGCTCGATGAGTTCGCGGGGTTCGGCGCCGAGTTCCTCCTTCAGTTCCTTGGCCACGTTGTCCTTGTCGGCCAGCCCGGTCGTGCCGCCTCCGCGCGGGATCTCCCAGTGCCAGGCGCGCGTGGCGTGCCGGAAGTGTTCGATGAGGACCACGTCGTTGCCCAGCAGGGGCAGCACGGCCACTCCCGGTTCCGGCTGCGGGGCGAGCATGCGCAGGTAGCGGCCGTGCCGGCCGTCGGGGAAGACGACCGGGTCCTGCAGCAGCATCCACCACTGGTCGCGGTAGATGACCTGGCCTTCGGTCATCGGCCAGCGCATGATGCTGATCGTCCCGTCACCGGGCGGTGTGACGAACCAGGCGGGATGGGTGTCGCGCAGGTGCGCGTAGGCGGATTCCGGGGTGTGGTCCATCAGGTCACCGACTTCGGCGGGCAGGGCGAGCAGGGAGCGGGGCACGGGGACGGCGGGTGTCACGCGATGGCCTCCAGCCCGGCGACGGACAGATCGATGGCGAGTTCGTGGACGGCGGTGTGGGTGAGGGGGCCGGTGGTGACGATCTGCGCCAGGTTCCCGGCGTGGGTCAGGTGCCATTTGTCGACGACCCAGGCGGGCGGCCGTTCGAAGGTGACGGTCAGCGAGCCGGGAAAGCGCTCCGGGCGGGCTCCGGCGCACTCGAAGCGGTCTTCGGCGTAGGCGGCGACGTCCTGGCAGCGGCTGACCAGGGCGGCCACCCCGGCCCGCCCCAGGGACCGCAGCCGTGTCCACAGCAACAGGGCGGGCAGTCCGGCGCGCGCGCCGACCACCGTACGGTCGGGCACCGTGATCCCCGCCGTGGTGGCGGGGATCTGCATGCGCCGCATCAGCGAGATGCCCGCGGGCACCGGCAGGCCCAACAGGCCGTGTGCGGACAGGGTGATGGAGTGGGCGCCGTGCGCGAGCGACCAGGGCGGCATCTCGTCGCTGTGCGCGGCCGCCATCCCGCCCGTGGTGGCATCGACATGGACGTGCACCCGGCCGGACTCGGCCGCGGCGGCGCGCAGCGCGGCCACGTCGTCGACGGCGCCGCGCAGGGGAGTGCCGCAGGTGGCCACCACCACGGCCCCCGCCCCGCGCCGCATCCGGGTCTGCAAGTGCAGGTCCTCGGGATCCATCGTGCCGTCGGGCAGCGACTGCACGCTCACCCGGTTCATCCCCAGCAGCTCGCACGCCCGTGTCACGCCGTGGTGGGCCTGGTCGCCGACGTACACGGACGCGTCGGGCAGCCTGCGGCGGGCCGTGGCCAGCCCGTGCAGGAGCGCCTCGTTGGGCGAGGACGCCACATAGCCGTGGGCGTCGGCGGCCGAAACCCCGGCCAGGGCGGCGAAGTACTCCAGGACCGCCTCCTCGTACGGCCGGGTGGCGACGGCGACGCCATCGGGGGAGTACGGGCCAGGCCGCTGGTCGGCGAACATCGCCAGCAGCGGCGCGAGTTCGCCGACCACCCGGCCCAGATGGTCGGGGAAGCCCAGAAACCGCCGTTCGTCCCGGCACACGGAGCCGATCAGCTCGTGCAGGTGAGCGGTGTCGGCCACGGGCTCGGAGGGCTGGTCCGCGATGGCCAGACCCTCATCGGGCGTATGCGGGGCGGGGCGCAGGCTCACGTCATCGGCTCCATACGGGTCACGTCGGCGGCAGGTGCCCTCCCATCTACGCGCGCCCGCAGCCCTCTTGGGCCGCCCGGCCGCTGAAGGCGCCGCCGGGCGGGAGACAGCGGCGCACAACTGCTGCGCGCCTCCCGCCGCACGGGAGCGCACGGTCCGGCAGGCCCCGGCAGCGCCGAGCCGGGCCGAAGTCCGGCGGATCCCGCCTGCGGGGAGAGCAGGGCAAGTCGCGGACCCCGCAGGCGGGAGCGCGGCCGCCGCCAGGCGCCGGCACCGCTTGGGGCCACGAAGGATCGGTGGCGTCCGGACACCAGGGGTGCACCCGCTGCCCGGGCCAGGCGCCCGCAGGCAGCCAGGGCAGCCCGGCCCACCGTCCTCCCACATCCACATCAAGGAGTCCCGCGTGATAGTTCGCCAGCGCGTCAAACGCGCCGTCGTGGCCGGCACCCTGGGTCTGGCCGTTGCCGCCGGAGGCATCGCCACCGCCTCGACAGCGCAGGCCGCCGACACCGCGACCGACAAGATCTCCTGCAAGGCCGTCAAGGTCCACAAGTCCTACTCCAAGGCCTCGACCACGGTCGGCATCGCCTACAAGGGCGACAAGATCACCTACAGCCAGTGGGTGTACCAGCGGTCGGCGAAGACGTGGTGGGTGCACGGCACGGTCACCCGCAAGTCGGACCACGCGAAGATCCGCGGCTACGTCGTCTACCAGTGCGCCAACCCCTACAACACCTGGCCCGCACCCACCCCGCCGATCCCGAAGTAGCCCACCGGCTCCGGCAGTTGCCGAACGAGGGATACCGGGCGGCCGGCTGCGCACGGGCAGCCGGCCGCCCGCTCCCGCCCTGCGGAACGGCGCCCCAGGTCACCGTTGCAGACGGTGGGAGCCAGGCCGCCGAACCGGTCACGGCCGCACCGGGGTGCGCAGCATCGAGCCTCCAGGCGACTTCCGACAGCACGCTCCCCGAAAGGGCTCCTCGATGATCCGCCGTATCGCAACCCGCGCCGCCGCCGTCCCCGCCGTCATGGCGGTGGCTGCCGCCGCCGCGCTGACCCTCACCACCGCCCCGGCCGCGCACGCCGTCGGCGAGAACTCCAAGTGCTCCGTGAACTGGGCGAACTTCGGCGCCACGGTGGGCAAGAACGGCTGGAACCTGCGCACCGGACCCTCCACCGGCTACGCCAGCCGCGGCTACCTGTACCGCGGCGACAAGCTGACGGTGCTGTGCAGCCGCGGCAACTGGGACTACAGCCAGCTCAGCCAGCGCTCCAGGTCCGGCATCCCCAAGGGCACCCGGGGCTGGGTGCGCGACGACGGCCTGGTGAGCCTCGCGGGCTGACCCGCCTCTGCCCACCAGCCCGTCACTGCCGCGAGCACGCACTGCCCGGCTCGTGAACACCTGCACCGGAGGCCCCATGAAGACGCGCACCCGCGCCGCCACCACTCTGATCACCGCCGCCCTTGCCGTCGGCACCCTGGCGGCGAGCCCCGCCTCGGCGTACAGCGTGCACAACGTCCGCGACTACAACACCACCATCGAAGGCGGCACCGGAATCCGCTTCCACACCGCCCCGGGCTACAAGACGACCACCAAGGGCCTGCTCGCCACCGGCGACAAGATCAGGGTGACCGCCACGAACCCCGGCGGGTTCGGGAACTGCACCTGGTACAAGGCCACGCTGAGGGCCACGTCGCGCAACGGCCTCCCCAAGGGCACCACCGGGTGGGTCAACTGGGCCTTCGTGCACAAGGACGTCCCCAAGGGCACCCAGGGCTGCTGACCTGCGCGATGGCGCGGACCGAGAAGACAAGGCCGGGGCGCGTGCCGGCGAAACGCCGCCCCACCCGCACAGAGGAAGCGAGAACGACATGCGTAGGCGCACTCGTGCCGTTTCGGCGGCGATGGGCGCCCTGGCCCTGGCCGTGGTGGTGACCGGCTGCAACGGGACGGACGCAGCAAAGGGACACCCCAGCTCCGCCGCAAGCACGGCGCACAAGCAGACCTCCTACCGCCTCGGCCAGTCCAGTCCGGTGCAGGAGAGCACCATGCAGGACTCGGCCGGCGCCACCTACACGGTCACGCCCACCAAGGTGGTGACCGGCACCGCGGCCGACATGAACAACTCCGGGCTGGAGAAGGACGCCACGGACGGGCCGCAGGTCCCGGTGTACGTCTGGTCCACACTCACCCACAAGAGCGGCAAGGCGATGCGGCTCGGCGACATGGACGACGACCTGATCGTCAAGACCAGCGGCGGCCAGCGCACCCGTGCCCTCATCGTCCTTCTGGGACAGGCGAAGTGGCCCAACTGCCCGCCCTTCGACTCCGACAAGAAACTCGCCGCGGGGCAGTCGGAGCAGATCTGCAGCGCCTTCCTCATCCCCGCAGGACAGAAGGCCACCGCCGTACAGCTCTTCCAGGGCTACTACCAAGACCCCCTGGAATGGCCCGTCAAGAGCTGACCGGGCGCCCGCGAAGCCAACCCCGAGGCAACCGCCCACAACGGCCAAGCCCCGGGCCGCGACCGGGCCGCCGACGAAAACCGCTGGCTTCACAGCCATGCGAGCACGCAGTCCACACGAAGAGGAGTCTTTTGTGCCATCGACCGCCAGACAGCGCCTTGCCACCCTGACCACCGCCGTCACCCTGCTCGTCGGCGCCGCGGCGATGGCCGCGCCGAACGCCTCAGCCGTCGGTTCGTCGGCCTGCCGCTACCACATCACCCGGGAAACCTCGACGATCACCACCAACGGCGTCAACATCCGCACCGGCCCAGGCACCGGCTACGCCTCAAAGGGCCTGCTCTATAAGGGCGACACGTTCGTCGCCACCTGCGGCGTACTCAAGGGCCCCGTCGAACACCGCCAGGCCTGGATGTACTCCAAGCTCCTCCACCGCTCCAAGAGCGGTCTCCCCGCCGGGACCTGGGGCTGGATCCGCGACGGGTTCGCCGTGTCCCGCTAACGACCAGACACGCCCGCCGGCCACCCTCCAGCGCACGGGCAGCTGCCGACGGCGGAAGCCCGCGACAACCGCGCAACCATCACTGCGGCGGCATCCCCACCCGGGGTGCCGCCACGTGCCGTGCCGGGCCGCACGGGCATAGGGGCACCGACGAAACCCGGTTACCTGCGGCAACGCACCGTTCGTGGAGATCACGTCCCTCGATCGGGCGGAATGAGTCCCAATCGATCGTGGCTGAGGAGCCGAAGGCTGGTGCGGCGGCCAGAGTCGGCTGCTCTGGCCGCCGCCACGTCAGCCCTCCTCGTCGTCAGCGGCTACGGCCTGCCGGTGGTCGTCGCTCCAGCACCGGCCGCTCCACAGGCCCTTGTGCAGTGGGTCGCCACGCCGGATGTGCCCCGGCGTCTTGCCGCACTGCACCCAGCCGCCGTCCTCCGGTTCGGCGTCGAAGAACATCGCCGCACACAGGTCGTCCACCCGTTCAGGGGTTGGGCCGTAGAGCCCCAACCGGAACAGCAAGCTGTCCGCAAGCCCTTCTGCCGCCTGATCGCCGAGCTCCGAAACGGCCGTGATCAGCTCCACGAGCTGCCCGTACGTTCCTTCCGGTGTAATCGTCGGCAGAAGCGTCTTCGACGGGATCATCAAGTCCTCCAGCACCAAGTTGAGCGACACCTTCACTCTTCAGGCTCGGCAGGGACCCAAACCGACAATAAATCTTGAATTTGTGACGCAGGTCACGCTTCCTGTCAGGCTGCGGAGCGGCGCCCGCGAATTGCTCACCCAGGATCTGCCAGCGATTTTCGTCGGTGCGATGAAGGGAATTCGTCGGTGGCCCGCATACCCGCGAGGCGGTGCTGACGTCTGGATCGCCTGGCGGAACCCCGCCCCGGGCAGTGCGCCTCCCCCTCCCGCCCGAGGGAACGAAGATGGGAAGCCCGGCCCGGCGCCGCGAGTACCAGGTGTCCTGTCGTGCATGAGGACACAGCACTGCGCCGGCCGGGCGGCCGGGCGTCTTCGATGCCGCGAGTACTCCGGGAATGCAGCACTGGACTTCCTTGCGCGGGTGTGGCCCGGCCTGGCCGAGCGGGATGCCGCAGCCACCGTCTACCAGGATCCGGGCTGGCTGCTGGGATGGGCCCGGCACCTGCCGGCCTCCTGCGACCCGCTGATTGTGGCGGCCATGGCCGACCAGCAGCCTGTTGCGGCTCTCGCCCTGGTTCGCGAGACCGACAGCACCGGCCGCACGCGCATCACACCGCTGTCCTGGCCCGCGTGCGAACAGGTCCGGCCCGTCGGCGAGAACGAGGAAGCGGTGAGCCTTCTCGCCCAGCGCCTGCCTTCTCTCGCCGACGACGTGCTGGTTGCCGATCTGGCGGCGGACTGCCTCCTGGCCCAGCAGGCGTACAGCCGGTGGGGCCACCCGCACACGCAGACCCACTACGCCACGGTGCCGCTTCCGGTGGACCTGGCCGGCCTGTCCCGGTCGACGCGGCGGGACCACACGCGTCGCCGGAGGGCCGTCGAAGCACTGGGCGACCGCGTCGGATATCACCGCACGCGTACGGCGCCGGAACTCATCGCCGCCTACGAGGTGCTGGAGATGCTGTTCCGCCGCCGTAACGCACCGCGGGCCCCAGCTGCCGGGACGGCCGACCTCGCACTGCCCTGGAGACAGGTCCTCGAGCACTGTGCTCCCCTCGCGTTCATCGCGACCCTGACCCTGGACGCCCGTCCGGTGGCCGCCCAGCTGTGCCTGCGGCACAAGGACCGCGTCTACTCGGTGATCACCGCGATGGATCCCACACAGCGCGACCTGGCGCCGGGCCACGCCCTGCTGCTCAGGCTGTGCCAGGACGTGACGGGTGAGGGATACACCACGCTCGACCTCGGCCGCACGACAGGTGAGGACGGTCAGCGCTCCTACAAGGCGGCCTACGGCGCGGTGTGGACCACCACCCACACCTACACAACCCCCCTGAGCGGCCGCCCCCTCGCGCAGCAGCTCGCCGAAGCCGCGGACCTTCAGGCGGTGGGCCCACGCTGATCCACCCGCATGCGGACCCCGCGAGGCGGACCGGCGAGAGGAAATGCCGCACCAGACGCTGCGACGTGATGCCCGGCGCCGACCGCTGCCGGGGAAGCGGCGTTGAAGCAGCCTCCGTGCCCTGTTGGGCTGTGCCACCAGCGGTTCCCCGTACCGCTGCCACCGCCCGCACGGCGCGCACCCCTGACGAGCCCGCCGTGCGGGCGGCCCCGCGAGACAACCGACTTCCCTTGCAGAGGCAGGCAGGCGATGGCCCACGCGCAGGTCCGTGACGTCCCCCGCACCACCACGGCGCCGACCCGCGCACCACAGCCGCCCGCACCCCGCATCCCGGCAGCCCCCGCCTCGACACCGCGCACTGCGCCGACCTTCCGAGCCGTACTGCGGCACCGATACTGCCGCCGCCTGCTGATCGCCTCGGTGGCCGGACGCCTGTCGCTGGGCATGGTGCCCATCGCCCTGATCCTGGCGGCGCAGGCAGGCGGCCACTCCCTGGCGACCGCCAGCTGGCTGGCCGCGCTCTACGGCATCGCCCCGGCACTCGGACTGCCCCTGCTGGGACGGCTCGCCGACCTGCGCGGTCTGCCGCTGCCCTGCCACCTGGGCGCCGCGCTGGTCGCGGCGGCCCTGGGCACCCTGGCGCTCACGGGCACCTCGCACCTCGCCCTCACCGCCGTGTGCGTCGCCCTGGCCGGAGCCGGATGCCCCCCGCTGGAGGGCGGCCTGAGATCACTGTGGCCCACCGTGCTCCCCGACGCCGCACACGTCCGCACCGCCTACACCCTGGACTCCTCCACCCAGGAGATCGTCTACGTCGCCGGGCCCGCCCTGGCCGTCGCCGTCGCCAACTGGCTGTCCCCGGCCACCGCGCTCATCCTGGCAGCCGCCGTCACCCTGGCCGGTTCCCTCGCCTTCGCCACCGCCCGCCCCGCCCGCACCTGGCGGGCCGTGCCCCGACACCGCGACCGGCTCGGCGTGCTGCACGCGCCCGCGCTGCGGCCCCTGCTGATCGCGCTGGTCTTCCTGGGGGCCGCGGTCGGCGCCCTCGACGTCGCCGCCATCGCCGCGGCGGGCCGCCAGGACGCCTCCTGGCTGGCGGGCGCGCTGCCGGCGACGTTCTCCGCCGCGGGCCTGCTCGGCGGCGCCGTGTTCGCCCGTCTCCAGCCCGCAGCCGGTCCGGGCCCGCGTCACCTCCTGCTGCTGGGTGCCGTGTTCGCAACCTGCTGGCTTCCCTTGCTCGTTCCGCTCCCGGCCCCGGCGCTCCTCGCCCTGGCGATGCTGCCCGGCGCCTTGTTCGTCCCCCTGCTGACCGTGGCCAGCCTGACCCTCACCGCGCTCACGCCGCCGGGGACATCGACCGAGGCGGTCGGCTGGATGTCCAGCGCCATGCGCCTGGGCGTGGCCGGCGGAACCTCCCTCGCGGGCCCGCTCGGCGGACACTTCGCCGTCCCGCTGCTGGCCGCCGTGGTGTGCGCGCTCCTGCTCGCCGCCCGCCCCGCCCCCGTTTCCGCAGTTGCGCCGGTGTGAGCCGGCCGTCCACGCGCCGCGGACACCACCGCTCCCACCTGCCGGAACAGCAGTTGCGATTGCTGTGCCGGACCCTGGCACACCGATGCGGCACACCGGTTGCGGGCCTCTGCCCGCTTGCAGGCTCCTGGCACAACCGCCGAACAAGGAGAGATTCCTGTGCCGTTTCCGTCCGTACTTCGTCGCACCGTTCCGGCCGCCGTGCTCGCCGCGACCGCCGCGCTCACCGTGGGTGCGGCCCCGTCCGCGTTCGCCCAGACCCAGACCCAGACGGCCACGCGCGCGGCGATGCCGTGCAAGCCGGGCGTCTACTACTTCGTCTACAAGGCGAACGGCGTGAACTTCCGCACGGGGCCGTCGACCAACTACGCGTCCAAGGGCCTGCTGTACAAGAACGACTGGGGCAAGAAGGTCGCTTCGAAGAGCGGCTGGATCAAGCTGCAGCTCGGCACGAAGTCGCGCAGCGGCCTGCCCAAGAACTCGACCGGCTGGGTCGCCAAGAAGTACCTGTCCGACTGCGTCCCGATGCAGCTCGACTGACCAACTTCCGCCCGCAACCCATCCCGTGGGGCTCCCGGCCGTCCGGGGGCCCACGGGCGCGTGCCGCCACTTCCGCGGCCGTCGGGTCAGTGACGGACTCGGCCCCGCGAATCAGGAGTTCACGTGCTGGAACAGCGCCCCAGCTTGTCCATGGCCAGCTGCCCCGTTGCCCGGCACTCGTACGGTTTCCTTGTGGAACTTCTGAACGAGGGACCACAGGTTCCCCGGCGGCAGCTCCTTCGCGCTGAACGTCTCCGTCCAACCGCCGACACCGTGCAGGTCCGCCTGCGACAGCGAGTGCGTCAGCCCCAGGTCCACCCGCACGTGCCGCAGGACCGCCCGCTCGACGTCCCACGCCTGCTGTCCGGTGGGCACGGGCAGCAGGCCGACCACGGCGAAGCCTCTCTTCTCGAACCGTGCGACGCGGTCTGAGATCGCGGCCGTGATCCCCACCTTCGCCACGCCGAAGCCGGCATGGTGAAGGACGTACACGACAGCCGGAGCGCTGAGGTTGAAGCCGTGCGTCGCGCAGTGGGTGCAGCCTCCTTGCCCGGCACGAATACTGGCGAGCCGGGCACGGACCTCATGGCCGCAGGCCCGGTGGATGCAACGCCAAGGATGGTTGTAACCGGGGTAGGTTTCCAGGGGCTGGAGTCCGGCAGCCTCCATCTCGGCTGCGGCATGCACAGCGTCACCCAGCTGCGCCGCCGCGGTTCTGGCCCGGCCGCACCGGAAGCATCCGCCGTGTCCCTGCCGGACGTGACCGAGCCGGGGGCTGACCTCGTCGCCGCAGCGCAGGCACTCGGACCGCCATGGGTCATTGACTCCGGGATACGGCACCAGAGGGCGCAGCTGTGCCGCCAGCATGGCGGCCTCGGCCTGCTCTGGATCTCCGCGCTGGGCCAGGGCGTTGCGCTTGTTCGCGCAGGGGGCGCAGCCGCCGAAACCGCTCCGGATGTTCGACAGTCTCGGCGAAGTGACCGCTCCGCACTGCATGCACCGGCACGTCCAGGGGGTGTGTGCCGTCTCGAACGGCTCCAGCGGCTCCAGGAGAGCCGTGCGCATGGCCGCACGGGCCAGTTCGGGGTCCACAGGAGCGTTGGGCGCGCAGTGCTTGCAGCCGCGTCCTCGGGTGTAGACGTTCGAGCGTCTCGGTGCGACTTCCCGACCGCATGTCAGACAGACGCAGCGCCATGGCTTGTTGTTGCCCGGATACGGCTCCAGTACGAGCAGGCCGGCTGTCAGCATCACTTCTTCGGCCTCAACCGGATCGATGTAGCGCGGCACCCAGAACCTCCCTCCGACCCCGCGGGGATTCTGCACGGAGCCACTGACAAGGGGCCCTGAGCGGCCTGGAAGGGCTGTAGTACCGGGGCGGGGCCTGCTTCCCGGTGGAGGACTTCCACCGGGGCCGGTCACTGAACGCAGGCCGGCTCCGCCGTTCTCGCGGCGGCCCGCTGGGCGGACCGGGCCGGCGCCGCAGACCCGGATTTGTCCCGCAACCCAGACCGCCGCGCCAACTCGTTTCCCACCCTCAGGAATTAGCGGAGTTCGCCCGCTTTTGTCTCTGGCGGTGGCGGGCCGCTCCTGTTGAGATCACCTCTGTCTAACCGACGCTTCACCGTCTTCTGCGAGGAGCCTTCGATGAACCAGCGCCCGTTCAAGTCCCGCCCGCGTCCCGCTTCGCTCGCCACCCGCCCGTTCACCTCCGGCCGGCCGGGCGAGGACCTCGCCGCGCGTCCGTTCACCGCGCTCGCGGCGCGCCCGTAGCGGCACGGCGACTGCCGCCCCAAGCGCCCGCCCGGGCCCCCTCTGTCCATCCAACCCGGGCGGGCGCTGCCGTATCCGGGCCCGCAGCGGCACCTGCGACCCTCGGCCCGCCGGGCGGGCCGCAGCGGACGCTAGACCTCAGCCGGAACCTTCTCGGCCTCGGCCTGGGGAGCCTGCTCGCCTTCGCCGCTCGCGGGCTCGTCCGCAGCGGGCGCGGACGGCGCACCCGCATCGGCGTACGCGGTGTACATCGCGTTGCCCTGCTGGTGTGACTTCTCGGCGAGCTTCTTCTTGACGAGGGTCTCCAGGTTGTTGCGCACCGTCTGGATCGACGTCGCCCGAGTGGGATGGTCCTGCGAGAGCTGGTCGGTGACCTCACGGGCCACACACGGCTGTCCAGGGGTCTTGAGGAGGATGCCCAGGATGAGCTCCCACAGCGGCGGCCCCGACTTCTCCTCAGCCGTGGTCTTCTTCGCCGCCGGCGCCTCCGTGGTGGTGTCCTCCGGTGCCGGAGCCGGGTCAGCTGCCGCCTTCTTCGCGGCGGTCTTCTTCGCTGCCGCCTTCTTGGCCGTTGTCTTCTTCGCCGGAGCCTTCTTGGCGGTGGTCTTCTTCGCCGCCGGCGCCTCCGTGGTGGTGTCCTCCGGTGCCGGAGCCGGGTCAGCTGCCGCCTTCTTCGCTGCCGCCTTCTTGGCGGTCGTCTTCTTCGCCGCCGGCGCCTTCTTGGCGGTGGTCTTCTTGGCGGGCTGCTCGGCCTGTGCCGCCTTCTCCGACTGGTCCTGCCGCGGCTGTGGAACGTGGGGCGCATCGGTGGCGGGCTCGGCCGAGGCGCCGTCGAGTTCGGCGGCCGGTTCGCTCGTAGCGGGTGCCCCGGGCAAACTGCCCTGCGCCTGGGTCAACCACGCCTCGTCCTTCCGGAGTTGCTCCAGACGCTCCTGGAGGTCGGCGATCTGTCCGGTGACCTCCTCCTGTTCCCTGCGGTTGGCCGCGAGGTCGTCGGCGAATCGCTGGCGTACACGATCTTGGATGGGGGTCTTCTCGAGCTCGTCGACCACGGAAGCACGCTCCTTGTACCTGGTTGTTGCTGCCGGATGCTACTCACCGCGAGAGGGCGGCAGTTGCTCTCCCGCACGATCGCCACCCTTGCGGGCGCGGTCGAGACCGTATTCACCGCCCGGTTCTCCAGATCAGCGGCGGGAGATCGGGTGCCTGGCAGCCTCCACCCAACGGGCCAGCGATGCGGCAGGCCGACGTTTGACAGGGCGGTTGAGGAGACCGGTCGGCCGCCGAGACCCGCACCGCAGTAGTCGTGACCTGGGCAATAGGCTCGGTGCTGTTGCCGAGTTGCGATGGGGGAGGGAAGGCATGACGAGTTCGAGGGACCACTGGAGCGAGGATGCGGCCTGCCGCAGCGCCGACCCGGACGAGTTGTTCGCGGACAGTACCGGCCAGAACCGGGCCAAGGCGGTCTGCACGGGTTGCCTGGTGCGGACCGAGTGCCTGGCCGACGCTCTCGACAACCGCATCGAGTGGGGTGTGTGGGGCGGCATGACCGAGCGCGAGCGCCGGGCGCTGCTGCGCCGCAGGCCCAACGTCACCTCCTGGCGCCAGGTCTTGGAGAGCGTCCGCGACGAGCACGAACAGCCGCGCGCCAGCTGAATCGGTTGTGCGGTGGTGCGGATGGCTGATCCCCATACTGCTGATGTGCGGCGGCCGGCGTCCCCCAACCGGGCGGCGGCCGGGGTGAATTCCCAGGTCACACGCACAAAGGCCCGGTGCGTAAAAAGTAGCTTTCCGTGATGTATGGTCAGCCACGCTATACGAGAGGTATAGCGACAGAACGTTTTGAGGCCTACAGCCGGGAGGGGTCATGCCCGAGGACACGCATCCGGTCGAGGACGCGCTCCACGAGCCACCCACAGTCGAGGAACTCGAGGACTGGGTCCGCGACAACATCAAGTCGGTTCTTGCCGTGACGGATGAGACCTTCACCGACATCGGCGCGGTCCTCGACCTCTCGGTCGCCGTGGTCGGCCGGCGCCAGCGCGGGGTCACTCCGTGGTCCGTCGCCGAGCTTGGACGGCTGGCCAGGCACTGGCACCTTGAGGCATCCCTGCTGTTCTCCCGAAGGACCGCCGACGTCCTCGCCGCCCTGCCCCCCACACGGATCGTGCAGCTGCGCTCCGCCAAGGGCCTGCCCGCGACCACCAGGTCCAAGACTCCGGTCGCGGCGTGACATGGAAGCGGCCCGGGACCGTAGTCCCGGGCCACAAGAAGGCCTCGCGCTCTCCCTCGCTAAAGGTGCCGCGAATCCTTCCCGAACAAGCCGTGATGCCGCGCTTGGCCCGCATCACCCCGGCCCGGGTCACCCCGGGCGCGTCCTCCACTGTACTGGGGAGGCGCCGCCGATGGGATGTCGGCGTACGGGGCGAGAGGGTGGAGCCACACGCAACACGGCGGAAAAAGGACTCTGTGCTGGCCAGAACCGATTCCCCTCACCCCGGGAGCCCGGACCGCGCCTCCCCTCGTCACATCGCCCGCTGGTGCGCCGAGCAGGGCTGGTTCGTCCACCCGCTCGCCCCGGGCTTGAAGATCCCGCCAGCGAACTGCGCGCGCTGCCGCGAGACGATCGGCGGGCAGCCCAACCCGGACTTCATTCCTCACAAGGTCGAGGAGTGCCGGTGCATCGCAGCCGGACGCCACTGCCATGGGGTGCGGGCCGCCACCACGGACCTGGCCCTGATCGACAAGTGGTGGAGCGACAATCCGGAGTACGGGATCGGCGTCGCCGCCGGACCATCCAACCTGCTGATCGTCGACCTCGACCTGCACCAGTCGACGCCGCCGGACCCGGAGAAGATCCTGCCCGGCCTCGAACTGCCCGAAGACCTCGACCGCCACGCGATCCGTTCCGGACTCGACGCGCTCGCACTGCTGTGCTCACTGCGCCGTGCGCCGCTGCTCACCGACTCGCCCGAGACGTTCAGCGTCCGCACCCCCTCGGGAGGCCTGCACCTGTGGTACGCCGTGGCGGACGGCAGCCAGTGGTGCATGGACGGCCGCGGGCGCCTGGGCTGGCAGATCGACATCCGCGCCGACCGTTCCTACGCGGTCGCTCCCGGCACCTGCACCCGTGAGGGCCGCTACGTGCCCGAGGGGACCTGCCGTACGCCCGCGCCGCTGCCGCGCTGGCTCGCCAATGACCTGGCGCGGGCCGGGCTCAAGCGCCGCACCCCACTGCGGCGCCCGCTCTCCCGCCTGAATCTGCCGGATTTCGCGGCCGGACGGGGCTACGTCGCCACCGCCGTACGCGAAGAACTCAACGCCGTCGCGGCATGCCACAGCGGCCGCAACGACCAGTTGAACAAGAGCGCGTTCAGCCTCGGGCAGCTGGTCGGAGCCGGACTGCTGGACCGCGAGGACGTGCACCGGGCCCTGACCGAGGCGGCCCAGGCCGCCGGAATCGACCCACACGAGCCCAAGGCCCAGTCCACCATCCGCCGCGCCATCGAGGCCGGCTCCCGGGTACCCCGGCGGAACGGGGCCCGGACATGACCGAGACGACCACCCAGCGCACCGTGCCCGGCCCCAGCGCCGAGCACGACGACCGTTCCGAGGCCGCCGCTTACCCCGCCGCCGAGGCCGCGGCCGCGATGACCGCGCACCTTCCGCAGAGAGAGGAACACGAATCCGACAGCGGCCGCCCGCGACAGGCCGACATCCTGCGGACGATCGGCGAGACCGGCTACCGCTTCGTACGCGGCGAGCAGACCATCTACGCCGTGCAGATCGACGGCGGTCCCATCGCCCGCCCCATCCGCTCCAAGGGCGGTGGAGGGGGCACCGGGTCCCTGCGCCAGTGCCTGATCCGCGAGTACGTCCTGAGCACCGGACGTACCCCGTCCCAGGCGGCACTTGCCGACGCGATCGCCGCGCTGGAAGCGATGGCCATGGACAGCGAGAGCCAGGACGTGCACCTGCGGGTTGCCGCCGACCAGGTCGACCGGTGGACGACCTGGCTCGACCTGGGGCGCAGCGACGGGCTCTCGGTGTGCATCGAACGCGGCAGCTGGGCGGTGCTCATTCCCCAGCACGGCGAGGGCCCGCTGTGGCGGCGCAGCCGTCTGGTGCACGAGCTGCCCGTCCCCGAGCGGTCCTCCGCCGGCTGGCAGCACGGGGTCGAACTCCTGCGCCGGATCCTGCCGGTGAGCGCCGAGTCCTACCCGATGGTCGTCGCCTGGTGCCTGGCCGCGCTGCGCCCGGACATGCCGCGGCCGCTCGCCGGGATCCTCGGTGAACAGGGCACCGGCAAGTCGACCCTGTGCCGGATGATGGTGCGCCTGGTCGACGGCAGCAAGGCCCACCTGCGGTCCGTGCCCAAGAGCGAGGACGACCTCGCGGTGACCACGGCGGCCGGATGGTGCCTGGCGCTGGACAACCTCTCAGGCATGCCCGGCTGGCTCAGCGACTTCCTCTCCCGCGCGGTCACTGGAGACGCCCTGACCAAGCGGGAGCTGTACTCCGACGATGACGTGGTGATCCTCATCTACCAGCGTCCGGTCCTGCTGACCAGCATTGAAATCGGCGTCCTGCAAGGGGACTTGGCCGAGCGGATGCTGCCCATCCAGCTCGAACCCATCACCGGCAAGAACCGCCGCACCGAGCGCCGCCTGTGGGAGGCGTTCCACAACTCCCACCCCGAGATCCTCGGAGGGCTGCTCGATCTGGCCGCCCTGGTGTGGGCCAAGCTCCCGGAGGCGTCCGACAAACTCGCCGAACGCCCGCGCATGGCCGACTGGGCCGAGATGCTCTGGGCGCTGGACGAGGTCACCGGCTGGCGCACCCTGGACACCTACACCGGTGCGCAGGAAGACCTCGTCGACGACGTCATCGAGGGCGACCCGGTGGCCACCGCCGTCCTGCGCTGGGCCACCAGCCGCCTCACCCCCTGGACCTGGGAAGGCCAGGCGGCCCAGCTCCTCAACGAGCTCGAGGTGCCGCCCAACACCGACAAGGAGAAGGACTGGCCCCGGACCCCGGCCGTCCTGTCCGCCCGCCTGCAGCGCGCCGCCCCCGCGCTGCGCCGCCGCGGGGTCGACGTCCGCAAGCTGCCGCGCACCAAGAACGGCCGGCCTCTGCAGATCACCACCCAGCCGAGCACGTCGAACGGCTGACTGCGTTGCCGGGGGCCCGCGCCACGGTGCGGGCCCCCGGAGGCAGGGCGTCCGTCCGGTCTGTCCTCCGGCAGGTCACCGCCAGTCCGGGCTGCCATCGACGATGTCCAGCTCCGACCCGACCACGACGACCCTGTAGCCCATGCCGACGAACTGCTGCAGTTTCGGCGTGCGTACCGTCATCCGCCAGCTCGTCGGAGGGTTGTCCAGCCCCGGCACCCAGCGGAACTCCAGCTGCTGCCCGTCCTCGCGCACGGCGCGCAGGTCCTCCTCGCAACGCTGCTGCGCACGGTGGAGATCGTCGTAGAGCGGCTCCATGGGCGTGAAGGCCCGCGTATCCCTGTAGTCCGCCCGGTACTGGACGCCCGATGACGTCCCGGCGCTGTCGTCCATGCCGGCATCCTCCCAGAGCGGGAGGTGTCGCAGTTGCCGTACGCCAAGGCGGCGACCAGGCGTCATTCCCCCTTGCCACGCCCTCTTGGCGGTCAGGATTCAAGTGGCAGAAACCTCGCGGCCGCCAAGATCGCTTGGTGAGGCACCACGATCTTCGGCAGAGGACGGCGGTGGGGGGTGGTGACGCACTCCGGGAGCGGTGACGCACTCGGTGACGCACTCGGTGACGCACTCGGTGACGCACTCCCTCCCTCGGAAAGTGGCCTTGACCTGCGGCTTTCCTAGTTCATCCGTGAGAGGTGACGCGGGTGACGCACTTTCCCCCTATCTCTCTGTGGGAGAAAAAAGGGGAGAAATAGGCTGTAGAGAGATACCCGCAAAGTGCGTCACCCGCGTCACCCGATTCCCGGTGCGGGGAAAAGCGCCAGGTCAGATGGCGTGTGGCGGCTAGAGAGTGCGTCACCGAGTGCGTCACCTGCCCGTCACCTCCGTCACCGAGTGCGTCACCCCGCGACGACCGGATCGGCAGTGGCCCCCTCGGGCAGGGGAGTGGCCGGGGTCGAGCCAGAGACGGCAGGCACCGCTGCGGTCGGCACTCACGCCGAACCGGTCCGGACCGGCCGCCCACGGCCGCTCCACCAATTCCAGGCCGCGCACACCCCGTCCCGGCTCCGGCGAGGGCCGTACTGCGCGACGTCGTCCGGCTTGCCGCCGAGGTTCTCCTGCTCGTCCTCGGTCAGCGCGCCATCGCTGTCCGCGTCCTGCCGCGACACCGCAACTCCCCCTCTCCGCCATGCCCGTTCTACCCCAGACCGCCAGAGCGAAGCGCGAGAGCTCACTCACAGGCTCGCCCGCCTTCGCGCCTGCGACGGGCGCCGCCGGTCCGTGAACCGTCGGCCTGGCCCGTTTGGCGGGATGTGTTCGCACGTGCTCGTGCCAGGGGTTGGGAGCGAGAGCCTGCGGCGGCACCAGCCCCTTCACAGCAAGGGCAGGGTGAGGGGACCTCCTGTTCTGGGACGGATCGGGGAAAGCCGGGGTGGCGGTGTATCCACGCACGGGAATGCCGCCACCCCGACCGCCCCAACGAGAACGAGCTGGACGGGGCGCGGCATGGCGGAGCGAGCGCAGCGGGGGCCGGACCGCCTCCTGGCGGACGTCGAGCGGATCATCGAGGACCACCTGCCCGGCGGGAGCTTCGGGGTCGATGCCCGGAGCATGACCCAGGCGATCGTGCGCCCTGTGCGGCGCATTGAGACGGCGGTCGTGGCCGGAGGCCTCAACGTCGTCACCCGGCGCATCGCGCCCCGGCAGGCCGGCGCCCCGGACGGTGAAGACCACGCGAGCGCGCGAGGGGGCCGCGGTGGATGACTTCGGGACCGACGACATCGCGGCCATGCGTGAGCAGGGCGACCTGCCGGCGTTCCTGCGTCTGAGGATCCGCCCCGTGAGATCTCCCGCCGCGGTCGTGGCGCTGTGGCAGAGGTTCCCGGGGCCCGCAGGTCACAGGCCCGGTGCCTGGCCGTCCGCCACGCCGCTGGGCGCGGACTACCGGCGGAGCCCGGGCGCGCCCGAACTCTGCGACTGCGCACGGTGTCTGGCGAGGGCGGCATCCTGCAAAAGCGGTCCCTGCCCTTGCCCGCTGCGCAGTTCCCCGCCCGCGGCGGCGTGAAGATCCTCCGGACCACGAGACACGGTGCAGCGGAGCCCGGCCGCCGCTGCTGGCGGGGCCTACCCGGCCAGGGAGCTCCGTGACCGTGAGGCGAAAGGGCTGTCCGCTGCCCGGCGTTTGCCGCCGGGCAGCCTGGCCCCGTCGATCGGCGCGTGCCCGGGCAGCGCCGGTGTCACCGGGCCGGCGGTGCCGGCTCGTCGTCGCGGGCCACCAGGGCCAGGCCGTAGAGCTGGTCGGGGTCGGTGAACCAGTGGCTCACCTGGAGGCCGGCCTGCGACATTTCTTCGGCGAGCCGACGCGGCCGGAACTTCGCCGATATCTCGGTGCGCAGGTCTTCGCCGGGAGCGAAGAAAACGTGCAGACCGAGGCCGTGCAGGACGACGGTCTGTTCCCGGCGGGATCTCAGCCGCATCTCGATCCAGTCGTTGGCCGCGTCCCACAGCGCCACATGCTCGAAGGCGCTGAGGTCGAATTCGGCCTGGAGCTCCCGGTTGAGCATCGTGAGGACGTTCAGGTTGAACGCGGCGGTGACCCCGGCCGCGTCGTCATACGCGGCGCGGATGCGGTCGGGGTCCTTCACCAGGCCGACCCCGATCAGCAGCCGGTCGCCCGGATCGAGGCGGGAGCG
Organism: Streptomyces sp. NPDC101191; assembly: GCF_044767915.1. Taxonomy (NCBI): domain Bacteria; kingdom Bacillati; phylum Actinomycetota; class Actinomycetes; order Kitasatosporales; family Streptomycetaceae; genus Streptomyces; species Streptomyces sp. NPDC101191. The sequence continues at coordinate 362,745 of NZ_JBIWOU010000009.1, forward strand.
CAGCGAGCGCAAGAAGACGGCGCGTTCACCGGGCAGGAGGTTGCCGAACGTGCCGCCGAGGAAGGCCAGCAGCCGGGGGCCGGGAAGGGGCGGCAGTGCCAGGCCGGTGGTGAAGTCCGCGACGAGCGGCACCGTGGTCAGGTGCGGGTAGTCGGCGCGGAGTGCCGCGACGGCCTGCGCCAGCGCGCTGGCGCTGACGTCGACGGGCGCGTAGGTGAGCTGGGTGTGGTGCTCGCCCAGCGCGTCGAGCAGGATCCGCGTCTTCTCCGAGGAGCCGGACCCGAGCTCGATGACGGTGCGGGCGCCGGTGAGGGCGGCGACGGCTGGGCTGCACTGGGCCAGGATCGACCGCTCGGCGCGCGTGTAGGGGTACTCCGGCAACTGCGTGATCTGCTCGAACAGTTCGCTGCCCAGGGGGTCGTACAGCCACCGCGGCGGCAGCCGCTTCGGAGACGCGGTCAGGCCACGCGTGACGTCGGTGCGCAGCTCGGTGCGGAAGTGGGCGGGCAGCAGGGCGGTGTCGGCGGGTGTGGTCACGGGTGTCACCTTTCGGCGTGGTGGTGGTGAGCGGACATCGGTGGGACCGCGGGGCCGCCTCGGCGAGGTGTCCCCGGGCGCCGGTTGGTGCGGGCGGCCAGGAGGACCAGGCAGGCGGCGGCCGCCCCGGCGGGCAGCAGGACGGGCAGCAGCGCGAACCCGGCGGCCGCGGTGCCAGCGGCGCAGCCGATGTCGAGGGCCGCGACCAGCAGGGCGGCGGCCTCCGTGGCGGAATGGGCTGGGGCGAGGGCGGAGGCGTACCGGTAGGCCGCGCTGAGCAGGGGGGCCATGAGCAGGCCGGGCAGGACGCATGCCGCCAGGGCCGTGGCCGGTGTGCGGGCGGTGAGCAAGGGCAGCCAGCCGGCCGCGAAGGCGCCGCACAGCACGAGCAGATGCTGCGCCGCCGTCCCGGGCCAGGACCGGGCGCCGTAAGCGAGTCCGCCCAGCAGCGCCCCCGCCGAGACGGCCGCGGGGAGCGTGCCGGACAGATTGGCGTCGTTCAGGCGGTCGGCCGCCTGCACCGCGAACGGCGTGAGCGCCCCCATGGGCAGCCCCGCGCCCACCATGGCCAGGTACAGCACGCGCAGCGCAGGCGAACGCACAGGGCCCAGCCAGTCCACGCGCCCCGGCACGGGACTCCAGGACCGCGAGGGCGGGGCGCTGACCACGATCAGCGTTCCGGCAAGGCCCACGGCGGCCGTCGCGAGCAGGGCCCAGCGCGCCGAGGCCGCCTCGGCGAGGGCGACGACGAGGAGCGGGCCGCCGATGTAGATCGTCTCCTGGGTGGCGGCGTCCAGAGCCAACGCCACCCGTTCGTGGTCGCGGCTGGGCATCAGATCCGGCCACAGCGCCCGCAAGGCGGCGTCCAGCGGCGGGCGGGCCGCTCCCGCAACCAGCACGCAGAACACGGCGACGCCGTGGTGGGACGTCCCGACCGCGGCCAGGACGACGAAGCCCGCACCGGCCACGAGGGCGCACCCCGACAGCGTTCGGGTCTGCCCGCGCCGGTCGGCCAGCCGACCGGTGAGCGGCCCGCCCGCCGCGTTGGCCAGCAGGTACAGCGCCGTGAGGCTCCCGGCCAGCAGGTAGCCGTCCTGCGCGGCGGCCAGCACGATCGCCAGGGGCGCCATCGCAGTGGGCATCCGCCCGATGAGCGTCCCGGCCAGCAGCCGCGCGGCGCACGGAACACGCAGCACATCGCGGTAGCGGGCCGGGAAAGCGGCGGGGAAGGGCGCCGCGCGCACGGCCTGGCCGGTGGTCACTGCCCATCCCGTGCGGGAGGGCAGAGCGCGGTGCCGTGCCGGGACGTACAGGCGGTGGCGGTACGCGGGGCACGACCCGCCAGGGCCGCGCCGGCCGGCAGACGTCCTGCGCCTGCCCGGGTCGGGTTCATGAGGCGAGACAAGCAACCGCCACCGCGTCGCCGGACCGGCGCGGCCGCTACCTCCCGCCCCACGACGCACCTGTCGGGACCGGCGTCCCCTCGTACGGGAGACGGCCCCCCAGCCCGGTGGGGAACCGGCCCCGGCCGGGCGCCGCGCGGCGGCAGAGCCCGGGAGGCGGTCCCGTGCGACGTGCGAATGGGGCACGGGACCGCCGAGCCCCGCTGTCCTGTCAGAGCCGGGCAAACAAACCGTATGAAATGGGTTGATCTGGTGCACGTACCCTGCGCGGGCCGCGCCGGACCGCCCGCGTTCCGCGCCCCGGAACGCAGGCGGCGGTTGCGTCCCGTCCCCTGACCACCACAGCCCCGCCCCACCACGCGCGCCGACTGCGGCGGGCATGCTTGTGGATCTCGGCCGGGCCGCCCCTGCAACACTGGCCAATGCGCGCCGACTGCGGCGCCTTCGTCCCAGGCGGCCCACCGGGGGCTCCCGCCCCAGCGGCACGGGCCGCCCGTCTTCTCAAGGAGCAAGTGGTGAGCGCAGAAACGCCGTCGGGTCCGGCCTTCACCCAGGTACGGCTGACCGGACCGCCCGCGGCCGTCGACCGGCTGATGACGGTCCTCAGCGGCAGCGCCGAGATCATCTCCGACTCCCCGTCAACTCCCGGTACCAACGGCAATATCGAGCGCGTGGTGGAACTGGTCACCCACCCCGCCCCCAGGCCCGTCCCCGCCGAGGGAGGCGTATCGGTCACCGTGCAGAGCACGCTCGCAGCCGACGGCGGAGCCTTCAACGGCCTGCCCGACGAGGCGGCGGCCCAGGAAGTGGAACGCACCGTGACGCAGGCGCTGCACGCTCTTCCGCACGTGACGGAGGCCAGCAGCCGCGTGGTCTCGGCGTGGGGCCTGCCCGCACCGAGGCAGTAACCGGCCATGGCGGGGGCAGAGGCACGGCTGGACGAGGCAGGCGTGTCTCTGTGGCTGACGGACTGGAAGACCGACGGGAGAGAGGCATGGTCGGGCCGTCGCATCATGGCCCAGGTGGGCGGCGCCTACGCCGGACACCTCGACGTCTACGTCCACCCCAGCGGCCAGGCCGTCGAGGTCGCGGAACTGGAAGTCTCGCCCGACCATCAACTGCGCAATTTGGCCTCGGTGATGATGGACGCGCTGTACGCGGCCTACCCCACCGCGTGGATCAACCACGGCCGACGGGACCCTGAGGGGACACAGTGGTGGGACCGCTACAGCGAGCCCGCACCGGAACGCAACGTCCACAACCGCCCGCCGGCGGAGTGGGCCTACTACTTCGAAGCGGGCGTGGTGGCAGCCCAGAAGGCCCACAACGCCTACCGCAACCGCTATCAGGGCGTGGACGGACGCCGTGAAGCGGTGTACCGGTACGGCGAACCGATGGAGGCGGAAGCCCGCCAGCACGCCCACCTCTTCCACGCGCCCGAGCCCCAGGGGCCAAACCCGCAAACCGATGAGCTGTACGGCGGGATACGGCTGTTCCTGCCGCCCAGGCTGCACCGCGTCGTGCACGACAGCAGCCGCGACGCCGCCGAGCGGGCCGAGATCGTGCTCGACCACCTCGGGCACGGCAGTCTGCCGCACTACTCCGCCTGGAACGCCACCGAGCGCGGCGCGTTCGAGGACCTCGCCCATGAGGAGGTCTTCGACACCGTGAGCCAGCAGCCGGTCACGCACCTGACCTTCCGCGTCCTGCCGCTGACAGACCAGCAGATGCCGCCGCACGAGGTGAAGGCGACGTGGGTGCGCTTCATCGACTCGCCAGGAATCGAGGTGGAGCTGGCCGGGATGTCCTGGCGGTCCCCACAACGGCCGTGGCTCACGCACACCGCCGTCTTCGACCCGCCCCTGGACGCCGCCATCGCCCCCGAGTACCCGGCAGACGCCAGCCCCCAGTACCGGGCCCGGTACAGCGAGATCGGCGACCTGCTCCCCGGACAGATGCCGCGCCGCGCCGAGAACGCCTCGCCGTACGTGGGGCGCGAGGCGGAGATCCGGGCCTGGGCGGACAGACTTCGCCAGGGCATCGCCCAGCGGGCCACCGACCGGCCGGACCCTGCTTCCGGGCAGCCGGCGCCCGCCGATCACCAGGTGCACCAGCAGCAGTCCCAGCAGCAGACACCACGCATCCGGTAGACCGCCCGACGCCCGGCGACCAGCGGGGCCGCCGCGCCGAACAGGCCCGCGCCGGGATACCGGCACGCGGCGACCGGGGGCAAATCCCACCGTGCGGGAGCGCCGGGCAGGACGCCGACCCAGCCGAAGGGAAGACGACCGGCACCAGACGCCAGGCGCCGAGGCCACCTGATTGCCTCGAAACCGGCCCGGCACCCGACCCCACGACCCGGGCCGCCCGCCAACCGCAGGAGGACCGGATGAAGCCGACGAGCATGCGCCTGGCCCGCGGCGCCGTACCCGCCGCCGCACCGGGGGCCCCGACGGCGTCCGGCACCGGCGGCTACCGCGCCCTGGTGGACGCACAGACCGCCTCCCACACCTTCTGCGACGGCCACTGATCAGGGCGCGGACGGCCGGGAGGCACACGTGGAAACCAACCTGCTGAAACACCCCCTGATCGCGCAGACCGTCGCGGCGATCGTGGCCGAGGGCGGCGGCTGCGTCGAGTACGACATCGGCGGCGGCGGCCGGGAGGTCCTCATCGCCGCGAGCGCGCAACTGGCAGCCGCCACCAACTCCCAGCTGACGATCGTGGAATCCCGCGTCCTGCACTCCCAAATCCGCGCCATGGTCAGCGAGTTGCACACGGAGGTCCGCAGCGCGGTGCTGTCCGCCGACGAGGCGGCACTGCAGCCGGCCGGAAGCGTCAACGGAGTCCTGGCCGTGCACGCCGACGTCCTGCGCGACCCTGGGGTGCGCCAGCCGCTGCTGGCAATGGCGCGCAGCGCCGACCACCTCGTCGTGGCCCGCCACGACTACAGCGACGCCACGCTCGACGACCTCGCCGGCCCTGTGCACGCGCTCAGAATCCGCGACCTGATGCCACCGCCCGCGCCCCGCCCCAACCCCGGGCCACGCCTCGACGTCCTCCCGGTGGACCTCCGCGATCGGTTCGCCGCCCACTGGACGGAATCGCTGGAGCACAAGCAGCGGTTCATGGACCAGTTCAAGCCCGAGGCGACTGCACCGCGACAGGACGGCGAGGAGTTCGCCGCGCTGCTGCAGGACATCGACCCCGAGGAACTGGAACGGCGCATCGAGCAGGTGCGAGACCAGCAGCGGCAACGGACCGAGGACCAACCGGCACCCGACCACCAGCGCCATGCCCCGCACCCGCACTCCCAAGAACAGACCGCCGTACACCAGCAGCAGGGTCCCCATGGCGTCGGCAGGGCCTAGGACGGGCGACGGCAGGCACGCCCCCCACGGCGCGGCCGAAGACCACTTCCTCGGCCTTCTCGACGTTCCCCCGCCCGAGCCATCCCTGTCCGACCCGACATCCACACCGCACTGCAGGAGGCACACCATGAGCGTCGCGAGCGCCACCGCACCGCTGCCGGGGAGGGCGCTGTGAAACCGTCGCGGATCGTGGTCACAGGCCTGGGGGCGGTGACACCGCTCGGGGCCGACATGACCTCCACCTGGAACGCCCTGCTGGACGGGGAGTCAGGGATCACCAAGCTCGATACGCCGTGGGCGCCCAAGGCCGCCGTCCAGATCGCCGGAGTGGTCCAGCACGATGTCGAAGAGGCCGTCGGCCGCGTCCCCGCGCGCAGGCTCGACCGCTCCCAGCAACTGGCGGTGCTGGCCGCGCGCGAGGCCTGGGCGGACGCCGGGCTCGGCTCCGGGAGTGTGCCGCCCGAGCGGGTCGCGGTCGCGGTCGGCTCCGGCGTCGGCGGCGCCCAGACCCTGCTGGACCAGCATGACCTGCTGGCCGACAAAGGGGCGAGCCGGGTCTCGCCCTACACCGTGCCCCGGCTGATGCCCAACGGGTCGGCCGCCGCTGTCAGCCTCGACCTGCAGGCGCGGGCCGGGGCACACGCCCCGACCAGCGCCTGCGCCTCGGGCGCCGAGGCGCTGTGGCTGGCCTCCCTGCTGCTGAACTCCCGCCGGGCCGACGTCGTCATCGCCGGAGGGACGGACGCCTGCATCGCCCCGGTCAGCATCGCCGGCTTCGCCCGGATCGGCGCCCTGTCCCAGGGCGAGGTCCCCGAAGAGGCATGCCGCCCCTTCGACCGGCACCGCGACGGGTTCGTGATGAGCGAAGGGTCCGCCGTGCTGGTCCTGGAACGCGAAGAGGACGCAGCGGCCCGCCGGGCCCACCGCTACGCCGTGCTGGCCGGGACCGCCGTCACCTCGGACGCCCACCACGTCACCACCCCCGCCCGCGAGGGACAGGTACGCGCGGTGCACCAGGTCCTCGCCGATGCCCACCTCGCCCCTGCCGACATCGCACACGTCAACGCGCACGCCACCGGCACCCCGGCCGGCGACGCCGTCGAAGCGGGAGTGCTGGCCGAGGTGCTGCCGCACCGGCCGAGCGTCACCGCGACGAAAGCCTCCACCGGCCATCTGCTGGGCGCGGCAGGCGCCCTCGAGGCCGCGTTCGCCGCCCTGACCCTGACGACCGGCACCGTCCCGGCCATCCGCAACCTCACCGAGCCCGGCGACGGCATCGACCTCGATCTCGTCCACGGCCGGCCACGCCAGCAGGAGCCGGACGTGGTGCTCTCCACCAGCTTCGGCTTCGGCGGCCACAACGCGCTGATCGTGCTGACCCGCCCCTGACCCCACCCCCGCCCGCCCCTGTTGGGAGTTGCCCCCCGTGCACCTGGATGTCGCCCGAGAACTCGAACCTGTCGTCGCCGACGCCCTCAACAACCACTACCGGCTCGCTGACATCGACTGGAACCCCGCCGAATACGTGCCCTGGGACGAGGGCGTCGACTTCGTCGAGCGGCCGTGGCAGCCGCACCAGTCGTCGTTCAGCCCCGAGGTGCGCGCCGCACTCCACATGGCGCTGGCCACCGAGGACGACCTGCCCGCCTACCGCTCCAGCATCGACGCCCACTTCGGGCCGGACGGCCCCTGGGGCGAATGGGTGCGGCGGTGGACCGCCGAGGAGACCCGGCACAGCCGCAGCCTGTGGGCGTTCCTGTGCGCGACCCGCGGCGCCGACCCGGCAGTGCTGCAGTCCGACACCATGGCCACCATCCAGGCCGGCTACCGCGACAACCGCAAGAACATCCTGGACGTGTGCGTGTACGTCACGATCCAGGAGCTGGCCACGCGCGAGTCCCACGCCCGCACCGGACGCGCCGCCGGCGACACCGACAAGATGGCGCTGCGGCTGCTCAAGCGGATCGCCCTGGACGAGAACCGGCACATGCTCTTCTACCGGGGCCTGGTCGACGCGGCCCTGCAGATCGACCCGTCCGCAGCCATCACGGCGATCAGCCGCGAGATCCGCACCTTCTCCATGCCGGGCGAGCACACCGTGCCCGCCTACCGCCGCCGCGCCGCACTCATCGCCAGGGCCCAGATCTACAACATCAACGTCCATCACCTGCGCGTGATCAAGCCGCTGGTGAGCCGCTGGCGGGTGTTCGAGCGCACCGGCCTGGACGCGGCCGCCGAGGTCGAACGCGAACTGCTCGCCGGGTACCTGACCCTGCTCGAGGAGGCCGCCGCCCGCGAGCAGGAAGTCATCGAGCGGGCCAACGCCCGCCGAAAGGCGCTCGCATGCTGACCCTGCTCCTGGCGGCCACCGTCGCGGCAGCGGCCGCCGCCGCGCTCCTCACCACGGTGGCGGCTCAGATCTGGGCGGCCGGGCGCCGCATTGTGCGCATCAACCGCGGCCGCGGACGCGGCATCATCGCCCGCAGCGGCCGCTACCAGCCCGCCATGCAGCCCGAGAACGACGTCGAACCGCTCGTCCTGGGCATCATGGGCGACTCCCTCGCGGCCGGCCTCGGCGCCACCAGCGCCGCAGCCACCCCCTCCGCCCTGCTGGGACAGGCCCTCGCCGACCGCCACGGCCGCCCGGTCCGTGTCGTCAACGTCGCCAGAGTCGGCAGCGGCGCCCGCGACCTGGCGAGCCAGCACCAGAGACTGATCAAGGCCATGGGACCAACAGGCCGCATCCCGGACCTTGTTGTGGTGGTCACCGGCGCCAACGACGTCATGCCGGTGCCCGTCCGCCTCAAGACCGCGGCCCGGAGGTTGAGCGAGACCGTAGCCGACCTGAACAGCCGCGGCGCACACGTCGTCGTCGCCACCTGCCCCGCACTCGCAGCGGTCACCGCGCTGCCCCGCCCGGCCCGAACCCTCCTGCACGCGGCAGGCCTGCGCCTGGCCCGTCTCCAGCGCGAGCAGACCCGTCGCACCGGCGGCAGCACCGTCCTCCTGCACCGCGAGGTCAGCCCCGCCATCGCCGCCGACCCCACCCTGCTGGCCGACGACGGATTCCACCCGGGAGACCGCGGCTACGCGCTGGCCGCGGACAAGCTCCTGACCGCACTCGCCGCCCTACCTGACCGTACAGCCGAGCCGTCGCAGAACCCTGGCAGCGACCTGCGGCCCCTCTCCGCCGGGCAGCCGAACTGACCTCCCCCGGCGCACGCGAGGACCCGGGCACCCCCTCCAGTGTCCAGCGCACCGGGACCCGGCCCCGCCCGGCCGCTGCCGGTCCCATGGCGCACCGGAAACGCCGCTGGCAAAAACGCCCGCCGTCCCGCGAGACGGTCCCCCGGCACCGGACGCCTCCCGCCTGCCGCGACCGGGTGCGCGCTATACGGTTCGCCCCCGGCCGGCCGCCTACGATCTGTGCAGTGCCGGCTTGCTGCCGGGAAGCCAGCCAAGGCCGGTGGCAGGAGGGCCAGTTGTGCTGAACCCAGCCGAACTCGAGCAGAGCGCCGTCCAGGAGAGTGTCGACGCACTCGTCGACAGCCGAGGAGGCCTGCTCCTGTACGACCACGGCCTCGCGGGCCGCGAGGCACTCCTCGCAGCAGGCGCACAGCTCGCCGCCACAGCAGACCTGCCGCTGACGGTCGTTGACGCTGACACCCTGCGGGACGACACCACCGCGCTCCTCGACCAGCTCGGCGTTCCCGACCACGTCTTCCTTTCCCCCACCGAAGCCGCCCACTGGCCGACCGGCTTCGCCCCGCACGGCGTACTGGCCATCCACGCCGATGCCCTCCTGGACCCGGCCGTGGAAGAGCCGCTGCTTGCCGCAGCCCGCGAGGCGAGCCACGCAGGACACCTGCTCGTCGCACGGCGCCCCGACGGCACGCCGCTCCTCGACGAGCACACGGCACAGACCCACCAACTCCTCGCCGCCCCGATGACCACCGCGCAGGCGCAGGCCGCCACCGGCACCCCGGCCCGCTACGAACCAGGCCCCCCGAGTGACAGGCCGTCCCCGGACGACCACACCGTTCAGTTCCCGCCGCCCCCGCAATCCGGGAGCGGCATCGGCCCTATAGCCGCCGCGGCCGCCCGCTGGGAGACCCAGGCGGAAGCAGCGCCTTTGCAGTGGATTCCGCCGAACCCGCGCCGCTACGCGGAGGCCGCCAACTTTGAGGAGTGGGCCCAGACCTTCACGGACGCAGCCCCACAACGGCCAGGCCGGATAAGCAGGGAAACCGTCCAGCGCCTCCAGCGGTTCTACGCGGAACTCCAAGCGCCCCAGACCGCAGAGTCAGAACCATCCCGCCACGAACAGCCGGATGCCACCAGCACCCCCTACGAGCCCGTGGCGGACACCTCCCGCCCGTCGGCAGACAACCAGCCCCCGGCCCACGGCCGGGAGAGCATGCAGCAGCGCCCGCAGGCACCCGGAAGTCTCCCGGCGTCACCCGCCCCGGAAGACGGCGTGGTCTTCTACGAGATGCGCCAGCAGACGCCCGCCGAGCGCGACGAAGATGACTTGCAGCAACTGAAGGCCCGCAAACAGCAACTCATCCGCATGCTCAACGCATCGGCAACGTGGAACACCGGCGGCGCGGAAGCCGGCGTCGTCTCCGACGAGGACATCGAGGAGCTCATCGCCGCGATCGAAGACCCTGACCCTGGGCTTCTCCAGAGAGTGCAGGAGCAGGCCGAACGCATGCAGGCTCAATTCCTGGCGCGCAGGCAGGCAGCAACCGCCGCTGCGCGCCGCCGCCGGGTCGGCCTACCGCCGACAGCCGCACCGGCACACACCGCCCCCGGGGCCTCACCTGCTCAACATGACACCGCACGGCGGCATGCACACGATCAGGAACAGGCTGCCGCGCAACAGCAGCACCGTCCCCAAGGCCCCGGCCGCACGTAGAAGTCCCGGTTCTTCCCGCCGTTGCGCCCGTCCGCGTGGAACGGGCGCCCGCCTCCCGCACGGGCATGCATAGAGTGCAGCCCAAAAGACGCGCACAGCGAGGGGGACAGGGTGGATATGGCCCCGTGGGACCGGTGGATGCCGTGGCGGCGCCGACGGCCGGTCACGGCGGCCGCCCGCACGATCGCCTCCTGGGACGCCGCCGTCCGCCTGCCCGTCCGCGCGCATCTGCTGTGGCTTGCCCAGCAGATCAGCGAGGCCCGCACGACGGCCCAGGCCGCCCTCGACCAGCCGCAGGCGGCCCGCACCCGCCTGCCGGACGTCCTCGACCTCACCCTCGCGCCCCAGCTCCACGCCGCCCACATGCCTGCCGGTGCGCAGCAGCTCACCGACGCCGTACACGCAGCCCGCCGCAGCGCCGGGCAACTGGCCACCGCCACGCCCCGAGCGGCCCGCCGCACGCTCACCCACCTGGCCGACGATCTCGCACAGGCAGACGAACTCCTCGAGAGGGCGTGCCACGACGTACGGGGCGCCGACCTGAGCTCCGCAGACCTCACTCACCTCTACCTCGGCGGCCTGCGCTGGGACGAGTCCACGCGGTGGCCCGAGCAGTTGCGCGAGCAGATCCGTTCCGGCTCCGACCTGGTCGACGGTATCCACCAGCTCCGAGACCGCTGAAATGCAGCGTCCCGGTGGTACGGGGGAGACCACCGGGACGGCAACACCCAGCCTACGCAGCACCGTTGCCCCGCGGGCAGGATTGCGCGAAGTGTCCGGATGCAGTTACCCGGCCGGCTGACCCGGACAATGCCCCTCGTCCCGTCCCGCGGGACGGTTGCGCACCTGCTGGCACGCGACGGTCCGCAGGGCGGAACGCCGCGTCCGAGCCGCGCTTTTCGGCGGGCGGGGCGCGCAGACTGCCAGCTCAGAGCGAGACCTCCGGCCAACGCCCCGCCGCGCTCCGGGCACGCCCCACGGGCGGGAGCCGGCCGAACGGCACCAGCAAATAGGGAAACGATGACGCACACTGCGCTGATCTCGATGAACGCACCCACGACCGTGACAGCGCCGCCCGCCCACGCAGGGCAGTGACACCGATGCTGCGGTGGATACGCCAGCGCTACTGGAGCCACATCTTCGTCGGCTGGATGGTGATGACCGCGCTCCTCACGCGGCGGGGGAACGAAACGCACCTGGGGCCCGACGCCCTTCCCATGGCCGTGATCGCCAGCTGGGCCTGGGCACTTCACTGTGCCAGCGACCTTCGCGACCAGGTTGCCGAAGGGTTCCGGGCCCAGCACCACACCTGGAACAGCCACCTGAGATCCAGGCCCCCGTACCCCCCGAGTCCCCTCTACAGCGCCTTCGTGCAGCGGATGTGGAGCACCGAGACGCATCTGCACGGCGTGGCCCGCAAGTACCGGCTCCAACGGCTGACCATCGCCTTCGTCGACGGCTGGGACCAGGACGGCCACGGCAACGAGGCTGCGTCCCTGCGCGATGGGCCCCGCGCCCACCTGTGGCTGGGCAGCAACTGGTTCGGACCGCAAGACACCGCGCATCTGCCCGTCATTCTCGAGCACGAACTCGGCCATATCCTGCGCCGCGACAACCAGCGCTCGACCGTCCTGCAGGCCACCGGGGTACTCCTGACAGTCCTGACGGCCGCCTGGCTGCCGCTGCTCCTGGCCGTCCTGGCGACCGTGGTGCTCCGGCTGCTGTACATCGGATGGTCGTGGTGGACCGAACTTGCTTGTGACGCTCGGGCGGTGCGCATCTGCGGCCGCGAGGCGGTCATCGCCCTATGGGGCCGTCACACCGCGCTGCTGGGTGACCTTCCGCGGCCGGTGCGTCTGTGGAACGGCCTCTGTTCGGCCTCCACCCATCCCCCCTACGGCCTGCGGATGTGGTGGGCCCGCCGCACGAACGTCCCCTCCGCTGTTGAACCCCATCCCCTTACGCCCGTGTCCGACGCCGAAGGACAGGTCCCGACGCGCGCAGCATGAGGTACAGCCGACCGGGCGCGGTGTGGGCGGCGGGACGCGTCGAGGCACCACGCGCCTGGACACGCTCAACCGCGCCGGCCGCCCGGAGCGCGCCCGGCTGGTTCGGGCGGGGGCGTGATGCCGCGCGCACCGGCCAGCCAGGCGATCCACGCGCCGTCGGGGGCCCGGCCCAGGTGGAGGGCCGGAGTGTGGCCTGCCGCGTGGGCGCAGATGCGGCCGTAGGCCCCGTGGTGGGCCGGGCACAGGCGGGCCAGTTCGCCGGGGGTGAGAGCCGCCAGGTCCTCCGGGAGGCGCTGACCTGCTGCGGTGGCCCGGGCCTGTGCGCCGCGGCGTCGCTCCACCTCGTCCAAGCGTGAGGCGACCAGACGGAACCAGCGCAGATCGGCATCGTCCTCGTCGCCGTCCGGGGTGTACAGGCACTGCCGGGCACCGTGCTCGTCGAACTGGTCGACGAGCACCATGCCGACCGACTCCAGCAGGCGGCGTGAGCGGGTGTTCGCCGCCTGGGTGACGGCGACCAGCGGGCCGCCGCGGGGGACCGCCGCTGTCCACCAGCTGACGATCGCGCTGACCGCCTCCCGGCCCAGGCCGCTTCCCCAGGCGGACGGGAGCAACTGGTAGGAGACCTCGGCGCGGCCCTTGCACCGCGGATCGGGGCCGATCCCCGCCAGACCGACCGCCCGGCCATCGGCGATCCGTACGACGGTCCAGGCGCCGGCCGTCGCCGGGTATGCGGCCTGCCGGGCGGCGACGCGCTCGAGCGAAGCGGGACCGCCCAAGTAGGTACGGACCCGCTCGTCGGTCATCAACTCGCGGACAAGAGACGCGTCTTCGGTGGTGACCGGTCGCAGGAGCAGCCGGTCGGTACGCAGTTCGGCGGGCCAGACGCTGTCCAGGGCGACATCGACGAAATCCATGAGGATCAGCCTGGCATCCGGCGGCGCGGCGCGGGCCGGGGCTGACGACAGGAGGCTTCGAGTGATCACGGTCAAGCTCGGCCCGCGTCCCGCCACAGGGGAGGACGCCCCGTCCGGCGCTCCGCGAGCAGGCATCGCTGCTGGCCAGGCGGCGTTGTCAGTGCGGTCCGCCATTCTGGCGGCGACGGATCGTGGAGAGGGAGTGGCAGGGATGCCGGACAGGGAGTTCGCCGTCGAGATCCCCGCAGCGGACGAGGGCGCCGTCAAGCCCTGGCGGAAGCTGCTGCGAGGACTGGACGACTCCAAGCACGGGGCGCTCAGCTGCCTGGGGGACTGGCTCGAGGCCGGCGCCTCCTACGAACTCCCGGCAGGCGCCGTGATCGTGCTGTGCGACCCGCTGCCCGGCGGCGACAAGAAGCGGGTGCGGATCTGGCGCGTGAAGAGGGACGGCACGATCAAGGAGGAGCGCGACTCCACCCTCGGCTCGGCCAACGCCTTCGCCACCTCGGTCCGCAGCACGATGCGACGTCTGGTGGACAAGCACCCGCCCCGCCCCGGATCCGTACGCCAGCTCACCGCGGCCCCGCCGCGCGTCAACGAACGCGCGGACAGTTGCGGACTGTGCCGCCAGCCGGTCGCCGCCCGCGAAGGCGTCCTCGTCCGCAACCACCGCGGCTACACCGAAGCCCAGCACCGGCCGGGCCAGTGCCCGCCCCCGCCGTCGCTGAAGAACGATTTCGCGCAGGAGTGCGGCCTGTGCGGCGGCTGGCTGGAGAAGGGCGAAGGCGTCCTCTACGAGGCCGCCCCGGCGCTGCCCGGCCCGTACGGGAAGGCGGTGCTCAAGGCCCGCCACCCGCAGGACTGCCCGCCCGCCGACCAGCGCAAGCCGGCTCCGCCCCGGGTCAACATGCGCGAGCAGGACTGCATGCTGTGCGGCCACCTCGTCGCGGCGGGTGCCGGCTTCCTGGTCCGCCAGGGCGCGGCATGGGAGGTACGCCACCCGGAGGGCGCGTGCCGGCCGGAGGAGGAGCTGTGGGAGATCACCCGCGGCGAACCGGGCCCCTACCGAAGGCGCCCCGAACGCTGGGCGCCCGCGGGCACCGTGCTGCGCAGCACTCTCTACGACCACGGCCGCCCCTTCCCCGCCGACGCCCCCGGCTTCCACCGCGTACGCGACGGCGAGGTCTCCGCGATCGTCACCACGGTCCGCGAGCGCCGCCCGCAGTACTGCCGCGACGAAGACGGCAACCAGCCCTCCGTCCTGATCGGCGAGGACGGCTGGTACTTCCGCATCCTGGTGCGCCCGGCCACCGCCGAAGAGGCCGCCGGCATCCTGGCTGCCGAGGAAGAGCAGCAGCGCCGGGACGAACTGGCCGCGCGGCGACGCCGACTGTTCGAGCAGTGCGATGACGGCGAGGTCCCCGAGACCGTCGACCTGTCCGGCGCGGTCCAGGTGGACTTCGGCGCGCTGCGCTCGCTGCACCAGCACTGGCCCGACGACGAACTGCATGTGGACGAACAGGCCCGCACCGCCTGGTTCCTGCGCTATAACGGAGCGGACGGCGATGACTGGTCGCGCAACAACCATGGCTCGTTCATCGCCCGCCGGGTGCCGCTGACCGGGGAACGCGCCCAACTGGTAGCCGACCTCCGCGCCGAGTACGCACCCGGCGATGCCCCTGCGTAAGCGCGAAGCAGAACAGGAGAGGACGACGCGCGCCTCCTGTCCGGCTACCGCGCCCCGTCCGCCGACGGCCCCGCCCCACAGCGTCAACCGGTGCCGGGGCGCACTCGAAGCCGCCCGCCGCGCTCGTCCGTCAGCGGCGGGCCTCCGCGGCCGCCTTGCGCTTGGCCTCGACCTCGGGCGGAAGCGGGAGAACCGGCGAGGCGCCCGGGTTGGTCGGCCCCTCGTCACGGACGCCGTCGGGCCCGGCGACGGCCGACCAGCGGCTGACTTCACGGACCTGGTGCGCGGAAACCTCCCACAGCGAGTGCCCCGCCCCCATTGAGTCCGCGCCGCCCATGTCGAACCAATTGATCCGCATGTACCCGCCGTACAGGGCCAGCGCGGTCGACATCCACTGCACCGACACCGGATCGACGTCGGTGGCCCATCCGTCGTGGTGCGGATGCGTCCGGTACTCGAAGTAGCCGAAGCCGTCGCGCCTGGCGAACGAGGGCAGCGGACCGGACGCTGGCAGACGGCCGCTGCCGTCGCTCGTCAGGTACATCTCGCGCGCCGCGCACCCTGGATCGTCGCAGGACACCTCGGTGTCGGACAGCCGCAGCCACAACGCCACCTGCACGTCCTGCCCGTTCTCGGTGGGCGCCGACCACACACGCTCACGGCACTGCGACGCCTCCTGATCGCGAAGGCGCCACTGCTCGGGGAGGTCATGCGACAGGCTGTGGAGGTAGTGGCCGACCAGGCGCCACGCCTCCTCGGCCGACGGAGTGATGACGTGGGCGGTCTCGGCGGTCATGCCCGGAGTCTAGAGCTCGCCGAGGAGGCCTCTCTGCGACGTACACCGAGAAAGTGCAGCCCCCTGCACCGCGGGTTCGGCGAAGCACAGCGCAGCGGGAAACCGGCTCTGCCAGCATGAAAGGGTGACACGAACGAGGCCCCGTCAGCTGCTCGATGGCGTTCAGATCGGACTGCGGTTCGAGGAAGGGCGAGCGGCACAGTGGATGCCCGTGACAGACGTCGACGTCCACGAGCTGGCCCGCGCAGCACCGTGGCGACGGCAGCTCACCCACCGCGGCGAGCAACTCCACCTCGGCCAGTACGCCGCGATCAGCACCAGCCAGGCGCCGGTGGCCACGGACGGCATCTGGGAACGCATGGAACTGGCGGACTTCGACCCCACGGTGCGCTCCCTGATCGGCCAGCCGTTCAAACTCCGCGCCGAGGAAGGCCCCGGGAAAGCCGGCTACATCCCCGACCTGATGCTGATCGGCAACGACGGCAAGGTCACCATCGTCGACAGCTCCCCGACGGCCGGCGATCTGTGCCCCTCGGAGCGGGTGCTGGACTGGGCCGAGGAAGTCATCCGCGCCCGGGGCTGGACCTACGAATGGTGGACGGGCCCCAAGGACGCGCAGCACTACACCAACGTCCAGGCCCTGCACGGCTTCTGCCGCCCCATGCACGAGGTACAGCAGGCACTGATCGAACCCATCCTCGCCCTGTGCGCCGACACCGCACTGCCCATCGCCGCGGTGGAGGAGAACCTCGCGGGCGAGAAGATGCCCAAGCCCATGGTGCGGGCGGTGATCCAGCACCTGCTGTGGTGGGGCGACCTGACAACCGACCTCTACCGCCCGATCACCACCGGCACCCGAGTACGCACCGACGCCCGCGCCCGCAGGCCCGCCCCGGATCAGTGGGATGTCGGAACCCGCCTGATCCTCGGGCACGACCGCGGCACCATCGTGAGTAACGAAGGCGACCAGTTCGTCGTCGACCTCGACCCTTCCCTGTTCGGGCAGGGCGAACGCACCTTCAGCCGCCAGGCCCTCACCGAAAAGGCCACTGCCCTTCCTGCCGCCTACCAGCGCCCGGTCTTCCCCGCCCAGCCCTTCACCGTGCCCCGCTGACCGACATCCCTCTGCCACGCGCCACCGGCCGAAATCCTGAACGATGTACAGAATTTTCCGGCCGACTCCCGCACTGATATGTCAGTCGGACAGTGAGCGCCCGCAGGCTGTGGCGCGGGCCAGGACAGAGAAGACCGGCTCTCCGCCCCGCAGGCGCTGCTTGACGCGCATGCCGTCCAGGACGATGTCCATCGCGGACACGGCTATGCCCGCCGTTCGGCAGGCCCGGGCGATCGCGGCACCGTTGACGCCGACGGCCCCGATCCACGCCTCCATCTCCGTGGGCCACAGTCCCACTCGTGTCCAGGCCTGTGCCAGGGCCCGCAGTTCGGACCGGCGCAGGTGTCCTGCACGGCGGCTGAGCACCTCGAAGGCGTAGTCCTCCCGCTCACGTCGGTTCTCGCGGCGGCGGCCTCCATCCTCCGAGCGCCGTCGGGACGCGTCGGCGCGGGCGGTGCGCCGGCGAACCGCGGCCAGGTCGGCCGCCAGGTCCAGGCCCTCGCGGGCGGCGATGTCTTCAGCAGTGGCGGTCGGTGCGCCGGTGTCGGTGGGGGCGAGGAGGGCGTAGACGGCCTGCAGTTCGGGGTCGGTGAATCGGGCACGGGGCATGGCGGATCTCCTGGCAGGGTGCAGGCATGCCGAAGGCCCCGTTGCCGGTGGGCAACGGGGCCTTCGGGGGATGCAGACGGTGGGTGGGGGCAGTCCGTGCGCGATGCTCTCAGCGGAGCAGACGCGGAATGAGCGGACTCCCCGCTCTGAAGAAGCGGGGTACACCCCGCACGTAAGCGGGTAGCTTAGCCAACAATTACGGCACGTACGCGTGTTATCGAGAAATGGCAGGTCAGGAAGTCGAACAGATCATTTAGTGAGAAACTGTGCCTAATCGTAACGAAAGTGGGTGCTCTGGACTCCTGACGTCCTGGGTGTGCGGTGCTGTTCAGCCCGCCTGCCCGGTGGGGGTCTGCCGCTGCGGGGTGGCGTCCAGTACGGCCCACCACCTGGTGAGCTGGGCGTTGCTCACCAGGCAGGTGTTGAGCTCCCAGCCCGGATGCCCCTGCGGCCGGATGTGGCTGAGGACGTCACGCAAGGCGTCCTCCAGAGCCTCGGCACGACAGGCGTCGGCCGTGTCGCCGCCCATCACCTTGGTCTCCTGGGGAAGGGGATCGGCGACGAAGCTGCCCCTGCCGTGCACGATGTCGACCAGCCCTTCGGCACGCAGTACGCGCAGCGCCGCCTGAGCGGTGCCGCCGGCGATCGCGTACTGCTCCTGGAGGCCGCGCACGGAGGGCAGCCGTTCGCCCGGCCGCCGCTGTCCGGAGAGGATCTGCCGCCTGAGGTCCGCGGCGGTCCGCTGATAGGGAGGCAGCAGGGCAAGCCCCGACGAGGCCTGCGCGACCCCGCCCGCCGCGTTCACCGGCTGCCCCGGGCCGCGTTGCGGCGGGGCCGGTTCGCCTCCCGGCCGATCTGCGCGGCGACCTGCCTGACCTCCGTCTCGCCGTAGGCGGTGCGCACGCCGGACGTGCTGTACCCGGCGCGGCGGGCGAGTTCCTCCAGACCGTAGGGGCGAGTGCCGTGGAACTCGCGCCCCCAGGCCAGCAGTTGCCGGATCCGGGCGTCGACGACCTCCTTCTGCGCTTTCAGGTCGTCGAGCGCGAGCAGCAGCGCGTCCGTCTGGAGCTCCTGGCTCGCGGCCTCCAGGCTGAGGGCATCGTTCTTGCGCTGCTCCTCCACCTGCTCGCAGGCATCGGCGTAGCACTCCTCGGGAGTGACGGTGCCCGGTTCGGGCATGGGGTGGCGCAGGGCAACCAGTTCATCAAGCAGATTCATTTTGCGACCATCGCATAATTTTACGATGATCGCAATACGGCTGGGGTTGGTGCTCCCTGCTCCGCGGCCGATACACGAAGGAGGCCCGAAAGCTGGCAGGCTGCGTCGTGGGACTGGCCCCGCTGGACGCGGCGGCCCGCGCCCGGGTGCTCGCCTACCTCAACTCCCTCTTCCAGTACCAGCCCCGACCGGTCCGCGCCGGGGCCGACCGATGGCGTACGGCCCAGGAGTGCTGCTCCTGAAACGGCGCCGGCCCTCGGCGACGTGATGTCGCCGAGGGCCGGACCGTGGTAGCGGGGGCGGGATTTGAACCTGCGACCTCTGGGTTATGAGCCCAGCGAGCTACCGAGCTGCTCCACCCCGCGTCGGTGTCTCCAGCGTATGGGATCTGGGCGGTTGCGGCGGGGAATTTCGCGGGGGCGGCATGTTTTCAGTGGCCGACTGGCAGCGCGCAGAGCCAGCCCCCTCCGAGCCCCGATGGCCGCCACCGACGGTGCCATGGACCTGGACGACCACGCGGACACCGCGCGCAATGGCAGCATCCAGTAGGCACACGCTTTACGCGCCCTTGGGGGCCCGGATGGTGGTCACCGTGATCACGGGCGGCTGAGTGGCGGGGCTCACCATGTAAGTGACCGCCAGCGCGCCGAGCAGCCCCGTACGGTCATCCTCCGCCCCGGCTGTCCGCGCCAGGGTCGGCCCGCCGTACGGATCGGCAGCCAGCGCCTCCAGGTCTTCCAGCAGCGTGCCCAGCGTCGTGCCGGCGAGCAGCGCACGCAAGGCTTCCCGCGACAGCGCACCCGGGGCGATGTTCGCCAGCCGCTCCGCGCCGTCCAACTCGCGCAAAGCCTCCCGGGCGCCGTCTGTGAAGACCACCCGATAACGGCTCCCGCTCACAGGATCCCGGCCAGCGCGGGGAACACATCGCCGAGCTCGTACGTGGCCGCGGTCCCGGACCGGACGGCGCCAGCCGCCGCATCCGCACCCGCATCGGCGGTCGTCTGCGCAACCGCCGCCCACTGCGCGACCAGCCCGAACAGATCCTCGGGCTCGGCGTCGTCCAAGGCGGCCTGGAAGCGGTCGCGCAGCTCAGGCGGCAGCGCGCGGCGGATCGTGCCGACCGTACGGGGCCGGTCGATCGGCCCCGAAGCGTGGCCGAGGGGTTCAGCGGACATTGCGACCTCCGGTTTCGGTGCCTGACCAGACTACGCGGGCGCACCCAGCAGCGTCAGGCCCTCGGTCTGTCACCCCTCCCGGCCAGCCGCTGGCGGCCCGCTCGACGCACGCCGTGACCACGGAGGCGGTTCGGTGCTCGCCAGCGGCTGGTCGGCGCCCCGCCCTGCCCGCGCTCGTCCCGTCCACCCCCGCCGCGCCCTGGCCGCACGCCGCCTGCCCCTGGGAGCCCCTTCCTCAGGGCTGCGGCAGTGCGTGCGTCAGCGCGGTGATCAAGCCGTGATGGGCCGCCTCGACTCGCCCTGGGGCGCAGGCCGTGCAGAAGGTGTGACCGCTGCGGGTGACGACCAACCCCAGGCCTGCGCTGCGTGGATGCTGTCTCCGTGACTCTCTGGCGCGTGCACGATGACGCCTCCGCCTGTACGGGTCCTCCAAGATCGCAACTCGCCCTGTGCCCCGGGTGTCTGCCGGGAGCATGGTCCCGCAGGCCGGGAGCGGCAGCGCGCAGCATCCGGCTGTCGTCCCGCCAGGCGGAACGGCGACGCGCACGCCAGTCCTGCCCCCATGCCGCCGTGGCACGCTTCCCGGCGTTCGGGATCGGCGGGCGTCAGCTGCGGCAGACCTCTAGGGCGGGTGGACGATGGGCAGGGCGAGCAGGAACAAGAAGGAACGCAGGCGCAAGGACGCCCGGGGATGGGATCCCGCTGCCGCAGCGCGCGACGCCTTTCGCGACCGGAAGGCCACCATCCGGCTCCTGGAGGACAACCCCTACGCGGCCGCCTACTTCGCCGGGGCCACCGAGCGGGTGTTCCAGGAGGCAATGTGGCAGCACATCCGTCTGGGACTGGCGCCCGCGCAGGCCTGGCACGAGACGGCTGCCTGGATGATGGGCGAAGCCGGATTCCCGCGTCCCTGGCCGCACGACACCCAGTTCATCGCCGACTACGCCGTCTTCGAACGCGAACAGCAGCTCGCACTGCTCCGCGACGGCGAGATCTGCGTGATCTCCCCGGCCGCCCACGCGGCCGTCATCGCAGCCGCGCTGACCCTGGACGCCGACGACCTGCTCACCCTCGACCGGGACACCGACATCCCCCTGCGGGCCGCGCTCGTCGTCATGCCCGAGCCGGTCGTCCTGAACCGCCACAACGGCGCTGCGGGCGACCTCAGCGTGCTCGGCTGGAGACACAGCACGATCTACGGCTCCGCTGGTCAGGAGCACGCCGCAGTCGGGGTCAGCGCGATGCTCCGCCCCAACGGCCCCATCCAGACACCCGATTGGAAGGAGTTCCTGGCCGAAGCGCAGGCCGACGGCTACCCGGCGCCCCCGTGGTTCCCCGCAGGCACCAACGGCATGCGTGCGGACGCTTCCACCAGGAGCACCTCCGCGCACACGGAAGCGATCGAGCACATCCGGAGGCGGCACATGCTGCACAGAGACGTCGCGGACCTCCTCCGCGCCGACGACGCCCTCTGGGCACCGGAGACAGCTCAGTGGAACGGCGAGCCGGTCGCCGACCCCCACAACGACTTCTCCGAGCGGTACCTCTTCGCGTTCTGGCGGCTCGCTGCACAAGGCATCACCGTCACCGCGGCTCCGGACCCGCGCCATCAGCCGTCCTCCGGCAACGCCGCGTCCTTCGAGGGCTCCACGGGCATCCGTCTCATCGACCTGCGCCAGCCCACCGAGCGTCACCCAGGGACAGATGCCGCGTCCTCAGCGCGCCACTACACCCACCGGTGGCCCGTGAAGATGCACAAGGTCAACCAGTGGTACCCCAGCCTCGGCCGCCACAAGATCCGCTGGCGCGGGCCGTACATCCAGGGCCCGGCCGGCGCCCCGCTCCGGGTGAGGGAAACCGCCTACCACCTGTCCTGAACTCCCGCCCGCCGCCCGCCCGTCGAGACAGACGGGTCAGGTCAGGCTCCCGGAGACTGGGCCGTCCTGGTCGCGGGCCTCGAATCCGATCGACGAGTCACCGTGACCAAGGAGCTTCCTATGGCCGCTCAGCCCGCTCTCCCGCCCGTCGGCGATCCCTCCGCTCTGAGGCTGCATGTCGAGTACACCGCCTCGCTTGTGGACTCTCCCGCGCTGGACATCTGGCAGGTGCGGATACAGGCCGGGGAAACCTCCGTGGGCAGTCTCCGGGCCGTCCGCGGACTGTACGGGGGACCGCCCGAAGGGACGGACACGTGGAACGAGGGGTGCTCCCTCATGGATGGCACGCTCGACGCGCACTGGGTAGCCACCGACGGGCAGGAGATCCTCTTCGAGGGAAACGAGCATCTGGCCGACCTCCGCTCCCGGTTCTCCGCACAGGGAGGCCTGTGCGCCGTGGTCGCCGATCAGCTGCTGAGCGATCAAGAGGTGGGGCTGAGGGAATGGGGATCGCGCCATGTGCTCGTCTTCGACCAGCTCACGCTGTCGGCTCCCTGGAACGACCCCGCCACCGCAGCCTGCGTGATCTCCTCCGTGGCCTCCCGCGCGGCCCCCGGCGACTTCCTGCTCGTCTTCCCTGCCAGAACGGCCCCCGCAGAGACAGACACCGCCCTCCTGGAAGCAGCAGGATGCGTGCTGTGGGCGGAGCAGTACACCGACGATCTGTACTGCCTCGACACCAAGTTCGATCAGGGAGAAGGCGTCGCCGATGCGTGGGAATCGCTGCTCTCCCGGGTCCGCCACTGACCCGCGCACCGCCGGGTGCCGAGGCACGGTCGGACAGCGGCGGCAGGGGTGCCGTCCGATGACCCGACGCCGAGGTCCGCGAAGGCCCGAGCGCACCCGTGATGTGCCGCTCGCCGCCCCGACTCGGAAGTTGCCCTGGGTGCAACGCCCTGGGCGGGAGCACTCGGGGCAAGCCGAAAGTTGCATTCAGTGCAACCCTCCCCAACCCTCCCCGGTTGCACTGAATGCAACTCCACTGCATCGTCAGCGAGTTGCACAGAACGCAATCGCATCAAGGTTCACGCTGTTCGAGCTCGGCAGCCGCCCAGGGCAGCCCGAAGCTGGCGTACTGCCGCAGCACCTCGACCGAGAGACCCTCCCGCCGCTCGCGCGCCTTGTTCAGCCGCGTCAGCAGCCGCACCTCGAGCCCGTCGACCGAAACCGCCCAATCGGATCGCACCGCATGCCGCCCCTGCTCATCCACCAGCGGCCCGACCTCGCCGACATACCGCCGAGCAGCCTCGACGACCGCCTGTGCCCGCTCGTCCCGCGACCGCCGCGGCCCCCGCACCCGCGGCTTCTCAGCAGGCGCCACGCCCCGTGCCGCGAGCGCCTGGCGCTGCTCCTCACTCAGCTCCGCCCACCGCCCGAGCTGACCGCTCAGCCACCCGCCGAGGTCCTCCCCACCGAACCCCACACCACCCGCCGCGAGGTCGGCCAGGACACCGCCGTCCTTGAGGTACAGGTCCAGGAGCACCAGGTGCCGCTGCCACGCCACGTCCCACGGCCCCTCGATGCGCCAGGGCACCCCCAGCGCGTCGAACTCCGCATCGCGTTCCGCCCCCGGCCGCCGCGCCTCACTCATGAGCCGGCCGACCGCCACCTTCTGCCCGCCGACCTCGTACGTCTCCGACTGCCGAGGGAGCAGGTGCCGGTGCGCTCGCGCGTACGCGGCCAGAGCCGACTGGTTCACCGACCGAGCGTTGAGCCGCGGCTCCCACTCGATCCCCAACACGTCCAGCATCGTGAACACCTGCTCGTCCAGCGTCCTGGCCCGCCGCGCGCTGCGCCACGTGTCCAGCTGCACGCCGAGCTCGACCCCGCGCTCACGGTGCGCCCGGGGCACATTCAGGTGCCCTTCCCGCGCCCAGTACCGCTCGGCGGCCTCCAATGCCCTCGCCTCGTCGTAGAAGTGCGACGCCTTCACCCGCAGCCGCACCAGCCGGGCCAGATCTTCCGCCTCATGCCCCTTCAGCATGAAGTCGACCATCCCCGCTGCCTTCTTCTTCCCCTTCGCCTTCCGAGCGTCCTCCTGTTCCGCCACCACACGAGCCCGGCGCGCAGCTGCCAGCGTCCCCGGGTCCGTCGGCTCCCCGGCCAGTTCCTCCACGAGCTCCTCGCTGTGCGAGCGCAGCGCCCGCAGCAGCTTCACCAGCGGATCCCACGCCCGGCCGAGCATGCTCTCCTTGTCGCCTGGTTCCTCGTGCACGATCGGCACGATGATCGTCGCGACCTTCTCCGGCCGGCGTCCCTCCTCCTGGGCCCGCCGCCGCTCCTCCGCCGGAATCCGTACGCACCGTCCCACCGCCTGGATCGACGGGATCGGCGCCCGCGGATCCACCAGGGCGATTCCGTCCACAGCCGGCACATCCATGCCCTCACCCAGCAGCCGCACCGACGGCACCACGGCCAGGTCGACCGGCACGCCCTCATCGTCCACCGCGCGTGTCAGCCGCACCCACAAGGCGTCATCCCGTACCTCATGTGGGGTGTCCTGCGTCAACGCCCGCGCCCACACCCGCCCGGGCACCGCCTCGCCAGCACCCCGCAGCCGCTCCGCCTGAGCCCCGAGCGTCCGCGCGAACACCCGTGCCTCCGGCACCCGGTGGTGATACGTCAGCACCCGCCTCAGCCCGTACTGTTGCGACGCCCGCAACACCGCCGCCTGCTGCGCCGCCAGGTACAGCCCGCGCGCCCGCGCACCCGCAGGCCCGCCGACCGCCACCGCCTCTTGGTACGCCGCGTCGCAGACCTCGGCCACCACGATCCGCAGCCCGGCCACCAGACCCAGCTCCTGGGCCTCCAGCAGCGACACCTCGTGCACCACACGCCCGAACATCTCCGGGTTGTCCATGCTCGCCAGCGGCTGCCCCGCCGGCACCTCACCCGCCCCCTGGCCTCCTCCGTCGCCCGCCTCGACCTCCTCCAGCTCGACGCCGTCTACACCCCCGGCCCCGCCCAGCTCCGCCAAGCTCCCCGCGCCGTACGGACGTTGGCTGTAGATCCGCGGAGTTGCCGTCATGGCAAGCCGACGCCGAGCCGGAATCACCTCCTGGTCCAGCACCATGCTCCACCGCTCGGTCCCCGCCAGATGGTGCGCTTCGTCCTCGATGATCAACTCCCAGGGCGGCAGAGCGGGGACCAGGGCGGCCCGCAACGCGTGGGCCTCAGCGATGCGCGGCACGGACGCGTACGTGGCGAAGACGGTCGCGCTCTGGTGCCCGAGCTGCTGCAGCTGGTGCCACCAGTACGCCAGAACCGCCGGGGACGTCGTCGCCTTCACCCCGTAGCGGCTGAGCACCGGGTCGCCCGAACTCAGCGAGCACACGGCCGCCAGAGGCCCCTGACGCCCGCCGTCTTCCACGAAGGCCTGGAGATTCTGCTTCAGCAGCCCAAGCGTCGGCTCCGTCACCAGCACGAGGCCCCTCCGACCGACCCTGCTCGCGGCCTCCGCCGCGAGCCGCGTCTTCCCGGCCCCGCACGCCCACCGGATCTGCGCACGCAGACACAGCCCCGGGTCGTGATCCTCGGCCGGCAGTTCCCACTCCCTCAGAAGCTCGCCGAGCCCGATCTGCTGATGCTGCCTCAAGTCCTGCACGGAGCCTCCGAGATTTGTACCGCTGTTTGTAACGCCCCGCTCCCGGTCCTCTTGGCTCGGCCGAGGACCACGATCACAAGAAGCCGCCCTTGACGATCATCGGCACTCCTCGTCTCCCAGCAAACTACACGCATTCATTTTGGGATTCAGGCAGACACCACAATCGACCCCCGATAGTATCGAGCAACCAGCCCATCACGGAATGTTGAAAGGCGGAGCAACTATCCAGGAAGCCGAAGAGGTTGGATCCAACCATGCAACGGCAGCGGACACGCGAGATCAGCAAGAAGGATTCCCCGCCCAACCATCGCAGGAGCAGCAGTTTTGAAACGACGCCACCCAACCCTGTAGCCAGTGTTGTTGTTTTGAACGCCAACTCTGGTAAGGGTTGCAGAGACTGAACAACCATCACAAGTCGAGACCTGATGTCGACTGTGGTTGCCCTGAGCCGCGTAGCGGATCAGCAGCGTGGTCTCCGTCGGAGACCAACGCCAACCGCTGCGTAGCAGCGGCGCGTCGTGTCTGCGTAGCAGACCGCGCG
>NZ_JBIWOU010000010.1:0-39375 GCF_044767915.1 Streptomyces sp. NPDC101191
GGCCGGGCGGATCGCGCCGGACGTGGCCGGGCGGATCGCGCCGGACGTGGCCGGGCGGATCGCGCCGGACGTGGCCGGGCGGATCGCGCCGGACGTGGCCGGGCGGATCGCGCCGGACGTGGCCGGGCGGATCGCGCCGGACGTGGCCGGGCGGATCGCGCCGGACGTGGCCGGGCGGATCGCGCCGGACGTGGCCGGGCGGATCGCGCCGGACGGCCTGCCGGGCGGGGACGCCGGACGGCAGGGCGCCGGACGCGCAAAGGCTCTCCGTTCCCGAACCGGTCGGTGTACGGAGAGCCTTCGCGGCTGCCTGACGGTTCACGTCAGGCGGTGGGGTCAGACCTCGTCGGTGAGCTCCGGCGTGCCCTTGGCCTTCACGAGCTTGTCCTTGACCAGGCCGATCGCGAGCACGAGCGCCGCGACGAGCAGCGAGAGCACGACCTGCTCACGGTTGCTGCCGCCGTCGTAGACCATGTAGCCGAGGACGAAGGTGATCATCGCGGCGGTGGCCCAGGTCAGGTACGGGAAGAGCCACATCTTCACGACCAGCTTCTCGGGCGACTCGCGCTGGATGATCCCGCGCATCTTCAGCTGGGTGAGGCAGATGACCAGCCAGACGAAGAGGGCGACGGCGCCGGAGGAGTTCAGCAGGAAGGCGAAGACGGTGTCGGGCCACTTGTAGTTGAAGAAGACCGCGACGAAGCCGAAGACCACCGAGGCGAGGATGGCCACCGTCGGCACACCGCGCTTGTTGGCGCGGGCGAAGGCCTTGGGCGCGTCACCGCGCCGGCCGAGCGAGAAGGCCATGCGGGAGGCGGTGTAGAGGCCCGAGTTCAGGCAGGACAGGACGGCGGTCAGGACGATCACGTTCATGATCTGGCCGGCGGCCGGGATGCCGATGGAGTCGAGGGCGGCGACGTACGAGCCCTTCTCGAGGATCGACTTGTCGTTCCACGGCAGCAGGGTCAGGACCACGAAGATCGAGCCCAGGTAGAAGACGCCGATCCGCCAGATCACGCTGTTGGTGGCCTTGGTGACGGCACGCTGCGGGTCCTCGGACTCGCCGGCGGCCAGGGTGACGATCTCGCTGCCCATGAAGGAGAAGACGACCATCAGGACACCGGTGAGGATCGCGCCCGCGCCCATCGGGAAGAAGCCCCCGGCGTCGGTGAGGTGCGCGAGGCCCGCGCCCGGGTTGTCCGAGCCCGGCAGCACGCCGAAGACGGCGAGGAAGCCGATGACGACGAAGGCGGCGATGGCGACGACCTTGATGCCGGCGAACCAGAACTCGAACTCGCCGTACGAGGCGACGGAGCCCAGGTTGGTGGCGGTGAGCACGACCATCACGATGAGCGCCCAGGCCCACTGCGGGACGGCCGGGATCCAGCCCTCCAGGATCTTGGCGCCGGCGGTCGCCTCGACGGCGAGCACGACGACCCAGAAGAACCAGTACAGCCAGCCGATGGTGAAGCCGGCCCAGCGGCCGAGCGCCTGGTCGGCGTAGGCCGAGAAGGAGCCGGAGGACGGGCGGGCGGCGGCCATCTCGCCGAGCATCCGCATCACGAAGACGACCATGGCGCCGACGAGCGCGTAGGAGAGCAGGATGGCGGGGCCGGCCGCGGCGATGCCGGAGCCGGAACCGACGAAGAGGCCGGCACCGATGACGCCGCCGATGGCGATCATCGACAGGTGGCGGTTCTTGAGTCCGGCCTTGAGGCCGTCGGAGCCGTTGGTGCCGGGGGAGAGCTGGGAATCACCGGTGTTTCCGGTGCTACCGCCTTCCTTCGCCAGGGTCGGCTGCGTGTTCATGAACGCTTCCTTCGTGTGGGGGGCTGGCTCGGGTCACGAGCCGGAGACATGTAACCCGGAGACCCGTCAGTACGGAAGAGCTGATTCCGGATCGTGATTCAGGACATAAGGTCCGGACCAATGGGACGGAAGTCCCGGACCAAGGTCCCGACCCCGCTGACCGCTACCCCGCACCTGGCGTGCCACACTCGTGACCATGCGCGTCTACCTCGGCTCCGACCACGCCGGATACGAACTCAAGAACCACCTCGTCGAGTGGCTGAAGGCCCACGGCCACGAGCCCGTCGACTGCGGTCCCCACATCTACGACGCCCAGGACGACTACCCGCCGTTCTGCCTGCGCGCCGCGGAGAGGACGGCCGCCGACCCGGACAGCCTCGGCATCGTGATCGGCGGCTCCGGCAACGGCGAGCAGATCGCCGCCAACAAGGTCAAGGGGGTGCGCGCCGCCCTCGCCTGGAGCGTGCAGACCGCCGCCCTCGGCCGCGAGCACAACAACGCCAACGTCGTCGCCGTCGGCGCCCGCATGCACTCCCAGGACGAGGCCACCACCTTCGTCGAGGTCTTCCTCAAGACCCCCTACTCGGGTGACGAGCGCCACACGCGCCGCATCGACATGCTCGCGGCGTACGAGACCACCGGCGAGCTGCCGCCGATCCCGGCGCACCACCCGCAGGAGCCCACCGCCTGATGCCCGAAGGGCACACCATCCACCGGCTGGCCGCCGACTACCGGGAACGGTTCGGCGGCCGGCCTGTGCGCGTCTCCAGCCCCCAGGGCAAGTTCGCCGACTCCGCCGCCCTCCTCGACGGCACCGTGCTCACGGACACCGAGGCCCACGGCAAGCACCTCTTCCTCGGCTTCCCCGGAGACGAGTGGGTCCACATCCACCTGGGCCTCTTCGGCAAGGTCGGCTTCGGGGACGCCCCCGCGCCGCCGCCCACCGACACCGTCCGGCTGCGCCTCGCGAACCCCGACGCCTACGTGGACCTGCGCGGCCCGACCACCTGCGCGCTGATCACCGACGCCGAGAAGCAGGCGATACACGACCGGCTCGGCCCCGACCCGCTGCGCGCCGCGGACGGCCCCGAGAAGGCCTGGCGCCGCGTCTCGAAGTCCCGCACGACCGTCGCCGCCCTGCTCATGGACCAGAAGGTCGTCGCGGGCGTCGGCAACGTCTACCGCGCCGAGGTCCTCTTCCGCCACGGCATCGACCCCTACCGGGCGGGCAGGGACCTGACCGAGCGGGAGTGGCGGGCGGTCTGGGACGACCTGGCCGAGCTGATGCGGGAGGGCGTCCGCCTGAACCGCATCGACACGGTCCGCCCCGAGCACACCCCCGAGGCGATGGGCCGCCCGCCCCGCGTCGACGACCACGGCGGCGAGGTCTACGTCTACCGCCGCGCGCACCTGCCCTGCCACATCTGCCACACGGAGATCCGCACCGCCGACCTGGCGGCCCGCAACCTGTTCTGGTGCCCCGGCTGCCAGACGCGCTGACCCGGACGTCAGAACCCGTGCGGCAGCCACGGCGCGACAGGTGACCCGAAGGCGACCGAGGCCTCCCGGAGCGCCCCCGGCCGCACCTCCCGCACCCGTCCCGCCGCGGCGAGCGACAGCAGCGACGCGCCACCCAGATACGCCGCGCCCAGCTCCCGCACGGACAGCGAGAGATCCGCGGCGTCCCCCGTCCGCACGCACACCGCGCCCTCCAGGTCCCCGCTCAACCGCCAACGCCCCTCGTTCCAGGGGCAGAAGGCGTCCGTGAGCTCGAACACCACGTCCACCGGGGTCTGGTAGGTCCGCGCCGCGAGCGCCGCGCCCACGTCCACCAGCCGCACGTGCAGCGCGTCCCGCAGCGTCGGCTCGCAGCGCCGAAGGTCCGTGACCAGGTGCTGCCAGGCGTCGTCCACCGGCCGGCTGCGGAACCCCACGGACGAGGTGAGGTCCACCGAGCACAGGAAGCGCCACAGCGCCGCCTCCGCCACCGGGTCGAGCCCCGCCAACTGCTGCACCGAAACAGAACCGTTGGCACCCGCGAAGGACCACTCCGGCTTGATGGCGTAGTGCGCGTACCCCACGACCTCGCCGTCCCGCTCCGCGAGCACGCACTGCCGCGGCGAGGCGCCCTCGCGGTCGCCCGGCGGGTCGATCAGCGCCAGCCGCTCCCAGCCGGGCCGCCGCTCCAGCATCCCGGGCCGCGTGGTGACCAGCCGCGCGTACACCGCCTCGGTCGCGTCGAGCGCCTCCGTCGGCGACGTCACCCGCAGCGACACCCCGTCCGTGCCCTCCGGCACCACGAGCCGCACCCGGGTCGTGTCGATCGCCCCGTGCGCCGAGTACGCGCCCACGCCGTACCCGAACCGCCCGTAGATCTCCGGCTCCGAGGCCGTGAGCACCGCCAGCGGCTCGCCCCAGGACCGCACGTCCTCCAGCTGGCGCCGCATCATCGAGGTGAGGACGCCCCGCCGCCGGTGGGTGCCGGCCACGCTGACCATCGTGACGCCGGCCGCCGGCACCACCGCGCCGCCCGGCACGGACAGGCGGAAGGTGAACGCGCCCGCCGTGCCGACGCAGCGGTCCCCTTCCCACGCGCCGATGAACCGCTCGTGCTCCGTGAGCTCCTGCCAGAGCTTCCGCTCCTCGTCGGCCTCGGGGACACCTCCGAACGCGAGTTCCAGGACGGCGTACCACTTGTCCCAATCAGCAGGGTCGAGCACCCGCAGCTCAGTCGTCATATGCCATCGATATCAGCGCCCTCCGGACCGACGCGACCCGATTTCGAATGCAATGTCACCTGGGTCCCCCTGCACGAGCTCCGATCGGGTGGATAGGGTCCAGGCCAATGGGACGTCGCGGCGGAGTGGACTCGTACGCGGCCCGGATGCGCAAGAGCGCCCACCGGGCCCGCGTCGCGCTGCGCCGATCCGGCGTCGACTACTTCCGCGGCGACGGCTCCGACTGGGTCGCCCTCGTGGGACTCCTCCTCACCGTCCCGGCCATCGCCTGCGGCACGCTCGTGAACCCCGTGTGGTGCTCTCCCGTGGCACTCGTGCTGCCGATCGTCGCCGGCGGGCTGATCCTGCGCCCGGCCAGCCTCCTCGGCCTGTACGCGGCGGCCGCGGGCGCGCTCATCGTCGAGTCCGTGGTGCTCGGCCCGTACACCCAGGGCCCGGCCCGGGTCACCCCCGGCACCGTCCTGGTCGTCGCGGCCTGCGGACTCTTCGGGCTGCTCATCGCCCAGTTCCGGGCCCGCGTCGGCGTGCCCTGGCGGCGCGGCGGCACCATGCTCTTCGACCTCCGCGAACGCATCCGCGTGCAGAGCGCGCTGCCCCGCCTCCCGGCCGGCTGGCACCACGAGATGGCGCTGCGCCCGGCCGGCGGCCAGTCCTTCTCCGGCGACTTCGTCGTCGCCGCCCGCACCCACGGCGGCCGCACCCTGGAGGTCCTGCTCACCGACGTCTCCGGCAAGGGCATGGACGCGGGCTCCCGCGCCCTGCTGCTCTCCGGCGCCTTCGGGGGACTGCTCGGCTCGCTGCCGCCGCACGGCTTCCTGCCCGCCGCCAACGGCTACCTGCTGCGCCAGGACTGGGACGAGGGCTTCGCCACCTCCATCCACCTGGTCCTCGACCTGGAGTCCGGCGACTACGAACTCCTCTCCGCCGGCCACCTGCCCGCGCTCCAGCTGCACGCGGGCAGCGGACGCTGGGAGGAGAAGGCCGCCGACGGCCCGCTCCTCGGCGTCTACGACGGCGCCGAGTTCCACCCGGTCAAGGGCTCCCTGCGCCCCGGCGACGTCCTCATGCTCTTCACCGACGGCCTCGTCGAGAGCGCCGACCGCGACATCGCCGAGGGCATCGACCGCCTCACCGGCGAGGCCGACCGCTACGTCGCCTCCGGGTTCGAGGGCGCCGCCTGGCATCTCATCGAGGCCTGCGCGAAGGACGTCAACGACGACCGCGCGCTGCTCCTGATCAGCCGCAACGGGTAGACCGCGGGTCCCGGTACGCCGACATGGACGGCGAGACGCCGTGCATCCCGGCGAACCGGGCCGGGAACCTCGTCCTGCGCACCCCCGCACGCATCCTTCCGCCGCCCGGGGACGCCCGCCTCGTGGCCCTGCGCGTCCATGCCCCGCTGACCCCGGCGCCCGGCCGCGTCGCCGCACTACGCTGGCCGCCATGACCGGCACCCCCCACCTCGGCCTCGCCGAGATCGAGGCCCTCGCCGTCGCCGCCCACGCGGGGCAGACGGACAAGGCGGGCCGCCCCTACGCCGAGCACCTGCGGGCCGTCGCCGAGGGCGTACGGACGCGGGGCGGCAGCGACGCGCAGATCGCGGCGGCCTGGCTGCACGACTCCGTCGAGGATGACGCCCTGACCGAGGCCTGGCTGACGGCGGCCGCCCTGCCGGCGGAGACCAAGGCGATGGTCCTGGCTCTCACGAAGAGGCCGGGGGAGGGGACCGAGGACTACACCCGCCGAATTCTGGCCACCCCGGGCGCGCTCCTGGTCAAGGAGTCCGACCTCGCGCACAACGCCGACCCGGTCCGGCTCGCCGTCCTCGACGCCCCGACCCGGGAGCGGCTCACCGCCAAGTACGCCCGGGTCCGGGCACTGCTGGGGCTCACGGAGCCCGGCGCTCCGACGCCGTGATCAAGACGAAATTCGTCACGTTGGCCTGATTCTTGCGCCGACGATTCGTCACCCACCCGCAGCGGGCAAGAAGTTGGTGGCACGATAGATGCGGCGGGGGTGTTCTGTGACGTGCGCTCCCGGGCGGCAAGCTTGACCGACCGAGGGTGTGATCAGTTGTGGCCATTTCACTGTCCGTGGTGCTGCTGTTGGCGATCATCATGGTGGTGCTGATCCGTGGCGGGAGCCTGAAGGCCGGACCGGCCGTCGTCGCGGTGCTCTTCGGCTTCTTCCTCGCCTCCACGGGCATGGCCGACGACATCCAGCGCTTCCTCGACTCGATAACGCAGACCGTCGGCTCCATCAAGTTCTGAGCGCGTACGTCGAAGGCCCGCCGGACTCTGTCCGGCGGGCCTTCGACGTACGGAGCGGGCGACGGGAATCGAACCCGCGTAGCTAGTTTGGAAGACTAGGGCTCTACCATTGAGCTACGCCCGCGAGCAGCGCACCGGGAGTGATCTCCGCGGCGGCACGGACGCCATCGTAGCGGGTTCCGGGAGGTCCCCGCACGTCCCTCGGAAAGTGGGGACGTCGCACCGTCCCCGTCCATGTACCCTACGTGTCGCACCGACGGGGTGTGGCGCAGCTTGGTAGCGCGTCCGCTTTGGGAGCGGAAGGCCGTGGGTTCAAATCCCGCCACCCCGACCAGCAAAGATCACGTTGTGGGGCGCGCCGCGCTTGCGGTTACTATGCAAGCTGCGTGCCCGTGTGTCTCTCTGACCGGGCCGATCGGCCGGAACCGCCACGGGCGGCGCCGCCGGAAACCAGGAATCAGCCATCAAGGAGACCGAACCGTGAAGAGCGCCGTGGAGACCCTGAACCCGACCCGGGTTCGGCTCACTGTCGAGGTGCCCTTCGAGGAGCTCAAGGACAGCCTCGACGCGGCGTACAAGAAGATCAACCAGCAGGTCACGGTCAAGGGCTTCCGTAAGGGCAAGATCCCGGCGCGTGTCATCGACCAGCGCTTCGGCCGCGGTGCCGTGCTCGAGGAGGCCGTGAACGACGCCCTCCCCAAGCTGTACACCGAGGCGGTCAACGAGGCCGAGGTCAACCCGCTGGGTCAGCCCGAGGTCGACATCACCGAGCTGAAGGACGGCGACAAGCTGGCCTTCACCGCTGAGGTCGACATCCGCCCGGCCATCGAGATCCCGGACTACTCCGGCATCGAGGTCGAGGTCGACGCCGTCGAGGTCACCGACGAGGACGTCGAGAAGTCCGTGGAGCAGCTGCGCGAGCGCTTCGCCTCCACCAACCCGGTCGAGCGCGCCGCCGCCGAGGGTGACGTCGTCACGATCGACCTCGAGGCCAAGGTCGACGGCGAGGTCCTCCCCGACGGCGTCGCCTCCGACGTCTCGTACACCATCGGTTCCGGCGAGCTGCTCGACGGCATCGACGAGGCCGTCACCGGCCTGGAGGCCGGCGGCGAGGCCACCTTCACCTCGCAGCTGAAGGGCGGCTCCGCCGAGGGTAAGGACGCCGAGGTCACCGTCAAGGTCACCGCCGTCGCCGCCCGCGAGCTCCCCGAGCTGGACGACGAGTTCGCCCAGATGGCGTCGGAGTTCGACACCCTCGACGAGCTCAAGGCCGACAGCCGCAAGCGCCTCGAGAACATGAAGCAGTTCGACCAGGCCACCCAGGCCCAGGAGCGCGTCCTGGAGAAGTTCCTGGAGCTCGCGGAGATCCCCGTTCCCGAGAAGCTGCTCGAGGACGAGATCAACACCCGCAAGCACAACCTGCAGCACCACCAGCTCGGTCAGATGGGCCTGACCCTCGAGAAGTACCTGGAGTTCCAGGGCAAGACGGTCGAGGAGTTCGACGCCGAGACCAAGGAGCAGGCGGTCAAGGGCATCAAGACCCAGTTCCTGCTCGACGAGCTGGTCTCCAAGGAGGAGCTGAACGTGGACCAGGAGGAGCTCACCGAGCACCTCATGCGCCGCGCCGCCTCCTCCGGCATGTCCCCCGACCAGTTCGCCCAGGCCGTCGTCCAGGGCGGCCAGGTGCCGATGCTGGTCGGCGAGGTCGCCCGCGGCAAGGCCCTCGCGGTCGTCGTCGAGGCCGCCAAGGTCGTCGACACCAACGGCCAGGTCGTCGACCTGTCCGACGAGGACGACGAGCAGGCCACCGAGACGGTCGAGGCCGTCACCGGTGACGCCGAGGTCGCCGAGGAGAAGTAAGGCTCACCGGGAGGCCCGCGCCTCGCGCTGAACCCCGCGCCACGGGCCCGGACGCACTGCTGTGCGCCGGGCCCGTGGACGTACCGGGATCCCCTCGGGAATCCCCTCGTGACCCGTTTATGCGTGCCCAACTACCTTGCGCTCCCAGCGAACAGTTCGGGAACCGGGATGGCGTTGTCCTACCTGCGCGTTAGGGTCCATGAATACGAGGGCACTGCCCTCCGAACGAGACGCGAGACGGCCCGTGGCCGTCGGAGACGAGCAGGTGGATACGTGACGAATCTGAAGCCTTACGCCGCGGGTGAGCCGTCCATCGGTGGCGGCCTCGGCGA
Source organism: Streptomyces sp. NPDC101191 (assembly GCF_044767915.1). Taxonomy (NCBI): domain Bacteria; kingdom Bacillati; phylum Actinomycetota; class Actinomycetes; order Kitasatosporales; family Streptomycetaceae; genus Streptomyces; species Streptomyces sp. NPDC101191. Next base: position 9,010 of record NZ_JBIWOU010000010.1, read on the forward strand.
CCATGTCTACAACCGGCTGCTCGGTGAGCGGATCATCTTCCTCGGCCAGCAGGTCGACGACGAGATCGCCAACAAGATCACCGCACAGATGCTCCTCCTGGCCGCCGACCCGGAGAAGGACATCTACCTGTACATCAACAGCCCTGGTGGCTCCGTGACGGCCGGCATGGCCGTCTACGACACCATGCAGTACATCCCCAACGACGTCGTGACCATCGGTATGGGCATGGCGGCCTCGATGGGCCAGTTCCTGCTCACCGGCGGCACCCCCGGCAAGCGCTTCGCGCTGCCGAACACCGACATCCTGATGCACCAGGGCTCCGCCGGCATCGGTGGCACGGCCTCCGACATCAAGATCCAGGCCGAGTACCTTCTCCGTACGAAGAAGCGCATGGCCGAGATCACCGCGCACCACTCCGGCCAGACCGTCGAGGCGATCATCCGCGACGGCGACCGTGACCGCTGGTTCACCGCGGAGGAGGCCAAGGAGTACGGCCTCATCGACGACATCATCACGCACGCCGCGGGTGTTCCGGGCGGCGGCGGCACGGGCGCCTGAGCCCCGGCAGCCCGCTCCGACAGCCCCAGCCCACCGATCGCCCTCAGGATGGTGAACAGCCCCATGACCCCGAACTTCTCCGCGAGCGGCCTCTACAGCGGCCCGCAGGTGGACAATCGCTACGTCGTTCCGCGCTTCGTCGAGCGCACCTCGCAGGGCGTGCGTGAGTACGACCCGTACGCGAAGCTCTTCGAGGAGCGCGTGATCTTCCTCGGCGTGCAGATCGACGACGCCTCCGCCAACGACGTCATGGCGCAGCTGCTGTGCCTGGAGTCGATGGACCCGGACCGCGACATCTCGATCTACATCAACAGCCCGGGCGGCTCCTTCACCGCCCTCACGGCCATCTACGACACGATGCAGTTCGTGAAGCCGGACATCCAGACGGTCTGCATGGGCCAGGCGGCCTCCGCCGCGGCCGTGCTGCTCGCCGCCGGCACCCCCGGCAAGCGGATGGCCCTGCCGAACGCGCGCGTGCTGATCCACCAGCCGTCCGGCGGCACCGGCCGTGAGCAGCTCTCGGACCTGGAGATCGCGGCCAACGAGATCCTGCGCATGCGCAACCAGCTGGAGGAGATGCTGGCCAAGCACTCCTCGACGCCGATCGAGAAGATCCGCGACGACATCGAGCGTGACAAGATCCTGACGGCCGAGGACGCCCTGGCGTACGGCCTGATCGACCAGATCGTCTCGACCCGCAAGAGCACGGCCGCCGCGGCAGCCTGACGCTCGACCTTCCCTCGCCGCGGTTGGTGTGGCCGAATTCCATCCATGCCAACCGCGCCAAGGGGGGCCCGAACGGGGGGCCCGGCAAGGTACCGTCGAATATGAGGCACCAGGAGTCGCTGAACCAAGCGCTCCCAGGCGAAGGGGAAGCACCTCGTGGCACGCATCGGTGATGGCGGCGACCTGCTCAAGTGCTCGTTCTGCGGAAAGAGCCAGAAGCAGGTGAAGAAGCTCATCGCAGGCCCCGGTGTGTACATCTGCGACGAGTGCATCGACCTCTGTAACGAGATCATCGAGGAAGAACTCGCCGAGACGAGCGAAGTGCGCTGGGAAGAGCTTCCCAAGCCCCGCGAGATCTACGAGTTCCTCGAGGGCTACGTGGTCGGCCAGGAGCCGGCCAAGAAGGCCCTCTCGGTCGCGGTGTACAACCACTACAAGCGCGTCCAGGCCGGCGAGAACGGCGGCGGCGCGGGCCGTGACGACGCCATCGAGCTGGCGAAGTCCAACATCCTGCTGCTGGGCCCCACGGGCTCCGGCAAGACGCTGCTGGCCCAGACGCTGGCCCGCATGCTCAACGTGCCGTTCGCCATCGCCGACGCGACGGCGCTGACGGAGGCGGGCTACGTCGGCGAGGACGTCGAGAACATCCTGCTCAAGCTGATCCAGGCGGCCGACTACGACGTCAAGAAGGCCGAGACCGGGATCATCTACATCGACGAGATCGACAAGGTCGCCCGTAAGAGCGAAAACCCGTCGATCACGCGCGACGTCTCCGGCGAGGGCGTGCAGCAGGCCCTGCTGAAGATCCTGGAGGGCACCACGGCCTCCGTCCCGCCGCAGGGCGGCCGGAAGCACCCGCACCAGGAGTTCATCCAGATCGACACGACGAACGTGCTCTTCATCGTGGGCGGCGCCTTCGCCGGCCTGGAGAAGATCATCGAGTCGCGGGCGGGCGCCAAGGGCATCGGCTTCGGGGCGACCATCCGCTCCAAGCGCGAGATCGAGGCCAGCGACCAGTTCCAGGAGGTCATGCCGGAGGACCTGGTGAAGTTCGGGATGATCCCCGAGTTCATCGGCCGTCTCCCCGTCATCACCTCCGTCCACAACCTGGACCGCGAAGCCCTCCTGAAGATCCTCGTCGAGCCGCGCAACGCGCTGGTGAAGCAGTACCAGCGCCTCTTCGAACTCGACGGCGTGGAGCTGGACTTCGACCGCCCCGCCCTGGAGGCCATCGCCGACCAGGCCATCCTCCGCGGCACCGGCGCCCGTGGCCTGCGCGCCATCATGGAGGAGGTCCTCCAGTCGGTGATGTACGAGGTCCCGTCCCGCAAGGACGTGGCCCGCGTCGTCATCACGGCCGACGTCGTCCGCAACAACGTCAACCCGACGCTGGTCCCGCGGATCGTGAAGAACGACGGCAGGCACGAGAAGAGCGCGTAGCGGCACAGCGTACATAGCGAACGAAAAGGGGCGCCCCGCCGGTCCACCGGCGGGGCGCCCCTTTGTCGTGTCCTGGGCCCGATCAGGCCTTGACGCGGACTTCCTTACGGAGCTTGGCCGTCGTGGCGGCGGCGGTCGCAGGATCGGTGCCCTTGCCGGCGAGCATCGAGGCCATGTCCATCGGGATCACGAAGCCCAGCGTGCTGTGGTCGCCCCACACGCACACCGTCATGGTGAACTCCTTCGGGCCGGGGCTGGTGTCACCGGTGTCAGGCTTGCTCTTCATCTGCTGGCACTTGAGGATCGCGCCGTCGAGTTCGGCGGGAGAGTACGACTGAGGCTCACCGATGAGTTCCGCCTCGCCCTTCTTGTCCTTCGAGGCCTCCGCCTTCATGTTCGCGAAGACGCCGTCGACGACCTTCTCGGGGTCGTCGATCTGGCCGTAGACGCCGCCGAACTGGAGCAGCTTTCCGGCCAGCGGGTTCGCGTCGTCCTTCACCTGGTACGAGGCCTTGACCTGCTTGGCGTTCTTGACGCCGTTCTTCTCGGCGTCCTTGAGGAAGTCGTCGTCATCGCTCGACTGGCTCTCGTCCGGGGACTTCTTGTACTCGCCGAGCACCGTCTCCGGCGTGATCAGCTTGTGCGGGCCGTCGTCCGCGACGCTGGAGCCGCCCCCGCCGCCCAGCACGAAGTATGCGCCCACTCCGATCGCCGCCACCACGGCGATGCCGCCGATGATCCAGCCGGCCGGGCTCTTCTTGCCGGCCGGCGGCGGGGGCACGTAGCCGCCCGGGCCCTGCGGGGCGCCGTACGGGGGCTGCTGGGGCGGCTGGCCGTAGGGGCCGGGCTGCTGGGGCTGCTGCGGGTAGCCGTACGGCTGCTGCGGCGGGACGCCCTGCGGGGCCTGCTGCGGGTAGCCGTAACCGGGCTGCGGGGCCTGCGGCTGGCCGTACGGCCCGGGCTGGGGCTGCTGGCCGTAGGGACCCGGCTGGCCGTAGGGCCCGGGCTGCTGCGGCTGGCCGCCGTACGGGCCCGGCTGGTTGTAGCTCATGGACAGGTTCCCCTCACAGGATGTTTATGCCTGGCGAACATCCTGTCGGAAGCCGGGCACCGCCGGGACGGTGGGGGGCACACCGTTACCGAACAATCGAGTTTCTGTGGCGGCCCGGGACACCCCTAAACTGGCCCCGTGACCGAGAACACTCAGCAGCAGACAGCAGCCACCACCGAATTGCCGACCCAGTACACGCCGGCCGAGGTAGAGGGGCCGCTGTACGAGCGCTGGGTAGAGCGCGGGTACTTCGAGGCGGACGAGAAGAGCGACAAGCCGCCGTACACGATCGTCATCCCGCCGCCGAACGTCACCGGCTCGCTCCACCTGGGCCACGCCTTCGAGCACACGCTGATCGACGCCCTCACCCGCCGCAAGCGCATGCAGGGTTACGAGACGCTGTGGCAGCCCGGCATGGACCACGCCGGCATCGCCACCCAGAACGTCGTCGAGCGTGAGCTCGCCAAGGAGGGCAAGTCCCGCCACGACCTGGGCCGCGAGGCGTTCGTCGAGCGCGTCTGGCAGTGGAAGGCCGAGTCCGGTGGCCAGATCTCCGGCCAGATGCGCCGCCTCGGCGACGGCGTCGCCTGGTCCCGTGAGCGCTTCACCATGGACGAGGGCCTCTCGCAGGCCGTCCAGACCATCTTCAAGAAGCTCTACGACGACGAGCTGATCTACCGCGCCGAGCGGATCATCAACTGGTGCCCGCGCTGCCTCACCGCGATCTCCGACATCGAGGTCGAGTACCAGGACGACGACGGCGAGCTCGTCTCCATCCGGTACGGCGAGGGCGACACGGAGATCGTCGTCGCCACCACCCGCGCCGAGACGATGCTGGGTGACACGGCCGTCGCCGTCCACCCGGACGACGAGCGCTACAAGCACCTGGTCGGCACCGAGATCGAGCTGCCGCTGACCGGCCGGCGCATCCCGGTCGTCGCCGACGAGCACGTCGACCCCGAGTTCGGCACCGGCGCCGTCAAGGTGACGCCGGCTCACGACCCGAACGACTTCGAGATCGGCCAGCGGCACGACCTGCCGTCGATCGCCGTCATGGACGAGCACGCGGTCATCACCGTCCACGGCCCCTTCCTGGGCCTGGACCGCCTGGAGGCCCGTTCCGCCATCGTCGCCGCGCTGCGCGCCGAGGGCCGGATCGTCGCCGAGAAGCGTCCGTACACCCACTCCGTCGGCCACTGCTCGCGCTGCAAGACCACCATCGAGCCGCGCCTGTCCATGCAGTGGTGGGTCAAGGTCGGCCCGCTCGCGAAGGCGGCCGGCGACGCGGTCCGCGACGGCAAGGTCAAGATCCACCCGCAGGAGATGGAGAAGCGGTACTTCGACTGGGTCGACAACCTGCACGACTGGTGCATCTCGCGCCAGTTGTGGTGGGGTCACCGCATCCCGGTCTGGTACGGCCCGAACGGCGAAGTCGTCTGCGTCGGCCCGGACGAGCAGCCGCCGGCGGGCGAGGGCTGGCACCAGGACACCGACGTCCTCGACACCTGGTTCTCCTCCGGCCTGTGGCCGTTCTCCACGCTCGGCTGGCCCGAGCAGACCGAGAGCCTCGCGAAGTTCTACCCGAACTCCGTCCTGGTCACCGGCTACGACATCCTCTTCTTCTGGGTCGCCCGGATGATGATGTTCGGCCTCTACGCGATGGACGGCACCCCGCCGTTCCACACCATCGCCCTGCACGGCATGGTCCGTGACCAGAACGGCAAGAAGATGTCGAAGTCCTTCGGCAACGTGGTCAACCCGCTGGACTGGATGGACCAGTACGGCTCCGACGCCGTCCGCTTCACCCTGGCCAACGGCGCCAACCCCGGTGTCGACGTCCCGATCGGCGAGGACTGGGTCAAGGCCTCCCGGAACTTCGCCAACAAGATCTGGAACGCCACGCGCTTCGCGCTCATGAACGGCGCGACGATCGAGGGCGAACTGCCCCCGGTCGAGCAGCTGTCCGCGACCGACCGCTGGATCCTGTCCCGTCTCAACAAGACGGTCGCCCAGGTCGACGCGTACTACGAGGACTACCAGTTCGCGAAGCTCAGCGACGCGCTCTACCACTTCGCGTGGGACGAGGTCTTCGACTGGTACGTCGAGCTGTCGAAGACGACGTTCTTCGCCGGCGGCGAGCAGGCCAAGGTCTCCGGCCGGGTCCTCGGCGAGGTCCTGGACGTCATGCTGCGCCTGCTGCACCCGATCGTCCCGTTCGTCACCGACGCGCTGTGGACCACGCTCACCGGGCGCGAGTCCCTGGTCATCGCCGAGTGGCCGACCGACAGCGGCTTCCGCGACGAGGCCGCCGAGTCGGAGATCGAGAACCTGCAGCAGGTCGTCACCGAGGTGCGCCGCTTCCGTGCCGACCAGGGTCTCCAGCCCGGCCAGAAGGTCCCGGCCCGCCTGGAGCTGGACGGCACGCCGCTCGCGGCGCACGAGGCGGCCATCCGTCAGCTGCTGCGCCTCCAGCCGGAGGGCGAGGGCTTCGCCGCCACCGCCTCCCTGCCGGTCGCCGGTGCGACGGTCTCGCTCGACCTGTCGGGCACGATCGACGTCGCCGCCGAGCGCAAGCGCCTCGCGAAGGACCTCGCCGCGGCGGAGAAGGAGAAGGCGCAGGCCGAGGGCAAGCTCGGCAACGAGGCCTTCCTGGCCAAGGCGCCGGACAACGTGGTCGACAAGATCCGCACCCGCCTCGCCAAGGCGGACGAGGACATCGCCCGCATCCAGTCCCAGCTGGAGCGCCTGCCGCTGGCCTGATCGCCGGCCGGCACGCACGGCCTGACGCGCCGAGTCCGACGAAGGGGCCCGGAACCATGGACGGTTCCGGGCCCCTTCGCGTACGTGTGTACGTATGCGCGCGGCCGTCGTCACTCGTGGCCCGGGTGCTTCGGGCGCAGGTCCGGGCGAAGTGACATTGCGGGCAAAGTGCCCGATCTCACAGCAGACGGGACTTCAGGTCCATCATCCCGGGACCAAGGACCCGGGATGATGGAAGGCATGCTTCCCCTTCCCAGCCGGTCCGCGCTGCGCCGCTGCGTGGACCGGTGGGCGGCGTCGCCCCGCGCGCTGGACGTCGTGGCCGCGCTCAGCGCCTTCGGCCTCATGGTCCTGGACGTGCCGGGGCTCGCCCGGGAGGACAACTCGCTCACCGGGGTCACCGCCACCCTGGTCCTCGCGGCCGGCGCGGCCACCCTGGTGCTGCGGCGGCGGGCGCCGTGGGTGCCGTTCGTGGTGGCGATCGCCCTGATGGGCTGGCTGCACGAGCTGACGATGATCCAGTTCGCGCTGTACTCGCTGGGCCGCCTCCGGGGACGGCGGACCGCCGTCCTGGCCACCCTCCTGTACGTGGGCGCCGCCTACGCCTACTTCAACACCCCCGGCTGGCCCGCCCGGCACGGCGAGACCCTCAGTGACTTCCTGAGCCTCGTCGTCCCCATCGGCGTCCTCGCCGCCGGCGTGGGCATCGCCGCCTACCGCCACGACCTCGTGCGCGCCCTGGAGGCCCAGCGCCGCGAGTCCGCCGCCCGGCAGGCCGTCCAGGAGGAGCGGATCTCGGTCGGACGGGACGTCCACGACCTGGTGGGCCGCGAGCTGACCGTGCTCGCCGTGCGGGCCGAGGTGCTCGCCGTACGGGCCCGGGGAGAGGCGTACGGGAAGGACTTCGAGGAGCTCGCCGAAACGGCCCGGCGCGCCCACCACATGCTCAACGAGACCCTCGTGCGGCGCGCCGACGGCGGCGCCACGCCGGGCCTCGACGGGCTCGCCGCGCTGGCGGAGGAGAGCGAGCGGATGGGCAGTCCCGTGGACGTCCACGTGGCCGAGGAGGCGAAGGCGCTGTCTCCCCTGCGGCAGGCGGCCGTCCACCGGGTCGTGCAGGAGTGCCTGACCAACGCGGCCAAGCACGCCCCCGGCCTGCCGGTGAGCGTGATGATCACGGTCGGGGGCCCCGTGCTGCGCATCGAGGTCCGCAATCCGCTCTCCCCGAGCCCGCCGGACCGGGCGCCGGTGTCGACCGGCACCGGCCTGTTCTCCATGGAGGAGCGGGTCACGAGCATGGGCGGCACGCTCGACGCCCGCCGCGAGCGGGGCGCGTACGTGGTCACGGCGACCCTCCCGGCAGGCCTGACGGACCGCTAGGGGTGCCGGCCCGGTCCGGCCGGCCCGGTCCGGCCGGCCCGCGCCCGACGAGGGCGATGCCCCGCCCGCGGGCGTAGAGGAGGGTGTGGGCGGTGCCGAGATCGACGCCTATGTCCATGATCGCCAAGTTTGCCGCGCGGCTCTCGTGGACGGGGGACCGAAGGTGCCGAAAGGGGTGGGTCCGTGGTCCTGTCGGTACCGCTCCGTAGACTGGACGCGTGAGTGAGCCGAGCGACCCGCGCGACCAGTTCGACGACAGCGACCAGGGCGACCTGTTCGACGACATCGTCGACACCGAGACCGAACGCGATCCGGACCTGGCGGTGATCGAGGCCGGCAGCCGCACCCTGCGCGCCATGGCCGGTCCGCCGCAGGGCGACCCGGTGCCCTCGCGTCCCGCCGACCCCGAGGTCGACAAGGCGCTGCGCGAGGTCGAGACCGAGCTGTCCACCCGCTGGGGCGAGACCAAGCTGGAGCCCTCGGTCACCCGGATCGCGGCCCTGATGGACGTCCTCGGCGAGCCGCAGCGCGCGTATCCGTCGATCCACATCACGGGCACGAACGGCAAGACCTCCACGGCCCGCATGATCGAGATCCTGCTGGGCGCCTTCGACCTGCGCACCGGGCGCTACACCTCGCCGCACGTGCAGACCATCACCGAGCGGATCAGCCTGGACGGCGCCCCGATCGACCCCGAGCGCTTCGTCGAGACGTACCAGGACATCAAGCCGTACGTGGAGCTCGTCGACGCCCGCGAGGAGTTCCGGCTCTCGTTCTTCGAGGTCCTCACCGGAATGGCGTACGCGGCCTTCGCCGACGCCCCGGTCGACGCGGCCGTGGTCGAGGTCGGCATGGGCGGTACGTGGGACGCCACCAACGTCATCGACGCCGCGGTCGCCGTCGTCACCCCGATCGACCTCGACCACACCGACCGGCTCGGCGACACGCCCGCCGCGATCGCCGGCGAGAAGTCCGGGATCATCAAGCAGGGTGCGACGGTGATCCTCGCCCAGCAGCCGGTGGACGCGGCCCAGGTGCTCCTGAAGAAGGCCGTCGACGTCGACGCGACCGTGGCCCGCGAGGGCATGGAGTTCGGTGTCGTCTCCCGTGAGGTCGCCGTCGGCGGCCAGCTCCTCACCCTGCGCGGCCTGGGCGGCGAGTACGACAACGTGTTCCTGCCGCTGTACGGCGCGCACCAGGCGCACAACGCGGCCGTGGCGCTCGCCGCCGTCGAGGCGTTCTTCGGCATCGGCTCGGAGCACGCCCGCACCCTGGACGTCGAGACGATCCGCCGGGCCTTCGCCCAGGTCGCCTCGCCGGGCCGCCTGGAGGTCGTGCGCTCCTCGCCCACGGTGATCCTGGACGCCGCGCACAATCCGCACGGCGCCCGCGCGACGGCCGACGGCATCACGGAGTCCTTCGGCTTCTCCCGGCTCATCGGCGTGGTGTCCACGAGCGCGGACAAGGACGCCCGCGGCTTCCTGGAGGCCTTCGAGCCGATCTTCGCGGAGGTCGTCATCACGGCCAACTCCAGCCCGCGGGCCACCGACGTCGACGCGCTCGCCGCGATCGCGGTCGAGGTCTTCGGCGAGGACCGGGTCGTGGTCGAGCCGCGGCTCGACGACGCCATCGAGGCGGCGATCACGCTGGCGGAGGAAGAGGACGAGTACGCGGGCGCGGGCGTCCTCGTGACCGGTTCGATCTTCACGGTCGGCGACGCCCGACTGCTCCTGAAGCGAGGCTGAGCCGATGCGCGTGCTGTGTTCCTCGACGCTGATCGGCGAGTTCTTCGTGATCGGCTTCGCCGGGCTGGTCGCCATGAAGGACGACACGCTGGCGATGTCGACGGTGTGGTGGGTCTGCGGGATCGCCATGGTCCTGTCGGTGCTGCTGTGCGGGATGATCACCCGTCCGGGCGGCGTCCAGCTGGGCTGGGCGCTGCAGGCCGCGCTGGTCGCCAGCGGCTTCGTCGTGCCGATCATGTTCTTCCTCGGGGCGGTCTTCGCCGTCCTGTGGTGGGCCTCCGTGCACTACGGGCGCCGGATCGACACCATCAAGGCCGACTGGGCGGCACGCCAGGAACCCGCAGGGCCTGACGCTGCGTGACCGGGGCCGGTGCGGGCCCTGTATGTTCGGAGGCCCGCACACCGTTGTCTGAAGGAGTTCCCACCGTGAGCCAGCGCACGCTCGTCCTGCTCAAGCCCGACGCCGTCCGCCGTGGCCTGATCGGCGAGATCATCGGCCGTATCGAGCGCAAGGCGGGCTGGACCATCGCGGCCCTGGAGATGCGCGAGCTGGACCAGGAGACGCTGGAGCAGCACTACGGCGAGCACAAGGGCAAGCCCTTCTACGAGCCGCTGATGGGCTTCATGGCCTCCGGCCCGGTCGTCGCGCTCGTCGTCGAGGGCGAGCGGGTCATCGAGGGCCTCCGTACGCTCGCCGGCCCGACCGACCCGATCGCCGCCGCCCCCGGCTCCATCCGCGGCGACTTCGGCACCATCGTCCGCGAGAACCTGATCCACGCCTCGGACTCCGAGGAGTCCGCCACCCGTGAGCTGAAGATCTTCTTCCCGGGTCTCTCCTGACCCCTGTGCTGACCGGGCGTCAGCCGATCAGCGCCATGACCGGGGGGCGACCGAAGGAATTCGGCCGCCCCCAGGCATATGAACGTCGATGCCGGGAACGGATGGCCGCGTCATTCCGTCACCTATACAGAGGTGGCCTGGGGTGGTCCGCCGCGCGGTATCCGGGCGGGCGGCACTACGATGGAAAACTCCACGCCGTACCACCTTCAGCCACCACCTCGCCGACCTGAGAAGCCGTCAACGCTCCGATAGGGAAGGCCCGACGCATCCTCATGGGAAACAAGGGGAACTCAATGTCGTTCATCGGCCGTGACATGGCTGTCGACCTCGGGACCGCCAACACGCTGGTGTACGTCAGGGGTCGAGGCATCGTTCTGAACGAGCCGTCCGTCGTCGCCATCAACACCAACACCGGAGGCATTCTCGCGGTCGGTGCCGAGGCGAAGAAGATGATCGGCCGGACGCCCGGCAACATCGTGGCCGTCCGCCCGCTCAAGGACGGCGTGATCGCCGACTTCGAGATCACGGAGCGGATGCTCCGCTACTTCATCCTCAAGATCCACAAGCGCCGCTACCTGGCCCGCCCGCGCGTCGTGGTCTGCGTGCCCTCCGGCATCACCGGAGTCGAGCGCCGCGCCGTCATCGAGGCCTCCACCCAGGCCGGCGCCCGTCAGGTGCACATCATCGAGGAGCCCATGGCCGCGGCCATCGGCTCGGGCCTCCCGGTGCACGAGGCCACCGGCAACATGGTCGTGGACATCGGTGGCGGCACCACCGAGGTGGCCGTCATCAGCCTCGGCGGAATCGTCACGGCACAGTCCATCCGGGTGGCCGGCGACGAGCTCGACAACGCGATCATCCAGCACATCAAGAAGGAGTACTCGCTCCTCCTCGGTGAGCGCACCGCCGAGCAGATCAAGATCACCATCGGGTCCGCCTACGACCTCGACCAGGACGAGCACACCGAGATCCGCGGCCGCGACCTGGTCTCCGGCCTGCCCAAGACCGTCGTCATCTCCGCCGCCGAGGTCCGCAAGGCCATCGAGGAGCCGGTCAACGCCATCGTCGACGCGGTCAAGACGACGCTCGACAAGTGCCCGCCCGAGCTCTCCGGTGACGTCATGGACCGCGGCATCGTTCTCACGGGTGGCGGCGCCCTGCTCCGCGGGCTCGACGAGCGCCTCCGTCGCGAGACCGGCATGCCGATCCACATCGCCGAGGACCCGCTGGACTCGGTGGCCCTCGGCTCCGGCAAGTGCGTCGAGGAGTTCGAGGCGCTGCAGCAGGTCCTCGACGCCCAGCCGCGCCGCTGACCCGCACCACCGTACGGACAACTCCATCGAACCCCCCGGGCCCCGGCCCGGGGGCCTGTCACCACCCTGTCGATTCGAGGAAGGGCACGGCCGCCGCACGTGAGGGACACACGAGAGAGCCGGCTGCTCCTGGTGCTGCTGATCGCCATCGCGTTCGCACTGATCACGGTGGACATCCGAGGAGGCCAGGAGTCGCCGGTCGACGGTGCCCGACAGGCCGCCGCCGCGGCCTTCGGTCCCGTCGAGAACGGCGTCGCCTCGGCGGTCGACCCGATCGGCAACGCCATAGGAGCGGTTCGCGACTCCGGGGAACGGCACAACCGCATCGCGGCCCTGGAACAGGAGAACGCCGCCCTCAAGGCCAAGCTCGGCAGCGACGACCGCAACCGCAACCGGCTGCGTGAGCTCGACGCCATGCTGAAGACCGCCGGCGCCGGCCAGTACGGCATCAAGGGCGCCGAGGTCATCGCCATAGGAGCCGCCCAGGGCTTCTCCTGGACCGTCACCATCGACGTCGGCGCCCGCGACGGCATCCGCCGCGACATGACCGTGCTCAACGGTTCCGGGCTCGTCGGCCGCGTCACCACCGTGGGCCCCTCGACGTCCACCGTGCTGCTCGCCAACGATCCCGACTTCACCGTCGGCACCCGTATGGAGAAGTCCGACGAGCTCGGCTTCGCCACCGGGCAGGGTGACCGCCCGCTGCTCGTCCAGCTCCTCAACGGCAAGGCCAAGGTCAAGGCCGGCGACCGGCTCGTCACCTTCGGCTCGCAGGCCGACAAGCCCTTCGTGCCCGGCGTGCCCGTCGGCGAGGTCGTCCGCGTCGACCCCTCGGGCGGCGGCCTGACCCGCAACATCTACGTCCGCCCGTACGTCGGCTTCACCAAGCTCGACATCGTCGGCGTCGTCGTCCAGGCCCCGCGCACGGACCCGCGCGACATGGTCCTGCCGCAGAAGCCCAAGCCGGCCCCGACCGTCACCGTCACGGTCACCCCCACGCCCACGGGCGGAACGCAGGACCGGAACGACGGACAGAAGCCGAACCAGGCCCTGCCGCCGGGCGACCAGCCCGCGCAGAAGCCCGAGGAGACCCAGCAGCCGCAGGACCAGGGGGAGACACCGTGAAGTTCAACCGCATCCTCCTCTCCGCCGTCCTGGTCGTCGTCGCGATGGTCGTCCAGGTCTCCGTCCTCGCCCGCCTCCAACTCCCCGGCGCCGTCCCCGACCTCGTCCTGCTCACCGTCGTCGGCCTCGCCCTCGCGTACGGACACGTCACCGGCGCCCTCGTCGGCTTCACCGCCGGCCTCCTCGCCGACCTCGCCCCGCCCGCCGACCACGCCGCCGGGCGCTACGCCCTCGTGCTCTGCGTCGTCGGCTACCTCTGCGGCCTGGCCCGCCCCGAGAACGGCCGGCTGAAGTCCGCCACCGGGCCCATGACCGTGGTCGTCGTCGCCGCCCTCGGCTCCACCCTGCTCTACGCGGGCGTCGGCGCCCTCGTCGGCGACACCGCCGCCCGCCATGTCGGCCTCGGCTTCCTGCTGTTCACCGCGGCCCTCTACGACCTGCTCCTCGCGCCGTTCACCGTGCCGCTGATCATGGCGCTCGCCCGGCGCGCCGACAACGACCCGCTCGCCGAGGCCGGCGGGGCCAACGGAGCCGACGTCGCCTCCGGCTGGCTCTCCTCAGGGACCGGCCTGAGAATCGGCAACCAGCGCGGCGGCCTTCGCGTCAAGGCCGCCCGGACCCGCGCCTCACGCGCCGGACGCATCAAGGGAGTCAAGCGACTGTGACCGAGGGGGCAACGGCAGCATGAGCAACATCCCCGAGACCGGGCGGACCCCCCGGGTCCAGATCCGGCTCGTCGTCATTCAGGTCCTCGTCTTCTCCCTGCTCTTCACCCTCGGCGGACGCCTCTGGTACCTCCAGATCCGCAACGGCAAGGAGTACACCGACGAGGCGAAGAGCAACCACGTCCAGCAGGTCGTCCAGCCCGCCGTACGCGGCTCCATCCTCGACGCCCGCGGCGTCCCGCTCGCCGACAACGAGACCCGCCTCGTGGTCTCCGCCTCGCGCACCGAGCTGATGAAGATGAAGGACGACGGCAAGGCCGTCCTCACGCGGCTCGCCGCCGTCCTCGGCATGAAGCCGCTCGACGTCATCAACAAGATCCGGCTCTGCGACTCCAAGACCCCCAAGCCCTGCTGGAACGGCTCGCCCTACCAGCCGATCCCCGTCACCGACGAGGCCACCACCCAGCAGGCCCTGCAGATCCGCGAGCGTGCCGAGGACTTCCCCGGCATCACCGCCGAGCCCGCCGCGGTGCGCCGCTACCCGGCCCCCGGCAAGTCCCGTACCTCGCAGGTCCTCGGCTACCTCTCGCCCGTCACCGACGGCGAGATCGAGAAGGCCAAGGACAGCGAATCGCCCTACCTGCGCTCCGACCAGGTCGGGCGCTCCGGCCTGGAGCGCACCTACGACAAGCAGCTGCGCGGCAAGGCCGGCGTCACCCGCTACGAGGTCGACAACCTCGGCCGGGTCATCGGCCAGGCCAAGAGCGACCCCGCCGAGCCCGGCGCCAACGTCGTCACCTCCATCGACGCCCGCGTCCAGGCGGTCGCCGAATGGGAGCTGCACAACGCGATGGTCGAGGCCCGCAAGACCTTCGACAAGAACACCAACGAGAACTACAAGGCCGACGCCGGCGCCGTCGTCGTCATGGAGGCCAAGACCGGCCGGATCGTCGCCATGGCCTCGCAGCCCGACTACGACCCCAACGCCTGGGTCGGCGGCATCTCCGCCAAGGACTACGCGGCCCTCACCGGCAAGGACTCCAACTTCCCCCTGCTGAACCGGGCCATCCAGGGCCAGGCCGCCCCCGGCTCCATCTTCAAGGTCATCTCGACCGCCGCCGCCGTCAACGCGGGCTACGACTTCGACGGGCGCTACCCGTGCACCAGCTCGTACTCCATCGGCAGCCAGGTCTTCAAGAACTTCGAGTCCCAGAACCACGGCCCCATCAGCCTCGGCCGCGCCCTCGAAGTCTCCTGCGACACCGTCTTCTACGCCCTCGCCCACCAGCAGTGGATCAAGGACGGCGGGATGAAGCCGAAGAAGAACCCGGGCGACTGGTTCTACAAGACGGCCCATCAGTTCGGCCTCGGCGCCGAGACCGGAATCGACCTCCCCAACGAGGTCACCGGCCGCGTCCCCGACCGCCAGTGGAAGCAGAAGTTCTGGGAGGACAACAAGGACTGGTGGTGCAAGTACGGCAAGAAGGGCGGCACGTACGTCCAGCAGCTGTCGTACGAGAACTGCCTCGAAGGCAACCTGATGCGCGCCGGTGACTCGGTCAACTACTCCATCGGCCAGGGCGACACCCTCGTCACCCCCATCCAGATGGCCACCATCTACGCCGCCATCTCCAACGGCGGCACCCTGTGGAACCCGTCCGTCGGCAAGGCCGTCATCAGCGCCGACGGCAAGAACGTCAGCGAGATCAAGCCCAAGTCGCACGGCAGGCTGCCCTTCAACGCGGAGACCCGCGACTTGATAGACGAAGCCCTCGCGGGAGTCGCCACCCGTGGTACGGCCGCCTGGCGCTTCGGCGGCTGGCCGCAGGACAAGATCCCGATGCACGCCAAGACGGGTACCGCGGAGGTCTACGGCAAGCAGACGACCTCCTGGTTCGCCACGTACACCAAGGACTACGCGATCGTCATGACGATCGCCCAGGGTGGTACCGGCTCCGGCGCCTCCGGCCCCGCCGTGCGCAACATCTACGACGCGCTGTACGGACTCGACGACGCCGGCAACCAGGACCTGAAGCGGGCCCTGCTCCCGCAGCCGCAGAAGGCCCTGCCGAGGATCGAGGCCGACGGCTCCATCGACGCGCCCCGGATCACGCCCTACGACCCCGAGGCGCAGAAGGTCGACCCCAACGACCCGACGAAGCCCGCGACCACCCAGCCCGGCGGCACCCCGCCGCCCGACCCCGACAAGCCGGCGAAACCGGACGACGACCCGCGACTCGCGGGCCCGCCCGCCGCCCGAGGGAGGCTCTGAACCGATGACCGCTCCCCACGGTTTCTCCGTCTCCCGCTACGCGCCCGAGCGCGGCACCTTCGCCAGGCTCACCGCCCGCGACTCGGTGCTGCGCCGGCTCGACTGGCCGATCCTGCTGTCCGCGCTCGCCCTGTCGCTCCTCGGCTCGCTCCTCGTGTGGTCCGCCACCCGCGGCCGCACCGAGCTCAACCAGGGCGACCCGTACTACTTCCTGTTCCGGCACGTCCTCAACACCGGCATCGGGCTCGCCCTGATGATCGGCACGATCTGGCTCGGTCACCGCACCCTGCGCGGGGCCGTGCCCTTCCTCTACGGCCTCTCGATCCTGCTGATCCTCGCCGTGCTCACCCCGCTCGGCGCGACCATCAACGGCGCGCACGCGTGGATCGTGATCGGCGGCGGCTTCTCGCTCCAGCCCAGCGAGTTCGTGAAGATCACCATCATCCTGATCATGGCGATGCTGCTGGCCGCCAAGGTCGACGCGGGCGACCAGATCCACCCCGACCACCGCACCGTCGCCAAGGCCCTCGGCCTGGCCGCCCTCCCCATGGGCATCGTCATGCTGATGCCCGACCTCGGCTCGGTCATGGTCATGGCCGTCATCGTGCTCGGCGTGCTGCTCGCCTCCGGCGCCTCCAACCGCTGGGTCCTCGGCCTCATCGGCGCGGGCGTCCTCGGCGCCGTCCTCGTCACCACGCTCGGCATGCTCGACGAGTACCAGATCAACCGCTTCGCCGCCTTCGCCAACCCCGACCTCGACCCGGCCGGCGTCGGCTACAACACCAACCAGGCCCGCATCGCCATCGGCTCCGGCGGACTGCTCGGCTCGGGACTCTTCAAGGGCTCCCAGACCACCGGCCAGTTCGTCCCCGAGCAGCAGACCGACTTCGTCTTCACGGTCGCGGGGGAGGAGCTCGGCTTCGTCGGCGCGGGCCTCATCCTGCTGCTGCTCGGCGTCATCCTCTGGCGCGCCTGCCGCATCGCCCGCGAGACCACCGAGCTCTACGGCACGGTCGTCGCGGCCGGCATCATCGCCTGGTTCGCCTTCCAGGCCTTCGAGAACATCGGCATGACGCTCGGCATCATGCCGGTCGCCGGCCTGCCGCTCCCGTTCGTCTCGTACGGCGGCTCGTCGATGTTCGCGGTGTGGGTCGCGATCGGCCTGCTGCAGTCGATCCGGGTGCAGCGACCGATAACGGCCTAGTTCCCCCTGCCGCTCCCTCCCGTTCGCGTCTAGATTCATTGCATGGCGGAGACGAAACGCGAGATCGAGCGTAAGTACGAGGCCACCGAGAAGACGGCGCTCCCGGACCTCGTCGGGACCGGGAGCGTGGCCGCCGTCCGGGACGAGGGCGTCACCGAACTGGACGCCGTCTACTACGACACCCGGGACCTGCGGCTCGCCGCCGACGGCCTCACCCTCCGTCGCCGCACCGGCGGCGCGGACGCCGGCTGGCACCTCAAGCTCCCCGTCGCCGCCGGCATCCGCGACGAGATCAGAGCCCCGCTCTCGGAGACCCTCCCGGCCTTCCTGGCGGGGCTTCTGCGCTCCCGCGTCCGGCACGCCGCCGTCGTCCCGGTCGTCCGTCTCCGCTCCTCCCGCGACGTCCGCCACCTGCTGGACGACGACGGCCGTCCGCTCGCCGAACTGTCCGTCGACACCGTCCGCGCCGACCGCCTCACCGGAACGGGCCAAGCCGCCTGGACCGAGATCGAGGTCGAACTCGCCGACGACGGCGACGAGGCTCTCCTCGACGCCGTCGAGAAACGCCTCAAGAAGGCGGGCATCCGCCCGTCCGCGGCGCCGTCGAAACTCGCCAGGGCACTGGAGGAGACCGGCACGGCCCCGCCAGCGCGCGAGGACGGGCCCGGAACCCCCGGCACCGCCGGACACGCCGTCCTCGCCTACGTACGCGAGCAGGCCGACGCCATCGTCGCGCTCGACCCCGCCGTCCGGCGCGACCTGCCCGACGCGGTCCACCAGATGCGGGTCGCCTGCCGCAGGATGCGCAGCGCCTTCAAGACCTACCGGAAGGTGCTCGACCGCGGCGTCACCGACCCGGTCGGCGAGGAGCTCAAGTGGCTCGCCGGCGAACTCGGCGCCGCCCGCGACGAGGAGGTGCTCACGGCCCGCCTGGACGCCCGGCTCGACGCCCTGCCGAACACCCTTCTCCTCGGCCCCGTCCGGGCCCGGCTCCGCGCCCGCGGCGCCCGGCGCGCCGCAGACGCCCGGCACACGGCGCTCGCCGCCCTGGACTCCGCGCGCCACCTCGCACTCCTCGACACCCTCGACGCGCTCCTCTCCGACCCGCCCCTGCGCAAAGCGGCCGCACAGGACGCCTCCGAGGTCCTCGCGCGCGCCGTCCGCAAGGACTTCGACCGGCTCGCCCGCCGGGTCGAGCACGCCCTAGAGCTCGACCCGGGGCAGGAACGCGATCTCGCCCTGCACGCCGCCCGCAAGGCCGCCAAGCGCACCCGTTACGGCGCCGACGCCGCCCGCCCCACCCTCGGCAAGCCCGCGAAACGGTTCGCCAAGCGCGTCAAGGCCGTCCAGTCACTCCTCGGCGAGCACCAGGACAGCGTCGTCGCCCGCACCGCGCTGCGCGAGATCGCCGTCCAGGCCCACGCGGCCGGCGAGACCGCCTTCACCTGGGGCCTTCTCTACGGACGCGAGGAAGCCGCGGCCCTGGAGGGCGAGCGCGAGCTCCCCGCCGTCTGGAAGCGGGCCGCGGCCCCCGGAATCCGGGCGGCACTGAGCCGCTGAGCACCGGGGTACGCTTGAGAGTCGCCCCCCTGCCAGCTCACGAAGGTTCGAGATGTCTGCTGCCGAGTCTGTCTTCCCGCAGCTCGAAGCTCTGCTCCCGCACGTGCAGAAGCCGATTCAGTACGTCGGTGGAGAGCTGAACTCCACGGTCAAGCCGTGGGAGTCCGCCGACGTCCGCTGGGCTCTGATGTACCCGGACGCGTACGAGGTCGGCCTGCCCAACCAGGGCGTCATGATCCTCTACGAGGTACTGAACGAGCGCGAGGGCGTCCTCGCCGAGCGCACCTACAGCGTGTGGCCGGACCTCGAAGAGCTGATGCGCGAGCACAAGGTGCCGCAGTTCACCGTGGACAGCCACCGCCCCGTCGGCGCGTTCGACGTCTTCGGCCTGAGCTTCTCCACGGAGCTCGGCTACACCAACATGCTCACCGCCCTCGACCTCGCCGGCATCCCGCTGGAGTCGAAGGACCGGACCGTCGACCACCCGATCGTGCTCGCCGGCGGCCACGCCGCCTTCAACCCCGAGCCGATCGCGGACTTCATCGACGCGGCGATCATCGGCGACGGCGAGCAGGCCGTGCTCGACATGACCGAGATCATCCGGCAGTGGAAGGCGGAGGGCAGGCCCGGCGGCCGCGAGGAGGTCCTCTTCCGTCTCGCCAGGACCGGTTCGGTCTACATCCCGGCGTTCTACGACGTCGAGTACCTGCCGGACGGGCGCATCGGCCGGGTCGTCCCCAACAAGTCCGGTGTGCCGTGGCGCGTCTCCAAGCACACCGTCATGGACCTCGACGAGTGGCCCTACCCCAAGCAGCCGCTCGTCCCGCTCGCGGAGACCGTCCACGAGCGCATGTCCGTCGAGATCTTCCGCGGCTGCACCCGCGGCTGCCGCTTCTGCCAGGCCGGCATGATCACGCGCCCCGTGCGGGAGCGAAGCATCACCGGCATCGGCGAGATGGTGGACCGCGGTCTCAAGGCGACCGGCTTCGAGGAGGTCGGCCTCCTCTCGCTGTCCTCCGCGGACCACTCCGAGATCGGCGACATCGCCAAGGGCCTGGCCGACCGGTACACCGAGGACAAGATCGGCCTGTCCCTCCCGTCGACCCGCGTGGACGCGTTCAACGTCGACCTGGCCAACGAGCTCACCCGCAACGGACGCCGCTCCGGCCTCACCTTCGCCCCCGAGGGCGGCTCCGAGCGCATGCGCAAGGTCATCAACAAGATGGTCTCGGAGGAGGACCTGATCCGGACCGTCTCCACCGCGTACGGCAACGGCTGGCGTCAGGTGAAGCTGTACTTCATGTGCGGCCTGCCCACCGAGACGGACGAGGACGTCCTGCAGATCGCCGACATGGCGATGAACGTGATCGCCGAGGGCCGCAAGGTCTCCGGCCAGAACGACATCCGCTGCACCGTCTCCATCGGCGGCTTCGTCCCGAAGCCCCACACCCCCTTCCAGTGGGCCCCGCAGCTCTCCGCCGAGGAGACCGACGAGCGCCTGGCCAAGCTCCGCGACAAGATCCGCGGCGACAAGAAGTACGGCCGCTCGATCGGCTTCCGCTACCACGACGGCAAGCCCGGCATCGTCGAGGGCCTGCTCTCCCGCGGTGACCGCCGCATCGGCGCGGTCATCCGCGCCGTGTACGAGGACGGCGGCCGCTTCGACGGCTGGCGCGAGCACTTCTCCTACGACCGCTGGATGGCGTGCGCGGAGAAGACGCTCCCCGACTTCGGCGTGGACGTGGCCTGGTACACGACCCGCGAGCGCACCTACGAGGAGGTCCTGCCCTGGGACCACCTGGACTCCGGTCTCGACAAGGACTGGCTCTGGGAGGACTGGCAGGACGCCCTCGACGAGACCGAGGTCGAGGACTGCCGCTGGACGCCGTGCTTCGACTGCGGCGTGTGTCCGCAGATGGACACGAGCATCCAGATCGGCCCGACGGGCAAGAAGC
The DNA here is from genome assembly GCF_044767915.1 of Streptomyces sp. NPDC101191. Lineage (NCBI taxonomy): Bacteria > Bacillati > Actinomycetota > Actinomycetes > Kitasatosporales > Streptomycetaceae > Streptomyces > Streptomyces sp. NPDC101191. Next base: position 29,605 of record NZ_JBIWOU010000010.1, read on the forward strand.
TGCTGCCGCTCACGGTCGTGAAGTAGCCGCGTAACGCTCTGGCGACGGCCCGGCGGAGGGAGAACCCTCCGCCGGGCCGTCCGCGTCCCTGTGGTCATGAGCACGGAAACCCCGGCCCCGTTGCCGCCGGCCCCGCACCCGCTGATCCGCATCCCCGTGCGCATCGTCGTGCTGGTCCTGATCCTCCCGGTCCGCATGACCTGGGACGCCCTCAAGGCCACCGGCCGCCTCCTCGACCGCACCCTGCTCCGCCCCGTCGGCCGCGCCCTCACCTGGCTCCTCGACCGGACGGTACGCCGCCCGGCCCACTGGCTGTGGCACCGCGTCCTGGCCCCGACGGGCCGGGGCATCGCGTGGGCGGCGACGGGGGCGGGGCGCGGCGTCGCGTGGGTCCTCGGTGGCCTGTGGCGGGGCCTGGCCTGGGTGTTCGGTGGCCTGTGGCGGGGCCTGGCCTGGGTGTTCGGCGGCCTTTGGCGCGCCCTGGGCTGGATCTTCGGCGGCTTGTGGCGCGGGCTGGCGTGGGTGTCCGGTGGGGTGCGGCGTGGGCTCGGGTGGATGGCGGGCGGCCTCGGGCGCGCCCTGGCCCGGGCGTTCGGCGGGGTGTGGCGCGCGCTGGCCCGGGTCTTCGGCGGGGTGTGGCGCGGGCTGGCCTGGGGGCTCGAACGGGTGAGGGGCGTGGCCGCCCGGGTCGGGCGGGGGCTCGCGGTGCTCGCCGGGTGGGTCGGCAAGGGGGTGGCCTGGCCCTTCGTCACCCTCTGGCGCCACGTGGTCGTGCCGGTGGTCCGGTACGGGATCGTCGTCCCGGCCGGCCTGCTCTGGGGGCGGGTGCTCGTGCCGTTGGGTGCCGGGCTGTGGCGGTACGGCGTGGTCGGGCCCGCCCGGTGGCTGTACGGCCGGGTGCTGGCGCCGCTCGGCCGGGGCGCCGGGTGGCTGCTCACCCGTTCGGGGCGCGCGTCGGCCTGGGTCCTCACGCGGCTGGGGCGGGGGATCGCGGCCGGTGTGACGGGACTCGGCCGGGTGCTCTTCGTGTGGCCCTGGCGGTACGTGCTGGTGCCGCTCGTCACGTACGGGATCGTCCGGCCCGCGGTCTGGCTGTGGCAGCGGATCCTCACCCCCCTGGGACGTGAGCTTCGCGACGCCCTCGCGATCTGCTGGCGGACCGCCGGCTTCGTCTCCGTGGCCGTCGGACGCGGCCTCGCGTGGCTCGCGCGCCATCTGGTCGCACGGCCCCTGGTCTGGGCGGCGCGCCATCTCGTCGCGCGCCCCTTCACGTGGCTGGCGCGCCATCTGGTCACGCGCCCCGCCGCCTGGGTCTACCGCGAGGTGTGCGTTCCGGCCGGGCACTGGGTGCGCGACGCCGTCTGGGCGCCGGCCCGCCAGGCCGCGGCCGAGGCCCGCAGGACGGCGCGGGCGGTGCTCGCCTCCGCCCGCGACACCGTCGCCCGGGCCCGCCGGGACGCGTGGCGGTCCCTGCTCGGCGGACGGCCCGGGGAACCACATGTGGCCCAGGCGCGTACTCTGGGTAGTACAACGAACGTCCCCGGCGCGGCGCCCGCCCCCGAGATCTCCCCGCAGCAGCGGGGGTGAGCCGGGCGGGACCCCCGGGACACCACCGCATTTCGAGGGCGGTGCGCCTCCCGCGCCCGCTCCGCACCGAGGAGAAGAACCACTGGGCAAGCGACAGCCCGAAGGCCCGCCGCCCGCACCGGCGGTGCAGCGCATCCGACTGCGCTACACCAAGCGCGGCCGCCTCCGGTTCACCAGCCACCGTGACTTCCAGCGCGCTTTCGAGCGTGCGCTGCGCCGTGCCGAGGTGCCCATGGCGTACTCGGCCGGGTTCACCCCGCACCCCAAGGTGTCGTACGCCAACGCCGCGCCGACGGGTACGGGCTCCGAGGCCGAATACCTGGAGATCGCCCTCACCGCGACCCGCGATCCCGAGACCCTGCGGGGCCTGCTCGACGAGTCCATGCCGAGCGGCCTCGACATCGTCGACGCCGTCGAGGCCCGGACCCCGGGCCTCGCCGACCGGCTCACCGCCTCCGTGTGGGAGCTGCGGCTCGACGGTGTGGACACCGAGGAGGCACAGAAGGCCGTCGAGGCGTTTCTGGCGGCCGATACCGTGGAAGTACAGCGCAAGACCAAGAACGGTCTGCGTACCTTCGACACCCGCGGTGCCGTCGTGGAGCTGACCGCGGCCCCCGCCCAGGGCGATCCCCAGGGTGATAGGCCGCTCGACAGCGCCTGTGCGATACTGCGGCTGGTTGTTCGGCACGTAACGCCTGCCGTACGACCCGACGACGTCCTGTCCGGTCTCCGAGCTGTGGCCGACCTGGCGCCGCCGGTCCCCGCAGCGGTGACCAGGCTGGCGCAGGGGCTCTTCGACGAGGAGTCCGGCACGGTGACCGACCCGCTCGCGCCCGACCGCGAGGCAGTCAAGGCCGCTCCAACCACGGCCGCCGCGACCGCCTCAGCGACGGCGCCGGGTGCGGGTACCGCGTAGGGAGCGGTCGTTGTAGCGCCGCCCTGGTACTCGGGAGCCACCTGGGTCGGGCAGCGCACCCACCAGGAGACTTTCGCCAGGCCGTACGCACAGGGCGTACGGAACCGGCGAGCCAGACATACAGCTCCCGTGTGGCGCCCGCGCCCCGGACGGCGGCACCGCGCTTCCCGCGCGGTCGTGCCGCCGTACCGGAACCGGACGCGGCGCCCGGGAGCGTGACGGGAGAACCGCCCGCATGCTCGAACAGAACGAAGACAACGAGAACAACGCGCCCGGTGACAAGCTGCCGCCGCGCCGTCGTCGTCGTGCCGCCTCCCGGCCCGCCGGTCCGCCGGTGACCGCCGGGGCCGCCGCCGACACCGCCGAGGTCGTGGAGGCCGTCGCGGCTCCGGCCGCCCAGGCCGCACCCGCCGAGGCCGCGCCCGCCGAGGAGCCGGCACCTGCGCGTCCGCGTCGCCGCGCCACCCGCAAGGCCACCGCGCCCGCCGCCGAGACCCCGGCCGCCGAGGCCGCGGAGACCCCCGAGGCCGCTCCGGTCGCCGAGGCCGCGCCCGCCGCCGAGGAGGCCGCCCCGGCCCGCCGTACCCGCCGCCGCGCGACCCGCGCCACCGCCGCCCCCGAGGCCGAGACCCCGGCCGCTGCCGAGGCCGCCCCGGTCGCCGAGCCCGCGCCGGTCGCCGAGCCCGCCGAGGAGCCGACGCCCGCACCCCGCTCGCGTCGCCGCGCCACCCGCGCCGTGACCTCCCCGGAGGCCGTCGAGGCCCCCGCCGCCGAGGCCCCCGCGGCCGCGCCGGCCGCCGAGGAGGCCGCCCCGGCCCCGCGTGCCCGCCGCCGTGCCACCCGTAAGACCAGCGCGCCCGACGTGACCGCGGACGCCGCCGCCGAGATCGCGGCCGAGACCTCCGGCGAGTCGCTGCCCGCGGACACCGTCGAGGAGATCGCCTCGCACGCCGCCGACGTCGCCGCCGCCGAGCAGGCCGCCACCCGCGGCCGTACCCGCCGCCGCGCCACGTCGCCGCAGTTCACCGCCGAGCCGGCCGCCGCCGAGGAGGCCCCGCGGGCCCGCCGTGCCGCGCGCCCGGCCGTCGCCGTCTTCCAGGCCCCGGTCTTCGCCGAGCCCATGTTCCAGACCCCGGAGACCGCCGCGGCCATCGCCGCCGCAGAGGTCGTCGAGGAGGAGCCGGAGGAGGAGACCGCGGAGACCGTCGAGGCAGCCGAGGTGGCCGAGGCCGCCGAGCGCGCCGAGACCGGTACGCGCCGTCGCCGTCGCCGCCGTGGCGAGCCGGTCGCCGTCGAGCCCGTCCCGGCCACCGTCGCCGACGAGCCCGAGGTCGAGTCCACCCCCGAGGCCGAGGCCGAGGGCGAGACCGACGAGACCGACGAGTACGAGGAGCGTCCGTCCCGGCGTCGCCGCCGTGGCGGCCGTCGCCGGCGTCGTGGTGAGCTCGCCGACACGGAGTCCGAGGGCGAGGAGGCCGACGAGGCCGAGGAGCCCCACGCCGAGGACGGCGAGGAGGGCGAGGAGCCGGAGGACTCCGAGGAGTCCGAGGACTTCGGCGGCTCCAGCAGCTCCCGCCGCCGTCGCCGCCGGCGTCGCCGCAGCGGTGACGCCGCCGAGACCGAGGGCACCGACGAGGACGGCGTTCGTACGGTCGTCAAGGTCCGCGAGCCCCGTCCCGCGCGGGAGAAGAGCGCCGAGCCGTCCGACGAGGTGCAGTCCATCAAGGGCTCGACCCGTCTGGAGGCCAAGAAGCAGCGCCGCCGTGAGGGCCGCGAGCAGGGCCGCCGGCGCGTCCCGATCATCACCGAGGCCGAGTTCCTCGCGCGCCGCGAGGCCGTCGAGCGGGTGATGGTGGTCCGCCAGAACGGCGAGCGCACCCAGATCGGTGTCCTGGAAGACAACGTGCTCGTCGAGCACTACGTCAACAAGGAGCAGGCCACCTCCTACGTCGGCAACGTCTACCTGGGCAAGGTCCAGAACGTGCTGCCGTCCATGGAGGCCGCCTTCGTCGACATCGGCAAGGGCCGCAACGCCGTCCTGTACGCCGGCGAGGTCAACTTCGAGGCGCTCGGCATGGGCCACGGTCCGCGCCGCATCGAGGCCGCCCTCAAGTCCGGCCAGTCGGTCCTGGTCCAGGTCACCAAGGACCCGATCGGCCACAAGGGCGCCCGTCTGACCAGCCAGGTCTCCCTGCCGGGCCGCTACCTCGTGTACGTGCCCGAGGGCTCCATGACCGGCATCAGCCGCAAGCTCCCGGACACCGAGCGCGCGCGTCTGAAGACCATCCTCAAGAAGATCGTCCCCGAGGACGCGGGCGTCATCGTGCGCACCGCCGCCGAGGGCGCGAGCGAGGACGAGCTGCGCCGTGACGTCGAGCGTCTGCAGGCGCAGTGGGAGGAGATCCAGAAGAAGGCGAAGAACGGCAACGCTCCGACCCTTCTCTACGGCGAGCCGGACATGACCGTCCGGGTCGTCCGCGACATCTTCAACGAGGACTTCTCCAAGGTCATCGTCAGCGGCGACGACGCGTGGGAGACCATCCACGGCTACGTCTCGCACGTCGCGCCCGACCTGGCCGACCGCCTGACGCGGTGGACCAGCGAGGTCGACGTCTTCGCCACGTACCGGATCGACGAGCAGCTGATGAAGGCGCTGGACCGCAAGGTCTGGCTGCCGTCCGGCGGTTCGCTGGTGATCGACAAGACCGAGGCGATGATCGTCGTCGACGTCAACACCGGCAAGTTCACCGGTCAGGGCGGCAACCTCGAGGAGACCGTCACCAGGAACAACCTGGAGGCGGCCGAGGAGATCGTCCGCCAGCTGCGCCTGCGCGACCTGGGCGGCATCGTCGTCATCGACTTCATCGACATGGTCCTGGAGTCCAACCGCGACCTGGTGCTGCGCCGTCTCCTGGAGTGCCTGGGCCGCGACCGGACCAAGCACCAGGTGGCCGAGGTCACCTCGCTCGGTCTGGTCCAGATGACCCGCAAGCGGGTCGGACAGGGCCTCCTGGAGTCCTTCTCGGAGACCTGCGTCCACTGCAACGGCCGCGGTGTCATCGTCCACATGGAGCAGCCCGCCACCCACGGTGGCGGTGGCGGCGGCAAGCGCTCGAAGAAGCGCGGCCGCGGCGGCGCCGAGCACGTCCACGAGCACGAGCACGAGCACGAGGCCGTCGAGAGCGGCGCCGAGGCGGAGGCCCCGGCCGAGGTCGAGACCGCTGCCGAGGTCGCCGCGGAGCTCGCGGCCCCGGTGGCCCTGCCCGAGCCGATCGGCGCCGACGAGGAGCTGTACGGCAGCGTCGCCGAGGCCGAGGCGGCCGCCACGCGCGGTGGCCGCGGCCGCCGTCGGGCGACCCGCCGGGTGTCGGCGCCCGCCGCCTCGCCGGTCGTCACCGAGACGGAGACCTTCGAGGTCGTCGTCCCGGAGCCGAAGCCGAAGGCCGAGCCGACCCCGGTCGCCGAGCCCGTGGCCGAGCCGGCCGCGGAGGCGGCTCCGGCGCCGGTGGCCGAGGACGCCGCCCCCGCGCCGCGTACCCGCCGCCGTGCCACCCGCAAGGCCACCGCCCCGGTGACCGCCACCGCGGAGCCTGCCGCCGAGCCCGTCGCCGAGACGGTGGTCGAGCCGGCCGCCGTCGCGGAGGCCCCGGCCGCCGAGCCGGTCGTCGAGGAGGCCCCCGTGGCCGCCCCGCCGAAGGCGCGCCGCCGGGTGGTCCGCAAGGCCACCGCCCCGGCCGGTTCGCCGACGGGTGGCGAGGAGGCCGCCGTGGTCGTGGTGGCGTCCGCCGCCCCGGCCGAGCCGGCGGAGTCCGCCGCGCCGGCGGAGCCCGCGGAGGAGGCCGCCGAGGCCCCCGCCCCGGCCAAGAAGACGGCCCGCAAGACCGCCAAGAAGGCGACGACGGCGAAGAAGGCCGTCGCCAAGAAGACGGTGGCCGCCAAGAAGACCGCGGCGAAGAAGGCAACGACGGCGAAGAAGGCCGTCAAGAAGACCGCCGCTCCCGCGCAGGACTGACCTAGTCCCCTGACGCGACCGTGTGGACCGTCCTCCCGCCGAGGACGGTCCACACGGCATTCACCCCGGATCGGAACCAGGAACCAGCCCGATGAACAACACCCCCGCTCCCCGCGTACGCAAGGCCGTCATCCCCGCCGCCGGTCTCGGCACGCGCTTCCTGCCCGCCACCAAGGCGACGCCGAAGGAGATGCTGCCGGTCGTCGACAAGCCGGCCATCCAGTACGTCGTGGAAGAGGCGGTCTCGGCAGGGCTCGAGGACGTCCTGATGATCACGGGCCGCAACAAGCGTCCGCTTGAGGACCACTTCGACCGGAACTACGAGCTGGAGGAGGCGCTCACCCGTAAGGGTGACGACGAGCGCCTCGCCCGGGTCCAGGAGTCCAGCGAGCTGGCCACCATGCACTACGTCCGCCAGGGCGACCCGCGGGGCCTCGGCCACGCCGTGCTGTGCGCACAGCCGCACGTCGGCGACGAGCCCTTCGCGGTGCTGCTCGGCGACGACCTGATCGACCCGCGCGACCCGCTGCTCGCCCGCATGCTGGAGGTCCTCGGCGAGCACGGCGGCAGCGTCGTCGCGCTGATGGAGGTCGACCCCGCGCAGATCCACCTGTACGGCTGCGCGGCCGTCGAGCCGGCCGACGACGCCGACGTCGTGCGGATCACCGGCCTGGTCGAGAAGCCGGAGCCGTCCGAGGCGCCCAGCAACTACGCGATCATCGGCCGCTACGTCCTCGACCCGGCCGTCTTCGGCGTCCTGAACGGGACCGAGCCGGGCCGCGGCGGTGAGATCCAGCTCACCGACGCCCTGCAGAAGATGGCGGCGGACGAGCAGCTGGGCGGCCCCGTGCACGGTGTCGTCTTCAAGGGACGCCGTTACGACACCGGCGACCGCGGCGACTACCTGCGGGCCATCGTGCGCCTCGCCTGCGAGCGTGAGGACCTCGGTCCGGACTTCCGCGCCTGGCTCAAGGGCTTCGTCGCCGAGACGTCCGAGATTTGACCCCCTGCGGGCGCCGCCCGTAACCTAGACCGTCGGCGTGTCGACTGACATGCCGCGCCTCTGAGCACCTCCCTCCCGGTCCGCCGGGAGAGGCCGCTCGTCCGATCCGGATCGCCGCAGGCCCCAGGGCCCGCGCGTGTGCGGCTGGCGTCAGAGGTCCCCATTACCGAGTGAGAGAGAGATCCGCGTGTACGCCATCGTGCGCAGCGGTGGTCGCCAGCACAAGGTTGCTGTCGGCGACATCGTTGAGGTTGACAAGATTTCCACCGCCAAGGCTGGCGACACGGTCGAGCTCTCGACCCTGCTCGTCGTCGACGGCGACGCCGTGACCAGCGACCCGTGGGTCCTGGCGGGCATCAAGGTCCTGGCCGAGGTCGTGGACCACACCAAGGGCGCCAAGATCGACATCCTGCGCTACAAGAACAAGACCGGCTACCGCCGTCGCCAGGGTCACCGTCAGCAGTACACGGCGATCAAGGTCACGTCCATCCCGACGGCCGCGAAGTAAAGAGGGACTGAGCAATGGCACACAAGAAGGGCGCATCGTCCACCCGGAACGGTCGCGATTCCAACGCCCAGCGGCTCGGCGTGAAGCGCTTCGGCGGTCAGGTCGTCAACGCGGGTGAGATCCTGGTCCGCCAGCGCGGCACCCACTTCCACCCGGGCTCGGGTGTCGGTCGCGGTGGCGACGACACGCTGTTCGCCCTGCAGGCCGGTTCGGTGCAGTTCGGCACCTTCCGTGGCCGCAAGGTCGTGAACATCGTTCCGGCCGCCTGATCGGAACAGCTTGGCGGAGGCGGACCTCACTTCCCGGCAGGGAAGAGGGTCCGCCTTTCGCGTGTTACTAGATAGACATTCCGTACCAAGCTCACTTGCTGGAGGCACAGAACCATGACCACCTTCGTGGACCGCGTCGAGCTGCACGTCGCCGCGGGTAACGGAGGCCACGGCTGCGCCTCCGTCCATCGGGAGAAGTTCAAGCCGCTGGGCGGCCCCGACGGCGGCAACGGCGGCCGGGGCGGTGACGTCATCCTGGTCGTCGACCAGTCCGTCACCACACTCCTCGAGTACCACCACTCGCCGCACCGCAAGGCCACCAACGGCAAGCCCGGAGAGGGCGGCAACCGGGCGGGCAAGGACGGCCAGGACCTGGTCCTGACCGTGCCCGACGGCACCGTCATCCTGGACAAGCAGGGCAACGTCCTCGCCGACCTCGTCGGCCACGGCACGACGTACATCGCCGCCCAGGGCGGCCGCGGCGGCCTCGGCAACGCCGCGCTGTCCTCCGCCCGGCGCAAGGCCCCCGGCTTCGCGCTGCTCGGCGAGCCCGGCGACCTCCAGGACATCGTCCTGGAGCTCAAGACCGTCGCGGACGTGGCGCTCGTCGGTTACCCGAGCGCCGGCAAGTCCTCGCTGATCTCCGTCCTCTCGGCGGCCAAGCCGAAGATCGCGGACTACCCCTTCACGACGCTCGTCCCGAACCTGGGCGTGGTCACGGCCGGTTCGACCGTCTACACCATCGCCGACGTCCCCGGTCTCATCCCCGGCGCCAGCCAGGGCCGCGGCCTGGGCCTGGAGTTCCTGCGCCACGTCGAGCGCTGCTCGGTCCTGGTCCACGTCCTCGACACGGCGACGCTGGAGTCCGACCGCGACCCGGTCACCGACCTGGACGTCATCGAGGAGGAGCTGAAGCAGTACGGCGGTCTCGACGACCGCCCGCGCATCGTCGTCCTCAACAAGATCGACATCCCGGACGGCCAGGACCTCGCGGACATGATCCGCCCGGACCTGGAGGAGCGCGGCTACCGCGTCTTCGAGGTCTCCGCGGTCGCCCGCACGGGCCTGAAGGAACTGTCCTTCGCGCTCGCCGACATCATCGCCCAGGCGCGCGCCGCGAAGCCCAAGGAGGAGGCGACCCGCATCGTCATCCGCCCGAAGGCGGTCGACGACGCCGGCTTCACCGTCACCTACGACGAGAACGAGGACGTCTACCGCGTGCGCGGCGAGAAGCCGGAGCGCTGGGTCCGCCAGACCGACTTCAACAACGACGAGGCCGTGGGCTACCTGGCCGACCGCCTCAACCGCCTCGGCGTCGAGGACGCACTGATGAAGGCCGGCGCCCGCGCCGGCGACGGCGTGTCCATCGGCTCGGACGAGAACTCCGTGGTCTTCGACTGGGAGCCCTCGATGGTGGCCGGTGCCGAGATGCTCGGCCGCCGAGGCGAGGACCACCGTCTCGAGGCCCCGCGTCCG
>NZ_JBIWOU010000010.1:39469-262567 GCF_044767915.1 Streptomyces sp. NPDC101191
CGTCCGGCCACGCAGCGTCGCCGCGACCGGCAGGCGGAGCGGGACGACGCGCAGCGTGAGTTCGACGAGTTCGAGGCGTTCTAGTACTCGGGCGGTATCAGGTGGGCCCCTGCCGGACGTGTGTCCGGTGGGGGCCCGCGTGTGTCGGCGGGCGGAGTCCGGCGCAGCGGTCCGATGCCTGGGAGGCCCCCTGGGGCCGAGCGGTGCGAGGGCGGCGGTGGGGGGGTTCTGCCCACCGCCTCGAGGCCCCGCGTCCGGCCACGCAGCGTCGCCGCGACCGGCAGGCGGAGCGGGACGACGCGCAGCGTGAGTTCGACGAGTTCGAGGCGTTCTAGTACTCGGGCGGTGCCAGGTGGGCCCCTGCCGGACGTGTGTCCGGTGGGGGCCTTCTCGTGTGCCCTGCCTCCCGCCGTACGCGAAAGGGGCCCGTCCCCTCCGGTGAGGAGGAGACGGGCCCCTTCGTCGTGCGTCAGCGCGTTACGCGACCGGTTCCGGTTCGGGTTCCGGGTCCGGGTCCGAGGTCGGCTTCGAGGACCGCTTCGGCTCCGGCTTCGGCTCCGTGGGCTGGGAGCGCTTGGTGAAGCGCGGCTTCGCGCCGATCAGCGGGAGGCACATGATGCCGATGAACATCGGGGCGAACATGTACCGGGCCAGCGGGGCCGGGTTCGCGGCCACGACCGTCAGCTGGAGGGCCAGCGGGATCGACAGCAGGGCCACCGGCGCCCACGTGCGGTGCTTGCGGGAGAACGCCAGGACGATCGCGTACGCCGCGTAGCACCAGATGGCGCCGCGGAAGAGGAGCCACTGCAGCTGCGGGGTCTTGCTGGCCTGCCACACGAAGTACGCCGCGTGGTTCAGCTTGTAGGACAGCGGACGGATCTTCATGATCGGGCGGTACGGGCTGTCCCGGACCTCGTCGTTCCAGTCCGCCCAGCCGTACAGGTTCTTCGGCACGGCCGGCGGGCTGATGAGCGTGTGACCCATCTTGTCCACCGGACCCGGGAACGGCGACCACGCGATGTGCGAGCGGCACAGGCGCGCCGAGATCATCCGGTCCGGCGTGCGGTCCAGCACCCGGAACCACAGGTCGAGCAGCTCGTCGTTGTACTTCGCCGCCGCCTTGCGGTTCATCGGCTTCTTCATCGCCCAGTCGGCGTTGTAGCAGTTGGCCGCCCGGCCCTTCCAGTGGTCCAGCGGCGCGACCTTCGCCATGAGCTCCTTGTCGGCCTTGGTGAAGGTATGCGGAACCTGCCCGTACACGACGGCGATGTCCGCGTAGTTCATCGCGTACACCTGGTCCTTCGTCGGCGTCTTCACGCCGAGACCCGGGTAGATCACCGTGTTGAGGACCGCCGAGATCAGCACCGGCACGACCGTCGCGAAGAGCAGCCAGCGGCGCATCTTCGGCAGCGTCAGCAGCAGCACCGGCACCGCGATGACCGCGACCAGCAGGCCGTTGTTGCGGAAGATGCCCATGCACAGGAAGCCGAGGAACAGCATCGCGATCTCGTTGCGGAAGGCCTTGTCCCGCACCTGGGACTCGCCCCGCAGCCGGCGCACGGCCAGCCGGCCCGCCGCGCCGAAGGCGATGACCGCGCCGATCGAGAACGGCACGTCCTTCCACACGTAGATCACGAAGGTGCCGATGGACGGCAGCAGCGCGCACGCCACCGCCGCGCTGAACAGCCACTTCCCCTTGATCCCGAACATCCGCAGCGTCACGGCCACGTACGCGAGCGCCGCGGCCATCGCCACGGACTGCAGGAGGGTCAGTACCGCCAGATCACCGGTGATCTGGATGGACAGCCAGACCAGGCCGTCGTACGCCACCGAGTGGTTGGACATCCAGTGGCCGGTGGTGACGTGCCACACGTACGAGATGGAGTCGTAGCTCATCCCGCCCGGGTAGAACGCCGCCCACCAGACCAGGTAGATCAGCTGGGTCGCGGCGTACACGGCCAGCGGCAGGCGCCGCCGGACGGGGATCCGCTCCACTATCCGGTTCATCCGGTTCACGAAGGAGATGGAAGACGTGGTCAACGCTGCTCCGCTGGCTGCTCGGTGGACGGGCGTTCGGGGTGGGCGAGCTCCAGCATCCGGCGGATGACCCGCTCGGACGCGTGGCCGTCGTCGAGGTCGCAGAACACCTCGCGGAACTCGCGGTACGCGTCGGTGTATCCGGCGCTGATCCGGTCGATGTCCCCGAGGGCCTCGATGAGTTCGTCCGACGTCTGCAGCAGCGGACCGGGGGCCCGCTTCTCGAAGTCGAAGTAGAAGCCGCGGAGCTGGTCGCGGTAGTACTCGAGGTCGTACGTGAAGAACAGCATCGGGCGGCCGGTGTTCGCGAAGTCGAACATCAGCGACGAGTAGTCGGTGACCAGCACGTCGGTGATGAGGAACAGCTCCGCGATGTCCGGGTAGCTCGACACGTCGAAGACGAAGCCGTCACCGGCACCGGGCACGGCGTCCACGATGTTGGAGTGCTTGCGGACGAGCAGGACGTGGTCCTGGCCCAGCCGCTCCGCCGCCTTCTCGATGTCCAGGCGGAGATCGAACTTGTAGTTGCCCGCCTGGTAGAACTGGTCGTCCCGCCAGGTCGGCGCGTACAGCACGACCTTCTTGCCCTCGGGCAGCCCGATCCGCTCCCGCACCGTGCGCGCCAGGTCCTCCGTCTTGGGGGACAGCAGCACGTCGTTGCGCGGGTAGCCGGACTCCAGGATCTCGCCGTCGAACTGGAACGCGCGCTTCATGATCGGCGTCGAGAAGCGGTTGGGGGAGACCAGGAAGCTCCAGCTGGGAGTCTCCTCGGCCACCTTCTGCAGGTACTTGCGGTCCGCGAACTGCACGCTGTCGATGTCGTGGCCGATCCGCTTGAGCGGGGTGCCGTGCCAGGTCTGCACGATCACCTGGCCCTCACGGCGCCGGATCCAGAACGGCAGGTGCGTGTTGGTCACGATGTAGCGGCTGTTGCCCAGCGCCTCGTACCACTCGCGGCTCCAGCGCCGGATGACCCGGACGCCCTCGGGGATCTCGGCCCGGCGGTCCTCCACGACCCAGATGTGCTCCAGGTCGGAGTCCTGCCGGAGCAGCTCCTCGTAGACCGCGCGCGGGGAGTCGGAGAACTGGCGGCCGGAGAAGGACGCGTACACGACGGTGTCCTTCAGCGGCGTGTTGCGCGCCTCCTGGTAGACCGTGGTGCGCATCTCGCGCTGGCGGAACCAGCCGACGTCCTCGGTGTCCAGGTCGGGCGCGGCGTCCACGAGCAGCCGGTCGTAGAAGCGGTGGGTCAGCGCGTAGTCGCGGCCGCGCACCGTGAAGGCGACCGGCAGGGTGCCGAGGGTCGAGGGCACGGCCCGGACCGGCACCTCGACGCGGCTGTCGGCGGAGCGCACGAACAGGTACCAGCGGCCCTGGCGCAGCGGCACCTTGGTGAGACCGCCGGGCACCGGAAGGAAGTCGGCGTGGAAGACGCCGTCCTCGACGGTGACGGGGTGGGTGTGCTCCTCGGCGTGCCGGCTGTGGCGCAGCACGAGCTCCAGCGGCTCGGTGACGGGCGACGGCAGCGCGCCGGTGAGGACGATGCGGCCCTCGGCGCCGACGGTGGCCTCCGCGACCATGGGCTGCACCGGCTGGGTACGCAGCACGAGCCGGCCCACGCCGTCGTTGGTGACGGCGACGGTACGGGAGCCCCACGCGGTGGAGTCCGCGCCGTCGAGCGGGTACTGGCGGCCGAGGTCGCCCTCGCGGTCGTCCACGGCCACGGGGTGCTGCTGCTTGCCGAGCAGCAGCTCGACCGCCCACTTGTCGGTGACCTCCAGGTCCTCCGAGTCGCGGCCCTCGACGTCCAGGTCGGCGAGCGGCACCCGCACCGTGAAGGCGGCGCCGTCGCGGGCTGCGGGGAACTCCAGCGTGGCCTCGGAGGTGCCGTGGGTGAGCCGGATCACGGGCTTGGCGTCCGCCGCGGCGGCCTCGTGACCGAGGACACCGGACAGTTCGAGGACGCCGTCGACGAGCCGGTGGCCGGTCAGCTTGGCGCGGACCTTGTCGACCCGCACGTACAGGTGGGCGTCGGCGACGAACGGGATGATCCGCACGTCCTTCTCGACCCAGTGCTGGGCGGGGCTCTCGGCGCTGCCGCTCTCGCCGGCCTTCAGCCGGGTGCGGCGCACCACGCCCTCCTGCACGGTGGCGACGGTGAGCCGCCACACGGCGTCGCGCCAGCCGCCCCGGCCCTTCAGCTTGGCCGGGTCGAGGTCGAGCGAGAAGCCGGACCAGTCGTAGTTGTGCAGGGACTGGCCGGAGGTCTGGGTGGCCTTGGGCGCCCGGGTGCGGCTGGGCCGGACCAGGACGGTGCGCCGGCTGCCGGTCTCCCGCAGCATCAGCACGCGCAGCGAGGGCTTCGGCTTCGGGGCGGCCAGATTGCGGATGTAGGCGTGGCCGTCGAGGTGCAGCCGGCCGCCGCGCCAGACGACCTCCTCGACCCGGGCGCGGGCGGAGAACTCCGAGCCGACCCGCAGCAGGTCGCGGGGGACGCCCTTGCCCTTGTCGAGCACCGGGTAGTCGGCGAAGTGCCGCAGGCCCTGGCGGGTGACCGGGATCGCCTGGCCGGTCTCGCGCTCGAAGGCGATCAGGTCCAGGAGCTCGTCGAAGCGGCCCTGGGTGATCAGGTGGCACTTGAGCCGCAGCGACACGTCGACGCGCGAGAGGACCTTGGGGTCGACCCGTCCGAGGAAGTCGGCGGCGCCCCGCATGAACAGCTCGCGGAACTCCTCACCGGCCTCGTCGAGCACGCCCATGAAGAGCGGCAGCTCGTCGCTGATGAAGATCTGGTCGTACCAGCGCTTGTGCTCCGCGTACGCCTCGCCCGGCTGGGAGGCGAGGAACCGGCTCACGGAGTCGCACGACCTTATGCGGTCGCGGACGTTGACCGGCTCGGTCCGACGCTGGGTGATCGAGGGGGCGCCGCCGGTCCGCTGCCGCCACAGGTACACCGGGTCGCCGAGCACGTCCACGCTCTTGGCCCGGAAGTGGGCCGGGAGGGTGACCGGGGCGTCCTCGTAGAGGATGCCGGGGAACTCGAAGGCGTGCTTGTCCCAGAAGGAGCGCCGGAAGACCTTGTTCCACGCGGTGCGGTCGTAGACCAGCTGCTTGTCGCGGGAGATGTGGGTCTTGTCGCGGTCCGTGGAAAGGCGCTTCTGGTGCAGCGGCGAGGGCAGGATCTCGCCCGCCTTGAGCAGGTTCACGTTGCCGCTGGCGAAGTCGGAGCCGGTCGCGTCGAGCTTGGCGACGAAGCGCGCGTAGGTGTCGGGCAGCACGATGTCGTCGCTGTCGACGAACGCGAGGTACTCGGTGCCGTCCGTGAGGTGCGCGACACCGGTGTTACGGGCGGGCCCCAGCCCCTTGTTCTCCTGCGCGACCACACGGAACCGCTTGTCCTTCTCGGCCCACGCGTGCGCGATCGCGAGGCTGCCGTCCGAGGAGCCGTCGTCGACGACGACCGCCTCCCAGTCGGTGAACGTCTGGTCGGCGATGGACTGCAGGCACTCGTCGAGAAAGAGCTCCACGTTGTATACGGGAACGACTACTGACAGGCGGGGAGGCATTGGGTACTGCGCCTTTCCTCAAGGTGTTTCATGCGTGACGGCGACGTACGGCTCGCCGGACACGGTAGCTCTAGCCGCGGGTGCGAGGGGTCGGGCGCTCCGGGGGGAGAGCGACCGGCGGAACATTCTCTTCGTTCAGGAAGACCTTGCGTACCACGCGCTCGGCGGCGAAACCGTCGTCGAACTCACAGAACCGCCTCCGGAACTCCGTCCGCAGCTTCGCGGCGTCGGCGTCGGACCAGCGTCCGGAGAGGAAGACGTCCAGGAGCTCGGGCTCGGTTTCCACCACGTGGCCGGGGGACTCGACGTGGATGTCGAAGTAGGTGCCGCGGGTCGCGCGGTAGACGTCCCAGTCGTTGGCGAAGATCACGACCGGCCGGTCCAGCAGGGCGTAGTCGAACATCAGCGACGAGTAGTCGGTGAGCAGACAGTCGGCCGCCAGGAACAGCTCTTCGAGTGAGGGGTGCCGGCTGACGTCGACGATGCCGGTGCCCGCCTCCGTGCCGGTGCCACCCGGGTTCTCCAGGTGGAAGTAGTGGGCCCGGGACAGGACGGTGAAGCCCTCGCCGAGCTCGGCCGCCAGGTGCTCCAGGTCGAGCAGCGGCTGCGGCACGCTCTGGTAGTCGCGGTGGGTCGGCGCGTACAGGACGACCGTGCCGGCGGCGGCCAGGCCCAGCTTCTCGCGGGCCGCGCGCCGGTCCTCCTCGGTGGCCTTCACCAGCACGTCGTTGCGCGGGTAGCCGTAGTCCAGCGAGCGGTACTCGGCCGGGTAGGCGCGGTCCCAGACGGCGGTGGTGAAGCTGTTGGAGGAGACGCTGTAGTCCCAGCGGTCCACCCGGTCCATGAGCGACTTCATGTCGAGCTCGCCCTGGGCGATCGGGAACTCGGTCAGGTCGACGCCCATCCGCTTGAGCGGGGTGCCGTGGTGGGTCTGCACGTGGATCTGGCCGGGGCGCTTGACGACCCGGGTGGGGAAGTTCACGTTGTTGACGAAGTACTTCCCCCGGGCCATGGCACGCCAGAAGCCGAAGGAGCCCGGGTGCACGACGTTCGTGCCGGGCGGCGGGGTGTTGCGCGCGCCGGGCTTGAGGATCCAGGTGGTCTTCACCTTCGGCGCCAGTTCGAGCAGCTTCTGGTGGATTGCGGCCGGGTTGCAGGCGTAGTCCGTGTTCCAGTACGCGGCGAAGACCGCCGTGTCGTTCTGCACCGGCAGCATCCGCTGGGCCCGGTAGTAGCCGGCCAGGACGGCGGTGCGCAGCGGCTTGCGCAGCTTGCGCGGGGCCGCCTTGGCGCGCCGGGCCACCCGGTACGCGCGCCGGGCGGCGCCGCGCAGGGGGGCGGGCAGCTTGGCCACGGCCTTGCGGGAGGAGCCGCCGGCGGCCCGCGGGCCGGTGTGCCCGGCGGGGCGCAGGGTCGCCTCGTACCGCATGTGCTTGGCGTGGAACTCCGCGCGGGCCTCGTCGGGGAGGCGGCCGGGGGACTTCTCGACCACCCGGAAGTGGGTGATCATGCGGTCGAACAGCGGGCCGCGCCAGCGGTCGAACTCGGGGTGCGCGTCGAGGAACGCGAAGACCTTGTCGTACTGGTCGAAGACGTCGAAGTGCTTGCGGCTGGTGCTGTGCAGGATGCTGCCCTGGCGGCGCTGGCGGTAGTGCACGCAGATCCGCGGCAGCACGGCGATCGACTCGGCCGCGACCAGCACCGGATAGGTCCAGGGAGTGTCCTCGTAGTAGCCGACCGGGTACTCGAAGCCCCAGCGGTCGAGGAAGTCACGGCGGTACGCCTTGTTCCACGCGACCTGCAGCAGGTCGAGCAGGCCCGGGTTGTCGGCCAGGCCGACGGCGGCGCGCGGGCTGTCGGCCAGCACCTTCGCCTTGGCGTTGGGGGCGATCCGGCCGTCCCAGTGGGTCCGCGCGTAGTCGAAGACCAGCAGCTCCGGGTCGCCGGTCTCGGCGATCCGCTGCGCGATCGCCGCCAGCGAGCCGGGCAGCATCGTGTCGTCGCTGTCGAGGAACAGCAGGTAGGTGCCCCTGGCCCGGGCCATGCCCACGTTCCGGGCGCGGCCCAGACCGACGTTCTCGGTGAGCTGCACCGCCACGACCCGCGGGTCCACGGCCGCGTACTCGTCCATGATGACGCCGCACGCGTCGGGCGAGGCGTCGTTGACCGCGATGAGCTCGAAGTCCTGGAAGGACTGGCCCAGGACGGAGTCGAGGCAGTCCCGCAGGTACGCCTCGACGCCGTAGGCCGGAACGATGATGCTGAACCGGGGAGCGGCTGCGTCGTCGGACGGGCGTTCTGCTGCTTGCGAGGGAGTCATGAGGGCGTGGCTTCCGGACGGACGAGGGGCGGACGAGGTGCGGTCGGGACGGGCGTCTCGCGGCCGCGTACGGACAGAACTCCGCGGGGCGGCGGGAGTGGTCCCGCCGCCCCGCGGGGGACGGTCATCGTGCGTTGGTCAGGGCGTACCCCAGCAGACTGCGTACGGCCGCCGACTGGCGATGGCGCAAGGCTCCCGGGACCATCGTCAGCGCGTGCAGCCGCATCGACAGATGGCGGCGGGCGGCGCGGGCGGCCTTCGGCCAGCCGTGCCCGTCGAGTTCGTCGGCCACCTCGTTGAAGAAGCGGACGGCCTCGCCGAAGCGGGCTCCCGAGACGGCCTCCGAGGAGGACAGGCTGCCCGAGTGGCGCCGGTAGCGGAAGGCGGTGGCCGGCTCGACCACGAGCTTCTCGCCGCGCCGGATCAGCTCGATGATCAGCGCCAGGTCCTGGATGACCGACAGGTCCTCCCGGAAGCTGATCTCCTTGACGGCGGCGGCGCGCCACACGATCGAGGGGAAGTAGAGCCAGTTGCCGCCGAGCAGGTTCGCGGCGAGCGGCTCCCCGGCGAGCACCAGCCGGCGGCCGGTGTTCTTCGGGGCGTACAGGCGCTTCTTGACCTCGTCGCCGAGCGACGTGGAGGTGTTGCCGAGCTCGTCGATGACCTCGACGCCCGGCTGGTAGATCGCCGCGTCGGGCACGGCCGCGACGGCGGCGCGCATGGTCTCGACATAGGTCGGGAGCAGCAGGTCGTCGCTGCCGAGCATGGTGAAGTGGGTGGACTCCACCAGATCGACGCACTTGCGGAAGTTCCGGGTGATGCCCAGGTTCTGTTCGTTGCGCTGGTACCGGACCCGGCTGTCGCCGAGCGAGGCGAACCACTCGGGGACGTCCGGCTCCTTGCCGTCGTCGACGACGGTCAGCCGCCAGTCCTTGTCGGTCTGGTCGAGCACGCTGCGCACCGCGGCCTGCATCAGGGCGGTGTCGCCGTAGTGCGGCAGCATGATGTCGAGCGTGCCGAGGCCCTCCGTCCCGCGCACCGCCGTCACTTGCTCTTCCCCTTGGGGCCGAGGGCGGAGCGGCGGCTGAGCGCGAGCAGCAGGATCATGCCGATCCGGCCGAGGTAGAGCGTGGCCTTCCACGGGGACTGGCTGGGCGTGCCGGTGGCGCGCGGCCGCATCGCGACGGGCACCTGCTCGACGCGGTAGCCGGCCCGGACGACGGCGATCGTCGACTCGACGGTGTCGCCCAGGTACTCCACCGGGTACCAGTGCGCGAAGACGTCGATCAGGTCGCGGTTGGAGGCGCGGAAGCCCGAGGTGACGTCGGTCAGCTTGGTCCTGGCCATCCGCGACAGCCAGAAGGCGAGCACCTTCATGGCCCACTTGCGGGGGCCGCGGGTCTCGTAGTCGCCGGTGCCGGCGAAGCGCGCGCCCATGACGAGGTCGGCGCCGGTGTCCAGACGCGCGAGGAGCTCGGGGACGTTGCGCGGGTCGTGCTGACCGTCGGCGTCGACCTGGATGGCGACGTCGTAGCCGCGGTCGTGCGCGTAGCGGTAGCCGGCGCGCATCGCGCCGCCCACGCCGAGGTTGTACGGGAGCGTCATGACGGTCGCGCCGGCACCGCGCGCCACGGCGCTGGTGTCGTCGGCCGAGCCGTCGTCCACGACGAGGACGTCGACGCCTGGGAGCGTGGTGTGGACCTCCTTGATGACGTCGGCGACGCCCTCGGCCTCGTTCCACGCGGGCATGATGATGAGTACGCGCTTGCCGTCGATCACTTGCGACCCCCCTGCGCGGCCCCGTCGGTCTTCTCCGCCTTATCCGCGACCTGCCCGCGGAGTTCCTGTACGTCGATGCGGAGCAGTGCCACTTCCTCCGAAAGGGTGCGGCCCTCCTCTTCCAGGTGACCCACCTCCCAGCTCAGCTGGAGGCACACGATGAAGAGGAACGCCACGCTGAGGAAGAGGATCAGGCTGACGCCGGAGGCCACGCCCACGGCACGCGCGACGGAGTCGAGACCGGTCGGGAAGAAGCCGAGCGGAATGATCACCAGTCCGGTGAGCACCCACAGGAAGGCGTACTTCTCCTTGAGCTTGCGGCGGCGCAGCAACTCGATGATGCACGCGACGAGAAAGACTCCGGTGACCGAAGTCAGCATCCACAACTTCACGCGGGGCTCCGGTCTATCGGACGACTCATGGAAAGGGCCTGTCTACTTCCGAAGAGGGGGTGAAAAGGCGCCGTAAGGCTGCAGCCCACTGTCCGTCGGATGGTCACGGAGAGTGAGGGAATGGTGATCATTCCTATGAGTGGACCGAACGGTAGCCTACACGAGAGCGAAGAACGAGAATCATCACGGTGACGACCGCCAGCGACCCCACGGCATAGGCGACCTCGACCCTGGTGCGCAGCTCCAGGGGACTCAGCGTGATCGCCAGGAGAACGCCCGTTCCCACGATCCAGGCCAGCAGCTGCTGCCGCGCGGCACCGCTCGTGAGAAGCGCCTGGCCGAGCACCATGGCCAGCATGTAGAACGTCGTGCCGAGCGCCAGCCACATGAAGTCCACCGGTCCCAGCACGTCCGGCGAACCGAACAGCACCGGCAGCAGCAGGGGCCCCAGCGCGACCGCGCCGACGCCGAAGGCCGCGCCCAGACCCGCCGTGATCCCGCTCGCCCGCAGCAGCAACCGTCGGTAGCCGCGACTGTCGCCCTCGGCCTGCGCCGTCGACAGTCCCGCGAGCAGCGAGGCCTGGAAGGCGCCGAAGGCGAACAGCGGCACCCGGGCCAGGACCAGTGCCGAGAGCAGCGCGGCCACGAGGGCGCTGTCGTCCGTCGAGATCAGCTTGGTGCTGATCACCGCGATGTTGACCAGCACCTGCGCCAGCAGCGTCGAACCGACGAGCAGACCCAGGTGCTCGATGAGCTCCCGCCACTCCGCCGTCGAACCCGGCCGCGCCCCGCGCAGCACCGGCGGCAGCGTGACGAGCACCGAGATCAGCGGCGCCACGGTCATCACCGCCGCGAACACGAAGACCGACGTCACTCCGGCGAGCGCCAGGGCCACCGAGAGCACGATCCGCAGCAGGCCGTCGAGACCCAGCTGCAGCCCATACGCCTCGAAGCGGCCGAGCCCGGCCAGTATGCCGCGGGTGACATGCGCGCAGGCCAGCGCCGTGAAGGCGCCGCCGAGCGCGAGGATCAGGCTGCGGTCCCCGTGGAAGAACAGGTCGGCGAGCGGCTGCGCGAACACCGCGAGCGGCACCAGCACCGCCGCGAGCAGTCCGAAGGAGAGCGCCGCCCCGCGCTTCAGCACGGGCAGGGCACCGTCCCCGGCCACCACGCGGGCGGCCACCACCCGGGTGACCTCCTGCTCGACCGGGAAGAACAGGCCGAGGCCTAGGGAGGCGACCACCGTCCACAGGACGGAGAAGCTCGCCATGTCGTCGACGGACAGCGAGTGGCCGGCCGCCGCGAGATGGACGTAGTTGGCCCCGCCGAGCAGCGCGGTGCCGATACCGACGAAGGCGGTGCCGCGCGGCAGGGCCGTGGTGATCCGGTCGAGCAGGGTCACGCGCCGGACCGTCCGCCCGGAGCCAGGGTCTTCAGCGCCTCGGTGAGCTGGTCACGCCAGTGCGGCTGCGGAGCCACGCCCGCCTCCGCCCAGCGCTCGTGCGCGAGCACGCTGTAGGAAGGCCGGCGCGCGGGGCGCACGAACTTCTCCGACGTGGTCGGCCGCACCCGCTCCGGGTCCAGGCCGGTCAGCTCGAAGGCCGCCCGCGCCAGGTCGAACCAGGTCGCCGTCTCGGAGGCCGTTCCGTGGTAGACGCCCGCCGGGGCCCTGCCCGCCACGGCCGCCTCGCCCAGGTCGCGCAGCTGGCGGGCCAGGGCGCGGGTCCAGGTCGGCTGACCGCGCTGGTCGTCGACCACGTCGACGGTCTCGCGCTGCTCGGCCAGGCCCAGCATCGTCGACACGAAGTTCCGGCCGTGCGCGCCGTACAGCCAGGCCGTGCGCACGACGTAGCCGCGCTCGGGCAGCAGCTCGGCGACCGCCTGCTCGCCGGCCAGCTTGCCGCGGCCGTAGGCGTTCACCGGGGAGGTCGGGGCGTCGTGCCGGTAGGGCTCGGTGGCGTCGCCCGGGAAGACGTAGTCCGTGGAGACCTGCAGCAGCACGGCGCCGCTGTCGGCGCAGGCCGCCGCGAGGACCCGCGGGCCCTCGCCGTTGATCCGGGTGGCCGCGGCCTCCTCGGCCTCGGCGCCGTCGACGTCGGTCCAGGCGGCCGCGTTGACGACCACGTCGTGGCCCGTCACGGCGGCGCGCACGGCCTCGGCGTCGGTGATGTCCAGCTCGGCGCGGGTCAGCGCGGTGACGTCCGCGCCGGAGTCGGCCAGGACCTCGGCGAGGTCACGGCCGAGCATCCCGGCGGCACCGGTGATCAGCCAGCGGGTGGGGGCGTCGGCGCTCATCAGGCGAGGGCCGCCTTGGCCTTCAGCGGCTCCCACCACGAGCGGTTGTCGCGGTACCACTGCACGGTGGAGGCGAGGCCCTGCTCGAAGGTGACGAGCGGCTGGTAGCCGAGCTCCTCCTGGATCTTGGCGATCGACAGGGAGTAGCGCAGGTCGTGGCCCTTGCGGTCCTCGACGTGCTCGACCATGTCCCAGCCCGCGCCGCAGGCGTCGAGGAGCATGCCGGTGAGCTCCTTGTTGGTGACCTCGGTGCCGCCGCCGATGTGGTAGACCTCACCGGCGCGGCCGCCGCGCAGCACCATCTCGATGCCACGGCAGTGGTCCGAGACGTGCAGCCAGTCGCGGATGTTCAGGCCCTCGCCGTACAGCGGCACCTTCTTCCCGTCCAGCAGGTTCGTGGTGAACAGCGGGATCATCTTCTCGGGGAAGTGGTACTGCCCGTAGTTGTTGGAGCAGCGGGTCACGACGACGTCCATGCCGTGCGTGCGGTGGTACGACAGCGCCAGCAGGTCCGAGCCGGCCTTGGAGGCCGAGTACGGGGAGTTCGGGGCGAGCGGCCAGTCCTCGGTCCAGGTGCCCTCGGCGATGGAGCCGTAGACCTCGTCCGTGGAGACGTGCACGAAGCGGCCGACGCCGTGGCGCTTGGCGGCGTCGAGCAGGACCTGGGTGCCCAGCACGTTCGTGGTGACGAACGGCGAGGAGTCCAGGATCGAGCGGTCGACGTGGGACTCGGCGGCGAAGTGCACGACCGCGTCCTGACCGCGCATCGCGTCGTCGACCGTCGCGTAGTCGCGGATGTCGCCGTGGACGAACGTGTAGCCGGACTTGTCCGCCACCGGGGCGAGATTGGCCTCGTTGCCCGAATAGGTGAGGTTGTCCAGGACGGTGACCTGGGCGCCCTCGCCAGAGGGCAGCTCTCCGGAGAGCAGTGCCCGCACGAACTGTGAACCGATGAACCCGGCGCCGCCGGTGACGAGAATCCTCATAAGGGCCACCATTCTATGGGCTCGGCCCGGACCACCAGTTCGCCGGCCGTTCCGTGGCCGTTCTCACGGTCGTCCCGCACGTGTGATGGTGAGCGGCCCCACGGCGCTGCCGTAGGCTGCGTGCCCATGCGTGGAATTTTGCTTGCCGGTGGTACCGGCTCCCGACTGTGGCCGATCACCCGAGCCGTGTCGAAGCAGCTGATGCCGGTCTTCGACAAGCCGATGATCTATTACCCCCTGTCGACCCTCGTGATGGCGGGGATCAAGGAGATTCTGATCATCACCGGGCCGGAGGAGCGCCCGCAGTTCGAGCGCCTTCTGGGCGACGGGTCCGATTTCGGACTGGACATCCAGTTCGCGACCCAGGAGCACCCCAACGGAATTGCCGAGGCATTCGTCATCGGTGAGGAATTCATCGGCGACGAGCCCGTCGCCCTGATCCTCGGCGACAACATCTTCCACGGCGTCGGCCTCGGCCGTCAGCTGGCCAAGTACCGGCAGCCCGAGGGCGGTGTGGTCTTCGCCCACGCCGTCTCCGACCCCACCGCCTACGGTGTCGTCGACTTCGACGAGAACGGCGTCGCCCGCTCCATCGAGGAGAAGCCGAAGAACCCCAAGTCCCGCTACGCGGTGCCGGGTCTCTACTTCTACGACAGCCGGGTCGTCGAGATCGCCAAGGGCTTGAAGCCCAGCGGTCGCGGCGAGCTGGAGATCACCGACGTCAACAAGCACTACCTCGACCGCGGCGAGCTCCAGGTCTCGGTCCTCGACCGCGGCACCGTCTGGCTCGACACCGGCACCTTCCAGTCCCTGGTCCAGGCCTCCGAGTACGTCCGCGTGGTCGAGGAGCGCCAGGGCATGAAGATCGGCTGCCTGGAGGAGGCCGCCTGGCGGGCCGGCTTCATCGACGACGAGCGGCTGCGCGCTCTCGCCGAGCCGCTGACCAAGAGCGGCTACGGGAACTACCTGCTCGACCTGCTCGCGTACGAAGCCGACCAGGCCTGAGGGCCTTCAGAGAGGACCGACCGTTTCCATGAAGGTCAACCCGCTTGGCATCGAGGGTGCCTGGGAGTTCGTCCCGCAGCAGCACGGGGACGCCCGCGGCCTCTTCCTCGAGTGGTACAAGGCCGACGTGCTCGCCGAGGCCGTCGGTCACCCGCTCGGTCTGAAGCAGGGCAACCTCTCCGTCTCCGCGGCCGGGGTCGTGCGCGGCATCCACTTCGCCGACGTGCCGCCCGGCCAGGCGAAGTACGTGACCTGCGTGCGCGGCGCGGTGCTCGACATCATCGTCGACGTCCGGGTCGGCTCGCCGACCTTCGGCCGCTGGGAGGCCGTGCGCCTCGACGACAAGGACCGCAAGGCCGTCTACCTCTCCGAGGGCCTCGGCCACGGCTTCTGCGCGCTCACCGACGACGCGACCGTCACCTACCTCTGCTCCGAGGGGTACGCGCCGCAGCGCGAGCGCACGATCCACCCGCTCGACCCGGCGATCGGCATCGAGTGGCCGGTCGACGGTGAGCCCGAGCTCTCCGCCAAGGACGCCCAGGGCCCCACCCTGGAGCAGGCCCGCGAGGCCGGCATCCTGCCGGTGTACGAGGAGTGCCTGGCGTTCCGGGCCTCGCTCGCCGAGCGCGGCTGAGCCCCTGTCCGAGGCGGCGGCCCGGCGGTCCCCTTCGGGGAGCACCGTCGGGCCGCCGCTGTTTCGTCCCCTTCGCGTTAGGCTGCCCGAATGACGTGGCTCATCACCGGCGGCGCCGGCTACATCGGCTCCCATGTCGTCAAGTCCATGACCGAGGACGGTGAGCGGGTGGTCGTCCTGGACGACCTCTCCACCGGCGACCCGGCCAGGGTCCCGGCGGGCGTGCCCCTGGAGCGCGGCAGCGTCCTCGACCGCCCCTTCCTCGACCGGGTGCTGCGCGCGCACGCAATCAGCGGCATCGTCCACCTCGCCGCGAAGAAGGCCGTCGGCGAATCCGTCGAGCGCCCCCTCCTCTACTACCGCGAGAACGTCAGCGGCCTCCAGGTCCTGCTCGAAGCCGCCGCCGGGGCCGGCGTCCGCGCCTTCCTTTTCTCCTCCTCCGCCTCCGTGTACGGGACGCCCGACACCGAGCTCGTGACCGAGGACACCCCCTGCGCCCCGCTCAGCCCGTACGGCGAGACCAAGGTCACGGGCGAGTGGATGGTGCGCTCCGTCGGGCGCGCGCACGGCATGGCCACCGCCTGCCTGCGCTACTTCAACGTGGCCGGCACCGCCGAGCCCGCCCTCGCCGACACCGGCGTCTTCAACCTCGTGCCGATGGTCTTCCAGCGGCTCGACGCCGGCGAGCCGCCGCTGATCTTCGGCGACGACTACCCGACCCCCGACGGCACCTGTGTCCGCGACTACATCCACGTCGCCGACCTCGCCGACGCCCATCTGGCCACCGCGCGCCGGCTCACCGAGTTCGCCGCGGCGGGGGAGTCCCGCGACCTCACTCTCAACATCGGCCGGGGCGAAGGCGTCTCGGTCCGGGAGGTGATCGACCTGGTCCGCGAGGTCACCGGCCGGGACGTCGCGCCCGAGGTCGTCGCCCGGCGCCCCGGCGACCCGGCCCAGGTCGTCGCCTCCGCCGAGCGGATCACCGCGGAACTGGGCTGGAAGGCCCGCCACGACGTGC
The DNA here is from genome assembly GCF_044767915.1 of Streptomyces sp. NPDC101191. NCBI lineage: Bacteria > Bacillati > Actinomycetota > Actinomycetes > Kitasatosporales > Streptomycetaceae > Streptomyces > Streptomyces sp. NPDC101191. The sequence continues at coordinate 55,502 of NZ_JBIWOU010000010.1, forward strand.
GCTCGATGATCGTCTCGGCCTGGCAGGCGCACACCGGAGCCGCCGTCCAGCCGGTGGAATAGGCGGGCGGCGGCCGCCGCGGCTCGCGTAGATTGCCTGCCGAGCGAGAGCACGAGCAGGACGGCGAGGACGACGCAGGTGACAGTGGCCAGGCAGTACGTGACGGAAGCCCGCAGGATCGTCGTGAAGGTCGGGTCGTCCTCGCTGACCACCGCCTCCGGGGGCCTGGACGCCGACCGCGTCGACGCCCTCGTGGACGTCCTCGCCAAGGTCCGCAGCGGCGGCGAGAAGGAGATCGTCCTGGTCTCCTCCGGCGCCATCGCCGCGGGCCTCGCACCGCTCGGCCTCACCCGCCGCCCCAAGGACCTCGCCCGGCAGCAGGCCGCCGCCAGCGTCGGCCAGGGCCTGCTCGTCGCCCGCTACACCGCCTCCTTCGCCCGCTACGGGGTCCGCGTCGGCCAGGTCCTGCTCACCACGGACGACACCAGCCGCCGCGCCCACTACCGCAACGCCTACCGCACCCTCGACCAGCTGCTCGCCATGGGCGCCCTGCCGGTCGTCAACGAGAACGACACCGTCGCCACCGACGAGATCCGCTTCGGCGACAACGACCGACTCGCCGCCCTCGTCGCCCACCTCGTCCGCGCCGACCTGCTCGTCCTGCTGTCCGACGTGGACGGGCTCTACGACGGCGACCCGTCGAAGCCCGGCACCTCGCGCATCGCGGAGGTCACCGGCCCCGCCGACATCGCCCACGTCGAGATCGGCTCCGCCGGCAAGGCGGGCGTCGGCACCGGCGGCATGGTCACCAAGGTCGAGGCCGCCCGGATCGCGGCCGCCGCCGGCATCCCCGTCGTCCTCACCTCCGCCGTCCGCGCCGCCGACGCCCTCGCCGGCCGCGACACCGGCACGTACTTCCACCGCACCGGCCGCCGCTCCGCCGACCGGCTGCTCTGGCTCGCCCACGCCTCCACCCCGCAGGGCGCGCTCACCCTCGACGACGGGGCCGTGCGGGCCGTGGTCGAGGGCAAGAAGTCGCTGCTCGCGGCCGGGATCGCCGCCGTCGAGGGCGAGTTCACCGCCGGTGACCCGGTCGAACTGCGCGACACCTCCGGCCACGCCGTCGCCCGTGGGCTCGTCAACTTCGACGCGAAGGAGATCCCGCAGTTGCTGGGCCGCTCCACCCACGAACTCGCCCGCGCACTCGGCCCCGAGTACGAGCGCGAGGTCGTCCACCGCGACGACCTCGTCGTGATGTGAACCGAAACGGCTGAAACTCTGGTCATCCGGTAGGGACCTTTACCAAAACCGCCCCATGCGTCGCCCCGGGCTGGTCAACTTTGTCTCGGGGACAACGAACAGGGCGGGGACGACAGCACGCGCAGCACACGCAGCAGCATGCAGCAGCACGCAGCACAGGCATCACACAGGAGGCCGCCGGTGAGACGAGCGCGCCCAGGGGCAACGCCCCGCGGGACGGCCGAACGCGCCCTGACGAGCGTCGAGGCCGGAGCCGACTTCGACCAGTACGAGCAGGACCCGCCCGAGCAGACGGACGAGACGACCCCGGACCGGGAGGTGTCCAAGCTCTGGCACATCACCCTCAGCGTCTCCGGGGCGGAGGCTCCGCTGACGGAGGTGCGCCGGGGCCTGGAGCAGCTGGCCCACGACCACCCGTTCCTGCTGACCAGCCGCTATGCCAACGACCACGCCGAGATCCGCTACTGGGAGGAGGCCCGCGACCTCCACGACGCCGCGGCCGTCGCCCTGCGGCTGTGGGGCGAGCACCGGCAGACCGCCAAGCTGCCGCCCTGGGAGATCGTCGGCCTGGAGGTCATCGACCGGGAGACCTACCACCAGCGGATCGCCGAGGGCTACGGCCCCCCACCGGCCGCCCCGGTCGGCGTCCACCCGTACTGACGTCGACTTCCGGCCGTTCGGCAGCCGGCCGCGGGGCGTCTCGCAGTGCGGGACGGCGGAGGGATACGTGAGGGATGTCCGCAGAGGTGCCAGTACCCTGCGGGCATGACCTCGCTCACGCCCTTCGACAACATGTCCCCGGTCACCCAGGCCGCCTACCGGGCCCGCGGCGCCGCCGCCGAGATCGCGCCACTCCCGCGCGCGACGAAGGACGACGCCCTGCTCGCCGTCGCGGACGCCCTGGAGGTCCGCACGGCGGAGATCGTCGAGGCCAACGGCGAGGACATCGCCCGCGCCCGTGAGGCCGGCACCAGCGAGGCGATCATCGACCGCCTGACCCTCACCCCCGAGCGGGTGCGGGCCATCGCCGCCGACGTCCGGCACGTGGCCGCCCTGCCCGACCCGGTCGGCGAGGTCGTCCGCGGCTCCACCCTCCCCAACGGCATCGACCTGCGTCAGGTCCGCGTCCCCCTCGGCGTCGTCGGCATCATCTACGAGGCCCGCCCCAACGTCACCGTCGACGCCGCCGCCCTCTGCCTCAAGTCCGGCAACGCGGTCCTGCTGCGCGGCTCGTCCTCCGCGTACTCCTCCAACACCGCCCTGGTGAGGGTCCTGCGCGACGCCGTCGGCGGCGCCGGACTGCCCGCCGACGCGATCCAGCTCGTCCCCGGCGAGTCCCGCGAGTCGGTGCGCGAGCTCATGCGCGCCCGCGGCCTCGTCGACGTCCTCATCCCGCGTGGCGGCGCCTCCCTGATCAAGACCGTCGTCGAGGAGTCCACGGTCCCCGTCATCGAGACCGGCACCGGCAACTGCCACGTCTACGTGGACGCCCAGGCCGACCTCGACATGGCCGTCGAGATCCTGATCAACTCCAAGGCCCACCGGGTCAGCGTCTGCAACGCCGCCGAGACCCTCCTCGTCCACCAGGACATCGCCGCCGACTTCCTGCCGCGCGCCCTGGACGCCCTGGCCGAGGCCGGCGTCACCGTCCACGCCGACGAGCGCGTCCTCGCCCTCGCCGAGGGCGGCAAGGCCACCGTCGTCCCGGCCACCCCGGAGGACTGGGAGACCGAGTACCTCTCCTACGACATCGCCGCCGCCGTGGTCGACTCCCTCGACCGGGCCGTCGAGCACATCCGCCTGTGGTCCTCCGGCCACACCGAGGCCATCGTGACCACCTCCCAGGCCGCGGCACGCCGCTTCACCCAGCTGGTCGACTCGACCACCGTCGCCGTCAACGCCTCCACCCGCTTCACGGACGGTGGACAGTTCGGCTTCGGCGCCGAGATCGGCATCTCCACCCAGAAGCTGCACGCCCGGGGCCCCATGGGCCTTCCGGAGCTCACCTCCACCAAGTACATCGTGACCGGCGACGGTCACGTTCGGTAACCGGCTTCCCCTTCCGGACGCCGGGATCGGGCAGGGACAGTTCGCGCTCTCCCTGCCCAAAACCCCCTCCCAGGTCTACTCTGAGTCCGTGCCGGACGACGTGGGGGGCGAGCCGTTCCAGGACGGCGGGGACCCCGAGGACTCTGTCGACCGCGGCGGCGCCGACGAGGATTTCGCCACCGTGGTCTTCGACGAGGACTTCGTACGGGCCGCCACCGTCCACGAGCCGACCGCCGTCGAGCGGCTGCTCGCCGCCGCGCAGGCCCGCGCCGAGGCCGAGGCCGCCCGGGCCCGCGCCGTCGCCGGTCTCGCCGACGACGACCTCTACGAGGACGGCTACGACTCCGGCCGCCTCCCCGACGGCTACGATCCGGACACCGCCGACGACGACCTCGGCCCCTACGGCCCGCACGGCGGCGCCCTGCGCCCCTACCGGAGCAGCGCACGCTGGCACAGGCCGGTCGCCTGGGTCCTTGCCCTGGTGATGGGGGTGGGCATGGTCGCCCTCGCCTTCAGCGCGGTCTACCGGGGCGCCTCCGCCAACCGCCAGGACCGCATTCCCCCGCCGGCCACCACCGGCGTGGACAAGCCCCGTACGGCGCCCTCCGCGGCCACCGCCTCCGCCCCGGCCGCCCCCGCCGTTCCCGCGGCACCGGGCGCTCCCTAGGACCCGACGGGCGCTCCCTAGGACCCGACGGGCGCTCAGGGCCGCCTCGCGGACCGCACCGGGCTCGTGGGAGCCCCGCGTCCGCTCGGGGTGTCAGGCACCTTGGCCCATTTGCCGCAGCACTTCCGCATTCTTCGGAAGTTGTCGTGTACCTGGGCGTTTACCGAAGCTTCCGCCGACCTACCCTGAAGGTATGGCAGGGCGTGGCGACCCGCCTGAGGGGACTCCCGAGGGACTCCCCGGCGGTGAGGACGAGTACCGATCCGTCGTCTTCGACGAGGCGTTCGTCCGTGCTGCCCGGCTCCAGGAGTTCTCCGCCCAGGAGCGCATGGGGGAGCACGCCCAGGCGGTCCGCTCCCGCCCCACCTGGGAAGGCCGCAGCGGATCCCGGCAGGCCCTGCTGCTCGTCCTGCTGATCGTGCTGGCCTTCGGTACCGCGGTGTATCTCGGCGTCCGCAACCCCTATCAGCCGCCCGTCGACCAGCGGGCGGAGGCGCTGCGGACCCTGATGGTCCCCCTGGCCCCCCAGGACCCCGTGCCCGGCGGTGAGGCCGCCGCGCTCTTCGCCCACAGCCCCGCCGCCGAATACCGCATCGGCGCCGCCGGCATCAACCTCCCCCTGGCCGGGCGCACCAGCCACTTCTCCGAAAGTCAGGTGGTCTCCGCCCTCGGCATCGCCAAGGACTACCTGGTCGCCTCCTCCCTCGAACCCGATGTCCTGGCCGGCCTCACCGTCCGCCCGCCGCGGCTCCTCCTCGACCCCGACCAGCTGGAGCAGTTCGACCGGAGCGTCGAATCGCCCGAGGACGACGGCCGGCACGCCGTCTCCGGCTGGCTGGTCCGCTTCGACTCCCACCGGGTGGTGCTCGCCGACCCCGGCGTCCGCGTCCAGGGCACCCTGCGCTTCGCCGAGATCAACTCCGACCTGCTGGACGTCATGGCGGACCACACGTTCACCTACGCCGTCCGCCCCGCCGCCTCCGGCAGCGGCCCGGCGGCCCGGGCCTCGCTGTACACGGTCCACCGCGAGCTGCACTTCCGCTTCGACCGCGAGGACCTGCGGATGCACCGCGCCGAACTGCTCACCAGCACCGTCGAGGCCGGCCCCCAGGCCTGCGACCTCGACACCACCGGCTCGCTCCGTCCGCTGCTCGCGGGCGAGCGGGCCGCCGACCCGGGGCGTCGGACGGGCACCGACCCGTACACCACGGGCCGGCCCGCCGTCTCCTCGCTCTGCGGGACCCTGGCCCCGAGCGCTCAGCCCTCGCTCTGACCCCGATCGCCGCCGGCGCCGTCCGTGTCGCTCGCCGAGCCGCTCTGCGGGCCCTTGGCGCCCTGACCGCCGTCGTTGCCGGCGCCGTTGCCGAAGCGGCCGAACAGCTTGCTGCCCACGTCGCCCGCGAGGTCCCCGGCGCCGCCGGCTATGTCCGTCACCAGCTTCATCAGCGGATCCTTGCTGCTGCGCACCGACTCCGCGTAGTGCCGGCCGGACTCGCGAAAGGAGTCGGTCACCGAGGCGTCCTTGTCCTCGGAGCGCTTCGGGTAGTGCCCGTCCATGATCCGCTGGTAGTCGCGGGTCTCGGACCACTTCTTCAGCTCGGCGGCCCGTACCGTGGTGAACGGGTGCGAGCGCGGCAGCACGTTCAGGATCTTCAGGACGGAGTCCCGCAGATCGCCGCCCTTCTCGTACTCGTCGGCCTGCGCGAGGAACGCGTCCACGTTCATCTCGTGCAGGTGGTTGCCGCCCGCGATCTTCATCAGGCCGCGCATCGAGGCCTGCAGGTCCTGGCCCACGAGCAGGCCCGCCCGGTCGGCCGAGAGCTCCGACTTGCGGAACCACTCGCGCAGCGCCGTCACGATCGCCATGATCGCCACGTTCCCCAGCGGGATCCAGGCGACCTTCACCGCCAGGCTGGTGAGGAAGAGGAGGATCGTCCGGTACACCGAGTGGCCCGACAGCGCGTGGCCCACCTCGTGCCCGACGACCGCGCGCATCTCCTCCTCGTCGAGGAGCTCCACCAGGCCGGTGGTGACGACGATGATCGGCTCGTCGAGACCGATGCACATCGCGTTCGGCTTCGGGTCCTGCACGACGTACATGGGCGGGACCTTCTCCAGGTCCAGGATGTAACAGGCGTCCCTCAGCATGTCGTTGAGGTGGGCGAACTGGGCGTCGCTCACCCGCACGGAGTCGGAGAGGAACAGCAGGCGCAGGCTGCGCTCGGGCAGCAGCCCGCTCAGCGCCTTGAAGACGGTGTCGAAGCCGCTCAGCTTGCGCAGCGCGACCAGTGCCGAGCGGTCGGCCGGGTGCTCGTAGGCCCGCGAGGAGATACCGGCGAAGCGCTTGCGCTGCCTGCCCGGCAGGTTCTCGTGGTTCTCGGTCATGGATGCCCCCTGTTCGTACGAGTCGGTGCTCGTCCCCCTGACGCGACCCAGACTAGGCGAGCGGGCTACCGTGTGGCGGAGCCTGTGGATAACTCGGGCACTGTGGACAAGCGAGGAGCACCACCGTCATGACGGACACCGCGACCACCGCCGTCACCGCTCTGCTCGCCGCGACGGGCCGGCAGGGGCCGGGCGACACGCTCCGGATCGTCCTGCTCGTCTCGATCGTGGGAGCCGCCCTGCTTGCCTGGTTCCTGCTGCGGGGATACCGCAACGGCGGTGCGGACACGGGCGACGACGCGGGCCCGCAGGGCGACGCCCCGGCCGCCACGACCCCCACGCGGAACGGACCGGGTGACGCCAACGCCTGAGTCGGCGTGAGCGCTCCGCGACCCGCCGCATACGATGTGCGCGAAGTCTCCGCTCCCATCCCCGATCGAAGGTCCTGCCGAAGATGAGCCTCCACGCCACCGCCGCCAACCTGGTCACGCTCGCCGAGGGTGCCGAGCACGGCGGCAACCACGAAAGCCTCAGCCCGTACGTGACGGGTGGCGGCGCCCTGCTCGCGCTCCTTCTGCTCCTCTGGATCACCACCCGCTTCAACCGCGACCGCTGAGCCGAGAGGCCGCTGATCCGACGTCCGCAGCCGTGCCAGTAGGCTCTGCACGCATGGGAGAGCAGGAAGTGCCTACTGGCGGTCGCGGCAAGCGCCGCCTCGGCGTGATGGGCGGCACGTTCGATCCGATCCATCACGGACACCTGGTGGCCGCCAGCGAGGTGGCCGCCCTGTTCCACCTCGACGAGGTGGTGTTCGTGCCGACGGGGCAGCCGTGGCAGAAGAGCCACAAGGCCGTCACGCCGGCCGAGGACCGCTATCTGATGACGGTCATCGCGACCGCCTCCAACCCGCAGTTCTCGGTCAGCCGCATCGACATCGACCGCGGCGGCCCGACGTACACCATCGACACCCTGCGGGACCTGCGCTCCCTCAACAGCGACTCGGACCTCTTCTTCATCACGGGCGCCGACGCGCTGTCCCAGATCCTCACCTGGCGCGACGCCGAGGAACTGTTCGCGCTCGCCCATTTCATCGGCGTCACCCGACCGGGTCACGACCTCACCGACGACGGCCTGCCCAAGGGCGGCGTGTCGCTGGTCGAGGTCCCCGCGCTCGCGATCTCGTCCACCGACTGCCGGGCCCGGGTCGCACAGGGCGACCCCGTCTGGTATCTGGTCCCGGACGGTGTGGTGCGCTACATCGACAAGCGCCAGTTGTACCGCGGCGAGTGAGCCTCGGGGAGGGGCACCGGTGAACGATCAGCAGAACCCGTACGACCCGTACTATCCGCAGCCGCAGATCATCGGCTACGACGCGTACGGGCAGCCGGTGTACCAGCAGCAGGTCCCGCAGCAGCACTACGACCCGTACGGACACCCCGTCCAGCAGCAACAGCACCAGCAGCAGCAGCAACAGCAGCAACAGCACCAGCAACAGCAACAGCACTACGGCTACGACGCCTACGGGCAGCCGCTCCAGCAGCAGCACCAGCCGCCGCAGCCGCAGGCGCAGCAGCCCTCGTACGACCCGTACGCCCAGCAGCCCCCGTACGACTACCAGCAGTACGACACGGGCCAGACCGCGCAGGCCGACCAGACCGGGCGGTTCGGCCAGGCCGAGCAGACGGGTCAGCAGTGGGCCGTCCGGACCGAGCAGGCCCCCGCGCCGCAGGCGCCGCCGGCCCGCCCGCCGCAGGCCGCCCCGGCCGCCGTGCCCGGGCAGCGCCCCGCGCCGGAGGACGACGACGGGCGCGCGTACCGCACCGAGCAGTTCTCGTTCATCGAGGAGCCCGACGAGGACTCCGAGGACGTCATCGACTGGCTCAAGTTCACCGAGAGCCGGTCCGAGCGGCGGGAGGAGGCCCGTCGGCGCGGCCGCAACCGCGTCGTCGCCCTCGTCGTGGTCCTCGTGCTCGCCGCCGTCGGCGGCGTCGGCTACCTGTGGTCCGCCGGGAAGCTTCCCGGCACGTCCGCCGACGAGCAGCAGCAGAACACCGCCACCGGGCCGCAGAAGCGCGACACGATCGTGGTCCACCTGCACAACACCACCGGCGGCGGGACCTCCACCGCCCTCCTCGTGGACAACGCCACCACCAAGCAGGGCACGACCGTCCTGCTCCCCAACTCCCTCGCCGTCGCCGACGCCGAGGGCGCCACCACCACGCTCGCCAAGTCGGTCGAGGAGGACGGCTCCAGCGGGACCCGCGAGGCCGTCGGCAACCTGCTCGGCGCGAAGATCACCGGTACCTGGCGGCTCGACACCCCGTTCCTGGAGAGCCTCGTCGAGCTCGTCGGCAATATCGACGTCACCACCGACACCGATGTCCCCGGCGCCAAGCCCGGAGAAGAGCCGCTGGTCAAGAAGGGCGAGAACCAGACCCTCAACGGCCGCGCCGCCGTCGCCTACGCGACCTACCGGGCGTCCGGCGAGGCCGAGGCCAAGCAGCTCCAGCGCTTCGGCACGGTCCTGTACGGCGTGCTGCGGAAGATCTCCGACGACCCCAAGGCCGCCACGGTCACCATCGAGACCCTGGCCCAGATCCTCGACCCGTCCCTGCCGGAGAAGGACCTCGGAGCCTCCCTCGCCAAGCTCGCCGAGCACGCCAAGATCGGCGACTACAAGACGGCGGTGCTGCCCGTCGAGCCCGACGGCTCGCTCAGCGAGGCCACCGGCGACAGCGTGGTCAAGGACATCCTCGGCGGCAAGGTCAGCGCCCCCGAGCAGGGCGCAGCGACCCGCGTCGCGATCCGCGACGCCACCGGCAAGGACGCCACCGAGGCGGCGCGCGTGGTGCTGATCAACGGCGGCTACGCCGTGGTCGGCGGAACCAAGGCGGACAGCGAGGAGAAGTCCCAGGTCGTGTACGGGGACGACGCGCAGAAGGCGACCGCCGCGGAGGTCGCCAAGACCCTCGGTCTGCCGGCCGGATCCATCACCAAGGGCAAGGCCGCCGGAAACGCCGAGGTCACCGTCGTCCTGGGCGAGGATTACAAGATCCCGGGCGCCAAGCGGTGACCCTCCGACAATCCTTTTAGGGCCCGTCGGCGGTACATGAGACCCTTGAGGTGACTCAGACCGCCGACGAAAGCCTGCATGTGACCGCCACGGACCGCTCCATCGAACTCGTCAACGCCGCCGCCCAGGCGGCGGCCGACCGGCTCGCGCACGACATCATCGCGTACGACGTCAGTGATGTGCTGTCGATCACCGACGCCTTCCTGCTCGCCTCCGCGCCCAACGACCGCCAGGTCAAGTCGATCGTCGACGAGATCGAGGAGCGGCTGAACAAGGAACTGGGCGCCAAGCCGGTTCGCCGTGAGGGCGACCGCGACGCCCGCTGGATCCTCCTCGACTACGTCGACATCGTCGTCCACGTCCAGCACAGCGAGGAGCGGGTCTTCTACGCCCTGGAGCGGCTGTGGAAGGACTGCCCCGAGCTGGAGCTGCCCGAGGAGGCCCGCCAGACCCGCGGCAAGGCCGAGGAGCACGCCAAGCTGATGGGCCTCGACGGAACGGACGGTGAGCTGAGCTGACCAGCGGCAAGGGCGGCACCGGCCGCCGCATCGTCCTGTGGCGCCACGGCCAGACCTCCTGGAACCTGGAGCGCAGGTTCCAGGGGTCCACGGACATCGAGCTGACCGAGGCCGGTGTCGGCCAGGCGCGCCGGGCCGCCCGGCTGCTCGCCGCGCTGCAGCCGGACGCGATCGTCGCCTCCGACCTCAAGCGGGCGGCGGCCACGGCCGCCGAGCTCTCCGCCCTGACCGGTCACGCCGTGGCCCACGACTCCGCGCTGCGCGAGACGTACGCGGGGGACTGGCAGGGCCTCACGCACGACGAGATCACCGCGCGCTACGGCGAGCAGTACGCCGCCTGGAAGCGCGGTGAGCCGGTGCGCCGGGGCGGCGGCGAGCTGGAGACCGAGGTGGCCGACCGGGCCGCCCCGGTGGTCCTGGACCACGTCGACAAGCTGCCCGAGAACGGCACGCTCGTCGTGGTCAGCCACGGCGGCACCATCCGCACCACGATCGGCCGGCTGCTCGGCCTGGAGGCCCGGCACTGGGAGTCCCTCGGTGGACTGTCGAACTGCTGCTGGTCCGTCCTGGGCGAGGGCGCGCGTGGCTGGCGCCTCCTGGAGCACAACGCCGGCACGCTGCCCGAGCCGGTCCTCGGCGACGACGACTGAACCCCGCGTGCGGCCTGCGGGACCTCGATTTCACTTTCCGGCAGGTCACAGGCTAAAGTTCTTCTTGTTCGCAGCGCGGAGCGCGAAGAACACGAGGGGCTATAGCTCAGTTGGTAGAGCGCCTGCATGGCATGCAGGAGGTCAGGAGTTCAATTCTCCTTAGCTCCACAGTCACCGGATCCCGTCCCCAGTAGGGGGCGGGATCCTGCTTTTGTGTCACATCGCCACGCGCAGACGGTCGATGGCCTCGCGACTGCTCTCGTCGTTCGGGGTGTACGTCACGATCCGGCACTCCGGCATCCCGTTGATCGACAGCGAGACCGAGGTCATCCGTATCTCGCCCACCAGCTCGTGCCGGAAGGTCTTCACCCGGGTGCCCGGCGGCACGACGTCCCCGCTGCGCCACAGCTCCGCGAAGTACCCGCTCGCCTCGCAGAGGCGCCGGACGAACGCCTCCCACGAGGGCTCGCCCACATGCCGGCCGTACGCGCCCCGCAGTTGCGCCACCATCAGCGGCAGCTCCAGCCGCCGGTCGACCACCGGGCAGGCCGGCTCGGGCATCGTGAAGAGGCTCCACAGCACGTTCCGCACCCCCAGCGGACGGTCCGCCGCGTCCTCGCCGTCGCTCAGGAAGAGCGCGTCGTACGTCGTGTTGGTCGCGAGCACGTCGTACCGCGCGTTGTAGACCACGGCCGGGTGCGGCACGAGGGCGTCCAGGATGCCCTGGATCTCCGGGCTGACCGCCGCCACGTACTCGGGGGCCGCCTCGGGCTCGTACGGCACCTCCGCCAGGTGGTACAGGTGCTCGCGCTCCGGGCGGTCCAGCCGTAACGTGCGGGCCACCGCGTCGAGCACCTGCGCCGAGGCGTTGATCGGCCGCCCCTGTTCCAGCCACGTGTACCAGGTCACGCCGACCCCGGAGAGCTGCGCGACCTCCTCGCGGCGCAGGCCCGGGGTGCGCCGTCTCAGCCCCGGCGGCATGCCGACGTCCTCCGGTGTCACCCGCGCCCGGCGGCTGCGCAGGAACGCCGCCAGCTCCGGCCTGCGGCGCGCCTGCGTCGGTGCTGTCCGTACTGCCAAGGTCGTCACACCCCCCATGGTCGAGCCCCCGTACCGCCGTTGCCAGGTGCTGTCGGTACCAGCATCAGCGGGCTCTCGTTACCCGTATCCGGTCGGCGTCACGCTCCTGACATGACGACGACCACCGCACGTCCCGCACTCAGTAAAGACCGTCGCACCGACAGACGGCCCGGTGCGCTCCTCGCCGTCGTGCTCGCCGCCCAGTTCATGGCCCTGCTCGACGTCTTCATCGTCAACGTCGCCGCCCCCACCATCCGTACCGAACTCGCCGCCGGCGGCGCCGGGATCCAGCTCGTCGTCGCCGGATACACCATCGCCTACGCGGTGTTGCTCATCACCGGAGCGCGGCTCGGTGACCGGATCGGGCACCGGCGCGTCCACCTCCTGGGTCTCGCGGTCTTCACCGCCGCCTCGCTCGCCTGCGGGCTGGCCGCCGACACCGGGCAGTTGATCGCCTTCCGCGTCGTGCAGGGCGCCGGATCGGCCCTGATGATCCCGCAGGTGCTCAGCCTCATCCAGCGCACCTTCACCGGCGAGGCCCGGGTCCGGGCGCTCGGCGCCTACTCCGCCGTCCTCGCCACCGGCGCGGCCGCCGGGCAGGTCGTCGGCGGCGTCCTCGTCAGCGCCGACCTGTTCGGCACCGGCTGGCGCCCGGTCTTCCTCGTCAACGTGCCCATCGGACTCGTCCTGCTCGTCCTCGGCACGAAGGTGCTGCCCCGGGACACGGACAGCGGTGCCGGGCGGGTCCGTTCCCTCGACCTCCCCGGCCTGCTCCTGCTGGCCGGGTCCGTCTCGCTGCTCACCGTCCCGCTGGTGCTCGGCCAGGAGGCGGACTGGCCGCTGTGGACCTGGCTGTCGCTCGGCGGCTCCCTGGTCCTCTTCGCCGTCTTCGGCGCGTACGAGGCGGGTCTCGCCCGGCGCGGCGGCGCCCCGCTCATCGCCCCGCGGGTGCTGCGCGTCCCCGGCATCGGCAAGGCCGCTCTCCGCATCGCCGCCGTGATGGCCGTCAACGCGGGATTCCTGTTCACCCTCACCCTGCACCTCCAGGGCGCCCTGGGACAGAGCGCCCTGCGGGCCGGGCTCACCTTCGGGCCCACCGCGGCCGTCTTCGGGCTCGTCGGCCTCACCTGGCGCCGCTGGCCCGCCCGGCTGCAGCCCCTCCTGGTGCCGGCCGGCTTCCTGCTGACGGCCGCCTCCGCGCTGGGCGTGGGCGCCGCCCTGGAGGACGGCGGCACGGGCGGAATGCCGCTGTACCCGGTCCTGTGCGCCATGGGCGCGGGTCTGGCCCTGGCCTTCGGCCCCGTGCTGACCGGCGCGCTCGCGACCGTACGGCCGGAGGACGCCGCGGACGCCAGCGGACTGCTCGCCACCGTCACCCAGCTCGGGCAGCTGATCGGTGTCGCCGCTTTCGGGAGTCTCTACCTCGGAGCCGTCGCCGGACCGGGTGCGCGGGCCTCGGCCGAGGCGCTCGGGGAGGGCACCCTGGCCCTTGCCGCGGTGGCCGTCCTGGGTGCCTCGGTGGGCCTGCTGGGCCGACGACGCTGACCCCCTTGCGGGGCCATGGCAGAATCGGACCGCCGGTGGGGAAGAGGGTCCGGGCGGGAGGGAGCGCGCATGGCCGTGGACGGTGCCGAGGAGATCGCAGCCTTTGCCGTCGCGGAAGCCGCCCCCGAGCCACGGGCCCGGTCGGACCGCCCCTCGTACGGTTCCGCGCGCGTCGCCGGAGCCGAGTGATGGGCGCTCACAGGCGGAAGTGCGACTGGTGCGGCAGCGGTACGCCCATCGTCCGGGACATGGACCCGGTCAACCCCGGGTTCCAGTACTGGTGCGAGGAGTGCGCGCGGGCGCTGATCATAAAAGGCGACCCCATCGAGACCTACCGTGAGCTCGAAGGGGAGCCGATCTACGGCCGGCTCCTCGACGAGCACTGCACCCTGAAGCGGTTCTACTCGTTCGCGACGGCCTGAGGCTCCCGCCGCCGGACCGCCTCCCGCGGCTCAGGAGCCAGGGGCCGCGGCCGTCTCCGGGCCCGCCAGAGGGTGAGCGCGTAGCCGGTGAGGACCGCGGTCGCCGTCAGCGGATAGACCGCGGACAGCAGCATCTGACCGGCGTTCTGGTCCAGTTCGGGACGGCCCGGGTCGTGCGGTACCCACCACAGCGCGAACGAGGCGAAGGCCAGGGCCACCGCCGCCGTCACCGGCCACGCGCGCGTGGAGCGCTCGTACAGCAGGATCAGCAGGGTCACGCACCACACCCAGTGGTGGGACCAGGAGATCGGGCTGATCATCAGCGCCGTGAAGGCGGTGACGACCACGGCCACCGCCCTGTCGCCGCGCAGCGCGGCCCGTACCGCGAGCACCATCGCCGCGCCGCCGAGGAGGGCGGCCGCGGCCACCCACCACAGGCCCGGGGCGTCCGTGTGCAGGAGGCGCGCGAGGACGCCGCTGACGGACTGGTTGGCGGTCTCCTCGGCGTGGCCGACCCGGCCCGTCTCGAAGAGGGTCTGCGTCCAGAACTTCTTCGAGTCGGCTGGCAGGGCCAGCGCCGAGGCGAGCGTGATCCCGAGGAAGGTCCCGGTCGCCGTGAAGGCGGTCCGCAGCCACTGGTTGAGCCGGCGGTCCCGGCGCCACAGCAGCAGGCCCGCGGCGAGCAGCAGGACCACGAAGAGGCCCGGAGTGAGCTTCACCGCGGTGGCGAGGCCGATGCCGACACCGGCCCACCGGCTGCCCTCGCGGCGCGTCAGGTCCCAGAGCACCGCCACCGCCACGAGCAGGTTGATCTGTCCGTACCGCAGTGTCGTCCACACCGGCTCGCACCAGACCACGACCGCCGCGACCCACAGCGTCGTGCGCCACAGGTCGGCGCGGGACCCGGCGCGGGACAGCGCTGGGCGGACCAGCTGAAGCGACAGCTGGACCAGCGCGACCACCAGGAGCAGGTTCCCCGCGGTGTTCAGTGTCCGCATCAGGGGCACGCCGACCAGTGTCAACGGCAGGAACAGCACGGCCGCGAACGGCGGATAGGTCATCGCGAGGTTCGCCGACGTGGCCCGCATCGCGTACAGATCGCCGCCGGCCCGCAGGGTCTCGGCCTCGGCCCGGTAGACCATTACGTCGAGCATGTTCACGTGGGCGAGGCGTTGCGCCACCCAGAAGGCCGCGAACGAGATCAGACAGACCGCCGCGGCGGTGGCGAGGGGCCACGGCCGGGCGCGGGTCGGGGACAGCGGGGAGACGGACACAGTCGGCGACCCTACCCGGAGCCCCGGACGGGCCGGGGAAACGGATTTGGCGATCGGCCGGGCGGGCCGTTACTGTTCTGTCCGTCGCCGCGAGGAAGACCGGAGCGGGGACGGCGAAACAAGGGGCTATAGCTCAGTTGGTAGAGCGCCTGCATGGCATGCAGGAGGTCAGGAGTTCAATTCTCCTTAGCTCCACAGAACGGAAGCCGGCCATCCGAATCGGATGGCTTGCGCCGCTTCTGCGGTAATCTGAATTCCCGCACGCGGGGCTATAGCTCAGTTGGTAGAGCGCCTGCATGGCATGCAGGAGGTCAGGAGTTCAATTCTCCTTAGCTCCACAGATGAGAAGCGGGCCGTCCGAACAGGACGGCCCGCTTCTTCGTGTGCCCACGGGGCGAAACGTCGGTGCGGCCCGCTCGGGCCCTGCGGTACCCTGGCGCCATGCGTGCCGTACGCCTTCTGCTTAGCGAGCCGCGCTGATCAGTCCCGACGGATGAAGATCCGGTCGGCATCGGCGCGGCGTCCCCTCCTGTGCGAGGGGATTTTTCATTTCGTGGCAGTTGCCGGCAGCGGGCAGAGACGATCGATGGAGCTTCAAGGACCATGACCGAGATCAACACGGCCGCCGAGACCGCGGCCCCGCATCGTTACACGGCGGCCATGGCCGCCGACATCGAGGCACGCTGGCAGGACGCCTGGGACGCCGAGGGCACCTACGAGGCCCCGAACCCCACCGGTGACCTGGCCGGGGACGCGGCCGTGGCGGCCCGTCCCAAGAAGTTCATCATGGACATGTTCCCCTACCCGTCGGGCGCCGGACTGCACGTCGGCCACCCGCTGGGCTACATCGCCACCGACGTCTTCGCCCGCCACGCACGCATGTCCGGGCACAACGTCCTGCACACCCTGGGCTTCGACGCCTTCGGCCTGCCGGCCGAGCAGTACGCCGTGCAGACCGGCACGCACCCGCGCGTGTCCACCGAGGCCAACATGGAGAACATGAAGGTCCAGCTGCGCCGGCTGGGCCTGGGCCACGACAAGCGCCGCTCGTTCGCCACGATCGACCCGGGCTACTACAAGTGGACCCAGTGGATCTTCCTGCAGATCTTCAACTCCTGGTACGACGACGAGGCGAAGGCGGCCCGCCCGATCGCCGAGCTGGTCGAGCAGTTCGAGAACGGCACCCGTGAGATCCCCGGCTCCACGCGCGCGTGGAGCGAACTGAGCGGCCCGGAGCGCGCCGACGTCCTGAGCGAGTACCGCCTGGCGTACGCCTCCGACGCCCCGGTCAACTGGTGCCCCGGCCTGGGCACCGTGCTGGCCAACGAGGAGGTCACCGCCGACGGACGCTCCGAGCGCGGCAACTTCCCCGTCTTCAAGGCCAAGCTGCGCCAGTGGAACATGCGCATCACGGCCTACGCGGACCGCCTGCTGGACGACCTGGACGGGCTGGACTGGCCCGAGGCCATCAAGCTGCAGCAGCGCAACTGGATCGGCCGCTCCGAGGGCGCCCGTGTCGACTTCCAGGTCGGCGACGCCGGTGCCATCACCGTCTTCACCACCCGCCAGGACACCCTGTTCGGCGCCACCTACATGGTCCTGGCACCCGAGCACGACCTGGTCGAGAAGATCGTCCCGGCCGCCTGGCCCGAGGGCACCCACGACGTGTGGACCGGCGGTCACGCCACCCCCGCCGAGGCCGTCGACGCCTACCGCAAGCAGGCCGCCTCCAAGTCCGACGTCGAGCGGCAGGCCGAGGCCAAGGACAAGACCGGCGTCTTCACCGGCGCCTACGCGACCAACCCGGTCAGCGGCGAGCAGGTCCCGGTCTTCATCGCCGACTACGTCCTGATGGGCTACGGCACCGGCGCGATCATGGCGGTCCCGGCGCACGACGGCCGCGACTTCGCCTTCGCGCGCGCCTTCGAGCTGCCGATGCGCTGCGTCGTGGAGCCCTCCGACGACCGCGGCACCGACCCCTCGGCGTGGGACGACGCCTTCGGCTCGTACGAGGCGAAGCTGATCAACTCCGCCAACGACGAGATCTCCCTGGACGGCCTGGGCGTCGTCGAGGCCAAGGCGAAGATCACCTCCTGGCTGGCCGACCGCGGCATCGGCGAGGGCACTGTCAACTTCCGCCTGCGCGACTGGCTGTTCAGCCGTCAGCGCTACTGGGGCGAGCCCTTCCCGATCGTCTACGACGAGGACGGCGTCGCGCACGCGCTGCCCGAGTCGATGCTGCCGCTGGAGCTGCCCGAGGTCGACGACTACTCGCCGCGCACCTTCGACCCGGACGACGCGGACACCCAGCCGGAGACCCCGCTGTCCCGCAACGAGGACTGGGTCAACGTCACCCTGGACCTGGGCGACGGCCCCAAGAAGTACCGCCGCGAGACCAACACCATGCCCAACTGGGCCGGTTCCTGCTGGTACGAGCTGCGCTACCTGGACCCGAACAACGACGAGAAGCTGGTCGACCCGGCGATCGAGCAGTACTGGATGGGCCCGCGTGAGGGCATGCCCACCGGTGGTGTCGACCTGTACGTCGGCGGTGCCGAGCACGCCGTGCTGCACCTGCTGTACGCGCGCTTCTGGTCCAAGGCCCTGTTCGACCTGGGCCACGTGTCCTCGGCCGAACCGTTCCACAAGCTGTACAACCAGGGCATGATCCAGGCCTTCGTCTACCGGGACGCCCGCGGCATCGCCGTCCCGGCCGCCGAGGTCGAGGAGCGCGACGGCGGCTTCTTCTACCAGGGCGAGAAGGTCAGCCGCGTCCTGGGCAAGATGGGCAAGTCCCTGAAGAACGCCGTCACCCCGGACGAGATCTGCGCCGAGTACGGCGCGGACACCCTGCGCCTGTACGAGATGGCCATGGGCCCGCTGGACGTCTCCCGCCCGTGGGACACCCGCGCGGTCGTCGGCCAGTACCGCCTGCTGCAGCGCCTGTGGCGCAACATCGTCGACGAGGCCACCGGCGAGGTGACCGTCGTCGACGAGCCGGCCGACGAGGACACCCTGCGGGCCCTGCACAAGGCCATCGACGGGGTCGGCCAGGACATGGTCGCGATGCGCTTCAACACCGCGATCGCGAAGATCACCGAGCTGAACAACCACCTGACCAAGTCCGGTGGCGCGCTGTCCCGCCCGGTCGCCGAGCAGCTGGTGCTGCTGGTCGCCCCGCTGGCCCCGCACATCGCCGAGGAGCTGTGGCACCGCCTGGGCCACGCCGACTCGGTCGTCCACCAGGACTTCCCGGTCGCCGACCCGGCCTACGTCGTGGACGAGAGCGTGACCTGCGTCGTGCAGATCAAGGGCAAGGTCAAGGCCCGCCTGGAGGTCTCCCCGTCGATCACCGACGCCGACCTGGAGGCGCTGGCGCTGGGCGACGCGAACGTGGTCGCGGCGCTGGGCGGCGCGGAGATCCGCAAGGTGATCGTCCGCGCGCCGAAGCTGGTCAACATCGTCGCCGGCTGACGCCGTGGGCCGCTGACTCCGGCCGTCCCCTAGGGGAGCGGTGGGGGCAGGTTGGGGGTTCTCCTGGAACCGTCGGCCTGCCCCTTCCGTTTACCGTGGAAGAACCACCATCGACGCCGGAGGGGCGAGCCCATGGAAGCCGCGATCACGATCATGGCCTTGCTCTTCGTCGCCTTCGTGGCACTGGGGGTCTACGCCACGGTGAAGGTCGCCAAGGCGGCCAAGCGCGGGGTGGACCGCACCGTCGACCACGCCCGGCGCGCGGTCGAGGACACCACCCTGAAGGCGAAGAGCTTCGGGCAGGTCGGCGTCGGGGGCCAGCTGGCCCAGCTGCGCCTCTCGCTGCGCACCTCGATGCGCGCCACCCAGGACGCGCTGCACGCGGGCGTCGCCGAGGACGCCTCCCTGAGGGAGTCCCTGGACCTCTTCCACCGGCTGAGCACCCATGCCCGCGAGCTGGACGAGGACCTCAAGCGGCTGGAGCGCGAGCCGGACAAGGCGCACCTCGTGGCGCAGCTGCCGGACCTGCGCCACCGCACCGAGCAGATCACCCACTCCGCCGACGCACTGCGTTTCGCGGCCCGGGACAGGGCCCGCAAGTTCGCCGAGGACGAGCTGTCCTCGCTGAGCGCCCAGATCGACATGGAGGCGGGCGCTCTGCGGCACTGGACCGGGGCCGTTGCCGGGACCGAGGGCGCCGACGGCGGAAGCACGGGTACGACGGGCGCGGGCCGGCCGCAGGACCGGTCGGACGCGGGTGCCGGGACGGCCGGGCAGCCGCAGGCGATCACGGCTCCCGATCCCCGCGCGACGGCGTATCCGTGGGAGAAGGCGAACCGGCCCGAGCCGACGACCTGAGCACGTCCGTGCCGCGCGCGATGCGCGGGCCGGGCGTGGCCGGTTGCGCGCCTGCCGTGACGCAGGCGAGCGGCTACCGCCGCCGAGCGAGCGGTCGACGCACGCCGGCGACGGGGCCGGAGGAGGCCGCCGGAGGTGGCGGTCCGCACGGCTGCCGGGGGCCCGGGCTGCCGTGCGGCGGTCCCTGCGGGTAACCTCCCGCTCATGTCCCGGCATGTCGCGATCGTCACCGATTCCACGGCCTACCTGCCACCCCAGACGATGGAGCGGCACGCCATCACCGCCGTTCCGCTCACCGTCGTCATCGGCGACCGCGCGCTGGAGGAGGGGACCGAGATCTCGGCCCGCTCGCTCGCCGAGGCGCTCCAGAAGCGGCGCTCGGTGACCACCTCGCGGCCCGCCCCCGAGGTCTTCGCGGCCGCCTACCGCGCCGCCGCCGAGGCGGGGGCCGAAGGCATCGTCTCGCTGCACCTCTCCGGGGAGTTCTCCGGCACCTACGACGCCGCCGTGCTCGCCGCCAAGGGCGCCCCCGTGCCCGTCCGGGTCGTCGACACCCGCATGGTGGGGATGGCGCTGGGCTTCTGCGCCCTCGCGGCGGCGGAGGTCGTCGAGGCGGGCGGCTCGCTCGACGAGGCCGTCGCGGCGGCCGAGAAGCGGGCGGCCGGCACCTCCGCCTTCTTCTACGTGGACACCCTCGACTACCTGCGCCGCGGTGGGCGCATCGGCGCGGCGCAGGCGTTGCTCGGATCCGCGCTGGCCGTGAAGCCGCTGCTCGAACTCGACGGCGGGCGGATCGAGCTGCGCGAGAAGGTCCGCACGGCATCGAAGGCGATCGCCCGACTCGAGGAGATCGCGGTCGAGCGGGCGGGCGGCGGTCCCGTCGAGATCGCCGTGCACCACCTTTCCGCCCCGGAGCGGGCCGCGGCGCTGGCCGAGAGGCTGCGCGAGCGGCTGCCCGCCGTCGAGGACCTCCAGGTCACCGAGGTCGGCGCGGTCATCGGCGCGCACACCGGACCGGGGCTGCTCGCGGTCGTCGTCTCTCCGCGCTGAGCGGGCGCCGATGGCCGCACGATCCCCCGTGCGGGTGACGAAGTTATCCACAACTGGGTAGTTGTCCACCGGATTCGAGTGATCTCGGCAGGTGCGGGCGGAAGTCCCTACCGTCGGATCCATGACTCTTCGCACACACATCGGATCGCGCCGCGGCGCACCCACCAGCGGACCCGGCCGGGCACCGGGATCGGACGGCCGCGCCGCCCGCCGCCGTCCGCCGACGGCTCGTGCGGCACGGGGCGGAAGCTCCGGGCGGCACGCGGCAGGGCCCACGTCGGAGGCGCTCCGACGCAGGGGCGACGCGCTGTTCCCCTCGGCCGCGCCGCCGGACCAGCGCGCTCCCGAACCGCTTGAGGCGCCCGAAGCCACGGTGGGGGAACGGGCAGGACCGGAACCACCCGTGCCCCGCGGGGAACGCTTACGGCTCGCTCTGCGGGAGCGGATGCCGCTCTGGATCCAGGCGCGCTGCGGGCTCGAACGGCGTTCGCTGGCGGCCCTCGGCGTCGTCCTGGTCGTGGCGGCCGGCGTCGCCGGCACCTTCTTCTGGACGGGACGCCCCCAGCAGGTCAGCGCGCCCGAGGTGGTGGCCGCGACCCGGCCGCTGCCGGAGACCGCCCCGCCCCTCCCCGGGTCCGCCGACCCGCCGCCGACGGGCGGAGGAGTGGGAGCGACAGGACCGGGGGTGCCCGGGGCCGGGGTGGGCACGCGTGCCGCCGCCGGCGCCGCGGTGATCGTGGTGGACGTCGGGGGCAAGGTGCTCCGCCCCGGGGTCTTCACGCTGCCCGCCGGATCCCGCGTGACCGACGCCCTGCGCGCGGCCGGTGGTGCGCGCCCCGGCACGGACCTGACGGGCCTCAACCGGGCCAGGGTCCTGCTGGACGGTGAACAGGTCGTGGTCGGACTGCCGGGCGCCCTCGTGAGCGGTTCGGGAACGAGCGGTGCGGGAGCCGGCGGAGCGCCGGGCGGAGGCGGTGGGACGCCTCCCGGGCCGCCGGGGCCGGTCGCCCCGTTGAGCCTCAACACGGCGACCGTGGAGCAGCTCGACGGGCTGCCCGGGGTCGGCCCGGTGCTCGCCCGGCACATCGTGGAACACCGCGTCGAGCACGGGGGGTTCCGATCGGTCGCCGAGCTGCGGGACGTCAACGGGATCGGCGCACGCCGGTTCGCGGACCTCGCTCCGCTGGTCCGGCCGTGAGCGGGGACATCGGCCGCCCGCCCGGGTGGGACGAGGGCCCGGCCGATCTGCGGCTCGTCCCGCCGGCCCTCGCCGCCTGGGGCGGTGCGGCGCTCGCCGTGGGCGCCGCCGGCTGGTGGACGGTCGCGGGCGTGCTGTTCTGCCTGGCCGGTGCGGCGCTGCTGCTGGTGCCGGCCGGGCGGCGCGGACTGCGGGCGACCGCTTGCGCCGGAGTGCTGCTCTGCGCCGGGGCGGGGGCCGCCTCGGGCGGGCTGCACGCGGCCGACCTGCGGCGCGGTCCGGTCCCCGAGCTCGCGCGCACGGAGGCCCGGGTGGTCGTGGAGGTGACGGTCACCGCCGATCCGCGACTCACCCGGCCCCGGGTGAGCGGCAGCCGGGCGGCTCCGGTCTTCGTGGTCGTGACGGGCCAGGCAGTCAGGGTCGAGGGGCGGGACGGCGCCGTGCACCGGACCCGGGCACCGGTCCTGGTGCTCGTGCCCGCGCGGGAAGGGCGGGAGGAGTGGCTGCGATTGCTGCCCTCGACCCGGATCGGGGTGGGAGGCCGGCTCGCGCCGGCGCGAGCCGGCGACACGGTCGCCGCTGTGCTGCGGGCCGACGCCAACGGGCCGCCCCGGATCGTCGGGCCACCCAGCACGCTCCAGCGGACGGCCGGGGACCTGCGGGCCGGGCTGCGGCGGGCGACCGAGGGGCTGGCCCCGGACGCCCGGGCGCTGCTTCCGGGCCTCGTGGTGGGCGACACCTCACGGGTCGGGCCCGACCTGAAGGAGGCCTTCGAGGCCACGGACCTGACCCATCTCCTCGCCGTCTCGGGCTCGAACCTCACGGTCGTCCTGCTGCTGCTCATCGGCAGACCCGGTACGGCGCAGCAGGTCGAGCGGGGTGGGCTGGCGCCCGCACTCGGCATTCCGCTGCGGGCCACGGCCTTCGCCGGGGGCGGGCTGACCCTCGCCTTCGTGATCGTGTGCCGCCCCGACCCGAGCGTGCTGCGCGCGGCCGCGTGCGGGCTCGTGACGCTGATCGCGATCGCGACCGGCCGACGCCGCTCGCTGATCCCGGCGCTCGCCGCGGTGGTGCTCCTCCTCGTGCTCTACGACCCCTGGCTGGCCCGGAGTTACGGCTTCCTGCTCTCCGTCCTGGCCACGGGGGCGCTGCTCACGGTGGCTCCGCGTTGGAGCGATGCGCTGCGGCGGCGCAGGGTGCCCGGCCGGATCGCCGAGGCGCTGGGCGCGACCCTCGCGGCCCAGGTGGTCTGCGCGCCCGTCGTGGCGGTGTTCGCGGCCCGGGTGAGCCTGGTCGCCGTCCCCGCCAATCTGCTCGTGGAACCCGCGGTGGCCCCGGCCACGGTCCTCGGATTCGCCACCCTGGCCCTCGCGGCCGTGTGGCCGGGAGCGGCGGAGGTGGTGGCGGCGATCGCGGGTCTGCCCGCGGGGTGGATCGCGAAGGTGGCCCGCACGGGGGCGGAACTGCCCGGCGCCGAGACCGCCTGGCCGGACGGCTGGTGGGGCGGCCTGCTGCTCGCGCTGGTATCGGGGCTGCTGTTGCTCGCCCTGTGGCGCGCGCCGTACCGGCGGTGGATCGGGGCGGGCTGCGCCGTGCTGCTGTTCCTGGCCGTGGTGCGGCCGCCGCCGCTGGTCCGGCTGGTCACGGGATGGCCGCCGCCGGGCTGGGTGTTCGCGATGTGCCAGGTCGGCCAGGGGGACGCGACCGTGCTCGCGGCGGGCGGGGACACCGCCGTGGTGGTCGACGCAGGGCCGGACGCGGAGCCGGTCGACCGCTGCCTGCGCGACCTCGGGGTGCGCCGGATCCCGCTCCTGGTACTCACCCACTTCCACGCGGACCATGTGGCCGGCCTGCCGGGGGTGCTGCGCGGGCGGTCGGTGGGGGCGATCCAGGTGACCGGACTCGAAGAGCCGGTGGAGCAGGCGGAGTTCGTACGGCGGACGGCGCTGGCGGCCGGAGTGCCGTTGGTGCCGGCCGGGGCGGGGGAGCGGCGCAGGCTCGGACCGCTGGAGTGGCGGGTCCTGTGGCCCCGGGCCGGACCCGGCGCCGCGGTACCGGTGGCGGAGGGGGAGCCGGGCGAGCCGGTGGGGTCGGGGGCGAACGACGCCAGTGTCACCTTGTTCGTCCGGACCGCCGGAGGGGTGACGCTGCTGCTGCTCGGCGACCTCGAACCTCCGGCGCAGCAGGCCCTGCTGCGGGCGTATCCGGCGCTGCCGCCCGTCGATGTGCTCAAGGTCGCCCACCATGGCTCGGCCCACCAGGATCCCGGGCTCATACGGGCGGCACGACCCCGGCTCGCGCTGGTCTCGGCGGGCCGGGACAACCCGTACGGCCACCCCTCGCCTAGGACGGTGGGGGCGCTGCGGGCCGGCGGGGCGAGGGTGCTGAGCACGGACCGGGAGGGCGCGATCGCGGTGACCGGTGCGGGGGCGGAGCTGGCGGCGCACGCGTCGGGCAGCGGGGCGGACTGAGGCGGCGCCGGGGATCCGGCGGCGACAGTCCTTGTAAAGGAACGCTTGTAAAGGAGTCTTTCTAAAGATATGTTTTCATCATGACCGATCAGCAGCCCCGCAGCATCCGGCTGACGGACCCCCGGGCCCTCCGGGCCTACGCCCATCCGACGCGGATGACCCTGGTGGGCCTCCTGCGGCGCAGCGGGCCGTTCACCGCCACCAGGGCGGCCGAGCTGACCGGCGAGTCCGTCGCCAGCTGCTCGTACCACCTGCGGATACTCGCCAAGTACGGCCTGGTCGAGCAGGCCCCGGGCGGCAAGGGCCGGGAGAAGCCCTGGCGGGCCACGGCGCAGTACACGGAGTGGCCGGACCACAGCGAGGACGCGGCCGTCGCCGAGGCGGCGGACGCGCTCAGCGGTGCCGCGATCGAGCTGTACTTCCAACGGGTCCTCCGGGCGGTGGAGAACCGGCACACGCTGCCCCCGGAGTGGCGGGAGGCCGAGCGGTACAGCGACGCGCTGTTCCATCTGACCCCCGATGAGCTCACCGGTCTCGGGGAGCGGATCGAGGAACTGCTGCGGCCCTACGAGGAGCGCGAGCGGGACCCGGCGCTGCGGCCCGAGGGGGCCGAGGCGGTCGCCTTCGTGCAGCTCGCCTTCCTGGACCGCGAGATTCCCGGCGGCGTGGACGCGGAGACGGCGGACGGTACCGACGGCGGCAACGGCGGCAACGGCAAGGGTGGCGCGGGCAGCGCCGGCAGCGGCGACGAGGGGGAGTGAGCGATGGGGATCGGGGCACGGATACCCGCGCTGCTGCGCGTGCGGGCGTTCCGGCGGTACTGGACCGGTCAGACGGTGTCCCTCGTCGGCGACCAGATCTCGCTCATGGCGCTCCCGCTGGCCGCCGTCCTCGTCCTGGGGGCCGACGCCGCCGAGATGGGCTGGCTGAAGACGGCCGAGCTGCTGCCCGCCCTGCTGCTCAACCTGCCGTTCGGAGCCTGGGCGGACCGGCAGGCCCGGCGTCGGCGCGCCATGATCGCGACAGACCTCGCGCGGGCGGCGCTGTTGCTGACCCTGCCGGCCGCCTACCTCCTGGACGTGTTGACGCTCGGTCAGCTGTACGCGGTGGCCTTCGGGGTGGGTGCGCTCAGCGTGCTCTTCGAGGCGTGCAACGCCACCCTGTTCGTGGCGCTCGTCCCGACCGAGCGCTACGTGCAGGCGAACTCGCTCGTCAACGGCAGCCGTTCGATGGCCTGGCTGGCCGGTCCGGGCATCGGCGGGGTGCTGGTGCAGGTGCTCACCGCGCCCTTCGCGCTGGTGGCGGACGCGCTCACCTACGTGGTCTCGGCCGGGTACCTGGCCCGGATCGATCCTGCGGAGCCCGCTCCGGCGCCGGTCGAGAAGGGGCACTTCACCGAGGGGCTGCGCTGGGTGGTGGGGAACCCCTCGATGCGCGCGCTGTTCGCGGCCTCCGGCACGGTGCAGTTCTTCAACTACGCCTTCCACACCCTCTTCGTGCTGTACGCGACGACCGAACTCGGCCTGAGCGCCGGCGTGCTGGGCGCGGCGCTCGCGGCGGGTGCGGTGGGCGGGGTGATCGGGGCGCTGTGCAGCGGGGCGGTCGTGCGGCGGATCGGCATCGGGCCGTCCCTCGTGGCCGGCTTCCTGGGCTTCACCCTGCCGCTGCTCCTCATACCGGCCGCCGGCGGCCCGCTGCCGCTGGTCCTCGTACTGCTCTTCGCCGCCGAGTTCCTCTCCTGCGCCGGGGTGATGGTGGTCGACGTCGCGGCCGGGTCGTTGCAGATGGCGCTGATACCCGACGGCGTCCGCTCGCGGGTGATGGGGGCCTTTCGGACCCTCAACCAGGGTTTCCGCCCGCTCGGCGCGCTCGCCGGTGGCCTGCTCGGCACGACGCTCGGCCTGCGGCCCACGCTGTGGCTCGCCACCGGGGGCGCGGTTTTCGCGGTGCTCTGGGTGCTGCCCTCGCCGCTCCCGCGGCTGCGCGAACTGCCGGAGCAGGCGCCGGTCGCGTCACGCGCGTGAGCGGAACGTTCAATTCGGACCTCCGGTAACACTTCCGCTGTTTGCCTCGAACGGCGCAACAGTGATCGAATGCGTCTTCGTCGGTGTGAAAACGCGAGCGGTTTGTCCGGGGGTACGTGAAGTGTTCGGTCTGTTCGGTCGGCGTCGTGCGGGAGCCTCTCCGGGCGGCCCGCTCGCGGGACTCGCCGTGCCGCCGTCGGCGGGGGTCCTGAGCTGCCGGGTCCTGGACCCCGTGAGCGAACCGGTCCGCCAGGCCGAGTTCACGGTCAGCGACGCCGCGGGCCGCAAGGTCCTCGCCGGGGAGACCGATCCGTACGGCAGCGTCCTCGCGACCGTACCCGCCGGGGAGTACCGGCTCGCGGTCACGGCCGAGGGCTACACGCCGTACCACGGCAACGCCGTCGTCGCGGAGAGCACGCACGCGAGCCTCGGCGACGTGCTGCTCCAGGTCGCACCCCAGCAGCAGCTGCCCGAGCCGGGCGACTGGGAGATCGACCCGATGCACTCCCAGATCGGCTTCACCGCGCGGCACATCGGCCTCGCGCGGATCCACGGCCGGTTCAACAGCTTCGCCGGAGCGGTCCGGATCGCCGAGCGGATGGAGCAGTCGGCCATGCACGTCGTGATCGACGCGGCCTCCATCGACACCGGCGTACAGATGCGCGACGACCACCTGCGCTCCGGCGACTTCCTCGACGTCGGCACCTTCCCGACGCTGGACTTCTACAGCGAGCGCTTCGTCCACAAGGGCGGCAGCCGATGGGCCGTCACCGGCGCGCTCACCCTGCACGGCGTCAGCCGTACGGTCACCCTCGACACCCGGTACCTGGGCCTCGGCAGCGGACTGCAGGGCGAGACCCGGGGCGCCTGCCGGGCGACCACCGAACTGCACCGCGAGGACTTCACGCTGACCTGGCAGACCCTGCTCGCCCGGGGGATCGCGGCGATCGGCTCCAGCATCACGATCGATCTGGACATCCAGATCGTGCCCAAGACGCCGGCGTAGCCGCGGGGCCGGCCGATCCGGAGGACACGGCTAGGGAGCTTCGAGCCAGCCCTCGTACTCGGCGGCCAGTGCGTCCAGGGCCGACGGGTCCAGGCGGGCTTCCGGGTCCTCGACCACCACCAGCCACTGGGCGTCCTCGGCGTCGTCCTCGCCGGCCAGGGCGTCCCGGACGAGCTGGGGTTCCTCGGCGAGGCCGAAGCGGTCGGGGAGTTCCCCGGCGACCTCCTCGGCCGCGTCGCGGTCGGGCAGGACCAGTACGTGTCTCACATCGCTCACGTGCACATTCTCGACGACGGCCGGACCGGGGCCGGACCCGCTGTCGGTGCCCCGTGGGATGCTGGAGCGCGATGGCCACCAAGAAGTCTTCCCCCGACGATCTCCTCGCCCCCGTCACGCTCGCCGTGGGCCAGGAGGACCTGCTGCTTGACCGCGCGGTCCGCGAGGTCGTGGCGGCGGCCCGTGCCGCCGACGCCGACACGGACGTGCGCGATCTCGGCCCCGAACAGCTCCAGCCCGGCTCGCTGGCGGAGCTGACCAGCCCCTCCCTCTTCGCCGAACGCAAGGTCCTGGTCGTACGGAACGCGCAGGACCTGTCGGCGGACACGATCAAGGAGATCAAGGCCTACATCGACGCGCCGGTCGAGGAGATCAGCCTCGTACTGCTGCACGCCGGCGGGGCCAAGGGCAAGGGGCTCCTCGACGCGGCCCGCAAGGCCGGCGCGCGCGAGGTGGCCTGTCCGAAGACGACGAAGCCGGCGGAGCGGCTGACGTTCGTGCGGCAGGAGTTCCGGACGCTCGGGCGTTCGGCCACGCCCGAGGCGTGCCAGGCGCTCGTCGACGCGATCGGCAGCGATCTGCGGGAGCTGGCCTCCGCGGCGGCGCAGTTGACGGCGGACGTCGACGGGACGATCGACGAGGCGGTCGTCGGGCGCTACTACACCGGCCGCGCCGAGGCGTCGTCCTTCACGGTCGCCGACCGCGCCGTCGAGGGACGGGCGGCGGAGGCCCTGGAGGCGCTGCGCTGGTCCCTGTCGACCGGGGTCGCGCCCGTTCTGATCACCAGCGCGCTCGCGCAGGGTGTGCGGGCCATCGGGAAGCTCTCCTCCGCGCGCGGGGGGCGACCGGCAGACCTGGCGCGGGAGCTCGGCATGCCGCCGTGGAAGATCGACCGGGTCCGCCAGCAGATGCGCGGCTGGACCCCCGACGGCGTGGCGGTCGCCCTCAGGGCGGTCGCGGAGGCGGACGCGGGCGTCAAGGGCGGCGGCGACGACCCCGAGTACGCCCTGGAGAAGGCCGTGGTCACCATCGCCCGCGCCGCCCGCATGCGCCGCGGCTGAGGATCGCCGCAACGCCAGGGCCCACCGCTGCCGGACGTCGAACCCGACCGCGCTGGGACTGCAGCCGTCGCCCCGGCCGAACCTCGCCCCGGCGAGCCGAACCTCGCCCCCGGCCGGACCTCGACCCCCGCCGGACCTCGACCCGGCGGTCGCTGCCTCGACACCGGGCGCCGGTCTCGACACCGGGCGCCAGCCACGACCCCGGCGCCCGGACCACGGCCCGGCCCCCGGACCACGGCCCGCCTCCGGGCCACGGCCCGGCCCCCGGACCACGACCCCGGCGCCCGGACCACGACCCCGGCGCCCGGACCACGGCCCGCCTCCGGGCCACGGCCCGGCGCCCGAGCCCAACGCCCCAGGCGCGACGCCGGGTGTTCAGTCACTGTGGGCCGCACCGCCGCACCGGCCCTGCGGCCGTGGAGTCCTGTGCGGCGTGCCGTGCGCCCGGACCACGGCCCCCGGACCATGGCCCCCCGGACCACGGCCCCCCCGGATCACGGCCCCCCGGACCACGGCCCGGCACGGGCCCCCACCCGGCGCCCGGACCACGGCCCCTCGGACCACGGCCGGCCCCGGGCCACCACGGCCCCCCGGACCACGGCCCCCCGGACCACGTCCCGGCCCCCCGGACCACGTTCCGGGCCCCCGGACCACGGCCCAGCCCCCAGGCCACCACCCGCCCCCCGGGCCACGACCCAAGGGCCAGAGCCACGGCCCAAGCGCCCGGATCACGACCCCGGCGCCCCAGGCGCGACGCCCGGGTGGTCAGTCGCTGTGGCGCGCACCGCCGCGCTGGGCCCTGCGGCCCAGGCGTCCGGTGCGGCGTGCCGCGCGGGCGAGGAGGCTCGGACGGCGCCGGGGCGGCAGCGGGGTGCGCGCGGCCCAGGGGTCGGGTGACAGCAGCGGAGCCTTGCGCTCGGCCTGCGCCTGGACCTCCACGTACGACTCGTGCGCCGTGATCCTGAACGCCTCGTCGTGCGCGGCCAGCGCCGCCGTGATCGCCGCGCCCGCCGTGCCCCTGCGGCGCACCACGACGGCCAGGCGGGCCAGCAGGCCCAGCACCCCGGCGAGCGCCGCGGCGATCACGAGAAGAGGCAGGAAGTCGGTCATGCGGTGAGCCTACGCACGCCCGCCCCGTACGGCGAAGGCCCCGTCGCCTCCTGGGGAAGGAGGGCGGCGGGGCCTTCGGCGTTCAAGCTTGTGGCTCGTACACGCGTGGCGAACGCGTCTCGCGTACGGAGCCGGGTGGCCGGGCGGGAGCGGTTAGAGGGCCCGCTGGTTCCCGTGCGGCCGTGTCACATCAGAGCTCAGCCCTGAAGGGAGGCAACCTTGGTGGCCAGCGCCGACTTCTTGTTGGCGGCGGCGTTCTTGTGGATGACACCCTTCGAGACAGCCTTGTCGAGCTGACGCGCGGCGGCACGAGCGGCAACGGTCGCCTTCTCGAGGTCGCCGGCGGCGACAGCCTCACGGGCCTTGCGGATCGCGGTCTTGAGCGACGACTTGACGGCCTTGTTGCGCAGGCGCGCCTTCTCGTTGGTCTTGTTCCGCTTGATCTGGGACTTGATGTTCGCCACGAAAAGAGCCTTTACAGGTTCGATGTTTCTTCAGGATGTACCGCGCAGCTGAGAGGGCACACGAGGCACAGCCGTCCACGTTATCAGCCGCTCCCCAGGCCGCCCAAACCGAGCACCGGCCCACAGTCATGGGACCATGGAGCCTACGTATCCGTTCTGAACATCGCCCGAGACGAGAACCCTGCGTGCCCGCGACTCCTACCAACGTGCCCGAGCCGAGCCGTACCGACCCGGCTCTGATCCGCAATTTCTGCATCATCGCGCACATCGACCACGGCAAGTCCACGCTTGCCGACCGGATGCTCCAGCTGACCGGTGTGGTCGACCAGCGGCAGATGCGCGCCCAGTATCTCGACCGGATGGACATCGAGCGTGAGCGCGGCATCACGATCAAGTCCCAGGCGGTCCGTCTGCCCTGGGCCCCCACCGAGGGGCCGGACCAGGGCCGCACGCACATCCTGAACATGATCGACACCCCCGGGCACGTCGACTTCACGTACGAGGTGTCGCGTTCGCTGGCAGCCTGTGAGGGCACGATCCTGCTGGTGGACGCCGCCCAGGGCATCGAGGCGCAGACTCTCGCCAACCTCTACCTGGCGATGGAGAACGAGCTCACCATCGTCCCGGTGCTCAACAAGATCGACCTCCCGGCCGCCCAGCCGGAGAAGTTCGCGGAGGAGCTGGCCAACCTCATCGGCTGCCAGCCGGAGGACGTGCTCAAGGTCTCCGCCAAGACCGGCCTGGGTGTCGAGGCGCTGCTCGACCGGGCCGTCCGGGACATCCCGGCCCCGGTGGGCGACGCGGACGCCCCCGCCCGCGCGATGATCTTCGACTCGGTCTACGACTCCTACCGCGGCGTCGTGACGTACGTCCGTGTCGTCGACGGCCAGCTCAACAAGCGCGAGCGCATCCGGATGATGTCGACCGGCGCCACCCACGAGCTCCTGGAGATCGGCGTCTCCTCTCCGGAGATGACGCCGTCCGACGGCCTCGGCGTCGGCGAGGTGGGCTACCTCATCACCGGCGTGAAGGACGTCCGCCAGTCCAAGGTCGGTGACACGATCACCTCGCAGGCCAAGGGCGCCACCGAGGCGCTCGGCGGCTACAAGGACCCGAAGCCGATGGTCTTCTCGGGCCTCTACCCGCTGGACGGCTCGGAGTACCCCGACCTCCGAGAGGCCCTCGACAAGCTCCAGCTCAACGACGCCGCGCTGGTCTACGAGCCGGAGACCTCCGCGGCCCTCGGCTTCGGCTTCCGCGTCGGCTTCCTGGGCCTGCTCCACCTCGACGTCATCCGCGAGCGCCTGGAGCGCGAGTTCGGCCTCGACCTGATCGCCACCGCCCCCAACGTGGTCTACCGCGTGGTCATGGAGGACGGCACCGAGCACACGGTCACCAATCCGAGCGAGTTCCCCGAGGGCAAGATCAACGAGGTGCACGAGCCGGTCGTGCGCGCCACGATCCTCGCGCCCACCGAGTTCATCGGCTCGATCATGGAGCTGTGCCAGACCCGGCGCGGCACCCTCCTCGGCATGGACTACCTCTCCGAGGACCGCGTCGAGATCCGCTACACCCTGCCGCTGGCCGAGATCGTCTTCGACTTCTTCGACCAGCTGAAGTCCAAGACCCGCGGCTACGCCTCGCTCGACTACGAGCCCACCGGCGAGCAGGCCTCCAGCCTGGTCAAGGTCGACATCCTGCTGCACGGCGACAAGGTCGACGCCTTCTCCGCCGTCACCCACAAGGACGCCGCGTACGCCTACGGTGTGCGGCTCGTCGCCAAGCTGCGCGAGCTCATCCCGCGGCAGGCCTTCGAGGTGCCCATCCAGGCGGCCATCGGCTCCCGGGTCATCGCCCGTGAGACCATCCGCGCCATCCGCAAGGACGTCCTCGCCAAGTGCTACGGCGGTGACATCTCCCGTAAGCGGAAGCTGCTGGAGAAGCAGAAGGAAGGCAAGAAGCGGATGAAGATGGTCGGCTCCGTCGAGGTCCCGCAGGAGGCGTTCATCGCCGTCCTGTCGAGCGACGACGCGGCGGGCGGCAAGGCGAAGAAGTAGCCGCCGTCGAGGCCGTGAAGTAGCTGCCTCGTACACCGACATGTCCACCGAACGGGTCTGTACGCCGAGTGCGTGCAGACTCGTTCGTTATATGCAAGCCCTTACGCGCCAGTCCCCGGCGCTCTACTCTGAAGCCGCTCGAAGGTTACTCGCCAGTTAGTTACGCACTGTCCGGCCCACCGCCTGACCGCACCGCCGCCGCCCGGAGGACGTCGTGAGCGACACACAGACCCTGATCGAGAACCGGCCGCCGTCCGTGGCGACCCTCTTCCTTGAGCGAGTCGAGCGGACGCCGGACGCGGAGGCCTACCGCTACCCGGTTCCCGCCGCCTCCGACCAGGGACCGGACGACTGGAAGTCGCTCAGCTGGGCGCAGGCCGCCGAGCGCGTCTACGGCATCGCGGCCGGCCTCATCGACCTCGGCGTCCAGCCGGAGGAGCGGGTCGCCCTCGCCTCCTCGACGCGGGTCGAGTGGATCCTCGCCGACCTCGGCGTGATGTGCGCCGGCGCGGCCGTCACCACGATCTACCCGCAGACCAACGCCGAGGAGTCGGCGTTCATCCTCTCCGACTCCGACTCGCGCGTCCTGATCGCGGAGAACGCCGCACAGCTCGCCAAGGCCGTCGAGTGCCGCGCCGACCTGCCGAAGCTCCACCACGTCGTCGTCATCGACGCCGAGGGCGCGGACACCTCGGACGAGTGGGTGCTCACCCTCGCCGACCTGGAGGCGCGCGGCAAGGCGTACCTGGAGAAGCACCCGGAGGTCGTGAAGGAGCGCGTCGGGGCGATCACCGCCGACCAGCTCGCCACCCTCATCTACACCTCGGGCACCACCGGCCGCCCCAAGGGCGTCCGCCTCCCGCACGACAACTGGTCGTACATGGCCAAGGCCATCGCGGCCACCGGCCTGGTCACCCAGGACGACGTGCAGTACCTCTGGCTGCCGCTGGCCCACGTCTTCGGCAAGGTGCTCACCTCCGGCCAGATCGAGGTCGGCCACGTCACCGCCGTCGACGGCCGCATCGACAAGATCATCGTGAACCTGCCGGTCGTGCAGCCCACCTACATGGCCGCCGTCCCGCGCATCTTCGAGAAGGTCTACAACGGCGTCGCCGCCAAGGCCCGCGAGGGCGGCGCGGCCAAGTACAAGATCTTCCAGTGGGCGGCCGGCGTCGCCCGCGAGTACGCCAAGGTCACCCAGGACAACTTCCGCCGCACCGGCACCGCCTCCGCGCCCTTCGGCCTCGCCGCCAAGCACAAGGTCGCCGACGCGCTCGTCTACAAGAAGCTCCGCGAGGCCTTCGGCGGCCGGCTGCGCGCCGCCGTCTCCGGCTCCGTCGCGCTCGCCCCGGAGATCGGCTACTTCTTCTCCGGCGCCGGCATCCACATCCTGGAGGGCTACGGCCTCACGGAGTCCTCCGCCGCGTCCTTCGTCAACCCCGGCGAGGCCTACCGCACCGGCACGGTCGGCAAGCCGCTGCCCGGCACCGAGGTCCGCATCGCCGACGACGGCGAGATCCTGCTGCGCAGCCCCGGCGTGATGGAGGGCTACCACGGCCTGCCGGAGAAGACCGCGGAGGTCCTGGAGCCGGACGGCTGGTTCCACACCGGCGACATCGGCGAGCTGTCCGCCGACGGCTACCTGCGCATCACCGACCGCAAGAAGGACCTCTTCAAGACCTCCGGCGGCAAGTACATCGCCCCGACGGAGATCGAGGGCCAGTTCAAGGCCGTCTGCCCGTTCGTCTCCAACATCGTGGTGCTCGGCGCCGACCGGAACTACTGCAGCGCCCTCATCGCCCTCGACGAGCCCGCCATCCTCGGCTGGGCCGCCGAGCACGGCCTCGGCGGCAGGTCCTACGCGGAGGTCGTCGCCTCCCCGCAGGTCGAGCAGCTGATCGAGGGGTACGTCGGCCGCCTCAACGAGGGGCTGCAGCGCTGGCAGACGATCAAGAAGTTCCGGCTCCTGCCGCGCGACCTCGACGTCGAGCACGGCGAGCTCACGCCGAGCCTGAAGATGAAGCGACCGGTGGTGGAGCGGACCTACCAGCACCTGATCGACGAGATGTACGCGGGGTCGCGGGAGGCCTGACCGGCCGACCGGGCCGGACGGGGCCGAGCGGGCGTGACGGGGCCGAGCGGGCGTGACGGGGCCGAGCGGGCGTGACGGTGCCGAACGGCCCCGTCCCGTCCGGCAGCCCTGTCACGTGCGGGAGGCCCCCGGCAGGCGCGTCCAGCCCGGCAGGCCCGTCCCGCCCGGCAGCCCCGGCAGGCCCCTCCCGTCCGGCATGCGCCGGCAGACCCGTCCCGCCCGGCATGCGCCGCCACGACGGGCAGGGCCGCCGGTGACGCCGGGCCGGTGACGCCGAGCCGTACGGTTCGGGCTGATCTGACGGGCCCTGTCGGGCCCCACCGGCCTGACCTGGGCCTTCCGGAGTTGTCCACAGGCGCGGGGCCTACCCCGGGCGGTACGGGACAATGGGCTCATGCCTTCCGTACTGCCCGATGGTGAGCCCATGCCCGAGGACGGTGCGCTGCCCGTGAGCGCCCTGCAGGGCGCCGGGGAGCGACCGCTCGGGTTCTATCTGCACGTGCCGTACTGCGCCACCCGGTGCGGCTACTGCGACTTCAACACCTACACCGCGAGCGAGCTGCGTGGTGCCGGCGGCGTGCTCGCCTCCCGGGACAACTACGCGGGGCAGGTGGCCGAGGAGATCCGGCTCGCGCGCAAGGTCCTCGGCGACGACCCGCGTCCGGTGCGGACCGTCTTCGTCGGCGGCGGCACCCCCACTCTGCTCGACGCGGGCGATCTCGTGTCCATGCTCGCGGTGATCCGGGACGAGTTCGGGCTCGCGGACGACGCCGAGGTGACGACGGAGGCGAATCCGGAGTCCGTCGACCCCGCGTATCTGGCGACCCTGCGCGAGGGCGGCTTCAACCGGATCTCCTTCGGCATGCAGAGCGCCCGGCAGCACGTGCTGAAGGTCCTCGACCGCAGCCACACACCAGGGCGTCCCGAGGCGTGCGTCGCCGAGGCGCGCGCGGCCG
Source organism: Streptomyces sp. NPDC101191 (assembly GCF_044767915.1). NCBI lineage: Bacteria > Bacillati > Actinomycetota > Actinomycetes > Kitasatosporales > Streptomycetaceae > Streptomyces > Streptomyces sp. NPDC101191. The sequence continues at coordinate 90,522 of NZ_JBIWOU010000010.1, forward strand.
GCTTCGAGCACGTCAATCTGGACCTCATCTACGGCACGCCCGGCGAGTCCGACGACGACTGGCGGGCCTCGCTGGACGCGGCGATCGGGGCCGGGCCGGACCACGTCAGCGCCTACGCGCTCATCGTGGAGGAGGGCACCCAGCTCGCGCGGCGCATCCGGCGCGGTGAGATACCGATGACCGACGACGACGTGCACGCCGACCGCTATCTCATCGCCGAGGACGTGCTGTCCGGAGCGGGGTACGCGTGGTACGAGGTGTCCAACTGGGCCACTTCCGACGCCGGCCGCTGCCTCCACAACGAGCTCTACTGGCGCGGTGCCGACTGGTGGGGCGCCGGACCGGGCGCCCACAGCCACGTGGGCGGGGTCCGGTGGTGGAACGTCAAGCACCCGGGCGCGTACGCGGCGGCGCTGGGGGCCGGTAAGTCGCCCGGAGCGGGGCGCGAGCTCCTGACCGAGGAGGACCGGCGGGTGGAGCGGGTGCTCCTGGAGCTGCGGCTGCGGGAGGGCTGCCCTCTCGGGCTGCTGCGCCCGGCCGGGCTCGCCGCGGCCGAGCGGGCCCTCGCCGACGGCCTCCTCGACCCCGGGCCGTACGCCGAGGGGCTGGCCGTGCTGACGCTGCGGGGGCGGCTGCTGGCCGACGCGGTGGTCCGCGACCTGGTGGACTGAGATCTGGTGGTCCGCGACCGGGTGGACTGAGACCTGGTGGTCCGCGACCGGGTGGACCGAGACCTGGTGGACTGACCGACCAGGGCCGGGGCCGCACGGGACCCGGGCCGGGCCTCACGGACCCAGGCCCGCGGAGCGCGCTCTCCCGTGCCGGGACGCGGCGGCCCCCGTGCGGACGGCGTAGGCGGCCGGGCCGGCGTCACGGAGGGGCCGCCGGCCGGCGGCCGGACGCTGAAGTCCTGGACTCCCCTGCGGGGCGCCGCGACCGCAGGATCGGGCGGGCCCGCAGGGGAGTCGAGGCGGCGCAGCGCTTACGGGGCCGTGACGAAGTCGATGAGTTCCTCGACCCGGCCCAGGAGCGCCGGTTCCAGGTCCTTGTAGGAGTGGACCCTCGACAGGATGTGCTGCCAGGCCGCGCCCGTGTTCTCGGGCCAGCCCAGGGCGCGGCAGACGCCGGTCTTCCAGTCCTGGCCGCGGGGGACCGTCGGCCAGGCGCGGATGCCGACCGAGGAGGGCTTCACGGCCTCCCAGACGTCGATGTACGGGTGGCCGACGACCAGGACGTCGGGCGAGGTGACGCGGGCGGCGATACGGGACTCCTTGGAGCCCTCCACGAGATGGTCCACCAGGACGCCCAGGCGGGCGTCCGGGGCCGGGGCGAAGTCGGCGACGATGGCCGGGAGGTCGTCGACGCCCTCCAGGTACTCCACGACCACGCCTTCGATGCGCAGGTCGTCGCCCCACACCCGCTCCACCAGCTCGGCGTCGTGGCGGCCCTCCACGTAGATGCGGCCCGCCCGCGCGACGCGCGCCCGGGCGCCCGGGACGGCGACCGAGCCGGAGGCCGTACGGGCGGGGCGGGACGGTGCCGGCCGGGAGGGGCGGACCAGGGTGACGACCCGGCCCTCCAGGAGGAAGCCGCGCGGTTCCAGCGGGAAGACCCGGTGCTTGCCGAAGCGGTCCTCCAGGGTGACCGTGCCCGCCTCGCAGCGGATCACCGCCCCGCAGAAGCCCGTCGAGACCTCTTCGACGACGAGGTCGTGGTCGGCCGGGACCTCCGGCACGGGAGCCGACTTCTTCCAAGGAGGCGTCAGATCCGGGTTGTAGCTGCGCATTCGGGCGACGCTACGACACCTCGAAGCGGCGTGCCAGTTCATCGCGCTGGCGTCGGACGAAGTCCGCGTCCACCAACGCGCCGTGGCCCGGCACGTAGAGCGCGTCCTCGCCGGCCAGGGACAGCAGGCGGTCGAGGGCGGCCGGCCAGCGGGACGGAATCGCGTCCGGGCCCGCCTGCGGCTCGCCCGACTCCTCCACCAGGTCGCCGCAGAAGACGATCTCCCGCTCGCCCGGCACGAGGAGCGCCAGGTCGTGGCCCGAGTGGCCGGGGCCGACGTTCGCGAGCAGGACCTGGCGTCCGCCCAGGTCGAGGGTCCACTCGCCCGAGACCGTGTGGCGCGGGGCGACCAGGACCTCGGCGGCCTCCGCCGCGGCCTGCTCGTCCACCCCCTGCTGCACCGCGTCCCGGCGCAGCTCCTCCGCCTCCCGGCGCAGCAGCGCGTCCATGCCCACCGCGCCGAAGACCTCCGCCCCCGCGAAGACCGCCGTGCCGAGGACGTGGTCGAAGTGGGGATGGCTGAGTGCGACATGCGTCACCCTCCGGCCGCCTGTGATCGACGCCACCTGCGCGCGCAGTTCGGCGCCCTGCACGAGGGTGGCGCCCGTGTCGTACAGCAGGACCGCGTCCCGGCCGACGACCAGGCCCACCGTGGCGTCCCAGCCCGGCATCCGGCGGCGTCCCACCCCCTTGCCGAGGCGCTCCCAGCCCTGCTCTTCCCACCGCTCCGCCGACACGTCTTCCCGTTCCAGATCCATGACGCGACGCTATCCGCTCCGACCGCTCCGACCCCGCCTCCTTGCCAGGAGCGATGTGCGCCGCCGTACACTGGCCGGGGGATTCCTGGCACTCGGGCAGGGCGAGTGCCAAAAGTGGAGCAACCGGAACCGGATCGACAGCTGGAGGTGCGCGCGATGCTCAGCGAACGCAGACTCGAGGTGCTGCGCGCCATCGTCCAGGACTACGTCGGGACGGAGGAGCCGGTCGGCTCCAAGGCGTTGACCGAGCGCCACAGGCTCGGCGTGTCGCCCGCCACCGTGCGCAACGACATGGCGGTCCTGGAGGAGGAGGGCTACATCGCCCAGCCTCACACCAGCGCCGGCCGCATCCCCACCGACAAGGGCTACCGCCTCTTCGTGGACCGGCTCGCGGGCGTCAAGCCGCTCTCGACCCCGGAGCGGCGGGCGATCCACAACTTCCTCGACGGAGCCGTCGACCTCGACGACGTCGTCGGCCGCACGGTCCGCCTGCTCGCGCAGCTGACCCGGCAGGTCGCCGTCGTGCAGTACCCGTCGCTGACCCGTTCGACGGTCCGGCACGTGGAGCTGCTGTCGCTGGCCCCCGCCCGGCTGATGCTGGTGCTCATCACCGACACCGGCCGGGTCGAGCAGCGGGTCATCGACTGCCCGGCCCCCTTCGGCGAGAACTCCCTGGCCGACCTGCGGGCCCGGCTCAACAGCCGGGTCGTCGGCCGCCGGTTCGCCGACGTGCCGCAGCTGGTGCAGGATCTGCCGGACTCCTTCGAGGAGATCGAGGACCGCGGCACGGTCACGACCGTGCTCGCGACCCTCCTGGAGACCCTCGTCGAGGAGCAGGAGGAGCGGCTCATGATCGGCGGCACCGCCAATCTGACCCGCTTCGGACACGACTTCCCCCTGACGATCAGGCCCGTCCTGGAAGCGCTCGAGGAGCAGGTCGTGCTCCTCAAGCTGCTGGGCGAGGCCAAGGAATCGGGCATGACCGTACGCATCGGGCACGAGAACGCCCACGAGGGACTGACGTCCACGTCGGTCGTCTCGGTCGGCTACGGTTCCGGCGGCGAGGCAGTCGCCAAACTCGGCGTGGTCGGACCGACCCGCATGGACTACCCCGGAACGATGGGAGCGGTACGCGCAGTGGCACGTTACGTCGGACAGATCCTGGCGGAGTCGTAAGTGGCCACCGACTACTACGCCGTACTCGGCGTACGCCGCGACGCGTCGCAGGACGAGATCAAGAAGGCCTTCCGCCGTCTTGCCCGTGAGCTTCACCCGGACGTGAATCCGGACCCGAAGACGCAGGAGCGGTTCAAGGAGATCAACGCCGCCTACGAGGTCCTCTCGGACCCGCAGAAGAAGCAGGTCTTCGACCTCGGCGGGGACCCCTTGTCCGCAGCCGGCGGCGGCGGCGGTGCCGGCGGCTTCGGCGCGGGCGGCTTCGGGAACTTCTCGGACATCATGGACGCCTTCTTCGGTACGGCGTCCCAGCGCGGGCCGCGCTCGCGCACCCGGCGCGGCCAGGACGCGATGATCCGCCTGGAGATCACCCTCGACGAGGCGGCCTTCGGCACCACCAAGGACATCCAGGTCGACACGGCCGTCGTCTGCACCACCTGCTCCGGCGAGGGCGCCGCGCCCGGCACCACCGCGCAGACCTGTGACATGTGCCGCGGCCGTGGCGAGGTCTCCCAGGTCACCCGGTCCTTCCTGGGCCAGGTCATGACGTCGCGCCCCTGCCCGCAGTGCCAGGGCTTCGGCACCGTGGTCCCGACCCCGTGCCCCGAGTGCGCGGGCGACGGGCGCGTGCGGTCCCGCCGTACGCTCACGGTCAAGATCCCGGCCGGTGTCGACAACGGCACCCGCATCCAGCTCGCGGGCGAGGGCGAGGTCGGCCCCGGCGGCGGCCCCGCCGGCGACCTGTACGTGGAGATCCACGAGGTCCCGCACGAGGTCTTCCAGCGGCGTGGCGACGACCTGCACTGCACGGTCACCATCCCGATGACGGCGGCCGCGCTCGGCACGAAGGTGCAGCTGCAGACGCTGGACGGACTGGAGGACGTCGACATCCGTCCGGGCACCCAGTCCGGCCAGTCGATCCCGCTGCACGGCCGCGGTGTCACGCACCTGCGGGGCAACGGCCGGGGCGACCTGATCGTCCACGTCGAGGTGCAGACCCCGACGAAGCTCGACCCGGAGCAGGAGCGCCTGCTGCGCGAGCTGTCCCAGCTGCGCGGCGAGGAGCGCCCGACAGGGCAGTTCCAGCCGGGACAGCAGGGCCTGTTCTCGCGTCTGAAGGACGCGTTCAACGGGCGCTGAGGCGCCGGCGGTACGAGCGAAGGGGCGGTCCCGCGTTTCCCGCGGGACCGCCCTTTCGCGTTCCCCGCGGGGCGGGTTCCGCGGTCGTGGCGGCCGCATGCGCCGCGCCGTCCTCGTCCGCGTTGTCCGGGACCGCGGGCCTCGCCGCACGGTGGGGGCATTTCGGGCGGGCGGCGTGGTCGCGGGCCCCTCTCGCACCGCTCCCGCGTCCACCGCGTACCCCTCCCGTACCGATTCGGCCGGGTCCTTCCGGCATGGCACGATGCCTGCATGTCCACCGCACTGAACGATCTCTCTCGTCACCCGATCGTGCAGGCCCCGATGGCGGGTGGCGCCTCCTGTCCCGAGCTCGTCGGGGCCGTGTGCGAGGCGGGGGCGCTCGGGTTCCTGGCCGGGGGGTACAAGACCGCGGGCGGGCTGTACCAGGAGGTCAAGCAGGTACGCGCGCTCACCGCGCGGCCCTTCGGGGTCAACCTCCTCATGCCGCCCGGCGGGCAGCCCGCCGATCCCGCCGCCGTCGAGGTCTACCGGCACCAGCTCGCGGGCGAGGCCACCTGGTACGAGACGCCGCTCGGCGACGCCGACCAGGGGCGGGACGACGCCTACGACGCGAAGGTGGCGATCCTCCTCGACGACCCCGTGCCGGTCGTCTCCTTCACCTTCGGCTGCCCCGACCGCGACGCGCTCGACGCCTTCGCCCGGGTCGGTACGTTCACGATCGCCACCGTCACGTCCGTCGAGGAGGCCCGGACCGCCGAGCGCGCCGGAGCCGGGGCGGTCTGTGTGCAGGGCGCCGAGGCGGGCGGGCACCAGGGCACCCACCGCGACGACCCGGCCGACGGGCCCGCCCCGGGCCGCGGGCGGGGACTGCTGCCGCTGCTCACCGAGGTCCGTGAGGCCGTGCGGCTGCCCCTCGTCGCGACCGGCGGGATCATGCGCGGCCGGCAGATCGCCGCCGTGCTCGCCGCGGGCGCCGACGCCGCGCAGCTCGGCACCGCGTTCCTCCCCTGTCCCGAGTCGGGGGCGCATCCGCTGCACAAGCGGGCCCTCACGGACCCGCTGTTCACCCACACCGAGTTCACCCGGGCCTTCTCCGGGCGCCCGGCGCGGGGGCTCGTCAACCGCTTCCTGCGCGAGCACGGGCCCTACGCCCCCGCCGCGTACCCCGAGGTGCACCACCTCACCGCCCCGCTGCGCAGGGCCGCCGCGATCGCCGGCGACCCGCAGGGGATGGCCCTGTGGGCCGGGCAGGGGCACCGGATGGCGCGGGAGCTCCCGGCCGGCCGGCTGGTCGAGGTCCTCGTCGAAGAACTCCACTCCGCCCTCTCCGGGCTCGCAAGCAGCGCCACCACCGGCGATGCCGGCGGTACCACCCGTACCACCGGCACCCCACCTACCAGGAGCACCTCGTGACCGCACCCGTCTTCGTCGTCGACACCGTTCCCGGGAGCGGCAGCTTCCTCCTCGACGGGCCCGAGGGCCGGCACGCCGTCTCCGTGAAGCGGCTGCGCTCGGGCGAGGAGCTCGTGCTGACCGACGGACGGGGGCGCTGGGCCGAGTGCGTCGTGGTGTCCGCCGAGGGCAAGGACCAGCTGACCGTGCGGGTCTCCGCGGACCACGAGGAGCCCGGACCCGAGCCGCGCGTGACGGTCGTCCAGGCCCTGCCCAAGGGCGACCGCGGCGAACTGGCCGTCGAGATCATGACGGAGACCGGCGTGGACGCGATCGTGCCGTGGGCCGCGTCCCGGTGCATCACGCAGTGGAAGGGCGACCGCGGTCTGAAGGCGCTCGCGAAGTGGCGGGCGACCGCGCGCGAGGCCGGCAAGCAGTCGCGCCGCACCCGCTTCCCCGAGGTGGCCGACCCGATGTCGTCCAAGCAGGTCGCCGCGCTGCTCGCGGAGGCCGACTTCGCGGCCGTCCTGCACGAGGACCGGGACCACCCGAGCGGTGCGCTCGCCACCGCCGGGCTGCCGGACAAGGGGTCCATCGTGCTCGTCGTGGGGCCCGAAGGCGGGGTGTCCCCGGAGGAGTTGGCGCTCTTCGAGGGCGCCGGCGCCCGGCCGTACCGCCTCGGGCACAGCGTCCTGCGCACCTCCACCGCGGGGACGGCGGCCGCGGCGCTGGTGCTCGGCCGCACGGGACGCTGGTCCTAACGGTCGTCCCCGGTCAGGCCGCACCCGGCGCGTGGCGCGGTCCGGTGTTCGTCCCCCGGTCAGGCCGCACCCGGCGCGCGTGGCGCGGTCCGGCGGTCGTCCCCCGGTCAGGCCGCACCCGGCGCGCGTGGCGCGGTCCGGTGTTCGTCCTGCCGGTCAGGCCGACCCGGCGCGCGTGGCACCGCCCGGCGTTCGTCCTCCCGGTCAGGCCGCACCCGGCGCGTGGCGCGGCCCGGGCGGCGGGCGTCGGCGGGGAGCTCGTGGTGCCCGATAGCATGCGCGTGTACGGATGATCGACGGAGGCGAGGAGGCCCGGGCCATGGCCGGAGAGCCGCAGAGCGACTGCCTGTTCTGCAAGATCGCGGAAGGGGAGGTCCCGGCGACGATCGTGCGCGAGACGGAGACGACCCTCGCGTTCCGCGACATCAACCCGCAGGCGCCGACCCACGTCCTGGTCATCCCGCGCCTGCACTACCCGGACGCCGCCTCCCTCGCGGCCGCCGCGCCGACCGTCGCCGCCGACGTGCTGCGCGAGGCCGGCGAGATCGCGGCTCAGGAGAAGGTCGACGGAAGCGGCTTCCGCATCGTCTTCAACACCGGCGCCGGTGCCGGCCAGACCGTGTTCCACGCGCACGCCCACGTCCTCGGCGGCCGCGGCCTCAACTGGCCGCCCGGATAGACCGGGACGCCCCCCTTGTCCGTACGCGAACTGGTCGTCCTCGGCACGGCCAGCCAGGTACCCACCCGGCACCGCAACCACAACGGCTACCTGCTGCGCTGGGACGGGACCGGCATCCTCTTCGACCCCGGTGAGGGCACCCAGCGGCAGATGCTCCGGGCCGGGGTCGCGGCGCACGACCTGAACCGGATCTGCGTCACGCACTTCCACGGCGACCACTCGCTGGGGCTGGCCGGGGTGATCCAGCGGATCAACCTCGACCAGGTCCCGCACCCGGTCACCGCGCACTACCCGGCGAGCGGGCAGCAGTACTTCGAGCGCCTGCGGTACGCGACGGCCTACCGCGAGACCGTGCTTCTGGTCGAGGAGCCGGTCGCCGCCGACGGGGCGCTCGCCGTCACGGACGCGTACACGCTCGACGCGCGCCTGCTCTCGCACCCCGTGGAGTCGTACGGCTACCGGCTCACCGAGCCCGACGGGCGCCGGCTGCTGCCGGAGCGGCTCGCCGCGCACGGCATCAAGGGCCCCGACGTGGGGCGGATCCAGCGCGAGGGCGTCCTCGGCGGCGTCACGCTGGAGGACGTGAGCGAGGTGCGGCGCGGGCAGCGGTTCGCGTTCGTCATGGACACCCGGCTGTGCGACGGGGTGTACGCGCTCGCCGACGGCGCCGACATGCTCGTCATCGAGTCGACCTTCCTCGACGAGGACGTCCGGCTCGCCACCGACCACGGACACCTGACGGCCGGTCAGGCGGCGGCGGTCGCCCGGGACGCGGGCGTACGGCACCTCGTGCTGACGCACTTCTCGCAGCGGTACGCCGAGCCGGAGGAGTTCGAGCGGCAGGCGCGGGCGGCCGGGTTCGAGGGGGAGCTGAGTATTGCCCAGGACCTGATGAGGGTCCCCGTACCGAAGAGACAGAACGTTTCCTGATGCCCGTACCCAAGGCCGAACTGCACCTCCACATCGAAGGCACCCTCGAACCCGAGCTGGCGTTCGCGCTGGCCGCGCGGAACGGGGTGACGCTGCCGTACGCCGACACCGAGGAGTTGCGTGAGGCGTACCGCTTCAGCGACCTCCAGTCCTTCCTGGACCTGTACTACGCGCTGATGGCGGTCCTGCGCACCGCCGACGACTTCACCGAGCTCGCCGACGCGTACCTGGTGCGGGCCGCGCGGCAGGGCGTGCGGCACGCCGAGATCTTCTTCGACCCGCAGGCGCATACGGCGCGCGGCGTGCCCTTCGGGGTGGTGGTCGAGGGGCTCTCCGCGGCCCTCGACCGTGCCGGGGAGCGGCACGGGATCTCCACCCGGCTCATCATGTGCTTCCTGCGCGACGAGTCGGCGGAGTCGGCGATGGCGACGCTGGAGGCCGCTAAGCCGTACCTGGACCGGATCACGGGCGTCGGGCTGGACTCGGCCGAGGTCGGGAACCCGCCGGCCAAGTTCCGCGAGGTCTACGAGGCGGCCGCCCGCCTCGGCCTGCGGCGGGTCGCCCACGCGGGGGAGGAGGGGCCCCCGTCGTACATCCGCGAGGCCCTCGACGTCCTCGGCGTCGAGCGGGTCGACCACGGCCTGCGGTGCCTGGAGGACCCCGAGCTCGTGGAGCGCCTCGTCCGGGAGCGGATCCCGCTGACGCTGTGCCCGCTGTCGAACGTGCGACTGCGGGCCGTCGACACGATCGAGGACCACCCGCTGCGGGCGATGCTGGGCGCGGGGCTGGTCGCGACGGTCAACTCCGACGACCCGGCGTACTTCGGCGGCTACGCCGACGACAACTTCACGGCGGTCCGCGAGGCGCTCGGGCTGTCCGCCGACCAGCTGCGGACCCTGGCCCGGAACTCCTTCCTGGCGTCCTTCCTGGAGGACGAGGAGGAGCGGCGGGCGGGGTACCTGGCGGAGGTCGAGGCGTACGACTTCGCGGGGGAGTAGACCCCGGGCCTGTGCCGGGTACGCGGGCTCCGCACGTACGCAGGTGGCGGGCGTGGTGCGCCCGCTTCGCCAGGTCCGCGGACCACGTCCGCGGACCGCGTCCGCTGACTCCGGCGCGCCGGGCCCGCTGAGGCCCCCCGCCCGCCCGTCCGACCCTCGCCGTCCCCCCGTTCTCCGCCCCGCAAGGGGGGAGGAGCGGGGGAGAGCCTAGGCGCGGTCCGACGGGCGGGCCAGGTCGTAGGCCGACCTGGCCGCCTGCCGGGCCGGGGCGTCCAGGTGGATCGGGGCGATGTCCTGTTCCGGAGCGCCCAGTTGGGGGACGAGGGCCGGGGTCGGGGTGGTGGTCGCGGCCAGGAGCGCCGCCGGTGCGCCGCCGCGGCGACGGACGGAGCCCGGGACCAGCGGTCGACCCGAGACATGGCGGGCCACGGCCGTCATGGGGACGGCGATGAGCAGGAGCAGAGCGCAGAGGGTCACGCCCATGCCCGGGTAGCCGGCCGCCTCCGACAGGACGCTGCCGGTGACCGGGCCGCACGCCACGCCCAGCGACGACGCCGAGCCGACCAGGACCGCCCAGCGGCCCCGGGGGTCCAGGGAGGCGGCCAGGCCGAGGAGGTAGGACAGGACGACGGGGTAGAGGGCGTTCCACGCGATCTCGCCCGTCGCGAAGGTGGTGGGGGTCGCCGCGGCCGAACTCAGCAGGACGCAGCCGGCGATGAGTGCCGTGCCCGCGCCGATCGGTACCGCCCGGCCCAGCCGTGAGCCCAGGGCTCCCGCCACCACGACGCCGGCCAGGCCCGCGCCGAGGGCGACGGCGAAGACGGCGCCGAGGGCGACCTCCGAGAGACCGGCCTGGGTCAGGCCGATCCGGCCGCTGACGCCCCACAGCGCGTTCTGCGCCATCGACCAGAGCAGGATCGCGCCCGCGAGGACCGCGCCCGCCCGGCGGTGCGGGAGGGGCCCGGTGACGGGCGGCTCCTGCCCGGCCCGCGGGCCGGGCCCGGTCGCGGGTGCGAGGGCCTTCGTGGCCGGCCATACGGCCACGGCCGTCGCGGCGATCGCCGCGAACGGCAGCGTGTGGCCGCCGCCCAGCCGCGGCAGCGTCAGATACAGCGCGCCCGCCGCCGCCGACACCGACAGCAGGCCGAGCGCCGAGGCGCGGTGCGGGTCGGGGCGGCCCGCGATGCCCGCCGCGGCGACCGCCGTGGACGTGCCCGAGCCGAAGCCGCCGACGACCGCGCCGAGTACCACCAGCGGGAGTTCGTGCGTGGCGGCGGCCGTGCCGTAGCCGACCGCCATGGCGGTGAGGCCCAGCCGTGCCGCCCGGCGCGGGCCGACGCGGTCCACGCGGGCGGCGAGCGTGAAGCCCGCCGACGCCGAGCCGAGGAGGAGGATCGAGCCGACCAGGCCGGCTTGGGACGGGCCCAGGCCCAGGCCCGCGGACAGGCGGCCGACGAGGGTCGGGAGGAGGTAAGGGGCCAGGTATCCGGCCGTGAAGAGGGCGACGAGAGCGGTGTGCGGTGCCACCAGGGCACGCGCAGAGCGCGACGGCATGGGCGTTCCAGGAACTGAACAGGGAGATGAGAGGGCGCCCGGGGATTCACGGGGTCGCGGCACCATGTGTATCAAGCATCCGAGTGGGCGGAGAAGCTGGTGTCCCTCGATTCGGTATGTGATGTGGGTCACGATTGGTTTGGATGGTGGTCGGGTGGGTATTAAGGCGCGGAATCGTCGCGCCCACCCCGCCTCACCGTTCCCTTCGGGCACACTGTCCGGATCAGCACCACGATGCCGATCCGCCGCACCATGACCGGGGAGCCTGCCGTGACCGAACGCGACAACGACGTCGACCCGCTGGTGTGCCTCCGCGAGCCCACCGATCCCGAGTGCGACGTCTTCCTCACCGGCACGGTGTTCCTCGACATCATCTTCACCGGGCTCGATTCCGCCCCCGTCCGCGGAACCGAGTCCTGGGCCCGCGGCATGGGATCCAGCCCCGGCGGCGTCGCCAACATGGCGACCGCGCTCGCCCGGCTCGGGCTGCGGACCTCGCTGGCCGCCGCGTTCGGCGACGACCACTACGGCGAGTACTGCTGGGACGCCCTGGAGCAGGGCGAGGGCATCGACCTCTCGCTGTCGCGGACCGTGCCCGGATGGCATTCGCCGGTCACCGTCTCCATGGCCTACGAGGGCGAGCGCACCATGGTGTCGCACGGCCACGCCGCCCCGCCCCTCGACGGCGCCCTGCCCGCCTACCCGCCCCACGCCCGCGCCGCCGTGGCCTCCCTGGTCCCCGGCCGCAACGAGGAGTGGGTGGCCCGGGCGGCCGGCTCCGGGGCCAAGGTCTTCGCCGACGTCGGCTGGGACGACACCGGGCGCTGGGACCTCGCCGGGCTCAGGGACCTGGAGCACTGCGAGGCCTTCCTGCCCAACGCCGCCGAGGCGATGCGGTACACCCGCACCGACTGCCCGCGCGCCGCCGCCCGGGCGCTCGCCGACAAGGTGCGGTACGCGGTCGTCACGCTCGGTTCCGAGGGCGCCTACGCCGTGGACGGGGCCACCGGCGAGACCGCCGAGGTGCCCGCCATCCAGGTCTCGGCGCTCGACCCGACCGGCGCCGGGGACGTCTTCGTCGCCGGGTTCGTGACCGGGACCCTCGCCGGCTGGCCGCTCGCCGACCGGCTCGCCTTCGCGGGGCTGACCGCCGCCCTCTCCGTACAGGAGTTCGGCGGGTCGCTGTCCGCGCCGACCTGGGGCGAGATCGCCGCCTGGTGGCAGCACGTCCAGGGGCACGAGGGCCAGGACCCGGCCGCCCTGCGCGACCGCTACGCCTTCCTGGAGCGCCTGCTGCCCGCCCCGGCCCGCCCGTGGCCGCTGCGCCGGGCCGTCCCCACCATCGGCTTCCGCGCCGCCCCGGCCTCCTAGCCACCGGTGAGGAGGGCCGCCCGTGCGGCCTGAGGGGCGCCGCCTCCCGGCCGCCCGGGCCGTCCCCGAAATTCCGTTCAGGTCTGTCGGGGGCGAGTCGTAGGCTTGGTATCCGAGAGGTTGTCGAGCAGCGAGAACCCTGCAACAGGAGGTATGCGCAGGCCCCAGTGCCGGCCCATGACTCAGACACCCACAGCCGACGCCCCCGCCCTCGGGCCGGGACAGGCACGCGCCAGGTTCACCGTCCCCGCGAAGCACCCGATGGTGATGATGCTGGGTTCCGGCGACTCCCTGCTGCGCGTGATCGAGGAAGCGTTCCCGACGACGGACATCCACGTACGGGGAAACGAGATCAGCGCGACCGGTGAAGCGCGGGAAGTCGCGCTGATCCAGCGCCTGTTCGACGAGATGATGCTGGTGCTCCGCACCGGTCAGCCGATGACGGAGGATGCCGTGGAACGTTCGATCGCGATGCTGCGCGAGGAGAACGGGGAGGGCGGAGCGGCGGCCGAGACCCCCTCCGAGGTGCTCACCCAGAACATCCTGTCGAGCCGCGGCCGCACCATCCGCCCCAAGACCCTCAACCAGAAGCGCTATGTCGACGCCATCGACAAGCACACCATCGTCTTCGGCATCGGCCCCGCCGGCACCGGCAAGACGTATCTGGCCATGGCCAAGGCGGTCCAGGCCCTGCAGTCCAAGCAGGTCACCCGGATCATCCTGACCCGGCCGGCGGTCGAGGCGGGCGAGCGGCTCGGCTTCCTGCCCGGCACGCTCTACGAGAAGATCGACCCCTATCTGCGGCCGCTCTACGACGCGCTGCACGACATGCTCGACCCCGACTCGATCCCCAAGCTCATGGCGAACGGGACGATCGAGGTCGCGCCGCTGGCGTACATGCGCGGACGCACGCTCAACGACGCGTTCATCATCCTGGACGAGGCGCAGAACACGAGCCCCGAGCAGATGAAGATGTTCCTCACCCGCCTCGGCTTCGACTCGAAGATCGTCATCACCGGTGACGTCACCCAGGTCGACCTCCCGGGCGGCTCGAAGAGCGGTCTGCGGCAGGTCCGGGACATCCTCGAAGGGGTCCCCGACGTGCACTTCTCGACGCTCACGTCGCAGGATGTCGTACGGCACAAGCTCGTCGGCCGTATCGTCGACGCGTACGAGAAGTACGACAGCCGCAACGACAGCCGCAACGACAGCCGCACCGGCGGCCGTCAGGACGGCCGTAACGGGAAGTAGAAGCAACCGCACATGTCGATCGACGTCAACAACGAGTCCGGCACCGAGGTCGACGAGCAGTCGATCCTCGACATCGCCCGCTACGCGCTCGCGCGCATGCGTATCCATCCGCTCTCCGAGCTCTCGGTGATCGTGGTGGACGCCGAGGCGATGGAGCAGCTCCACATCCAGTGGATGGACCTGCCGGGTCCGACGGACGTCATGTCCTTCCCCATGGACGAGCTGCGCCCGCCGTCGAAGGACGACGAGGAGCCCCCGCAGGGGCTCCTCGGCGACATCGTGCTCTGCCCCGAGGTCGCCACGAAGCAGGGCGAGGACGCGCCGACGCGGCACTCCATGGACGAGGAGCTCCAGCTCCTGACCGTCCACGGGGTGCTGCACCTGCTCGGCTACGACCACGAGGAGCCGGACGAGAAGGCCGAGATGTTCGGCCTCCAGGCGGCCATCGTGGACGGCTGGCGCGCGGAGAAGGGCCTGACCGGCCCGTCGCCGGCGCCGACCGTCTCCTGAGGGCGGCCATGAGTGCTCAGCTGATCCTGGGCGCCGTCGCCCTGGTCATCGTCGCCTGGCTCGCCGCCTGCGCCGAGGCCGGCATCGCCCGGGTCTCCAGTTTCCGCGCCGCCGAGGCCGTCAGGTCCGGGCGGCGCGGCGCCGAGAAGCTCGCCCAGGTCGCCTCCGACCCGACCCGCTACCTCAACGTGGCACTGCTCGTGCGCGTCGCCTGCGAGATGGCGGCGGGGGTGCTCGTGACGTACGCGTGCCTGGAGGAGTTCTCGGAGACCTGGCAGGCGCTGCTCGTCGCGATCGTCGTGATGGTGCTCGTGTCGTACGTCGCCGTCGGCGTCTCGCCGCGCACCATCGGCCGCCAGCACCCGCTCAACACGGCGACCGCCGCCGCGTACGTGCTGCTGCCGCTGGCCCGCGTCATGGGCCCGATCCCGCAGCTGCTCATCCTCATCGGCAACGCGCTCACGCCCGGCAAGGGCTTCCGCAAGGGCCCGTTCGCCTCCGAGGCCGAGCTGCGCGCGATGGTCGACCTGGCCGAGCAGGAGTCGCTGATCGAGGACGAGGAGCGCCGCATGGTGCACTCGGTCTTCGAGCTCGGCGACACCCTGGTGCGCGAGGTGATGGTGCCGCGCACGGACCTCGTCTGCATCGAGCGGTACAAGACCGTCCGCCAGGCCCTCACCCTCGCGCTGCGCTCCGGCTTCTCCCGGATCCCGGTGACCGGGGAGAACGAGGACGACATCGTCGGCGTCGTGTATCTGAAGGACCTGGTCCGCAAGACGCACATCAACCGGGAGGCCGAGGCCGACCTGGTGTCCACGGCGATGCGCCCGGCGGCCTTCGTGCCCGACACCAAGAACGCGGGCGACCTGCTGCGCGAGATGCAGCAGGAGCGCAACCACGTCGCCGTCGTCATCGACGAGTACGGCGGCACGGCCGGGATCGTCACCATCGAGGACATCCTGGAGGAGATCGTCGGCGAGATCACCGACGAGTACGACCGGGAGCTGCCGCCCGTCGAGGAGCTCGGCGAGGACCGCTACCGGGTCACCGCCCGCCTGGACATCGGCGACCTCGGCGAGCTCTACGGCTTCGGGCCGGACGAGTACGACGACGAGGACGTGGAGACGGTCGGCGGACTGCTCGCCAAGGCCCTCGGCCGGGTGCCGATCGCCGGCGCCAACTCGGTCGTGGAGCTGCCGGACGGGCGGACGCTGCGGCTCACCGCCGAGTCCCCGGCCGGCCGCCGGAACAAGATCGTGACCGTGCTCGTCGAACCGGTCGGCACCGCCGGCCCCGGGGAGGGAACCGACTCGTGACGCCCGACCAGCTGCGCGCCTTCTGCCTGGACTTCAACGACGCGAGCGAGGAGTTCCCCTTCGGCCCCGACGTCTCCGTCTTCAAGGTGGCCGGGAAGATGTTCGCGCTGTCCTGGCTGGACGCCGACCCGCTGACGGTCAATCTGAAGTGCGATCCGGACGAGGCCGTACGGCTCCGCGAGGAGTATCCGGCGGTCGCCCCCGGCTATCACATGAACAAGCGGCACTGGAACACCGTGACCGTGGGAGAGCTCCCGGACCGGATGGTCCGGGAGCTCGTCGAGGACTCGTACGACCTCGTCGTCGCCGGTCTTCCGAAGGCGGTACGGCTCCGCCTCGACCGGCCCTGACCGTCAGGCACGCTTCCGCAGGCCGAACGCGACCAGGACCGCCGTCGCCAGGACGATCGCCGCGTCCAGGGCGAGGACGGTGCGCACACCTCCGTACAGGCTGTCGCCGGTGGTGGCGAGGACGCCGAGCAGCGGGATGCCGACCGTGAGGCCGACCTGCTGGGTCGTGGTCACCAGACCGGTGGCCAGGCCCTGCTCCTCGTCCGGGACGCCGGAGGTGACGGTCACGCCGTACGAGATGATCGCGCCCAGGTGGCACATGGAGGCCAGCGAGACGGCGACCGTCGCCAGGATCGCGCCCGACCCGGTGCCGATGGCGAGCAGCCCGGCGGTCAGCACGCCCTGGCCGGCGAGTCCGGCGACCAGGGTGCGGCGGGCGCCGAAGCGGCCGATCACCCGGGCGGCGAAGGAGCCGGCCAGGACCGACATGACGCCCTGGACGCCGAAGACCAGACCGGTCTGGAAGCCCGACAGGCCCAGCGTCTCCTGCAGGTAGAGGGTCAGGACGAAGACGACGGTGGACATCATCCCGAAGGTGACGAGCCCGCCCAGGTTCCCGAAGGCGACCGTGCCCCGCTTCAGCATCGGCAGCGACACCAGCGGGGCCTCGTGCCGGGACTCGACGACCACGAAGGCGGCCAGCAGTGCCACGCCCGCCACCAGGGTGACCAGGACGTCCGCGCCGCCGAAGCCGCGCTGGGCCGCCGTCGACAGGGCGTAGATCAGGGAGAGCAGGCCCCCGGTGACGGTCACCGCGCCGGGCACGTCGAGGCGGGGCCGCTCGGGGGTGCGGGACTCGGGCAGCAGACCCGGGGCGAAGGGCAGCACCAGCACGCTGAACAGGGTGAGCAGGCCCATGGTGGAGCGCCAGCCGAAGGTGTCGGTCATGACACCACCGAGGACCATGCCCACGGTGAAGCCCAGCGACAGGATGGTGCCGGAGATGCCGAGCGCCCGGTCACGCTGCGGGCCCTCGGGGAAGGTGGTGGTCAGCAGGGCCATGCCGGTCGGCACGATGGCCGCCGCACCCAGGCCCTGCAGGGCGCGGCCGGTGAGGAAGGCCGCCGGGCTCCAGGCGAAGGTGGCGAGCAGCGAGGCCGCGCCGAAGAGCGCGAGGCCCGTGAGGAACAGCTTCTTGCGTCCGTAGAGGTCGCCGATCCGGCCGGAGAGCAGCAGGAAGCCGCCGGACGGCAGGGCGAAGGCGGTGACCGCCCACTGGAGGGCGGAGGTGCTGAGCCCGAGGTCGGCGCCGAGCACGGGCAGGGCCACGTTCAGGACGGAGAAGTCCAGCGACACCATGAACTGGGCGGCGCACAGCACGATCAGGATCAGCCGGGCGCGGCCGGTGAGCGCCGGCGCCGCGCCGGTCGCGGGGGCCGGGGGAGCGGGAGGGACCGGGGCGGTTCCGGTCGGGGAGGTCTCGGGGGAGGTGACGGTTGCCATGGCAACGACTCTCGTGGTCCGGGAATGCCCGTGGGGAGCGGGAACTTATCCTGTTGGTCGCACCACCAGGCACCACCAGGCACCACCAGGCACCGCCATGCGTCCAGGGGGAGGAAGCACACGTGGCCACGGCAGTGGAGAACACGGACGGCAAGGCCCACCGACTCGCCGAACTGCGCGAGTTCCTGATGAGCCGACGGGCCCGGGTGAGCCCCACCGAGGCGGGCCTGCCGGACGGCGGCGCCCGGCGTCGCACGCCCGGACTGCGCCGCGAGGAGGTGGCCGTCCTCGCCGGGGTCGGGGTCTCCTGGTACCAGTGGCTCGAGCAGGGCCGCGACATCACCGTGTCCCCGCAGGTCCTCGACTCCGTCGCCCGGGTGCTGCGGCTCAGTCCCGTCGAACGGCGCCATCTGTACGTCCTGGCGGGGCTCAACCCGCCGGCGCCCGAGGCCGCGCCGGAGGACCGGGACATGTGCCACGGGCTGCGGCGCCTCATCGACACGTGGATGCCCTTCCCGGCACACATCATGGACGTGTACTGGAACACGGTCATGTACAACGAGGCGGCGGCGATCGTCCTCGGCATGCGCCCGGAGATCGTCCAGAACTGCCTGGTCGCCTTCTTCACCGACCCGCTGTACCGCGCGCGGTCGAACTGCTGGGAGCAGCTGGCCCCGCAGGTCGTCGCCCAGTTCCGCGCCGCCTGCTCGGAGCATCCGGGGGACGACGGCTTCCGCTCCGTGGTCGAGGAGGCCAAGGAGGCGAGCCCGGAGTTCACGGAGCTGTGGGAGCGGCGGGACATCCGGCCCGGCGGCCTCAACCGCAAGGAGATGGAGCACCCGCTGGTCGGCCCGCTCTTCGTCGAGGCCACCCAACTGCGGGTCCCTGCCCGGCCGGACCTGGTGATCGTGCTGCACACCCCGCTCCCGGAGGCGGACACGGCGGCGAAACTGGAGTGGCTGGTGTCGCCGGAGGGGCGACGCGGGGCGATGTTCCCGGTGGCGGGCTAGGTGTTCCGTCCCGGGCCGACCGGGTCTTCGAGGCACGTACGTGTCACCGGCCCCGTATATGCTCCCGCCCGTTCGATTCGTTCGTGATCATGTCGGGCCGGTGGCCGCGGTCTTCGCGACCGGCGTCCTGCGTTCGACTCCCTACCCTCAAGAGGCACTTCACCATGCGCACTCGCATCAGCCGCGGTCTGGCCGCCGCCCTCGCCGTATCCGCGCTCTCGCTGACCGCCGCCTGCGGTGGCGGGGAGAAGAAGGACGACGCGGCGAAGAGCGGCACCGACAAGCCGGCCGCCGGCGCGACGACGTCCGCCGCACCCACGTCCGCGGCGCCCGCCGCGTCGCTGACGGACGCCCAGATGAAGGCCGCCCTCCTGGAGCTGAAGGACCTCCCGTCGGGCTGGAAGGTCACGAAGCACGCGGACAGCCCGAGCGCCTACAAGACCGACAAGCCCGCGTGCAAGGGCTTCGCCGACATGATGGGCAGCGGCGACGTCGCCGGTGCCACGAAGGGCCCGAGCGCCGACTTCGCTCTCGGCAACAACGACTCGGAGATCAACGAGCAGGTCGTGAGCTTCACCGGCACCGGTGCGGCCGACTACCTCAAGCAGCTCTCCTCCGCGCTGGACACGTGCGGCGACATGACCGTCGAGGCGGACGGCCAGAAGATGAAGCTCTCGGCGAAGAAGCGCACCGCCCCGCAGGGGACGGAGGAGGCGCTCGCCTTCACGCTGGGCCTCGAGGTCGCCCCCGGGATGACGATCGAGCCGAACTTCGTGTTCGCCCGCCAGGGCAACGGGGTGGTCCGCTTCATGCTGCTCGCGGACGCCGCCGGCAAGAAGGACTTCGACTCGCTCGCCAAGAAGGCCACCGACAAGTTCGCCAAGGCCGCTCAGGGCTGAGCCCGGCCCCGACCTATCCTCGGATCATGACACTCAACCGCGAGCACGACGACCTCGGCGCCGAGGACCTCAAGATCATCACGCTGGCGCGCAGCGCCCGCGCCCGCAACGGGGTGCCGGAGGGCGCGGCGGTACGGGACGAGACCGGGCGCACCTACGTCGCGGGGACCGTCGACCTGGAGTCGCTCAAGCTGAGCGCGCTGCAGACCGCGGTCGCCATGGCCGTGGCCAGCGGCGCCCAGTCGCTGGAGGCCGCGGCTCTCGTCTCGGCCGCGGAGGCCGCGTCCGAGGAGGACCGCGCGGCGGTCCGGGACCTGGGCGGGCCGGAGACCCCGGTGTTGCTGGCGGGTCCCGACGGGCGGCTGCGCGTGGCGGTCACCGCGGGCTGAGGCCCGGCCTCGTGCGGGCGGGGCCCGGCGCGGGCGGGATGCGCCGGGCCTCGTGGTACCGCTCCCGCATGGGCCTTGTGCTCTTGTGAAGAATGCGCATCAATAGCTGCGAACGGTCCGACGGGCCGTCAGATCTCCGCCTGTCTCGCGGAGTCTCCTTGACGCAGTGTCCGCACCCCTGCGTTCGTCATCGGAAGGGGTACGACCTCGCCATGGGAACCAGAAGCAGCTTAGGGATCGTCGCGGTGCTCTCCGGGGCGCTCGCCGCCTCGGCCCTCGTGTTCGCGCCGGGAGCCGCCGCCGTGTCGCCGGGGACGGCCACGGCCACGTACGACTGCGGCTCGTGGGGCGGTGGCGGTGCCACGCTCACCGCCACGCAGAGCGGCACCGCCGCGACGATCACCCTCACCTCCGCCGTGAAGACGCCGATCGCGGTCGGCGCCGACCAGATCAACGCCACGCTCACGCTGGCCAAGGCCGGTGGCGGCACCCGGGTGTTCACCGGCAAGAAGAACCCGCCGATCGCCGCGAACCAGTCCGTCACGATCGGCCCGCTCAGTGGGACCGTCGCCTCCGGTGACAGCCTCAACTCCTACTTCGCGGGCACCGCGCTCAAGATGGTGATCTTCGGCGTCACCGTGAACTGCGACGCGCTCACCTCGCAGTCGCCCGGGCCCTTCGTGTTCAGCTGAGCTCCTTCCGCACGGCCGACCGGTACCGCCGAGGGCGGTACCGGTCCTTGTTGTGGCCTGGGGAAATGCACCGGATGTACTGATCTTGCCATGATCTGATGGCCCATCAGTCGGTGCATTTCGATTCCATTGACTTCTCTTGGCCCGCAGCCGTCAATGGCGCCCTCTCATCCCTCAGGAGGGGCCCACATGGCACTCGACAGAAGCCGCGCGGCGGCACGAAGACGGCGTCGCTGGTCCGCCGCCCTCGGCGCCACCGCGCTCGCCCTCACCGCCGGCGGAGCGCTCGCCGCCCCGGCCGGCGCGGTCACCGCGGCCTCCGCGCCCGTGGAGTTCGCGACCCACTGCGTACCGCCGCCGATCGCCGGCATCCCGCCCATCGACGGGACGACCACGGCGCAGATCACCGTCGACAACGCCGCGCCGAAGGTCGGCGACACGGTCACCGTCACCTACACCGTCACCAAGCCCGCCGCCTCGAACCCGGTGGACCTGGCGCTGCCGGAGAACATCATGACTCCGAGCGGCAAGGTCGCCCTCGGCGGCGCCCAGGCCGGCTCCGTCACGGTCACCGGCGAGAAGAAGAACCCGCCCGTCCCCGGCAAGGGCACCTTCCCGCCCTTCTCGATGAAGGGCACCTTCACCGTGACCGCGCCCGGCGCGATCACCCTCTCGCCCGGCGACTACAACATCCACACCAGCTACATCATGGAGCTGGACACCCCCTGTACCGTCACCAACCCGCCCGCGCCCGTCTCCGAGACGGTCACGGCGGCCCCGCAACCCGGGGCCAACGAGCGTGCCCTCCAGCTCGACAACGCCTCCGGGGCGCCGGGCGTCCGCGTCACCGTCAGCGGGACCAGGTTCACCCCGCTCGCCGAGGTCACCGTCGTCGGCCGGGCCGGTGCGGCCGAGACCGCCGACAGGATGACCGTCACCACGGACGGCGAGGGCGGCTTCGCGGCGCGGCTGAAGGTCTCCGACCTGGCGACCACCGGGATCGTGGCGTACGAGGGGACGGCCTGGGACCCCGACAAGGGCGCGGGCCCCGTCGCGTACCAGGTCATCGACGACACCCCGGCGCCGCCGAACAGCCAGAAGATCACCGCCACGGTCAAGGCGGGCACCCTGTCGATGACCCAGGCCGGTGACGCCGTCCAGCTGTCGGCCGTCGACTTCGGCCAGGGCGGCGCGGCCACCGGCGCCCTCCGGACGGTGACCGTCAAGGACTTCCGCGGCGGCCCCGCGGGCTGGTCCCTGACCGGCAAGGTCAGCGACTTCACCGGTCCCGGCGGCGCCGCCATCGGCGCCGGGAAGCTCAGCTGGAGCCCGGCCTGCGCCACCAAGCCCGGCAGCCCCAGCACCTGCGCCGCGGGCAGTGCCGGTGCCGTCGGCAGCACCGGCGCGACGCTCGCGTCCACGCCCAACGGCACCGTCACGGGCGGCGAGTTCACCGTCGACGCCGGGCTCTCGCTCGACGTCCCGGCGTACACCGCACCCGGCAGCTACGCGGGCGTGCTCACGCTGACGCTGTCCTGACCGTTCCGAGAGAACCGAGCCAAAAGGGGTCCGCACCCGTGCGCAAGCCGTACGTCCTCCTGATGAACCTTCTCGGCCTCCTGGGCGCCGCGCTGCTCCTCGGCGTCCAGGGGGCACCCCCCGCATCCGCCGCCGACAACGGCGAGTGGGCCGTCTACCCGGCCGCCTCGCAGCTCGGCAGCCGCCCGTACTTCTACCTCTCCGCCGACCCGGGGACCACCGTCACCGACAAGGTCACCGTCGCCAACAAGACCGCCGCCCCGCTCACCTTCCTCCTCTACGGCGCCGACGCCTACAACACCGAACGCGACGGCGGCTTCGCCGTGCGCACCCGGCAGGAGAAGCAGACCGGCGCGGGCGCCTGGATCAGGCCGGACCGCGACCGGGTCACCGTCCCGCCCCGGTCCGCCGTCACCGTGCCGTACACCCTCACCGTCCCCGCCGACGCCGAGCCCGGCGACCACCCCGGCGCCCTCGTGGCCCTCGACGAGCGGATCGCCAAGGGCGGGGGCTCCGTCGCCCTCGGTGTGCAGCGCGCGGTCGGCGCCCGGGTCTATCTGCGGGTCGGCGGCCCCACCGTCCCCGCCCTCTCCGTCGAGGACGTCACCCTCGACCAGGACCGGCCGCTCGTGCCCGGCACCCGCGCCGGCAACGCCGTCATCTCCTACACCCTGTACAACCGCGGCAACGTCACCCTCAACCCCAAGGTCGCGCTCAGGGCCCAGGGGCTCTTCGGCCGCACCCTGCTCGCCCGCGACCTGGAACGGCTGCCGGCCGAGCTGCTGCCCCGGCAGCGGATCCGGCTCTCCGAGCGCTGGACGGGCTCGCCGCAGTTCGACTGGGGTGACGTGACCCTGACCGCCACCGCCAAGGACGTCCGCGAGACCGGGCGGGTGTCCTTCCTCGCCCTGCCCTGGCTGCCCGTCGCGGTGCTCGCCGTGGGGGGTCTCGCCGGGCTGGCCGGCCTGCGGATACGCCGCCGACGGGCACTGAGTACGTGAGGCGGGCGCTCATCGGGGACAATGGCCCCCATGAGCGTTCGTACAGATGAGAACACCGCCCCCCACCGGGCCGGCTTCGCGTGCTTCGTCGGCCGCCCCAACGCGGGCAAGTCCACCCTGACGAACGCTCTTGTCGGGCAGAAGGTGGCCATCACCTCCAACCGGCCGCAGACCACCCGGCACACCGTCCGCGGCATCGTGCACCGCTCCGAAGCGCAGCTGATCCTGGTCGACACCCCCGGCCTCCACAAGCCGCGCACCCTGCTCGGCGAGCGCCTCAACGACGTCGTGCGCACCACCTGGGCCGAGGTCGACGTGATCGGCTTCTGCCTGCCCGCCGACCAGAAGCTCGGCCCCGGCGACCGCTTCATCGCCAAGGAGCTCGCCGAGATCAAGAAGACCCCGAAGGTCGCGATCGTCACCAAGACCGACCTGGTCGACTCCAAGACCCTCGCCGAGCAGCTGATCGCCATCGACCAGCTCGGCAGGGAGCTGGGCATCGAGTGGGCCCAGATCGTGCCGGTCTCCGCCGTCGGCGACAAGCAGGTCCAGCTCGTCGCCGACCTGCTCATCCCGCTCCTGCCGGAGTCCCCGCCGCTGTACCCCGAGGGCGACCTCACCGACGAGCCCGAGATGGTCATGGTCGCGGAGCTCATCCGCGAGGCCGCGCTCGAAGGCGTCCGCGACGAGCTGCCGCACTCCATCGCCGTGGTCGTCGAAGAGATGATCCCGCGCGAGAACCGCCCGGCGGACCGCCCGCTGCTCGACATCCACGCCAACGTGTACATCGAGCGCCCCAGCCAGAAGGGCATCATC
Organism: Streptomyces sp. NPDC101191; assembly: GCF_044767915.1. Classification (NCBI taxonomy): domain Bacteria; kingdom Bacillati; phylum Actinomycetota; class Actinomycetes; order Kitasatosporales; family Streptomycetaceae; genus Streptomyces; species Streptomyces sp. NPDC101191. The sequence continues at coordinate 114,282 of NZ_JBIWOU010000010.1, forward strand.
ATCGGCCCGAAGGGCAGCCGCCTCAAGGAGGTCGGCATGAAGTCCCGCAAGCACATCGAGGCGCTGCTCGGGACCCCGGTCTTCCTCGACCTCCACGTGAAGGTCGCGAAGGACTGGCAGCGGGACCCCAAGCAGCTCAGGAAGCTGGGCTTCTAGGCCGGTTCTTCCGGCTCAGGCCTTCCGGCTCAGGCCTTCCGGACCAGGCCTTCCGGGCCTCGCCCGGCGGGGTCGGCGCCCGCACGGAGAGGCGGGCCCCGTCGCGCGCGCAGCCGAAGGCGCCGGCAGTCCGTAGCGGGCTGCCGACGCCTTCGTGAGGTGGGTTACGCGCCTTCCTTGAGGACCCGTTGGATGAGGGCCCGTTGCGCCTCCGTCAGGTCCGGGTCGTCGCAGTGGACGGTCCGCCCGTCGACGGTGATCTCGTAGGAGAAGCCGTCGGGCACGCCGCGCCGCCCCTCCCGCTCACCGTCGGAGAGCACCGTCTCGGCCAGGGACGCCAGCTCGCCAGCGTCCGGGTGGTCCGAGGTGTCGATCTCGGCCGACCGCTCCCTGCCCGCGAAACCGCCTGTGCGTCGCACTCGAATCCGCATGGGACCTGTCTACCAGCGGCTCAGGAGGTCGGCACGCCGACGAGCGACCAGGCCTTCAGGACGGCCTGCAGCTCCTCGCCCTCGCCGAACAGCTTCCGCGCCGAGGCCGCCGTCGCCCGCGCGAACTCGGAGAAGCGGGCCTCCTCGGCGAGGGTGCCACCGGTCATCACGTCGTACCAGATCTTGCCCGCCCGCTCCCAGGCGTAGCCGCCGAGCTCCCTGGCCACCTGGTAGAAGGCGTGGTTGGGGATGCCCGAGTTGATGTGCACACCGCCGTTGTCCGAGCTGGTGCGGACGTAGCCGTCCATCGTCGCCGGCTGCGGGTCCTTGCCGAGGACGTCGTCGTCGTAGGCCGTGCCCGGTGCCTTCATGGAGCGCAGCGCCACCCCGCGGTCGATGGCGGGACCGAGCAGCCCCTCGCCGATCAGCCAGTCGGCGGCGTCGGCCGTCTGGCCCAGCGCGTGCTGCTTCACGAGCGAGCCGAAGACGTCCGAGACGGACTCGTTGAGCGCGCCCGACTGCCCGAAGTAGGCGAGGTTGGCCGTGTACTGGGTGAAGCCGTGGGTCAGTTCGTGGCCCATGACGTCCACGGGGATCGTGAAGTCGAGGAAGAGCTCGCCGTCGCCGTCGCCGAACACCATCTGCTCGCCGTTCCAGAAGGCGTTGTCGTACTTCTCGTCGAAGTGCACGGACGCGAGGAGGGGCATCCCCGCGCCGTCGATGGAGCTGCGGCCGAAGGCCTGCGAGAACAGCTCGAAGGTGGCGCCGAGCCCGGCGTACGCCCGGTTGACGGTGATGTCCTGCACGGCGGCCGCGCCCTCGGCGCGCACCTCCCTGCCCGGCAGGGAGGTGCCGTTCCGGGCGTCGTAGATCGTGCGCCGCGGCTTGTCGGACGCCTCGCCGCCCGCGCGCGCCCCGCGCACCTCGGGCGCCTCGGCGCGGAGCCTGCGCTCCGTGCGCTGAGTCGCGTCCACGGTGAGCGTGCGCCGCGCGGCCTCGGCGTAGGCCGGATTGTCCGACTCGGCGAGCCGCTCCAGGACGTGCGGCGGGACGATCGAGCAGAAGACAGACGTGTGGGGAGTCATAGGGGAAATGTGGCACTGTGTGGCCTTGCTGTCACGGCCTGCGACGATGATTGGCGAAATGGAGTGATGAGTCACCTTTCTCCCTTGACGCGGCGGCCGTCCCGCATACTGAAACGGGACGTCCGCTCCCGCCGCACCTGGGCTACAGTGACGCGCATCATGCGTTTCGGGCTGCTTCTCCTTAGCTGCCGCGGCGAGGGCCTGTAGTCGTAGGCCGACCCCCTCCCCGCGGGATTCGGTGTTGCGTTCGACAGTCGGCCTCCCCCAAGCGCTCGGCTTCGCTCGAGCAGGGGGACCCCCACTCCCTCAGGACCTCCGAGGAGCCCCACGCAATGTCTCAGTCGCCGTTCATCAGCCGCCCGACGCCCGTCACCTCCGCGACGCACCTGCAGAAGCCGTCCGGGATGCCCGTCCACAAGTACGGGCAGTACGAGGCCGTCGACATCCCGGACCGCACCTGGCCCGAGCGGCGCATCACCAAGGCGCCCCGCTGGCTGTCGACCGACCTGCGCGACGGCAACCAGGCCCTGATCGACCCGATGAGCCCGGCCCGCAAGCGCGAGATGTTCGACCTGCTGGTCCGGATGGGCTACAAGGAGATCGAGGTCGGCTTCCCGTCCTCCGGCGAGACCGACTTCGCCTTCGTGCGCTCGATCATCGAAGAGGGCGCGATCCCGGACGACGTCACGATCTCCGTACTGACCCAGGCCCGCGAGGACCTGATCGAGCGGACCGTGGAGTCCCTGAAGGGCGCCAACCGCGCCACCGTGCACCTGTACAACGCGACCGCGCCCACCTTCCGCCGGGTGGTCTTCCGCGGCTCGAAGGACGACATCAAGCAGATCGCGGTCGACGGCACCCGCCTGGTGATGGAGTACGCGGAGAAGCTGCTGGGTCCGGAGACCACCTTCGGCTACCAGTACAGCCCGGAGATCTTCACCGACACCGAGCTGGACTTCGCCCTGGAGGTCTGCGAGGCGGTCTGTGACGTCTGGCAGCCCGGCCCGGGCCGCGAGATCATCCTCAACCTGCCCGCCACCGTGGAGCGTTCGACGTCGTCCACGCACGCGGACCGTTTCGAGTGGATGTCCCGCAACCTGACCCGTCGCGAGTACATCTGCCTGTCCGTCCACCCGCACAACGACCGCGGTACGGCGGTGGCCGCGGCCGAGCTGGCCGTCATGGCCGGCGCCGACCGCATCGAGGGCTGCCTGTTCGGCCAGGGCGAGCGCACCGGCAACGTCGACCTGGTGACCCTGGGCATGAACCTGTTCAGCCAGGGCGTCGACCCGCAGATCGACTTCTCGCAGATCGACGAGATCCGCCGGACCTCCGAGTACTGCAACCAGATGGAGGTCCACCCGCGCCACCCGTACGCGGGCGACCTGGTCTACACGGCCTTCTCCGGCTCCCACCAGGACGCCATCAAGAAGGGCTTCGACGCCATGGAGGCCGACGCGGCCGCCCAGGGCAAGACCGTCGACGACATCGAGTGGGCCGTCCCGTACCTGCCGATCGACCCGAAGGACGTCGGCCGCTCCTACGAGGCCGTCATCCGCGTCAACTCGCAGTCCGGGAAGGGCGGCATCGCGTACGTCCTGAAGAACGACCACAAGCTGGACCTGCCCCGCCGGATGCAGATCGAGTTCTCGCGGATCATCCAGGCGAAGACCGACGCCGAGGGCGGCGAGGTCACGCCGAAGGAGATCTGGTCCGTCTTCCAGGACGAGTACCTGCCCAACCCGGACAACGCCTGGGGCCGCATCCAGCTGCGTTCCGGTCAGTCGACCTCCGACACGGACGGCACCGACACCCTGAAGGTCGAGGCCGTCGTGGACGGTGTCGAGACCGTCCTGACCGGCTCGGGCAACGGTCCGATCTCCGCCTTCTTCGCCGCCCTGCAGGCGATCGGCGTGGACGCCCGCCTGCTGGACTACCAGGAGCACACGATGAGCGAGGGCGCCTCCGCGCAGGCCGCCTCGTACATCGAGTGCGCCATCGACGGCAAGGTCCTGTGGGGCATCGGCATCGACGCCAACACGACCCGCGCCTCCCTGAAGGCGGTCGTCTCGGCGGTCAACCGCTCGGCCCGCTGACCTCGCGTCCTCCTGAACCGCCCCGCACCCTTCCGAGGGTGCGGGGCGGCTTCTTTCGTGCGGCCCCGGGCACGTCAACGGGTCCGTGATCGCCGAGAGCCCGATCACCGCGCCTGACGCGGAGACCCACCCACCAGAGGAACTTCACCGGCTGCCTCCCCGGCGGGAACCGGCCCGGCCCGGTCGTCCCACCGGAGAAGCCGAAGCCGACCGAGACCCCCCGGTCCCCCCGGTCCCCCCGGTCTCCCCGGTCTCCCCGGTCCCCCCGGTCTCCCCGGGACCACCGCCCCGAAGCCCTCCTCCCCGGCCACTTCCGCCCCGGCCCCCTCGCAGTCCACATCGGCCGTGGCGCCGGTGCCCGCGCCGTGGTCCACTCCGGAGGGTGATCTCGCCCGGACCGGTTCGGCCTTCGGACCTGGCGCGATGCGGGCCGCCGGGGCGGCCGTCCTCGTCGGCGGCGGCTTCCTGGCCTTCGCGAAGCCGCGCAAGCGCGCTTCCTGAGGCCCGGCCGGCCCCGGCGGGTCTCGGCCATCTCCATGGCGTTCTGCTGACGAGGTGCTGACGCCGCATCATCGATGTGGCTAACATCACGCCACGGCCGGCAGTGTTGCCGGGACGTCAAGGGAGGTGCGGCGTGCGGTCAGCGCGGAAGTCACGGGACCGGAGCAGAGTTCTCTGCGGAATTCGCACTTCCTGGAACACGATCGGCGACGGCGAGTTCTTCTGCGAGGAGTGCGGCGGCGACCGCAACTACCGCCGTCGCACGGGCCGCCGCCGGTTCGCCGTCCTGGGCGTGCCGCTGCTGCCCCGGGGCGACGCGGGCCCGGTCGTCGAGTGCGCCGCCTGCCACACCCACTTCGGTACGGACGTGCTGACGCACCCGACGACCAGCAGGTTCTCCGGGATGCTCCGGGACGCGGTGCACACCGTCGCGCTCGCCGTGCTCGCGGCGGGCGGCACCTCGTCGCGCACCGCGGTCGACACCGCCGCCGCCGCGGTGCGGGCGGCCGGCTTCGCCGACTGCACCGGGCTCCAGCTGGTCGAACTGGTGGAGGCCCTCGCCGCCGACACCGGCCGCTTCCTGCCGGACGTGAGCAGCGGGGGAGCGGCCCTCGCCATCGAGCTCCACGAGGCGCTCGAACCGCTCTCCCCGCACCTGGCCCCGTCGGGACGCGAATCGATCCTGCTGCAGGGCGCCCGGATCGCCCTCGCGGACGGTCCCTACACCCCCGCCGAGCGGGAGGTCCTCGGGACGGTCGGCAACGCGCTGGCGCTGTGCGCGGACGACACGGCCCGGCTGCTGGCCACGGCCCGCACGGTGAGCTGAGGCCGCGGGACTTCCGGACGGTTTACGGCGCGCCCCTGGCCTTGTGGGCCTTCGCTAAGGCTCGGGGCGTGGTGCGGCGGTGCGGGGGGCTCCGGGTCTCTGGGTCTTCGGTACGGCTCGGGGCGTGCTGCCGTGGTGCGGCGGGCTCTGGGCCTCCGGGTCTCCGGTACGGCTCGGGGCGTGCTGCCGTGGTGCGGTTGGCTCTGCGCCTCCGGGTTTTCGGTACGGCTCAGGGCGTGGCGCCGTGGTGCGGCGGGTGCTGCGCACCCGCGAGGAGGGCGGCGGCGCGACGGGCGTCCGGGGCGGCGCCCAGGCGCTCGAAGGCCGTTCGGGCGGCGTCCAGTGAGAGCCGGGCGGCCGCCTCGTCGCCGGCCGCGCGGTCGGCCGCCGCGAGCAGCATCCGCGCCCGCGCCGCCTCGTAGGGCACGCGCAGTTCCCGCCACAGCACGAGGGCCCGCCGCAGCGGCGGGTGGGCCGGCTCGCCCCGGGCGAGGGCCAGCGCCCCGCGCGCGGTGGCGGCGACGGCGGCGAGCAGCGGCGCTTCCGGGGCGGGCGCCAGCCCCTCCAGCTCCAGGACCGCCTGCTCGGCGGCGCCGGTCGCGCCGACCGCGAGGGTCACCTCCGTGAGCGCGGCGAGCAGCCGGGCCCGGCCGAGGAGGTCGTGCCGCGGGTCGCTCTGGCAGTCCAGGGCCAGTCGCAGCCCGGCGAGGGCGGTGTCCGCACGGCCCTCGGCGAGCCGGAGCAGGGCGAGCCCCGGTTGCGGGACGCGCCCGAGTTCGTGGGCGCGGGCGTACGAGCGGGCCGCCTCGACGCCCCGGCCCTGGCGCCGCTGGACCTCGCCGGCCGCGTACGAGGCTGCGGCGGCGGCGTCGAGCGAGTCCTCCAGGACCTCCTGGAGGACCAGGTGCGCCTCCTCCTCGGCGCGCGCCCACTCGCCGAGCAGGTCGAGCACCTCGACGTGGTGGACGCGGCACGCCCCGCGGAAGGGGTTGTCGGCAACGGGTGCGGCCCGGGCCGGAGCGGGGGTCCGGGGCGTGGCTCCGGGGGAGGGGGCGACGTGCTGCGCACGCGGCACCGAGCACCACGCCATCGCCGCGTCCGTCCACTCGACCGCCCGCCGGAGATCGGCGGCGCCCATGCACTGGTCGAGGGCCAGGGCGAACAGCCGCCCCGTGTACAGGGAGCTCAGTTCGCCGGCCGTCACCGCGCGCATCGCGTCGTCGAGGAGCGCGAGCCCCTCGGCCCGGCGCCCCTGCGCGAGCAGGACGGAGGCCTCGGACTGGCGGCTCAGGGCGACGAGGTCCGGGTTGGCGCAGAGCTCGGCGAGCCGGGTCATGCGCCGGGCGGCGGCGAGGGCCGCGGCCGGGTCGTGGTGCTGCTGTGCCTCCTCCGCGTCCGCGAGGGCGAGGAGGCACTGCTCGGGGCAGTCGGGCCGGCCCTCCAGATGGTGCCGGGCCCGGTGCAGCCAGCCCGCGGCGGCCGCGGGCCTGCCCAGGCGGCGGTACTCGGAGGCCAGCCACCACGCGGTGGCTCCCGCGCCGCGCGGGTCGCCCGCCGCCACGTGGGCGGCGTGGGCCCGCAGCCGGGCGGTGACGGACTCCTCGACCCGGCCGGACCACCAGGCGGAGTCGGCGAGGGCGTCCAGGTCGCCGGGCCCGAGGGGCGCGGTGGGGTGGCGGTCCGCCTCGTGCAGAAGGGCGTACGCGCCGGCCCAGTCCTCGCGGGCCGCCGCGTCCCTGGCCTGCGTGAGCGTGACGGCCATGACGGGCTCCTTCCCGGCCCTTTCAGGGTAGGGCCGGGAAGGGTGCGCGGCAGGCGGGGCGTCAGCCCTGCTCGACGCCGCTGGCGCGGAGCATGTCCTCGCGCTCGACGATCTTCACGCGCTCGCGGCCCTCGGGCTCGCCGAGCGCCTTCTCGGCGGCGTCGAGCCGGTACCAGCCCTCCCACGTGGTGTACGTGACGCCCTTGCCCTCCAGGAAGGACACGACCGCGTCCTCCTCCGGCGAGGCGGGGGTGAGCAGCCGTCCGTTGGCGTGGTCGTCGAGCAGGTTGGCCACGGTCTCGTTGGCGTCGCCCTTGGTGTGGCCGATGAGACCGACGGGGCCGCGCCGGATCCAGCCGGTGACGTAGGTGGAGGCCATGTGCGTGCCGCCCTCCTCGATGACCCGGCCGCCCTGGTCGGGGACGGTGCCGCTGACGGTGTCCCAGGGGAGCTTGGGCAGCTCGTCGGAGAGGTAGCCGACGGCGCGGTAGACGGACTGGACGTCCCAGTCGGTCGTCGTGCCGGTGCCCTTGACGTTGCCGGTGCCGTCGAGCTCGGTGCGCTCGGTGCGCAGACCGACGACCTTGCCGTCCTCGCCGAGGATCTCGACGGGGGACTCGAAGAAGTGCAGGAAGAGCTTGTGCGGGCGGTCGCCTATGTCGCGGATCGCCCAGTTCTCCAGGGTCTTCGCGACCATGTCGGTCTGCTTGTTCTTGCGCCGCTCGGCGATGGAGCCCTCGTCGTAGTCGATGTCCTCGGGGTTGACGATGACCTCGATGTTGGGGCTGTGGTCCAGCTCGCGCAGCTCCATGGGGCTGAACTTGGCCTGGGCCGGGCCCCGGCGCCCGAAGACGTGGATCTCCACGGCCTTGTTGGCCTTGAGGCCCTCGTGGACGTTCGGCGGGATCTCGGTCGGCAGCAGCTCCTCGGCGGTCTTGGCGAGGATGCGGGCGACGTCGAGGGCCACGTTGCCGACACCGAGGACGGCGACCTTCTCGGCGGAGAGGTCCCAGGTGCGCGGGACGTCCGGGTGGCCGTCGTACCAGGACGCGAAGTCGGCGGCGCCGAAGGAGCCGTCGAGCTCGACACCGGGGATGCGCAGCTCGCGGTCGTACATGGCGCCGGTGGAGAAGACCACCGCGTCGTAGAAGGAGCGCAGGTCGTCGAGGTGCACGTCGGTGCCGTAGTTCACGTTGCCGAAGAGGCGGACCTGCGGCTTGTCGAGCACCTGGTGGAGGGCGGTGATGATGCCCTTGATGCGGGGGTGGTCGGGCGCGACGCCGTAGCGGATGAGGCCGAAGGGCGCGGGCATCCGCTCGAAGAGGTCGATGGACACACCCGGTTCGGCGGCGGCCTCGGACTTCAGCAGCGCATCAGCGGCGTAGATCCCGGCGGGGCCGGCGCCGACGATCGCGACCCGGAGGGGGCGGGGCATGACGGGTTTCCCTTCGCAAGCGAGTGACGGCGAGGGATCGCCGCGCTTAGGTCACCCTAAATAACACCGGAAATGATCCGGTACCCGCCCCCGGTCTATGGCCTCATAAGGCGGGCTTATGAGATCCCAAAGAAGCACCTGGGTGTGGAGCGGCTCCGCCGTGCGGGTGGTGGCTATTCGTCCCTTAGGGTGGGTTTTCATGCGAAATTGGCTCTTTGGAGGCATCTACGGCACCGTCCTGGCGAGCGCGCTGCTGGCCGCCCTGCAGAGCGAGGGGGAGCCGTTCACGCCCGTCTACGACGCGCTCTGGATCCTGGTCACGGCGATCGCGGCGGGTCTCGTCCACGGCTACGCGCACCACATGGCGACCCATCACACCGGCAGCGCCGCGGTGCGCTGGCGGCGGCTCGGCACCGCGCTCGGGGAGGAATGGCCCCTGGTGGTCGCCGCCCTCCCTACCGTCCTGCTGCTGCTCCTGGCGGGCGCGGCGGACTGGAGCGAGGGTCCGGTCACCACGGCCGGCCTGACGCTCAACACCCTGCTGCTCGGGGCCTGGGGCACCTTCGCCGCGCTGAAGTCCGGCTACCGGCGCGGCTCGGCCGTGCTGGTGGGCCTCGCGGACGCGACGATCGGTCTGGCGATCGCGGTCGCCAACGCGCTCATCAAGTAGGACCGGGGGAAGCCCGGCGCGCGTGCGCCGCGAGGTGCGCCCGCGCCGCCGGGCGCCGGGGCGCCGACTGATCACTCCCCGGAAGGAGCGTCCGGCTCGCTCCGCGAGGAGAGGATGTCGCGGGCCTGTTCCGCGGAGCGCATGATGCTCTCCGCGACGAAGTCGACGAAGCGCGCGATGTTCTCCAGCCGGACGGCGGCGGGGCTGTCGGCGCCGAGGACGTCGACGCCCTGGCGGGCGGTCCTGGCGAGCTGCAGGTTGGACTCGGCCGCGGAGACCATCGACTGGTACCAGACCTCGTCGTCGACGGTGTAGCGCTCGCGCCGGCCCTCGCCCTGCTCGCGCCGGAGCAGGCCCTGCTGTTCGAGGAAGGCGACCGCCTTGGAGACGGACGCCGGGCTGACCTCCAGGCGCTGGACGAGTTCGGCGGCGGTCAGGCTGCCCTCGTCGGTGGTGAACAGGCAGGTCAGCACCCTGGACATCATCTTGGGCAGGCCCTGCTGCATGAGGAGGGTGGTGAACACCTCCTCGTACTCGCGGACGGCCTCGGCGTCGCGGCCGTGGGCGAGTTCGGGCGCCCGTGTCGTACGCGAGGCGGCGGGCTTGCGCCGGTGGGCGCGCCGCTCGGTCGCGCGGTGGGCGAGGTCGGCGCGGTAGCCGGTGGGGCCGCCGTTGCGCATGACCTCGCGCGTGACCGTCGAGGTGGGGCGGTCCAGGCGCCTGGCGATCTCCGCGTAGGCGAGCCCGTCGGCCACTCCCAGCGCGATCTGCTGGCGTTCCTGCTGGGTGAGTCGGCCTCCCGGCATCGCGATCTCCCTTTCGTCGGTCGGTGACCCGGGCAGCATAGCGTTCACACCTCGTCCAATGCAACGTTTGTGGCGGTCGATGTTGCATTAGAGTCACTTTCGTTGCAACGATTTTAGCTGTGTGAGCTGGGTAAACGATGCTCCTGTGCAACAGGTACGTTGCCGTACTTTGGAAAGCAACGTAGCGTTTCCGGTGTCAGAAACGGCGAACGCACGTCGTCGGACACACGATTCCCGAGGAGCGCACCATGCAGAAGTTCGCCACCACCGCCCCGATCTCCGCCGTCGTCGACTTCCCCGCCGGGCGCGTGCAGTTCATCGCCGCCGACCGGGCCGACGCCACCGTCGAGGTGCTGCCCGCCAACGCCGCCAAGGGCCGCGACGTGAAGGCGGCCGAGCGGACCGAGGTCGCTTACGCCGACGGCGTCCTGCGGATCGCGGCCCCGGCGGGCAGGAACCAGTACTTCGGCCCCTCCGGGTCCATCGAGGTCACGGTCCAGCTGCCGGCCGGTTCGCAGGTCGGGATCACGTCCTCCTGCGCCGAGTTCCGGGGCGTCGGACGCTTCGGAGAGGTCGCCTTCAAGGGCGCGCAGGGCGCCATCAAGATCGACGAGGCGGCGGGCCTCAGCGTCGCCACCTCCGGCGGCGACGTGACCGTCGGCCGCCTCACCGGCCCCGCCGAGATCAGCACCGGCAAGGGCGACATCCGGATCACCGAGGCCCGCCGCGGCGCGGTCGTGCTGCGCACGCAGATGGGCGACATCTCCGTCGGCGCCGCCGCCGGAGTCTCCGCCTCCCTGGACGCCGGCACCGGCTACGGCCGCGTCCGCAACGCGCTCAGGAACACCGAGGGCGCCGCCGCCGGCCTGAACATCGAGGCCACCACCGGCTACGGCAACGTCGAGGCCCGCAGCCTCTGATCCGCCACGACCGGCACGCCACGCCACGACGCGCCGCACCCGACGGCCCCGCCACCCCACACCCTCGCCCCGCCCCTTCCCGAACCCCGTCCGCATCCAGCCCCGGAGGGCACGTCATGACCGGCAACGACACCGCATGGACCGGCATGGTGCCGGTGGACGACACCGCACTCGCCGTCACCGACACCGGTGGCCCGGGCATCCCCGTGATCTACCTCAACGGCCAGTTCGCCACCCAGGGGTACTGGCGGCGCGTCCTCGCCGAACTGGGCCCGGAGTGGCGGCACATCACCTTCGACGAGCGCGGCCGCGGCCGGAAGTCGGGCCGCTCGGCGGACTACTCCTTCGAGGCCGCAGTCCGTGACGTCGACGCGGTCCTCGCGGCCCGCGGCGTGGACCGGGCGCTGCTGGTGGGCTGGTCCTACGGCGCCTACGTCGGGGCCCACTGGGCCGCCCGGAACCCGAAGCGCACCATCGGCGCGGTCCTCGTCGACGGCGCCTGCCCGTACGACTGGATGGACGAGGCCATGGAGGTGCGGATCCGGAAGATGTTCCGGCGGATGGGCTGGTTCCTGCCGCTGCTCCGCCCGACGGGACTGGCCCCGCGCCTGACCGCCGAGGAGCAGGCGGAGAGCAACATCGAGCTCGGCCGTCTCGGCGGGGAGCGCGAACTGGGCGCCGTCCTCGACTCCGTCGTCGTTCCCACCCGTTACGTGATCGCCTCGGGCACGTCCCTCGGCAGCCGCGGGGACGAGCAGGAGCGGATCCGCGCCGGCCTGGACGCGGTGACCGCCCGCAACCCGCACATCGAGGTCAGCGCGAAGGTCGCGAGCAACCACGGCGCCATCCTGCGCAAGGACTTCCGCGCGGTCGCCGACGCGGTGCGCGAGGTCGACGCCCTCGACCGCGCCGCGCGCTGAAGGTCCCGGGTGGCGCCCGCCCGTCCCGTCGCAGTCCGCCGGGCAGGCCGAAGTCTCGTCGTCCAGGCCGGTGGCGCTTCCCGCTGCGGGACGTGCCGGAGCTGAGCCGACACCGATGACGGGCCGGCCCGACGGTGATCGAGGGGCACCGGCCGTTCGTTCGCCGAGGACCGATGGCACCCGCCGCCGGTCGCGCTCACGGCGCGGCCCGAACGACCCGGGGCCCGGCGCGCCCCGGGGAGCCGGGTCACCACGCCTCGGCCCGCGACAGCTGCCGGACCCGGAACTCCGCCTCCCCGTCCCGTAATCGGGCTGCTCCCCCGGGACACGGAGGTGCCTGCTCCCCGAAGCGCGGGGCGGAGGTGCCCCACGCACGCCGAGGAAGCTTCCCGAGTGCCTGCGAGCGGATATCCGATGGCCCACGCGCCGGGTGAGGGCGGAGACTCGCCTCATGGATGACATGGGGGCGTTCCGGGAAGCGGTTCTCGCGTGGGCGGCGCGTGACGCCGCGGCAGGGGAGCGGGCCGCTGCCGGGCGCACGGCGGGACGCGGAGTCATGAGCGACTTCGTGGCCGGGGACCCCGACGGCCCCGCGCGCGAGCTCGCCGCGCGCCTGCCCGTACGGACCGTGGTCCTGCTCGAAGGGCTGAGCGACGTCGCCGCGGTCGACGCCCTGGCCGAGCGCCGCGGCCGCGACCTCGCGGCCGAGGGGGTCTGCGTCCTGCCGATCGGCGGCGCGATGAGCATCGGGCGCTTCGCCCGCCTGCTCGGGCCGTCGGGCCTGGGCCTCCGGCTGGTCGGCCTGTGCGACGAGCGCGAGCGCGACTACTACGCCCGCGCCCTGACCGGTGCGGGGGAGCAGGGCCGTACGGCAGGGCCGTCGGGTGCGGGGGAGCACGGCCGTGCGGAGGAGGGGGCCGGATCGGGGGAGCCGGGCTTCTTCGTCTGCGCGGCCGATCTGGAGGACGAGCTGATCCGCGCGCTGGGCGTGACCCGGGTGACGGAACTCGTCCGGGCGGAGGGCGAGGAGCGGCCCCTGCGGACCTTCCTGCGCCAGCCCGCGCAGCAGGGCCGGCCGCCGCACCTGCAGCTGCGACGCTTCTTCGGCACGAAGAAGGGGCGCAAGATCCGCTACGGCCGGGTCCTCGTGGAGGCCCTCGACCCCGACCGCGTGCCCGCGCCGCTCGAAAGGCTCTTCGCGGGCCTGTGAGCCGATCGGCGGCACGGCCCGTGAGGGCCGGGGCGCCCGATGGAAGGCATGTCCCCATGCCCGCCGACTCCCAGGACACCAACGCCCCTCACCGCGCCGACGCCGAGGCGGACGCCGCTGCCGCCGTCGTCATCGAGCGGCTGCTGCGGCACCGCATCCTCCACATCGCCGCGCCGATCACCCACGAGACCGCGGACCGCGTCACGGCGCAGCTGCTGCTCCTGGCCGCCGAGAGCGACCGTCCCGTCACCCTCTACGTCAACTCCACGGGCGGATCGGTGGCGGCCGGCCTGGCGATCTACGACACGATGCAGCACATCAGGAACGACGTCGTCACGATCGGCCTCGGATACTGCGCCTCGATGGCCCAGTTCCTGGTCGCCGCCGGCACCCCGGGCAAGCGGTACGCGCTGCCGAACACGCGCATGATGCTGCACCTGCCGTCCTTCGCCGACGCCGCCGCGTCCGACGCCGACGCCGTCGGGATCGCCGAACTGCACCACACCCGCGCCCGCGTCACCGACCTCCTCGCCCGGCACACCCACCGGGACGCCGCCCGGCTCGCCGCCGACTTCGCCGACGACCGCTGGCTCACGCCGGAGGAGGCCAAGGAGTACGGCCTGATCGACGACGTGCTGGTCACACGTTCAGACCCACGAGGATCATCAGGCAGATGACCCCGATCGTCGCGGCCCACAGGACGAGGCTCGACAGCGCGACCAGCACGCGGACGAAGACGGGATACACGCCGACCTTGGTCAGGGGGTTGTCCGGGTGGTAGCTGATCTCGATCTCGCTCGCGTACGCCTGCCGGAAGTAGTGGTGGGTCGTGCCGTCCCGGTCCGTGAAGGCGTACGTCCCCGACTTGCCGTACGGGCTGGTGCGCACCGCCATCACCGTGATGCCGCGCCGGGGGAGGAGTGACATCTGCACGGCCCGGTCCGCCGTGTAGCCGCTCAGGAGGTTGAAGACGATCACCACGAGCCCCATCAGCAACGAGAGGACGAGGGCGCCCGGCTCGTCGTTGACGACGACCAGCACGCTCATCGTGATGAACGCCGCGAGGCCGGGCCCGAGGGCCAGCGCCGCCCAGGCCAGGCCCCTGGCCTTGTGCCCCGCGCTGACGGCGGGCTTGGGGCTGCCGGGCGTACGCAGGGACCGGGTCGTCACGAGCGCGGCGCCGTCGAGGGACGGGTCGGGCTCCGGCAACCCGGCCAGGGCCGAGCCGACCGCCGTCGCGAACAGGTCCGCCGAGGCGCCGTTGACTCCCTCGACCCGATGGACGACCGGTGTCGCCCCTTCCGGTACCCGGAGCTCGACCACCACGGCACGGCCCTCCGGCACGACGGCCCGAACGGCCCGCAGGGGTATGCGTGTCTCCTCGTCTCCGCGCCGCAGCGTCAGTGCGTCGTCCTCGTGTCGGAGGACGGCGCCGCCGCTGCCGCGCAGGACGGGGGTGGAGGCGGTCGTCATCTCGTCACCCCTGCCACGAACGCGGCCCAGGCGGCGGCCGGGACGACGAGCGCGGGGCCGTCGGGGACCTTGCTGTCGCGGACGGGGACGACGCCGTGGACTCCGTCGAGGACTTCGAGGCAGTTGCCGCCGTCGCCGTCGCTGTACGAGCTCTTGCGCCAGGCGGCGCCGGCGAAGTCGTACGACACCTCTACGCAGTTGCCGCCCTCGCCATTGCTGTAGGAGCTCTTGAACCAGTGGGCGTTGCTCAGGTCGTACTCGCGCATCGTCTGAAGTCCTCCGCCGCCGACTCGATCAGGGCCAGGGACGCCTCTGGCGACAGCGCGGCGGCCCTGAGCAGATCGTAGGTCTGCTGTGCCCGCTTCACCACGGCTGGATCGTCGAGGAGGTTGCCTGAATACACCCCTTCCGTATAGGCCGTTGGGGGCGCGTCCGTGAACTCCATGAGCTTGAGCGGTTTGCCCATCTGGGGATAGGCGCCGACCGCGTACGGCAACACCTGGAGCAGCGCCCTGCGCTCGTGCGCATGCGACAGGAGGTGGCCGAGCTGCTCCACCATCACCGCGGGGCCGCCGACAGGGATCCGTAGCGCCGTTTCGTGCACGATGGCCCAATACATCGGCCGTGTCGGCTCGCTGAGGATGGCCTGCCGATCGAGCCTGGCGAGGACCTTCTCCTCGACATAGGCATCCGATGCGAGCGGGTTACTGGCTCGGGTGACGGCGCGCGCGTACTCGCGCGTCTGGAGCAGCCCGGGGATGGAACTGGACTCGAACTCGCAGATCTTCGACGCAAGGTCCTCCAGTTCCGCGGCGGCCTGGAAATATTCCGCGTACGGCGACCTGTCGATGAGTTTCCGCCAGGTTCGTTCGAAAATACCGCCGGTTTGTAGTACCTCGTCGATTCTCTTCGCCACGTCCGGTTGCGGCTTCCGTACCCCCTGCTCGAAGAGGCCGATGTACGCCCCTGAGACGAACACCCGCGCGCCCAGGTCGTTCTGCGAGAGCCCCGCCACCTCCCGGCGTTCCTTCAGCAGCTCTCCGAAGAACTCCCACGCGGCCTGTTGTCTGCCTTTGGCCATGGATTGACTCCCGAATCCCACACCGCGGTTGTTGCCCCAAACGGCTGTCGATTCTATGGATTCGCCACCGGGGATGGATGTGGAATGCGCGAAATGGATTCGGGAAGGAGTGCGTTGGTGAAAGAAGACAGCATGCGGCCGGTGGAAGAGGCGCGAGAGGCGGTGAGGGAATTGCGGGAGGCGCTCGGACGGGCCGGAATCACGCTGCCCTCGCTCGGGCTCGACGCCGTGACCCTCGCCGCCGATCCTCCTCGGCCGCTGATCGAACTGGGGCGCTGCACGGCGGCGACCGCCCGTCTGCTCACGGCGGCGCTCACGAACGAAGGGGGACGCGGATGAAGCCGCCCGTCGGTGCGTACGTCGTCGACATCGGTACGGGAAGGATCGGCACGGTCATGGGATACGAGGGCCCCTACCTCCAGCTCCGCCCCATCGGCGGCGGGCGCGAGTGGGACTGCGACCCGGACGGGATCCGGGTCGCGACCGTCGCCGAGCGGCTGAGCGCCGCGACCGCGCACGCGAACGCCCGGAGCCGCGGCGAGGTGCCCTGACGCGGCGGCGGGCGCTCGGCCTTGAGGAGGTGCTCAGTCCTCGAAGTAGTTCGTCAGGACGCAGCCCTCCACCAGGGCCGGGTCCTTCCGGTAGCCGCTCGGCGGGGCGAAGTCGGGGTGGCAGTTGAGGATCATCAGGCCGCCGGGCTGGATCGCGGCGCGGATGGCCGCCTTCTGGGCGGGCAGGACCGCGAAGTCCTGGCCGAGGAGGAACTTGCCGCGGTGGCCCTTGTTCGGGCTCTCCTTGCGGTCCTCGTCGAGGTCGGCCTTGTACGCGGCCTGGAAGGTCTGCGGGTCCGTGAACATGAAGATGCGGGTGCCCCTGCCACAGGCGCCGCGCTCGGTGACGCCCCACTGCTCGTCGTAGGTCTCGTCGCCGGGGAAGAAGTCGTCGTCGTCCGGGTCGGTGGAGAGGTCGGCGCAGTCGGTGTAGGTGCCGACGATCTCGGCGGCCCTCGCCATCGAGCCGGCCTTGGGCAGCTCGAAGGCGACGCCGGCCGTGCCGTCCCCGTCGGAGCCACCGGAGCCGTACGTTCCGCCGTTTCTCGCCGGGGCCTGGTTGTTGCCCAGCGCGTCGTCGAGGGTCGTGTCACCGCCGCCTCCGCACGCGGTCACGGTGGCCAGGGCGAGGAGGGAGGAGGCTAGGGCGAGCAGAGGCTTGGTGCGCATGAGTTCGGTGACCCCCGTGGAAACGATCATGGATGGCGGCGACTCTAGATTTGCTGCCGTGCACATGGCAAATGGTCGACTCCCGCATGCGGGAGAATGGCTCCATGAGTCTGTTCCGCGACGACGGCATCGTGCTGCGCACCCAGAAGCTGGGTGAAGCGGACCGCATCATCACCATCCTCACGCGCGGTCACGGACGCGTACGCGCCGTCGCGCGCGGGGTGCGCCGGACCAAGTCGAAGTTCGGGGCGCGGCTCGAACCGTTCTCGCACGTGGACGTGCAGTTCTTCGCCCGGGGGAGCGAACTGGTCGGGCGCGGCCTTCCGCTGTGCACGCAGAGCGAGACCATCGCCGCGTACGGCAGCGGGATCGTGACCGACTACGCCCGCTACACCGCGGGCACCGCGATGCTGGAGACGGCGGAACGCTTCACCGACCACGAGGGCGAGCCGGCCGTGCAGCAGTACCTGCTGCTGGTGGGCGGGCTGCGCACGCTCGCGCGCGGGGAGCACGCCCCGCACCTGATCCTGGACGCGTTCCTGCTGCGCTCGCTGGCCGTGAACGGCTACGCGCCGAGCTTCGACGAGTGTGCCAAATGCGGACTCCCCGGCCCGAACCGCTTCTTTTCGGTCGCTGCGGGCGGAGTCATATGCGGGGACTGCCGGGTCCCCGGAAGCGTCGTACCCTCAGCGGAGGCCGTAGGCCTGCTCGGCGCGCTGCTCACGGGTGACTGGGAGACGGCGGACGCGGCCGAGCCGCGTCACGTCAGGGAGGGCAGCGGGCTCGTGTCCGCCTATCTGCACTGGCACCTGGAGCGCGGACTGCGCTCGCTGCGGTACGTAGAGAAGAGCTAGGAGAGACCACGTCATGGCCATCGCACGACTCCTCGGGCGGCAGCGGCGGGAGTACAGCACCCCCGAGCCGCACCCGTCCGGTGCCCGCCCGCCGAAGCTCCAGTCGGAGCTCGTGCCCGAGCACGTCGCGATCGTCATGGACGGCAACGGGCGGTGGGCCAAGGAGCGCGGTCTGCCGCGCACCGAGGGCCACAAGGTCGGCGCCGAGCAGGTGCTCGACGTGCTCCAGGGCGCGATCGAGATGGGCGTGGGCTCGATCTCGCTGTACGCCTTCTCCACGGAGAACTGGAAGCGCTCGCCAGAGGAGGTGCGCTTCCTCATGAACTTCAACCGGGACTTCATCCGCAAGACGCGCGACCAGCTGGACGAGTTGGGCATCCGGGTGCGCTGGGTGGGCCGCATGCCCAAGCTGTGGAAGTCGGTGGCCAAGGAGCTCCAGGTCGCCCAGGAGCAGACCAAGGACAACACGAAGCTCACGCTGTACTTCTGCATGAACTACGGCGGCCGGGCGGAGCTCGCGGACGCGGCGCAGGCACTGGCGGAGGACGTCAAGGCGGGCCGGCTCGACCCCGCGAAGGTCAACGAGAAGACCATCCAGAAGTACCTCTACTACCCGGACATGCCGGACGTCGACCTCTTCCTGCGGCCCAGCGGCGAGCAGCGCACGTCGAACTACCTGATCTGGCAGAGCGCGTACGCCGAGATGGTCTTCCAGGACGTCCTGTGGCCCGACTTCGACCGCCGCGACCTGTGGCGCGCCTGCGTCGAGTACGCCCAGCGCGACCGCCGCTTCGGCGGGGTGGACCCGGCCGACCTGGCCGTCCTCGACAAGGCCTGAGCAGCGTCCGGGGGGACACGTGATGGAACTCGTCTACACGCCGACGCGTGAGGACGTCGCCGACGCCGTACGCGTCCAGCTGCGGCACGGCGCGTTCCGGGCGCTGCGGCGGCTGCTGCCCGTGGCCGCCGCGGTCGCGGGCCTGGTCGTGGTCCTGGAACTGTTCGTCGCCGGAGAGCCGGACCCGGTCTTCGTGGCGCTGATGACGGGGCTGGGGCTGCTCTGCGCCGTCCTGCCGTGGCTGGCCGTCCGGGCCACCGCCCGGCAGGTGTACGCCCTGGTCGGGCGGCAGGGCGAGTTCCGCGCCCGGGTGGACGAGGACGGCGTCCGCCTGGTCACCCGCGACAGCGAGGCCGTGAGCCGCTGGCCGATGCTGCCCCGGTACACGGAGACGCCCACCCAGTTCGTGCTGCTGTCCGCCGACAAGGGCCGTGTCGGCGTGGCCGCCCTGCCCAAGCGCGGTCTCGCCGACCCCGCCGACGTCGACCGGCTGCGCGCGCTCCTGGACCGGAACCTCGACCGGCTCTGAGCTCCGCGGGGGCCCGCGCTCCCACGCGACGGGGCCCGTACCGGAATCGTCCGGTACGGGCCCCGTCCGTATGTCACCTCGTGCGTCAGGTCACTTCGCGGCGCAGTCCGCGCAGGTGCCGAAGATCTCCACCGTGTGGGCCACGTTGACGAAGCCGTGCTCCGAGGCGATCGTCTCGGCCCACTGCTCCACGGCCGGGCCCTCGACCTCCACGGCCTTGCCGCAGACGCGGCAGACCAGATGGTGGTGGTGGTCGCCGGTCGAGCACCGGCGGTAGACCGTCTCGCCGTCGCTGGTGCGCAGGGCGTCGACCTCGCCGGCGTCGGCCAGGGACTGGAGCGTGCGGTAGACGGTGGTGAGGCCGACGGAGTCGCCGCGGTGCTTGAGCATGTCGTGCAGCTCCTGGGCGCTGCGGAACTCGTCGACCTCGTTCAGCGCCGCCGACACGGCGGCCCGCTGCTTCGTCGAGCGGCCGCGTACGGGGGGTCCTGCCGTCGTCACGGGGCCTCCTTGAATCCTTGTCTGCCCCCGCCATTCTGCCAGCCCCCCGCTGCCCCGCCGTCAGACCTTCACGTCGTCCGAGGGGCGCCGGGTGGCCGGAAGCGGCGCGTCGCAGCTCTGGGTGGCCGCCTCGGCGGCCTTGGCACGTCGGCGCGCCAGCGGGGTCGCGAGGGCCGTCAGGGCGATGAAGACGCCGATCGCGAGCAGCACGATCGTCGCGCCGGGCGGCGCGTCGACGTAGTAGGTGGTGATCGTGCCGGTCAGGGTGACGCCGACGCCGATCAGCACCGCGAGCGCGAAGGTCGTACGGAAGGAGCGGGACAGCGACTGGGCCGCCGCGACGGGGACCACCATCAGCGCGCTGACCAGGAGCAGGCCGACGACCCGCATGGCGACCGTGACGGTCACGGCGGCCGTGACGGCGATGAGCAGGTTCAGCGCGCGCACCGGCAGGCCGGTGACGCGGGCGAAGTCCTCGTCCTGGCTGACGGCGAAGAGCTGCCGGCGCAGACCCACCGTGACGAGGATGACGAAGGCGGCCAGGATCGTGATCGTGACGGTGTCCTCGCGGGACACCGTGGTCAGCGAGCCGAAGAGGAACGAGGTCAGGTTCGCGTTGGAGCCGGTGTCCGAGAGGTTGATCAGCATGACGCCGCCGGCCATGCCGCCGTAGAAGAGCAGGGCGAGGGCGAGGTCGCCGCGGGTCTTGCCGTACGCGCGGATGAGTTCCATGACCACGGCGCCGACGACGGCCACCAGGGTCGCCATCCACACCGGGTTGGCGGACATCAGGAAGCCCAGGCCGACACCGGTCATGGCGACGTGGCCGATGCCGTCGCCCATGAGCGCCTGGCGCCGCTGGACGAGGTAGATGCCGACGGCGGGCGCGGTGATGCCGATGAGCAGGGCGGCGAGCAGGGCCCGCTGCATGAAGGGGTCGTTCAGGAATTCCATGTCAGCTCAGCAGTCCCGTACGGAGCGGCTCGTCGGCCGCGTGCGGATGGACGTGGTCGTGGCCGGGCAGCGCGTGCTGGCCGACGGCCTGCGGCGGCGGGCCGTCGTGGACGACGCAGCCGTCGCGCAGCACGACCGCGCGGTCGATGAGGGGCTCCAGCGGGCCCAGCTCGTGCAGCACGAGGAGGACGGAGGTGCCGCCGGCGACCTGCTCGCGCAGGGTCGAGGCGAGGATCTCCTGGCTGGCGAGGTCGACGCCGGCCATCGGCTCGTCCATGATCAGCAGCTCGGGCTCCGAGGCGAGCGCCCGGGCGATGAGCACGCGCTGGTGCTGGCCGCCGGAGAGCGCGGAGACGGAGTCCCGGGCACGGTCGGTGAGTCCGACGAGCTCGATGGCGCGGTCGACGGCGGCCCGGTCGGCCCTGGTGGCGAGACCGAACCTGCGGCGGGAGAGCCGACCGGAGGTGACGACCTCGCGGATGGTGGCGGGGACGCCGCTCGCGGCGGTGGTGCGCTGGGGCACGTAGCCGACCCGGGCCCAGGCGCGGAAGCGCTTCTGGGGAGTGCCGAAGAGCTCGATGGTGCCGCCGGTCAGCGGCACCTGGCCGATGACCGAGCGGACGGCGGTGGACTTGCCCGAGCCGTTGGCGCCGAGCAGCGCGACGACCTCGCCGCGCCGGACGGTGAGGTCGACCCCGCGCAGGACGGGCCGCGAGCCGAGGGCCGCGGTGGCGCCGCGGACGGAGATGACGGGCTCGTCGCTCACGAGTGAGCTCACGGGTTCCTCCTGCTGGAATGCGCTTGCCGGGGTGGTCACTTGGCGCCGAGGGCCTTCTTCAGCGCGGCGAGGTTGGACTGCATGACCTCGAGGTAGTCAGCGCCCTTGGACCTGTCCGTGATTCCCTCCAGCGGGTCGAGCACGTCGGTCTTCAGGCCGGTGTCGGCCGCGAGGGTCCGGGCGGTTTTGTCGCTGGCGAGGGTCTCGAAGAAGACGGTGCCGACCTTGTCCTGCTTCGCGATGTCCTGCAGCTGCCTGATGCGGGCGGGGCTGGGCTCCGCCTCGGGGTCGATGCCGGAGATGCCCTCCTGCTCCAGGCCGTAGCGCTCGGCGAGGTAGCCGAAGGCGGCGTGGGTGGTGATGAAGGTCCTGGTGGTGGTGTCCTTCAGGCCGGTCTCGAAGGCGGTGTTCAGGTCGCCGAGCTTCTTCACCAGGGCGTCGGTGTTCTTCTTGTAGTCGGCGGCGTGCGCCGGGTCGGCCTTCTCGAAGGCGGCGCCCACACCCTTGGCGACCTCGGCGTATTTCACGGGGTCGAGCCAGATGTGGGGGTCGGCGCCGGCCTCGGAGCCGTGGTCGTGGCCCTCGGGGCCCGCCTCCTCGGAGCCGTGGGCCGCGTCGCCGTGGCCGTGCTCGTGGCCGCCGGCCTCGGTACCGTGCTCCTCGAGCTCGGTGAGGGTGGCGGCGTCGATGGTGTTCTTCACGCCGGCCTGCTGGATGGCGTCGTCGACGGCGGGCTGGACGCCCTTGAGGTAGACGATGACGTCCGCGTCGGTGAGCCGGCCGATCTGCCGGGGCTTGAGCTCCAGGTCGTGCGGCTCGACGCCGGGCTTGGTGAGCGTCTCGACGGACACATGGCCGCCGCCTATCTGCTCGGCCAGGTACTGCATGGGGTAGAACGACGCGACGACCCCCAGCTTCCCGTCACTCTTCTTGTCGGCCGCGTCCGAGATGCCGCCACAGGCGGAGAGGGTGACGAGACCGAGCGCGACGGCTCCGGCGACGGCGGTCGGGGGTATCAGTCGGCGTACGTTCATGACACTCATTTTCAACAAAGATGGAAACGGTTGTCAATTGCCGCACGTGTGTCCCGCCGCACTACTGTTCGGCCATGCGGCGCACGGAGATCAACGGCATCCCCCTGTACTGGGACGACGTCCCCGGCCCCTTCACGGCCCACCTCCTGCTCGCGACGGGGATCGAGCACGAGCCCTTCCCGCGCCGTGGCGTCACCGCGCTCGCCGAACAGCTCGCACTCGCCGCCGCCGACGACGCCGGGTCCGCCTGCGACGAACTCGGCTCCACCGTCGAGGGCGACCACACCCGCTTTTGGGTCACCGGCGCTCCCGAGCGGGTCGCCGAGGTCGTGAACCGGCTCTGCCGGGCGCTCGCCGAACCCCCGGTCGACGGGCTCGCCGGGGCCGTGCGCCGGGTCGGGGCGCGACAGCGGCGCGAGGCGCGCTGGGAGGAGTTCCAGGAGCGGGAGCTCGGCTTCCGCTACGGCCTGCGCGGACCCGGCAGGGCCGGCTGGGCCGCGATGGCGGTCGAGCACATCGGCGCCGACGCCGTGCGCGCCTGGGCCGCCGAGCGCTTCACCCGGGCCGGGGCGGCCCTCGTGCTCACCGGCCCGCCCCCGGAGGCCCTCGACCCGCGCCTGCCGGACGGGCCAAGCCCCGAGCGGCCCGAGGTGGAGCCCCTGCCCGGGACCTCGGGCTGCTGGCTGGAGGCGCCCCACGCGTACGGCGAGCACGTGATGCTCTCCTTCGAGGTGCCCGCCGCGCCCGTCGGCCTTCTCGCGGCGGACGTCGCCCGGGCCCGGGTCCAGGGCGATCGGCGCCTCGCCCCGGAGCTGACCGGCGAGGTCGAGCTCCACTCCTCCTACGTGGGCGGCGGGCGCATGCGCTTCTGGCTGGTCGCCCCCACCGACGAGCTGGGCACCCAGGCCGTCGCCGACGGCCTCGACGCGGTGCTGCGCGAGCTGGCCGGGCAGGGCCCCGCGGAGGAGGAGGTGCGCAGGGCCGCCCGCGCCCGGTCGGAGCGGCTCGACACGGCCGACGGCCGGCACGGCCTGCTGCTCGCGGCCGGCCTCGACCGCCTCTCCGGCCAGGAGGTCCTCGACGACCCGGCCGTACGGGCCCGTCTCGCCTCCGCCGGCACCGACGACGTCCGCGCGGCCCTCGCCGACTACGCCGCGACCGCCCTGCTCACGCTCCCCGCCCACTGCGCCCCGGGACCGGACAGCCCCTTCGTGCCGGAGCCGGACCGCTTCGGACAGGGCCTCCACGAGGCGTACGCGTACCGGCCGCGGCTGTTCGGGCCGGCCGGCCGCCGGGAGCGGATGTATCTGGGCGACGAAGGGCTGGCCCACTGGACCGGGTTCTGCCATCACCTGGTGCGCTGGCACCAGGTGGCCGGGCTCGGGGTGTTCCCGTCCGGGAGGCGGATCCTGTACGGGGAACTCGGCGCCGTCATCGATATCCAGGCAGACTGGTACAAGTCGGGAGGTGACCTGATCGCCGCCGTCGACACCCGCGTACCCCCTTCCCTCCGCTTCCCGATGAGCGAGGGAGAACCGATTTGAAAGAGGGGGTGCGGGCGCCGGTAACCTGAGGCATTCGCACTTCGTCGTCGTAATGAAGAGAGCACCGTGGCCGCCGACAAGATCGACACCATCGTCAGCCTGAGCAAGCGCCGTGGCTTCGTCTACCCGTGCAGCGAGATCTACGGTGGCCAGAAGGCCGCCTGGGACTACGGACCGCTGGGTGTCGAGCTGAAGGAGAACATCAAGCGTCAGTGGTGGCGTTACATGGTCACCGCGCGCGAGGAGGTCGTCGGCCTCGACTCCTCCGTCATCCTGGCCACCGAGGTCTGGGAGGCGTCCGGCCACGTCGCCACCTTCACCGACCCGCTGACCGAGTGCACCTCCTGCCACAAGCGCTACCGGGCCGACCACCTGGAGGAGGCGTACGAGGAGAAGCACGGCCGCCTCCCCGAGAACGGCCTCACCGACCTCAACTGCCCCAACTGCGGCAACAAGGGCACCTTCACCGAGCCCAAGCAGTTCTCCGGCCTGCTCTCCACGCACCTCGGCCCGACCCAGGACACCGGCTCCGTCGCGTACCTGCGTCCCGAGACCGCCCAGGGCATCTTCACCAACTTCGCCCAGGTGCAGACCACCTCGCGCAAGAAGCCCCCGTTCGGCATCGCGCAGATGGGCAAGTCCTTCCGGAACGAGATCACTCCGGGCAACTTCATCTTCCGCACCCGCGAGTTCGAGCAGATGGAGATGGAGTTCTTCGTCAAGCCGGGCGAGGACGAGCAGTGGCACGAGTACTGGATGGAGCAGCGCTGGAACTGGTACACCGGCCTGGGTCTCCGTGAGGAGAACATGCGCTGGTTCGAGCACCCGAAGGAGAAGCTCTCCCACTACTCGAAGCGCACCGCCGACATCGAGTACCGCTTCCAGTTCGGCGGCAGCGAGTGGGGCGAGCTCGAGGGCGTCGCCAACCGCACCGACTACGACCTGAAGGCCCACTCCGAGGCCTCGGGCGCCAACCTGACCTTCCTGGAGCAGGAGGGCGAGCGCTACACGCCGTACGTCATCGAGCCGGCGGCCGGTGTCGGCCGCGCCATGCTGGCCTTCCTGCTCGACGCGTACACCGAGGACGAGGCCCCCAACGCCAAGGGCGTCATGGAGAAGCGCGTCGTGCTGCGCCTCGACCACCGCCTGGCCCCGGTCAAGGTGGCCGTCCTGCCGCTGTCCCGCAACGCGCAGCTCTCGCCGAAGGCCAAGGGCCTCGCGGCCGACCTGCGGCAGAACTGGAACATCGAGTTCGACGACGCCGGCGCCATCGGCCGCCGTTACCGTCGCCAGGACGAGATCGGTACGCCGTACTGCGTCACCGTCGACTTCGACACCCTCGAGGACAACGCGGTGACCGTGCGCGAGCGCGACACCATGAAGCAGGAGCGCGTCTCCCTGGACCAGATCCAGGGCTACCTGGCCAGCCGCCTCATCGGCTGCTGAGTCCGCTTCGCACGCACGGGAGAGCCCCCGGTTCCGTCTCGGAACCGGGGGCTCTCCCGTACCCGGCGGGCGCGTGCCGCGGCGTCGGGCGCGGGCGGGCATGTGCCGCGGCGTCGGGCGCGTGCGGGCACGTGCCGCGGCGTCAGGCCTTGAGGGCGCGCTGCACCAGGGAGACGACCGCCGTGAACGCCGCCTCGCTGTCAGGGGCGGACCACTCGGCGGAGTGCGCCGGGTTGTGGAAGCGGTCCGTGGCGTGGAAGACCGCGCGGGCCGTCGTCGCGGCGTCGGCCTCCGGGGCGGCGAACACGCCCTCGCGGACGCCGTCCTCCAGGATCCGGGCGATCTGCTCGACCAGATGGTCCTCGTGCCGGTCGACCACGGCGCTGTTCTCGCCGATCAGCACCTGGAAGGTCGCCATCAGCTCCGGATCGCCGCCCGCCTTCTTGCGCTTGAGGGCGAAGAGGGCCGTGAGCCAGCCGGTCAGGCGCTCGTCGGCGGGCTCCGCCGTCGTCACGTACGGCTCCAGGGCGATGATCGTCCGCTCCAGCCAGCGCTCCGTCACCGCCTCACGCAGCGCCGCCTTCGTACGGAAGTGGCGGTAGACGCTGCCGTGGCTGACCCCGAGGACCCGGGCCACGTCCACGACGGTCGCCTTCGCGGGGCCGTAGCGCCGGAGGACCTCCTCGGTGGCCTCGAGGATGCGCTCCGCGGTCAGGGTTTCGGTGGTGGCGGCCATGGAATGACAGTACCTGTCATCCGCAGGCCGCTCACTGCTCGCTGTCGAGGTGGGCCATCTGGTTCTCCGGGTAGCGCGCACCGGCCGCCGCGCCCGCCGGGACGGCCGCCTCGATGGACGCGAGTTCGGCCGTGTCGAGCGTGACGTCCAGCGCGCCGAGGGCCTCCGCGAGCCGGTCCCGGCGCCGGGCGCCGATCAGCGGGACGATGTCGGCGCCGTGACGAGGCCCTTGGGCCAGGACCCAGGCGATCGCGGCCTGGGCCACGGTGACGCCCTTCGCCGCGGCGACGTCGCGCAGCCGGTCCACCAGGTCCAGGTTCCGGCCCAGGTTCTCGCCCTGGAAGCGCGGGGACATCCCGCGGAAGTCGCCCGGGGCGAAGGCCTGGTCACGGGTGACGTGCCCGCTGATCAGGCCGCGCGAGAGGACCCCGTACGCGGTGATGCCGATGCCCAGCTCGCGGGCGGCCGGCAGGATCCGGTCCTCGATGCCGCGGGAGAGCAGCGAGTACTCGATCTGGAGGTCGGCGATCGGGGCGACGGCGGCGGCCCGGCGCAGGGTGTCGGCACCGACCTCGGAGAGGCCGATGTGCCGGACGTGGCCCGCCTCGACCAGTTCGGCGATGGCGCCGACGGTCTCCTCGATCGGCACGTCCGGGTCGACGCGGGCGATCCGGTAGATGTCGATGTGGTCGGTGCCGAGGCGGTGCAGCGAGTACGCGGCGAAGTTCTTCACCGCGTCCGGGCGCCCGTCGTAGCCGAGGAAGTCTCCCTCGACGGCGCGCAGGGCACCGAACTTCACGCTGGTCAGGGCCTGTTCCCGGGCGGCGGCCGGAGCGGTGCGCAGCGCCTCGTTGATCAGCAGCTCGTTGTGGCCCATCCCGTAGAAGTCGCCGGTGTCGAGAAGCGTGACGCCGGCGTCCAGGGCGGCGTGGATCGTCGCGATCGACTCGGCGCGGTCGGCCTCGCCGTAGAGCGCGGACATGCCCATGCAGCCGAGGCCGAGGGCGGAGACCCGGGGGCCGGTGGTGCCGAGGGGGCGGGTCGGAAGGGCGGTGGTGGTGGTCATGGGGGGCTCCTGGGAGGGGAGGAAGGGTGCCCGTCGGACCGGGCACCCTTCAACCATGACATGTGCGATGACAGATTTCAATATTTGTCACTTCACTGTCCGGGGGAGGCGCAGACTCAGCAGCACCGTCAGCGCGATCACTCCCAGCTGGACCAGCAGCGTCGTCGTCACCGCCGAGCCCGTCCCGGCCGGTGAGGAGCTCAGCGACAGGAACAGCGAGCCCAGCGTCGCCACCCCCAGCGCCAGTGCCGACTGCTGGGTGGTCACCATGACCCCGCTGCCGACGCCGGCCCGCTCCGCCGGCACCTCCGACAGCACCAGCCGGAAGAGCACCGGCAGCTGCAGACCCTGGCCGAGGCCGGCGATCGCCATGCCCGGCACCAGGTGCCACACCGACAGGTCCGCCCAGCCCCGCCACGCCACCCAGGCGATCAGGGCGATACCGAGCCCCTGGAGCAGTCCGCCCGCCGTCACGATCCGGGTGCCCCAGCGCCGTACGACCCGAGGACCGGCGAGCGAGGCCCCGAAGAAGGCCACCGCCATCGGCACCAGCGCCAGGCCCGAGGCCACCGCCCCCATGCCCAGGCCCTGCTGGAGCGCGACCGCGATCACGAACATGAAGCCGCTGAAGCCCAGAGACAGCGGCAGCACCACCGCCAGCCCCCGGCGCAGCGAGACCAGGGCGAGCAGGCTCGGCGGAACCAGCGGCACCCCGCCCCGGCGGTCGGTCCGCAGCTCGACCCACCAGAAGGCGCCGGCCGCGAAGGGGAACGCCGCGAGGGCGAGCCAGGTCCACAGCGGCCAGCCCGCCGCCCGGCCCTCGGTCAGCGGGGCGAGCAGCGTGATCAGGGACAGTGCGAGCAGCAGCGTGCCCGGCACGTCGACCGGCGCGGGCCGGTCCGAACGGGTCTCCGGGACGGTGCGGACCGCGAGCAGCAGACCGACCAGCGCCACCGGCACGTTGACCAGGAAGACCGCGCGCCAACCGGTGCCCGCGACATCGGCGGCGACGAGCACGCCGCCGAGGATCTGGCCCGCGACCATCGACAGGCCGGCGGTCGCCCCGTACAGGCTCAGCGCCTTCGCGTGCCGGGCGCCCGAGGTCGAGGAGTGGATGGTCGCGAGGACCTGCGGCAGCATCAGCGCCGCCGCGACCCCCTGGGCCACCCGGGCGCCGACCAGCGTCCAGGCGTCCGGGGCGAGACCGCAGGCGAGGGAGGTCGCGCCGAAGGCGGCCATGCCGACGAGGAAGAGCCGGCGGCGTCCGAAGAGGTCGCCGAGCCGCCCGCCGAGGACGAGCAGCACGGCGTACGCCAGGCCGTATCCGGCGACGACCAGTTCGAGGAGCGCCGGTCCGGCGGCCAGGTCGTGGTCGATGGTGGGCAGGGCGACGTTGACGATGAAGAAGTCGATCAGTGGCAGGGCCGCGCCGAGCAGCACGGTGAACAGCCCGAGGGAACCGAGCGCCGGCCGGGAGTGGTCGACGACCGGGACGGCGGCGCGGGTGGACGGGGAGGTTGTCGTAGTCACGCAACCGAGCCTCGGTCCATCCCCAGCCTGGTACCAGAGCGTCTTTATCCTGGTACAAGGAGTACCTGGCAATGGGCTGAGCGCCCCGGCACCCTGGGAGCATGACAGTCATGACGGCGCACGCGACCACCGAGCCGGACGACCGGCGGCACGAGCTCGCCGCGTTCCTGCGCAGCCGGCGCGAGCGGATCAGCCCCGAGCAGGCAGGGCTGCCGCGCGGCCGGCGCCGCCGCACCCCCGGACTGCGTCGCGAGGAGGTCGCGCAGCTCTCCGCCGTCGGCGTCACCTGGTACACGTGGCTGGAGCAGGCCCGCCCCATCCAGGTCTCCCCGCAGGTCCTGGACGCGCTCGCCGCCGCGCTGCTGCTCGACCCCACCGAGCGGACCCACCTCTTCGCGCTGGCCGGACAGTCCGACCCGCACCCCGAGACGCCCTGCCCGACGGTCACGCCCGCGCTCCGGCAGCTCCTCGACCAGCTGGAGCCGGTCCCGGCCGCCGTGCAGAACAGCCGCTACGACTTCCTCGCCTACAACCGCACCTTCGGACGCCTCTTCTGCGACCTGGACGCGCTGCCCCGCGAGGACCGCAACAGCCTGTGGCTGGCCTTCACCGACGAGGACTTCCGCGCCGCCGTCACCGACCTGCCCGAGGTGCTCCGCTCACTGGCCGGCAAGCTGCGCGCCGCCATGGCCGAGCACCTCGCCGAACCCGCCTGGAAGGCGCTGCTGCACCGGCTGCAGGACGCCTCCCCGGAGTTCCGGGAGATCTGGGCCCGGCACGACGTCGTCGACCAGTCCGGGCGGACGAAGCTCATCCGCAACGCCAAGGTCGGGCTGCTCCGCCTCGAACACACCAACCTCTACCTCGGCCCCCAGTCCGGACCGCGCCTGGTGACGTACGTACCGCTCGACGAGGCCTCGCGGGCGGGTGTCGAACGGCTCCGGGCGCTGATCCTGGCGGAGGAGCGGCGGGCGGACGACCAGCGGGCGGAGGAGGTCCCGGCGCACGCGGCGGAGGGCGCGGACGGGCCGCCCGCGGCCCAGGGCGCCACGGCCGTGCGGGCGGCTCAGGAGGACGGGGCCTTCGCCGCCGTCTGAGGGCCGGCGGTGTCTTCCAGGAGCCTGGCCGGGCGGGCGGCTCAGGAGGACCGGGTCTTGGCCGCCGTCTGAGGGCCAGCCGCCTCTTCCAGGAGCCTGGCCGTGCGTTCCGCGGTGCGGCGCGCCCACGCGCCGCTGGTGAGCGCGCCGGCGAGCAGCACGCACAGTCCGCACGCCGTGATGATCCAGTAGACCGCCCTGCTCGCGTCCACGAAGCCCGCCAGGGGGTCCGCGCCGCCGGCCCCGTCCACGCCGTACGCGGCCGTTCCCAGCCCCGCGGTCAGGACGGCGCCGGCCACCGCGACCCCGAGGGTCTGGCCGATCTGGCGGCTGGTGGAGGCCACGGCCGCCGCCACGCCCGCTTGGGCACGCGGCATCCCCGACACGGCCGTGTTGGTGATCGGCGCGTTCACCAGGCCGAAGCCGATGCCGAACACCACGTAGCCGGTGAAGAGCAGCGGCGTGCTGGTCTCCGCGTCGAAGGCGGCGAAGAGCAGCGGCCCGCCCGCCATGCCCGTGCCCGCGAGCAACAGCGAGGGCCGCGGGCCGCGCGCTGCCACCAGTCGCCCGGAGAGCGGCGCGAAGACGAAGGTCATCGCCGCCATCGGCAGCATCGCGAGCCCCGCCTGCAGGGCGGACAGCCCCCGGACGTCCTGGAGGTAGAGGGTGTTCAGGAAGAGGAAGCCGCCGAGCGCGGAAAAGGCGCAGACCGCGATCACCGTCGCCCCGCTGAACGGCGCGCTGCGGAAGAACCGCAGGTCGATCAGCGGCTCGCGGCGCCTCGGCTCGTAGAAGAGGATCCCGGCGAGGGCGAGCGCCGCCACTCCCGCGAAGGGCAGGCTGGACTCGATGATCGCGTACGTGAGGCAGCCGAGCAGCGCCGCGACCAGGACCTGGCCCACCGGGTCGGGGCGCCGGGGGCGGGGCGCGCGGGACTCGGGGACGTAGCGCAGGGTGAGGAGCAGGGCGGCGAGGCCGATCGGCAGGTTCAGCCAGAAGATCGCGCGCCAGCCGACCGACTCGACGAGGAGACCGCCCACCAGCGGGCCCGCTGCCATGGAGACGCCGACCACCCCGCCCCAGACGCCGATGGCACGGGCGCGGGCCGCCGGCTCGGTGAAGGTGTTGGTGATGATCGACATGGCGACCGGGTTCAGCATGGAGCCGCCCACCGCCTGCACCATCCGGAAGACGACCAGGGTCTCCAGCGTGGGCGCGAGGGAGCAGAGCAGCGAGCCGAGGACGAAGACCACGAGCCCCGTGGCGAAGACCCGGCGGCGGCCGATCCGGTCGGCGGTGGAGCCCGCGAGCATGAGCAGCGAGGCCAGCACCAGCGTGTAGGCGTCGATGGTCCACTGCAGACCGGAGACGGAGGCGCCCAGGTCGCTGCGCAGGGCGGGCAGGGCCACGTTGAGCGCGGTGTTGTCCAGGCTCACGATCAGCAGGCTCATGCAGCAGATCGCGAGGACGACCCGTCGGCGGCCGGGGGTGAGCTCCTTCGTGTCCTCGGCCATAGCCGGATAGTACGGCTGTCTAAAGACTTGCGCAGTGCGCGACAATAGGCGAATGACCGCGTTCTCCCCCCTCGCCATCGGGCCGCACATCGTGCAGCCGCCGGTGGTGCTCGCGCCGATGGCCGGCATCACCAACGCCCCCTTCCGCACCCTGTGCCGTGAGTTCTCCGGCGGGAAGGGGCTGTTCGTCAGCGAGATGATCACGACGCGGGCCCTGGTCGAGCGCAACGAGAAGACCATGCAGCTCATCCGCTTCGACGAGACCGAGAAGCCGCGGTCGATCCAGCTCTACGGCGTGGACCCGGTGACCGTCGGCAAGGCCGTGCGGATGATCGTCGACGAGGACCTCGCCGACCACATCGACCTGAACTTCGGCTGCCCGGTGCCGAAGGTCACCCGCAAGGGCGGCGGCTCCGCCCTCCCGTACAAGCGGCCGCTGCTGCGGGCGATCCTGAACGAGGCCGTGAGCAACGCGGGCGACCTGCCCGTGACGATGAAGATGCGCAAGGGCATCGACGACGACCACATCACCTACCTCGACGCCGGCCGGATCGCCGTCGAGGAGGGCGTCACCGCCATCGCCCTGCACGGCCGCACCGCCGCCCAGCACTACGGCGGCACCGCCGACTGGGACGCCATCGCCCGGCTCAAGGAGCACGTGCCGGAGATCCCGGTGCTCGGCAACGGCGACATCTGGTCGGCGGACGACGCGCTGCGCATGATGTGCGAGACCGGCTGCGACGGCGTCGTCGTGGGCCGCGGCTGCCTCGGCCGGCCCTGGCTCTTCGGCGACCTCGTGGCGGGCTTCGAGGGGACGGGCGCGTACGCGCAGCCCTCGCTGCGGGTCGTCGCCGACGCGATGGTCCGGCACGCCCGCCTGCTCGGCGAGTGGCTGGGCGACGAGTCGCGCGGTGTCATCGACTTCCGCAAGCACGTGGCCTGGTACCTCAAGGGCTTCTCGGTCGGCTCCGAGATGCGCAAGCGGCTCGCCGTCACGTCCTCCCTGGACGCGCTGCGCTCCGGCCTCGACGAGCTCGACCTCGACCAGCCGTGGCCGGTCGGCGCGGACGGCCCCCGCGGCCGCACCTCCGGGAACAACCGGGTCGTCCTGCCGGACGGCTGGCTGAAGGACCCGTACGACTGCGCCGGCGTGAGCGAGGACGCGGAACTGGACACGTCGGGCGGCTGAGCCGGCCTCGCTCTCCGCAGCCGGTCCGCCCCCCCCCGCGGGCACCGCCTCCGGCAAGGGAACGGAAGGACGGTGCCCGGGTGGATCGTGCGGACGCTTCTTGAATGATCGAGCGTCCGCAAAGGCGCCGCGCATCCCCGTTCGACACTTCGGGCCCGCTCACGTGAGCGGGCCCGAAGTGTCGAACGGGTGGACACACCGTGTCCCTTCCGTCGCCCTGGCGAGTTACCCGTCGTCCCAGGGCGCCGTGGGCAGCTGGCCCGGAGTGGCACCGCGTGCACAAGATCGCCGGTGCGGACACAGGGTGACGTGCACGAATGGGCCGCCGCCGCGCACGGGAGGCCGGATCGTCCCGCGGACGGTCCGGATCGTGGGAATCGGACCGCCCTTACGGAGTGATTCTCGCCACCCCTGATAGGGGTACTGCTCAGATGAGCGGTATACGGTCGCCTGTGGCGGTTGAAGGGTGGCACGGAGTGCCACCCGTTTTGCGTTCAAGAGTTGAACGCATATGCCGAATAGCGCGCTCATGTGAGCGCTCTAGGCCTACTTTGAGTCAAACGAGCTTCGGGGCCTGAAAGCGCAAGCTACCTGACAGTTACTTTCGATGTGCTGGCGGACGGGTGGTTAAGACAGGGTGACCGGTAGGCGTACCTCCCCAGACGCCTTCGATCTGGGTATGTTCCTCGCCGTCAGGGCAGCCAACCGAGTCGTCGAGGAGTCGGGACCCGTGTCGGAAAACAATGATCAGAAGTTCGTGTACGACTTCACCGAGGGCAACAAGGACCTCAAGGACCTCCTTGGTGGCAAGGGTGCGAACCTGGCCGAGATGACCAACCTCGGTCTCCCGGTTCCCCCCGGCTTCACGATCACGACCGAGGCGTGCAAGACGTACCTCGACAGCGGCTCCGAGCCGGTGGAGCTCCGCGACGAGGTCAGCGCGCACCTCGACGCACTCGAGAGCAAGATGGGCAAGAAGCTCGGCCAGGCCGACAACCCGCTGCTCGTCTCCGTCCGCTCCGGTGCCAAGTTCTCGATGCCCGGCATGATGGACACGGTCCTCAACATCGGTCTCTCCGACGCCTCCGTCGAGGGTCTCGCCGCGCAGGCCGACAACGAGCGCTTCGCCTGGGACTCGTACCGCCGCCTCATCCAGATGTTCGGCAAGACCGTCCTCGGTGTGGACGGCGAGCTCTTCGAGGACGCCCTCGACGAGGCCAAGGCGGCCAAGAAGGTCGCCAGCGACACCGACCTGGACGCCGGCGACCTGAAGAAGCTCGTCAAGCAGTTCAAGAAGATCGTCAAGAGCGCGACCGGCCGCGACTTCCCGCAGGACCCGCGCGAGCAGATGGACCTGGCCATCAAGGCCGTCTTCGACTCGTGGAACGGCGACCGCGCGAAGCTGTACCGCCGCCAGGAGCGCATCCCGCACGACCTCGGCACCGCCGTCAACGTGTGCTCCATGGTCTTCGGCAACCTCGGCCCGGACTCCGGCACCGGCGTCGCCTTCACCCGCGACCCCGCCTCCGGCCACGCCGGCGTCTACGGCGACTACCTGCAGAACGCGCAGGGCGAGGACGTCGTCGCCGGTATCCGCAACACCGTGCCGCTCGCCGAGCTCGAGTCGATCGACAAGACGTCGTACGACCAGCTCATGCAGATCATGGAGACGCTCGAGACGCACTACAAGGACCTGTGCGACATCGAGTTCACCATCGAGCGCGGTCAGCTGTGGATGCTGCAGACCCGTATCGGCAAGCGCACCGCCGGCGCCGCCTTCCGCATCGCCACCCAGCTGGTGGACCAGGGCCTCATCGACGAGGCCGAGGCGCTGCAGCGAGTCAACGGCGCCCAGCTCGCCCAGCTGATGTTCCCGAAGTTCGACGAGAACGCCAAGGTGGAGCAGCTCGGCCGCGGTATCGCCGCCTCCCCGGGTGCCGCCGTCGGCAAGGCCGTCTTCGACTCGTACACGGCCGTCAAGTGGTCGCGCTCGGGCGAGAAGGTCATCCTGATCCGCCGGGAGACCAACCCGGACGACCTGGACGGCATGATCGCCGCCGAGGGCATCCTCACCTCCCGCGGCGGCAAGACCTCGCACGCCGCCGTCGTCGCCCGGGGCATGGGCAAGACCTGTGTCTGCGGCGCCGAGGAGCTCGAGGTCGACACCAAGCGCCGCCGCATGACCACCGCCTCCGGTGTGGTCATCGAGGAGGGCGACGTCGTCTCCATCGACGGCTCCACCGGCAAGGTGTACGTCGGTGAGGTGCCCGTCGTACCGTCCCCGGTCGTCGAGTACTTCGAGGGCCGGATGCACGCCGGTGCCGACGACGCCGACGAGCTGGTCCAGGCCGTGCACCGGATCATGGCCTACGCCGACCGCGTCCGCCGCCTGCGGGTCCGCGCCAACGCCGACAACGCCGAGGACGCCTCCCGTGCCCGCCGCTTCGGCGCCCAGGGCATCGGCCTGTGCCGCACCGAGCACATGTTCCTCGGTGAGCGCCGCCAGTACGTCGAGCGCCTGATCCTCGCCGACACCGACGAGGAGCGCGAGGAGTCGCTGAAGGCCCTCCTCCCGCTGCAGAAGAAGGACTTCGTCGAGCTCTTCGAGGCGATGGACGGCCTGCCGGTCACCGTGCGCCTGCTCGACCCGCCGCTGCACGAGTTCCTGCCCGACATCACCGAGCTCTCGGTGCGCGTCGCCCTCGCCGAGGCCCGCAAGGAGCCGCACGAGAACGACCTGCGGCTGCTCCAGGCCGTGCACCGGCTGCACGAGCAGAACCCGATGCTGGGTCTGCGCGGTGTCCGCCTCGGCCTGGTGATCCCCGGTCTGTTCACCATGCAGGTCCGTGCCATCGCCGAGGCCGCCGCCCAGCGCATCGACGCCAAGGGCGACCCGCGCGCCGAGATCATGATTCCGCTCGTCGGCACCGTCCAGGAGCTGGAGCTGGTCCGCGAGGAGGCCGAGGCGGTCATCGCCGAGGTCGTGGCGCAGACCGGCGTGGAGCTGAAGCTGGCCCTGGGCACCATGATCGAGCTGCCGCGCGCCGCCGTGACCGCCGGTCAGATCGCCGAGGCCGCCGAGTTCTTCTCCTTCGGCACCAACGACCTGACCCAGACGGTGTGGGGCTTCTCCCGCGACGACGTGGAGGCCAGCTTCTTCACCGCCTACCTGGAGAAGGGCATCTTCGGCGTCAGCCCCTTCGAGACCATCGACAAGGACGGCGTCGGCTCGCTGGTCCGTCAGGCCGTCGAGGCCGGCCGGGCCACCCGCCCGGACATCAAGCTCGGCGTCTGCGGCGAGCACGGCGGTGACCCGGAGTCGGTGCACTTCTTCCACGAGGTGGGCCTCGACTACGTCTCCTGCTCGCCGTTCCGGATCCCGGTGGCGCGTCTGGAGGCCGGCCGCGCGGCGGCCGAGTCGAAGGGCAGCGACAGCCGCTGACCCACCGCCGGCGGCGCCGCTGAACATCGGTTCAGTAGCGAAGTCGTGCGAAGACCACCGGAGCCGTCGCTCGTCCCCGACCCTCAAACCGATGGGCGGCGGCTCCGGTTTCCAAAGGAGACGGGGCGGACACCTTGTGCGGAGGTGTCCGCCCCGTCGTATTTCGTCCGGGCGTACCGTTGCATGATCGTTGGGGAAATGTGAGTTCCTGTTCAACTCCCCACGCAATATGCGCGTTGAATTATTGGGCGTTGAACTTCTTGCGCTTTCGCAAAGAATGAGACGGGCGCGACCCCCGGATCCCCACCCGGAGGCCGCGCCCATTGGGTTCGTCGGGCGGGTGAGCCGCAACCTCGCCGACCGCCGCCGGACGCGACTAAGCCCCCCACGGTCTTCGCCGCGTCACCTCGGTCCTGAAGGTTTCCCGTCCGACACGCACAGCTTTTCGGTTCCCGGCCGTTCGCCGCGAGGCTTTTCAAGTGTGGCTGAAACACCCTGGTAACGTGCAGTGATGCTGTGCATACTCGTCGTCGGGGGTGGTTGCGAGTGCACAGGTGGGGGTTCGGCATATGCTGCGGATTCATTTCACCGGAAACGACTTGGCCGGGGTGCGTATGGCTGCCCGGCCGGACGTTCTGTGGGAAACGATTCTCAGTTTTCACCGTTTAAGGGACCGGCGCGGCTCCGTCGTGTACGGAGAATGGCGCTCCGAGGCGCGCAGACGCCTGGGCGCCGAGACCCGGCTGCTCGGCGCCCTCGTGCCGAGTCGCGGCTATTTCCCCGACTTCCTGACGCCGCCCCAGGGCATCCTCGGGCTCGACGAGGGGCTGGACGCCGTCGGCGCCACACCGCCCGGCCGGCTGCACACCGAACTGGCCCTGATCGGCGCGGCCCGCGCCGGGCACCCCGCCGTGCCGCCCGCGCTGCGGACCCTCGCCGACGGCGGCACCAAGCCCCTCGGCCGGCTCCTCTCGGCGCTGAGCAGCTATCACCGGGCCGCCGTCGAGCCGTACTGGACCCACATCCAGGCCCAGGTCGAGGCCGACCGGGCGCGCCGCGGCCGGGCCCTGCTCGACGGGGGCGCGGACGAACTCCTCGCCTCCCTGCCGCCGATGCTCCGCTGGCACAGCCCGGTCCTGGAGGCCGACTACCCGGTCGACCGGGACGTGCACCTCGACGGGCGCGGGCTGCTGCTCCAGCCGTCCTGGTTCTGCCGCGGTACGGCGGTCGTGCTGCGTGACCCGGAGCTGACGCCGGTGCTGGTCTACCCGATCACCCACGGCGAGTCGCCGACCCTGCGCGCCCCCGGCCTGCCCTCGCTGGCGAAGCTCGTCGGGCACACCCGCTCCGCGGTGCTCAGCGCCATCGGCGACGGCGGCACGACGAGCGAACTGGCCCGCAGGGCCGGGGTGTCCCTGGCCTCCGCGAGCCAGCACGCCGGCGTCCTGCGCGAGGCCGGCCTGGTCGCCACGCTGCGGCACGGCAACGCGGTCCTGCACACCCTGACGCCGTTGGGCGCCGCCCTCCTGGGAGGCGGCGGCGCCCACGGCCGGGTCGGTCACCGGTGCTACGCGCGGAACGGGCCGGTCACCTCGTAGGTGATGCCGCCCGAGGAACTGCCGGTGGTGCCGCGCTGGCTGGAGAAGTAGAGCCGGGTGCCGTCGGGGGAGAAGGCCGGTCCGGTGATCTCGGAGCCCGACTGGCCGTTGATCCGCAGGAACGGCGTGACGACGTCGTCCGGTGTGATGATGCAGATCTCCATGTTGCCGCCGTCCTCGGCGACGAACAGGTCGCCCGAGGACGAGCCGGTGACGTTGTCGACACCGGTGAGCGGCGCGCCCCCGCCGGTCACCAGCGAGTCGTCGTAGGCCAGCTCGTAGGTGCCGGCGGCCAGGTTCACCTGCCAGACCCGGTTGTCGCCCTTGGTGGTGAACCAGACGGTGTCGTTCGCGTAGTGGCAGCCCTCGCCGCCGTTGAAGCGCTTGGCGCCGGAGACCTGGTTGCGGGTGGTGGTCGGCGAGCCGTCCGGGTCCGGCACGGTCTGCCAGGTGAAGGTGCCGGAGGTGGCGGTGCCGGCCTTGAGGACCTGCAGGGTGCCGGAGGAGAGGTTGCCCCAGGTGGTGGGCAGGAAGCGGTAGAAGCAGCCGTCCGTCTCGTCCTCGGTGAGGTAGATCGCCCGGCGCACCGGGTCGGCGGCGGCGGCCTCGTGCTTGAACCTGCCCAGGGCGTCACGGCGGACGGCCGCGTTCACGCCGTACGGGTCGGTCTCGTACACGTACCCGAGGCTGACCTCCTCGCAGGACAGCCAGGTGTTCCACGGCGTCCTGCCGCCGGCGCAGTTCTGCCGGGTGCCGGACAGGATCCGGTAGGCGCCCGTGATCGTGCCGGACGCGTCGAACCGCACCGCGCTCGCGCCGCCGCTCGGGTTGATCTCCGAGTTCGACACGTAGATCCACCCCGTGCCGTCGGCGAAGCAGGCCCCGCCGTCGGGGGCGCTGTGCCAGGTGTACGAGGTGCCCGTGACCGTCTGAGAGGACCGGGCGATCACCCGGCTGCTGAACCCGGCCGGCAGCTGGATGCCGTTCGCGTCCGCCGCGCCGAGCGCCCCGTAGGGGCCGGCGCCGGGCTGGGCGGGCGCGGCGAGTGCCGTCCCGCCCCAGAGGCTGCCGCCGAAGGCGGCGGCCGACGTACCGATGACCGCTCCACGCAGGAAACTGCGTCGCTCCACGTCTCACTCCCGTTAAAGGTGTGACTGGCCCCGCCGCACCTTCGGCGACGGGGTCGCGCGGTCCTGGAATCTAGGAGTCCGGAGTTGACCTGGCGTCAACGGACGGTGACGGGAGTGCGGCGGACGGTGGGCGGGGGCGGGTGGCCGCGCCCCCGCTGACGGGCGACGGGTTCCGGCCATGACGATGCGACGCCGGCGTGCTGGAGGCGCGCGGCCGCGTCCGCTACCCCTCGGGACCGGCCGAGGGCCCGGTCCGTCCGCTCGGCGACGGCACCTGGCTCACGTACGACCGCGCAGCCGGGCCCTGCACCGCCGGCGGTCCGCTCCCCGGGCCCTTCGGCACTGGGCGGACCGGGCTCCTGTGCGCGACCCTGGGGGCATGTCCGCTCCCCGTGCCCTCCGTGACATCGGCTCCCGCGACGACCTCGACGTCCTGCTGCGGCGCTTCTACGAGGCGGCCTTCGCCGATCGGCTCATCGGGCCCTTCTTCACCGAGGTCGCCGGCACCGACCTGGAGGTCCACCTGCCGAGGATCACCGACTTCTGGGAGCGAGCGCTGCTCCGCGGTGCGGAGTACCGGCGGGACGCCTTCGCGCCGCACGCCGCGCTGCACTCCGTGCGGCCCCTCACCGCCGCCCACTTCGGACGCTGGACGCAGCTGTGGCGGGCGGCTGTCGACGGGCTCCACCAGGGGCCGGTGGCCGAGCGGGCCAAGGAGCAGGGGGAGCGGATCGCCGTGGCCCTGCTGCGGCGCCTCGAAGGGCGCGACGCGTCCACCGACGCCCCCGAGGGGCAGGGCGGCTTCGTGCCGCTGGCGGCGCTCAGGCTGCGGTCGGCGGCCTGAGCGGAAAAGATTTCCGGGGAAAGCGCCGCGACGCCGATGAGTTCCGGCGGGCCCGCCCGTCTTACCTCTCGAAAGCGCCGACACGGCTCCTACGGAAGAGAGAGTGACACCATGGCCCCGCAGATGATCTTCGTGAACCTGCCGGTGACGGACCTGGACGCCAGCAAGGCCTTCTACGAGAAGCTCGGCTACGCGATCAACCCGCAGTTCACGGACGAGACCGCCGCGTGCGTGGTCATCAGCGACACGATCTACGCGATGCTGCTGACCGAGGAGAAGTTCAGGAGCTTCCTCGCGCCCGGCAAGGAGGTCTCCGACGCCACCAAGAGCACCGAGGTGCTCGTCACGCTGAGCGCCGAGAGCCGCGAGAAGGTCGACGAGCTCGCCGACCGGGCGCTGGCCGCCGGCGGCAGCCCGGCGAAGGAGCCGATGGACATGGGCTTCATGTACGGGCGCTCCTTCGCCGACCCGGACGGCCACCACTGGGAGGTCTTCTGGATGGACGTGGCGGCCGCCCAGGGCGCCCAGGGCTGATCGCCCGCGGCCCCTCGCAAGGACCCGCGAGGACCTCACGAGGGCCACGAGGACCACGAGGTCCGTCGGGGCCCGTCGGGTCAGGAGCCGGGGCCCGTCAGGCCGAGACGCCGCCGTCGATCACCAGATCCGTGCCGACGGCGGAGCCGGCCGCGTCCGAGGCGAGGTAGAGCACCGCGGCCGCGATCTCGGCCGCCGAGGAGATCCGCCCGAGCGGCGACTGCTCCTTCATCCGCACCGCACGCTCGGCCTCCGTCTCGCCCGGCAGCAGCGACATCGCGGACTCCGAGGCCCCGGGGCTGACCGCGTTGATCCGGATACCGTCGGCGACGTGGTCGAGCGCGGCGGCCCGGGTGATCGCCGAGACGGCGGCCTTGGAGACCTGGTAGCCGAAGACCCCGGGGACGCGCACGTGGGGGCCCAGGTTGGACGAGATGTTCACGATGGCCCCGCCGCCGTGCGCGCGCATGTGGGCGATCTCCGCCTGGAGCGCGTGCAGGACGCCGGTGACGTTGATGTCGAGCAGCGTCCGCCAGTCCTCCAGCGGGAAGTCGCCGGCGCGGTGACCGCCGCGGAACACCCCGGCGTTGTTGACGGCGACGTCGAGCCCCCCGAAGGCCTCGACCGTGTCCCGCACGAGGCGGTGCATGTCCTCGGAGACGGCGACGTCGGCGGTGAACGCGCGGGCGGTGCCGCCCGCGGCCTCGATCAGCTCCACCGTCCCGTCGAGCGGGGCGGCGCCGCGGCCCGCGACGGCCACCTTCGCGCCCTCGGCGGCGAAGGCGAGCGCGATGGCCCGGCCGAGCCCGGAGCCGGCGCCGGTGACGAGGACGGTGCGCTCGGTGAATCGGTTCATTTCTCCCCCTGTATTTGACCGTACGTTCTCGTATCAGGGCCTAAGAAAGGGGCGCCCGAAGGCGCCCCTGCGCGGAGCCCGTCAGTCGAGCAGGGCCAGGGCCTGCTCCGCCGCGTCGCGCACGCGGGAGGGGTCGCCGGACGCCTTGCCCACCACCCGCAGCCCCTGCATCAGGACGAGCAGCATCCGGGCGAGGGCCCGCGGATCACGCCCCGCCGGCAGCTCGCCCTGGGCCCTGGCCCGGCTGAGCGCGCTGTGCAGCAGCGTCTCGACCTGCTCCCAGCTGAGCTCCACCCGGCGGGCCACCGCTCCGTCGTGCGGGGCCAGTTCCGTCGCCGAGTTGGTGACCAGGCAGCCGTTCTGGCGGACCCCGTCGGTCCCGGCCTCCGCCGCGAACCGGCGCACCAGGGCCCGGACGGCCGGCAGGGCCGGGCCGGGCGCGGACAACTCCTCCGTGATCCGCGGGTCGCGGCTCTCCAGATAGCGGTCCAGGGCCTTCATGTACAGCTCGTGCTTGCTGCCGAAGGTCGCGTAGACGCTGGCCCGGCCGATGCCGAGGTGCTCGACGAGGTCCGCCATCGACGTCGCCTCGTAGCCGCGCGCCCAGAACAGCTCGAGAGCGGCCTGGAGCGCGGCGTCGGGATCGAATTCCTTGGTCCTGGCCACGGCGTGACCGTACGTCTTTCTGGACCGAACGGTCAAGTATGGGCCTCATGGGGGAAGGGGCGGGTCAGACCGTCCGTACCGGGTAGACCGCCACCGCCACCTCGTCGTCGTCCAGGCACCGTCCCGTCTCCAGGTCGAAGCGCTGCTTGAGGAGCGGCGAGGCCACGAACACCCGCCCGCCCGCCGAGCCGAGCAGGCCCCGGGAGAGCACCTGGGCCCCCGTGAACGGGTCACGGTTGTCGATCGCGTAGGTCCGGCCGGAGCGGTCCCTGAAGACCGCGGCCTGCCGGCCGTCCGGCAGCAGCGCCGCCATGCCCCGGCCCGGGGTGAGTCGCGTCTCCTCGCAGACCGTCATCCAGGCGTCTTCTGCGGGGGAGAGTTCGAGGGTCGTCATCGGGAGGCTCCTTCCAGGGTGCCGATCGTGAGGATCTGGAGGTCGGGCTTGATCTGGTCGCGCTCCGGCACGAACTTCACCGAAGGGTCCGGCGTCTCCGGCGCGTTGACGAAGGACACGAAGCGGCGCAGCCGGTCCGGGTCGTCCAGGGTCGCGGCCCACTCGTCCCGGTAGTCCGCGACGTGCGCCGCCATCAGCGCCTCCAGCTCGTCGCACAGGCCGAGCGAGTCGTTCACCACCACGTCCCGCAGGTGGTCGAGGCCGCCTTCCAGGCGCTCCAGCCACACCGAGGTGCGCTCCAGGCGGTCGGCGGTACGGATGTAGAACATCAGGAACCGGTCGATCAGGCGCACCAGTTCGGCGTCCGACAGGTCCTGGGCGAGCAGGTCGGCGTGGCGCGGGGTCGCGCCGCCGTTGCCGCCGACGTACAGGTTCCAGCCGTTGGCGGTGGCGATGACGCCGAAGTCCTTCGACTGGGCCTCCGCGCACTCACGGGCGCAGCCCGAGACCGCCGACTTCAGCTTGTGCGGGGCGCGCAGACCGCGGTAGCGGAGCTCCAGCTGGATCGCCATCTTCACGGAGTCCTGCACGCCGTAGCGGCACCAGGTCTGGCCCACGCAGGACTTCACCGTGCGCAGCGCCTTGCCGTACGCGTGCCCCGACTCGAAGCCGGCGTCGACGAGCCGCGTCCAGATCGAGGGGAGCTGGTCCACCCGCGCGCCGAAGAGGTCGATCCGCTGACCGCCGGTGATCTTCGTGTAGAGGCCGAAGTCGCGGGCCACCTCGCCGATCACGATCAGCTTCTCGGGGGTGATCTCGCCGCCCGGGATGCGCGGCACCACGGAGTAGGAGCCGTTGCGCTGGAGGTTGGCCAGGTGGTGGTCGTTGGTGTCCTGCAGCGAGGCCTGCTCGCCGTCCAGGATGTAGCCGCCCAGCCCGATCGCCGGCGCGAGGCTGGCCAGCACGGAGCCGACGGTCGGCTTGCAGACCTCGCAGCCGTCGCCGCCCTTGGCCTCCTCCCGGCCGTGCGAGTCGAGCAGGGCGGCGAAGGAGGTCACGCGGAGAGCGCGGGCGATCTCGTAGAGCTCGCTGCGGCTGTACGCGAAGCAGCCGCAGAGTCCCTTGTCGGCGGCGGCCGGCAGCAGCTTCTCGATCACCTTCACACAACTGCCGCAGCCCGTGCCGGCCTTGGTGCACTTCTTCACCTCGGGCAGCGAGGCGCACTGTGTGATCGCGTGCTTGGTGACGTTGTGGCAGGAGCAGATCACCGCGTCGTCCGGCAGCGCGGACGGGCCGAGCGCGACGGGCGCGCCGACCCCCGCCGGGAGCACCAGCTGTTCGGGGGAGACCGGCGGCCTGGAGCCGGTCAGCGGGCGAAGCAGACCGTAGGACTCGGCGTCGCCGACCAGGACGCCGCCGAGCAGCGTGCCCTCGCCGTCCACGACCAGCTTCTTGTAGACGCCGGAGCGCGAGTCGGAGTAGACGACGTCCAGGCAGCCCTCGGTGGTGCCGTGCGCGTCGCCGAAGGAGGCCACGTCCACGCCGAGCAGCTTCAGCTTGGTCGACAGGTCGGCGCCGGTGAAGCCCTTGGTGCTCTCCTCGGCGATCGTCGCCGCCGCGGTCTGCGCCATCTCGTAGCCCGGGGCCACCAGGCCGTACACCCGCCCGTCGGAGGCGAGCGCGCACTCGCCGATCGCGAACACCGCCGGGTCGGAGGTCCGGCACAGCTCGTCCACGGCGATGCCGCCGCGCTCGCCGACCTCCAGACCGCAGTCGCGGGCCAGCTGGTCGCGGGGGCGGACGC
This sequence comes from Streptomyces sp. NPDC101191, assembly GCF_044767915.1. Taxonomy (NCBI): domain Bacteria; kingdom Bacillati; phylum Actinomycetota; class Actinomycetes; order Kitasatosporales; family Streptomycetaceae; genus Streptomyces; species Streptomyces sp. NPDC101191. Next base: position 157,752 of record NZ_JBIWOU010000010.1, read on the forward strand.
CCGCCGAGAACACCACCATCTCCGTCGCCAGTTCGGAGCCGTCCGACAGGCGCATGCCCGTGACCGCGCCGTCCTCGGTGACGACCTCCTGGGTGCCCGTCCCGGTGTGGACGGTCAGGCCCATCTGCTCGATCGTGCGCAGCAGGGCCGCGCCGCCGCCCTCGTCCACCTGCACCGGCATCAGCCGGGGCGCGAACTCCACGATGTGCGTGTCGAGTCCGAGGCCCTTGAGCGCGCCGGCCGCCTCCAGGCCGAGCAGGCCGCCGCCGACGACCGCGCCGGTCGTCCGGCCCTTCGCGTACTCCTCGATCGCGAGCAGGTCCTCGATCGTCCGGTAGACGAAGCAGCCGTGGGCGTCCTTGCCGGGCACCGGCGGCACGAAGGGGAAGGAGCCGGTGGCCAGGACGAGCATGTCGTACGCGAAGACCCGGCCGGACCGGGCGGTCACCGTGCGGGCCGCGCGGTCGACGGCGACGGCCGGGTCGTCCGTGTACAGCTCGATGCCGTGCCGCTCCATGAAGCCGTCCTCGACCAGGGACAGGTCGTCGGGGGTCTTCCCGGAGAAGTACGAGGTCAGCTGGACGCGGTCGTAGGCGGGGCGGGGCTCCTCGCAGAGCACCACGATCCGGGCCCGCGCGGCGACGCCCCGGTCCGCGAGCGCCTCCAGGAACCGCTGGCCGACCATGCCGTGGCCGACCAGGACGATGGTGGGGGTGGGAGGGGTCGTCATGTCAGGAGCCTCCGTCGTGGGTGAGCAGGTGAAGCAGGGGGGCGTCTGACAGGGCCTCGTCGCCCTCCCAGGCCCGGGCGAGCGTGCCGACCGCGGCGAGATCGCCGAGGAGCACGCCGCCGACGAGCCGGTCGCCACGGACGACGACCTTCCGGTAGGCCCGCCGCGTCGCGTCCGTGAGTCGCACGACGTCGTCGCCGGGGGCGGGGGTGGTCTCACCGAACGCCGCCAGGTCCAGCGACTCGGGGCCGCCGAGGGTGAGCCGGGTGAGCGCGCGGGTGCCGGTGTAGCGGGGGCGGACCACGGGGGCCGGTCCGTCGGCCCGCTCCGCGAGGAGCAGCTCCGCCAGCACGTCGGCCTGGTCGAGCGCGGGGCCGGCCAGGCCGTACACGCGCCCGCCGTGCTCGGCGCAGTCGCCGATCGCGTGGACGGCCGGGTCCGAGGTGCGCAGCTCGTCGTCGACCACGACGCCCGTGCGGACGTCGAGACCGGCTTCGCGGGCCAGCGCCACCCGGGGGCGGACCCCGCAGGCGAGGACGACGACCTGCGCGTCGAGGACGAACCCGTCGGCGAGCTCGACCGCGGTGACCGCGCCGTCCCGCTGCCGCAGCCCGCTCACCCGGCACTCGGTGTGCACCTCGACGCCGAGCTCCTCCATGTGCGCGCGGAGCAGGGCCGAGGACTCCTCGTCCAGCTGCCGCTCCATGAGGCGCTCGCCCTGCTGGGTGAGCATCACCTCGGCGCCGAGCGCCGTGAGCGCCCGGGCCGCCGAGACACCGAGCAGGCCGCCGCCGACGACGACCGCACGCACCCCGGGCCGGACGAGCTCGCGCAGCGCCAGGCAGTCGTCGAGCGTGCGGAACGCGTGGACCCCGGAGGGGAGCGCCGCCCCGCGCAGTCCGCGCAGCGGCGGCAGCACCGGCGCCGAACCGGTCGCGAGGACCAGCCGGTCGTACGGCACGAGGGCACCGTCCGCACACTCCACCGTGCGGGCCGCGCGGTCGATCCGCACCGCCCGCGCACCGAGCCGGGCCGGCTCGCGCGCCTCGGGCAGCGTGATCACCTCGGGGCCGTAGCGGCCGGCGAGGACGTCGGCGAGCAGCAGGCGGTTGTACGGCGTGTGCGGCTCCTCGCCGAGGAGCGTGACCGGCAGCCGCTGGGCGAGCCGGGCGCCCGCCGTTCCGCCCCCGACCACCACGATCCGTGTACTCATGACCGGAAGCCTGCGCGGTGGGTGTTACCCGACGGGATCCCGGCTGTTTCCCGTACGGAACGCCGGCCTCACCGCGGGCCCGGCGTGCTGTGAGGGCCCCGACCGGCGTATACGGCCCGCCGGGACGGCCGCAAGCTCAGACGTAGCTCAAGACTCCCGAGATCGATGGATGACGCACACATCCGGGCTCTAGGCTCACGGCATGCCTGACATATCCCTGACCACTCTCGCTCTGCTCTGCGTCGCGGCGCTGGCCGCCGGCTGGATCGACGCCGTGGTCGGGGGCGGCGGTCTGCTTCTGCTGCCCGCGCTGCTGCTCGGTCTGCCGCACCTGCCGGCCGCGCAGATCCTGGGCACCAACAAGGCCGTGGCGATCGTCGGCACCTCCGGCGCTGCCGTCACCTACGCCCGCAAGGCACCCGTGCAGGTCGGCACGGCCGTGCGCATCGGGCTCGCGGCCCTCGCCGGCTCGATGGGCGGCGCCTTTTTCGCGGCCGGGATCAGCAGCGAGGTGCTGCGGCCGGTGATCATGGTGGTCCTGCTCGCCGTCGCCGGCTTCGTGATGTTCCGCCCGTCCTTCGGCACCCGCCCCGAGGGCGCCGAGCGGCCGCCGCTCACGCGGGCCCGGATCGTCACGGCGATCGTCGTGGTCGGCGGCGGGATCGGCTTCTACGACGGCCTCTTCGGGCCCGGTACCGGCACCTTCCTGGTGCTGTCCCTGACCGCCGTGCTCCACCTGGACCTGGTCACGGCCTCCGCCACGGCCAAGATCGTCAACGTCTGCACCAACGCGGGCGCGCTCGCCATGTTCGCCTACCAGGGGCACGTGATGTGGCTGCTGGCGGGCGTCATGGCGGTCTTCAACCTGGCGGGCGGCATGATCGGCGCGCGGATGGCGCTGCGGAAGGGCTCGGAGTTCGTCCGCGGGGTGCTGCTCGTGGTCGTCTTCTCGCTGGTCGCGAAGCTCGCCTTCGACCAGTGGGCCTGAGGGGCGCGGGGGTCCGGCCTGCGTGCGGAGCGTGACCGGCGCGGGGCGTGCGGGGCCTGACCGGCGGGGGGCGTGCGGGGCCTGACCGGTGCGGGAACCCGGCCGGTGGGAAGGGCCCGGCCGGTGGGAAGGGCCCGGCCGGTGGGAGGGGGCCGGGCGGCGTGCGGAACCCGGCCGGCGTGCGGAACCCGGCCGGCGTGCGGAACCCGGCCGGTGGGAGGGGCCCGACCGTCGAGCGGGCCCGGCCGCCGCGGTGGACCTGACCGCCGGGGCGCGCGGCCGCCCGGGCCGGGAGCGAGGGGGCGACCTCCGCCGCTACTTCACGCCGATGAGGTGCCCGAAAGCGACGACGTTGCCCTGGTAGCCGCCGGACTTCCGGGAGAAGCCGCCGCCGCAGGTGATCACCCGGATCTCGGCCCGGTCGGCCTCCCCGTACACCTTGGCGTCGGGGAAGCGGTCCTTCTCGTAGACCTCGATCGCGTCGATCGTGAACACGGCGGTACGGCCGTCCTGGCGGTCCACCTCGATCCGGTGGCCCTTCTTCAGGGCGCCCAGGGCGTAGAAGACGGCCGGTCCCTGCGCGTTGTCGACGTGGCCCGCGACGATCGCGGTGCCCTTCGCGCCGGGCGTGGTGCCGTTCTCGTACCACCCGGCCAGATTGCGGTCGGCGGCCGGCGGCACCTCCAGCGAGCCGTCGGCGCCGAGCCCGAGCCCCGTCAGGGGCGCGTCCACGTCGATCTCGGGGACGCGCAGCCGCAGCGGGGCGGAGGGCGGCAGCGGGTCGGCGGCGGCGTCGGTGTGGACGCTCGGCCCGGCGGCGAAGGCCTGGGCGGCCGAGGGGACGGGTGGGGTCACCTCGCCGGAGCCGTTCTGGATCATCCAGAGGCCCACGCAGGCCGCGAGGGCTATGCCCCAGCCCTTGCTGCGGATGCTCACGGGCGTTCCTCCCTCCGGGTGTGGTCCTGCCCCCGCCGGGCCGTCAGCGGGCACGCGGCGGGGGCAGGAGCTGGCGGTACGGTCAGCCGTCCTGCGCGCCGCTCGCCCGGCGGCGCAGGAGCCAGGTACCGCCCACGGCGGCCGCGGCCAGCACCGCCACGCCCGCCGTGATCTGGGCGGTGTCGGCGCCCACACTGCCGCCGACACCGGTCTGCACATGGCCGCTGGGGCTCTTGTGCTTGACGACGACGTCGCCGCGGGCCGTCTTGCCGTTGTCGCAGGCGACGCTGATGCCGTAGGTCCCCGCCTTGGCGTGGTGCGGCACGGTGAACTGGCCGACCACGACCTCCTTGTGGGTGCTGGGGTTGAGCTGGAACTCGCCCGCGCCGAGCGAGTTCGCGTCGCCGACGCCGTGACCGTGGGAGCCGCAGGCGAGGGTGTTCACGGTGACGGTGGAGCCCGGGTCGGCCGAGGAGGGGAAGATCTCCAGGGCCTCGGAGCCGTGTCCGTCGTTGTTGCCGTGTCCGTCGTTCGCGAGCGCCGCGGGGGCGGCGAAGGCGCCCAGGGCGACGATCGTGAGCGCGGTACCGGTGAGCAGTCGGGCGGGGTTGCGGCGCATGGGGTCCTCCGGGGCGCGCGAACATGTGTGCCGGAAGCGGGACGTTCTTCCGTAGGACCGAGATAAACGGGTGGCCGGTCCCACCGCCTGCTGAGGGAGGATCAGAATTGCTCCGTCCGGGACGGCGCGGCGCCTGGATTTCCGGGATCTCCGCAGGTCAGAGCCGACTTCTCGGCGTCACCTGACGGTCCGTGCCGAACGGGTGACCGAGCGCCCGGCGGCTCCGTCGGAGAACCTCGACCGCCCCCGGAGGGGCCACGTCAGAGGACGTCGACCGCCCCGGAGGTGTCACGTCAGAGGACCTCCCAGGGCACCTCCTCCTGCGCCGCGTACACCCGCGCCATCAGCTCCTCGTCGACCCCGAACTCGACGTCGTCGATCAGGGAGACCGGCGAGATGCCGCGCGAGTTCGTCACGAAGGCCGCACGGAAGGAGGGCACGTCCGCCAGGGTCACCCGGCGGGTCACGGACGGCAGCCGCGGGGCGAGCAGCTGCATGGTGATGCCGGCGAGGTGGGGTGCAGACGGCCAGATCACCGAAGAGCCGTCCCAGAAGGCGATGTTGGTGACCGCGCCCTCGGCGATCTCGGCGTCCGGGCCGCCGGTGAGCAGGGCCTCGTCGAAGCCCGCCCGGCGGGCCGCGTCCCCGTGGAAGGCCTGCCCGAAGCCGCCCAGGTGCTTGATGTGCGCGGCCGGCCGCCAGTAGGCGACGGACTTCAGCGACCAGGGCTGCCGGTCGTCCGGGAACGGGGCCCGTACGGTCACGACGGCGTGGGCGCCCTCGTACACGTACACCCGCGCCGACGCGTCCCGCCGGTTCGCCGCCGCGAGCGCCCCGGCGAGCCGCGTCCGTACGAGGCCGACGTCCAGGGCGCGGCCGAACAGCTCCCGGGTGGAGCGGTCGAGCCGGTCCAGGTGCAGACCGAGGCCCCGCACCCGCCCGTCGCGCACCTGCATCGCGGTGAAGTGGCCGTAGCCGCTCATCAGCGTCGCGAGGAGTTCCGGGTCGGCGGCGGGCGCGCCGTCGACCTCGATGTGCAGGGCGGGGGTCTCGGCGGGTTCTTCGGCCGTCTTCTCGGGCTTCCGGTGAGGCGTGGTCATGGGGTCCACCGTATGCCCGGGAATTCCCGCTTGACCTCAACCAAACTTGAGGTACCACGATCCTCGGCATGGACATCACGAACCCGCTCCGTCTCGCCGTCATCGTCGCCAGCAACCGCGAGGGCCGCTTCGGTCCCGTCGTCGCCGACTGGTTCGCCGGACGCACCGCCGAGCGCGACGACTTCACCACCCGGGTCGTCGACCTCGCCGACGTCGACCTGCCCACCGCCCTCTCCCACAGCCCCGGCCCCGCCGTCCGGGCCGAGCTCGCCAAGGTGAGCCCCGTCCTGGCCGAGGCCGACGCCTTCGTCGTGATCACCCCCGAGTACAACCACTCCTTCCCGGCCGCCCTCAAGTCCCTGATCGACTGGCACTTCACCGAATGGCAGGCCAAGCCCGTCGGCTTCGTCTCCTACGGCGGCATCTCCGGCGGCCTGCGCGCCGTCGAGCAACTCCGCCAGGTCTTCGCCGAGATGCACGCCGTCACCGTCCGCGACACCGTCTCCTTCCACCTGGCCCACGGGCAGTTCGACGAGGACGGCGCTCCCAAGGACCCCACCGGGCCCGACACGGCGGCCAAGACCATGCTCGACCAGCTCGGCTGGTGGGCCCGCGCACTGAAGGACGCCAAGTCCACGCGCCCGTACGCCGGTTGACGGGCGGGGCCGCCATGCCGCTCGAGCTCGTCGCGAGCCGGCCCGGGCCCCCTCGGCGGTCGGCGTGGCCGCGGTGATGTGCTGGATCTCGCCGCTGCTCGCCCTGATCGTCCTCGGCACGGTGCCCGTCCCGGTCGGTGCCGCCGCACGCGCCGGGCGCCCGCCCCGGCCGCGGTCCGTCACGCGGTGGGGGCTCGACCGCCGACTCCACGAGGAACTCCTCACCGCCGGAGGGGCGTACGCCCGGCTGCACGCGGCCCCGTCCGCCCGTACGGTGGAGGCGTGATCGTCACCGTCCGCACCACCATCGACGCGCGCGCCAAGGCCGAGGCCCTGGGGCGCGGCGCCGTCGAGGCCCGGCTGGCCGCCTGCGCGCAGGTCTCGGGGCCGCTCACCTCCGTCTACCACTGGCGGGGCGCGATCGAGACCGCCGAGGAGTGGCAGGTCGAGTTCAAGACCACGGAGGCACGCTTCCCGGCCCTGGAGGCGTACCTCCTCGCCTCCCACGACTACGAGACGCCCGAGGTCCTCGCCACCCGGGTGACCCGGGCCGGCGCGGACTACGCCCGCTGGGTCGAGCAGGAGACCGCGGCGGTCCCGGCGATCGAGGGCCCGGTGGACGACGAGCGCCCGTTCTTCGTCTACGGGACGCTGCGCCCGGGCGCGTACAACCACGACCGGTTCCTCGCGGGCCGGATCGGCACCGAGGCGGACGCCGTGCTGTCGGGCGCGGTGCTGCACGACGGGCCCGGCTATCCGTACGTCGTCCCGGCGGAGGGGGGCCGGGTGGTGGGCACCCTGCTGACGCCCGCACCCGGCGCGTACGGCGAGCTGTTCGCCCTGCTGGACCGGCTGGAGCTGCCCGCCGGGTACGAGCGGGTGGCGATGGACGTCGTCCGCGACCGGGACGGGGCGCGGGTGTCCGCCTGGGTGTTCCTGGCGGCGCCGGACGCGCCCCTCGGCCCGGTCATCGAGAGCGGCGACTGGTTCAGCCGGCCTTAGCCCGCGTCTTTCCGGTCGGGCCTGATCCGGAAGTCGCGTCTTTCCGCATCCGGCCTGATCCGGGAGCCGCGTCTTTTCGCGTGCGGCCTGATCCGGGAGCGGACACCGGGGCCCCGGCCTGACCCGGGATCGGACACCGAGGCCCGGCCTGCCCCGGAGGCGCACACCGCGGGCCCGGCCTGACCTGGAGGCGGACACCGGGGCCCGGCCTGACCCGGCAGCCGAGTCTTTTCGCGTGCGGCCTGATCCGGGAGCGGACACCGGGGCCCGGCCTGCCCCGGAGGCGCACACCGCGGGCCCGGCCTGACCCGGGATCGGACACCGCGGACCCGGCCTGGTCCCGACCCCGCCACCTGGGGCCCGGCCCGGTGGATCAGAGCCGGCCGGACCCTGCCGCCGCGTTCCCGGCGCGCTCCAGGCGCACCGCGCACACCTTGAACTCCGGCATCCGCGAGACCGGGTCGAGCGCCGCGTTCGTCAGGGTGTTGGCCCGGCCCTCGCCCGGCCAGTGGAAGGGCATGAAGACCGTGTCGGGGCGGATCGCGGACGTCACCCGGGCCGGCGCCACCGCCCGGCCGCGCCGCGACACCACCGCGACGGGCTCGCCGTCCGCGACCCCGATCCGCTCGGCGAGCCGGGGGTGCAGCTCCACGAAGGGGCCCGGCGCGGCCGCGTTCAGCTCGGCCACCCGCCGGGTCTGCGCGCCCGACTGGTACTGCGAGACGACCCGCCCGGTCGTCAGGACCACCGGGTACTCGGTGTCGGTCTCCTCCGCCGCCGCCCGGTGCACGACCGGCACGAACCTGGCCCGCCCGTCGGGTGTCGCGAACCGGTCGAGGAAGAGCCGCGGCGTACCGGCGTCGGCCTCGTCGGCGCAGGGCCAGAACACGCCCTGCTCCTCCTCGATCCGGCGGTAGCTGATCCCCGCGTAGTCGGCCGGGCCGCCCGCCGAGGCGCGCCGCAGCTCCTCGAAGACCTCCTCGGGGTCGGTCGGGAAGCCCTTCTCCCGGCCGAGCAGGGCCGCGAGCCCGTGCAGCACCTCCAGGTCGCTGCGGACGCCGGGCGGCGGGGTGAGGGCCCTGCGGCGCAGCAGCACCCTGCCCTCCAGGTTGGTGGTGGTGCCGGTCTCCTCGGCCCACTGGGTCACCGGCAGGACCACGTCGGCGAGTTCGGCGGTCTCGGAGAGGACGACGTCGGCGACGGCCAGGAAGTCCAGGGAGCGGATCCGCTCCTCGACGTGCGCGGCGCGCGGGGCCGACACGACCGGGTTGGAGCCCATGAGGAGCAGGGCCCGCACCTCGCCGCCCAGGGCGTCGAGGAGCTCGTACGCGCTGCGCCCCGGGCCGGGCAGGGTGTCGGGGTCGACGCCCCACACGCCGGCGACGTGCGCGCGGGCGGCGGGGTCGTCGAGCTTGCGGTAGCCGGGCAGCTGGTCGGCCTTCTGGCCGTGCTCGCGGCCGCCCTGCCCGTTGCCCTGGCCGGTGAGGCAGCCGTAGCCGCTGAGCGGCCGGCCGGCCTTGCCGGTGGCGAGGCACAGGTTGATCCAGGCGCCGACGGTGTCGGTGCCCTTGGACTGCTGCTCGGGGCCGCGGGCCGTGAGCACCATGCCGGTCGCGGCCTCGCCGAACATCCGCACCGCCTCGCGCAGCTGCGGCACGGCGACGCCGGTGATCCGCTCGACGTGCTCGGGCCAGTGGGCCATCGCCGCGGCCCGGGCGCCCTCCCAGCCCGAGGTCCGCTCGCGGACGAAGTCCTCGTCGACCCGGCCTTCGGCGACGACGAGGTGGAGCATGCCGAGGGCGAGCGCCAGGTCGGTGCCGGGGCGCGGGGCGAGGTGGAGGTCGGCCTGCTCGGCGGTGCGGGTGCGGCGCGGGTCGACGACGATCAGCCTGCCGCCGTTCTCCTTCAGCTCGGTCAGGTAGCGCAGGGCGGGCGGCATGGTCTCGGCGAGGTTGGAGCCGACCAGGATCACGCACCCGGTCCTCGGGATGTCCTCCAGGGGGAAGGGGAGCCCCCGGTCGAGCCCGAAGGCCCGCTGGTGGGCGGCCGCGGCGGAGGACATGCAGAAGCGCCCGTTGTAGTCGATCTGCGAGGTGCCGAGCACGAGCCGGGCGAACTTGCCCAGCGCGTACGCCTTCTCGTTGGTGAGGCCGCCGCCGCCGAAGACCCCCACGGCATCGGATCCGTGGTCGGCGCGGGTCCGGCGCAGCCCGTCGGCGACGGCGGCGAGTGCCTCCTCCCAGGCGGCGGGCCGCAGCGCCCCGGTGTCAGGGCAACGGACCAGGGGCTGGGTGAGCCTGACCCGGGAGGAGAGTACGGCCGGGGCGGTGCGGCCCTTGCCGCACAGCGCGCCCCGGTTGACGGGGAAGTCGGGCCGGTCGACCACCTCGACGGGGAGTTCCCCGGTCTCCCCGGCGCGCAGGTTCATGCCGCACTGGAGGGCGCAGTAGGGACAGTGCGTGGGAACGGTGGTGACCTCTGACATGACCCGAGGATGCGACGGGCGTGTTACGGGCGGGGTCGCGCCGGATTACGGGCGCGGTGCCATGCGCTCAGGTCACCGGGCCGCGACGGGTGAGGCCAGGGCCTTCGTGACGCCGTCCTCACGGGAGCCGAGGAAGTGCGGGTCGGGGCGCAGGGCGGCGTCGAGCGCCGCCTTCCCGGCGGCCGCGAGCTCGCGGGTGGTGCCGTAGTACCAGGTGGCGTCGTGGGGTTCGCCGACCCCCACGCCGTACGACTCCACGCCCGCCGCCCCGCACAGGGCGACGGCGCGCTTGATGTGGAAGTCCTGGGTGACGAGGACGGCCCGGTCCACGCCGAAGATCTTCTTGGCGCGGACGCAGGAGTCCCAGGTGTCGAAGCCCGCGTAGTCGCTGACGACCCTTCCGTCGGGCACCCCGCGCTGGGCGAGGTACTTCCGCATGGCGCTGGGCTCGTCGTACTCGGTGCGGCTGTTGTCGCCGGTGACGAGCAGGACCTTCACCTTGCCGGTGCGGTAGAGCTCGGCGGCGGCGTCGAGGCGGTGCGCCAGGTACGGGGTGGGGCGGCCCTTCCAGAGGCCGGCCCCGAACACGACGGCGACGTCCTGGGCGGGCACGTCGGCCGTGGTGCGGAGCCGGTCCGCGGTGCCCAGGTGCATCCAGGTGGCGGGCGTGAGGGCGAGCACGCCGCCCAGCACGAGGGCCTGGACGGCGCGGCGGCGGCCCCGGGTGGTGCGGGGGAGGCGGGGCAGGCGGACGCCGCGCATCGGGTGGACCTCCGTTGGTCGGGAAGGAGTGGTCACTCCGTCCGACGCTATTCGGCGGGCTTCGGTTCGCCCGGGGCCTGATCCGCTCCGTACAGCAGTGCGGAGAGGCCCATGCCGAGCAGCATGCCGAGGAGCTGCGCGGCGGCGAAGGCGGGCACCGAGCCCGGGGCGATTCCGGTGAACGAGTCCGAGAAGGCGCGGCCGAGGGTGGCCGCCGGATTGGCGAAGGAGCCGGAGGAGGTGAACCAGATGGCCGCGCCGATGTACCCGGCGACGGCGACCGGGGCGAGCGTGGGACGCCCGATGCGGCGCAGGCCCTGGACGACGAGGACGAGTCCGGCGGTGGCGACGGCCTCGCCCAGTAGCAGGTGCAGCTCGGCCCGCCGCTCGGTGGCGAGGGCGGCGCCGGGCGCGCGCCCGAACATCGCCTCGGCCAGCAGCGCGCCCGCGACGGCGCCGCCGAGCTGGGCGCCGATGTAGGCGACGGCGTCGCGTCCGCTCTCCCGGGAGCGGCGGGACCACCACTCGGAGAGGGTGACGACGGGGTTGAAGTGGGCGCCGGACAGCGGGCCGATGAGGGCGATGAGCAGGCCGAGCCCGATGGCGGAGGCGGCGGCGTTGGCGAGCAGCCGGACTCCGATGTCCTGACTGAGGGAGTCGGCGCGGATTCCGGAACCGACGATGACGGCGACGAGGGCGGCGGTGCCGGTGAACTCGGCGAGGACGCGCCGGGGGAGCGGCGCGGGGGACATTCTCATAGTGGAAAAGATATTCCGTGATTCGGAACGAAAAAAGAGGGGAGGGAACGGGTGGGACATCCGTACGATCCCTCGGTGATCACCGACGCCTCCCCCCTCGCGGCCGCCGTCCGCAACAACGCCGACTGGTGCGACACCATGTGCCGCGCTCACGGCCTCCCCGGCTCCTTCGGCCCCCGCGCCTGGACCAACGCGCGGCGCACCCCGCTCTACTACCCGGACGCCGTCAGCCTCACCGAGGACGCCGGGACGCGGGACGTCCTCGCCGGCGTCGACCGGTCGGCCCCCGGCGCCTCCGTCAAGGACAGCCACGCCCGCCTCGACCTGGCCGCCGAGGGCTTCCGGCTGCTCTTCGAGGCCCGCTGGATCCATCGCCCGGCCGGCCTCCCCACCCCTCCGGTCACCGCAGGCCACCGCGTGGTCCGCACGCCCGCAGAACTCGCCGCCTGGGCCCTCGCCTGGAGTGGCGGCGACGCCGACGAGGCGGAGCTCTTCCGTCCCGGACTCCTCGCCGACCCGTCGACCACGATCGTCGCCGGGCACGCGGTCGACGGCCGGATCCTCGGCGGTGCCGTCCTCACCGAGTCCGCCGGCGTCACCGGCGTCTCCAACCTGTTCACGGCCGACGGCGTCCCCGCCGCCTACGCCTGGGCCGGCGCCCTCGCCGCGGCCGATCCCGGCCTCCCCGTCGTCGGCTACGAGTCGGGCGACGACCTCGACGCGGCCCTGGCCGAGGGCTTCGAGGCGATCGGGGCGCTGCGGGTCTGGCTGGACGCCTGACACCCGCCGCTCCGACCGCCGTGAGGCCACGGCAAACACCCGTGACCCGTGCGAAACGGGGCGGCAACCTGGCCCCGGCAGGATCGGCGCATGACGACGCAGGAGCCGGACCTCACGTGTGACAGCAGCGCCGCGGACCTGCTCGGCCGCATCGGGAGCCGGGCAGGCCTGCGGCTGAGCCGGCTGCATCCGCCGACCTGCCACGAGGCGAAGCACGGCGAAGGAACCGACGAAACCGGCACCGCCTTCGCGCCGCCCCCGGAGCCCTCTGCGATGAACCGCCCCCGCACCACGCCGACGCTCGTGGCCGTCGGCCACGGCAGCCGCGACCCGCGCGCCGCCGCCGCCCTCCGGCGGCTGCTCGACCGGGTGCGCGAACTGCGCCCCGGACTCGACGTGCGCCTCGCCCACATCGAACTGAACGGCCCGCTCCTCACCGACACCCTCGCCGAACTCGCCGCCGCGGCCGACCTCGCGGACGGGGGCGGCGGCGCCGTTCTCGTGCCCCTCCTCTTCGCCCCCGGCCACCACGTCAAGCACGACCTGCCCGCGGCCGTCGCCGCCGCCCCGGCCGCGCGGGCCCGGATCGCCGCACCCCTCGGCCCGCACCCGCTCCTCGTCGAGGCCCTCGCCGACCGGCTCGCCGAGGCCGGCTGGACCCCCGAGGACGGACGCTCGCCCGCCACCGGCGTGGTCCTCGCCTCCGCCGGCTCCCGCGACCCCGAGTCCGCCGCCGGCATCCGCCGGGTCGCCGCCCAGCTCGGCGAACGCCTCGGGGGAGTGCCCGTCGTCCCCGCGTACACCTCGGCCGCCGCACCCACCGTCCCCGAGGCCGTCCGCGCCCTCGCCGCCCGCGGCCGGCACCGCGTCGCCGTCGCCTCCTGCTTCACCGCCCCCGGCCTCTTCGCCGCCCGGGCCGCGGCCCACGCCCCCTGGCTGGCCGCCGCCCCCCTCGGCGCCCACCCGGCCCTGGCCCGCCTGGTCCTGCACCGTTACGACGAGGCGCTGACCCGCACCGCCACGCCGAGGGAACTCGCCGCCGTCTGCTGACACTTCCGGTGACGCGGGCCACGCCTGGCCGAAACACCCTTCCCGCCGCCCGGCCCCTGGTTATCGTCGGGCCGTCGGTGCGGCCGGGACGGGGGGTGACTCATGCGCGGTGCCGTAAGGGGCGCGTCGCTCGCCGGGCTCGCGGCCGCCGTGGCCGTCCTGGCCTCGCTCGCGGCCAACGCCGCGACGTCCGACAGCCGTTGGCCCGGAGTCCTCGACCGGATCCGGCAGCAGCCCTGGTGGTGGGTGGCCGGGCTGGCGGCGGCCGGCGTCCTCGTCGCCGTCGTCATGGCCTGGCGGCAGGAGCGGGGCGGCACGGCCGTGGACGACCCGGCCCCGCCACCTCCCGAGACCGTCCCCGACTGGGTGGTCGACCGTGCCGAACGGGCCCGTACGGTCAAGGCCGTGTGCCGCACCCGGGGCCGCGGCCGGGCGGTGGCCATCACCACGTCGCTGGAGGGGGCGGGAGGCTTCGGCAAGACGGTCCTCGCCCGGGCCGTGGCGGCGAGTCCCCGGGTACGCCGCCACTTCCGCGGCCGGATCTACGTCGTCACGATCGGCCGGGACGTCCGCGGCCGGGCCGCGGTCGCCGCGAAGGTCGCCGCGGCCACCGCCTTCGTCACCGGCGACACGACCGCCTTCGACGACCCCGGCCTCGCCGGGGACCACCTCGGCCGGCTGCTGGAGCGCAGGCCCCGCACCCTGCTCGTCCTCGACGACGTCTGGGACGCCGAACAGCTCGACCCGTTCCTGCGCGGCGGCGACCGGTGCGTCCGGCTCGTCACCACCCGCGTTCCCGGCGCGCTGCCGCGCGGCACCGAGCGGGTCCGCGTCGACCAGATGTCCCCCGCCCAGGCCCGCGCCGTCCTCACCCGGGAACTGCCCGCGCTCCCCGAGGCGCTGGTCCGTGACCTCCTGGAGGCCACCGGCCGCTGGGCGCTCCTGCTGCGCCTCACCAACCGGCTCATCATCCGCCGGATCGCCACCGGCGCCGATCCGGCGGACACGGCGGCCGAGGCGCTCCGCGCGCTCGCCGCGCACGGACCCGCCGCCGTCGACGCGGACCCGGCCGCACTCGATTTGGACGATCCCGCACGACGCGCCCAGGCCGTCCGGGCGACCGTGGAGGCGGCCAGGTCCCTGCTGCCGCGGGACGGCGCCCAACGGCTCGCCGAACTCGCCGTCTTCGCCGAGGACGAGTCGATCCCCGTACCGCTGATCGCCCGTCTCTGGGCGACGACCGGCGGCCTCACCGAGGACGGGACGCGCGCCCTGTGCGGCGAGCTCGACCGGCTGTCCCTGGTCTCGCTCACCCCCGACCACGGCGGCCGGATCACGATCCACGACGTGCTGCGCGACTACCTCTACGCGGAGTTGGGCGAGCAGGCCGCGACGACGCTGCACGGCAGCCTTGCCGACTCCATGGGCTCCCGGCCCTGGGACGTCCACGAGGACTTGCGGGGCTACGTCCTCGACCACGCCGTCGAGCACCTGCTCGCCGCCGGGCGGACCGCCGAGGCCGAGCGCGTGGCGGGCGACCTGCGCTGGATCGAGGCGCGACTGCACCAGCGCGGACCGCTGGCACCGTGGGCCGACCTGTCCGGCGTCCCCACCGGCACGGCGGCACGCCTGGCCGACGACCTCACCCGCACCGCCCACCTCCTCACGCCCACCGACCCGCCCGAGCTCCTGACGCACGTGTTGCACGGGCGGCTGGAGTCCCTGCCGCAGTGGCGTGACCGGGTCGCCGAACGCCGCGCGGTGGCCGCGGCGACGGTCGGCCCGCATCTGCGGAACCGCAACACCCCGCCCGACCTGCCGGAACCGGCGCTGCTGCGTACCTTCCACGGTCACACCGCCCCCGTCTCGTCCGTGGCGGTCGCGGCTGACGGTTCCCTCGTCACCATCGGCGCGGACGGGATGGCGCGGGGCCTGGACCCGGACAGCGGCGGGCGGCTCACCGTCGACGTGCGCGGACCCGGCCGCTTCAGGGCCCTCGCGACGACCCCGGACGGCAGGCTGATCGCCACCGGTGCGGGCCGCACCGTCCACTTCTGGACGCCGGACCGGGCCACGCCGCCGACGAGGAGGCTCGGGCCGGTCGGCGACGAGGGGGCCTCGCTGTGCGCCCTCGCGCTCTCCCCGGACGGTACCCGGCTGGTGACGGTCGCCGACGACGGCGTCGTGGAAACGTGGGACGCCGCGACGGGGGAGTGGCTGGACGAGCTCCGTCGTGGTTTCGATCCCGTCCGGTACACCTCCGTCGCGTTCTCCCCGGACGGCGCGTGGCTCGTGATCGGCGGGCCGTACGGCGCCGAGCGGCTCCTCATGGACCACGCTTCCGGGGCGCTGACCGTCGCCCGGGGGCCCGGGGCTCATGCGAACGCCGTCGTCGTCGCACCGGACGGCAGACGCCTGGCGTACGTCGACTCGACCGGGCATCTGGAGATCTGGGACCCGGACGAGGCGGACAGCTTCGGGAGCCGTCACTGGGTCAGGGCTCATGGCAGCCCGGGCACCGCCGTCGCGATGTCCCCCGACGGAAGGTGGCTGGCCAGCGGGTGCGAGCAGGGGACGATCGCGGTCTGGGACGCCGGGACCCTCGACTGCCGGGCGCGCTTCACCGGGCACCCCGGCCGGGTCCACGCCCTCGCGTTCATGCCCGACGGCGACCGGCTGATCAGCGCGGGACAGGACGGCACGGTCCGGGTCTGGGACACGCGGGGTTCCGGACGGCCCGAGGAGGACGACGGCGGGATCATGCGGACCGTCACGGTCGTCGAAGGCGGCCGGCGGCTCGCCGTCGGGCACGGTGACGGGCGTACCCGGCTCTGCGACCCGGCCGGTGACACCTGGAGCTCCCCGCTGGGGTCCCCTCACGGCGACCACCGCGGGCCGGTCGCCTTCGCTCCGGACGGCCGGTGGTACGCCGTCTGCGACGGCTTCGACTCGGTGCGGATCACGCTCCGGGAGACGCCCCAGGACCTCCCCTTCACCGAACTCCGCCCGGAGCGTCCGGCTCTGGCGCGGGCTCTCGCGATCGCACCGGACGGCACCTGGCTCGCCGTCGCCGACTCCGCCAACAGGATCGAGCTGTGGGACTGGTGGGACAGCCGGCGGATCACCTCCCTGCCGGGTCCGGGAGAGGACGCCGGCCGGGCCGGTGCCCTCGTGATCGCGCCCGACGGCACCTGGCTCGCCGTCCTGTGCCACCGCGCGCTGCCCGAGGGGGACGGCGAGGAGTCCCGGGTGTGGGCGACCGGTCTCGGGCCCGGTCGACGCGTCACCTCCCGCCCGGTCGACATCCGCACCGGCGACAAGCTCACCGCCCTCACCGTCACCCCCGACGGCACCGGCCTCCTCACCGCCTCCACCACCGGAACCGTCACCCTCTGGGACCCCCGCACCGGCGCCGAGCTCTCCTCCTTCACCGATCCCGACGGCCCCGTCCACGGCTTGTCCGTCTCCCCGGACGGCACGTGGATCGCCACCGCCGGCGCCATGCTCCGGGTCTGGGACGCCGCCACCGCACGGACCGTCGCCGGTGTGCGGGCCGAGGCACCGCTAACCGACTGCGCCTGGCTGCCCGACGGCCGGGGCCTCGTCGCGGTGGGCGAACGCGGCCTGTACGCACACGAGTTCCGGCCCTGAGGCGGCGGGTCCGGGGCGTGCCGGACCGCGTCCTCGCCTCACTTGTCCGTCCCGCCCGTTACCTTCGGTGCATGGAAGGCATCAGCGAACCCACGGACAACGGCACCCCCGGCTACGACACGACCGCCACCGAGCGCTGGGCCGCCGAGCCCGACAAACGCCCCGGACGCACCGCCTTCCAGCGCGACCGGGCCCGCGTCCTGCACTCCGCCGCGCTGCGCAGACTCGCCGGCAAGACCCAGGTCGTCACGCCCGGCACCCGCAGCCACGCCTGGGACGCCAGCCCCCGCACCCGGCTCACCCACTCCCTCGAATGCGCCCAGGTCGGCCGGGAGCTCGGCGCCGCCCTCGGCTGCGACCCCGACCTGGTCGAGGCCGCGTGCCTCGCCCACGACATGGGACACCCGCCCTTCGGGCACAACGGCGAGCAGGCGCTCAACGACTTCGCCAAGGACTGCGGCGGCTTCGAGGGCAACGCCCAGTCGCTGCGCCTGCTCACCCGGATCGAGCCCAAGCGCTTCACCGCCGACCCCGCCACCGGCGAACCGGTCAGCGTCGGCCTCAACCTCACCCGCGCCACCCTCGACGCCGCCACCAAGTACCCCTGGACCCGTGGCGGCCACCCCACCGACCCCGGCTCGCCCAAGTTCGGCGTGTACGAGGACGACCTGCCCGTCTTCGCGTGGATCCGGCAGGGCGCCCCCGCCCACCGCAAGTGCTTCGAGGCCCAGGTCATGGACTGGTCCGACGACGTGGCCTACTCGGTGCACGACTTCGAGGACGGCCTGCACGCCGGGCACATCGACCCCAACATGCTGCTCGCCGAGCCCGAGCGCGCCGACATCTGGGCCGTCGCCCTCGGCCGCTACGTACCGGAGGACACCGACCCGCAGGAGCTCGCCGACGCCCTCGACCGGCTGCTCGGGGCGGAGTGGTGGCCGCACGGCTACGACGGCTCCGCCGGCGCCCAGGCCCGCCTCAAGGACGCCACCAGCCAGCTCATCGGACGCTTCTGCCTCGCCGCCGAGGGCGCCACCCGCCAGGCCTTCGGCTCCGGCCGGCTCACCCGCTACGACGCCGAGCTGGTCGTCCCCCGCGAGACCCGCAACGAGTGCGCCGTCCTCAAGGCCGTCGCCGACCGATACGTGATGCAGCGCGCCGAGCAGGAGGCGCTCCGCGCCGACCAGCGCATCGTCCTCGCCGAGCTCGCCGAGGCGCTGACCGCCCGCGCCCCCGAGGGCCTCGAACCCCAGTTCCGCGCCCAGTTCGCCGGTGCGCCCGACGACCGTTCCCGCAAGCGGGTGATCGTCGACCAGATCGCCTCGTTCACCGACGCCTCCGCCCGCGCCCTGCACGCCCGGCTCCGCACCCCGCGCGTCTAGGCTCTCTTCCGGATCTTGCCGGGCTCGCGGGGCGGGGTCCCCGCGGGCGTTCCGGACCCGTCCCGGGACGTTCGCCCCCTTTCGCCGGCCCGGCCGGTGCGGGACCCTCGCATGCACGCCCCGAGGCGGTACGGCCCGGGCGGGGCCAGGGGGCGTAGCGTAGGGAACCGGTCGCAACGAGGAGGAATCAACGTGGTCGACGCAGATCAGACCTTTGTCATCGTCGGCGGGGGCCTGGCCGGCGCCAAGGCGGCGGAGACGCTCCGCTCCGAGGGGTTCAACGGGCGGGTGATCCTCATCTGCGACGAGCGCGAACACCCCTACGAGCGGCCGCCCTTGTCGAAGGGCTATCTGCTCGGGAAGGAGGACCGGGACTCCGTCTTCGTCCACGAGGCCTCCTGGTACGCGCAGAACGACGTCGAGCTGCACCTCGGCCAGCCCGTCACCGCCGTCGACCGCGAGGCCCGCACCGTCCGCCTCGGCGACGGCACCGTCATCCGCTACGACAAGCTGCTCCTCGCCACCGGCGCCGAGCCCCGCCGCCTCGACATCCCCGGCATCGACCTCGCCGGCATCCACCACCTGCGCCGGCTCGCCCACTCGGAGCGGCTGCGCGACGAGCTCAAGACCCTCGGCCGCGACAACGGGCACCTGGTGATCGCCGGAGCCGGCTGGATCGGCCTGGAGGTCGCCGCGGCCGCCCGCTCGTACGGCGCCGAGGTCACCGTCGTCGAGGCCGACCCCACCCCCCTGTACCGGGTCCTCGGCCCCGAACTCGGGCAGCTCTTCTCCGACCTGCACAGCGAGCACGGCGTCCGCTTCCACTTCGGCGCCCGGCTCACCGAGATCACCGGCCAGGACGGCATGGTCCTCGCCGCCCGCACCGACGACGGCGAGGAGCACCCCGCGCACGCCGTCCTCGTCGCCATCGGCGCCGCCCCGCGCACCGCCCTGGCCGAGAACTCCGGCCTCGCCCTCGTCGACCGCGCCGACGGCGGCGGCATCGCCGTCGACGAGGCGCTGCGCACCTCCGACCCGGACATCTTCGCCGCGGGCGACGTCGCGGCCCCCCACCACCCCTCCCTGCGCCGGCGCATCCGCGTCGAGCACTGGGCCAACGCGCTCAACGGCGGCCCGGCGGCCGCCCGCGCCATGCTCGGCAAGCACGTGTCCTACGACCGGATCCCGTACTTCTTCTCCGACCAGTACGACCTGGGCATGGAGTACTCGGGCTGGGCGCCGGCCGGCTCGTACGACCAGGTCATCTGCCGCGGTGACGTCGGCAAGCGCGAGTTCATCGCCTTCTGGCTGCAGGAGGGCCGGGTCGTCGCCGGCATGAACGTGAATGTGTGGGACGTCACAGATCCCATCCAGAAGCTGATCCGCTCCCGGGCCCAGGTGGACCCCGAGGCCCTGGCGGACCCGTCCGTCGCCCTGGAGAGCCTGATTCCCTAGCCTGGACCGCTTCCCGACCCCCGTAGAATTCATGCGTGGCAGGCAGGATCAACGACGATGACGTGAAGGCGGTACGGGACGCGGTCCCGATCGACGCCGTCGTGTCCGAGTACCTCCAGCTCCGCAACGCGGGCGGCGGCAACCTGAAGGGCCTCTGTCCCTTCCACGACGAGAAGTCGCCCTCCTTCCAGGTCAGCCCGAGCAAGGGACTCTTCCACTGCTTCGGCTGCCAGGAGGGCGGTGACACCATCGCCTTCGTGATGAAGATCGACCACCTCTCCTTCTCGGAGACGGTCGAGCGCCTCGCCGCCAAGGCGGGCATCACCCTGCGCTACGAGGAAGGCGGCTACAACCCCGGCCACCAGCGCGGCGAACGCACCCGCCTGGTCGAGGCGCACAAGATCGCCGCCCAGTTCTACGCCGACCAACTCGGCTCCGCCGAGGCCGAGATCGGCCGCACCTTCCTCGCCGAGCGAGGCTTCGACCAGGCGGCCGCCGAGCACTTCGGCGTCGGCTACTCCCCGGTCGGCTGGGACCACCTCACCCGCTTCCTGCGCGGCAAGGGCTTCTCCGACCGCGAACTGATCCTCTCCGGCCTCTCCCAGGACGGGCGCCGCGGCCCCATCGACCGCTTCCGCGGCCGGCTCATGTGGCCGATCAAGGACGTCGGCGGCGACGTCGTCGGCTTCGGCGCGCGCAGGCTCCGCGAGGACGACAACGGACCCAAGTACCTCAACACGCCCGAGACGCCGATCTACAAGAAGTCCCAGGTGCTCTACGGCATCGACCTGGCCAAGAAGGACATCGCCAAGGTCAGCCGCGCCGTCGTCGTCGAGGGCTACACCGACGTCATGGCCTGCCACCTGGCCGGTGTCACCACCGCCATCGCCACGTGCGGCACCGCCTTCGGCGGCGACCACATCAAGATCCTGCGCCGCCTCCTCATGGACAACGGCTCGGCCCGGGTGATCTTCACCTTCGACGGCGACGCCGCCGGCCAGAAGGCCGCCCTGCGTGCCTTCGAGGACGACCAGAAGTTCGCCGCCGAGACCTACATCGCCATCGCCCCCGACGGCATGGACCCCTGCGAGCTGCGCCTCGCCAAGGGCGACGAGGCCGTCGCCGACCTGGTCGAGCCCCGCACCCCGCTCTTCGAGTTCGCGCTGCGCCAGATCGTCGCCCGCTACGACCTGGAGACCCCGGCCGGCCGCGCCGCCGCCCTCGACGAGGCCGCCCCGATCGTCGCGAAGATCAAGAACCTGGCCTCGCAGCACGAGGTCGCCGTCCAGCTCGCGGGCATGGTCGGCATCCTCGACGAGCGCTTCGTCGTCCAGCGCGTCGGCCAGATCGCCCGCTGGCAGCGCGACCGCGGCGGCCGCGGCCAGGCCTCCGGCGGCCCCGAGCGGCGCCGCCACGACGTCGGCCAGATCCAGGCGCCCACCGTCCCCGCCGGGCCCGCGCTCAATCTGCGCAGCCCCGCCCACCGCACCGAGCGCGAGCTCCTCAAACTCGCCCTCCAGCGCCCCGAACTGGTCTCCCCGGCCTTCGACGCCTACGGGGTCGACGAGTTCACCGCCCCGCCCTACGCGGCCGTCCGCCAGTGCGTCCAGGACGCCGGCGGCGCAACCGGTGCCCCCGCCGACTACCTCGACGCGGTCCGCGAGGCCGCGCCCGACGACACCGTGCGCGCCCTTGTCACCGAACTCGCCGTCGAGACGATCTTCGCCAAGAACGTCGACGAGGCCTACGCGGGCGACCAGCTCGTCACCGTCCGCCTCCGTGCCGTCGACCGCCGTATCCGCGACGTCCAGGGCACCCTGGCCCGCCTCGGCGCCCACGGCGACCCGGCCCAGCTCTCGGCCGTCCAGAACGAGCTGTGGGTGCTCACCCAGTACGGCCAGTCGCTGCGCAACCACGGGGCCGCGGCCCTCTGACGTCGGGCCGGCATACGTTCGGTCACGCGGCGGACTCAAAAAGTCACCGCACGCCCCTCGTAGCGGTGATGTGTCGTACCCCACACTGGGTCACGGTGCCGTCCCGCTGCCCGTACGCCCCCGAACCGGCAGCGATCACCCACCCTGGAGGTCGCCCCCCGTGCAGACCCAGACCCAGACCCTCGCCCTGTCCGAGCCCTCGCCGGTGGAGCTGGTGGTAGTGGAGGAACAAGCGGAGCCGGAGCACGAGCCGGAGCCCGGAGCACCGCAGGTACCCGACCGGCGCCGGCGCGCCGACCTCGGCGGCAACGGGCCCTCGTCCGATCTGTTCCGCCAGTACCTGCGCGAGATAGGCCGGGTCCCGCTGCTCACCGCGGAGGAGGAGGTCGACCTCGCCCGGCGGGTCGAGGCAGGTCTCTTCGCCGAGGAGAAACTCGCCAACACCCCCGGCCTGGACACCCGGCTGGCGCTCGACCTGGACCGGATCGTGGTGCTCGGCCGGATCGCCAAGCGCAAGCTGATCGAGGCGAACCTGAGGCTCGTCGTCTCCGTCGCCAAACGCTACGTGGGCCGCGGCCTGACCATGCTCGACCTCGTCCAGGAGGGCAACCTCGGCCTCATCAGGGCCGTGGAGAAGTTCGACTACGCGCGCGGCTACAAGTTCTCCACCTACGCGACCTGGTGGATCCGCCAGGCCATGTCCCGGGCCCTCGCCGACCAGGCCCGGACCATCCGCGTCCCCGTGCACGTCGTCGAACTCATCAACCGCGTCATCCGCGTCCAGCGCCGGATGCTCCAGGAACGCGGCTGCGAACCCACCGCCGACGAGGTCGCCGCCCAGCTCGACCTCCCGCCCGAGCGGGTCGGCGAGGTGCTGCGGCTCGCCCAGGAGCCGGTCTCGCTGCACGCCCCCGTCGGCGAGGAGGAGGACGTCGCCCTCGGCGACCTCATCGAGGACGGCGACGCCGCGTCACCCGTCGAGTCCGCCGCCTTCCTGCTGCTCCGCGAACACCTGGAGGCCGTGCTCTCCACCCTCGGCGAACGCGAACGCAAGGTCGTCCAGCTGCGCTACGGCCTCGACGACGGCCGGCCCCGCACCCTGGAGGAGATCGGACAGCTCTTCGGCGTGACACGCGAACGCATCCGCCAGATCGAGTCCAAGACCCTCAACAAGCTGCGGGACCACGCCTACGCGGACCAGCTGCGCGGCTACCTCGACTAGCCGGGCTTCTCGGCGTACTCCGGCAGGCCCCCCGTGACCCCCGCTCAGCGGAAGACCCATGCCGCACATCCTGCGGCATGGGTCCGTCGGTGTCCGATCGGCGACGAGGCCGCCTGTCAGTCCACTTCGGCCACGGCCTGCGCGAACTGCGCCGCGTACAGCCGGGCGTAGGCGCCGCCGGAGGCCAACAGCTCCTCGTGCGTGCCCTGTTCGACGATCGAGCCGTTCTCCATCACCAGGATCACGTCCGCGTCCCGGATGGTGGACAGCCGGTGCGCGATCACGAACGAGGTTCGCCCGTGGGCGAGCCGTGCCATCGCCTTCTGGATCAGCACCTCGGTGCGGGTGTCGACCGAGCTGGTCGCCTCGTCGAGGACCAGGATCACCGGGTCGGACAGGAACGCCCGCGCGATGGTGATCAGCTGCTTCTCGCCGGCGCTGACGCCCGCGCCCTCGTCGTCGATGACCGTGTCGTAGCCCTCGGGAAGGGTGCGGATGAAGCGGTCCGCGTGCGCGGCCTTCGCCGCGTCCTCGACCTCCGCCCGGCTCACCTCGCGCGTCGCGCCGTAGGCGATGTTGTCGGCGATGGTGCCGCCGAACAGCCAGGTGTCCTGCAGCACCATGCCGATACGGGAGCGCAGCTCCTCGCGGGGCATCCTGGCGATGTCGACCCCGTCGAGGGTGATCCGCCCGCCGGTCACCTCGTAGAAGCGCATGAGCAGGTTCACCAAGGTGGTCTTGCCGGCGCCCGTCGGGCCCACGATCGCGACCGTGTGCCCCGGCTCCACGGCGAGCGACAGGTTCTCGATGAGCGGCTTGTCCTCCTCGTAGCGGAAGGCCACCCCCTCCAGCGCGACCCGGCCCTTCGGCTCGCTCGTCGCCCAGGCCTCGGCCGGGGACACCCCCAGCTCGCCGGCCGGTGCGTCCGGCTCCTGCTCCTCCGCGTCGAGCAGCTCGAAGATCCGCTCGGCGGAGGCGACACCCGACTGCACCAGGTTCGCCATCGAGGCGACCTGGGTCAGCGGCATCGAGAACTGGCGGGAGTACTGGATGAACGCCTGCACGTCACCGATCGACAGGCTGCCGGTCGCCACCCGCAGACCGCCGACCACGGCCACGAGGACGTAGTTCAGGTTCGAGACGAAGAACATCACCGGCTGCATCACGCCGCTGTTGAACTGGGCCTTGAACCCGGCCTCGTACAGCGCCTCGTTCTGCTCGTGGAAGTCCTTCGCGGACTCCTCCTGCCGGCCGAAGACCTTCACCAGCGTGTGCCCGGAGTACATCTCCTCGACGTGGGCGTTGAGCCGGCCCGTCGACTTCCACTGCTGCACGAAGTGCGGCTGCGAACGCTTGCCGATCCTCGTCGCCACGACCACCGACAGCGGCACCGTGACCAGCGCCACCAGGGCGAGCAGCGGGGAGATCCAGAACATCATCGCGAGCACGCCGACGATCGTGAGCAGCGAGTTGATCAGCTGCCCCATCGACTGCTGGAGGGTCTGCGAGATGTTGTCGATGTCGTTGGTCGCCCGCGACAGCACCTCGCCGCGCTTGGCCTTGTCGAAGTACGACAGGGGCAGGCGCGCCAGCTTCGCCTGGACGTCCTCGCGCATCCGGTAGACGGTCCGGTTGATCACCTTGATGGACATGCGCGTCGAGACCAGCATGAGCAGGCCCGCGAGCACGTACACGATCAGCACCAGGCCGAGGACCTCGCCGACCGCCGTGAAGTCGATGCCCCGGCCCGGGATGAAGTCCACCCCGGCCAGCATGTCCGCCATCCCGCCGTCGCCCTTGGCCCGCAGCGCGTCCAGGGCCTGCTGCTTCGTGGCGCCCTCGGGCATCTGGCGCCCCACCACACCGGCGAAGACCAGGTCGGTCGCCCGGCCGAGGATCTTCGGCCCGACCACCGAGGCCGCCACCGACAGCACACCGGCGACCAGCATCAGCCAGAGCGAGCTCCGCTCCGGTGCCAGCTGCTTCAGCAGCCGCTTGCCGGAGCCCTTGAAGTCCATCGACTTCGAGTCCGGGCCGCCTCCGGCCATCGGCATACGTGGACCGGCCATCAGGCTGCCTCCGCCTCGGTCAGCTGGGAGAGCACGATCTCCCGGTACGTCTCGTTCTCCGCCATCAGCTCGTGATGGCGCCCGGTGCCGACGACCCGGCCCTCGTCGAGGACCACGATCCGGTCGGCGTCGCGGATGGTCGACACCCGCTGGGCGACGATCACCACCGTCGAGTCGGCCGTCTCGTCGGAGAGGGCGGCCCGTAGCAGGGCATCCGTCTCGTAGTCGAGCGCGGAGAAGGAGTCGTCGAAGAGGTAGATCTCCGGCTGCTGCACCAGCGTGCGGGCGATCGCGAGCCGCTGCCGCTGACCGCCGGACACGTTCGTGCCGCCCTGGGCGATGGGGGCGTTCAGCCCGCCCTCCAGCTTCGCGACGAAGTCCTTGGCCTGCGCCACCTCCAGGGCGTGCCACAGCTCCTCGTCGGTCGCGTCCGGGTTCCCGTACCGCAGGTTGGTCGCGACCGTCCCCGAGAACAGGTACGGCTTCTGCGGGACGAGCCCGACCGTCCGCGCCATCAGGGCGGGCTCCAGGCTGCGCACGTCCACCCCGTCGACGAGCACCTGGCCGTCGGTCACGTCGAACAGCCGCGGCACCAGGCCGAGCAGCGTCGACTTGCCGCTGCCGGTCGAGCCGATGATCGCGGTGGTCTCGCCCGGCCGGGCGACCAGCTCGATGTCCCGCAGGACCGACTCCTCCGCGCCCGGGTACCGGAAGTCCGCGCTCCTGACCTCCAGATGCCCGCGCCGGCCCAGCTCGCGCACCGGCTCGGCCGGCGGCACCACGCTGGACTCCGTCGCCAGGACCTCCTCGATGCGCTCGGCGCACACCTCGGCCCGCGGCACCATCATGAACATGAAGGTGGCCATCATCACGGCCATCACGATCTGCATCAGGTACGCCAGGAAGGCCGTCAGCGCGCCGATCTCCATGGCACCGCTGTCGATGCGGTGCGCGCCGAACCAGACGACGGCGACCGACGACACGTTCACGACCGTCATGACGGTCGGGAACATCAGCGCCATCAGCCGGCCCGTCGCCATCGAGACGTCGGTCAGCTCGGTGTTGGACCCCTTGAAGCGCTCGCGCTCGTAGTCGTCCCGGACGAAGGCGCGGATGACCCGGTTGCCGGTGATCTGCTCGCGCAGCACCCGGTTCACCGTGTCGAGCCGCGTCTGCATGGTCCGGAACAGCGGCCGCATCCGCCGCACGATCAGCGAGACCGCGATGCCGAGCACCGGCACCACCGCGATCAGCACCGCCGACAGCGGCACGTCCAGGCTGAGCGCCATGACGATGCCGCCGACGCACATGATCGGCGCCGAGACCATCAGCGTGAACGCCATCAGGACCAGCATCTGGACCTGCTGCACGTCGTTGGTCGTCCGGGTGATCAGCGACGGAGCGCCGAAGTGCCCGACCTCCCGGGCCGAGAAGGACTGCACCCGCTCGAAGACCGCGGCCCGGACGTCCCGCCCGAGCGCGGAGGCGGTCCGCGCCCCGAAGTACACGGCCCCGATGTTGCAGACGACCTGGATCACGGACACGCCGATCATCAGCGCGCCGAACCGCAGGATGTAGCCGGTGTCCCCGTTCACGACACCGTTGTCGATGATGTCCGCGTTCAGGGTCGGCAGATAGAGGGTGGCGCTGGTCTGCAGCAGCTGCAGCAGCACCAGCAGTCCGATGGGTTTCCTGTAGGGCCTGAGGTGGGTCCGGAGAAGTCTTATGAGCACGGGTCCTACTATCGCCCGCGTTCCCGAGACGTTACGACTCGTTTTGTGGGCGGGCCGCCGGCCCTGGGGAAGTCTTTACGAACCCCGGCCCGGACGCCGCGGGCCGGGGCCGGACCGGGCCTCAGGAAGTGAACGCTCCGGGATGGATCTGGTCCCGGGTGGCCGCGTACTGCTGCCGTACGGCCTGGCCGACGGCCAGCTCCTCGCCCGGCTCGAACACCTGGGCGGCGGCCCCCTGCCAGGCCGGGGGGGCGGACGGGGAGAGCGTGCCCTGCGAGACCCCGAGCGCCCAGGCGGCCTGGCGGGCGGCGCCGAGCGCCGCGTAGTCGGCCGGCTGCGGGACGACGACCTGCGCGCCGAAGACGGTGGGTGCGATGGCCTGGACCGCCGGCAGCCCGGCGGCGGCTCCGAGCAGGAAGACCCGCCGCACCTCGACGCCCCGCCGGCGCAGCACCTCCATGGCGTCGGCGAGGGAGCAGAGCATGCCCTCGAAGGAGGCCCGGGCGAGGTGCTCGGGCCTCATCGACTCGCGGCGCAGGCCGGAGAGGGTGCCGGCGGTGTGCGGCAGGTGCGGGGTGCGCTCGCCTTCGAGGTACGGCAGCAGGACGAGCCCGGAGGAGCCGGGCGTCGACTTGAGGGCGAGTGCGGAGAGTTCCTCCAGGGACTCGACGCCGAGCATCTCGGCGGTCCCGCGCAGGGCCCGGACGGCGTTCGCGGTGTGGACGACCGGGAGGTGCATCCCGGCGGCGTCGGCGAAGGCGGTGATCATGCCGGCGGGGTCGGCGAGCGCCTCGTGGTGGACGGCCATGACCGAGCCGGAGGCGCCCAGGGAGACCACGGCGTCGCCGACGCCGAGGCCGAGTCCGAGGGCGGCCGCCATCGTCTCTCCCGTACCGGCGGAGATCAGCAGTCCCTCGGGGGTGGTGCCGGCCGCCTCGGCGGGCCCGAGCACCTCGGGGAGCACGGCCTGGTGGCCCAGGGCGAGGTCGACGAGATCGGGCCGGTAGGAGCCGTTGCGCGCGGACCAGTAGCCGGTGCCGGAGGCGGCGCCGCGGTCGGTGGTGCGGCGCGCGGGACGGCCGAGCAGTTGCCAGACCAGCCAGTCGTGCGGCTGGAGGATCATCGCGACGCGCTGGGCGTGCTCGGGTTCGGTCCGGGCGAGCCAGCGGAGCTTCGCGACGGGCAGACCGGCGGCCGGCACGGTCCCGACCGCCTCGGCCCACGCCTGCCGCCCGCCGAGGGCCTCGACGAGGTCGGCCGCGGCGACCTGGGCGCGCTTGTCGTTGCCGACGAGCGCGGGCCGGACGAGACCGCCCTGGGCGTCGAGCGGCACGAGCGCGTGTCCCTGCGCCGACACGCCGATGGCCTGCACGCCTTCGAGCAGCCCGCCGGTCGCGGCCTCCCCGAGGGAGAGCAGCCAGGCCTGCGGGTCGACGTCCGTGGACTTGGGCTCGATCGGGTGCGGGGCATGGCCCTGCCGCAGTACGGCACCCGTGTCGGCATCACAGACGACGATGCGAGTGGAGTCCGAAGAGCTGTCCAGACCGGCGACTATCCCCATGGCACATGATTCTGCCGTACTTCGGGCCGTGGCGGGTCAGGTGTTGCTGGTGCCCCAGTCCTCCTCGTACCGGCCGGCGGGGCCGTACTGCCCGTTGTGGTCGCGCCGGGCCTTGATCCGGGTCGCCTGTTCCCCGACGGCGTGCATCGCCTTGCCGGCCGCCTGCCGTCCGGACTGGGCGGCGGACTCGGCCGCGTTGCGCACGGCGGGGTTCTCGGCGACCCGCTGGGCCCCCTTCTTCATCCGCTCGTACCACTCTCGACCGGCCCGCGTCCCGATGACGAAACCGAGGGCAAGGCCGCCGATGAAGATCAGCTTGCGCACGCTTCGATCCTTCCGTGGAGCGCTCTGGGGATACCGATTGGCGGAGCACCCCCCTGCTTGCGCTAATCTATGTCTCGCAGCGAGCGATCGCCCCCCGGCAAGGCCGGAGGGAGGACCGTTCGTCGCAACGCAGCAATCCCCTGTAGCTCAATTGGCAGAGCAGCCGGCTGTTAACCGGCAGGTTACTGGTTCGAGTCCAGTCGGGGGAGCGCGATCCCCTGTAGCTCAATTGGCAGAGCATTCGGCTGTTAACCGGAGGGTTACTGGTTCGAGTCCAGTCGGGGGAGCCATACGGAAGAGGACCCTTCGGGGTCCTTTTTCGTTTCCGGTGGAACCGGCCGCGCGCTCCCGGAGTCTTCTTGATCGAGCGTGGCCGACCATCCGGAGCAGGAGATCGTATGAGCGGCTATGCTGCGGCAGACGGCGCGCACACTTGTACGCGCCGTGGTGTTCGGGGCGGTAGCTCAGCCGGTTAGAGCAGCGGACTCATAATCCGTCGGCCGTGGGTTCGAGTCCCACCCGCCCCACCACAGCACTGGTGTAGCAGAATCGATCTGACCAGGGGCTTTTCCTGGTCGGACGATTCGCGCCGCGAGCGCGAAGGACCCTGGCGATCCGTCCCCGACAGGAAATCACACCTGTTCGGACAAAGGCCGGACGCGGGTCACGCGGCGCGTTCGATTCCCCCGTCCGGCCCATCGGCGGCCGTGGCCCGCGCGTCACATGCCGCGCTCCAGCCGCGCCCCCAGCCCCCTGGCGACCGGTCCGGGCCGGCTCGCGCCGGGCGGAGACGCGGAACGAGGATCCGGCGAAGCGGGGCGGGGAAGCAACACCTTCCCCGCCCCGCCATGCCGCCTGTGAGGGTCAGCCTCGTGGAATGGCGTCCAGAACGCGCTGGGGAACGACCCACACGGCCCCGGCCGGATCGGTGATCTCGGCCTTCCTGCCGTCGAGCATCCGCCAAACCGTCGACGAGCCAGGCGCCTTGAGCAGGGTGCCGTCCGCGAACCGGGCCGGAAGCGCGTCTCAGGCCCGGTCGGGGACGGTCCACATCGGCTTGTCCCCGAACCCGGACGCGATCAGTTCGTCCGTCGACGCGAACGGCACCTTCGCGCCCCCCGATGATCCCGGCCTGCGACGTGGCACCGGCCTTCTTCACCCGCGTGCCGTCCCCGATCCGGTCGGGGATCAGGCTGAACGCCCGGGCCGGGAGCGCGCGGACCTTCGAGGCCCAGTCCGGCTCCCACGGCCGCGGCCGGCCGCCAACCTGGCCGTCCGTCCCCGGGCCCCGGTCCTCTTGACCTGGGGTTGTGGGCGGAACGTGGGTGTGAAGCCAGACCGCACCCAAAACCGAGCCCGTTCATCGGCCGAGCGGGCTCAGGAAGGTGAGCACGGACTCCCTCTCCTCGATCAGCGGCTGGAGCGCCGCGTTGAACGGCAGGCCGTAGGGTGCCGCCAAGTGGGCCTGGAAGGCCTCCTCGTCGGCGTACACCTCGAAGATCCGGTACGCCAGGGCGCTGGATTCCTTGGTGTACGCCTCGAACACCAGGTTCCCGGGCTCTTCGCGGACGCGGGCGGAGTACTCCCTGACCAGCTCGGCGACGCGTTCCTCGCTTCCGGGGCGCGCGGTGAACTCGGCCAGCAGCGTCTTCCTCATGTCCTGTCTCCTGTATGTCACCGGCGATGCCGGCATGGCGGAACGGTGCGGAGGCGGGCCTCCGGGGAGCGGTACCCCCGCCTCCGCACCGTCGGCGGACCGACGCAGGTCAGTCGCGGTACGACCGCACCTGCCAGACCTTGGCGTCGTCCAGGCGGGCGGTGCCGCCTTCGGCGAAGAGCCGGACGCCGTCGCTGTCCGGGCTGGGGAAGATCTGGTCCGTGATCACGGCCTCGCCCTCGCCGCCGAACACCTCGACCGAGGACCAGTCGACCAGGATCCTGAGCTCGACCTTGCCGTCCCTGGCCGTCAGCGGTGCGCGCTGGACGCCGGGGAAGTCGCTGTGGAAGTCCACCGCCCCCGAACGCGTTCGGTCGACGTACAGCTCCCGGGTCCGGGTGTCGTAGCCGACGACGGTCTCCTGGCCTTCGCCCGTGCGCACCTTGAAGCCGAAGCGCCTGGCATCACCGAGGGTGAACGTGGCCCGGATGTCGAGCGCCTTGCCGTCGGCCCGGCCCGCTGCCAGCGGTACGGAGCCGTCCGCGACGCTGATGCCGCGCACGCTGACCGAGGGGCCGCGGAGCGACTCCACGCCGGCGACGGGCTGCTGAGTGAGCCGGAGCCGGCCGTTCACGGTGCGCAGCGCCATCTCGCGCGGAATGCTCTGCGCGCTGCGCCAGGGGGAGGTGGGGACGGAGTTGCCGTACTGCCAGTTGTTCATCCAGCCGATCATGCGGCGCCTGCCGTCGGGGGCGTTCTCCCAGGAGACGGCCGCGTAGTAGTCCTTGCCGTGGTCGACCCAGGAAGCCCGTCGTACGCTCGGGACGGCCGGCTGGTCGGCGACGACGAAGTGGTCGGCCATGACGTGGCCCCACCCGGCCCTGTTCATGTCGACGATCTGGATGGTGGCCTGCCTGCCCTGGTAGGCGCGGAGGTCGAAGGAGGCCCAGTCCAGGCTGC
Source organism: Streptomyces sp. NPDC101191 (assembly GCF_044767915.1). Taxonomy (NCBI): domain Bacteria; kingdom Bacillati; phylum Actinomycetota; class Actinomycetes; order Kitasatosporales; family Streptomycetaceae; genus Streptomyces; species Streptomyces sp. NPDC101191. The sequence continues at coordinate 188,779 of NZ_JBIWOU010000010.1, forward strand.
CGCTGTCCGTGCCGGTCTCGCTCTGCACGACCTCGCCGTCGACGAGGAGGTTGACGGCTGTCTCGGTCGACCGGGGGCGCGCCGGGGTGTCGGACAGCATGACCTGGTCGAGCAGGATGTGTCCCCAGCCGCCGGTGTTCTGGTCGACGACCTCGATGTGCGCGGTCCGGCCGGCGAGGTCGCCGAGGTCCCATGAGACCCAGTTGAGCTCCTCCGAGTCGGTGCCGGTGGCGCTGCGTACGGTCCTGCCGTCGACGACGAGCCGGACGGCGGTGGGCGCCTCGGATCCGGAGGGGTGGTTGCCGCCGCCGATGAGGAGGTTGAGGTGCTTCGCGCTGAGGGTGAACTCGGGGGAGGCGAGGGTGCCCGTGGTCGCGTCGCCGCCGAGGAAGCTGTTCACCAGGCCGTCGCCGTCCTGGCCGGTCACAGGGTTCTGTCCGGGCAGGGTGCCGGGTGCGGGGCCGTCGCCGAAGGCGGTGCCCGTGGTGGTCCAGGAGCCGTACGTGTCCTGCTCGAAGGCGGCGAGAACCTCTCCCTCGGGTGTGGGGGAGTCGCCCGTCACCGAGCCGGGGACGTGCGGGTGACGGCCGCCGGCCACCTTGAAGTTGAGGTACGGGCCGGCGACGGTGAAGGGCGGTGAGGTGAGGGTGCCGGTCTCGGCGTCTCCGCCGTGGAAGCTGTCGACGAGTCCCCCGCCCTCGACCCCGCTCGTGCCCGACGTCCCGGGCTCGGGGGCGGGGACCGGTCCGTCACCGAAGGCGGTGCCGGTCGTCCGCCAGGTGCCGTAGTCGGCCCCTTCGAAGTCCTGCACCGTCACTCCCGGCGGAGGCGTGTAGGAGCCGTCGTCGTCGGGCGTGAACCGCTTGCCGTCGAAGTCGCCCACGAAGTACTGGGCGGCCGAACCACCGGCGATGCCACCGGGGTTGATGTTGACGACGAGCACCCACTTGACGCGCTGGGGATCGCCGTCGACGGGCAGAGGGAACAGGTCCGGGCACTCCCAGACCCCGCCCACCGCGTTCTGCGGGCCGAAGTCGCTCAGATGCGTCCAGTTCTTGAGGTCCTTGGAGGAGTAGAACCGGACCTTGTGCTCGGTGGACAGCGACACCGTCATCAGCCAGCTTCCGGTGGGCGCGTACCACTGGACCTTGGGGTCGCGGAACTCCTTCGAGCCGATGTCGAGCACGGGGTTTCCGGCGTACTTCGTCCAGGTGCGGCCGCGGTCGGTGCTGTATGCCAGGGACTGGGCCTGCTTGCCGCCGTCCTTGTAGTGGCTGGTGTAGACGGCCACCATGGCGGGGTTCTCCCTGGTGCCGAACCCCGTGGTGTTGTCGTGGTCGACGACGGCGCTGCCGGAGAAGACCATCTCGTCGTCGTCGTGCGGGATGGCGAGGGGGAGTTCCCGCCAGTGCACGAGATCCTTGCTGACGGCGTGACCCCAGGACATGTTGCCCCAGGTGTTTCCACTCGGGTTGTACTGGTAGAAGAGGTGGTACTCACCCTTGAACCAGACCAGTCCGTTGGGGTCGTTCATCCAGTTCTTCGCGGGGCTGAAGTGGAACTGGGGGCGGTACGTCTCCGTGTACGGCCGGCCGGCCTCCGCCGTCGCCTGAGGGGCGACGGAGGTGACGGTGAGCGCGCAGGTCGCGGCCGCGGCGGCGACGAGGCGCAGCGGGACACGACGGCGGGCGGGGGATCGGCTCATGGTTTCTCCTGCACTGGGGGAGGCGGCGTCGGGTCCGCGTCCGCTGCGGCGGTACGACGCCGGGGGATTCGCAGTGCCGGGCGGTGGGGTCGACCCGGAAGCGGTATGTCATCGCTGACATGTGACAGCGATGACACCCGCTGGGGAGTGATGATGTGCGGGCTCCGGGCGGCGCGTCAATGGCTGGGCCGGGTTCGTTCGGGCCGTCGGTTCAGCCGGCGGCGTGCCCGAGCGCGGGTGCCTGCAGCCGCAACTGGCGGGCCCACGGCGGGTTCGGCCCGGTGACGCCGCAGGTCAGCGCCGCCACCTGGGAGGCGAACACGCAGGCGTCGAAGACGTCGTCGACCCGAAGGTCCGTCAGTCGCCCGCCCAGGAGCCCCTTGGCTCCGAGATGGTGCAGGAGTCCCGCGGTGAAGGAGTCGCCCGCGCCGACGGTGTCGACGACCTCGGTCGGGGGTGCCGGCACGGCGGCCCGCTCGCCGTTCAGCGAGGCGACCGCGCCGCGTTCCCCGCGGGTGATCACGACGAGCGGGACGCCCGCGGCGTGCCAGGCGTCGCAGGCGCGCTCGATCGTGTGGTCGGGGAGCAGCAGACCCAGGTCGTCCTCGCTCAGCCGGAGGAGGTCCGCGAGGGCGCACCAGCGCGGCAGGCGTTCACGGTAGACCTCCGGCGCCACGAGCAGCGGGCGGACGTTCGGGTCGACGGAGATCGTGGCCGTGGCGGAGGCGCGAGCGAGGAAGTCCTCCACGGCCGTGCCGCCGGGCTCGCGCACCAGGGTCAGGGAGCCCGAGTGCAGGCAGGTCGTGGAACCGAGGTCCGCCGCGGCGAGTTCGGCCGCCGTCCACTGCCAGTCGGCGGTGCCCTGGGCGTGGAAGGAGTACGCGGCCTGGCCACGTCCGTCGAGCTCGGCGACGGCCAGTGTGCTGGGCTCCGGTGCGCGTACGGCTGCGGTGAGATCGACACCCGAGGCTTCCAGATGGTCGCGGAACAGGCGGCCGAACACGTCGTCGGACAGTCGCGCCAGGAAGCGGGCGGGAGTGCCCAGGCGGGCGAGCGCTACGGCCGTGTTCGCCGGGCCGCCGCCCGGCAGGACCCGCAGGGCGAGCTCGCCCGGCGTGGGTGCGGGGACGGTGAAGGCGTCCGCGACGCATTCACCGAGGACGGTGACCAGAGGCAGGCGCATGACTCGTTCTCTCCAGACGGGGTGTGAGGCGGTGCGGGCGGTGTTGCGGATTTGTGACGGCGCCAGGGCATTGACGTTTCCGGGTGACGGAGTTCATCATCCTCCGCAAGCGGTGTCAACGATGACATCTGTCAACGCTGACACCCCCTCCCCCGCCCTCGTCCAGCAGGAGATCAGCATGCTTCGCAGAAACCGCACCCTCCGCGCCTCCGTCGGATTCACCGTTCTCGCCACCGTCTCGGCGCTGACCCTGACGGCCTGCGGCTCCGGTGCGCAGGGCGGGTCCGGCGGCGGGGGAACCAAGGTCGGGCTGATCACCAAGACGGACACGAACCCGTTCTTCGTGAAGATGAAGGAGGGCGCCGAGCAGGCCGCGAAGGACAACGGCGTCGAACTCGTCAGCGCGGCCGGCAAGTTCGACGGCGACAACGCGGGTCAGGTCACCGCGATCGAGAACATGGTCAACTCCGGGGTGAAGGGCATCCTCATCACGCCCAACGACTCCAAGGCGATCGTCCCCGCCCTCGAGAAGGCGCGCGCCAAGGGCGTCCTGGTCATCGCGCTCGACAGCCCGACCGAGCCGCAGGACGCCACCGACGCCCTGTTCGCCACCGACAACGTCAAGGCGGGCGAGCTCATCGGCCGGTACGCCAAGGCGGCCATGGCCGGCAAGGAGGCGAAGATCGCCACCCTGGACCTCGCACCCGGTGTCGCGGTGGGCGTGCAGCGCCACCAGGGCTTCCTCAAGGGCTTCGGCATCGCGGAGGGAGACCCGTCGGTCGTCTGCATGCAGGACACCGGCGGCGACCAGGCCAAGGGCCAGACGGCGATGGAGAACTGCCTCCAGAAGTCCCCGGACGTCAACGTCGTCTACACGATCAACGAACCGGCCGCGCTGGGCGCCTACACCGCGCTCAAGGCCAAGGGCCTGGAGAAGAAGGTGCTGGTCGTCTCCGTCGACGGCGGCTGCACCGGCACGCACGCCGTCAAGGACGGCAAGATCGCGGCGACCTCGCAGCAGTACCCGCTGGAGATGGCGTCCCAGGGCGTCAAGGCGGTCGCCGCATTCGCCAAGGGCGGCAAGAAGGCCTCCGGCTACACCGACACCGGCGTCACGCTCATCACCGACGCGGCCAAGCCCGGGGTCGAGGCCAAGGACACCGAATACGGCCTGGGGAAGTGCTGGGGGTGAGCCCCGGTGCGCTCCGGGCGCCGCGAAACCCGGACGCCTCCCTCGCGGCAGCCGGGCCGTGCACACGGCCCGGCACCGGCTCGTACCCCTGACGAACCCGCTCCGCCGACCACCGACCACCGGCAAGGACCACCATGACTGCCACCACCCTGCCCTACGACCAGCTGAAAGGACCGAGCACGGTCCGCCGGCTGCTCGCCACACCGACCACCGGCCCACTCGTGGCCCTGCTGCTGGCCTGCGTCTTCTTCTCCCTGACGACCGAGCAGTTCCTCTCCGGCGGCAACTTCTCGCTGATCGTCCAGCAGGTCATGGTCGTCGGCACGCTGGCCATCGGTCAGACCCTGATCATCCTCACCGCCGGCATCGACCTCTCGTGCGGTGCCGTCATGGCGTTCGGCAGCATCGTCATCGCCAAGACGGCTGCCGAGGGCGGCCTGCCACCACTCGTCGCGATCACTCTCGGCCTGCTCGTCAGTGCGGCCTTCGGCCTGGTCAACGGCCTGCTGGTGCAGCTGATCCCGCTCCCGCCGTTCATCGTCACCCTCGGCATGCTGAACGTGGCCTTCGCCCTGACCCACGTCTACTCGGCCGAGCAGACGATCACCGACCTCCCGGCGCCGTTGACCGCCCTCGGTGAGACCTTCCCGCTCGGCAACACCGACATCACCTACGGCTCGCTCGTGACGATCGCCCTGTTCCTGCTCTTCGCCTACGCGCTGAGCGGCACGTCCTGGGGCCGGCACGTGTACGCGCTCGGCAACAGCCCCGAGGCCGCCCGCCTCAACGGCATCCGCACCTCCCGGCTGACGATCGGCCTCTACGCCCTGGCCGGAGCCGTGTACGGCATCGCCGCGCTGCTCCTGATCTCCCGCACCGGCGTCGGCGACCCGCAGGCGGGCCAGACCGACAACCTGGACAGCATCACCGCCGTCGTCCTCGGCGGCACCAGTCTCTTCGGCGGGCGCGGCTCCGTCCTCGGCACCTTCATCGGCGTCCTCATCGTCGGTGTGTTCCGCAACGGCCTCCAGCTCATGGGCGTCGCCTCCATCTACCAGACCCTGATCACCGGCGTGCTGGTGATCCTGGCCGTGACCGTCGACCAGATCTCCCGGAGGAAGGCACGATGACCACTGCCGACGTCACACCCGTGCTCCAGGCCCGCGGCCTGGTCAAGCGGTACGGCCATGTCACCGCCATCGACGGCGCCGACTTCGACCTGCTGCCCGGCGAGGTCCTCGCCGTCATCGGCGACAACGGCGCCGGCAAGACCAGCCTGATCAAAGCCCTCACCGGCGCGCTCACCCCCGACGAGGGCGAGATCCGGCTGAACGGCGAACCCATCCGCTTCACCGGGCCGCAGAGCGCCCGGCAGCACGGCATCGAGACCGTCTATCAGGACCTGGCCGTAGCCGCCTCCATGGACATCGCCTCCAACATGTTCCTCGGGCGCGAGCTGCGCCGGCCGGGCTTCCTCGGCAACGCGCTGCGCATGCTCGACAAGAAGCGCATGCGGCAGGAGGCGGCGGCCCACATGGCCGACCTCAAGATCGGACTCCGGTCGCTGACGCAGCCGGTGGAGACACTCTCCGGCGGTCAGCGCCAGGCGGTGGCGGTCGCGCGGTCCGTCGCCTGGGCCAAGAGCGTCGTCGTGATGGACGAGCCCACCGCCGCCCTCGGCGTCAAGGAGTCGGGGCAGGTCCTCGACCTGATCCGCCGGGTCCGCGACAAGGGCATGCCCGTCGTCCTGATCAGCCACAACATGCCCCATGTCTTCGAGATCGCCGACCGGATCCACATCCACCGGCTCGGCCGCCGGGAGGCGCTGATCAAGCCGTCCGACCATTCCATGGCGGAGGTCGTCGCCATCATGACGGGGGCGCTCAGGGTGAGCGACGATGGAGGTACGGTCGTGTCCGACGCGGCTGCCGCCGAGGCGGCAGGCGTGTCCGCCCACTGAGTCGCCGCGGGCCACGCCGCGGACCACAGGGTTGCCGCACGCTCAGACAGCGGGCCCGGCCCCGCGCGGGGGCCGGGCCCGGCGAACGCACAGGAACGGTGGTACATGGCCGCGAACCGCCGCCCCACGCTGGCCGATGTCGCCAGGGAAGTGGGCGTCAGTGCCAAGACGGTCTCCCGGGTACTCAACGAGGACGGGCCCAGTTCCCCGGAGACCCGCGAGCGCGTGCTCGCCGCGGTCGCGAAGCTCGGCTTCCAGCCGAACCTGATGGCCCGCAACATCCGCGTCGGCGGCCCCGACACCACCGTCGGCCTGGTCGTGCCCGACCTCGGCAACCCCTTCTTCGGCACCGTCGCCGGCGGCGTGGAGGACCTCGTACGCAGCCGGGGGCTCACCTTGCTCATGGGCTCGTCGGCCGAAGACCCGGACCGGGAAAGGGCGTTGATCCAGACCTTCCTCGCCCGGCGCGTCAGCATGCTCATGGTCGTCCCCGCGTTCGGAGCCGATCACAGCCATCTGAAGGCGGCGCGCGCGGCCGGCCTGCCGGTGGTGTTCCTCGACCGGCCGGGAGTCGGGCTGTCCGCCGACTGCGTCGTCAGCTCCAACCAGGCCGGCGTCCACGAGGGCGTCACCCATCTCATCGCCCGTGGCCACCGCCGTATCGGCTTCATCGGAGACCTCCCCGCCAGGCTTTACACCCGGCGCGAGCGACTCGCCGGTTACCGCTCGGCGCTCGCCGAGGCCGACCTGCCCTACGACCGGGCTCTGGTCACCGGAGCCCACAGCGCGGACGGGGCCGCCGCCGAGACCACCGCACTGCTCGGCCTGCCGAACCCGCCCACCGCCCTGTTCGCGGCGAACAACATGATGGCCCTCGGAGTCATCGCCCAGCTCACCCGCGCGGGGCGCAAGGACGTCGCCCTGGTCACCTTCGACGACCTCCCGCTCGCCGACGTCCTCGAACCGGCCCTGACCGTCGTGGCCCAGGACCCGGCGGCCATCGGCGAGGCGGCGGCCAGGACCGCCCTCGCCCGCCTGGACGGCGACCGCACCCGCGCCCGGACCGTCATGGTCCCCACCCGTCTGGTGGTCCGCGGCTCCAGCGCACCGCTTTCGCCCCCCGCCGACCAGGCACCCGCCGGGAGCTGACCACCAGGTGCCCGGCGCCGCCGTCAGGGCATTCACCGTCGGTGAGGAGAAGCGGGCGTCCGCCTCGACAGCGCTCCCCTCCGGATATCGGCCCCGGAACCCAGATACGTCCGGGGCGCCGATGAGGCCCGCTGTTGACGCTTGTCGATCGTATTGGGAAGCGACGGGAAGGAGCCGCTGATGAGCGTCGAGGCGATCATGCGCACCGAGTTCCCCGAGGGATACACCGTCTTCTTCGGTGCCGACGGGAAGGTGATCATGACCCCGCGGAGCCTGGAGCACTCCAGCACGATCCGCTCCTTGCAGATCGACACGCTCGCTCTGGGACGTCACGCGAAGGTGACCTCCGACGTGTACCTCGACTTCCCGGCAGACGAGAACTCCGCCCCCGATCTCGCGATCCTGCGCGAAGAGGCGCAGAAGCAGGGCAAGCGCTACAGCTTCGAGGACGTCCTGCTGATCGCGGAGGTGGTATCCGTCTCCTCCGCTCGCAAGGACTACGACGACTGCACCGCCAAGTACGGCCGCTACGGCATCCCCGTCTACCTGGTGGTGGACCCGTACGCGGCAGAGGTCGTCGTCCACACCCAGCCCACCGGGACCGGCTACATCGCGGCGCACACGCACCGGTACGGCACCGGCAAGCTCCCCGTCGACCTGGCCGACGGGCGTACCTTCACCCTCGACCTGGACGAGCTGCCCCGGCCCGAACCGGAGACCGGCGCGCGGTGACGAGCCGGCTGACCGCGAGCGTCGGGTGAACAGGGGCCAGGGGCGGAGAGTGCATGGTGCCCTCCGCAGTGGTCCGCGCCCTTGGCGGTCCCTTCGGTGACGCGGTCAGGGCGTGTCGAGGAGGGCGGCGAAGAGCACCGTCGTGAGGACCACCGTCAGGGGCGCGGCCAGGGCGAAGCCGGCGCGGCGGGCCTGGTTGCGGGTGCGGCGGGGGAGGGCCCAGCTGGTGATCAGGAGGGTCAGGGCGACGAGCAGGCCCACTCCGAGGAGCGGGAAGGCCACGGCGAAGCTCGCGTCGAAGCGGTCGGCTTCGGCCTCGTCGCAGGAGTCGCAGGCCATCGGGGACAGCCCGGCGAAGAAGAGGGCCAGGAGGCCCATGGGGACGGTGACCAGGGTCGAGACGAGCGGGGCGATCCAGCCCCCGGTCACCGGCGCGTCGGGATCGTTCATCGGCATGGCGCCAGCCAATCCCACGGCGGGCGGGAGCACATGAGTGCGCGTACTCATCCGCTCCGGGGGCTCAGGGCCGGGTCACGGTGAGGTGGTACGTGGTGTCGACCCGGAGGCCGCTCGTCGCCGGCCTTGATCTCCAGGACGTACCGGCCCGGTGCCGCCGGGGCGATGCCGGCCCGGACGCCCCCGTCCCCCTGCCGGTCGGGTGACCCAACGGGGCCCCGGCGCGGGTGGGCGGAGAGTGGGGCCGGGGGTGGGGGGGGGGGGGGGGCGCCCCCCCCCCCCCCCCCCCGGGGGGGGGGGGGGGGGGGGGGGGGGGGGGGGGGGGGGGGGGGGGGCCGGCCCCCCCCCCCCACCCCCGGCCGAGCCGGCTCAATACGTCAGGATCGCCGGGTCCGTCACGCCCGCCGCGCCCGTCTCCACGTGGCCCGCCAGGCGGCGGAGGTAGTCCGCGTTCGACGAGGACGTGACGCTCACGTCGTACCAGCGGGACGAGGTCGTCAGGGACACCGTGTGGGTGGTCGTGGCGCCCTTGGCCAAGGTCAGCGTCTGCGGGGTGCCGCCGTACGCGTTGGTGATCGTGAGGGTCGCCGACGAGGCGGTGTTGTTCGTCAGCGTCAGGTCCAGGTCGCCCGTCGTCGCGTTGTGACGGGCCTGGATCTCCGGGACGGCCGTCTTGCCGGGGGAGCGGAAGCGGCGCAGGAAGCCGTTGGGGCCGTGGACCGTGAGGTCCGTGAGGGTCTTGCTGTACTTCGTGTTCCAGGTGTCCGAGATCGTCTTGCCGGCCTCGGTGGTGTACGTCCACGGGGCGTCCGTGCGGTTCGCCGACGTGATGTAGAACTGGGCGCCCGCCGACGGGCCGCCGCTGAAGGTGAGGCGGAAGGTGCCCGCGGTCGTGTCGGCCGCGCCGTCCACGTACGGGGCGTACTTCAGCGGGCGGGTGGGCTTCGCGCCCGGCTCCTGGCGGGGCATCGAGCCCACGGCCGGGGCCGTCGCCAGGAAGTCGGGGTGGCGGTCCCGGTCCGGCGGGTAGTAGCCGGCGGTGGACGGAAGGGCGGCCGGCTGGGTCTGGGTACGGCCGAAGTCGAACGCCGAGGTCAGGTCGCCGCAGATGGCCCGGCGCCAGGGGGAGATCTGCGGCTCGCGGACGCCGAAGCGGGTCTCCATGAAGCGGATGATCGACGTGTGGTCGAAGGTCTCCGAGCAGGTGTAGCCGCCGGTCGACCAGGGGGAGACCACGAGCATGGGGACGCGCGGGCCGAGGCCGTACGGGCCCGCCGTGTAGCCCGTCTTGCCGGGGAAGTAGTCCAGCGTCGTCGCGACCGTGGACAGGCCCTGGGCGGCCGATCCGGGCACGTACGGCGGGACCACGTGGTCGAAGAAGCCGTCGTTCTCGTCGTACGTGATGAACAGGGCCGTCTTCGCCCACACGTCCGGGTTCGAGGTCAGCGCGTCCAGGACCTGCGCGATGTACCAGGCGCCGTAGTTCGACGGCCAGTTCGCGTGCTCCGAGAAGGCCTCGGGTGCGGCGATCCAGGAGACCTGGGGCAGCCGGCCGGCCTGCACGTCGGCGCGCAGGACGTCGAAGTAGCCCTCGCCCGCCTTGGCGTTCGTGCCCGTACGGGCCTTGTCGTAGAGCGGGTTGCCGGGCTGGGCGTTGCGGTAGCTGTTGAAGTACAGCAGGGAGTTGTCGCCGTAGTTTCCGCGGAAGGCGTCGTTGATCCAGCCCCACGAGCCGGCGGCGTTCAGGCCGTCGCCGATGTCCTGGTAGATCTTCCAGGAGACGCCCGCCGACTGCAGGCGCTCGGGGTAGGTGGTCCAGCCGTAGCCCGCCTCGGCGTTGTTGAGCACCGGGCCGCCGCCGGTGCCGTCGTTGCCGGTGTGGCCGGTCCACATGTAGTAGCGGTTCGGGTCGGTCGAGCCGATGAACGAGCAGTGGTACGCGTCGCAGATCGTGAACGCGTCGGCCAGGGCGTAGTGGAACGGGATGTCCTCACGCGTGAGGTGGGCCATGGTGGCCTTGGTCTTCGCGGGCACCCAGTTGTCGTACCGGCCCTTGTTGAAGGCGCTCTGGCCGCCCGCCCAGTCGTGGTTGAGGCCCTGGAGGTACTCCATGCCGAGCTTGTCGCTGGTCGGCCGGAAGGGCAGGGTCACCTTGGAGCCGTCCGACTGGTTCCAGACGGACTTGCCGCTGGGCAGCGTCACGGGGCGCGGGTCGCCGAAGCCCCGTACGCCCTTCATCGCACCGAAATAGTGGTCGAAGGAACGATTCTCCTGCATCAGCACCACGATGTGCTCGATGTCCTGGATCGTGCCGGTCGCGCCCTGCGCGGGTATGGAGGCGGCGCGGGCGATGCTCTCGGACAGCATCGTGAACGCGGCGGTGCCGCCTGCCAGTTGCAGGAACCGGCGGCGATTGAGGTCGGCCATGGGGGAGTGGTCCTCCGGGGTGGGGAGCGGACGGTGAGTGCGGGTGCGGTGCCGACGGGACCGGTCGCCGGCGCCCCAAGGAGAGCGCCCGCGAACCACCGCCCGGCGGCCGCCCCATGACTGCCCGTCGTACGCCAGGCGAATCCCCTGTGCCGAACACAATCGCGCAAAATCCGACGGGTCCCCTCGGTGGTGCCTCCGTCACCCCGACAGGACGCCACAGCGGGACCCGTTCTCTGACCGCTCCTCAGGAACTCCCCGCCAGCCACCGCGCCACCCGCACCGGGTCCGGCGCCGGGCCCGTGGTGCGGAGTTCGCGGTGGAGCGCGCGGAGGATCTCGGGGCGGCGGAGCAGCGGGCGGGTGGTGGGGTCCGTGGTCGTGAGGGCGAGGACGAGGCCGGTCCATGCCTCGGGGGCCTCGGGGGCGGCGGCCAGAAGACGGGCGTACGCCTCCGGTGCGGCCGGGTCGCCGGTGACGAGCGCGCGGTCGGCGTCGGAGGGGCCGGGGCGGGCGGCCGCGGGGCCGGCGTCGTCGGAGAGGCCCGGCCGGTCGTCCGCGCCGAGCAGGTGCCGGATCAGGTGCGTGCGGGCGTGGGACCAGCGGGCGAGGTCCGGGGCCACGGCGGAGGCGGCGACCCGGAGGCCGGCCGGGGCACCGGCCGTGAAGGCCCGGGCCAGGGCGCGGACGTCGTCCGGCGCCGGGGCCAGGTGCCGGACGCGCCACTCGGTGCGGTGGTCGGTGGCGGCGAACTCGGCCAGGGCGTCGATGCCGGGCCGGACCCGGCTGTCGGACGTCCAGGAGGAGAGCCGCGCGGCCATGCCCGCGAGGAAGCGGTGTCCGTGGGCGGTCATGGCCGGGTCGGCGGCCAGGGTGTCGACGGCCTCCTGCGTCTGCCGCCGCCGGAGGGCCAGTTCGAACTCCGCCGAGGCCCGTTCCGCGTGCGGCGCCCGGTCCAGGTAGCGGGACCAGAAGTCGGTGATCCCGAGGAACGCGTACGCGCCCTGGAGCAGTCCGCTCAGGGGGCGGGGGTCGTCCCGCCAGGGAGCGTGGTGCCGTTCGGCACCGCCGTCCTGTTCGAGCGTCAGCAGATGGAGCAGGGCGCCCAGTTTGGTGTGCTGGAACTCGTGCACCAGCGTGACCGCCATCGTGACCGCGTCCGGCGGCAGCGAGGACAGCATGCCGCCGAAGGCATCGCCGGAGGAGGCGCTGAGCACCGCCCCGCCCGACGACGGCGGCACGGCCGTCATGCTGCGTAACCCCTCCGCCAGGGCCGCGGCCATCTCCGGGTCGGTGTCCTCCAGGAGGTACAGCGCCCGGTCGAACCGGTCCTGCCAGCGGGCGATCTCGCCCGGGCCGAGGCGGTTCGGCGGCAGCGGCTCGCTGAGGTCCCGGTAGGGGTCCACGTCGTCCAGCCAGACGTCCAGGGGACGCCCTGCGGCGTACGCGTGCAGCCGGTGCAGTCCCTGCCAGCCGGGTGCGGTCACGCCGGGCGGCGCGTGCGGACCGGCCGGGCCCACGCACGCGCCGTACGGGTCGACCCGCAGCCGGCCCGCCGCCACCGTCACCTCCGTCGTGCCCCAGCGCGGCCGCCCCGGCAGCCGGGCGAGCCCCAGGGTGGGGAACATCGCGGTGCCGTCCCGCAGCGGCACGGTGGTGCGCAGCGGCAGCCCGGCGCGCAGCGCGGCGACGGCGCACAGCGCGAACACGTGGCCGAGGTCGGTCCAGAGCGGGCCGTCACCCCAGCCCGTGTGCCGTAAGCGTCGCAGGCCGTGTCCCAGCCAGACACCGGTCTGCGGATGCAGCAGCAACTCCCGGAACGCCTCCGGGGCTCGCTCCTGGGCCGTGGTCAGCGTGTCCCAGGCACTGTCCACGGACGGCAGCGGTCCCAGCGCTGCGGGCGTCTCCGCGATCTCGTCGAGCAGCGCCCGCAGCAGCAGGAGCCGCCTGCTGTACTCGGTCGTCCGCAGGAAGCGGACCGTGTCCCGGCCGCCCCGGCCCGCGGCCAGGGCGTCGAAGTGCGCCGAGGGGATGAGATGGTGCGCGGCGGTACGGGCGGGCTCGTGGCGTCCGTCGGTCTGCACGGATCTCCTCCCAGGGAACCGTCAGTCGGCCCGCCCGGGTGACCCGTCGGTGGCGAAGTTCACCCGGGGACGCTCGACCTGGCGGAGCGCCCGCTCCAGCGAGCGGGCGTGCAGACGCGGGCTCTGCGACCGGATGACGGACAGCGGGACCTCGCTGAGATCGATCAGCTCGGACCCCATGAACTCGTCGGACGTGTGCATCGACATCCCCCTGCCATGCCCTGAACTACCCCGTTGGCTTTCATGATGGCGCAGGCGCAGGGGTTCCGGAAGGGCGTGATCAGGCGGTTGCGCCCCCCGGATCCGTACCCAGCCAGCGCGCGGCCCACTTCTCCAGCTCCTGTTGCTCCAGGGCGCCAGGTTCGAGCAGGGCGACCGCCTCGACGAGGGCGGCCAGGCCGCCCGGGTGGCGACGGCAGGTGCGCACGATGCTGATGATGTCGGGCCGCGCCGCCCCCAGCCGGGGGATGGCGCCCGCCAGATCGGCGGGCAGCATGCCGAGGACGAGCTGCCGGTGGTCCCGGTCCGTCATGGTGGGCCAGCCGGCCAGCAGGACGACGAGTTCGGTCAGCCCCTTGTCCGGCACGGGTTCCTCCAGGCGCCGGGCGGCGGCCGGGAAGTCGAGGCGGCGCTCGTCGCCCGCCCAGGACCGGCTGTAGAGGGAGGTGGGGCGCTGTCCTCCTCGGGTGAATCCGCCGACCACGGTGTCCGCGATCCCGCTCATGTCCGGCGGCCAGACCCCGCCGTCCGCAGCGGCCAGTGCCTCCAGGACGGCCAGGGAGAACGCGCCGGTCTGGCGTACGGGGTCGTTCGCCGCCCGCTGCCCCGGGCCCGAGGCCAGGAGTACGAACTGCTCCCGGCCCGGCAGCCGGTCCCCGCCCGGTGGCACCTCGGCGGGCAGGGTGCGGGCGAAGCCGAGGTCCTCGACGAAGGTCTGGCAGGAGTCCACCAGCCAGATCTGGCGCTGGAAGCCGGGCACGAGGTCGGTCGTGAAGGCCGTCAGCCAGGCGTTCAGGTCCAGGTTCCGCCGGTCGTCCGGGCCCGCGTCGGCGTAGAAGAGCCTGCGGTGCCCCTGCGGGTCGGTGACGCCGTGGCCGCCCCAGAACACCCAGAGGAGATCGCCCTCCAGGGCCGGCAGCCGGCGGGTCAGGACGTCCTGCACGGCCTCCCGCCCGGCCGGGCCCGCGGGAACGTCGACCTCGGGGCCGCCCGCGCCGGGAAGCGGGGCGAGGAGCAGGGAGATGTGCGCGGCGGGCACCCCGCGCCCGCGCAGCCAGGCGGTGAAGCGGCGGGCGTCCGCGGCCGGGCCGGGCAGGTCCCAGGCGGCGCCCGCCGCATAGCGCTCGGTGCCGACGACGAGGGCGTGCGTCCGCTCCGGTCGGGCCGCCGTCACGGCAGCTCCGCCGCGAGGAGGCGGTAGAGCTCCGGGTTGCTCCAGTAGGCGCTGTGGGAGAGCGGGAAGGGCTGCCGGCTGTCCAGCGCCACGTCGTCGACCCGGCCGGGGAACACCCCGGCGCCGACGTAGCTGAGCAGGTCCCGCCGGTCGTACACGTTGAGCCAGCGCGGTACGTGCGCGGGCAGCGGGCGGCCGTGCTCCAGGCTCGGCAGCGCGCCCAGCTCGTAGAGGAACGGTGCCTGCGAGCCGACCGTGACCAGCAGTTCGACCTCCGGAAGCTGCCGCAGCACGAGGAGGTCGAGCGAGGCGATGCCGCCGAGGCTGTGCGCGAGCAGCACGACGGGCGGCTCGGCGACCCGTACGGCCTCCGCGACGATCTCGCGGATCGCGGCGCCCCGGGACAGGTAGAGCAGGACGTCCCCGGCTGCCGGGTGCGCCGCGTCGGTGAGTGCCGAACGCCGTTTCACCACCTGGGCGGAGGCCAGCCCGAGCGCGAGCCGCCCGGTCAGGCGCTTGACCCGCCGGGTCACCGGCCCGCGGTGGGTGCCCGCCTCGTCGGACGGATCGCCGGGGAGCAGGGTGACGATGCGCGCCACCGCCTCGTCGCGGGCGGTGCCGTCGAAGGCCGCCGAGCCGTTCCGCTCGGTCCGGCGGCGGACCGCCTCGGCGACGAACGCCCGCGCCAGGACAGCGGCCCCGGCACCGGCGTCGGGGGCGCGCAGGAACTGCCGCCCGTCGGGGCTGGTGAGGACGGCGGCCACGGCGGAGGCGAACTCGTCGCCGATTCCCGCGGCGTCGAGGAGCCCGCGCAGCGGGGGGTCCCCGGCGAGCGACAGCGCCGCCGAGGAGAGCGCCTCGCCCGGCGGCCGCGCGCCCGGGGCCAGCTCCTGGCGGGCGGTGGACTCCGAGGCGACGAGGCGGAGTTCGAGCAGGGGGTCGAGGTAGAGCAGGCCCCAGAGCTCGACGTCCTCGTCCGGCTCGCCGTCCTCGGCGGCGGTACCCGCGGCGCCCGTACCCCCGTCGCCGGCGCCCGGCGCCCCGCGACCGGTGCCGTATCCCGGCACCGAGATCCCGTTCGCGTGCAGCGTCGATCCGGCGCTTCCGCCCCAGTAGCAGGGAGTGACGGCGACGTCGGGCCGTAAGGGCCGCAGCCCCTCTCTCACGCGTTCCACCGAAGCGGTGAATCCCGGCTCGCGCACCCCCGTGCCATGTACGAACAGCACCGTTGTCACAGCTGACCCCCGTCCGTGGCGGCGTACGCCAAACGGCTTCCAAGATAGGTCAGTTAGCGCCACGGCAGCTACACTTCGCAGGGGCTGTGCCTCCGTCAGCGGCACTTGCCGGAAGGGGAATGCCGGTGAGCACGGACTCCGTCATCACGCATGTCGTCGCGGCCCTCGCCGTCGTGATCGCGGCCTCCCACGCCCTGGGTGCCGCGGCCCGCAAACTGGGGCAACCCGCCGTCATCGGACAGCTGTTCGCGGGCATCGCGCTCGGGCCCAGCCTGCTCGGTCTGCTGCCCGGGGGCGTGTACGAGAGCCTCTTCCCGAAGCAGATCCAGCCCGTTCTGACGGCACTGGCGCAAGTGGCTCTGGTGTTCTTCCTCTTCGCCGTCGGATACGAGCTGGACCTGCGGCTCCTGCGGCAGCAGAGTGCCGTGACCGCCGTGTCCGTGAGCGGTTTCGCGCTCCCCATGCTGATGGGCGCCGGCATCGTCCTGCTCTTTCCCGGAGGGTTCGCCTCCGTCAACGGCGGACGCCCGACCGACACCACCTTCGTGCTCTACATGGCCGTCGCCCTGTCCATCACCGCCGTTCCGGTCCTCGCCAGCATCATCAAGGACCAGGGACTGCTGGGCAGCAGACCGGGCACGATCGCGATGGCGTCCGCCGGTGTCATCGACGCGCTGAGCTGGCCCGTGCTCGCCGTGGTCCTGGTGGGCGGCGAGGACGGCTCGGTGCGGACCTGGGCGGTCAAGGTGGCCCTGCTCGTGCTGTACGTCCTGGCGATGCTCTTCGCGGTACGGCCCCTGCTGGCCTGGTGGATGCGCCGGCCGGGGCTCTCGGCGGCCCATCAGGTGCCCGTCGCCGTCACCGTCGCGCTGGCCTCCGCCTGGGTCACCAACGCGCTCGGACTGCACGTCATCTTCGGCGCGCTCCTCGCCGGCGTCGTCATGCCCCGGCTGCCCGACGGCTCCCCGGACGGGCGCCTGCTGCGCCCGCTCCAGGACGTCGGCGGGCTGCTGCTCCCCGTGTTCTTCGCGATCTCCGGTATGGCCGTCGTGCTCGGCGGTCTGTACGCATCCGACCTGCTGATCCTTGCGGTGATATGTGTCGCGGCGGTGGTGAGCAAGGTGGCCGCCGGCTCGCTCTCGGCCCGTGGCACCCGCCAGCCCTGGCGCGACTCGCTGCTGATCGGCGTCCTGCTCAACACCCGCGGCCTGACCGAGCTCATCGTGCTCAACGTCGGACTGCAGGCCGGGATCATCGGCCCCCGGCTCTACGCGCTGCTGGTCGTGATGGCGCTGCTGACCACGGCCGCCACCGGGCCGCTGATCCGCCTGCTGCGCCGGCCGGCCGACCTGCCGCCGGACCTGCACACCGACGCCAGGGCCACCGACGCCCGGCCGGAGGGCGGCGCGCTGGTGCCGGACGTCCGTCCCGGGACGGACACCGCACCGCTGCCCTCCACCGGTGCCGGGACGGCCCCGAGCCCGTAACGCGCCCGTCCTCGTACGGCTGCGGCGAGCTCGGGAGCGCCGCGCCCGGTCCCGGTCCAGCCGGTCGGCCGGGCCGGCGGCGGTGAAGGCGGCCACCAGGTCCTCGCGACGACCCCGCCGCCCGACCCGGCCACGCCGTACGCCGCCGCCCGGTGCCGTGCGAGGCCACCGTCCCGTGCCGTACGAGGCCACCGTCCCGTGCCGTACGAGGCCACCGTCCCGTGCCGTACGAGGCCACCGTCCCGTGCCGTACGACGCGACAAGACGAAGCCGGCCGGGTCCCCGCGGACCCGGCCGGCTCTCGTACGTGTTCCGCCGTGCGTGCTCCCCGTCCTAGAAGGGCACGGGCGCGATGTCGACGTCGGCCCGCCGCCCGTTCGCGCAGGCCACCGTCGCCGGGTGGCTCTCGCCGAGGCGGCCGCGGAAGCGGGCCAGCGTCTCGATGTGCAGCGCCGTGGCCTCGGCGTCGCGGCCCAGGGCGCGCAGGTCGAGGACCTTGTTGGTGGCGCATGCCAGCGTCGTCGGGTGGTCCTCGCCGTGGTCCCGGGTCAGGATCTCCAGGGTCTGCTCGTCCAGCTCCAGGGCCTCCGCGTGCCGTCCTTCCGCGGCGTACTGGCTGGCCGTGCCGATGGCCGCGGTCAGGGTGAGGATGTGCGCCTCGCCCAGCTTCTCGCGCAGCCCGGGCAGCGCCGCCGCCAGGTGCTGCCCGGAGGCGTCGAGGTCGTCCAGGTGGCGCAGCGTGATGCCCAGGTTGAGGCGGGCCGACAGCGTGTACGGGTGGTCGTCGCCGAGCTTGGCCGCGTACCGCGCGACGGTCGCCTCGCCGAGCTCCCGCGAACGCCGCAGCTGTCCGTCCTGCCGCAGGTCCACGACCAGGTTGGCGGCGCAGGCGACCGCGTCCGGGTGGTCGGGGCCGTAGCGGTTGACGAACTTCGTCCACACCGACTCGCCGAGCGCCAGCGCCCCGGCGTGGTCGCCGGCGCGGCGGCGGCACACCGCGAGGACGCGGGCGCAGCCGAGGCTGGCGGGGGTGTCCTCGCCGAAGTGGAGGCAGTAGCGGGCGTAGACGTCCTCCTGGTGGGCGGCGCCCTCCAGGTAGTCGCCGCTCTCGCGGATGTCGATGGACAGGCCGCTGAGGGTGTTCAGGGTGTCGAAGTGGTTCTCGCCCAGGTTGAGGGCGCGCAGCCGCGCCGTCTCCGTGTCGTACGTACGGGCCTCCTTGTAGAGGCCCATCAGGCGCAGGCCGACGCCCAGGCTGTGGGCGGCGCGGAGGGCGGCCGGGTCGTCCTCGCCGAAGGCGCGTAGGGAGCGCTCGTACACCGACCGGTTGATCTCCAGGCCGCGGGCCATCTCGGCCCGCAGCCGCAGACCGCTGCACAACTGGATGAGGGCGTCGAGGGTGCCCTCGTCGTCCTCGCCCATGGTCCTGATGTAGGTGTCCGCGGTGCGCTGCATCATGGCGGCGGCTTCCTGGTACTCGCCGAGCGTGCGCAGGATGAAGGCCAGCCATTTCGCCATTTCCAGGGTCTGCTGGTCCTCCTCGCCGAACTTCTCGGTCCAGATCTCCAGTGCCTCCCGGGCCATCGCCGCCGATCCCGCGTGGTCGCCCCAGACGTACAGGAACTCGACCATGCCGCGGATCAGGCCGCGCACCCAGGGGGACTCGCACTCGACGGCCCGTGACACCACGACGTGCGGCAGCAGCGCCTGGTAGCGCGGCCAGAGCTCGCGCGAGCCGGGGCTGTTGGGGTTGGCGTCGGCGAGCAGCAGGTGCGCGCCGTGCCGCATGTCGGCCTGCTGCTGCGGGGACATGCGGTTGACGAGCACGGCCTGGACCAGTCGGTGCAGCTGGATGGTGTCGTGCCGGTGCTCGATCCGGGCCAGCGCGTAGACGTTGATCTCGCGGATGGCCCGGCCCAGTTTGATCGGCGTCCGCAGGGCGTCGTCCAGCTCCGGGGCGATGGTGGTGCTCCGCGAGTTGTTGAACAGGGAGCGCGAGATCGGCTCGGGGGCGAAGAAGGAGCAGACCTGGAGGAGTTGGAGAGCGGCCGGGTTGCGCTGTTCGAGCTGGCGCAGCGAGACGTCCCAGGCGGCGGCCACCGACATGGGGTAGTCGGGCGACGGGACCAGTTCGAGCATCAGCTCGGCGATCTTCTCGTTGATGAGCCGCAGGTAGTCGGGCACCGCCATGCCGGTGACCGCCTGCCAGGCGGCCGCCTGCTCGATGGCGAGCGGCAGGTCGCCCAGGGCCTCGGCCAGCTTGTCGGCGTCCTCGTCGCTCAGGTCGCGGGCCCGCCGGCGGAGCAGCGCCTTGCTCTCCTCGCGCGTGAAGACGTCCACGGAGAGCGTCCTGGCCACCCGGTCCCACTCCTGGTTCCGGGAGGTGATGAGGATCTTCCCCGTCCCGCCGGTCGGGAAGTAGGGGCGTACGGCTTCCACGTTCTCGGCGTTGTCGAACACCAGGAGCCACCTGCCGTAGGGCTCTCCCCGGCGCAGCGCCTCACGGACGGCGGGCACCGCCCGGTTGGCCTCGCTGCTCACGTTCAGGCCCATGCGCTGGGAGAGCTCGGTGAGCGCGGTCAGGATCATCGTCGGCTGTTCCGAGGGGATCCACCAGACGACGTCGTAGTCGGACGCGTAGCGGTACACGTACTCGATCGCGATCTGGGACTTCCCGACGCCGCCCATGCCGTGGAGGGCGTGCGGCAGCACCGCCGAGGTGTCGCCGGTGAGCAGCTGCTCGCGCACCTGCGCCAGGAGGTCCTCCCGGCCGACGAAGTTGGGGTTGTTCGGGGGGACGTTGCCCCAGACGACGGGAACGGCGGAGCGCCCCGGCTGCGGTGCGACCGGGACCGGGACCGGCGTGCCGGACGGCGGGGTCGGGTCGCTGGTGCCCGGCCGCCCGTCGCTGCTCGGGGACGGGATCGACTGGACCCGGGTCCCGTTCAAGACCCCTCCCTCTTCGCGCTGGTGCTGACTGGCAGTGCTGTCGGTCATGGCAAGGCCGCCCGTGTCGGAATTTTCAGGTGTATTGCGGATATCGTGGACCAAAGCAGGGGCATTCGGTGCGACCGACCCCGGTGAACTCCCCTCCAGCGCCGCGCTGATCCGGTGCGCCCGGAGCAGGTAGGGCCCGGACAGGGCGCGGAGGATCGCCAGCTCGACGCGTACGAACGGAAGGCTCTCCGCGGTCATCGGAGGGTCGGGGGCCCCTTCCGGGGAGAGCAGGGCGCTGTGCAGCCCCCGCGCGGCCTCGGAACGGGCACCGAAGAAGTCGGACACCGAGCGCGCCACCCGCGCCGTGTCCGCGCGCATCGCGCCGGCCAGCAGCGCCTCGCGCGCGCCGTCGACGAAGTCGAGGGGGGCCGCCTGGGCGACGGAGCCCGGCGGTTCGTCGGCCGGCGCCTGCTCGACCAGGCCGCTCAGGAACAGCTCGGCCACATGGACCGGCTGCGCCTCGGGGACGAGGGTGCGCCGCACGTCCCGCACCAGGCGGGGCTCCAGGATCGCGGCGGCCAGATGGGTGGCGAGCCGGAAGGCGGTGGGGGTGGCGTGACTGCGGAAGCGGCGGATCCGCTCCTGGACCGACGGTGCCGGCGCCGCGGCCGGCGGCTCGGTGGGCTCCGGCTCGGCCCGCTCGGGCGCGCCCAGGAGCAGGACGGTGGCGTCGACCCAGCCGGAGTCCTCGCCGGCCACGAGCGACGCCCAGCGTCCCAGCCAGTCGGCGGCCAGCTCGACCACCGGGACGGCCACCCGCCACCGGTCCGGCGGCGGGTCGAACGGATCGCGCTCCTCCGGGGGGAAGGACACCGACAGCTCGGTGTTGCGGGCTCCCGCGCGCGGGCTGCGCAGCCTTACCCGCCAGGGGGTCAGCGCCGTGCGGTGCCAGTCCCGTTGGGACAGCAGGTGCACCATGGCCGTCGGCCCGGCGGCCGCCCACACCTCCAGGGCGGCCAGGCCCGCCCCGGTCGCCCACAGCGGCCCCAGCGCGTCGGTCAGGACGAGGACGATGCGCCGCCCGGTCCGGTCCGCCAGTTCGGCGGGGACACCGACGGCGTCGTCCCCGTACGGGCTGCGCAGCACCGCCTCCTCGCCCTCGGCGCTCTCGCGCAGGCCGAGGCGTCGGACGCGGACGTCGCGGAAGGCCCCCAACTGCTCCGCCACGGCGGTGAACTCGGCGATCGTCTGCTCCCAGATCGCCATCGTGGCGTGGTCGTCGACCACGAGCACCAGATCGAAGCGCCGCTCGTCGGCCGACCGGATCCAGGGCATCCAGAGGCCCGCCTCGGCGGCGTGCTCGGCGGTGGCCTCCTCGTCCAGCTCGACCTCGGTCCGGGAGGGGACCATCTGCTTCAGCGGGCGCAGCCGACGGCTGATGTCCGACGCGCCGCGCAGGTCCGGCAGCGGCTCGGCCCGTACGCGCACGTCCTGGAACTCCCGCACGAGCCGGGCCGCGGGCGCCGTCGGTCTTCGGGGCGGGAGGCCGGCCTGCGGGGGCGGCTCGGGCCGGAGGCCGCCAGGCGCCCCGGCCGGAGGCCCGGGAACCTCCGGTGTGCCGGACTCTCCGTTCGGGGACCCGTTCGCCGGAGGCCTACCGCCGGGTGCGGGCAGCCCGGAGAGACCGGGCGGCGTCACCGGCCGGGGCTGCGGCGGTTCGGCGGACGGGGGGAGCCGGGCGGCGAGCGTCTGGTACGCGTGCAGCCACAGCGCCTCCGCCACTTCGAAGGCCTCCGGAAGCGAACGGGCGTCGTCATCCATCAGGGTGCTCCCGAAAGCTGACGCCACAGCGCGTCCAGGAGCTCGTCCCACGCCTCGTCGTCCTCGCGGACGCCGGCCGTCCGCAGGAAGATCGCGTTGAGCAGCTGGTCCGTGGCCAGTCCGCCGTGCTCCCGGCTGCGTTCCATGAACTTCTGGATCATGGCCTCGTGCCGGCCGCCCTGGTCGCGGAAGTGGGCGGCGATCATGGCGGCGAGCTGGTCCTCGCGCGGCGGGGAGACGTTCAGCCGGACGCAGCGGCGCAGGAAGGCGGGCGGGAACTGCCGCTCCCCGTTGCTGGTGATCACGATGAACGGGAAGGCCCGGCACCGCACGCGTCCGTCGGACACCGTCACGGTGCCGTCGGGGTCGTCGGTGAACACCCGGGCCCGGCCCTCGTGATGGCGCGCCCGGACCAGCTCGGGGATGTCGTACGAGCCGTTCTCCAGGACGTGCAGGAGGTCGTTCGGCAGGTCGATGTCGCTCTTGTCCAGCTCGTCGATGAGCAGGACGCGGGGGAGCGCGTAGGGCAGCAGGGCGGTGCCGAGCGGGCCGAGCCGGACGAAGTCCCCGATCCTCGCGCCGCCCTCGCCGTCTCCGCGGGCGCCCTCGCCGCCCCCCGGGGCCGCGCCGGCCGGGCGCGGCCCGGTCGTGTCGTCCGGGGAGCCGGACGCCTGGGCGGGCACGGGGACGCCGGTGACCGGGACGCCCGGCCGGACGTGCCCCAGCGAGGCCTGGGCGCGGCCGATGGCGTCGTACTCGTAGAGACCGGAGCGCAGGGTGCTGCGGGAGGTGATGCCCCAGTGGAGGACCCGGCCCAGGCCCAGCTCGCGTGCCACGAGATAGGCGAGGGTGGACTTGCCGATGCCGGGCCGCCCGGTCACGAGCAGCGGCCTGCGGAGCAGCAGGGCCGTGTTGATCAGGTCGATGTCGTGCGGGTCCTGCCGGGGGGTCGCCCGGCCCACCGCGCCGAGCCGGCGGTCCGTCTCGGCGCTCTCGGCCGGTACGGGAGGCAGCACGGGACCGCCGTCGAAGTCCCGCCAGCCGGGTGGCGGCGGCAGGACGTCGCCGAGCCGGATGTCCGTCAGCGGCTGCCCGGTGCCGCGGTAGATCCACCAGCTGCGGCTGGTGACGGGCCCTCCGTTCCGGTCGCCGTGGACCGGGTGATGGACACCGCTCATGATTCCCCCTCCTCGTCGTGTCCGCCCCGCGCGTTCCAGGCGTCCGCCCCTGGCGAGCCGGACCAGTCGACGAGGCGGTTCGGGTCGTCGAAGAGAACCGCCACGTGTCGTCCCGCGTGGACGTCCCGTTGCGCGGCGGCGGCGGTGGCCGCCTCGTGGCGCAACTGCTGTACTCGCTCGGGCAGTTCGACCGCCCTGCCCTTCATGAGCTTCCTGGCGCGCTTGCGGAAGTCGGTGGCCGCCGGACGCCGGTCCCACACGGCCACGGGTACCCCGGCGAACAGGGCCGACTCCAGCGAGGCCCGGCTGCCGCCCGATCCCGGCAGCGGGGGAGCGCTGAGGGCGACGGTGACCAGCCGTTCGTCGGTGGCGAGGGTGCTGGCCCACTGGCTGGGGTCGTGACCGCGGCTGCCCGTCGTGTCCCAGTGGCAGACGGTGTCGGCGCTGTCGAGCAGCTGCTGCCAGCGGTTGTGCCACCGCCGGTGGAGCTGCGGCTTCCGCATGCGTTCCAGGCTGCGCAGCACGACCGGATAGCTCAGGCACAGGGCGGTGGAGACGGGCGCGTCGGACTGCAGCGGCAGCCACTCCATCGGCTGGTTCAGCAGATGGACGGGGAGCACGAACTCCATCACCGGCCTGCCGGGGCGTCCGGCCCAGTCCTTCTCCGCCCGGCCGATCAGCTCCTCCAGGACGGAGGCGACCTCGCCGAGGGAGACGACCCGGTCCTCTCCGCGCTCCGGCCGCCAGGGGCCCGGACGGATCTGGCGCCAGTGGGAGAGCAGATACCGGTCCGGGTCCATTCCGTGTCTGCACAACTGGACAACGAGACAGGCGGGCGCTGGTTGTGCCGCCGGGCCGCGGTCGAGGTCCGCGCGGACGGCCTGCAACTGCGGACGCAGCCCGAGGTGCTTGGCCTGGGCGTCGTTCCACTCGCGCAGTCCGGTCGCGACCTGCTGGTGGGCGGCGGTTCCGCCGAGCGCCGTGATCACGTGCTCCACGAGCACCATGGCGGGGAGCAGTCCGTCGGGGCGGGCGTTGACCCGGCTGAGGAAGTCGAAGGCCTCGGCGAGGGTGGCCACGGGACGGGGCGGCAGGGCGAGGTCGCCGGCCGCCGCGTAGAGCGTGCCGTGGGCGTCGAGGTGGCGGACGCGGGCCAGCAGGGCCCGCCCGTCCTGTAACGCCGCCTCGGGCAGGACCCCGAGCACCGGGGGCGCGATGGTGACGAGCTCCCGGATCCGCAGCACGGGGGCGGATCCGGGGTCGTAGACGTTCAGGGTGTCGAGCAGTTCGAGCAGTCCGCGGGGTTCGCGCAGGCAGGCGCGGACGATCTCCAGCATCTCCAGGCGCGTCCGGCCGTGCCGTTGGACGTTGCCCAGTTCGGGTAAGCGTTCCGTGAGCATGCTGATCAGCAGATCGCGCCCGCTCGGGGCGTCGAGCCCTGTCACCGCGCACATGTGATCCACCAGCTCACGCTCGAATCCCGGTGCGTAAGCGCCGTGGCCCTCATCGGACAAAAGCCCCCCCGTCACGGCTCCGATGATCCAACTCCTGTCCGGAGAAGGTCAGTACGGGCGCCGATCGCCCACTGCCAAGGGTATGGCCCGGGCCTGACGCGTCGCCACCCCGAGAGCCGGGTTGCTTCCGGCTACTCGACGACCAGCTCCACCGAGATGTTGCCCCGGGTGGCCTTGGAGTACGGGCAGAAGGCGTGGGTCTTCTCCAGGAGGGCCGTGCCGGCCTCGCCCTGCAGGTGCTCGGGGAATTCGGCGCGCATCACCACGGCCAGGCCGAAGCCGCCGTCGGCGGCGTCCTTGCCGATGGAGACCTCGGCGGTGACGGAGGCCTCGGAGATGTCGATCTTCTCCTGGCGGGCGACGACGCCCATGGCGCTGGCGAAGCAGGCCGCGTAGCCGGCGGCGAAGAGCTGCTCGGGGTTGGTGCCCTGGCCGTTGCCGCCGAGGGCCACCGGGTGGGCGAGGGGGAGGTCGAGGTGGCCGTCGGAGCTGACGGCGCGGCCCTCGCGACCGTTGGCGGTGGCGACTGCGGTGTAGATCGCGTCCATGGGAAGTCCTGTCCTCGGCCCCTCGGTGAGGGGGTGTGTCGTGCTGCCTCCGCAATTATTAGTGCGCGATTTAGTTGTGCACAACTAAATCGCGTGTGATGCGCGTCTCCCGTACCCTGGAGCCATGGACCGACCCATCACCGACCGCCCCGCGGGCGAGGACTTCCTCCGGCTCGACAACCAGATCTGCTTCTCCCTGCACGCCGCCACCCGTGCGTTCAACGGCGTCTACCGGGGTGCGCTCAGGGAGCTCGGGCTCACCTACCCGCAGTACCTGGTGATGCTGGTCCTGTGGGAGCACGGCGAGCTCCCCGTGAAGGGGATCGGGGAGCGGCTGCACCTCGACTCCGGCACCCTGTCGCCGCTGCTCAAGCGACTGGAGGTGGCCGGATACGTCGAGCGCAGGCGCAGCGCCGAGGACGAGCGGTCCGTCGCCGTGCGGGTCACGGACGAGGGGGCGGCGCTGCGGGGGAAGGCCCTCGGGGTGCCGCGCGGGATCGCCGCCGCGACCGGGCTCGACCTGGCGGAGATCCAGGAGCTGCGCGACCGGCTGCACGCCCTCGCCGCCCGGCTCGACGCGGTCGACCCGGACGACGTGGCGCAGTGCGTCGGCGCGGTGCCTGCGTCCGACATCTAAATGTAAGGATCGATTAAGCAGTCCGGTCCTATACTCGGGCCATGCCCGACATCACCCTCCGGCGCGCCACAGCCGCCGACGCCAAGCGGCTCACGCGGCTCGTCCGCACCTCCTCCGCCTACGCGGGCGAGTACGCGGTCATGGTCGACGGCTACCAGGTCGGCGGGGCGTACATCGAGCACCACACCGTCCACGTCGCCGTCGACACCGACGGCCGGGTGCTCGGCTTCTACGCCCTGCTCCTCGACGAGGCCGAGCTCGACCTCGCCTTCGTCGCCGACCGCGCCCAGGGCCTCGGGATCGGCCGGATGCTCATCGAGCACATGATCGGCGAGGGGCGCGCCGCCGGCCTCGACGCGATACGCGTCGTCGCCCACCCGCCCGCCGAGGAGTTCTACCTGCGCACCGGCGCCCGCCGCACCGGGACCGTCCGGCCCAGCGGACGGATCTTCTGGGCCCGCCCCGAGCTGAGCTACGACCTCGCCGCCACGGCCGACGCCGCGTGACCGCCACCCAGGAGGCCGGGCCGGAGAGCCGCAGGGTCTTCGCCGACCTCACTCCGCTGCGCACCTCCGCCGACTACCGCCGCCTCTGGTTCGGCAACAGCGTCACCTGGGTCGGCCAGGGCATGACGACCCTCGCGATCTCGCTCCAGGTCTACGACATCACCCGCTCGCCGTTCGCCGTCGGCCTCGTCGGGCTCTTCTCCCTCGTCCCGCTCGTCGTCTTCGGCCTCTACGGCGGCGCCGTCGCCGACACCCTCGACCGCCGCAAGCTCGGCCTCGCCAGCTCCACCGGCCTGGCCGTGCTCTCGGCCGGTCTCGCGGCCGCCGCGTTCGCCGGCTTCCACGCCGTCTGGTTCCTCTACGGGATCGTCGCCCTCCAGGCGGTCTGCGCCGCGCTCAACGCACCCGCCCGCAGCTCGATGATCCCCCGGCTGCTGCCGCCCGAGCAGTTGCGCGCCGCCAACGCACTCAACTCGATGACCACCACCTTCGGCACCCTCGTGGGGCCCAGTCTCGGCGGCGTCATCGTCGGCCTGGCCGGCTACCAGACCGCGTACCTCATCGACGCGATCGCCTTCTCCGCCTCGCTCTACGCGATGTGGCGCCTGCCCTCGATGCTGCCGGAGCGCACCGGCGCCAAGAGGGCCTCCGTCCTCGACGGACTGCGCTTCCTGGCCACCCGCCCCAATCTGCGCATGACGTTCTTCTCCGACTTCTGCGCGATGATCCTCGCCCACCCCCGGGCGCTGTTCCCGGCCGTCGCCGTCCTCTGGTACGGCGGGGACGCCCGCACCACCGGACTCCTCGTCGCCGCACCGGCGTTCGGCGCGCTGCTGGGCGGGGTGCTGTCCGGCTGGCAGGGCCGGGTCCGCCACCACGGGCAGGCGATCCTGCTCTCCGTGGGCGCCTGGGGCACCGCGATCGCCGCCTTCGGACTCACCCGCAACCTGTGGCTCGGCCTGCTGCTCCTCGCCGTCGCCGGGTACTCCGACACCGTCTCGATGATCTTCCGGAACACGATGATGCAGGTCGCCGCCCCGGACGAGATGCGCGGCCGGCTCCAGGGCGTCTTCATCGTGGTCGTGGCCGGCGGCCCCCGCCTCGGCGACTTCCTCGCCGGAACCGCCGCCGACCTCACCTCCCCGGCCGTGGCGATCACCGGCGGCGGGCTCGCCTGCGTCCTCGCCATCGGCCTGCTCGCCCTCTACGGCAGGAACTTCCGGCGCTACGACGCCGACAACCCCACCGCCTGAGACGGCGGTCGGCCGCCGCGCCCGGCCGGCGCGGGCTCCGTCTCGCTGCGGGCGGGCGCCGGCGACGACCGCGGCGGCTCCGTCACGCAGGAGATCATCCGAGCGGTGGGCGTGAAGTAAATGCGCCCCCGCCGAACGGGTCATCCCGGAGTCCGGTCAGGGCGCGGGCGCTTGCCGACGGCCTATGCCGCGGAGAGGCTCCGCATGAGCAACTCCGCTCCTCAGGAGGTTTTCATGCGCAAGTTCATCGCCTCGGCCGCGCTGGCCGCCGCCGTCGTCCTCTCGGGCGCGGGCACCGCCCTCGCCCACGGGTACGACGACGAGGGCGACGCTCCCAGCGTGACCGTGGTGGACAACACGGTCGTCGTCTGTGGGGACTTCAGCTACTGCGCGGGCGACATCGG
This sequence comes from Streptomyces sp. NPDC101191, assembly GCF_044767915.1. NCBI lineage: Bacteria > Bacillati > Actinomycetota > Actinomycetes > Kitasatosporales > Streptomycetaceae > Streptomyces > Streptomyces sp. NPDC101191. The sequence goes on from NZ_JBIWOU010000010.1 coordinate 216,579, forward strand.
CTGATCGTCACCCGGTCCGCGGCGAAGCCCCCTCATGCCGAGGGGGCTTCGTGCTGCCCGGGCTCCTCCCCGACGATCCCCCGCACGACGCCGAGTTCCACCAGGTCCTGGGGGCGCAGCCGGAGGCGCCCGGCCGTCTCCGGGACCAGCTCCGGCGGGCGCTTGAGGATCTGCGCGGCGAGCTCGGGCGCGATGACGGAGAAGTAACTGTCCGGGGTGGCCCAGGTGTTGCCCGGTGCGGCGAGCGCGAGCGCCCCGCCCGAGCCGCCCTCGCCGACGAGCAGCGACGTCACCGGAACGCGCGCTCCGGCGATCGCCGCGAACGCCTCCGCGATGGCCGGGCCCGCCCCGGCCCGCTCGGCGGCGGCGTCGTTGGCAGCGCCGGGCGTGTCGATCAGCGTCAGGACCGGGATCCCGAGCCGGTCCGCGAGCCGCACCAGCCGCGCGACGGTCCGGAAGCCGGCCGGCCGGGTCGCCCCGCCGTCCTGCGCCGCGTACGCCACCACCCGCCCGTCGCGCAGCCCGAAGCCGCACTCCACACCGGCGTCGGCGCCCCCGGCCCGGTCCCCGTGGATCGCCGCGCGCATCGCGAAGCAGGCGTCCAGATAGGCCCCGGCCCGCGGGCGTCCCGCGGCCCGCGCCGCCTGCACGGCCGCCCACCCGGTGGCGGGCAGGGCGAGGTCGCCGAGGGCGTGCGGCGGGGGAGCCGCGGCCGGCGCTGGCCCGGCCGCGGGACCCAGCAGCCGCAGCCACCGTCCCAGGGTCTCCCGCAGCCGCTCCGGCGGGACGAGGGCGTCGACGTGCCCGTGGGCGTACTGGTCCTCCGCCGTGTAGGCGGCGGGGTCGGCGTCCGCGGGGCGGACGCGGGAGCCCGCGAAGGCGACCTGGGCGGTGGGCAGGGCCAGGACGACGTCGGCGCCCGCGCCGACGGTGGCCCAGCCGCCGCCGGTGGTGGGGTCGCGCAGCACGGCCACGTGCGGGACGCCCGCCGCGCGCAGCCGGACGGCCTCGGCGGCGACGCGCTGCAATTGGGTGAGGGCGATCATGCCCTCCTGCATCCGGCTGCCGCCGGTCGCGACGAGCGACACCAGCGGGAGCCGCCGCCCGGCCGCCGTACGGAACGCGGCGACGAGCCGGTCGCCCGCCGCCCGGCCGAGCGAGCCGCCGAGGAAGCCGAACTCGAAGACCACGAGGACGCAGGCACGTCCGCCCACCGTCGCCGTGCCGTAGCGCACCGACTCGTCCTCGCCGGTGCGCGCGGCGGCCCGGGCCCGGGAGGCGTCGTAGCCGGGCCAGCCGATCGGCCCGTCGACGCCGGCCCCCGTCCCGGTTTCCGCCGCGTCGTCCTCCGGGACCCAGTCGTCCGCCACCAGGGCGACCGCGGCACGGGCGGTCAGGCGCTCAGCCACGGGAGGGCTCCTGGAGGGCCTTCTTCAGGACCTTGCCCATGTCGTTGCGGGGCAGCGCCGTCAGGAAGCGGACCTCGCGGGGGCGCTTGTGCGGGGCGAGCTGGGCCGCGACGTGCGCGGCGAGCGCGTCCGGCGCGGGCGGGGCGTCGGGGTCCGCCGGGACGACCCAGGCCACGATGCGTTCGCCCAGGTCCGGGTCGGGCGCGCCGGTGACGGCGGCCTCGCGAACGCCCGGGTGGTCGAGGAGGGCGTTCTCGATCTCCCCGGCGCCGATCTTGTAGCCGCCGCTCTTGATGAGGTCGGTCGCCTTGCGGCCGACGATCCGGACGTAGCCGTCGGCCTCGCGCACCGCCATGTCCCCGGTGCGGAACCAGCCGTCCCCGGTGAAGGCGGCCGCGGTCGCGTCCGGGCGGTTGAGGTACGCGGAGAACAGGTTCGGGCCGCGCACCTGGATCTCGCCGACCGTCTCGCCGTCGTACGCGTCCGCGCCGAGCACCGAGCCGTCCTCCTCCGCCAGGCGCAGCTCCACCCCGCCCAGCGGCAGGCCCACCGAGCCGGGGCGGGGGGCCGAGCCGACGGGGATCGAGGTGTTCATGAGCGTCTCGGTCATCCCGTAGCGCTCGATCACCGTCCGGCCCGTCGCCGCCCGGATCCGCTCGTGGTCGTGGACCGGGAGGGCCGCGGAGCCGGAGACCAGCAGCCGGGCCTGCGCCAGGGACCGGGCGAGCGCCGGGTCCCCGGGGAGCGCCTCGGCGAGCCGGTGGTACATGGTCGGCACGCCGAACAGCATCGTGCCGCCGGCCTCCCCCAGCTCCTTCGCGACGCCCTCGACCGAGAAGCCGCCCAGGTGGCGCACCTCGCCCCCGCGCCGCAGCGGGCCGAGGACGCCCAGGACGAGCCCGTGGACGTGGAACAGGGGCAGCCCGTGCACGAGGACGTCGGCGTCCGTCCACTCCCAGGCGTCCGCGAGTGCGTCGAGGGAGGCGGCTAGCGCGCGCCGGGACAGGACGACGCCCTTGGGCGGGCCGGTCGTGCCGGAGGTGTAGACGATCAGGGCGGGGGTCCCGGGGCCGTCCGGCTCCGGGCGGGCGGGCGTGCCGGGCGCGACCCGGATCGCCACGTCGGTCCGGGGCAGCTCCGCCAGTCCCGCCGGCAGGTCGTCCCCGGCACCCGCGAGCACGATCCCGGGCGCGCTGTCGCCGAGGATGTGCGCCAGCTCGCGCTCCCCGATGCGGGGGTTGAGCGGGACGGCCGGCACGCCCGCGAGCAGCGCGGCCACGACGCCGACCGCCGTCTCGGCCGTGGGCGTGGCCCAGACGGCCACCCTCCCGGCGCTCAGGAGCCGGGGCGCGAGGGCTCCGGCGGCGCGCGCCAGTTCCTCGTACGTCAGGGTGTCGGCGCCGAACCGCAGGGCGGGTCGGTCGGAAGGGGCCGCCAGGGCCGGGAACAGGGCGCTCATGGGCGCATTCTGCCCAGCCGTCAGGGACGGGGTACTGCGACTTTGCTCACCTCGGGGGCGGGCGTGTCGCTGTCGGGGCGCACGTTCCGCATCCGCCCGTAGGCGTAGACGCAGCCGGCGAGGGCCAGGTCGGACAGCAGCATGAAGCCGATCGAGTACGAGCCCTTGGCGCTGTAGATGGCGCCCATGACCAGCGGGGGTACGAAGCCGCCGAGGCCGCCCATCGCGCCGACGATGCCGGTCACGCTGCCCACCTTCGCCTGGGGGGTGACCTGCGAGACGAGGGCGAAGACCGAACCGCTCGCGGTGCCGAGGCCGGCGGCCATGAGGAGCAGGGCGGTCGTGCCGCCCGGGTTCAGCGGCGGGTCGAAGGCCTGGACGATGGCGAGCAGGGCGACGACCCCGAGCGCGACGGCCGTCACCAGGGCCGGGTGGACCCGGTCCGAGAGCCAGCCGCCGATCGGCCGGAAGACGACCGTCACCAGGGCGAACCCGGCGGCCTTGGTGCCCGCGTCGGTCGGGTCGAGCTCGTACCAGGTCTTCAGGTAGGTCGGCAGGTAGACGCCGAAGGCGACGATGCCGCCGAAGCCGATCGCGTACAGCGCCGACAGCTCCCAGGTGACCCGCAGCCGCCCGGCCTGGCCGAGGCGCCGGGCGAGGGAGGCGGAGGGGATCGGCCGGTCGGGACGGTCGGTGATGAGGAGCGCGGCGAGGACGGCGTACGCGGCGAGGGCCACGGCCACGACGACGAAGGGCAGGTTCTCGCCGTGCTCGGCGATCCGCGGGGTGAAGTATCCGGAGAGCGCCACGCCGCCCATGCCCATGCCGAAGACGCCGAGCGCGAAGCCGCGCCTGGCCGGCGGGAACCAGGAGTTGACCAGCGGGATGCCGATGGCGAAGGTCGTGCCGCCGATCCCGAGCAGGAAGGCCACGACCAGCAGCAGGCCGAAGGAGTCCTTGACGACGATCAGGAGCAGGACGGGCACGATCGTCAGCGCCGAGACCAGCGGGAACATCAGCTTCGCGCCGTACCGGTCGGTGAGCGCGCCGGCCGCGATCCGGCCGAGCGAACCGACCAGGACGGGGATCGCGACGAGCAGCGACTGCTCGAAGGAGCTGAGCGAGAGCCGGTCCCCGTACCAGCTGCCGAGCGGCGCGATCAGGTCCCAGGCCCAGAAGGTCAGCGTGAAGCCGACGGTGGCCGTGACCAGGTTGCGATAGGCGGCCGCGGGGATCTTCACTTCGGTGTCCACGCCCTCAGTCAAGATCCGGCGGGCGGGCGGGGCGCGCCGGAATGCTCCGTTCGGGGCGTCGGACGGGGCCGTCGTGGGCGGTGCGGCGCGGCCGGCCGGACGGGTCCGCGCCGGACCCCTTCGTACGGGCGAGCCGGACCGGCTCCCCACCGGGGTCCGGGTGTCAGATCTCCTGCGGCCAGGTGACGACCGTGGGCGGGCTCCCGTCGTCCTCGACCCGCAGCCGCAGCCCGGAACCGTCGGCGGTGATCTCGACCGTGACGGCCCCGACGTCCGGCCGGCGGTGGGCGGCGGCCAGCGCGGCGCGCAGCGCGGCGAGCAGCCGGTCGGCGGAGGCCTCCTCGGAGAGGGTGTCGACGGCGCCGGAGAAGTGCACGGAGGGCTGGAAGCCCAGCAGCGCCGCCGCGCCGCCGGTCTCGCGCAGCACCCGGCCGCGGAAGGAGGCCGGGGCGTCGGCCGGCGGCTGCTGCAGCGCGAAGATCGTGGTGCGGACCTCCTGGATCGTCGAGTCCAGCTCGTCGACGGCCCGGGCCAGGAGCGTGTCGACCTCGTGGACGGCGGCCCGCCGCCGGGTCGACTCCAGCATCATCTCGGTGGCGAAGAGGCGTTGCACGACCAGGTCGTGCAGGTCGCGGGCGATCCGGTCGCGGTCCTCGTACACGGCGAGCTGTTCGCGGTCGTGCTGGGCGTCGGCGAGGACGAGCGCGAGCGCCGCCTGCGAGGCGAACTGCGAGGCGAGCAGCCGGTCCACCGCGCTGTACGGGCGGTCGCCGCGCCGCCGGGGCAGAGCCAGGGTGCCGATGAGCCGGCCGCCGCTCTGCAGGGGCAGCAGCATCGAGGGCCCGAAGCGGCTGCGGACATGCGTGGTCATCCGCGGGTCGGTGGCCGAGTCCTCCACGAACACCGGCTCGCCACCGAGCAGCTGGACCAGCACGGGGGAGCCGGGCGCGATCGTGGTGCCGACCAGGTCGCCGGGGTCGTCGGGGGTGGAGGCGGCCACGATCTCCATGCCGCCCTCCCCGGTCGGCTGGAGCACCACGCCCGCCGAGGCGTCCGCGAGCAGCCGGGCCCGTTCGGCGACCGTGGTCAGGGCGTCCTGGGCCGGCTTCCCGGTGAGCAGCGCGGTCGTCACGGCCGCGGCGCCCTCGATCCACCGTTCCCGCTGTCGTGCCGTCTCGTAGAGCCGCGCGTTGCCGATGGCGATGCCGGCCTGGGTGGCGAGGACGCGCAGCAGGGCCAGGTCGTCGTCGCCGAACGGGCCGGTGGGCTTGTCGCCGAGGTAGAGGTTGCCGAACACCTCGGTGTGGACGCGGATCGGCACGCCGAGGAGGGAACGGATCTCCGGGTGGCCCTCGGGCACGCCGGAGGAGCGCGGGTCGGCGGTCACGTCGTCGAGCCGCAGCGGCCGGGGGTCGCTGACGAGGGCGCCGAGCAGTCCGGTGTGCCCGTCGGGGATGCGCCCGATCCGTTCCCGCTCCACCTCGGTCATGCCGGAGGTGAACAGCTCGGTGATGCGCAGGCGCTCGGGGTCGACGACCCCGAGCGCCCCGTGGCGGGCACCGGTCAGCGCGGTGGCGGTGTCCACGATGTGCTGGAGGGTGGCCCGCAGTTCGAGCTCGGTACCGACGCTGAGGACGGCTTCGAGCAGCATGGGCAGGCGGGGCGCAGGATCGTTTCCGTACGCGTCCTCGTCCATGTTCGACATGGGGTCATTCTCGTACAAGGCGTTCCGCCGTGGACTATTCGGCCGTCTCGGTCAGCGGGTCGAGGACCAGGGGCTGGATCCGGCCCTCCAGCATCGCGCCGAGCCCGAGGACGGCGCAGACGTCCGGGCGCTCGGCGATGTGCACGGGCATTCCGGTGGCCTCCCGCAGCATCTGGTCGAGGCCCGGCAGCAGGGCGCTGCCGCCCACCATCATGATGCCGCGGTCGGCGAGGTCGGCCACCAGGTCGGGCGGGCAGTCGCGGAGCACCTTGCCGATGCCGTCGAGGACGGCGGTCAGCGGGGTCTGGATGGCCTCCCGCACGGCCGCGGTGTCGACGGTCACCGAGCGGGCGAGCCCGGTGGCCACGTCGCGGCCGTGGATCTCGGTGAAGGTGGGGCCCTGGAGGGTCAGGCCGTTGCCGTGCAGGGCGACCTGGAGCGGGCGCACCGACTGGCTCGGCAGCATCAGTTCGTGCCGGTGGCGCAGATGCTGGATGACCGCGTGGTCGATGGCGTCGCCGCCGACCGGCATCCGCTCGGCCGTCACGATCGCGCCGAGCGAGAGCACCGCGACCTGGGTGGTCGCCGCCCCGCACACCAGGATCATCGTGGCGGTCGGCTGCTCGACCGGGAGGCCGCAGCCCACGGCCGCCGCGATCAGGGTGTCGACGAGCTCCACCCGGCGGGCGCCGAGGCCGACCAGGGTCTCCACGGCCGCGCGCTGGGCGAGCGGGTCGCTGTCGTGCGGGGTGCAGGCGGCGGCGCGCAGCCGGGGCTTGCGGCGCAGCTGGCGACGGAGCTTGTCACCGAGGAGATGACGGAGCATCCGCTGGGCCATCTCGATGTCGACGACGGTGCCGCCGGAGACGGGGCGGACCACCCGGATGTAGTCGGGGGTGCGGCCGGTCATCTTCTCGGCGAGCGCGCCGACGGCGATGAGCGCGCCGGTGCGGGTGTTCACGGCGGCGACGGACGGCTCGTCGACGACGAGTCCGGCGCCCTTGACGAAGACCCGGGTGCGGGCGGCGCCCAGGTCGACGGCGACATGGCAGCGGCGTAGCTGCTCAAGGCTGACGGTCACGGCGGTCCTCCGGAGTGCGGTGCTGGCACGGGCGAGGCGGGGCGCACGGGGTGCGCGGTCCTGTTCGATCGTCCTGCGGTCCCGCGCGGGGCGCGCGCTGAGCTGAGCCGCCCGGGGGTGCCGAAACCCCGGAAGACCCTGACGGAACGTCAGGCCTGGGGGGTCGTCCGGTGCCCGGCCGGTGGCGGGACCTGACGCTGGAGAAGACCCCAGGCGAACTCGGCGGCCGCCCGGCCGCCGTCGGGGAGGGTGAAGTCGAGGCGGGCGAGCGTCGGGGCGGCCCCCTCCCGGGGCTCGACGTCCCGGAAGGCGCGCCAGACCTCGTCGATCGTGCACCGCCACGGGCGCAGGTCCTCGGCGGTGCGCAGCTCGGGCGGCGCGGCGCCGGGAGCGCGGGTCAGGGAGCGGGACCACACGGCGCGGCGCGGGCCCACCAGGACGGTGAACCGCAGATCGGGCCAGAGCGGCACCGGCCAGGCCCACGCCTCGCTGTCGCCGCGCACCGGCTGCCGCGACTCGGGATCGCCGAGGGCCTGCCGGTAGCGCTCGAACTCGCCCGGACCCTGCCGGGCGTGCGCCCGGGCCTGCCAGCGCTTGTTCGCCTCGCGCATCTCGGCGCGCGTGGCGCCGAGTTCGCGCAGCGCCTCCTCGACGAGGCCGGCCTGGTGGTCGGCCATCCGGCGGAGCAGGACGAGCTGGAACTCGTACGGCCCAAAGGGGGTGGCAGGGGTCATGCGCCCATCCTGCCCGAAGGGGGAGATTCGCGACGGCACGCCGACGACCTGCGGTTTCCTCACAGGATCCTCACGTTCACGCCTATCAGCCGTGTCCGAGCGGCGCATAACCTGCGGGCGCCATGGACTACTGCCCCCAGTGCCGACGGCATCTCAACGGCGCCCTGGCCTGTGCCGGTTGCGGGACCCCCGCCGAGGAGCTGCGGTACTTCACCCCCCACCCGCCCGCCCCCGCGCCCGTGCCCACCTTCACGCAGCCGGCGGAGACCCCGCCGCCCGTGGAGGAGGAGTACGGCTACGCGTACGAACTGGACCCGGTCGAGACGCCCCGGCCCGCCGAGGGGCGCGCGGCCGCGCGCCGTGGCCGGAGCCGGTCGGGCGGCGGCCGGGCCGCCCCGCGGGGCGGGCGCCGGGCGCGCTCCCGGCGTGGGCGCACGGTGCTGCTCGGCACGCTCGGCTTCGCGCTCGCGGCCGGTTCGCTGAGCATGGCCAAGCTGGCCCTGGACCAGCCGGCCGGCGGCGCCGCGACCGCCGTCCAGGAGGAGGACGTCGTCGAGGCCACCCTCGACCCGGAACCGCCGGCGCCGTCGGAGAGCACCGGCCGGCCGGACGGCCCCGGGCCGGTCGAGTCGGTCACGGCGCGCCCGACCTCCACCGGGCACCCCGCCCGCGGTTCCGGCCGCGGGGGTGGCACGGGAGGCGCTTCCGGCGACGGTGCGGGAACGGGCTCGGGCGACGGTTCGGGCTCAGGTGACGGGACGGGCACGGGGACCGGCTCGGGCGACGGGTCCGGCGCCTCGCCGAGGGCGTCCGTCCCCGGCCCGGAGAACCCGTCCGGCACGCCCTCGACCGGCCCCTCCGGCAGTGCCTCGCCGACGCCCGGCGGCGGTCCCACCACGGCCCCGGGCACGCCGACGGCGAGCCCGAGCCCGAGCCCGACGCCGACCTGCACCCGCTTCCTGTGGTGGTGCGTCTGAGGCAGGCCTCGGGGGCCTGCCTCGGGATCGTGCCGGGCGCACGGCGCATCGGGCACGGGGCACGGGGGCGCCTCGGGTCGGGGCGTGCGGGGTCCGGGGGTGCGCGGGATCCGGCGGGTGCGGGGGCCGGGGGTGCGCGGGATCCCGCGGGTGCGGGGTCCGGGAAGGCACGGGATCCGGCGCGTGCGGATGCCGCCGTGGCGCCCGGGGGAAGGCGTCCGCCGGCCTCTGGGTCGTGACCCTTGGCCGGGGCCTATTGGCCGGGGCCCCTGGGCCGGATCTTCAGGGCGTGCCCAGCATGCGCTTCAGTAGGTCGCGCAGCAGGGTGCGCTCGGTCTCGGTGAGTTCGCCGAGCGGCTCGCGGGCGAAGTGCAGCGACTCGCGCAGCCGGCGGGCGGTGTCGCGGCCCTCGTCGGTGGGGGCGGCCACCTTGACGCGGCGGTCGGCGGGGTCGGGGCGGCGCTCGACGAGGCCGCGGGACTCCAGGCGGTCGATGATCCCCGTCACGTTCGACGGCTCGCACTTGAGCTTCTCGGCGATCTTCCGCATGGGCGTGGGCTCCAGGGCGAGCAGCCCGAGCACGCGGGCCTGCGCGCCGGTGAGGGCGTGCGCGGCGGCGGCCTCCTCGTACTCGTCGTGGTAGCGGGCCACGACGGTGCCGATGAGCTCCACGACTTCCAGCGTCAGGGGGTCCGTGTGTCGGGTGGGCATGGGTTCATCGTACTCCGATGCTTGACAACATGAAATATCGAGGCGCATGGTTGTTTCAGTTCGTGAAGCATTTCTAGGAGGCTCCGCCATGTCCGTACTTCCCGCGTCCAGCCGTGAGTGGCACCTCGTCGCCCGCCCGCACGGCTGGCCCGTGCCCGCGGACTTCGCCCTCCGCGAGAAGCCGCTGACCGAGCCCGCCGAGGGCCGCGTCCTCGTGCGCAATCTGCACTTCTCCGTGGACCCGTACATGCGCGGCCGGATGAATGACGTCAAGTCGTACATCCCGCCCTTCCAGCTGGACCAGCCGATGGACGGCGGCGCGGTCGGCGAGGTCGTCGCCTCCAACGCCGAGGGCTTCGCCGTCGGCGACCACGTGCTGCACGGCCTCGGCTGGCGCGAGTACGCCGACGTGCCCGCCCAGCACGCCACCAAGGTCGACCCGGAGCTCGCCCCGCTCTCCGCGTACCTGGGTGTGCTCGGCATGACCGGCCTGACCGCCTACGCGGGCCTCTTCGAGGTCGCCTCCTTCAAGGAGGGCGACGCCGTCTTCGTGTCCGGCGCGGCCGGCGCCGTCGGCAGCCAGGTCGGCCAGATGGCACGGCTCAAGGGTGCCTCCCGGGTGATCGGCTCGGCCGGCTCCGACGAGAAGGTCAAGTGGCTGGTCGAGGAGCTCGGCTTCGACGCCGCCTTCAACTACAAGAACGGCCCGGTCAAGGACCAGCTGCGCGAGGCCGCCCCGGACGGCATCGACGTCTACTTCGACAACGTCGGCGGTGACCACCTCGAGGCCGCGATCTCCTCGCTCAACGTGCACGGCCGCGCCACCATCTGCGGCATGATCGCCCAGTACAACGACACCGAGCCGGTCCCCGGCCCGCGCAACATGGCCATGATCATCGGCAAGCGGCTCCGCCTCCAGGGCGTCCTCGTCGGCGACCACTACGGGCTGCAGCAGCAGTTCGTCCAGGAGGTCGGCGGCTGGCTGCGCTCCGGCGAGCTCAAGCACGGCGAGACCTTCGCCGAGGGCATCGAGAACGGCGTGGACGCCTTCCTCGGCATGCTCCGCGGGGACAACACCGGAAAGATGATCGTTTCGGCGACCCGCTAGTCTTCCCTCAGCCGTCGCGATCGTGGGCGCGAGTCGCGGCGAACGAATAAGGGAAACAACAGCATGTCGATTCAGCAGTCCGACGTCCTGTACACCGCCGTCGCCACCGCCGAGAACGGTCGTGACGGCCGGGTCGCCACCGACGACGGCCAGCTCGACGTCGTCGTCAACCCGCCCAAGGCCATGGGTGGCTCCGGTGCGGGCACCAACCCGGAGCAGCTCTTCGCCGCCGGCTACAGCGCCTGCTTCCAGGGCGCCCTGGGTGTGGTCGCCCGGAACGAGAACGCGGACGTCTCCGGCTCGACCGTCACCGCCGAGGTCGGCATCGGCAAGAACGACGACGGCTTCGGCATCATCGTGAAGATCTCGGCGACCATCCCGAACGTGGACGCCGAGACCGCCAAGGGCCTCATCGAGAAGGCCCACCAGGTCTGCCCGTACTCGAAGGCGACCCGCGGCAACATCACGGTCGAGCTGGCCGTCTGAGCCGACCCGCCGCAGACTGAGAACGAGGGCCGCACCCTGACCGACCGGGGTGCGGCCCTCCCTCCGTTCCGGACCCTCGCAGGGCCGGGTCCCACCGTCTCAGGTTCGGAACAGGAGGAGGGCCTTGGCCGGACCCGCCACTAGGGTGATCGTCATGCGTGATTTCGGAGCAGGATTCCGTTACCTGCTGCAGGGGCAGAAGTGGGTCGGCACTCACGGACGCTGGTTCGGGTTCGGGCTGCTGCCCGGACTCGTCACCTTCGTCCTCTACGTGGGGGCGCTGGTCGGGCTCTCCTACGGGGCCGACGACCTGACGGCCTGGGCGACGCCGTTCGCCGACGGCTGGGGCTCGCCCTGGCAGGGCGTGTTCCGCGGCACCCTGACCTTCCTGGTCTTCGCGCTCGGCGTCTTCCTCGCCGTGATCACCTTCACCGCCGTGACGCTGCTGATCGGCCAGCCCTTCTACGAGTCGCTGTCCGAGGCGGTCGACCGCAGCGAGGGCGGCGAGGTCCCCGAGTCCGGGTTGCCGCTCTGGCGCGAGCTGTTGATCTCGGCCCGCGACAGCCTGCGTGTCCTCGTGCGGGTCGCGTTCTACGGCATCCTGCTCTTCGCGGCCGGCTTCATCCCGGTGGTCGGCCAGACGGTGGTCCCCGCGCTCGGCTTCGGCGTCTCCGGCTTCTTCCTCACCGAAGAGCTCACCGCGGTCGCGCTCCAGCGTCGCGGCGTCGAGTTCAAGGAGCGCCTGGGGCTGCTGCGCGGCCGCAGGGCGGCCGCGCTGGGCTTCGGCGTCCCCCTCGTCCTCGCCTTCCTCGTCCCCTTCGTCGCCGTCCTGCTGATGCCGGGCGCGGTGGCCGGCGCCACGCTGATGGCCCGCGACATGACCGGCGAGGCGGCGGACGAGGGCACGGACGACGACGCGGACGAGGACGGGACGGGCCGGACGAGGGGCGCGGCGCACCACACCGTCTGATCCGGCCCCGGCCCGGTCAGGGCTGCAGCGGGTCCTCCGGCGCGAGCGCCGCCGCGATCCGCTCCGCGACCACCTGCGCCATGTTGCCTTCGGCGGTGTCCGGCGTCTTGGTCGCGGACACCGCGATGGAGAGGCGCTTCGACGGCAGGTACGCCTGGATCGCCGCGTACCCGGTGAACGACGGGTTCTGCAGCAGCCAGCCGTTGGCGACGATGACGCCGAGCCCGAAGTGCTTGGCCTCGGTCTGCTTCAGGCAGATGTCGGCGGGGCACTTCGCGGTCGGCACGCCGAGCCCGACCGTGCCCGGGTCCAGCAGGGTGCGGTACGAGCGCCGGGAGATCAGCTCGCCGCTGCCGATGCCCCGCGCGGAGCGGGCCATGTCGCACACGGTCGAGGTGATCACGGCGCCGGGACCGGTGGTCCACGAGGGGTTCCAGAAGGTGGACTCCTCGTAGAGGCCGCGGTCCGAGGTGAAGGCGTGCAGCACCGGGGCGGGGATCTCCGGCGTGAAGTTGTTCTGCGTGTTCCGCAGCCCCAGCGGGCCGGTGACCTGCTCCTCCACCAGCCGGTCGATCCGCTGTCCGGTGATCCGCTCCAGGGCGCGCTCGAGGAGCAGGTAGTTGGCGTGCGAGTAGCTCCAGTTGGTGCCCGGTGTGTACCAGAAGTCGTGCGCGAACGGGAACGCGAGCAGTTCGTCGGGGGTCCAGGCGCGGAACGGGTCGGCCAGCAGCTCGGCCTCGAACTCCGGGTCGGTGACGTAGTCGTGCAGGCCGCTGGTGTTGTTGGCCAGCATCCGCAGCGTGATCTCGTTCGCCCGCGGCACCTCGGGCAGCCAGGGCTCGACCGTGGCGTCGAGGTCGACCCGGCCCTGCTCGACCAGCCGGAGCAGGGTCGTGCCGATGTGGGCGAAGGCCACCGAGCCGGCCCGGAAGTGCATGTCCGGCTCGGCCGGGACGCCCGTCATCGACTCGCCGAGCGCGTCGGTGACGACCTCCCGCCCGCCGTCGTCGACCCGCAACAGCACGGCCTTCAGCTTGAGGTCCTGCTGGGCCTGGCGGGCGATGGCCAGGACCTGGCGGCCCCGGGCGTCCAGGGGGTGCCGGGTCCGTGCGCAGTCGCGGTCGCCGTGGCCGCCGGGCGGCCCGGACGGCGTCTGCGCGACGGCCGCGCCGACGGGGAGGAGGGTGGCGAGGAGGGCGGCGGCGAGCAGGGCCGCGCGGTTCCGGGGGGTGCGTCTCATGCCCGCACTATGTCCGGAAGGTCCGTCTGATCCCGGCGAACACTCCGCGCGGCACCCGGGACCCGCCCGGACGCCTCACAAGCCCACGACGATCAGCGCCGTGTCGTCCGTCGCCCCGCCCACCGGCAGCATCTGCAGGAGCAGCGCGTCGGCCAGGGCCTGCGGCTCGACGCCGCGGTGCCGCCCCAGGATCCCGGCGAGGCGGGCGAGCCCGGCGTCGATGTCCTCGTTCCGCCGCTCGACCAGACCGTCGGTGTACAGGACCAGCGCGGTGCCCGGCGTGAACGCCGCCTCCGCCTGCGGGCGGGCCGCGTGCTCCAGGTGCGCGCCCAGCGGCGGATCCGTCGCCCGGTCCAGGAACTCCACCGTCCCGTCCGGGTGGAGCAGCGCGGGCGGCGGGTGCCCGGCGCTGCTGTACGTGACGACCCGGCGGTCCCAGTCGATGCAGGTCTCGACGGCCGTCGAGTTCTCGGCGCCCGCGACGGACCGGGCGTACAGGTCGAGCACGTCCAGGGCCTTCGCGGGCCCCGCCACGACCAGGGACGCGGCGCTGAGGGCGCTGCGGAGCTGGCCCATCACCCCGGCGGCGCTCAGCCCGTGCCCCACCACGTCGCCCACCGCCACCCCGCCCCGGTCGCCGCCGGGCAGGGTGACCAGGTCGTACCAGTCCCCGCACACGTTGAGCGCGCCGACCGCCGGCCGGTAGCGCACCGCCGTCGGGTGCGAGCCGATCGGCACGGGCGCGGGCAGCATGGCCTCCTGCAGGGTGAGTGCCACCTCGCGCTCGCGGGCGTGCGCCGCCCGCAGCCGTTCGTTGACCTCCTGGAGCTCCCGGGCCCGCGCGTACACCTCGGCCTCCAGGACCCGGGCCCCGCCTTCGCCGGGCCCGCCGCGGGCCCGGATCAGCTCGGTGATCTCCTCGACCCGGTGGACGAGCAGCACCACTCGCCCGTCGGCGTCGAGCACGGGCACGTTGACCGCGCTCCAGTACCGCGGCTCCCACTCCCCGGGCCGGTCCAAGCGCTCGACGTCGTAGCGCTCCGGGGCCATGCCGTCCCGCTCGCCGGTCGCGGCCACCCGGCGCAGCGAGGTCACCAGGTTCCGTACGCCGTTCGCCGCCGGATCGTTCGGGTTGTCGGGGAACACGTCGAAGGGGCGCCGGCCGATCAGCTGCTCCCGGCTGCGGCCCGACCGGGTGGCGTACTCCGCGTTGACGTCGAGGTACACGAGATCGGGGGTGAGCAGCGCGATCATGCCGGGCAGCGCCCGGAACACGGCCGCGTAGTCGGTCACCGTCCCTCACCTCTCACCCCAGGGTGCGCCGCGCGGCGCCCGTTCACATCCCGGAGCGGTGCCGCGGGGCCTGCCGCTGGGGTACCGGGCCGCGCGGGGCCGCCGGAGTGCCCGGCTCCGTGGGGCGGGCGGAGTGCCCGGCTCCGTGGGGCCGGCGGAGTGCCCGGCTGGCTCCGTGGGGCCGGCGGAGTGCCCGGCTCCGGGGGGGCGGGGTGCTCCGGCGGGGGCGCGCGCCTCCGGTCGGTCCGGGAAGGGGTGACCGGCCGCGGCCGGCCCGGGGCGGGCACCCGGCTCCGGTCAGTCCAGGGCGGGGTGGAGTTCCGGGCGGGACTCCCACCAGATCCGGTGGAAGGCGTTGGTGGGGACGTTGTCCAGGTACGCGAGTCCCGCGGCCCGGTAGAGCAGCCCGGCGCGCCGCTCGGAGACCGCCGCCCGGTTCCAGGCGAGGCGTATGCGGCCGGTGACCGGGTCCCCGACCAGCGGACGGAGCACCGTGCCCTCGGCGGGCGGCGCCGTCGGCTGGCTCACGGAGATCGCCCGGCCCGCCGCGATCAGGTCGTAGTGCATCTTCCGGTCGGCGATCCGGTAGCGCAGCTTCGGGGTGAAGCCGGCCTTCGCGCAGGCGTCGACCAGCGCCTCCGGGCCGCCGTCGTCGTCCTCGACCATCGTCATCCAGGTCTCGCCCGCGAGGTCCGCCAGGTCGATCCGGTCCCGCCCGGCCAGCGGGTGGGCCGCGGACATGCGCACGCAGAAGGGTTCCT
This sequence comes from Streptomyces sp. NPDC101191, assembly GCF_044767915.1. Lineage (NCBI taxonomy): Bacteria > Bacillati > Actinomycetota > Actinomycetes > Kitasatosporales > Streptomycetaceae > Streptomyces > Streptomyces sp. NPDC101191. Next base: position 231,766 of record NZ_JBIWOU010000010.1, read on the forward strand.
TCGGTACGAGGGTGCGGGCCGCCACGCCTTCGGGCAGCGGGACCTCGTGGTCGGCGACCTCCCCGTACACGACGGCGTCGTACCGCCCGGCGGCGAGCAGCCGGGTGAGCGTCGTCACCGAGTGCTCGATGTCGACCTCGATCTCCTGGCCCGCGAACTCCTGCTCCAGCCGCCCGATCAGCCGGTCCACGAGGACCAGCAGGATGCAGCCGAGGCGCAGCGTCGGATGGGGCGCGACGGCCCGCGCACCGGCCGCGAGGGCGTCCATCTCACCGAGCACCCGCCGCGCCTTGGACAGCACGAACTCGCCCAGCGGGGTCGGGTCGACACCGTGCCGGCCCCGGGTGAACAGCTCGCCGCCCGCGACCCGTTCGATGCGCCGCAGCTGGGCCGAGAGGGCCGGCTGGGAGACCCCGAGCCGGGCCGCCGCCCGCCCCAGACTGCCCGCCTCCGCTATCCGGCAGACGGCCTCGAGATGCCTCAACTCCAGCTGCATTTCAGCAGCGTATGCACCTCGCGCCCGAGGGCGGAGCCGTTCGGCATAACGCGTGTCTTATGCCGGGTGAGATGTCCCCTGGTGGGCATGTCCACGCCCATACTCGGCGCGTCCCACCGTCTCCCCCCCACCCGAAACGGAGCAGACGTGCACCCCACCAGACTCTCGGCGGCCTTGGCGGCGCTCGCCCTGACGGCGAGCCTCGCGGGTACCCTCGCGGGCACCGCGACCGCCGCCACCGCGGGACCGTCGCAGCCCGTACCGCCCGGGCACGGCAAGTCCCTCGCCCTCGCCGCCGCCGACAAGGCCGCCGACAGCGGACTCGACGGGCTGCGCCACGGCACCGACGAGGAACTCGTCCGCACCGCGGTCACCCCGTGGGCGGGCGGCCTCTACTACGCCGCCTACCAGCGCACCTACAAGGGCCTCCCGGTGGCCGGGGGCGACGCCGTCGTCGTCTCCGACAGCGCCGGCAAGGTCCGCGAGGTCGCGGCCGCGCCCGCCCCGGCCATCCGGCTCTCCACCAAGGCCACCATCGGCTCCGCCGCCGCTTTGGCCACCGCCAAGGCGCAGCTGGCGGGCGTCGAGAGCGCGGGCACCCCCGAACTCACCGTGCTGCTCAAGGGGAACAAGCCGGTCCTCACCTGGCACACCCTGGTGGTCGGCCGCACCGCCGAGGGCCTGCCGAGCTCGCTCGACACCCACGTGGACGCCCGCACCGGCAAGGTCACGCAGGCCACCGACAAGATCCTGCACGCCGACGGCCGCGGCTACCACAACGGCAACGTCACCATCGACACCGCCGCGAGCTCGATGACCGACCCCAACCGCTCCGGCTTCCGGTGCGGCGGCCAGAACGGCAGCGCCTACACCGGCACCCCGCCGTGGGGCAACGGCACCGCCAACGACCTCGTGACCGCCTGCGTCGACATCATGTACGCGGCCCAGCGCGAGTCGGACATGCTCAAGCAGTGGTTCGGCTACAACGGCCAGAACGGGCAGGGCGGCATGGTCCCGGCCCGGGCCGGCCTGGGCGAGGTCAACGCCTACTACGACGGCACGAAGACCACGTACGGCCGCAACCAGAACGGCACGATGCAGCTCACCGGCATCGACGTCGTGGCCCACGAGTACGGTCACGAGATCTTCGACAGGACCCCGGGCAGCTCCGGCTCGTCCAACGAGAACGGTGGGATGAACGAGTCCACCGGCGACATCTTCGGGGCGCTCACCGAGCACTTCGCGAACAACCCCAACGACACCCCGGACTACACGGTCGGCGAGAAGCTCAACTTCCTCGGCGACAACAAGCCGATCCGCTACATGTACAACCCCTCCCTGGCCGGTGACCCCAACTGCTACCCGCAGCTGAACTCCGGCACCGAGGTGCACGCCGCGGCCGGCCCGCAGAACCACTGGTTCTACCTGCTCGCCGAGGGCTCCAACCCGGGCGGCGGCAAGCCCGCCAGCCCCATATGTTCCGGCGGCCCCTCCTCGGTGACCGGCATAGGCATCCAGAAGGCCGGCAAGATCTTCATGGGCGCCCTGCTGATGAAGACCTCCTCCTGGAACCACCTGGCCGCCCGCAAGGCCACCCTGGCCAGCGCCAGGAACACCTACGGCAGTGCCGAGTGCAACGCCGTGAAGACGGCCTGGAACGCGATCGGCGTCCCGGCCCAGTCCGGTGAGACCGACTGCGGCGGCACCACCACGCCGGACTTCTCGCTCGCCCTGAACCCGGCCTCCGGCTCGGTCCAGCCCGGCGCCTCGGTCACCTCCACGGTCAACACCAGCACCACGGGCGGCAGCGCGCAGACCGTGCAGCTGTCCGCGAGCGGCGCCCCGAGCGGGGTCACCGTCTCCTTCAGCCCGTCCTCGGTGACCTCCGGCAACTCCTCGACCATGACCGTCCAGGTCGCGGCCGGCACCGCGAACGGCACCTACCCGATCACCGTGACCGGTACGGGCTCCGCCACGCACACCGTCACGTACCAGCTGTCGGTCGGCACCACGACGCCGCCCACCGGCTGCGCCGACACCGAGTACACGTACGAGGGTTCGCTGGCGTCCGGCCAGGCCGAGGCCCAGCCGGACGGCTCGTACTACTACTCGGCGACCTCCGGCACCCACGTGGGCTGCCTGCGCGGTCCGGCCGGCGCCGACTTCGACCTGTACCTGCAGAAGTGGAACGGGTCGGGCTGGGCGGACGTGGCGGTCGGCGGCACCGAGAGCGCCGACGAGGACATCGCCTACAAGGGCACCGCGGGCTACTACCGCTATGTGGTCCACGCCTACAGCGGCTCCGGCGCGTACACGCTGGGCCTGAGCGCCCCGTAACAGGGGCGGGACGCCGTCACGGGCAGGGGGTTCCGTGACGGGCCTCCCGAGCCGGGCGGCCGGTTCCTACCGGCCGTCCGGCACGTCCACGAGCACGTACCCCGGCTTGTCCGGACCCGCGTCCGCGAGCCGCGCGCCGTCCGGCCCCCAGGCGCCGGCCAGGCCGCCGCCCACGCCGTCCTCGTTGGGGCCGAGAGCGTTGCCGAGCACCACGTACAGGCCGAAGTCCCGGGCCCGCACCGGATACACCGTCTCGAACGAGTCGTTGTCGGCCGAGAGCACCGAACTCGCCAGGTACGCCCGGCAGGAGTCGGCGGCCGCCCGCTCGGCGAGCTCGGGGAAGCGGTTGTCGTAGCAGGTGGCCAGGGCGAAGCGGAGCCCGTCGAGCGTGAAGCGCCCGTCGGCGGTGCCCGGTGCGAAGACCTCGGCCTCGACCCCGTACAGATGCTGCTTGTCGTAGCGGGTCAGCAGGGTCCCGTCCGGACCGAGGACCAGCGTGGTGATGCCGGGGCGTCCACCGGGCGTGCGGACCGGGCCGTTGACCACGGCCGCGGCCCCGGCCGCCCGGCAGGCCTCCCGCAGGGGTTCGAGGCGCGGGTCGTCCTCGGTGAGGACGAGGTCGGGGGAGCGGTGCACCAGACTCGGCTCGTAGCCGGTGAGCGACAGCTCGGCGAAGACCACCACCCTCGCCCCCTCCGCCCCGGCGGCGCGGACCGTCTCGGCGATCGAACGGACGTTGGCGGCGATGTCCCCGGCGACCGGGGTGAACTGCGTGGCAGCGACGATCATGACCGACATCATCCCGCGCCTGTCTGTAAGGGTCAACAGCGCCCAGTGGGTGTTAGTTCGTGGGCCGTCTCGTGCAGCAGCCCCAGGAACGCCGTCGCCGCCGCCGTCGGAGCCGGCGGGGTCGCCGCACAGATCCGCCGGTACGGCACGTCGTCCGGATGGATCGTCACCAGGGCCACGTCCGGCCGCACCGACGCCGCCGCCAGGGCCGGGACGAGCGTGACGCCGAGCCCGGCCGCGACCGCGCCCAGCTTCGCGATCCAGTCGTGCGCGATCAGTCCCGTGCGCGGCCGCAGTCCGGCGGCGACGGCCGGGCGGAACAGGGTGTCCTCCAGGCGCTCGTTGCCGACGATCCACTCCTCGTCGGCGAGCGCCGCGAGCCGCACGTCGCGCCGCCCCGCGGACGGATGCCCGCGTTCCAGGGCCACCAGCATCGGCTCGTCCAGGAGGTGATGGAGCGTCACCCCCTCCGGCGCGGGGCCGCCGGCCGCCGGGCTCACCACGGCCAGGTCCTCCTCGCCCGCCGCGACCAGCCCCAGGTGCTTCACCGAGGGCCCCTCGATCCGGGTCACCGCGATCCCCGGGTGCCGCCGGCGGAAGGCGGCCTGCGCGCGCGGCACCAGCGCCGCGCCCGCGCTGGAGAAGGCGCCGAGCCGCAACAGCCCGCCGTCCAGGGTGCGCAGCGCCTCCAGCTCCGCGCGGGCGACCGCGAGCCGGTCCCGGACCGCCTCCGCATGCGGCAGCAGCACCCGGCCCGCCTCGCTCAGCCGCACCCCGCGCGGCAGGCGCTCGAACAGGGCCGCCCCCGTCTCGGCCTCCAGGGCCTGGATCTGCCGGGACACCGCGGACTGGGTGTAGCCGAGGGTGCGGGCGGCCGCCGTGAAGGAACCCTCGTCGGCGACGGCGAGGAAGACCTCGTACAAGCCATGCGGAGTGGACATGGATGCCATGCTAGACATTCGCTTGTGGCATGACGTACGTCCTCCTAGCGTCGACGACATGCCGAACGAAACACACCGGACGCCCCTCGCCACGCCCCCGACCGCGCAGCCCGTCGCCTTCCTCGGGCTCGGCTCCATGGGCCTCCCCATGGCCCGCCGACTGCTGGACGCCGGCCACCCGCTGACGGTCTGGAACCGCACCACCGCCAAGGCCGACGCACTCGTCGCCGCCGGAGCCGCGCGGGCGGCGACGCCCGCCGAGGCCGTCGCCGGCGCCGCGGTCGTCGTCACCATGCTGGCCGACCCGGCCGCCGCGCTCGCCGTCGCCGACGCGATGATCCCCGCGCTGCGCCCCGGCACCCACTGGATCGACACCTCCACCGTCGGCCCCGACACCGTCCGCGCGCTGGCCGCACGGCTCCCCGAGGGCGTCACCCTCGTCGACGCCCCCGTCATGGGCAGCGTCGACCGGGCGGCCGCGGGCGAACTGATCGTGCTGGCCGGCGGCGACACCGCGCCCGTCGCCCATGTCCTGGACCGCTTCGGCGCCGTCACCGCGTGCGGCGGACCCGGCGACGGCGCCGCCCTCAAGCTCGTCCTGATCAACGCCGTCATCGGCGCCGTCGCCCTGGTCGGCGAGAGCCTGAGCCTCGCCGAGTCCCTCGGGCTGCCGCGCGAACTCGCCCTGCGCACCCTCGCCGCGGGCCCCCTCGCGGGGGCCGTCGGCCGTGCCACCGCGACCGGCTCCCACTTCCCCGTCGCGCTCGCCGCGAAGGACGTGGCCCTGGCCACCGCGACGGCGAGGCTCCCCGTCCTGGAGGCCGTCCACGCCGCCCTCACCCGCGACCCGGCCCTCGCGGGCCAGGACCTCGCCGCCGTCGCGCGGTAGGGGCGAGCGGGGCGCCGAACGAGTGGACTCGCCGGACGGCGGTCCACGGGCGCCGGTCCGGTGCGGGTTGCGGTGGTGATCTGTGCCCGTCCGCCCCCGTGAACCTGGAAGAGGCGCCCCCATGCGACGTACCTCCCCCCGCCGGCTGCTCGCCGCGACGCTGCTCGTGGCGTCCGTGCTGGCCCCGATCGCGACGGCACCCGCCACGTCCGTGTATGCCGCGCCCGCCCCGGCGGCGGGACCGCACCACGGCGACGACTGCCCCTCGGACGGCCTCGGTCCCGCGCTGACCGCCAAGCTGGACAAGACCGTCGAGGACGTGCGCGAGCAGGCCGGCATCCCCGGTGTCGTCGTCGGCCTGTGGATGCCCGGCAAGGGCTGCTACGTCCGCGCGACCGGCATCGCGGACAAGGCCACCGGGCGTCCGATGTTCACCGACACCTACACCCGGATCGGCAGCGTGACCAAGACCTTCACCGTCACCGCGCTGCTCGAACTCGTCGACCAGGGCAGGATCGGGCTCGACGACCCGATCGACAAGTACGTCCGCGGCGTCCCCAACGGGCGCGAGATCACCCTGCGACACCTCGCCGAGATGCGCAGCGGCCTCTTCCCGTACACCTCCGACCCCGACTTCACCCACGACCTGCTGAGCGAGCCGGAGCGCGCCTTCAACCCGTGGGAGCTCCTCTCCTACGGCTACCGGCACGCGAACATCGCCGAGCCCGGTACGACGTTCCAGTACTGCAACTCCAACCTCGTCCTGCTCGGCCTGGTGATCGAGAAGGTGACCGGGCGGCCGCTGGCCGAGGTCATCCGCGATCGTGTCATCCGCCCGGGCGGACTGCGCCAGAGCTTCCTCCCGGAGGGCGCCGAGTTCCCCGAGCCGCACGCGCACGGCTACAGCGACCAGACGCTCACCGGCGCCGTCGAGGACACCACGGACTGGAACCCCAGCTGGGCCTGGGCGGCCGGCGGCATGATCTCGAACCTCCGGGACCTGCGCCGCTGGGCCCCCGTCCTCGCCACCGGCAAGCTGCTCAGCCCCGAGACCCAGGCCCAGCGCCTCAAGACGCTGCCGACCGGCTTCCCCGGCACCACCTACGGCCTGGGCATCCTCGAGACCAACGGCTGGATCGGGCACAACGGCTCCCTGCCCGGATACGAGACCGTGGCCGTCTACCTGCCCCGGGAGAAGGCGACCCTGGTCCTCATCCTGAACACGGACTCCCTGGTCGGTGGCCAGGAGCCGTCGACGCTCGTGGCCCGGGCGATCACCTCCGTGGTCACCCCGGACAACGTCTACGCCGGCAAGGTCGACGCCCGCTAGGACGCAGACCCCGCGGCGACGGACACGATCGCCCGTACCTGGGCGATGATGTCGAGCCGGTTCCGGACGAACCCGGGATCGGTGACCGTGCCCGTCGCCGGGTCCGTGTTCCCCGCACCGAACTCCAGCACGGGGGTGTGCACATGACCGCCCGGCAGGCCCCCCAGGCCGAGGCGGTCGCGCAGCAGGGTCGCCCGGTAGGCGATCTCGTTGGACAGGTAGTTCCCGCCGCCGCCCGCCCGGGCGGCGGAGCCGGGCGTCGGACCCCCGGGGCGTACCACCGGGGTGTCCGAGCCGGCCGGGAGCTCGGTCACCGACGTGTTGTCGTACACGGGGAAGCGGCCGGTCGGTGCCGCCGTGATCGCCCCGTACGGGAGGGTGGTCGAGGTCCACTGCGGCTGGCTGCCGGGGTCGGCGACGGGCACGGTCTCGGTACGGGAGAGGTTCTCGTTGTCCGGGAAGCCGCCGCGCCAGGCCCCGTTGGTCCGCTCGACGTCGAAGCGGCCCGGCCGGCCCTGGCTCACGGTGGTGAAGAGGTCCACCTCCGGCAGGTGCGGGGTCAGCGTGCGTTCGACGGTGCCGTCGGCGAAGTCCTGCCAGCGCACCGGGAAGACGGCCGTCTCGACCCGGGCGAGGGAGCCGTCGGCGGTGCGCAGCCAGGTGCCGTCGAGGGCGAGCGCGGTGGCCCCGGACGGATTGCTGATGCGGGTGTCCCGGTCGAGCGTGAACGGGTCGAAGCCGGTCAGCAGGATCCGCTTCACGCCCTTGCCGGCCGGGAAGCGGATCGCGTCCTGGCCGCGCGAGGAGCGTTCGAGCCGGTCGAGCAACCGGGCCCGGCCCTCCTCGCCGATCCCGAACCCCGGTCGCCAGGCGCGCAGTTCACGCGTGAGCGCCAATCGCGCCCAGTACAGCGGCCGGTCGTCGTCCCGGCTGAGGTCACCGCCCGCCGGGCCCCGCCCCTGAGCCCGGTCCACCGCCCGGCTCCAGAGCCGGGAGGCGTACCGCGCCACCGTCCGCTCGGCCTCCGGGAAGGTCCGGGCGCGGGAGAGCGCGGCCGTGAACTCCGGTGCCAGGGAGTCGAATCCGCTGCGCCGCAGGATCTCCTGGGGGACCGCCCGGTCGAGCCGGGCCTCCTCGACGGTGACGGCCGGGGCCGCGGTCGCCGAGGCCGGTGGCGCACCCAGCGCGAGGGAGAGGGAGGCGGCGGAGAGGGCGAGGGCGAGCGTGCTGCGTATCGGGGCCACGGGGGTCCTTCCGTACGGCGGTGACGGGCCGCCGGAAGTATCCCGTCGCAGGGGCGGGCCCCGCTACGGCACCCTTCCCGCCACTCCCGCCCCACGGCACCCTTCGCACCACGGAGGCGGTGCGGCCGTCGCCAGGCCGTCGCCTGGCCGAAGCGGTCTGGCCGAAGCGGTCGGGCCGAAGCGGTCGGGCCGACGCGGCCGTTGCCGACGCGGCCGTGGCGCGTGCGCTACGGCGCCTTGACCCGTCCCTCCTTGAGCAGCGCCAGGAAGTCCCGGAAGGCGGCCGGCATGTCCACCGCCTCCGGGTCGAGCAGCCACTGGAACTGCAGACCGTCCATCACCGCCGTGAGCAGCGGCGCCGCCCGCTCCGGGGTGAGGCCGCGGGGCAGCTCGTCGCCGCACTCGGCGCGCAGGACCCCGGCCATGTTCTCCCGCACCTGGGTGTAGCGCTCGGTGAAGAAGGCGCGGGCCGGGTGGTCCTCCGTGACGCTCTCGCCGAGCAGGGCGGAGAAGGTCTGCACGATGCCCGGGCGCATCGCGTTGTACTCGACGAGCGACTCCATGAGGTCGAGCCGCCATTTCCCCGGGTCCCGGGCGCCGCTGGTGTCCCAGCGGTCGCGCTCCTGCAGGACCGCGACGAGGAGCGCCTCCTTGGTCGGGAAGTAGTGCAGCAGGCCCTGCTGGGTCAGTCCGACCCGCTCGGCCACCGCGCCGAGGGACGCGCCGCGGTAACCGCGCTCGGCGATCACCTCCAGGGCGGCCCGGACGATCTCCGCCCGCCGCTCCTCGCTCCTGGCCCGCGCCATCGCCCGTCCCCCTTCCGAAGGTCCCTGTCGAGAAGGACCGTACGCCATCATTTGATAACGAAATCCTAACGTAACCTACCGATCTACAGGTAGGAGAGTCACCATGGGCCGCACAACGCCCACTACGAGAGGTACGGCCGTGGCAGACACGAACCCGGAGCGCGAACAGGCCGTCGAGACGGCCCTGGCCAAGCTCGACCTGGATGCCAAGACCCGGCTGCTGGCCGGACAGGACATGTGGTCCCTGCCCGCCCTGCCCGAGATCGGGCTGGCCTCCCTGGTCATGTCCGACGGCCCGATCGGCGTCCGTGGCGTCCGCTGGACCGCCGACGACCCGTCCGTCGCCCTGCCGTCCCCGACCGCGCTCGCCGCCGCCTGGGACCCGGCCCTCGCCCGCCGCGCCGGCCGGCTGCTCGCCCAGGAGGCCCGCCGCAAGGGCGTCCACGTGCTCCTCGCTCCCACGGTCAACCTGCACCGCACCCCGCTCGGCGGCCGCCACTTCGAGGCCTACAGCGAGGACCCGTTCCTGACCGGCGCCATCGGCACCGGATACGTGCAGGGCGTCCAGGACGGCGGCGTCGGCACCACGGTCAAGCACTTCGTCGGCAACGACGCGGAGACCGACCGCTTCACCGTCGACAACCGGATCGCCCCGCGCCCGCTGCGCGAGCTCTACCTCGCCCCCTTCGAGGCCATCGTCCGGAACGCCCACCCGTGGGGCATCATGACCGCCTACAACCAGGTCAACGGCACGACCATGAGCGAGCACCGCTACCTCGTGAACGAGGTCCTGCGCGGCGAGTGGGGCTTCGACGGCTACAACGTCTCCGACTGGATGGCCGCCCGCTCCACCAAGGGCGGCATCGAGGGCGGCCTCGACGTCGCGATGCCCGGCCCGCGGACGGTCTACGGCGAGGTGCTCGCCGCCGCCGTCCGGGCCGGCCAGGTCGACGAGACCGCCGTCGACGCCGCCGTCCGCAACGTCCTGCGGCTCGCCGCCCGCGTCGGCGCCCTGGAAGGCGCCCCGCCGGCCGTCACGGACCTGCCCGCCGGGATCGACGGCGACGCCCTCGCCCGCGAGATCGCCCGCCGCGGCTTCGTCCTCGTACGCAACGAGGCCGGGGCGCTCCCGCTCGGCCGGGGGACCGTCGCCCTCTCCGGCGCCGCCGCCCGCGACGCCCGGGTCCTCGGCGGCGGCTCCGCCCAGGTCTTCCCCGACCACACCGTCTCCCCGCTCGACGGCCTCACCGCCGCCCTCCCCGAGGGCAGCCTGTCCTACACCGTCGGCGCCGACCCCAGCGAGGAACTCGCCCCCGCCGACCAGGGGTTCACCCTCCGTGCCGTCTGCCGGGACGCCGCGGGCGACGTCCTCGGCGAGGGCAGCCTGCCCAACGGCCAGGTCCAGTGGATCGGCGACGACCTCCCGGCCGGCGTGACCCACGAGACCCTCGCCTCCGTCGAGGTCATCGGCACCTTCACCCCGCGCGAGAGCGGCGAGCACGCCTTCGGCACCCGCGGCCTCGGCGCCTACGCGCTGCGCGTCGGCGGACGCCTCCTCTTCGACGGCGTGCAGGCCATGGGCGCCGAGAGCGACCCCTTCGAGGCCTTCTTCGGCTCCCCCGTCGAGCGCGGCAGGGTCGCGCTCACGGCCGGCGAGACCGTCGAGATCTCCCTGCTCCACACGCTGGACAAGGAGTTCGCCGCCCCGCTGCCCGCGGTCATGTTCTCCTTCGTCCACCTCGGTCCCCGCCGGGACCCCGACGAACTGATCGCCGAAGCCGTCGAGGCCGCCCGCGCCGCCGACACCGCCGTCGTGGTCGTCGCCACCACCGAGCGCGTCGAGTCCGAGGGCTTCGACCGCAAGGACCTGGCCCTGCCCGGCCGCCAGGACGACCTCGTCCGCGCCGTCGCCGCCGCCAACCCGAACACCGTGGTCGTGGTCAACGCGGGCTCCCCCGTGGAACTGCCCTGGCGCGAGGACGTGGCCGCGATCCTGCTCAGCTGGTTCCCCGGCCAGGAGGGCGGCGCCGCCCTCGCCGACGTCCTCACCGGCGCCGAGGAGCCCGGCGGCCGCCTCCCCACCACCTGGCCGGTCGCCCTCGCCGACGTGCCCGTCACCGAGGTCACCCCGACCGACGGCGCACTCGACTACGCCGAGGGCGTCCACATCGGCTACCGGGCCTGGGACAGGGCCGGCGCCGTCCCCGCGTACTCCTTCGGGCACGGCCTCGGCTACACCACCTGGGCGTACGAGTCCCTCGTGGTCACCCCGGAGAACGCCACCGTCCGCCTCACCAACAGCGGTGAACGCGCCGGCCGCGAGGTCGTCCAGATCTACCTCGCGCCCGTCGCCGACGCCGTGGAGCGGCCCGCCCGCTGGCTGGCCGGCTTCGCGAGCGTCGAGGCCGGGGCGGGCGAGACCGTCGAGGTCACCGTCGAACTGCCGCGCCGCGCCTTCGAGATCTGGGACGAGGGCAGCGATGACTGGACCTTCGTGTCCGGCGGCTACGAGGTCCTCGCCGCCCACTCCCTCGCCGACGCGCGCCTGACCGCCCGCCTGGACGTCTGACCCGTCCTCCTGCGGACCGGCCCCGGAGCGGACCTGACGCCCGCTCCGGGGCTACTTCCGGGTGACCTGGCGATACGCGATCTCCGCGAGCCGCGCCTGGCCGTCCCTGCTCGGATGGAAGAAGTCCCACGGGCTCAGCTGCCGCCCCTCGAAGGCGAAGCCGAACACCGCCCCGCCGTCGTAGCGGCAGCGCGCGTCCTTCGCGCACACCTCGCGCAGCACGCCGTTGTACGCCACCACCCGCTCCCGCACCCGCGACCTGCGCTTCTCGGCCGCCGGGCTGAGGTCCTCGGCGTCCGCCAGCATCGCCCCGCAGATGCCGAGCCGCCACACCTGACGCCCCGTCGGACTGACCCGGCCGGCCTCCCAGAGCCGGTGCAGATCCGGCACGCTCGACACGTACACCTGCGCCTTCGGCGCCCCGGCCCGCAGCCGGCCGAGAGCCGCCGTGAAGGAGGCGCGGAACTCCTCGACCGGGGTCATCTGTTCCGGACGGTCCCGGCACGCGTCGTTCGCGCCCATCATCACCGTCACCAGCTCCGGCCCCTGGGCCGCCGCCGCGGCCATCTGCTCCGGCAGTTCCGCCATCCGCGCCCCGCTGCGCGCCAGGTTCCAGCTCTTCCCGGCCACCCCCGCGGGGCCGAGCAGCCGCAGCGCGAGGCTGTTGACCGTGCTGTCCGTGCCCGTCGCCCACGACACCTCGGGGCAGTCCGCCAGGACCGAGCAGGCGTCGAAGGCGCGGGTGATGGAGTCCCCGACGGCGGCGACGGAGGCGGGCGCGGCGTTCCACACGGGCGTCGGCCGGGGCCGGGGCGCGGGGGCCACCAGGTCGGGGCCGCCCGCCGAGCAGCCGCCCAGCGTCGCCGCGCACAGCAGTGCCGTCGCGGCCGCGGTGGCACGCAATCCTCGTCGCCCGCGCATCCCTGGGGCCCCTCCTCGGCGTCCTCGCGAGTGAAAGCTTGGTGTCCACCCGCCCCCGACCGACCGTACGTCACCCCGATGTGGGCGCGGCACGGTAGCTTTTCCCCCGTCGAACCTGAGGCGCCCCTTGCCGATCGGCTCCGGTAAATTACATCACGTCACATGCTGTCCCCTTTTTGGGGGTTTGCGAAGCCCCTTCTTCGTGATGTTGTTTACTGAGGCCGCTGGGAAGGCGAACCTCGTCCCCACACTGGAGGTCCCGGTGACGACACGTGGAGTCCTGTACGTTCATTCCGCACCGCGTGCGCTCTGCCCGCACGTCGAATGGGCGGTCGCGGGCGTCCTCGGTGCGAGGGTCCAGCTCGACTGGATCCGCCAGCCGGCGTCCCCCGGGACCTGGAGAGCCGAGTTCTCCTGGCAGGGGGAGACCGGCACCGCCTCCAAACTCGCCTCCGCCCTGCGCGGCTGGCAGATGCTCCGCTTCGAGGTCACCGCCGAGCCCTGTCCCACCGCGGAGGGCGAGCGCTACAGCGCCACCCCCGAGCTCGGCATCTTCCACGCGGTCACGGGCATCCACGGCGACATCCTGATCCCCGAGGACCGGCTGCGCGCCGCCCTGGCCCGCGCGGCCCAGGGCGAGACGGTCCTGGAGGCGGAGATCGCCAAGCTCCTCGGCAAGCCCTGGGACGACGAACTCGAACCCTTCCGCTACGCGGGCGAGGGCGCCCCGGTCCGCTGGCTCCACCAGGTCGTCTGACCGTACCCCGTCCCGGGCGACGGACGGGCTACGGCGTCTCCGTGTCCCTGGCGACGGAAGGGCCTCGACACCTCTCCCGCCCCTGGCGACGGGAGGGCCTCGACGCCTCCCCGCCCCTGGCTACGGACGGGCCTCGACGCCTCCCCGCCCCTGGCTACGGGCGGGCCTCGACGCCTCCCCGCCCCTGGCTACGGGCGGGCCTCGACGCCTCCCTGCCCCTGGCTACGGACGGGCCTCGACGCCTCCCCGCCCCTGGTTGCCTACGCGCTTCGGCGCCTTGCCGCCCCCGACGCCACCCCTCGTACGCCGAAAGCCCCCTGCCGAGACGTTCCGGCAGGGGGCTTTCGGTGAGGCGTGACGGTGGATCAGACCGTACGGAAGGCGAGGACCACGTTGTGGCCGCCGAAACCGAACGAGTTGTTGATCGCGGCGATCGTGCCCTGCGGCAGCTCGCGCGGCTCACCGCGGACGATGTCGGCGTCGACCTCCGGGTCCAGGTCGTCGACGTTGATGGTCGGCGGAGCCAGCCGGTTGTGGAGCGCCAGGACCGTCGCGACGGTCTCGATGCCGCCCGCGCCGCCCAGGAGGTGGCCCGTCATCGACTTCGTCGCGGAGACCGCGACGTGGTCCAGGTCGTCGCCCAGGATCTTGCGCAGCGCCTTGATCTCGGCGACGTCGCCCTGCGGCGTCGACGTGGCGTGGGCGTTGAGGTGGACGACCTCGGACGGCTTCAGGTCGGTCGCGTCGAGGAGGTGCTGCAGCGCGGCGGCGATGCCCCGGCCGGTCGGCTCGGGCTGCGCGATGTGGTGGCTGTCGGCCGACAGGCCCTGCCCCAGCACCTCGCAGTAGATCTTCGCGCCGCGCGCCTTCGCGTGCTCCTCGGACTCGATCACGACCACGCCCGCGCCCTCGCCCAGGACGAAGCCGTCACGGCCCTTGTCGTAGGGGCGCGAGGCCTTCTCGGGCTCGTCGTTGCTCTTGGACATCGCCATCATGTTGGCGAAGGCCGCGATCGGCAGCGGGTGGATCGCCGCCTCGGTACCGCCGGCGACGACCACGTCGGCGCGGCCGGTGCGGATCATCTCGACGGCGTAGCCGATGGCCTCGGCACCCGAGGCGCACGCGGACACCGGGGTGTGCACGCCCGCGCGGGCGTTCACCTCCAGGCCCACGTTGGCGGAGGGGCTGTTGGGCATCAGCATCGGGACGGTGTGCGGGGAGACGCGGCGGACGCCGGACTCCTTCAGCACGTCGTACTGGTCGAGCAGGGTGGTGACACCACCGATGCCGGACGCGATGACGGAGCCGAGCCGCTCGGGCACGACCTTCTCGTCCTCGCCGGCCGGGCCGGTGAAGCCCGCGTCCGCCCACGCCTCACGGGCCGCGATCAGCGCGAACTGCGCCGAGCGGTCCAGCTTGCGGGACAGCGGGCGGGGGAGCACCTCGGTCGGGTCCACCGCGGCACGGGCCGCGATGCGAACGGGCAGCTCAGCAAAGCGCTCGCCCTCGAGGGGCCTGACGCCGGAGCGTCCCGCGATCAGACCTTCCCAGGTCGATGCGGAGTCGCCACCCAGCGGAGTGGTTGCGCCGATACCGGTGACGACCACGGTGCGATTGGTCGAGCTCACAGGAAATCTTTCTCCATGTGTGTGATGGTCGGAAAACGGCGCCACCGCTGGGTGGCGGACCGGGTCAGCAGAGGCCGGATCAGGCCTGGTGCTTCAGGATGTACTCGGTCGCGTCGCCGACGGTCTTGAGGTTCTTGACGTCCTCGTCCGGGATCTTGACGTCGAAGCGCTCTTCGGCGGCGACGACGACCTCGACCATGGACAGGGAGTCGACGTCCAGGTCGTCGGTGAAGGACTTGTCGATCTCGACGTCCTCGACCGGGATGCCGGCGATCTCGTTCACGATCTCAGCGAGACCGGCGACGATCTCTTCCTGGGTGGCGGCCATTCTGGCGCTCCTTCTTGTGTGTACTGAGGTAACAAGCTTCCGGAATATCCGGAGTGCCTAGGGGAGGGTAACGACCGTCGCGGCGAAGACGAGACCCGCCCCGAAGCCGATGATGAGCGCCGTATCGCCGCTCTTCGCCTTCCCGGTCGCCAGAAGCCGCTCCATGGCGAGCGGGATCGAGGCGGCCGAGGTGTTGCCGGTGGTCTCCACGTCACGGGCGACCGTGACGTGCTCCGGCAGCTTGAGCGTCTTCACCATCGAGTCGATGATCCGCATGTTGGCCTGGTGCGGGATGAAGACGTCCAGGTCGTCCGCCGAGATGCCGGCGGCGTCCAGGGCCTGCTGGGCGACCTTCGCCATCTCGAAGACGGCCCAGCGGAACACCGCCTGGCCCTCCTGCGTGATGGCGGGGAACTTGATCTCGCCCTGCTCGTTGAGGGGGAGCTTCGACACGTCGCCGAGGTGGAACTCGTTCCACGGCACGGTCTGCTTGATCGTCTCGGACTTGTCGCCCTCCGAACCCCACACCGTGGGGCCGATGTGCGGCTCGTCCGACGGGCCGACGACCACGGCGCCCGCGCCGTCGCCGAACAGGAAGGCCGTCGCGCGGTCCTCCAGATCCGTCAGGTCGCTGAGCCGCTCCACGCCGATGACGAGGACGTACTCGGCCGAACCCTCGACGATCATGCCCTTGGCGAGGGTCAGGCCGTAGCCGAAGCCCGCGCAGCCGGCGGAGATGTCGAACGCGGCCGGCTTGCCGGCGCCGATCTTGTCGGCGATCTCGGTGGCCACGGCCGGGGTCTGCTTGAAGTGCGACACCGTCGAGACGATGACCGCGCCGATCTGCTCGGGGTCGATGCCGGCATCGGCGATCGCCTTGCCCGAGGCCTCCACCGACATCGCGGCGACGGTCTCCTCGGGGGACGCCCAGTGCCGGGTCGCGATCCCGGAGCGGGACCGGATCCACTCGTCGGACGAGTCGATCTTCTCCAGGATCACCTCGTTGGGCACCACGCGGGTCGGGCGGTAGCCGCCGACACCGATGATGCGCGCGTACGGGGCGCCCTTGCTGGGCTTGATCTTGGCCATGCTTCTCGACACTCCTTGTCAGGCCGTGGCGGTCGTCTCGGCGACGAGCGTGCGGGCCGCGTCGAGGTCGTCGGGGGTCTTCAGGGCCACGGTGCGCACACCGGGCAGCGCGCGCTTGGCCAGGCCGGTCAGGGTGCCGCCGGGGCACACCTCGATCAGACCGGTCGCGCCGAGGCCCTGGAAGGTCTCCATGCACAGGTCCCAGCGGACCGGGTTGGCGACCTGGCCGACGAGGCGGGAGATGACCTCCGCGCCGGTCGTCACGACCTGGCCGTCCTTGTTGGAGACGTACGCGGTGGCCGGGTCGGCCGGGTCCAGCTTCTCCGCCGCCTCCGCCAGCTTGTCGACCGCCGGGGCCATGTGGTGCGTGTGGAACGCGCCCGCGACCTTCAGGGCGACGACGCGCCGGACACCCTCGGGCTTGTCCGCCTCCAGGGCGGCCAGCTGCTCCGCGGTGCCGGCGGCCACGATCTGGCCGGCGCCGTTCACGTTGGCCGGGGTGAGACCCAGCTTCTCCAGGTGCGGGACGACCACCTCGGGCTCGCCGCCGAGCAGCGCGGACATACCGGTCTGCGTGATCGCGGCGGCCTCGGCCATCGCCAGACCGCGGGTGCGCACGAGACGCAGCGCGTCGGTGGCGTCGAGGACGCCCGCGAACGCGGCGGCGGTGATCTCGCCGACGCTGTGGCCGGCGACGGCGCCGGGCGCGACGTCACCGAGGGCGGCCGCGGACAGCAGACCGGCCGCGACGAGCAGCGGCTGGGCCACGGCGGTGTCGCGGATCTGGTCCGCGTCCGCCTTCGTGCCGTAGTGGGCAAGGTCGAGCTCGATGGCGTCGGACCAGGCCGCGACGCGGTCGGCGGCGCCGGGGAGTTCGAGCCAGGGAGTCAGGAAGCCGGGCGTCTGGGCGCCTTGGCCGGGAGCGACGAGTACGAGCACCCTCACACTCTCTCTTGGGGACGGTCCCGGACGCCCGTGGGGACAAGGACGAAGAACCGCCGGGGGAATTGTTGGCGTTCGACAAAAGTCTAGGACTGCGTATCCGCGTCGGCCAAGCGCCCGAGGATCAGCGCGATCCGCAAGGTGAACGCAGATCGGACATCGGAGGGTGACCAGCCGGTGACGTCGGTCACACGTCGAAGCCGGTAGCGCACGGTGTTGGGGTGCACGAAGAGCATGCGGGCGGCACCCTCCAGGCTGCTCGCCTGCTCCAGATAGACGCTCAGCGTCTCCAGGAGGGCCGAGCCCGCTTCCTCCAGCGGTCTGTAGATCTCCTCCACCAGCTGCTCGCGGGCCGAAGGGTCGGAGGCGATGGCGCGCTCCGGAAGGAGATCGTCCGCGAGAACCGGGCGCGGGGCGTCCTGCCACGCCGAGCAGGCCTTGAGTCCGGCCGCCGCGGCCTGCGCGGACCGGGTCGCCGCCAGCAGGTCGGGCACCACGGGCCCGGCGACGACCGGACCGGCCGCGTACGGCCCGATCAGCGCCTTCGCGACGGCCAGCGGATTGTCGTTGCCACCCGCGATCACGACGAGCCGGTCACCCAGCACGCCGGTCAGCACCTGGAGCTTGGCGTGCCGGGCGGCCCGCCGGATCGCCTCGACGGTCAGCTCGCTGTCCCCGTCGGGCGCGGTGCCGAGCACGACGCACACGTTCTCGGGGGAGTTCCAGCCGAGGGCGGCGGCCCGGGACACGGCGCCCTCGTCGGCCTCGCCGGACAGCACCGCGTTGACGACGAGCGACTCCAGCCGGGCGTCCCAGGCGCCGCGGGCCTCGGCGGCCTGCGCGTACACCTGGGCGGTGGCGAAGGCGATCTCGCGCGCGTAGACGAGCAGCGCCTCGCGGAGCACCCTCTCGTCCCCCGGCGCGGCGACCTCGTCGATCGCCGCCTCCATGACCTCGATGGTCGTCCGCACCATCTCCACGGTCTGGCGCAGCGTGATCGCCCGGGTCAGCTCGCGGGGCGCCGTGCCGAAGACGTCCGTGGAGATCGCCTGCGGGGTCTCCGGATGCCGGAACCACTCCGTGAACGCGGCGATGCCCGCCTGGGCGACGAGACCGATCCACGACCGGTTCTCGGGCGGCATCGCCCGGTACCACGGCAGCGTCTCGTCCATGCGCGCGATGGCGTTGGCGGCGAGGCGTCCCGAGGACTGTTCGAGGCGCTTCAGGGTCGCGGCATGGCGGTGGGCGGCGTTCACGGGTTCAGACACGGGGACAAGACTGCCTTATCGGGACGGCGGCGTGCGGGGGCGGGGCGGTTTCGCCGCCGTCGCGGCGGCGCCCGCGGCTACCGTGATCCCGTGATACGCATCCAGCGCGGCGGCGAGCGCCACCCGGGCGGTGACCCCGAGGCGGGCATCGACACCCGGCACGCCTTCTCCTTCGGGCGCTTCTACGACCCCGACAACCTGCGCTTCGGCGCTCTGCTCGCCTGCAACGAGGAGCGCCTGGCCCCCGGCTCCGGCTTCGACGAGCACCCGCACAGCCATACCGAGATCGTCACGTGGGTCGTCGAGGGCGAACTCACCCACCGCGACTCGGCCGGTCACGCCACCGTCGTCCGCCCCGGTGATCTGCAGCACCTCAGCGCGGCGGCCGGCGTCCGTCACGTCGAACGCAACGACGGCCCGGACCCGCTGGTCTTCGTCCAGATGTGGCTCGCGCCCCTCACCCCCGGCGGTGAGCCCGCGTACGAGATCGTCCGCGGCATCGCCGACGCCACCCCGTACGCCCTCCCGGCGGCGGGCGCCCTGCTCCACCTCCGCCGCCTGGAACTCGGCGAACGGAGCGCGGTCCCGGACGCGGACCTGCTGTACGTCCACGTGGCCCGCGGCACGGTCCGCCTGGCCGGTGAGGAACTGGCGGCGGGCGACGCGGCCCGGGTGGAGGGGGAGAAGGACCTGGCCCTGCTGGCGACCGGGGACGCCGAGGTGCTGATGTGGGAGATGAGGGGCGCCGGGGCCGGCGCCTGAGGTGCGGACGCGGCTAGCGCAGTCCGTCCACGAAGGCCCGCCAGGCGCCCGCGGTGACGATCAGGACGGGACCCAGGGGCTGCTTGCTGTCGCGGACCGGGACGGCGCCGGCCCAGCCCTCGGCCACCTCGACGCAGTCGCCGCCGTTGGTGCCGCTGTAGGACGACTTCCGCCACCGCGCTCCGGTGAGGTCAGGACGGGTCTCCATGGCGTTCCTCCATCACGCGAGTGATCAGTGCCGCCGAGTCCTCGGGGGAGAGGGCCGTGGCTTGCAGCCGAGCGTAGCCGACGGAACGCTCCTTGATCACGGGCGGATTGGCGGTCATGTGCCCCTGGTCGTAGCTCTCGACGTAGAAGAGGTCGGGGTCGTCCTCGAACCTGAGGAGGTTGAACGACCCCATCATTCCGGTGTGCTCGCCGGCGGCGAACGGGAGCACCTGGATCTGCACCCACGGGTTGGCGCGAAAGGTCAGGAGATGCGCGAGCTGTTCGCGCATGACCTCGCGGTCGCCCACCTCCTGGAGCAGTGCGGCCTCGCTCATCACCACCCACAGGGCCGGCGGCTCGGACCGCTCCAGGATGCGCTGGCGTTCGAGGCGGGCCGCCACCATCTCGTCGGCCTTCTCCGGGTGATCGACGGCGAGCAGCGCCCGGGCGTACCGCCGCGTCTGCAACAGGCCGTACACCACCTGCGCCTGGAAGGTGGAGATGTACGTCGCGCGGCTCTCCATCGCCGCGTACGGCTGGAACCACGTCGGCAGCTGGCTGCGCAGCACCAGCCCGATGAGCCGGGAGAAGAGCCCGTCCGTGCCGAGTGCCGCGTCCACGCGTTCGGAGAACTCGCGGGTGGGAACCTTGCGCGTGGTCTCGATCTGGCCGACCAGGGAGCCCGTGCAGAAGATGATCTCGCCCAGCTGGTGCTGGGTGAGTCCGTGTGCCTCCCGCTGGCGGCGTAGCTCCCAGCCGTAGTAGTCCAACGGGGACGCGCTGGGGTCAAGTTGCTGGATGTTGACCACGCTGGACACCTCCGGCCTGCGCCGCCGCGTCCGCCGCGTGGCGTTCCGTTCGCTGTGCCACCGAGCGTAGGCGGGGTGGCGCGGGCCGGGGGAGCGAGCTGCCGAAACCACCCGTGAGGGTGGTCCGGTCGTCCTAGACGCCGGTGCTGCCGTCGAGGAGTTCGCGGACGATGTCCAGGTGGCCGTTGTGGCGGGAGGTCTCCTCGACGAGGTGGAGGAGGATCCAGCGGAGGTCCACGTGCAGGCCGTCACGGATGGGGCGCTCGGCCTTCGCGTCCAGGTCGTGTTCGGACACCAGGCGGCGGTGGCGGGCGTTCTGCTCCTCGTACTCGGCGAGCAGCCGGGGCAACGGGACGTCGACCGCCGTCCGCATCTCGGGGTCGGGGTCCTCGTCGGTCGCCTCCGCGAGCGGGCCTTCGAGTTCCCCGCCCAGGAACACCACGTCCAGCCACCAGTGCTCGACCCAGCGCAGATGGCTGATCACACCGCTCATCGTCATCAGCGGCGAGTTCGGGAGGGGGGCCTTGCGGGCGTCCTCCGCGGACACGCCCTCGCACTTGGCGCGTGCCGTGGCGCGGGCGTAGTCCAGGAAGGTGCTCAGCTGGGTGCGCTCGTCCCAGGAGGGCGGCGTATCGGTTCGTTCAGTCGTCGTCATCGCCCGGAAGTCTGCCCGCGTCCCGAGAGGGTGTCGAGCGGTTAAACGGCGGCGGCGTCAGCGCAGCGCGCTCTTCGTCTGCCAGTCCGCCCAGCTCAGGTTCCACGCGCCGTAGCCGTTGCCCGGTGCCACGACGCCCTTGGTGTCCTCACCCTTGATCTCGAAGGGGTCGCCGGGGCGGACCAGGGCGTAGAAGGCGGAGGCCTGTTCGGTGCTCATGCCGATGCAGCCGGAGCTGTGGTTGGCGCGACCGAAGTACGCGGCGTTCCAGGGGGCGGCGTGCGCGTACATGCCCGACCAGGTGAGGCGCATCGAGTAGTCGACGTCCCTGTTGTAGGCGTCGCCGAGGCCGACCGTCTCGGAGTTCATGTTGATCGTGCCCTCCTTCGCCATGAGGACGGCCGTGCCGCGCCAGGAGCGCTTGTCGCCGCCGGGGGTGCCGCCGGAGACCGGGATCGTGCGGACCGCCTGTCCGTCGCGCACGAGGGTGAGCTTCTTGCGGTCCAGGTCGACCTTCACGATCCGGGCCGTGGAGTCGACACTGAAGCCGGTGCGGTAGTCGCGGACGAACCAGCCGCCGCCCGAGTCCGTCCCGTTGAGCGTCGCCTCCAGGGTGACCTTGGTGCCCGGCTTCCAGTACTCCTTCGGGCGCCAGTCCACCCGGTCCCGGCCCGAGTAGTCGGTCAGCCAGCCCCAGGACCCCTCCGTGCCGTTGGAGGTCGTGACCTTCAACTGGCGTTCCACGTCCGCCTTGTTCCTCACCGGGCGGTCGAAGACGATCGACAGGGGCTGGGCGATGCCCACGGTGGTGTTCTTGCCGGGCGACAGGGTCACCTTGTTGACCCTGGCCGCCTCCGGAGTGGAGAACGACGACTTCGACGTCGCCTGCTTGCCGCCGGCCGACGTGGAGGTCACCTCCACCGTGTACGTCGTGCCGGGCGCGGCCTTGCGGTCCGAGACCCAGGAGACCCCGTCCGCGGCCGTACGGCCGGCCAGTGGCGTGCCGTCCGCGTCGACCACCTTCACCTGGGCCAGCTTGCCGCCGGCCGCGGTCACCGTGACCTGCTTGCCGGCGGCCGGGGGCTGCACGGTCACCTTCGCCGGGGTGTCGGCCCCGCCGGCGGCCTTCGGGCCGTCCGGCTGGCTTGCCGTCGCCGCCGAACAGGCGGTGAGCGCCACCGCCGTGAGGAGGAACAGGGGTATGCGTATGCGCGCAACGGGCAGCACGGGACGGACCTCCGCGGAAGCGTGAGTGGAGTGGAAGAAGGGGTATGACCTGGACTCTAGGTCGCGGCCGGACGCCCGCGCCGCCTCCCGGGCCCATGTGACGTGCCCTGCAGAGAAACGGTCATCGTCCGGTCACATTCCTCGCGCGGAGCGGTCAAGACCGGCTGTGAGCCTGCTGTGCGCCCCACCACCGACGGGGCGGAACAAGGAGGCTCCCGTTGTGTCAGCGCTGCTCGTGACGGCCGCACCCATGCCCGCAGTTGCTCCGGTGCCGTGGCTCGGACCCGTCACCCCGGAGGTCTACCGCGCGTTCCTCGCCGCCCGCTCCACCGGTGCCGACGGACCCAGCTTCCTCCAGCTCCCGGCCTGGGCCGAGGTGAAGGAGGGGTGGACCCACCGGCTCGTCGGCTGGGGCCGCCGGTCCGGTGAGCTCGACGGGGTCGCGCTCGTCCTGCTGCGCGCCTTCCCCGGCACCCGGAAGTACCTCGCCTACCTCCCCGAGGGGCCGGTCGCCGACTGGGCCGACCCGGACCTCGACGGCTGGCTCGATCCGCTCCTGCGCCATCTGCGCGGCCTCGGCGCCTTCGCCGTCCGCATCGGGCCCGGGCCGGCCTACCGGCGCTGGTCCGCCGCCACGCTCAAGGCGCACACCGGACCCGGCCGGCGCCTCTCCGACGTCCTGGCCAGCGAGGTCGACCCGCTCGGCTCCGCCGTCGCCGAGCGCCTGCGGGCGCGCGGCTGGCGCAAGTGCGGCGGGGACAGCGAGGACGGCGCCGACGCCCAGCCGCGGCACGTCTACCAGGTGTCGCTCACCGGCCGCAGCTCCGACGACCTGTGGAACGGCCTCAACCAGGAATGGCGGCGCAACATACGCAAGGCCCGGAAGTCGGGCGTCGAGGTCGTCGTCGGCTCGGCCGCCGACCTGCCCGAGTTCCACCGGCTGCTGCGGATCACGGAGGAGCGCGACGGCTTCCGGCTCGGGCGCTCGCTCGCGTACTACGAGCGCCAGTACGCCGTCCTCAACGCGGAGCACCCCGGCCGCATGAAGCTCTACCTCGCCCGCCACGAGGGCGAGGTGCTCGCCGCGCACACGATGATCACCGTCGGCCGGCGGGTCTGGTACCAGACCGGCGCCTCGGCGGACCACCGCCGCGAGGTCCGGCCCTCCAACGCCCTGCAGTGGCGCATGATGCTCGACGCCCACGCCGTCGGCGCCGACGTCTACGACCTGCGCGGGGTACCCTCCACCCTCGATCCGGACGACCGCGCCCACGGCCTGCTTCGATGGAAGCTCGGCACCGGCGGACAGGTCGTCGAGACCCTGGGGGAGTGGGAGATTCCGTTGCCCGGCACGACCAACCACACGCTGTACCGCGCCTTCCAGGCGTATCTGGCCCGTCGATGACGGCCACCGCCACCGCCACCGAGAACAGGGCGGCGGCGCCGTCCGTCCTGCGCAGCGGCGCCCTCATGGCCGCCGGTTCGCTCGTCTCGCGCGCCACCGGCTTCGTCCGCTCCGCGGTCGTCGCCGCGGCCATCGGCACCGGACTGGTCGCCGACGGCTACGCGGTGGGCAACTCGGTGCCCACCATCGTGTACATGCTGCTGCTCGGCGGGGCCCTCAACGCCGTCTTCGTGCCCGAACTGGTCAAGGCCGCCAAGGAGCACGAGGACGGCGGCGTCGCCTACACCGACCGCCTGCTCACCGTCTGCGTGCTCGCCCTCACGGCGCTCACCGCGGCCGCCGTGCTCGCGGCCCCCGCGATCGTCGACGGCTACACCGACTACACCGGCGCGCAGCGCGACATGACCATCGCCTTCGCCCGCTCCTGCCTGCCGCAGATCTTCTTCCTGGGCCTGTTCACGCTGCTCGGGCAGGTGCTCAACGCCCGCGGCCGGTTCGGCGCGATGATGTGGACGCCGGTCCTCAACAACATCGTCGCGATCGCCGTGTTCGGGCTCTTCCTGGCGGTGTCCGACGGCGGCCGGCTCACCCCCGGCGAGACCGCGCTCCTCGGCTGGGGCACGACCGCCGGCATCGCCGTCCAGGCCCTCGCCCTGCTGCCCTCGCTGCGGGCGGCCGGCTTCCGCTGGCGGCCCCGCTTCGACTGGCGCGGCAGCGGCCTCACCGCGCCCCTGCGGGCGGCCGGCTGGCTCGTGCTGCTCGTCCTCACCAACCAGGCCGCCTACTGGGTCACGACGAAGGTGGCGACGGCGGCCGGCCAGCTCGCCGAGGGCGCCGGGCTCAGCGCGTACAACAACGCCTACCAGTTGTGGATGGTCCCGCACGGCATCATCACCGTCGCCCTCGTCACCGCGCTCATGCCGCGGATGAGCGGCGCCGCGGCCGAAGGCGACCTCGCGGGCGTCCGCCGGGACCTCGGCTACGCCCAGCGCACCAGCGCAGCGGCCGTCGTCCCCGCCGCCTGCGCCCTGTTCGCGCTCGCGGTCCCGGTGATGGGCACCGTCTACCAGTACGGCCGCACCGACGCGGACGCCGTACGGTCGATGGCCTGGATCCTGATGGCGCTCGCGCCCGGACTCGTCGCCCTGTCCGGCCAGTACGTGTGCACGCGCGCCTTCTACGCGATGCGCGACACCCGCACCCCCTTCTTCCTCAACCTCGTCATCGCGGGCCTCAACGCCCTGCTCGCGGTCTGCTCGTTCGCCTTCCTGCCGTCCCGGTGGGCCGTGGCCGGCATGGCGGCGGGCTACTCGCTGGCGCTGTGGGCGGGCTGGGGTCTGACGGCGTACGTGCTCGGGCGGCGCCTCAGGAGGACCGCCGGGGCCGACGCGACGGCGACCGACGGCACCGACGGCGTCGTCGCCCCCCTGCTCCGGCTGCTCGTCGCCGCCGTGCCGGCCGCCGGGCTCGGGCTGCTCGCCACCGGCGCGACCGGCGCGGCCGGCTCCGTGGCCTCCGGCCTGGCCGGCGCGGTCGTGATCCTCGCCGTCTTCGGCCTGCTCGCCCGCCCCCTGCGGCTCACCGAGGTCCGGGCGCTGTTCGCAGGCGCCGCGGACAGGGCCCGCCGCCTCGTCCGCCGCGGCGGCTGACCCACCCCTTCCCCGCCGGGCCCCCTCCCCGGCGGGGAGCTCCTACGACCTTGGGATACTCCTCAGATGCCACGCGTGCTGCTGATCGAAGACGACCCCTCCGTCCGCGAAGGCGTCGAGCTCGGGCTCCGGCGCCGCGGGCACGAGGTGCGGACCGCCGCGACCGGGGAGGCGGGACTGGCCGCGCTCGGCGAGTTCCGCCCCGACCTGCTGCTGCTCGACCTGATGCTGCCCGGGATGAACGGCGTCCAGGTCTGCCGCCGCGTCCGCGAGACCAGCCAGCTGCCCATCATCATGCTCACCGCCCGCGGCGACGACTTCGACGTGGTCGTCGGCCTGGAGGCCGGCGCCGACGACTACATCGTCAAGCCCGCCCGCACGGAGGTCATCGAGGCCCGCATCCGCGCCGTGCTCCGCCGCATCGAGGAGCCGGGCGCCGGCCGTCCCGCCGTCGAGTTCCACGGGGAGCTGGCCATCGACCGGGCCGGGCTCACCGTCGCGAAGAACGGCGAGCGGGTCGCCCTCGCCCCCTCCGAGCTCAAGCTGCTGCTGCACCTCACGGCCGCGCCGGAGCAGGTCTTCAGCCGCCAGCAGCTCCTCGAACACGTCTGGGAGCACAGCTTCCACGGCGACGCCCGCCTCGTCGACGCCTGCGTCCGCCGGCTCCGCACCAAGATCGAGGACCCCGGCGAACCCCGCTACATACAGACCCTGCGCGGCTTCGGCTACCGCTTCGGTCCCCTCCAGTGAGGGCCCACGTGCCCGGCGTCGACCGGCCCCCGAGACGCCGCCGCCCCCGTGCCTTCGGGCTGCGCACGCGGCTCGTCCTCGCCTTCCTGCTCGTCGCCGCCGTGGGCTGCGGCACCACCGCCGCCCTCACCTACCGCGCCGCCCGCAACGCGATCCTGGAGCAGACCCAGGACACCGCCGTCACCGCCTTCCGGCAGCAGGTCGAGACCCTCAACACCACGATGCCGGTCAACCTCGACGTGCTGCGCGACGAGCTCCGGCGCATCGCCCGGCAGGGCAAGCCGCGGCCCTGGCGGGTCTACGCGGAGTACGGCACCGTGCGGGTGTCCTCCACCGACCGGCCCGAGTCGACCGTCCTCACCGAGGAGCTGCGGCGCCGCGCCCACGCGCCCGGCACCACCCACGGCAGCTTCCAGCGGGTGGTCAGGAACGGAACCCCGTACCTCACCATCGCCGTGCCCGCCGTCTTCAGCGGTCGCGGCGGGGGCTACCCGGCGGGCCGCCCCACCGGCCTCGTCGTCTACGCGGTGATGGACCTGGGCGAGGAGGAGGCCAACATCGAGGCCATGGTCGTCGCCGCCCGCGACGGCGCCCTGCCGGCCCTGCTCGTCGCCCTCGTTCCCGCCCTCATCGCCTCGCGGAGCGTGCTGCGGCCGGTCCGCGAGCTGCGGCACGCGGCCCACAGCATGGGCCAGGGCCGGCTCGACACCCGTATCCACGCCAAGGGCAGCGACGAACTCGCCGACCTCGCCCGTACGTTCAACGAGTCCGCCGCAGAGCTGGAACGTTCCGTCGCCGAGCTGCGGCGGGCCGAGGCGCGAGCCCGGCGCTTCGCCTCCGACGTCTCGCACGAACTGCGCACCCCGCTCGCCGGCATGCTCGCCGTCACCGAGGTGCTCGACGAGGACGCCGGCACCCTGGACTCCGACACCGCCCGCGCGGTCCGCCTGATCAGCGCCGAGACCGGCAAGCTGGCCGTCCTCGTCGAGGACCTGATGGAGATATCCCGCTTCGACGCGCGCGCCGCCGAACTCCACACCGACGAGGTCGACGCCGCCGAGACCGTCCGCAAGACCCTGATCCGGCGCCACTGGACCGACCCCGACCAGGTCGTCACCGAGCTCGCCGACGGCATCCGCGCCCGGCTCGACCCGCGCCGCTTCGACGTGGTCGTCGCCAACCTCGTCGGCAACGCCCTGCGGCACGGGCGCCCGCCCGTCACCGTCCGGGTGTACACCGCGGACGGGGCGGGCGAGGAGCTGGTCACGGAGGTCGCCGACCAGGGGCCCGGCATCCCCGACGACGTCCTGCCCCACGTCTTCGACCGCTTCTACAAGGGCGACCCGGCCCGCACCCGCTCCGCGGGCAGCGGTCTCGGCCTCGCCATCACGCTGGAGAACGTCCGGCTGCACGGTGGTAGCGTCGTCGCCGCCAACCGGCCCGACGGCGGCGCCGTCTTCACCGTCAGGATCCCGCTGTGACCCGGACCCGCACGCCGTGGCGGCGCCTGGCCGCCGTGCTGAGCCTGCTGCCGCTCGCCGCCTGCGGCATCCAGAAGAGCGACGTCGTAGAGGCCGGCGGCGCGGCCACGGTCGCCGTGTACCCGACCAACGGCGTGAAGATGGTGCTGTTCCTCGTCGGTCCCGACGGGCGGCTGATGCCGACCGTCCGCGACTTCGGTCTCTCCTACGGTCCCGACGGGGACACCGGTCTCGTCGACCGTGAGGGCCACCCGCAGAGGCTGCCGACCGAACGGGCGATCGTCGGCGGCTACCGCATCGCCACCGACAAGGTGCTCAGCACCCTCCTGGAGGGCCCTGACGAGAGGGAACGCGCCGCCGGACTCACCACCCGGCTCGCCCTGCACGGCGCCTTCACCCCGCACACCGAGACCCGGCCCGGCCCCGACGGGGGCGACACCGTGCTGAGCCTGCGGCTCGCGGTCCGCGTGCAGGACCTCGACCCGGTGGCCGTCCAGCAGCTGGTGTGCACGGCCGCCTACGCCGAGGAACTCGGCCAGGCCGCCCAGGTCGTCGTCTCCGGGATCGACGCGTCCCTGCCGGCCACCCGCTGCGAGGCGGACTGACCGGCCCCGGGACCGCCCCCGGCGCCTTACGCGCGGAGCTCCGCGAGCACCCCGTCCGTGAACGGCGGCCACGCCTCGATCGCCCACGGCCCGAAGGGCCGGTCGGTCAGCGCCACGCACGCGGCGCGCGCGTCGGGGTCGATCCACAGGAACGTTCCGGCCTGGCCGAAGTGCCCGAAGGTGCGCGGCGAGGACGTGGCACCGGTCCAGTGCGGCTCCTTGCCGTCGCGGAGCTCGAAACCGAGACCCCAGTCGTTCGGCCGCTGGTGCCCGTAGCCGGGCAGGATGCCGGTGACGCCCGGATACGTGACGGTCATCGCGTCCAGCACGGTCCGCGCGTCGAGCAGCCGCGGCGCCTGCACCTCGGCGGCGAAGCGCACCAGGTCCTCGACGGTCGACACGCCGTCCCTGGCGGGCGAGCCGTCGAGCGTCGTGCTCGTCATGCCGAGCGGCTCCAGCACGGCCTGGTGCAGGTACTCGGCGAAGGGGATGTCGGTGGCCTTGGCGACATGGTCGCCGAGCACCTCGAAACCGGTGTTGGAGTAGATCCGGCGGGTGCCGGGCGCGGCCATGACCCGGTTCTCGTCGAAGGCGAGCCCGGAGGTGTGGGCCAGCAGGTGCCGCACGGTCGCGCCCTCGGGGCCGGCCGGCTCGTCGAGGTCGATCGCCCCCTCCTCGTACGCGACGAGGACGGCGTACGCCGCGAGCGGCTTGGTGACGGAGGCCAGCGCGAAGCGCTGCCCGGTGGGGCCGTGGGCCCCGGCCAGGGTGCCGTCCGCACGGACGACGGCGGCGGCCGCGGTGGGGACGGGCCAGTTCTCGATCGACGCCAGGCTCTGCATGCAGCCGAGCCTACTTGCTTCGAGTGCACTCCAAGTCTCTAGCGTGGTGGTCATGAGCGTGATCGAGAGCACGACCGGGCCCGTCGTCAAGGACCGCTACACCATCAGCGAGGTGGCCGCCCTGACCGGGCTCAGCGCACACACCCTGCGCTGGTACGAGCGCATCGGCCTCATGCCGCACGTCGACCGCTCGCACACCGGCCAGCGGCGCTTCACCGAGCGCGACCTCGGCTGGCTGGCCTTCGTCGGCAAGCTGCGGCTCACCGGCATGGCGGTGGCCGACATGGTCCGCTACGCGGAGCTGGTCCGGGAGGGCGAGCACACCCACGACGCGCGCCGGGCCATCCTCGAATCCACCCGTACCGACGTCCTCGCCCGGATCGCCGAGCTGCAGGACGCGCTCTCCGTGCTCGACCGCAAGATCGACCACTACGCCACCGTCTGCGGAGGAACGACGTCATGAGCAACCCCGACGCCAGGATCGACACCGTACGCCTCGGCGGCCCGGACGGCCCCGAGACCGGCGTCCAGGGCTTCGGCGCCATGGGCATCAGCGAGTTCTACGGCGACACCGACGAGGCCGCCGCCCGCGACACCCTCGAAGCGGCCCTGGAGGCCGGCGTCACCCTGATCGACACCGCCGACTCCTACGCCTTCGGCGCCAACGAGGAGTTCCTCGCCCCGTTCGTCGCCGCGCACCGGGACGAGATCGTCCTCGCCACCAAGTTCGGCATCGAGCGGCGCGCCGACGACCCCGCCTTCCGCGGCGTCAACAACGACCCCGCCTACATCCGGGCCTCCGTCGAGGCCAGCCTGCGCCGCCTCGGCGTCGAGACGATCGACCTCTACTACATCCACCGCACCGACCCGGCCGTACCGTTCGCGGACTCCGTCGGCACCATGGCCGAGCTCGTGAAGGAGGGCAAGATCCGGCAGATCGGGCTGAGCGAGGTCACCGGCCCCGAGCTGCGCGAGGCCTACGCGGTGCACCCGGTCGCCGCCCTGCAGTCGGAGTGGTCGCTGTTCTCCCGCGACGTCGAGCACAGCGCGGTCGGCGCGGCGGCCGAACTCGGCGTGACCTTCGTGCCGTACTCGCCGCTCGGCCGCGGCTTCCTCACCGGCTCCTTCGCGGACGCCTCGAAGGAGTTCGGGACCGACGACTTCCGCCGCCGCCAGCCGCGCTTCACCGGCGAGAACGCCGAGCGCAACGGGGCCCTGCTCGCCCCGCTCCACGCCATCGCTGCCGAACGCGGCGCGACCTCGGCGCAGATCGCCCTGGCCTGGGTCCAGCAGCGCGCCGCCGTGCACGGCCTGACCGTCGTCCCCATCCCCGGCACCCGCAAGCGCTCCCGCCTCCTGGAGAACGCGGCGGCCACCCGGATCACCCTGACCGAGGCGGAGCTCGCCGCCCTGGAGCCGATCGCGGGCCAGGTCGCCGGAGACCGCTACCCCGACATGACCTTCACGTCGGCGGCCCGCGAGGGGTAGCCCCGGCCCCGCCCGTCCAACCGGCGGCCCGCGGGGGCCGCTCGGGCCGAGCGGGGGCCGCGGGGGCCGCGCGGGCCGCTCGGCGCGCGCCCGAGACCCGTGGGTCCGCGGGGTGCGGGGCCTGCGGGCGCCGCCCGAGACCCGTGGGTCCGCGGGGTGCGGGGCCTCCGCGGGGGTGGGGGTGTCCGGACTGCGAGCTTCCCTTCGCTTCGCTCGGGAAGGTCGCCGCCACGTCCGGACACCCCCACCCCCGCTCCGGCCCCGCACCCCTCCCGCCGCATGACATCAGCCGCCCGCTCGCCCCACCCCCGTGGGGGCCTCACTCGTCCCAGGCCGGGGGGCGCTCGCTCCGCTCCGTGTGGGCCATCGTCCCCCCGGACGGAGTCTGGGGGAGGGGGCGCACGGGACGTCAGCCCTTGCCGGGGACCAGGCTCCTTGCTCGTACGCCCGCCCTATGGGCGCTCGTGCCGGATCGAGCCCTACGGGCGCCGCCCGAGACCCGTGGGTCCGCGGGGTGCGGGGCCTCCGCGGGGGTGGGGGTGTCCGGACTGCGAGCTTCCCTTCGCTTCGCTCGGGAAGGTCGCCGCC